>NZ_VOHS01000022.1:12500-29024 GCF_007896845.1 Chitinophaga pinensis | reverse complement strand
CAAATACAGGTTGGTTATTGTGCACTGATGCGGCTCTTTAGGTAATTGTCTCTTTTTTGATCCGGTCTTCCGTCGGGCCAGAAGATCAAGACCGATCATACCATTATCCGGGGTTTAAAAGGATGTGGGACATTCACTGATATGAGTAAGGTGGTGTATTCAGGGGAGGATAAGTCTGCGAGAAAAGGTATGTTCTGAGGTCATCATCATTCCCGGGGGAACACATATAATAAATTCGACTTTTGAAAACCATTTGTTTCGGTTTGATACAATCTTCAATTTTTTTTCTTAATATTGTTTACAGATTGTCACTACCCCAACATTCAAAATTTCCATTAGACTAATAAGTCGGACAATTGATTCGATTGAATAAATTTAAAGATATTCACGATAAATTGACTTTAGTTGTTACTTCCATCTCATATTAAAATATCACGATACCACACCGTTAATAGTACTTTTTTAGACATTTAATGCGATCCATATCGCCTGAGCCATTCACATATAATCTCATTTATATGGAGACTAACAATTGCGTGCGCATGTCTGTCAGTCAGGAGGCTAAAGCTATTTATAATCTTCGGCTACAAACTTATTCTAAAGCCCCTGAATTTAAACTGTTAAAACCAGAGACACTTGAATGGGGACCTTGTGATGAAACGGAATTGTGCTTAGTGCATATAATACTTCCGGAGAGGTACAGGCAACGACCTCTATCACAGTAATACCGGATAAAAGCACAGCTGAAGAAATAATGGAATGCCAATGGACAGGAGGAGAAGAACTCTTTCCGGCTATACTTCTTGGGAAAGGAGCTACACAAAAACAGTCACATAATACCGGCCTTCACTCAGTTATAAGGTATTATATCTGCAAGCCGCGACGCGGTTGCCATTTAACAGCTTACTCGGAATTGTATTTGAGAGTGCTCCGCGTACTCACCTTATGCAGAAGATCGGGTATGAATTTATACAACCCCAACGCTATGGTATACAGATCTTCATCCATTAAAGCCTACATTGATCGGCATCCTGCCACGCGCAAAGTTCAACAACGCTGGTGAAATGTTGATGGATCAGTTCCATGATGTGATAGCAGAATACCCATTGGAAGAAGAGCGTCTGAATAAGCGACTTTATCAACTGTTCCCGTGGAGCACATCCGGCATACGAATCTGATCAATTCTTTTTCTGGCAAATTACCATGCAAGGTTTAAGGCGGGAAGAAAATGATTTGTATAGCTCCTGTTTTGAAAGAAATATTCATGGGAAACTATGCTTAACAGAGGCAAACGATAAATTATGCATAGGAGCAGTCAGAGAAAAGATTATTGGTGAAATCAACAGTAACCTGATGCCTTCTGACAATGATCCGATCGCCGTACATGGCAAGGATATTCAGGGCGTATATTTAGAAAAAAGCGGTGACAGTGTAACCTTTAAAATAGATATACACGGCAATATGGATGGTATCGAACATCCTCTCAGTAGTATATTACCCGCTATTGATGCCAGACATGAATTTGTATATACCGACTTCTATGATAAAGGAAAATTCCGTTACCTCGATAATCAGCTTGAGGGGCCAGCTCTGTTTGAAATGAAAGCAGACACCCCCACTCCGTTACAACAGAATGAAAGTCTGCTTTATTACCTCTGCCGGACAGTAAATCATAATAACAGTAATAAAACAGAAAATGGCGGCATCGGCAAACGCTTGATAGAGCCGGGAGTTGGACGAACGTTCCTCGTGGATCTGCTTCAACTAAGGGACGGGATTGAATATAAAGATTTTTCTGCGACGGGTATAGGGCTAACACCTTATAGCGTCAACGGTTTCGTCGCTGTGGGTAGAAATCCTGATGGTAAAGTGGCAGTGATAAGAGCAGAGCATCGAAAAAACCTTGCAGACAAACTGAATGCAATAGGTTGCCGGGCGTGTAAGGTTGTTGCGATCATTGAGATGGAAGGAGAACAGGTACAAATGATGGATGGTACTTTCTCTGGCAGGGCCATTATGATCCGGGCTTTCAGAAATGTATTGCGCGTAAAGCAAATCGATCCTATTGCCGGATTTTATCATAGTCTGCAACATAGTGCGAGAATATCTTCTATGATTATTGAAGATATGGCCGATTTTCTGGGATATAATACTAATGAGCCAGACTATCAACAGGTAAACAGGTTAAGCCACGCAGCTGCTGACCTTGAATCATTCTCTGCTGCAGCCGATGATTTTTATAAAGTCGTTAAACCGGGCACAAACGGTTATTCTTCGCGCGCACAGCATTACCGGCAACAGATCATCAAAAAATATTGCACTTCAATTTTTGACCTTGCACGAAAAAGAATTTCCAGCGAATTGGGAGGAGCACTATCAGTAAAAGACTATCTGGAATGGTTTGCTACTTGTTTAGGCAAGCAAATGCGGCTGGTAAAAGAACATGGGTTCTTACATGATTATCACCATCCGGGCGTCAGCAGATATACACCTAATTGGATATATACCCTCGTTGAACACAATATAACCCTTAGTGCTGAATTTGCAGATCTTGAAACGGGCGTATTCGTTCATGATCCGATAGCCGATATCTGTTACAATCTGCAGATTGGGAAGGATGATGTATTATTACTCCGCAAGAAATTTAATGCCTTTCACCAAACCGACTACATAAAAGCTAAAAGAGTTATTCAGTCACTATCATATGCCGCTGCCTGTGGAGAATTAATTGATGAAAAACACATATCTGGTATTATCTCCAGTTTTGATCATCATTATAAATATAACTGACATGGATACATCAAATATCCCAGGAAAACAAGTAAACAGCAAAAAGCTGTTAGAGAAAAGAAATCTACCTGATCTTGAAGATGCAAGGAATCAGCTGATTGACAGTCTGAACAACTTACATCTTTTTGATGAGAAAGTACTGGCGGCAATAGCAGCTGTTCCCCGACATGCTTTTGCGCCTCCGGCATTGTGGCGTATGGCTTATGCAGATATAGAGTTGTGGGGACCTTCTGCGTTCCTGCCAAGACCCAGCATAGTAGCAAGAATTGCACAAGCAGTACTTGATGGTAATGCCAATACGGTACTGGAATATGCTACGGGGACAGGTTATGTGACGACAATACTTTCTTTGTTGACAGACAAAGTCTTTACAGTAGAACATGATCCATGGCAACTATGGTTAAGCTCTGATGCATTCCGGGAACTGGAGATTAACAATATTTCACAAAAATCCAGTGATGGGCGGCTTGGATGGCCTGAGCATGCCCCATTTGATGCTATCGTAGTGTGCGCCGCCATTCCTGACATGCTAAAGGCATTTACAGATCAACTCACAGACAGCGGTACACTCATCGCACCAATAGGTTCCTACTATGGCCCTCATCATTTAAAGACATGGAACCAGCAAGAAGGAACTCCACATATCGCAGATCTTGCTCCTTGTTTCTTTCCACCACTCACCGGAGTATGGCGACCAGATGTACATACTGATGTAAAATCAGACGAGACTTCTTCTTCCTTTTGGGATGCAACAAAGCAAGGTGCACATTTATCATGGCCATTAAGCGCATCTGATCCATTTGTCAGTGCAGCACCTATAGAAGGCGCCTTCGATATCACCCCACCTGATGAGCCTATCGTCTGAGCCAATTGACTAAACCAATTTAACATGAACAAAACATTTTCTCCGGGATACTTATATTCCGCCGACGAAAGGCCCGCCATCAGAAAAATAAAGGAGAAGAGCTATGAGTTGATGGAATTACAAGAAGGTATGAAAGCTTTAGACATTGGCGCTGGTACAGGTATGGATGTACTCAGGATGAGTGACATCACAGGCATTGGAGGTCAGGTAGTTGGATTGGATGCTGATGAACGAATGATTGAGATATCTACAAGATCGGCAATAAAAGCAGGCAGACAAACACAGGTGAAATTTATACAAGGACATTCACATCACTTAGATTTTGAAAGTGATTTTTTCCATGCATGTCGATGTGAAAGAGTACTTCAGCACTTATCTATAAAAGATGCAGCCGAAACATTGGAAGAGGCGGCTAGAGTGACCAGACATGACGGCCGCATTGTTTTTATCGACACTGACTGGGCAAGCCTTTCCTTCCACGCGAACGATCCGAAAACTGAACGAAAGGTAGCCGACATCTGTTTATGGGCTATAAAGAATGGTTTTGCCGCCAGAGGGTTACCAGAATTATTTTCCATCGTCGGTATAAAAGATATTCAATGGGAAATAGAAGCGCTACAAATTTCTTTGACAGAGTTTGAAGCACTCATCACTCCTATTGTAGACATGTACATTAGGTATGGATATGTTAATAATAATACATGGCAGGAAATACACAGGGGTTGCAACAGCTGGCAGGAAAAGGAGTTTTCTTTTGTTCATTAAATATGGTCATCTGTTATGGAAGAAAATATTGACAATCCGCTGCAAGGAAAAAATCTGCGTTCCAGAGTTGCACTAAATAAATTCAAAAATCTCCTGATTGGCCAGCCAGATGTTAACGCTATTGGCATTGGCAGACGACGGGTAAAAGGTAAAGAAACCGGGGAAATATGCCTGAAGGCGTTTGTACCACAAAAACTGCCCGAAAAGATATTACCGGCCTGGAGAATATTACCGAAATCATTACCTGTTGATGGACACAAGGTGATGGTAGATGTTGAAGAAATGGAGAAAGCCATAGTCCCCAATTTTAATATTAGTGCAATGCAGACAACTATTTCTTCTAAAGAAGCCAGTCCGCTGTTGCCGGTGCCTATGCAACCGGGACAGAGCAGTGCAAATATCATATCGGATGTGGGTACGGTATGTATCTATGCCAGAAGGAAAGGGCAGATTGGTACACATCGTAGATTTTTCATCAGTTGCAATCATGTTTTTTCCAGCCTGAACCTTGCGCCAATAGGCACACCTATAATAGCACCAGCCAGACTGGATGGAGGTATTTATCCATATAATCAGATAGGCAACCTGATAAATTTTATTCCTTTATGGTTTGGGCCATTATACAATAATTTTTGCGATGCTGCACTTGCTTACACACTGCAGGAAAAAGGGGGTATTAATAAGGTTAAAGACATTGGGATAATAAAAGAGCTGGGCAGCATACAGAGTCTGGAAGACAACCCTGTAGTCTATAAAACAGGCCGCACAACTGGTGTCACCAGCGGAACGGTAGTTGCAGCAAGTGCAAGTATTAAAGTGGATTATTGGGCACTGGGTAGCTATGGCGTGAATACGGTTTTCCATAATCAGATCATCACCACTCACATGGGAGCATATGGCGATTCAGGATCATTGCTTATCAATCACCAGCAACGTGCCGTTGGAATGTTATTTGCCGGATCAGCTACGCATACTTTTTTCAATCCCCTTCATTTGATTCTGCAGGCGTTCGAATTAGAAATATAGCATTCCAGATATGGAGGATCTTATTTCCCTATACAGAACTTACTGAATATAAAATCCAGCTGATCTTCATTTGTGATCTGTCCTGTTATCTCTCCAAGATAATGCAGACATCTTCTGATATCCAGTGATAATAAATCGCCCGGCAACTGACTGTCCAGTCCGAACCGTACATCCTGCAGCGCTTTCAATACTTCCTGTAAAGCTGCATAGTGACGGGCGTTTGTAACGATTGTATCCTCTGTGTTGATATCACCGCTCATTACTTTTTGTACAAGGCGATCTTTTAATTCCTGTATGTGTTCATGTTGTTTGGCGGATATAAAGAGGATACCTTCAACCGTAGCAAATTTCTCCCGCATAGTGGCGAGTCCGCTGATATCAGTTTTGTTGCCAATGAGCAGATAGTTGACTCCTTCGTTTACGAACGCGTCCACCTGTGCTTGTAACTCTGCCAGTGAAGTCTCATTTACATCAAAAAGGTAAAGTACTACACCTGCCTCCCGGATCTTTTCCATCGTCTTTTGTACACCAATGCTTTCGATCACATCTGCGCTTTCGCGGATACCAGCGGTATCAATAAGGCGGAATAATACACCTTGAATATTCAACACCTCTTCAATGGTATCACGGGTAGTACCGGCAATATCGCTTACAATGGCCCTGTTTTCATTCAGAAGGGTATTCAGTAAAGTAGACTTACCCGCGTTAGGTTTGCCTACGATAGCGGTATTAACACCGTTTTTAATGACATTTCCCATACGGAAGGAATCAACCAGATGTTGGACTACTTCGTTGGCTTCATTAATGAGGCGATATAATTGAGTACGGTCGGCAAATTCTACATCTTCCTGACTAAAGTCCAGTTCCAGTTCTATGAGTGCGGAGAAGCTGATCAGTTGTTCCCTGAGGGCATACAGTTCTTTAGAGAAGCCTCCTCTCATTTGTTGCATAGCGGTCTGGTGACTGGCGGCTGAGTTACTGGCGATCAGGTCTGCCACAGACTCTGCTTGTGTAAGATCCAGTTTACCGTTCAGGAAAGCGCGCAGGGTATATTCGCCAGGTTTAGCCATACGGGCGCCGGCATGGATACAGGCGTCTATGATCTGTTGCTGGATATAGGGTGAGCCATGACAGGAGATCTCTACAATCTCTTCTCCTGTATAGGAACGTGGTGCTTTATACAAGCTGACTACTACCTCATCTATGGTACGTCCACGGTCGACGATGGAGCCAAAATGGAGGGTATGACCAGCCTGTTGATGAAGATCTTTGGCGGGGAATAAGGAGTTACAGATATCAATAGCTTTTGTGCCATTCAGGCGGATCACTGCTATTGCTCCTATGCCTGGCGCTGTAGCCAGTGCCACTATTGTATCGTCGTATCCGGTAAGATTATTCCCTAACATAATTTTTCACAATTCAGGCAGCAATATACCAATAAATAGAAAAACCCGGTCCTGGCTATGCCGGGACCGGGTTTTAGATAAATATCCTTAGCTCTCTGCTACTCTTGCAGCGTAAAGCGGATAGGCAGGTTGAACTGTACAGATACCTGACGGCCGTTCTGTTTACCAGCTTTCCATTTAGGCATTATTTTTACCACACGGATTGCTTCTTCTTCCAGACCACCACCTTTCGCAGCACCTACAGTTTTCACATCTTTGATGTTACCTTCTGAGTCTACTACGAACTGTACGAACACAGTACCTGAGATCGCATTTTCCTGCGCAACGCGAGGATAGTGGATGTTTTTGCTCAGGAACTTAGCCAGCGCTTCTTCACCACCGGGGAAGGTAGGCGGCTGTTCTACGAAAGTAAAGATCTCTTCTTTTGGAGGAGGAGGAGGAGCTTCTACCACACCTGTACCTTTACTATCTTCCAGTAATCCCGGATCGATACCGTTAGGATCACCTTCTACAGTTTTAGTACTGATTGCCTTATTCTCAATTTCCTTGATTTTAGGCGGTACTTCATCTTCTGGTACTTCTTCATCCTTCTTGATTACAGGAGGAGTGAATTGTACAGATGGCTTCACCGGTGGTGGTGGAGCAGGTGGCGGTGGAGGTGGAGGTGGAGTTTTCGGATCATCCGGAATCTTCACGTCCTCCATCTTGATCTGCTCTATAACAGGTTTCCTATCAGGATTCTCCCGTTCTAATTTGTTGATATAATTACTGATTGCATAACCTGCGATTACAACCAACATCAGAGCAGCACTACCGATAACGGCGTTACGTACCCTTTTGTCGTATTGTCTTCTGAGGTCATAAGCCCCATATTCCTTATTCCTGTTCTCAAACAGGATATCCAGAAAATCGGACTTTAAGACTTTAGCGGAATCCATTGTTTAAATTTTAAGGATGGATACAAAGAATTTGTTTCTAAATTACTTGGAGCCACCGCCGTTAGCTGTTTCAGTTTGCTGGATCCAGGTTTTATCCTGATCGCTGATGTCAACTGTAGCATAACGTTGAATGCGGTTAATGGCCATTTCGTCCAGAATGTCAACGAAATCCTTGTATGTAGCATCATTATCAGCTTTAATGATAATCACCACATCTTCAGGTTCTCCCTTTGAGTTCCTTAATTGAGCAACCTCATCACGCTTTTTGATAATTACATCTCTGATGCCGCCAGTATTAGCAAACGTAGTTGCTTTGAAAAATTCAGGATTTGCCGAAGCATTCGGGTCCTGTGCAAGACCTTCGTAGTAGTATACGCGATCTTTTTTTCCAAGCAGTATAGTGAGTGCAGTACTTTCTTTTACCTTGTTCTGCTCTTTCTCATCCTTCGTATCTTTCGGCATGATCAAGTCCATTGTTTTGGGCTTGCTCATGGTCGTAGTCAACATGAAGAAAGTGATTAGCAGAAAGCCGAGATCCACCATTGGAGTCATGTCTACGCGTGTAGACTGCTTCTTGGATTTCGTACCCTGGTGTTTACCTTTCCCACCACTACTGCTGGTATCCATTTCTGCCATAGTAGCTCTTTTTTTTAGTTTTCAATAGCAACTCAACACCGCGATGCTGCCTGCCGTTTACTTGAAATCTGTTTTATTCGTCGGATTTTCCTTCGGCACGAGCTATAGCTGCTGCAGATCCTGCAGGAGCAGCTTCCAGGTTCGTAACCAGGTTCAGCTTCTGAATCTTTTTCTCCTTGAAGGTATCCAGAATATCCTTAATTACAGGATAAGGGGTACCATTGTCGGCTTTGATACAGTACTGCAGTTTAGGGTTTCCACCCTGTGCAGATCTTGCATACTCGATCCATACAGCAACTTCATTATTGGCAGAGTCAGAAGGGATACCTTTTTCAAGACCAGCTTTCTTACGCTCTTCAGGTTTCATGTCGAGGTAAGTCTTCAGGCTTTTAATATCGGTACCGATGCTGGAGCCAATGATAAAGTTATTTTTTTCCTTTTCGTTCAGACCGAGCTTGTACTGTTGGTCCAGATCATTGATCAGCTGCTGCCTTTTAGGCTGGCCGTCCATGCTGAAGAATATTTTACCGTCCTTATCAACTGTCAGCATGATTACATCAGAATCTGGCAGCAGTTTGGTATTGATGGAAGACGGAGTTACCACAGTTACCGGCTCGTCCGGTTTAAATTTGGTAGCCAGCATGAAGAAAGTGAGCAGCAAGAAAGCCACATCACACATCGCGGTCATATCAACCAGCGTGCTCTTCCTGGGCATTTTAACTTTAGGCATCTTTACTCCTTTTTTAGTTTACTTTATATAGATTCAAAACTGCGCGATTTCCACACAAATAATCTAAAAATTATTTGTGGTTAGCAGCGAAGCTCTGAGTCAAAGTGAAACCAGACTCGTCGATTGCATAAGTGATGCCGTCGATATTGGTAGTAAAGAAGTTATACATGATGATCGCGATAGCGGAAGTACCGATACCCAGAGCGGTATTGATCAACGCCTCGGAGATACCTAACGCCAGTTTAGCAGAATCCGGAGCACCACCTGCTGACATCGCAGAGAAGGATTTGATCATACCCAATACTGTACCGAACAGACCAAGCAGGGTAGCTACTGAAGCGATAGTGGACAGGAACACCAGGTTCTTTTCCATCATTGGCAGTTCCAGAGCGGTTGTTTCTTCGATCTCGTTTTTGATCGTCAGGATCTTCTGCTCAGTATCCAGCTCAGTGTTGGTGATCATTTCTTTGTACTTTTTCAGACCAGCTTTCATTACGTTACCTACAGAACCTTTCTGTTTGTCGCACTCAGCCAGAGCTGCGTCTACGTTTTTGTTAGCCAGGTGGAACTGAACTCTTCTTACCAGGTCAGCACCGCTAAACTTACCTTTAGCTTTGCTGATATACAGGAAACGCTCAATTACGAAAGTAACACAGATCAGTAATACAGAAATAAGAATAGGTACAATAGCACCACCCTGATAAACTGTTGCGAACCATTTTCCGATACCCTCTTCAACTGGATGCGCGTTCGGACCTTTGATACCTCCCTGGAAGTTATCAGGACTACCCAATACAAAGATGTAGAAGAGTACACCTATAGCGATACAGATAGGTACAGCCAGCAATGCGAATACATTGGATGACTTTTTAGGTTGATGAGAAGTTGCTTTGGCAGAACCTGCAGTCACAGTTGTTTTAGTCTCAGCCATGTTGATTGAATTTTAGTGTTAAAGATTAAACTATTGTTTTTTGTTATTTCTGCAATGTAAATACGTGATTCGCAAAGTTATACGGTTGACCCAAAAAAACAAGTGCAGCTCTCAAAAACTCACAAAATTTAACGCTGCCACTGAAAGCCGCCATCAGACAGCCTTCCATTCACTTGTTTATTGAGCATACACTTTATGTGTCAATTGTAACCTGTATCAAAGATTGGGTTACACCCCTTATGATTAATATCCTTGGAACCTGAAATTTATTGATTTTTTTCAAAGTTGGACGCACAATTTAAGAAATTTTTTAAATGTTCCAACAGAAATTTTCTGCGACATTTTTCTCTCCTTAACCGCCACCATCCGCACTTTGAGTCGTTTTTCACTTTTTCTGCATTACTTATAACGCCAAATAATCACAGCCTGTTACATAACCGTTTCACCATTTTTAACGTGGAATGAAACCTTCATTGTCCGGTGAAAAACGTTTGTAATAGAGCTATTGCAGCATTTCATTCACTCTGTAATATAAGCATAAAAGATACCATATCAACAAATTTATTCATAAACACTATGCCATTATTTTTCATCCCCCTGGTATCCGCTTATTCCCCCTATCTCCATTCCTGTAACATTTTAAGCGTTCATGGAATTCCCCGATAAGTTACTGCTTAATATGTGTATTTTCAACACTACCTGCCAAAATCTCGTTTAAACCGACCTTTTTTAATAAACGCAAATGAAGAAAAACACCATCCGTACCGTCGCCACAACAGCTGGTACGCTTCTGTTGATACTGAGTATCAACACAATGTCGATAGCACAAAAGCGAAAGAAGACCCAACAGGAACCTATTCCCGCTAAAGACTCGACTGCACGTCCACCTATGCCCGCCAAAAGCGGTCCTAAAACAGCTCCCAAAAAATTCAGCGAAGTCATTACATCAGCTGCTGTAGCAGATTCCGGTCTGTTCAATATCTATAAGCAGGATGACAAAGTATTTTTTGAGATCGCTGATTCCCTCCTTGGAAGAGACATACTCGTTGTTAACCGTATCTCAAAATCAGCCGCAGGTCTGCGTGCTGCAATGATGGGTTACAGCGGAGATGAAATCGGTGAAAACGTGATCCGGTTTGAAAAAGGACCCAACAACCGTATCTTCCTGAAGAACATTTCCTATTCTGAAATCTCCAGAGATTCCAGTCAGCCAATGTTTAACGCTGTAATGAATTCCAACATACAACCAATTGCAGCTGCGTTTGATATTAAAGCATTCTCTGAAAAAGGAAAAAGTACTGTCATCGATCTCACTGAATATATACAGGGTGATAATGATATCTTCTTCTTTGACTCCCGTGTGAAAGGCATGTTCAAACTGGGCGCCGTTCAACAGGATAAGTCATATATAGTAGATGTCAAGTCTTACCCTATCAATACGGAGATCAAAACGGTGAAAACCTATTCCAAATCTGGTGGTCAGGCTGGTCCCGGCATGCCTGTACAGGGAGGAAACGCTACACTGGAGCTGAACTCCTCTATGATCCTGCTGCCATCTGTACCAATGAAAGCCAGATATTTTGATCCGCGTGTAGGTTATTTCACCACATCAGTGACTGACTTTGATCTGGATCCACAGGGTGTTAAACGCCTGTCCATGGTTACCCGTTGGAGATTGGAGCCTAAGCCTGAAGATCTCGATAGATATAAACGCGGGGAACTCGTGGAACCCCTAAAGCCTATCATATTTTATATAGACCCTGCTACGCCTAAAAAATGGGTGCCTTATTTAATTCAGGGTGTAAATGATTGGCAGGCCGCTTTTGAAAAAGCGGGTTTCAAGAATGCAGTTGTTGCGAAAGTAGCGCCTACGCGTGAAGAAGATTCTACCTGGAGTCTGGAAGATGCCCGTTTCTCTGCTATCGTTTATAAGCCTTCTGATATTCCTAATGCCAGCGGCCCTCATATTCACGATCCCCGTTCCGGTGAGATCATGGAAAGCCATATCAACTGGTATCACAACGTAATGCGTTTACTGCGTAACTGGTATTTTATACAGTGTGCACCTAACGATCCGCGTGCGCGTAAAATGCAGTTTGATGACCAGCTGATGGGAGAGCTGATCAGATTTGTATCTTCTCACGAGGTAGGTCATACACTGGGTCTGCGTCATAACTTCGGCTCCAGCTCTACCTATCCTACTGAGAAATTAAGGGATAAAGCATGGACCAAAGAAAATGGCTTCGCAGCTTCTATTATGGACTATGCGCGCTTTAACTATGTAGCACAACCAGAAGATGGTATCTCCGGCACTGATCTTTACCCTCGTATCAACTTCTATGATAAATGGGCAATTGAATGGGGGTATAAACTCATCCCTGACGCAACTACTGCAGATGCAGAAAAAGCAGTGCTCAACAAATGGACTGTTGAAAAGTTGAAAGAGAAGAAGTATTGGTTTGGTACAGAAATGAACCCAGATGATCCAAGATCACAGAATGAAGACCTTGGTGATAATGCAATGAAATCAGGTGTATATGGTATCAAAAACCTGCAGCGCATCATGCCAAACCTCCTCACCTGGACGAAAGAAGAGAATGAAGGTTATGGTAATCTTACAGAACTCTACCGCGAAGTGAATACACAATTCGGCCGCTATCTGGGACATGTCGCGAAGAACATCGGTGGCATATACGAAACACCTAAAACTGTAGAACAGGAAGGTGGCGTATACGAAGCCGTACCAAAAGCAATACAATTGGAAGCAGTTCAATTCCTGAACGATCAGGTATTCACTACTCCTAAATGGTTACTTGATAAGGATATCTTATCCCGTACCGGAAACAACGCTACCACTATCGTTGGTGCACGTCAGACACCAGTATTAGATCGTATACTGAGTGCTAATACACTCGTAAAGCTGATCAACAATGAAGCGAATGACGGCGCGGGTAGTTATCAGGCGACCGCATTCCTGAATGATGTGAAAAAAGGCATCTTCAGTGAAGTATACAGCAGAAAGAATATCGACGTATTCCGTCGTAACCTGCAGAAGTCATATGTTGATCATGTTATTCAGCTGCTGGCCTCTAAAGATCAGTCATCTATGGGTGGCATGATTATCATGTTCGGCCCTGCTCCTGCAGATCCGACAAAATCAGATGTAAGCAGTATCGCCCGTGCACATCTTGTATCACTGCGTACCGATATCCGTGCTGCAGCTGCAACTATACAGGATCCGCTGAGCCGCTATCATCTCAGCGATCTTGCTGAAAGAATCAGTCAGGCACTCGAACCTAAATGATGATGCGTTAGTATAAAAGCAGAAAGGCTCCCACATGGGAGCCTTTCTGCTTTTATACTGCTAATATTTAACGCTATGAAAATAATGCTGTTGCTTGTTACAAAAGTTGCTCAATATATCGCTATATTTATATACTGAACCTCAAGAATGTGAAAGAACGAAGTACTAAGATTACTATCTACGACATTGCCAGAGTGCTGAACCTATCTGCTTCCACGGTATCGAGAGCATTGCAGAACAATAAGCTGATCAACCAGGAAACCAGAGACAAGGTACGCCAGACGGCCACCGAAATGGGCTATGTACCTAACTGGATTGCATCCAGTCTGCGAAAGAACCGTTCCAACATTCTGGGGCTTATTGTACCACGTACATCTATGTATTTTCAAAGTACAGCCATTAGTGGTATCCAGCATGAAGCACATAAGTATGGCTTCAGTATCGTGATAGGTCAATCTGATGATACTGTTGAAATGGAGAAAGAACTTGTCAATACTTTCTTTTCTCTTCGTGTAGACGGTCTGCTTGCGGTATCTTCTATGTTCACTACACACTATGAACATTTCACTCCATTCATAAAGAATAATATTCCACTGGTTTTCTATGACCGCGTCCCTGCGGAATTCCCGGGTTATACCATTACCGGAGACGACTTTAAGGGAGGATTTCTGGCTACCGAACATCTGATCAGACAAGGTTGTAAACGTATCGCATTATTCTCAGGTATACTTAGCTGTAATCTATATCAGCAGCGGCTAAGTGGCTATAAGACAGCACTTGAAAAGTATGATATACCTTTTAATGAGCAGCTGCTTTACGTGCACAACCTCACATCGGAAGCTGCTACCACGGCTTCTCAGGAACTATTGTCTGCAGAGGAAAGACCTGATGGATTGTTTGCTGCAAATGATACATCAGCAGTTGCATTTATTCAGGAAGCCAAACGACAACACGTTGATATTCCTCAACAAATCAAGGTAGTAGGTTATTCCAATGACCAGTCTTCAAGAATCATTACACCTGCACTTACTACTATCGAACAATCCGGATATAAGATGGGACAGAAAGCAGTAGATACAATTGTGAAATTGATCAATTATGGAGACACCATGAAGATCACCAAACACTTTGTATTTCCTGTGGAACTGATTGAAAGGGAATCCAGCGAGTAAAACTGTAACCGCTTAAACCCATTACATTATGCGAAACTATTTCAACCTGCCTGCTACTGCATGTTGCAGTCTGCTGTTGATTCTCTCTGCGTGCAACAGCCATATCTACGTTCCCAATACCGTCAATGAGCCTCTTTTGAAGGAAAAACATGAGT
The DNA here is from genome assembly GCF_007896845.1 of Chitinophaga pinensis. Classification (GTDB taxonomy): domain Bacteria; phylum Bacteroidota; class Bacteroidia; order Chitinophagales; family Chitinophagaceae; genus Chitinophaga; species Chitinophaga pinensis_C. The sequence continues at coordinate 14,306 of NZ_VOHS01000022.1, read as the reverse complement.
TTAAAGGAAGCGTATCTCCTACCAATTTTCAGGCTGCATTTGCTGTAAGCAATAACATTGCAATTATGGCAAATGGTCAGTATGTCTATGACTATAACATCAATATCGAAGATTCAGATGGAGAAGATCTTTTTGTGGATGATAATACCAGAGGCGGTGTATTAGAGGGGGCTGTAGGCTTTTTTAAGCCATTAGATCTAAAAAAAAGGATGGTCTTTGATGTATATGCGGGTTATGGTAATGGCTCATTTAAAACGCTCGAAAGAGGGTATGATAATACACCTGATGCTATCCGCAATGATTATCTGCTACGATCTCATTTTAATAAGTTTTTTATACAACCTGGTATTGGCTTTTCACATCCGATTATTGAAGCGGCTTTTACTTCCCGCTTTTCTATCCTGAAATTTTATAGTCTTTATGCTGGCCCAAAGGCATTTGAAAGTGAACCAGACAGGAGGATTAATTATATGAGCATCGGTACGAAAACACTCCCCTTTTACGAACCCGCATTTACATTTCGTGTAGGGTACAAGTATGTCAAGTTTCAGATGCAGTTGATGTTTTCGCTGCTGTTAAACGACGACACTTATGGTGGATATGAATTCAATGAATATTTTCAACCTGTGGCTTTTGGTATGGGTGCGTCCATCAACATTGCTCACTGGTATGATGATTTCAGAAAGAAAAGGAGATAAGAGATTACAAACAGGTATAAAATAAAAAAGCTCCGAGACTTTCGTCCGGAGCTTTCTCAATAAATATGGCAGCTACCTACTCTCCCGCATGATTGTGCAGTACCATCGGCCATAAGGGGCTTAACTTCTCTGTTCGGAATGGGAAGAGGTGAACACCCTTGGCAAAACCACCATAAGATCTTTAGTATGATCTCGTCTTTTGTCAGCACTATTGCAGCGTTATTCTGATTAAAGACCAATAAGGTAACATATTGGGAAATTGTAATAGTCTTTACAAAAAAATAAAATTAAAGCTTACGGGCAATTAGTACTACTCGGCTTCGATGTTACCACCCTTACACCTGTAGCCTATCAACGTCGTAGTCTCCGACGGCCCTTAAAAGTAAACTCATCTTGAGGTAGGTTTCACGCTTAGATGCTTTCAGCGTTTATCCTTTCCGTACATAGCTACTCAGCACTGCACCTGGCGGCACAACTGATACACCAGCGGTACGTACGACCCGGTCCTCTCGTACTAAGGTCATGTCCCCGCAATTTACTAACGATCACAACAGATAGGGACCGAACTGTCTTGCGACGTTCTGAACCCAGTTCACGTGCCACTTTAATCGGCGAACAGCCGAACCCTTGGGACCTTCTCCAGCCCCAGGATGTGACGAACCGACATCGAGGTGCCAAACCTCCCCGTCGATATGAGCTCTTGGGGGAGATCAGCCTGTTATCCCCGGAGTACCTTTTATCCTTTGAGCGATGGCCCTTCCATACAGAACCACCGGATCACTTTAGCCAGCTTTCGCTCCTGCTCGGCTTGTCGGCCTCACAGTCAAGCACCCTTTTACTAATGCGCTCTGCGTACGATTACCAACCGTACTGAGGGTACCTTTGCGAGCCTCCGTTACTTTTTAGGAGGCGACCACCCCAGTCAAACTACCCACCAAACAATGTCCTCGTTGCCGAGTTAGACTCTAAACAACAGAAGGTTGGTATTTCAACGTTGACTCCACAACTCCTGGCGAAGCTGCTTCATAGTCTCCCAACTATCCTACACATCTGTTGTTCAAAATCAATGTTAAGTTGTAGTGAAGGTTCACGGGGTCTTTCCGTCCCG
>NZ_VOHS01000021.1 GCF_007896845.1 Chitinophaga pinensis | reverse complement strand
TAGGTCACATAACTGTTGGCAAAATGCTTCTGCCGATCTGCAAAAAATGGCAAACCTTATCAATAATTCCGGAAGTCAGTCGGCTGTGACGGCATTTAGAACTCTGGCCAATAATGATACAAGGTTAATTTTAAATTGGATCCGGAAAAAAAGAATAATGGTTTATTAGGTCTGCATCAATCACATGATGGTAAGGGGCCTGTGGCATGGGAAGCAAATGAAGGTGGTACGGGGAAATTTCAGACCATGCCTGATTATATCAAGGGGAAAGATGGAAAGGATAAATATAGAGAAGCGACAATTACTGTATTCGAAGGTAACTTCGACCAGCATGAATTGGCAGAGGCACGGAAAATTTCCGGTGACAAACAATTAACTATGGAAGAATTCATGGTAGTTACATTTACACACGAAGCATATCATGATACTGATCAAAAAACGATAGATGCTATTAAGCAAAGAATGAATGGAGGTAAAAATGATTTTGATGTGGAAACTGCCGCAGAGCAGAAAGCAGAGCAGAAGGTGTTTGAAGAGCTGAAAAAGAAAAGAAATAATAATGAAAAAACTTCTTCACAATGAGAATATTCATCGCCGTAACATGATTTTGTCAGCGTTGATTTTTTGCACGTCATAAAGAGTCCGGCTCAGTCAGTTAATAAAACGGAAACTTGTTGTACGGATACAAAGACTGCTGATGGTGGTTATAACAAGAAGACTGTATATAGTGTAATCATTAAGACATTAAATCAGCTAAAACCAGGATGGGGAGTCGATGGGAAAGGCTTTTATGTAACGAACAATGCGAATTAGTTGGTGCTTTTATATGGGATTTAACAGATACCTTAAATAAAGAGACCGAGTTTAATGAATGTATTGCTTTAAAAGAAGGACATATTTATCACTTTTCCCCCATACGTGAAAACTATTCTTACAGTAGTGTCGCGATATTAAACAATGGAAACGTGAAAATTTTTAAGGCCTTAAATTGTCCGCAAAAAGGAGATAAACTGGATGATGTTATTCGCTATATCACAGACAGTCTTTCTGTTCCTGATAAAACAGCACTGATTGATCGTGTTAGAAACTACAGACATTATGGATCTTATTTGCGTATAGATCCACAATCAACGTTCAATTGTAAATAGAAACCATCCCAGGATTGGTTACTTACGCAAATTTGGGTACTTAGATTTATTTAAGCGGCTTGAGCCAGGTGTTTCACCGGATTCAAGCCGCTTCGTTTTAAACAGCCTCGCTCCCTGATTACCCCACTCAACAGTAAACGTAGAAATACCCTTTCAACATGTCCTTCCAATGTCTCATAACTAAACTCTTTTTATCCTGCTGATCTGTCATTTCATTCATCCGTTCACCAAAAATCATTTTCTGGGAAAATGATTTTACCGGAGGAATATAAACCTGTTGAATGATGGTATCACCGACCTGCATGCACCCATGTTCATCCTTCCATTGCGTGAAGTGACGCATAATATTACCCTATTGCCTTTTCCCACGTTAAAAAGCGAAGATGTTGCGGGAAGTTTTTTCCTGATCGATTAAATATTTCAAATAGGTCTGTGGCTGGAATGTAGTAGCTGATCGTCCGGCGGAATAAATAGTAAACTGTCATGTAAAAAATATAGTGTATTGTCGGTAGCCAGCATCTGTAATACTATTTTCCCTCATCCCCCCATAATCTTCCCAATCCTTACCTTTTCCCGCCCGTTTTGAGTATTTTCCGCTTTCACTCAAGTTTACAGGCTCAATGAAAAAGGTTTTATTTATCAGCGCAATGGCTTTGCTCAGTTGTATGGGCAGTGTGAATGCGCAGTCAAAACACACCTTCGCCCTTTCTAAGAAAGACTTCTTACTCGATGGCAAACCCTACCAGATCATCAGCGGAGAAATGCACCCTGCGCGTATTCCAAAAGAATACTGGCGTCATCGCATCCAGATGGCAAAGGCTATGGGATGTAATACCATTGCTGCTTATGTGTTCTGGAACTATCACGAACAGGAAGAAGGGAAATTCGACTTCACTTCTGAAAACAGGGATATCGTGCCTTCATCAAAATAGTGCAGGAAGAGGGAATGTGGGTAATGCTGCGTCCCGGTCCATATGTATGTGCAGAATGGGAGTTCGGTGGATTACCGCCATATCTCCTGAGAATACCGGATATCAAAGTGCGTTGTATGGATCCGAGGTATATCGCTGCAACGGAAAGATATGTCAAAGCCTTGTCTGAAGAAGTGAAACCGCTGCAGATAACTAACGGCGGACCGATTGTTATGGTGCAGGTGGAGAATGAATATGGCAGCTTCGGTAACGACAGGGAATACATGCTCAAGGTAAAAGAAATGTGGGTACAGAATGGTATCAATGTGCCTTTCTATACGGCTGACGGACCAGTATCTGCATTGCTGGAAGCAGGATCAGTACCGGGTGCTGCTATCGGACTGGACTCCGGAAGCTCTGAAGGCGACTTCGCAGCCGCAGAAAAACAGAATCCGGACGTACCCTCTTTCAGCAGCGAATCCTATCCGGGTTGGTTGACACACTGGGGAGAGAAATGGGCACGTCCTGATAAAGCAGGCATCGTGAAGGAAGTGAAATTCCTGATGGATACCAAACGCTCCTTCAACCTCTACGTGATCCACGGAGGCACCAATTTCGGCTTCACCGCTGGTGCAAATTCCGGTGGTAAGGGGTATGAGCCGGATCTGACGTCTTACGACTATGACGCGCCTATAAATGAACAGGGAGACACTACCGCAAAGTATAATGCACTGCGTGACCTCATCGGCTCTTATAGCAAGAAAAAGTTGCCGGCAATCCCTAAAGCGATTCCAACAATTACTATTCCTGATATACAACTGAAACCATTCACCAGCGTATGGGAGAACCTGCCTGCTGCGGTGAAGTCTGTGCAACCGAAGACTTTTGAAGCCTACGGACAGGACTATGGTTACATGGTATATAAAACCGTATTGGTAGGACATAAAAGTGGTAAACTGGATATACTGGAACTGCATGATTATGCCACCGTATTCCTGAACGGTAAATACGTAGGTAAAATTGACCGCAGACTCGGAGAACACAGTATCGAACTGCCTAAATCTGATGTGAAAGATCCGATACTGGAAATATTTGTGGAAGGCATGGGCCGTATCAACTTCGCACAGGCACTGATAGACCGGAAGGGTATCACCGACCGTGTAACTCTGAATGGTATGACGCTGATGAACTGGGAAGTATATGGGCTGCCAATGAAGAGCGATTTCGTACAAAACCTGCCGGCATCTAAAACCGGACAGGTGAAAGAAGGCGAATTCTTCAAAGGTACCTTTACCCTGACTGCTACAGGTGACACTTATCTTGACATGACCAACTTCAAAAAAGGAATGGTATGGGTAAATGGTCATAATCTGGGTCGCTACTGGGAGATCGGTCCGCAGAAACGTTTATACTGCCCCGCACCATGGCTGAAGAAAGGAGAGAACGTGATCGTTGTGCTGGATCAGCATCAGCTGGAAGCAGCTACTATCAAAGGAGAAAAGAAACTCGACTAAATAAAAAAAGGGCAGTTTAACACTGCCCTTTTTTGTTGCTAATATTATTGTTTGCGGATCCTCGCTACATACCCGCCACCCTTTGTCATTTTGATTGTGAGTTTCGAGTGACTGTCTGTCGTACCAGATTCCCTTTTACAGTCTTTTGCATTTCTATCGGCATTAATACCGTCTTTCCAGCTGTCTATGTTGAAGTTTCCTTCACCAAGGAAAGAAAGATCAATAGTCAGTTCCCTTGGCGTCCAGTTGGTCATCGCACCGATATACCAGTCACCGTTTGCTGCTTGCCGGGCAATGGCTACATATTCGCCTACTTTCGCCTGTAAAGGAATGGTCTGCTGCCATACAGTTGGTACTGTCTGCAGGAAGTCCATAGCTACCGGTTCATGGTAATAGTGAGTCGGAAGGTCGCACAACATCTGTAACGGACTTTCATAGACCACATACATGGCCAGCTGATTACAACGGGTACCTAATGTCAGTGGTTCTGCGGGAATAGCGGACCAGCTGTCACGTTGTACGTTCTGCATACCGCCGGGTGTGAAGTCCATCGGACCAGCAGCCATACGGATAAACGGAATAGTCGTCGTATGTGAAGGGGTGATCCAGTCTTCAAATTTGCTGATCTCATTACCTAAAACGCCTTCAGACGTCAGCACGTTAGGGTAGGTACGGAGCCAGCCGGTAGGTTTATAGGCGCCATGGAAATCTACCATCAGCTGACGGGCAGCGGCTGCTTTGGAGACTTTTTCATAGTAATTGACCATATCCTGATCATCCCGCTGCATAAAGTCAACCTTGATGCCTTTTACACCCCATTCTTTGAACTTATCCAATGCCATGTCCAGCTGTTTGTCTAATACCAGCCAGCTGCTCCAGAGCAGGATGTTGACATTTTTAGCTTTGGCATAGTCAACCAGCTCTTTTACGTTAATACCCGGCGTCAGTTTCATGAGGTCGCGGGTATCACACCAGCCTTCATCCAGCAGTACGTATTCAATGCCGTATTTAGCAGCGAAGTCGATGTAGTATTTATAAGTCTCGTTATTGATACCGGCACGGAAATCAACATCATAAATGTTGTTATAATGCCACCAGTCCCACTGTACCTTGCCGGGTTTTACCCAGCTATAATCGCCTGTCGCGGGAGGTGCCAGCTGATAAACCAGCTGATTGTTCAGCAGTTCACCGTCCTGACGGGCAATCATCACCAGTCGCCATGGAAAGGATTGTGGTCCCTGAATAGCAGCGATGAAGTTTTCGCGGGCAGTGACCTGTTCATCACGGTCACTGGTCACCTTTTTCTCTTTAGGGTAGTAAGGGAACACCGCTTTTAACTTACCGCCACCCTGACCACGTAGCCACATACCGGCGTAGTTGAACAGACCGGACTCTGTAAGCAGCAGTTTGGTGCCTTTTACTTCGAATAAAGCCGGCAGACTGGCCAGCTGCTTTTCGGTAATGCTGTCCAGTTTATATTGGATGTATTTACGTTCGTTGTGAGAGAACATACCGTCCTCCTGTGGGTACCATGCCTTTCCCTCCTTATCCAGACTGAAAGCGGCCTGCTCTTCCAGCACCTTGTAAGGCTTTTTGCTGGTCGTCAGCCAATGCCAGGCGATACCATTGTCATACGCTCTCCATTCAAGTGCGAGTCCGTTGCTGAAATCGAGGTGCAACTCATTGTACCTGTCAGCGATTGTTTTGGTTTTCTGCATAATGACAGGCGTCAGTACGCCGTCATGAGACCCCGTTTTCGCTTTACTGACCTTCCATACGTTTCCCTTGTCTGCATCGGTTTTAAACGACACGACAGACGGGGAGATCAGTTCCTTGTTATCCTGAGAGAGACTGTAGGTAATATCTGAGCCTACCTGAATGGTCAATGTGACCGTTTTATCTGGCGATACTACTGTATATCGCTGTTGCGCGTGGATGCCGGAAAGGCAGAAAAGGAAAATTCCTGTGATAGACAGGCCTTTGTACTTCATTATCAGTGGAAATTTAGTGCTGTTTTGTTGTCGTCAGTTGGCTAATCCAATAAAGCCGCTGCCGCCCATAATACAGGCGCCTGACCATGCAGATCGCCGGTTACCCGGTTGCGGTTCAGATAGTACTGCTGATCGTTCTTTTTGTTGGTACCCTCACATACATCCTTTACATCACCGGATTCATTGATGTATTTTACCAGCGTGGTCCAGGCATTTTTGGCTGTCAAACCGTATTCCTTCTCCTCCAGCCAGCCTTTTTTTACACCTACGATCATTGAGTAAGTGAACATAGCCGTACAGGAAGTTTCTGAAAAAGAGGTCGGGTCGTCCAGCAGCTGGTGCCACATATAGTTTTTGTCCTGCAGTTTCTTCAGGGCAGCCATCATCTTTTATAGCTGTCCATGATCTTTGCACGGTCTGCATGGCCGGAAGGCAGCACACTCAGTAATTCCGTCATACCAGCGGCTACCCAGCCATTACCACGACCCCAGAGGAACTTTGCATCCGGCGCATGAAAGAACAATCCTTCAGGCTGTTGCATTGCCTCCAGATATACGACCATTTCGCGGGCAGCGCGATCCAGATATTCTTTGTTGCCGGTAGCGCGGAAGGCTTCCACCTGCAATAAAGTAATCATGTACATGTCATCGATCCACATACGGGTCTGCCAGGAAAGTCCTTTGGATTGAAATTCCTGTTGACCGGCCTGTGGATTGTCTGGTAGTTGCCATTGCTGATCGGCAAACGCCTTTCCCGTCTCCAGATACTTGGATTGGTTGGTCTGCAGGTATAATTCCAGCGGAACCGCTCCAAATACGCTGTGATCAACATGATCTGCTCTGGGAACAAGGCTCTGGGATTGTGCCAGTAAAGGTTCATAACGCAGTGCCAGCTTTTGCGCCAGTTCTTTATTGCCGCTTGCTTTTGCGAACTGGAGTGCACCGTACCACGTACAAACCTCCGGATAAGTAATGGATTGTGGTTGACCGGGGTTGCCAAAATTGTAAAAAGGTCCGCTTACATAGTGGTTGGCCACAAAAAGACCAATAGCCGCCGGTTCTGTACCCATTGGCCAGTCTTTGAAGATCTTCTGAGCAAATACACTACTGAACGGTGTCAGTAGGCCCGCTAGAGCGACGATTGCCAGGTGTATTCTCAATTTGCGCATACAATGCTAATTATCAGGGTTGTAAATAGTCACAGTTTTTTAACGAACGATTGCGTAAAGTAATATATAAAAATACTGTATGCAAGATGCGACTGAAAATTTATATGGGAAGGGGGAAATTTGGGCATAAAATGTTAACTTAGAAAGAAAGGGCTTGTATTCCTCCATTCATCACACCTAAATTACCTCGTTATGGGAACTGTACGTGACATTCTACGGGTGAAAGGCCATGCTGTTTACTCCGTTCAGCCAGATGATACTGTATTTGACGCGTTAAGCGTATTAGTGGACAAAAATGTGGGTGCCCTGGTGGTGCTCGGCGACAACGACAAAGTATTGGGTATCTTTTCCGAACGTGACTACGCCCGCAGGGTTATTCTGAAAGGCAGGGCTTCCAAAGAGACATTAATCAGGGAAATTATGACGGAACACCCGTTTACGGTGACTGAAGAGGATAGTATTCAGGACTGTATGGTAAAAATGACGGACAAACACATCCGCCATTTACCCGTTACAGATGACCAGCTAAGACTGGTCGGTATGATTTCCATCGGTGACGTCGTAAAATATGTAATTGACGAACAGCGCTATATTATCGACAACCTAGAAGGTTATATAAAGGGTACGCGTTAACTGCCTACCCTTTGTTGTTCAGCCCCCGCATCTCTGTCGCGGGCCGCTTTTATGTTGCTGTTACCAAAATTCCAGGTCAGCGCCAGATTTACGCGCCTGTTCTGCCAGCGGTTATTGATGTACATGTCAATGTTATCGAACCGGGCAGTACCGCGGAACTGCTCACGGTTAGTAATGTCAGAAACATTCAGTTTCGTAACCAGTTTCTTATTCATGAACGACTTCTGTATACCAGCGCCAATCGCGAAGGAAGACCTTATTTTGTATACCCCCCAGACAAACGGACTCTCATAGTAGCCATTCAGCTCCATTTTCCAGTCATTCGGTAAGGTAAAAGTATGGGTCGTCTGATAGTTCAGGCCCCAGGTATTGGTCGCCAGATTGACCATCGTATCCTTCACATCATATGCTGTACGGTTGGCGTTGATGTTGTTGGTGATATTCCACCATTTGAAAGGATCTATCGGGATGGTCAGCGTGATGCCATATACATAGCTCCGCTCAAAGTTTCTGTCATAGAAAGTGGTCACTTTTGAAGTGTCATTCTGGATCATATACTCCAGTACAATGTTTTTGGTCAGTCCGTAGGAGAGGGCCGCCACATACTTCTGTTTAAACGTGTAACTGATTTCCGCTTTATGCGTGTACTCCGGTAACAGGTATGGATTTCCCTTGAAATAATTGTACTTGTCGATATACCAGACAAATGGATTCAGATCACCGTAATTCGGTCTCGAAATACGCTTCGAATAGTTCACCCCTATCTTATGATTTTCGCTGAGTTTCTGATCTACAGAAAGACTGGGGAAGAAATCAAGATAAGAGCGTTTTACGTGGGACTGCAAGGTCACGGAATAACCGTCGGATTTTGTCTGTTCCGCACGCAGGCCGGCCTGAATATCGGTATTGTGGATCTGTTTTTTGAAGATCAGGTAACCGGCATAAACTGTTTCCGTGTAAATAAACTGATTGCTCTGTGTAATCGCCCGTTCGTACTTGCCATTCAGCAGAGAGTCATAGCGCAGATCATTATCTGTTTTCACAGAACTGATCTTAAAACCGGTCTCCAGTTTGGTGGTTTTATTGAATGGCAGCACCAGATCTGCTTTAAAGCTTTTAATGGTTACATTATTGATCGGTCTGTTACGGATGGAATGATAATTCAATACCGGATCCACGAGGTAAGACATGCTATCGTTCAACAGCATATTGTTATTATCCTTAAATGTTGCCCAGTCAGCATCTGCTGAAATTTCTGTCCCCAAAGTATCCAGCTGGCCTTTATAATTCAGATTGAAAGAAACATTGGAAAATTTGTTCCTGATCGTTGTATTAGAGTAAAGCGTAGAATCAACTTTTCCGTTACTGCTGATCGGATTGGTATTAAAACCATCCTGCCAGAAAGAGTTGCTATAACCCCTTACAAGCGCACCGACCGTATGTTTGCTGTTAATGAAATAGTCAAATCCTGCTTTGTAGTTATTGTTTTTAAAACGGCGTCTGTTATAGACATCTGACACAAATAATATCGGTTGATCTCCTTCGATGTGCCGCTCGATATAACGGGTCTGGAAGAAGCCTCTGTTACCGTTGTTATAGTTACCAAAGAGATTGAATTTTTCGGTCCGCCAGTTCAGATTAAGTCCGGTTGTATACATCCCGTATTTGCCGGTACCTACTGTCAGATTATAGGAGCCATTTATACCTGTTATAACAGTCTTTTTAGTCTTGATGTTGATGATACCGCTTTTGCCGGCAGCATCGTATTTAGCGGAAGGACTGGTGATGATTTCGATGGTGGAGATGTTTTCTGCCGGCAGACTTCTCAGCAGATTCGCCAGTTGTTCGCCGGAAAGGTAAGTAAGTTTACCATCCAGCATAATAGTCGCCCCCTGATTACCCTGCAGGATGACATTATCGTCTTTGTCAATCTGCACACCCGGGGCTCTTTTCAATACATCCAGCGCTGTACCACCCGAAGCGGCGAGACTGCTTTCCACATTTAAAACGGTGGCTCCGTTCTTTCTTTCAATAAATGGTTTCTGTGCAGATACAGTAACACCTTCCAGCGTTTTGGAGGCAGGGGAGAGTGTCAGGGTGGGCAGCTGCACCAATTTGTGCTGTGCGTCAATACTGAATACCGAAGTGCTGGCATTGGTGTACCCCATGAGATTGGCCTGAATAAAATAACGACCTGCTTCTACTTTGTCAAAGGTGGCGCTTCCTTCCTGAGAACTCAGTTCACCTTTTACAAGCGTAGAATCTTTCGCTTTCCGTAGCAACACGTTTGCGAAAGGAAGGGGATGCCCGTTGGTTTCTGTTGTCTTAATGGTGATCTTTCCTGAAACCTGTTGGGCATAAATAGTGCCTGACCCGGCGATTACCAGGATGACAATCAAAAGAATTTTTTTCATAAGGTTAAATCTCAGATTGTTGGTGGGATGGCTTACTCTCAGCGGGTATCACCCACTCGGATCCGATACAGAGCAGGTAAAATGGAAGCATTTCAGGGTTGGCTCCCGTTCGTTCCGTTCGCAGTTGATGTAAAGCCCTGCCCTCCAGTACAATAATGGCAAGGATACCCAGGGTTATGATAATAAATATGGATACCTTTTTCATGCAGGTTGTTTATTAAAAGACGAACCTGCAGGGAAAAGGTTGCAAAAAGGTAGGAAATTTTATTTCAGTAAACGCTGAATTGTGATGAGTGATCGTTGTTCCAACAAGACAGTTCTGTCTTTGCTCAGTTCTTCCAACAATCCGTCCTGATTATAACGCACGGTCAGTAATTCTAAACCTTCGTTATATGAGATTTTAAAGTCATCATGTAATGCCTTCATCAAAGCCTCTATTTTCTCCGGGTTATTGTCAATACAGCAGGAGAAACTGATGGCGGCATTCTGCATCAAATTTATCTTGATTTTGAGCTGGTGAAAACGCTCATAAACGTCGCTGATCCTGTCTTCAGTAATGAAGTCAAAGTTGCGGGAAGTGATGGTCAGCAGTACCTGATTTTTCTTCAGTACTATGATGGGCGGTAACTGCTTTGTCTCCGTTTCTTCCTTGATAACGGTACCCGGAAGATCTTTATTCAGAAAACTCTTTACATAGAGGGGAATCTGCTTGTTCTGCAGTGGTTTGATGGTCTTTGGATGGATCACCTGTGCACCGTAGTAAGCCATTTCGATCACTTCGCTGTAAGTAATTTCAGGGATATTGATCGTGTTGGGGAATAACTTTGGATCGGCATTTTTCAGGCCTTCCACGTCTTTCCAGATGGTCTGGCTTTCTGCATTCAGCAGATTGGCAAATACGGCGGCTGAGTAGTCACTGCCTTCACGACCGAGGGTCACGCTTTCATTCTGATCAGTACTACCGATAAAACCCTGTGTAATGATGATATTTGCCTTTTTAAACAGTGGCAATACCTTCTCCTGTACATTCTGTCCTGTAACAGTCCAGTCGATATTGGCATCGCGGAAGGTATCGTCTGTACGGAATACATCACGAACGTCCATCCAGTTATTGGCCACACCCGCCAGATTAAAATAAGCACTTACGATGGCTGTACTGAGTAGTTCACCAAGACTTACCAGCTGATCATAATAGTAATCGAATGAGCGGCCCGGTTTTTCGCCCAATGTCCATTCAGCTTCCGTAAAGAATTGCTGTAGCTGTTCGAATACCGGATTATCACGGGTACCCAGCAGTTTATCGGCTACTTCAAGGTGTTGCTCTTCGATGTTATGTAGCAGCTGTGCTGCTATTTCACGCTTACGCAGATAGAAGTTCTGCGCTACTTTCTCCAGTTCATTCGTTGTTTTACCCATCGCAGATATCACGATCAGTATCTGCTGATCCGGGAATGACTGTACGATAGTAGCTACCTGTTGAATACGTTCAACGCTTTCTAAACTTGCACCTCCAAATTTGAAAACCTTCATATATGCTTAATCTTCCGTGAAAAAATACGGGGCAAAGTAAGACAACTTTGAATTTGTTTTAAAATTTGTTTCGTGGAAAATGACAGTTTCATTAAAATGTCTGTTTTCGGTAAATTAGCTGATGAGACGAGAATGCCAGAGGCAGCTCACAGTTATGAGAAAACTAATCCATTATATATGAACAGAAAAGTAATGACTCTGGATGAGTTTACTATCCAGGAGCTGAGGAATTACCCCGGAGCAACAGGACAATTGTCTGGTTTATTGCGTGATATAGGGCTGGCTGCAAAGCGGGTCAACGTAGAAGTCAATAAGGCCGGTATTGCTGATATTCTGGGAGAGGCAGGCAAAATCAACGTACAGGGAGAGAAAGTCAAGAAACTGGATGAATTTGCCAATGATCAGTTTATCAGCTCTCTGCGTAGCAGTATTTATTGCTGCGGAGTTGCTTCAGAAGAGGAGGAGAACTTCATTGCCTTTGACGACGAGCACTCCAAAAACTCCAAGTACGTGGTGCTGCTGGATCCTTTGGATGGATCTGGTAATATCGATGTCAATGTCTCTATCGGTACCATCTTTTCTGTTTATCGCAGGTTAACGCCTACCGGCACCGTGTGTGAGCTGGAGGATTTCCTGCAACCGGGATATGTACAGATTGCAGCTGGTTACATCATCTACGGTTCTTCTACTATGCTGGTATACGCCACCCGCCGCAGTGTACAGGGCTTTACACTCGACCCTTCCATAGGAGAGTTCTGTCTGTCCCATCCAAATCTTAAATGTCCCGGAGAGAGCGACATCTTTTCCGTCAACATAGGTTACTATCATCTCTATGAGGATAAGGTCCGTAACGCGATCGACTATTTCCTCGCCAAAGACGAACATGGTAAAATATACCGCCATCGCTTTGTAGGATGTATGGTGGCAGAAGTACACCGTACACTTATTCAGGGAGGAATTTTCATGTATCCGGCTTTTGGAAAATATGCAGGGGGCCGTTTGCGTTTATGTTATGAGTGCAACCCCATGTCATTCATCATGGAAAAGGCAGGCGGATTGGCAATGGCTACCGGCAGACAAAGACTGCTGGAACTGAAACCATCCAAACTGCACCAGCGTGTTCCTATATTTTTAGGGTCCAGAAACATGATGGATGTATGGCAACGAATAGTAAATAGTTAGAAAAAAATGCAAATATGAGCTTTTGGTATAACTATTGCTAAACCAGCACTGGTTATCTTTGTCTAATGTAAATTATTTATTATCTATTACCATACACACTATGAACCGCAAGCTCACATTTGCCGTATTCGGATTTTTTCTGACTTTCCACCTGTTCGTATTTTCCTGTTCCAGATCGGCAGCTCCTGCTAAAAGCAGCACTACTGTAAAAGAGGGTCCTGCTCCCGCCAGCAAAGAGCCTACCGCCGATGGCGACGCAAAACTGATCAAGGACATCCTTTATTATACCAACGAGTTCAGAGCCACCAAAGGCCTGCCTCCCCTGAAACTGGAATCATACTGCTCACAGCTGGCCCAGAAGCACAGCGATAACATGGCCACCGGCAAAGTAGCCTTTGGTCACGATCAGTTTGAGATCCGTAATGACGCTGTTACACTGAAATTTCATGGTGTATCCGGCGTAGGAGAGAACGTAGCTTATGGTAATCTGGATGCTAAAGGTGTAGTTGATGGCTGGATTAAGAGCCCGGGTCACCGTAGGAATATGCTGGGTGACTTTAACCTGATCGGCATTGGTGCTGCCCAGAAAGGAAAGGTGACATATTTTACACAGTTCTTCGTAAAGAAATAGCCATTTCACTCAGGAATTAAGCATTGAATGCAACGGAGATAGATGGGAATGGGATGAGTATATTCTTAATACTGATTGATTAAGAGCTTAATTGATAGCTTTTTATGAGAGGCGCTTCAGCGAATGAAGCGCCTCTTTTTTTATTTCATTGGAAATAAGTCAATATCGCTGAATAAAATTATTGCCTGATTCAGGGGCATTTATGTCCCAATTCCTAATTCTTAATTCCTAATTCCTAATTGAATTGTAATTTAGTCCCATGGAAAAGAGGAAGATTATCGAAGTAAAGGACCTGGTTAAGCAATATGGCGATTTTACGGCAGTTAAAGGGATCAGTTTCGACGTCTACGAAAATGAAATATTCGGACTGTTAGGCCCTAATGGTGCGGGTAAGTCCACGACTTTAGAGATTATTGAAACACTAAGGGATAAAACTTCCGGAACAGTGACCGTTGACGGATATGATCTGGATAAGGATCCGGAATCCATCAAAAAACTAATAGGAGTGCAGTTACAGAGTTCAGGGTATTATCCCGGATTGAATCTGACAGAACTGATAGAGCTGTTCTGCGGACTGTACAATCAGGAAGTAAATCCTAAAGAACTGCTGGCCTCCTTCAATCTGGAAGATAAAGCGAAAGCGAAGTATAAGGAACTCTCCGGCGGACAGAAACAGCGTTTTTCCATTGCCACAACGCTGATCAACAAGCCTAAGATCATATTTCTCGATGAACCCACAACAGGGCTGGATCCACAGGCCAGACGCAATCTCTGGGACCTGATTCAGGAAGTACGCGCCAAGGGTACCACTGTTGTTATTACCACACATTACATGGACGAAGCCGAATTCCTGTGCGATCGCTGCGCGATCGTTGATAGCGGCCGTATCATTGCGCTGGAGTCTCCTGACACCCTGATAGATCAGCTGGTAGCAGGCGGATTTGAGCGTAAGAAAGAAGTGAAGAAAGCCAATCTGGAAGATGTGTTTATTCACATGACCGGTAAGGGCCTGAGAGAAGATTAGTGTGCTGATCCCTCCGATTTTTAATACCCAAATCATACTGACACGATTATGGACATCGACCTGGAGCAACTCAAATACCCTATCGGCAAATTCGAAGCGCCTGCTGAGATCTCAGACCGCGCTTTGAAAGGTTATATTAACGATATCAGATACTTGCCATCCCTGATAGAGATCGTAGTACAAAGTCTGGACGAGGCGCAGTTAGCCACTCCTTACAGACCCGAAGGATGGGCGGTATACCAGGTTGTACACCATCTGGTGGACAGTCATACGCAGGCATTGACCCGCTTTAAATGGGCCCTCACAGAAGATAATCCTACTATTAAAGCCTATAATGAAACTGCCTGGGCAGAATTGCCGGACGTGAAGAAAACGCCTATTAACGTTTCACTGACCTTATTACATGCATTACATACCCGTTGGGTAAACCTTATGGAGAACCTGACACCGGAACAATGGGCCCGCACATTTGTACATCCTGAAAGCGGTAAAACGATCGCCTTAAGGACGCTTGCAGCCAATTATTCCTGGCATGGCCGTCACCATATGGCACAGATAGAAAGATTGAAAGAGCGCAATAACTGGCACTAAACTATAAACAGAAGAATCATGGCATCATTAGATTGGAAAACATTAAGTTCTGAGTACCTTTTCAAAGACAACTGGTTAACAGCCCGTCGCGATAAATGTGAAACGCCACAGGGCAAGATCGTAGAACCTTACTACGTGCTGGAATACAACGACTGGGTAAACTGTGTCGCAGTAACAGCTGACGGTCGTATCATCATGGTACGCCAGTTCAGACAAGGCATCGGTAAAGCTGTCCTTGAAATTCCGGGTGGCACAATGGACGATACAGATCCATCCCCTGAATTTGCAATGCGTCGCGAACTACTCGAAGAAACCGGCTACGAATTTGATAAACTCATCAACCTCGGCGCCGTTGCCCCTAATCCGGCCTCCAGCAACAACCTTACCCATATGTTCCTCGCCACCGGCGGCAGGAAAGTGCAAGATCAAGACCTTGACGAAAACGAAGAAATAGAACTCGTTCTCATGGATCTCGAAGACGTAGAAAAGCTGCTCCTCGATAATCAAATCCTGCAAAGTCTGCACGTAAGCTGCCTGTTTTATGCATTACTGCGTCTGAAGGAATTAAAGATCCAGCATTCATAGACATAGCAACACAGCGGATACTATCACGACTCAAAATAAGCAACGCTTGTATATCAGCAGCATCAACTAACAACGATGTCCTGACATACAAGCGTTTCATTTACCCTTCCCCACAAAAAGTCTATATGCTCAAAGCCCGGCACTAACAGCGGAGGGTTTCAGATAGAGCCTGCGGGCCTTAGCCCATTGTAGAGCCCTCCACGCTTGACAACGTTCAATCGACTTCCTATACCCCCTACGCTTCCCCCGCCCAATAGCGCATCTCGAAAAGGGGCGTAGTCCGCGGGCCTGGCTGAAACCGAAGCCCTGCCGGCCCACACGCTATTTTATAAAACCTGCAACAAGTACGAAGCAATACCCTTCCCCGCAAAAAGTCTACATGCTCAAAGCCCTGCCGGCCCACACACCACCACAAAAAGCCATAAAAAAGCGGACTACATAAACTATGCAGTCCGCTTAAACAGATATGAATACAATTACATCACCTCCGCAACGATGAAGAAGCTACCACACACCAGCACAATATCATCCTTATGCGCCTGTTGCTTCGCCGCCTGAAACGCCTGTTGCACACTCTCATACGCATGCCCTCTCAGACCATTCCCATGCGCCAGCTCCGCCAGCTCATGCTGATCCATCGCCCGTGGCAACTGCGCCTTACAAAAATAATACGTCGCCGCCGCCGGAAACAAAGGCAGCACCTTACTCACTTCCTTATCCTTCACAAACCCGGTCACAATATGCAAATGCCGGTACACCATATGCTGCAGCTGCTGCACAATTTCCGTGATCCCTGCTTCATTATGACCCACATCAAAGATAGTCAGCGGATCATGTGCAACCGTCTCCCAACGTCCACGCAGCCCTGTCAGTTTTTTAACATGAGACAGCGCGGTCAGGACCGTCTGCTCCGGCAGTTCCCAACCTGCTTTCTGCAGGATTTTCCACGCCGAAAGTACGCCCATAATATTTTTCATCTGGTACTGACCGGTGAGGTCCGTCCGGATGGTTTTCATATCGCCGCTATGTGTATGTTGCACGCCCAGCTTTAGCTGTCCTTGTGCAAATTCCGTTTCCTGTATCAGCCATTCCTGATCCGCAAAATGGATCGGCGCACCCAGAAATGCTGCTTTATCGGTAAAGATAGCCTCAATTTCAGACTGTGTCTGTGCGATCACGACGGGTACATTTTCCTTGATGATGCCTGCTTTTTCCGAAGCAATTTCCGGCAGGGTATTGCCAAGGATATGCATGTGGTCATAGCTGATATTGGTGATGACGGAGAGCTCGGGAATGATGATATTAGTGCTGTCTAATCTGCCGCCGAGACCTACTTCAATGATCGCGATATCTACCTGTTCCAGTGCAAAGTACTGGAAGGCCATTGCGACGGTCATTTCGAAGAAGGAAGGCTCAAGGCTTTCGATGGCAGGCTGCATTTGTTCAACGAATTCCACCACAAATTCTTTGGATATCATTTCTCCGTTAATGCGGATCCGCTCACGGAAGTCCAGCAGGTGAGGAGAAGTATACAATCCTGTTTTGTAGCCCGCCTGTTGGAAGACAGCCGCCAGCATATGACTGGTAGAGCCTTTTCCGTTAGTACCGGCAACATGTATGGATTTGAATTTGTGCTGGGGATCGCCGAGCTGTTTGCAAAGCTCGATCGTATTGTGAAGGTCCTTTTTAAAGGCACTGGCACCTACCCGGGTGAACATGGGTAGCTGCTGATAGAGGTAGTCAACCGTTTCCTGGTAGTTCATATACATTTGGTAAGCCGGAACAAATACAAGATTTGTTCCGGACCCCAAATGTAAATGAACTCATATAAATATCGTTGGTAAAATTCTTAGAAGTTGGTGCCGGGGCATCCTACTTTACCTTCACCGCGTTTGATAGGAATGATACGCAGGGCAATGAAGCCATCCAGACGGTTTTTGTTCTTCTGGAAGAGGTTAGATAACATGGTGGTAGATCCGATTACGAGCGGACCGAGACGCAGACCAAGACCTGCATCGAACTGTCCGTTACGGTTGACGCTTAATGGCAGGTAGCCACCGATATGACGGGCTTCATAACGTGGCGTTGCCTGAAAGTAAGACATCGCATATGTTTTGCTCGGATCGTATTTACCGGCGTTTAAAGCAAGGCGACCGGCAGCGTTTATGAAGAAGCGGCCGTCGATATTGTAGTCAGCCATCAGATTCAGTGCCGCAGGCGTGTTCATACGGAACTTATCCTCAGCAGGCAGTTCGTTGAAGTAGGTGCTGATACGACGGTAGTAGGCCTGTACACTTTCGCCTCTGCGTTGTCTCAGATCGCTGGTGTTGATGTTTTCTGTACGGAGATCCAGGTCTTTGCTGTCCGGAGACTTTTTGTAAGTGATGCTACCGAGGTCGGTGATCGATACGCCTAAACGCAATCTGTAGTCATCAGCTTCCGGGTTCCACTGGGTGTCATCATAGCCGGTCAGACCGTCAATCACTTCACGCCATTCGTAGGTGATACCTACGTCCATACCAAGACCCATATTACCGAATACTTTATAGTTGCTCAGGGTAGGGCTTTCCCATTTCGCCAG
Source organism: Chitinophaga pinensis (assembly GCF_007896845.1). GTDB lineage: Bacteria > Bacteroidota > Bacteroidia > Chitinophagales > Chitinophagaceae > Chitinophaga > Chitinophaga pinensis_C. Next base: position 72,192 of record NZ_VOHS01000021.1, on the reverse strand, counting down.
ACCATCACTGTAGCCAACTTTCAGGGTACCGTCGTTGATCTCACCGTTGGTACGGTCATGCATAACAAAGGAGGCGCCTTCTACCTGTGCGTAACCTGCGGCTACACCGGAGAGCAGTTTTAATGTAGCACCGGCTTTGAATACGGTATTCCCATCATCTTTCAGTACACGTGCATAAGTAAAACCAAACTCATTCCACCAATGGAAGCTGGCGTTTACCCATTCCATATCGTAACGTTGATTGTTAAATCTTGTATTCGGAAAGTCCAGTGCAAAGAAGTTGGCTACATCCGTCGTGGCGTTACCACCATTGACCATTGAGCGTACACGCCAGGTGAATGCAACGGAGCTTAGTTCATCAAGGGAATACAGCACAGATGGCATCATCACGTCTACGTTACCCCAGGCAAACTGTCTGCCTGTAGCGGCTGTGTCGAGGAAGTAATCGCGGTTCCGCTTCAGGTCTCTCAGTGAATCAGGAGGATGCAGGAGAATAGAACGGGGAAAGCGGATATATGTGTTACCGGCAGCAGCATTGATACCGGCAATGTTAACGTCCCATTTATAGTGTGTACCTGCGGCCATCGCAGGGTTGTTTGGGACACCATGAATACCGGCGTATTGGCTGTTGGAATAGCCGCCTAAAGTAAACTGAGCCCGGGCCTCATAAGACCCAAATAAAGAAATGGCAATAAATAACAGTCGTAGATGTCTTAACAGCTTTACACGAAATGGCATATGCAGTAATTAGTTGGCAGTTCGGTTTCCCCCCAATAACGCAAAAATCTAGCCGTTTATTGGCGGGCACTACAAAAGAAAATGGGAAAAGATCAGCGATCTCTTCCCATGCAAATATATTTAAATATCTTATTGTACTTTAAAATAAAATCTAATAAGTGCGAACTGTACTTCTGGTGCGTCGTCGTTTACGTTATATTTCAGCTGAGAGGCGGCTCTTTTTGCAATTTCGATCAGACGTGGGTTATTCAGCGTAGAACCCTTCAGGGAATGCGAGGTTGCGATCACGTTACCCTGTCTGTCTACTTTAATGTTAACCGCAATATAACCTGATTCGTCTCCATCGTAGGTCAGGGATGGTTTACTGAGCAATGTACGGCCATTGAGACGGAAGTCTGAACGTCCACCGCCAAGACCGCCACCGGTATAACCACCGCCGTCAGGATTACCATTGATCTGGCCACGGTCGCCCGGTTTACCCGTATTACCTTCGCCGCTGGAGTTGTTGCTGCTCTGGGCATTATTACCGCTGTTGCTGCTGCTGGAACTGCCACCTGCGTATACCGCTTTAGGTTTCGGAGCAGGAGGTACCGGCGCCGGCGGATTATCTGAATTCTTTTTAGGAGGTGTTTTGGTCGGTTTTGGTTCAAGGTTTTTAGTTTCCCTTGGTTTCTCTACCGGTTTTTCCGGTTTGGTGATCTCCGGAGCCTCTTCATCATCCTGTGTGGCAATGTCTTCCTGAGTAGCATTGTCAGCCGAAGGCACAGGTTCGTTCTGAGGCGTAGAAGCACTCGCTTCACCACTGCTCGGTGGATTTGGGTTCAATGGTTGTTCATCTCCCATACCCTCATCTGAAGTACCGAGATTCACTTCCATACCAAGATCCTGATCCGGTAAGGGCGGTGGCGCGGAGAACCCTGCCAGTAACAGCACAACTAACACTAATGCGTGTACGGCAATGGTGGCGCCGGCTGCTTTTAAATTCTTGTCTGTATTGTCTTCTTTTTTCGGCATACCCAAAAGTAAGGATAATTTTTAAAGTGTATACAGCCTGTCCTGTCCGTCCTGTTTTTCTGATCAGGCGCGTTTTTGCCTGTCCGGATAATCCGCTGAATCCCAATCTTTCCGGCTATCCGGTCCGGAAACAGGACCGGATAAATATTTAACTGTTTTTCATGTGCAATTATTATTGCCGGCATCAACTTTATTCACCTAATTTTGTACCATCTTTAGAGCTTCAGGATGTCACCAATTTTTTCTTTGTACAAAAAGGCGTATGCCGGCCTATCACCCTCCACCTGGCTGTTGGCTGTAGTTTTGTTAATCAATCGCAGTGGCGCAATGGTAATACCTTTTATGACGGTATATCTGACGCATGAACTGCATTTTTCCATCGAACAAGCTGGTATTGTAATGGCCTGTTTCGGGACAGGCGCTATCTGCGGATCTTTTATCGGCGGACGGCTTTCCGACAGGATAGGCTTTTACCCCGTACAGTTCTGGAGCCTGCTGCTGCAGGGACTTATCTTCCTCGTACTCGGACAAATGCGCACCCTGCCACAGTTTTGTGTCTGCATCTTTGTATTGAGTTGCGTGGGCGATGCCTTCAGACCTGCAAACGTTGCCGCCACAGCTTACTATAGTACCGCAGTGAATCGTACGCGGTCTTATTCACTTAACAGACTGGCGTCAAACCTCGGCTGGTCCGTCGGACCGGCACTGGGTGGTATACTGGCGGGTTATAGTTATCATCTCCTGTTCTGGGTAGATGGTTTAAGTTGTATCATCGCAATCATTATCATGCGGATACTGCTTCCGCCAGTAAAAGTAGCCCCTAAACCACCCAAACAGGTGGACTGCGTCAAAACCAATAACTCAGATAGTGTTTATAAAGACGGGGTCTATCTGGCTTTCATACTGCTGATCGTGGTATTTACAACCGGCTTTCTCCAACTATCTACCATGGTGCCACTCTATCTTAAATCAGTGGCCAATATGCAGGAAGCGCAGATCGGTATGCTGATGGGACTGAACGGCCTGTTGGTCGCTTTCTTCGAAATGGTGTTGGTATATAAACTGGAAGGGAAAATGCATAGTCTGCAGTTCATCACCCGTGGTGTGATACTGGCAGGTGTGGGCTATCTGAGCTTTAATTTACTGCCGCCGGTGGCAGCTGCAGGTGTTGTATTTATACTACTGTTCACAGCAGGAGAGATGCTGAGCATTCCTTTTATGAACTCCTTCTTTGTAACAAGAAGCAGTGACCATAACCGCGGACAATACGCCGGTCTTTACACCATGTCATTCTCTATCTCAAGTATCCTCGCACCTACACTGGGATCCTTTATGGTGGGGCATTATGGCTTCTCTTCGTGGTGGTACTGTACAACGGCACTATGTACGCTGACGGGCATCGGATTCTATATACTATATAAAAAAACAGCCGGTAATAAAGAAGTAGAGATACTGGCAAAGAGCTAGTATTGTCTGATCTGACACATTATAAAAAGAAAGGCGTCCGCTACCAGCAGACGCCTTTCTCATTTATCTCAAAAACAATTTAAAATCATCTTAAGACACTAAGCACTCAATTCTTCATTGACTAATAGTGTGCGAAGTCTTTCTCATAATCACCTTTGATCCTTTCAATCGGTGGATTGAAATAACCATATTTCAGGTGAGGGAATTCTTCCTGAATCAGCTCCTGCAATTGTTTGATACCAAGACAGTCACCTACTTCAGTAATACCCAGACGACCCAGATACCAGTCAGGATCGATATTGAAGTTGCGCCATTGGATCATCTGCAGATCCGTTTCCCTGATCACTTTACGCAGCGCTTCATATTCGTCCACACTGTCAGTCATACCGGGGAAAGTGAAGTAGTTAATAGACGTCCATCCACCAAATTCACGTACTACTTTCAGACTCTCAATGATGTCCTCAAATTTGTAGTTATTCGGACGGTAGTATGGCGTATAGAATTTCTCCTGTACAGAGTTGGTACTTACACGGATGCTGTTCAGACCTGCTTTACACAGTTCACGAACTGCATCTGGTTTACTACCGTTAGTATTGATATTAATGCTTCCTTTCGGTGTGTGCTTACGGATCTCAATAATGGATTCGCGGATGGTCTCCCACATCAGCAGTGGTTCGCCTTCACAACCCTGTCCGTAGCTTACGATCGGGAATGGCGCTGTTTCCAGATGCGGCACGGTATATTCCACGATCTCTTCTGCAGTTGGTTTGAAACGCAGACGATCCTGTGTAGATACAATAGTTTCTTCTTCCGGCTGGAAAGAAATACAACCTATACAGTTGGCGTTACACGCAGGAGAAGAAGGAATAGGACACTCCCAGCGCCCCATGAAATAGTTACGGGCAGCAGGGCAGTGGTATGTCAGCGCACAGTTATCAGCCAGATGTTGTACCAGACGGTTGTGCGGATAAGCATTCAGTAATTGCTCTACACCCTGTTTTACCTTTTTATCATCAAAACCGGCACATTCCTGACGGATGTCCTGTTCGATACGGGTAGCAGGTACATAAAACTTACCATCCAGCCAACCTACTGCTGTATAGCAGAAAAGTGGAAGGGTAGGTGCATCCGGCATCGTTTCGTATGCAGCCAGATAATAACCGGTATGTGCAGGCGGAATAAAGGCAGCAACGGCCCATCCTTTATCGCAGATACCCATTTCACCGGTTTTTGCATCCAGACCGATACCACGGCGTCCGGGCAGTTCGTAAAGAGAACCACCTTCCGGTAATTCTATCCATTCTTCAGGATCGATCGGCCACGCGTCCCAGCCACTACGGCCGGTAGTCAGCATGGAAGTGTCTTCGAAAATGTTCCCTTTACCATCAGAGTAAAGGATGTATGGAGACTGTTTCAAATGTTCAGATAGTTTCTTGTTGAATTTGTAATATTGTCCGGTGCGTCATCAGAGCCTGCTTTTAAAAAAAGCGTTCATTTCTTCCGCGGTCGTTGCACCCGTTTCGTCAAGCACTTCGAGTTGTAATACTTTATTGTTTTTGAAGTCTATCGTGAGCAGGTCATTCCGCAAAATTACGTTATTCAGTTGGTTCCAGCCAATCACCTTGTCCGAAAAGGTACCCGGCAGGCTCAGTCCCATCATGTCAATCCTGATGTAGCAAGGCTGAAACAGCTTATATTCAGCCCATCCGATGTATGCAGAAGCAACACCTGTCAGGAACAGCAGGATACCAATGAGCGGCTGCATATGACTCAGAAAGAACAGACAACCGGTCAGACTCACAAATGCCTGAATCAGACGAGCCAGACTGTTGGCAGACTGTATATTACGGAAGCGTTTCATAAAAAACGGAAACGCCAGACTTCCAATACCCAGCAGGATAAAAAAGACAGCCATCACCCAGTTGGGAGACGGACTGTTGTATGCACCTATTCCATTCATTAGAAAGAGAATGCCGGCCAGTCCATGCATAACAGGTTGCATGCGAAGACGTGTTTCAGCATTCGGTTGGAGAATCCTGATCTTGTATTTAGTCATATTGTCGCTCATCAACAGTCTTTTTTATATAAATCCCATCAGGCCGCCTTTTAAAAGAGGCTATATATTATATATACACCCTCGTCCCCGCAGCCAGATTCTTAATTCGTAATTCCTGATTCTTACTGATTCGACAGGATCAGCAGGTTACATAATTTAAACAGTACCCTCGCACCTACATTCGCATCCCATTCATCATGAGAGGTGCTTACCTCATTCAGGTCAAAGCCGATTAATTTACGGCCGCTGCTGATGATCTTACGGAAGAGGTAATATAACTGTTCTGTCTCGAAGCCGCCTGGTACAGGAGTACCTGTCCGCGGACAAAGCTTCGGATCCAGTCCGTCAATATCAAAACTGATATATACCTGTTGCGGGAGTGTCGCAACGATATCGTCACAGATCATCTTCCACGTATCGCCTTCGTATTGACGGGTTTTGATGTCCTTATCGAAGAAGGTCACCACTTTTCCATTACTATTATTGATGTAGTCTATTTCTTCTTCGCAGTAATCGCGGATACCAATCTGTACCAGTCTGGTCAGCTGAGGAACTTCCTTGAGTGCATTATACATGATAGAAGCGTGGGAGTACTGGAATCCTTCGTAACCATTACGGAGGTCGCAGTGTGCATCTATCTGAAGAATACCGAAATCGCCTTTTTTCTCACCGATGGCTTTGAAGAAACCCAGTGGGGTGCTATGATCTCCACCTACAAGGGCGACCAGTTTGCCACTGTTCAGCAGGTCTTTTGTCTGACGGTAAACCCAGTCATTCATGGCCACCGTACCGGTATTGACATCAACCAGCGTCTTTTTAAGAAATTCATTATCACAGACATCTCCACCTTCCGTCAGGAATTTAAGGTAGAGTTCAGCTTCTTTGCGGAGATAATCGCTACGCAGCAGCAGCTGTTTGTCGATTTCACGCATGAAAAACCCATTTTTCCATCCGTCTTTTACATCTGTATCATACAGGTCCACCTGTAGAGAGGCTTTAAAGATCTGTTCAGGACCTCTGGCCGTACCGTGCGTATAAGAAACCGTCACTTCCCAGGGTACAGGTAATAGTACCAGTTTTGCATCCTCTTCAGTTGTAGGCAGGCCAAAGATGTTGTTGGACAACAGGCTTACCGAATTGGGATCAAATTGAGATAAATCCGCCATGATAATGTAATTTGATAAAAAGAGGCCACCTACAGGCGGTCCCGGGAAAAAACCGTTCATACAAAACGATTTTTCCGGCGCAAAGATAGTAATTTATGATGCTTTGACCATAAGAGCCTCACCACAGTTGGGGCTGCATCCATTTTTCATAATTTATATGATAAAGATCATGTGTTCTTTTATGTAAAAAAAGACACTCGAAGTTCATTTTGGCGTAATTTTGCTAATGACAAAGACTGTATATCGAAGAAAAATATAGTGTACGGCTTTTCACTTTTGATTAAGGATGCATTAAGGAAGAATCTGAATTATTTGCGATATGAAGAAATCTAATATTGTCCTGCTGGTACTCATTGCTGTAGCTATTGGCGTAATTGTAACGGTAGCAGGCGATTTCAGTACTTATGAGACATTTGCGACAGCCCGGCAGAAAGAAGGAAAGGAATTTCAGGTGATCGGTAAGCTCGATACAACAAAGACACTGGAATATGATCCGGTAAAAGATGCCAATCTGCTTCGTTTTTATGTAGTTGATAAAACAGGAGAGATCCAGCCTGTTGTTTTCTATGGTACCAAGCCAACTGACTTCGAAAAGGCAGAGAGTGTGGTACTGACCGGAAAAATGTCTAATGGAGAGTTCAAATGCAGCAAGATACTGATGAAGTGTCCTTCAAAATATAAGAACGATCAGGTGGCGATTGGAAAAGCATAATTATTAAAGGCCATCTTCCACATATAACTATTATTCAATCTTCGTCCGCAGACGACCGTCTGCGGTCTTTTAATAATATCAGGTCTTGGATACAAAATACATAGGGGAACATCTGTTGCCCGGACAGATAGGGCATTTTGCAGCAGTTTTAGCATTTATCGCTGCTATATTAGCAAGTATCAGCTACTTTATGGCGGTGCAGTCCAAAGACGATTTGTTAAAGGACTCCTGGAAAAAACTGGCCCGCTGGGCCTTCATTATACAGGCACTCGCTGTTTTCACTACTTTCGGCAGCCTGTACTACGCACTATACAATCACTACTTCGAATACAAATATGTATGGAGGAACTCTTCCCGTGACCTGCCGGTAAGTTACCTGCTCTCCAGCTTCTGGGCTGATCAGGAAGGTAGTTTCCTGTTATGGTCCATCTGGCACAGTGTATTAGGGCTTCTCCTGATCCGTTTTGCAAAGAAATGGGAAGCGCCGGTAATGGCGACCCTGTCTTTTGCGCAGATCTTCCTCGGTAGTATGCTGATCGGTATCTATATATTAGATTACCGCGTAGGTAGCAATCCATTCCTGCTGCTCCGTCTGGCAGAAGAAAATCAGGGATTGCCATGGGTAGCCAATGCCAATTATCTCGACTTCATCAAGGATGGTAACGGACTGAACCTGTCCCTGCAGAACTACTGGATGGTGATCCACCCGCCAGTACTGTTCCTCGGATTTGCTTCTACCATTATTCCTTTTGCATATGCTTTCGCCGGTCTCTGGACCCGTGAATATAAAGAATGGATCAAGCCTGCACTGCCATGGTCCCTGTTCTCTGCAATGATCCTGGGTACAGGTATTATGATGGGAGCTGCCTGGGCATACGAATCACTGACTTTCGGTGGTTACTGGGCATGGGATCCGGTAGAAAATGCATCGCTGGTACCATGGTTGACACTGGTGGCAGGTATACATACCCTGCTGGCCTTTAAGTTTTCTGGTCATGCGCTGAAACCGACCTTCTTTTTCTTCTTTATCACTTTCGTACTCATTCTCTATTCTACCTTCCTGACCCGTAGCGGTGTGTTAGGTGATACCTCTGTACACTCATTTACCGACCTCGGTATGAGTGGCCAGCTGCTGGTCTATATGGCAGTATTCGTTGTACCTGCATTTGCCTTGCTGATCGTGAGACGTAAGGAAATTCCTGATGCGAAAAAAGATCCAAGTAGCTACTCCCGTGAATTCTGGCTGTTTATCGGTGCACTGATCCTGATGATCGCTGCTATCCAGATCACTTTCACAACTTCCATCCCTGTATGGAATAAGATCATCAACGGACTGGGTATCAAAAAACTCTTTGGGCTGGAACAGGACATCGCGCCTCCATCTGATAGCGTATTCCATTATAATAAGATCCAGATTTTTGTGGCAATTGTGTTAGGCGTACTGACAGCGATTGTACAATACCTGAAATATAAAGACACGCCTAAAGGTCATTTCGTTAAAAAGATCGGTATTCCTACTGTGATCAGTCTGGTGATCACCGGTCTGATCGGTGTATTTGGAGACATCAATTATGACGCTTATGGTGCAGGTTTCCTGTCAGCTATTTATATGATGCTGTTTACCAGTGTGTATGCAATCGTGGCAAACGCAATGTTCATTATAATTGGCCAGAAAGGTAAATTACGCGTAGCAGGCGGTTCCGTTGCACACGTTGGTTTTGGGATGGTGCTGTTGGGTATTCTGATCTCTTCTTCCAGAAAAGAGGTGATCTCCATCGACAGGATGAAAATGCTGGATGGCGGATTCTTCGGAAAGGAAAGCAAGGAAAATCCAAGAGAAAACCTGATGCTGCCAAAGAACTTCCCGGTACAGATGGGGGATTATCATGTAACTTATGCCGGTGACTCTCTGGCAGAAGGTGATGCGAAGACCTATTATCTGGTACGTTACGAGCGTCGCGACCCGTCTAACGGTAATATCGTTGAGAAATTTACCCTGCATCCGGATGCGTTCCTGAGTAACAAAGGACAGCAGCAGCTGACGCCTAACCCGGATTCAAAACACTATCTGACAAAAGATATCTTTACTTATATTACCGCAGTACCTATCAAGGATGCAGGCAGCGATACGGCGCAATATAACAACCATGACATTGCACCGGGTGATTCTGTGTTCTTTGCAAATGGTTATATTATATTGGAAGGTATTCAGCCGCAGCCACAGAACCGCAATTACACACCACAGCCAAATGATCTGGCAGTAGGTGCACAATTGAGAGTGGTGACGAAGAATAACGAGCAGTACAACCTGATGCCGGTGTATAGTCTGCGTGACAGCAGTTACGAAGTGATTGTACCGGATACGGTTGCTCCGCTGTCGCTGTATGTGAAATTCAGCAAAGTGCTGCCAAAAGAAAAAAAGATACAGATACAAGTAAAGGAATCAGATACATTTAAGGATTATATTGTGATGAAAGCATTTATATTCCCATACATTAATGTGTTGTGGTTAGGTATTCTGGTGATGGTTTTTGGGTTTATAATGAGTATTGTGCAAAGAGTGAAGGCGAACAAGTCAAAATCGATTCAGTCATAACGCTTTTATTTCCGGAGACAGGCGCCAGCTTGTCCGGTCTCCGGGAATAAAACAATACACTTCCCATGAAAAGCAGCTGGCTGCGAATATCCCTGATTGTAATAACAATCCTTGTAATTTTATATTACCTTGGTCCACGACCCGTTACCCCACGGTATGATCCTTTATTACCGACCGTTCCTCAGCAAGCGTCCGCATTGGATCAATACGTTGCCACAAAGGAAAGTTTTCACAAAATAAAGCCTGATAATGAAGCCCGGATCATCTGGTATGATTCCCTGCATCGCAAGACGCCTTTCAGCGTCGTGTACCTGCATGGCTTTTCTGCCAGTCAGGAGGAAGGGAATCCTGTACACCGTGATTTTGCAAAACGATATGGTTGCAACCTTTACCTTTCCAGATTGGATGCGCACGGACTGGATACATCAGAACCGCTATTGACAATGACGGCTACGGGCCTTTGGAAGGATGCCAAAGAGGCACTGAGTATCGGTAAGGCGCTGGGAGAAAAGGTGATTCTGGTGACTTGTTCTACGGGCGGTACGCTCGGGCTAAAACTCGCAGCCACTTTTCCCAATGACATTTACGCCATCATTAATATGTCGCCCAATGTTGCGATCAATGACGATATGGCTTTTCTGGCAAATAATCCGTGGGGCCTGCAACTGGCTCGTCTGGTTTGTCATGGAGACTACCGACAGTCGCCACCCGAAAAACCAGAGCTTGGTAAGTATTGGTACAACAAGTACCGCTTAGAGGCAGTGGTTGAATTGGAAAGTTTGTTGGAAACTACCATGGAGCCGGGTGTATTTCATAGTATTAAACAACCAGTGCTGAACGTCTATTATTTCCGTGATGAGGAGCATCAGGATCCGACTATTAAAGTGTCAGCTATTCTTGCTATGCATAAGGCGCTGGGTACCGCTGTTGACATGAAAGAGGCAGTTGCCATCCCGGATGCTGACGCACATGTGATCGGTTGTTATCTGACATCGAAAGACGTCCCGGCAGTTGAGAGGGCGATCGATTCATTCGCAGAAAAAAAGCTGGGTCTGATACCCGTAAAATAGAAAGTTGATGGAGAAAGCGTTATATTGCTACATAACATTTCAGCCACTTCTACCATACATTTCCTAATTGACCAGGTTGAAATCATACGCTATCCAATATTGAATTAAAGACCAGGGAAGAATGTCTGCTATTGCTAAAGGCCATAGCAGGCTTTTTTGTTTTTAGGAGGCCTACATTTCTTTTTTGAGGTAGTCTTTATAAGTAATTGTTTTTCAGTAGCATAAGGTTTATTGACCGGGTCATTTAAATATGAGAGTTAGCGTGATAGCGGGTATTTGATACTATAAGGCTTACATTTCTTTTTTGAAGTATACTTCATAAGTGCCTGTTTTTCAGTTAAATAAATTAATTGACAGGGTCAATTTTGACACTACAATCAAGGTTTTCAGGTGATTGAACGCTAATACACCGTATCAGGTGAGGTTAAATATTGAAGTTGATAGCATCATAGGTTTGATTATCAGTACTTAAGATGCGATTACTCCACAGTATTTTTTCAATTAGGACAGGAGACTATTTCCGGTAGAAGTAGCCATTAAAAAGGGCAGGATAATTGCATAAATGATCACTATAAGGCGACAATTTTTATGCTTAAACAACTTGAAATTCTACTTTAAGTAACCCGGAAATTGAGCCATTTTTTGCATTGTTTGACATGCCGGACGGCAAATAAAGCATCTTTCTGATACAGGAATCACTTATGATTCAGACAAATTCATAAAAATATATTTAACTGATTATCATTGAAATACAAGCGATATCTAAAGCCATATTTTAAATAAAATCTGCTTTTACAGTGTTTTTTATTCGTTCCATCTCGCTATTACTATAGCCCGGATCCATTATCTCCATTGTTTCTGTTTTAGTCAATTTTCCATTTACTCTTTTATGCCAACTGAGCTGTTAATTGTCCGGCTCAGATAGCTGCTTTGCGTTTATATCAGATATTGAATATGGCAGCTTACTACTTGTAAAGCGCTCGCTGAAACAATCGCCCGTTTGTAAAGCTAATACTGCATTAATACCTTAATTGTAAGATTTACGGTATTAAAAGCAGTAAACCAATCGCAGGATTAAAAAGCTGTTGTAAACCTTTCTCAGGATTAAGAGTAAACCTATTTCAATACTATACCCATAAAAAAGAGGGCAGTAAACCAATTACAGGATTAAAAACTTGTGTAAACCTATATCAGGACTATACCCTGAATTCGTTTCAGTCAGCAAGGTAATTTATAGATATCCCGTAGATGTCCCGTAGATAACCCGTATATAAGCCTTTATTATATATACGGGTTATCTACGGGTTATCTATGGGATATCTACGGCTTATCTATGAAAAATCTTCCTGACCGGGCCCTTATTTAAACGCCTTGTTATTGTTTTTCAGGCCCTCACCAGCAATCGTTTTTTTAGCATATCTTTAGTATAATTTTAAGATCATATTAGGAGTTTATGCGTCGTCTCACCGCTTTTATCATCCTGTTTGCCAGCATCTTATGCCTTGCCGGTCGCAATAGGGGTTATGCCCAGTCGCGTCATGGAGCAGACAGTATTGCAGTGGGAGCTATCATAGTTGGTTCAGACACAATTCCTTCCATCACTTTACACATCTTTGAGGTGGTTGATAAGCTGCCTAAAAAGTTCCGTAAGCAACGGGAGGCATGGACGCGTTTACGCAATGCGGTGTATGTCACCTATCCTTATGCAAAGTCTGCCGCGAGGATCTTAAAAGATGTAAACGCTCACCTCGCTACGCTGCACGACAAGAAAGACCGGAAAAAATATCTCGCGGAAATTGAGAAGAAGATGAAGGATCAGTTTGGTGACAAGCTGGAAAATTTGTCTGTATATCAGGGTAAAGTGCTGATGAAGCTGATCAACCGGGAAACCGGACAGAACTGTTATGAGATCATTAAGGAGCTAAAAGGAGGTTTCTCTGCCCGTATGTGGCAAACGGTGGCATTTTTCTTTGGCGGTAACCTGAAAAGCGACTATGACACGCAGGAGGACAAGGATATCGAAGCTATCGTACAGGAAATAGAAATGTACCGTGGTTCCCGTGCCTATAACTACTAAGCTGCCTTTATCATTCTGAATGACCTTTTCTCATTTTAACAATCCCTTCTACCTAAGCTGACCCCTGTTCTGGCAAATCTGCCGTAAATTCACAGATGCATGTAAGAATTTTTATCATGGTATGCCTGCTGCTGAGCGGGACTGCCGCTATGTCACAAGACCTGAGTTCGATACCCGGTGTTCCGCAGAATGCCCTGATCTTCATTGATAGTGTGGAAAGTAAAAATGTAATGGAAGGTTTGGATCCTACGAAGATCGCTTTGATTGATATTGTGAAAGGCTCAAAACTGAAGGAAAAGTATGGTCCGAGGGGCGAGGATGGTGTGATCTTTATTGAGACGGTACCATTTGCGCGGAAGCGATATACCCGTATGTTTGGGGAGATGTCAGCTGATTATCAGCAGCAACTGAAGAAGGAGGGAAGCGACAGCGCATTTTTATATTTGCTGGATGGAGCGCCGATTGAGAGTAATGAGGCACAAATGCTGGCTGCATTGGAAAGAAAGAACATTGACAGTGTAAAAGTCATACCTGCTGCAAAATTGGCAGATGTGCCCGGTGATCATGCAGGGAAGAAGTATGGAATACTGATCACCAGCAAGACTAACTAAGCGTTATCTTTGCACTCCACCAAAAGAAAGGACATTTTCGATGAAATTAGACATACTGGCTATTGCTGCACATCCCGATGACGTGGAGCTGGCCTGTGCAGGTACCCTGATGGTACATGCTGCGCAAGGGATGAAGGTTGGCGTACTGGACCTGACAAGAGGAGAACTGGGCACCCGTGGCACGCCTGAAACGAGGGCGGCGGAGGCGGCAGATGCTGCAGTAGTGATGGGATTATCAGTAAGAGATAATCTGGGACTGGCAGACGGTTTTTTCCGGAATGACACGGAAGAGCAGATGAAGCTGATTGCTGCGATTCGTAAATACCAGCCGGATATTGTACTGGCCAATGCGTTTGAAGATCGCCACCCGGATCATGGAAGAGCGGCCCGTCTGATAGCAGACAGCTGTTTTCTGGCAGGTCTGAGACGTATTGAAACGTTTGATAATGGTGAGCCGCAGGCAGCATGGAGACCGAAACAGGTATTCCATTTCCTGCAGGACCGTTTTGAGGAACCAGATTTCGTGATAGATGTTTCTACGGTAATAGAGCGTAAGAAAGAGGCGATAAGGGCATATAAGACCCAATTTCTGGCAGCAGCAGCTGATAGTGAGCCTAAGACCTATATTTCTTCATCAGCCTTCTTTGATGGGGTGATAGCAAGAGATGCCACGTTCGGCAAAATGATCGGGGTACCTTATGCAGAAGGTTTCAAAACAGTTAAGATGTTGGGAATTAATAGCTTCAAGGATTTGATTAATAATGTAACGTGAGGCTGTGGATGTTTAACAACATCATTTGCAACTAATTGTGGAGTAAAACGATCTTCATATTATAAAAAAGGCTTTCGCATGGCGGAAGCCTTTTTGTTTCAGGCTGGTTTTCGTCGATTGACACTGTTAAACGGCGATATTTCGCAGATATACCAGTGGGATTATGAAATGGCATAAACCGGCTTAAAATGCGAAAAGGAACTACCAATTAACCATAATTAGTAATTCCTTCATTGGAATGCGTTCATCCTTTGATAAAAGGAGCGCCTATATACGTTCGCTATGCGGGTAGTTCCCCGCTGATAGCTACTAATGAGACATTAGTAAATTGGCAGAGGAAGAATACTGACCAGCATAACGGCGCCAGCTCTCCGTGAGGAAAGTCATTCTTACAGGATACGGCACCATCTGCGCGTTAACCATTAGATGAACAGGTCTTGTGTAGCATCAAATTCATCATGTTTACCCAGACCGTTTTTAATTAACGGGATAAGTGCAATACCAATCGTAAAAATCACCAAGAGTACGTTTTTTAGTTTCATAGCCTGTCGTTTTATAGTATTCGTTAAAGTTTTGGTACTATATATAACTAAATAGCGTGCCAAATTGTTCCGTTTGGCTTCACATTATGTTAAGATTGTATTAATGAGACAAAATAAAAATTAAAAAACGTGCTAAAGTTAGGAGGAGGGCCATTTTTAGCCTCATATAGAGAATTTCAATGCACAGGTATTCAAAATCTATTTGATTAATAATAAGGAGACATGCAATTTTGCACCCGAATAACCATAAAGGACATATGTAATTCTTGTGAATGTAATACAGGTCCGGAAAGTTGGATATATAAAGAGGATATAACGTAAATAATAAATCATATACGCACAATGAAGAATGTAACATTATCTTTAGGAGCAAGCTTTCCTGAGTTCAAGAAGACCGCTGTAGTATCTATCGAGAAAGGTAAAGAGTTCTATGAACTGTCTTCCGAAGAGCTGAAGAATTCCGGCAAATGGTTAGTAATGTTCTGGTGGCCAAAAGACTTTACGTTTGTTTGTCCTACTGAAATAGCTGAATTCAACAAACATTATCAGGATTTCGTTGACCGTGATGCAATCTTAATTGGGGCTTCTACTGATTCTGAATTCGTACACGCTGCATGGAGAAGAGACCATGAAGATCTGCGTAACCTGCAGTTCCCGATGCTGGCTGATACTTCCAAGTCTCTGGCTGAAGAGCTGGGTATCCTGGAAGCAAATGAAAAAGTTGCTTACCGTGCTACATTCATCGTTGATCCTCAGGGTATCGTACGCTGGGTATCTCTGTATGACCTGAACGTAGGTCGTAGCGTGAAAGAGGTACTGCGTGTACTGGATGCACTGCAGACAGACGAGCTGTGTCCTTGTAACTGGGAAAAAGGCCAGGCTACACTGAACGCTTAATCTTTTTTAAGGTCCATAGTCAGTACCTGAAAGGGTCGTCCGGCTATGGACTTTTTATTTTTTACAGACATTTGAAAAATAATTATTATGTTCGCAACTTCAAATACTGATACGGCTGTACAGTTGCTGGAAGCAGTAGGGTTAACCGACGCGCATCTTTCTGATCGTTTACGTACCCTCGCCAACACTGATGCCCGTTATCTGAAAGATCTTAAGATAAACGTTACCAACTCATTATCAGCCTCTACACTGACCAAAAAGGAAGCTTACCTGTTGGGTCTGTCAGTAGCAGCAAATGAGAAACACGTTGACCTGCAGGCGGCTTTTGAAAAGCTGGCTACACAGGAAGGTGCTACAGACAAGGAGATTGCTGAAATCTACAGCTGTACATCCCTGATGAATGCAAACAACGTGTACTACCGTTTCCGTCACTTCGTGAATAAGGAGTTCTACACTGCTACACCAGCAGGTATCCGTATGAGCATTATGGCGAATCCGGTTTTAGGTAAAGAGTTTTTCGAACTGGTGAGCCTGGTGGTATCGGCGTTGAATGGCTGTGAAATGTGCGTGACTTCACACGAAGATGCGTTACTGAAACACGGTACTTCACAACAGCGAGTGCTGGAAGGGGTGAGATTGGGTGCTGTATTGAGAAGCCTGGTAGTACTGCTGTAAGGCAGCAAAGGATCGCATAAATTGGCCCTGTTGTAAAAATAGATCGCTGATTTTGTGCGAATTTCAAAATGTGGATATCTTTATACTTCAGAAATTCTACCGATGGATTCTGTTGATATTCAGATATTTACGCGATGTGAATTCTAATTTAGATTTACACATTGCGTAAGTGTTAATAAAATCGGATTACAATTATTTGCAAAATCCACAATAAAGTGCGACTTTTGCAATCCAAAATTTTTCTATCATGGCAAGAGTATGTCAGGTGACAGGAAAGAAGCCGATTACGGGTCACCATGTTTCCTTCTCTAATATTAAGACAAAGAGGAGATTTCTGCCTAACCTGCAGAAAAAGCGTTTTTTCCTGGCGGAAGAAGATCGCTGGATTTCTTTGAAAGTATCAGCTGATGGTTTAAGAACCATCAACAAGAATGGTTTGTATGCAGTAGTTAAAGACTTGCGTGCAGCTGGAGAGAATATCTAATTGTTGGCATTCAACTTTAATTTGTATACAAAATGGCAAAAAAAGGTAACAGGGTGCAAGTGATATTGGAATGTACAGAGCATAAGACTTCAGGTCAGCCAGGTACTTCCCGTTATATCAGCACCAAGAATAAGAAGAACACTCCAGAGCGTCTGGAGCTGAAGAAGTACAACCCAATCCTGAGAAAGGTAACTGTACACAAAGAAATTAAGTAATTGATCGTTAATGTTGAGCGTTAATCGGTAGCATGTTGGTGCATTCGGTCGCGATTAGCAATTAACAGGTAACTTTTGACGATTCACTTTAACTTTTAATCTAATAATATTATGGCAAAAGCGGCATCTAAGAACTCGAAAGTAAAAGACGCGAAGGCAGCAGCTGAGTCCAAAGTTTGGACAAAAGTAATCAGAGCTGTACGTTCTCCTAAAACCGGTGCATACTCTTTCAAAGAGGCTATCGTGCACAAGGATAAAGTTGTGGAGCACATTAACCAGAAGTAATTCGGCTTTACCAATTATACTATAAAAGCTGTCCGTTATCAGGACAGCTTTTTGTGTTGGTAATAAGTAAGGCCATCGTAGTTATAGCTTAATTTGCATATAACGATCATTAATCGCTGAGCCCCAATAGTCAATACTCTTCTATTATGGAGTATTTTCTGTAACTTAACGCCTTAACAATCGACTACCGTCAATACATATCCTATTGACGCCAGACTGTCGGTCGCAAAAGAATAACCATGAGTTTTTTCAATAAGCTATTTTCAAGGGAGAAGAAAGAAAGCCTGGACCAGGGATTACAGAAGACGAAAGATAGTTTTCTCACCAAAATCGGCCGCGCCATTGCAGGTAAAACCACTGTTGATACAGAAGTACTGGACAGCCTGGAAGAAGCACTGGTATCTGCTGACGTAGGTGTAGATACAACCGTACAGATCATTGACCGAATAGAAAAGCGCGTATCGAAAGATAAATACCTGGGTACCGCAGAACTGAACAAGATCCTGCAGGAAGAAATTGCAGGTCTGCTCGTAGATGCTCCGGATAGCGGATTCCGTGATTTCGATGTTCCGGCAGATAAGAAGCCTTACGTAATTATGGTTGTCGGTGTGAATGGTGTAGGTAAGACCACCACCATCGGTAAACTGGCCTATAATTTCAAAAAAGCGGGTAAGTCCGTATTACTGGGTGCCGCAGATACTTTCAGAGCAGCCGCTGTTGATCAGCTGACTATCTGGAGTGATCGTGTAGGGGTACCTATCGTAAAACAACAGATGGGTTCCGATCCGGGAGCTGTTGCCTTCGATACCGTACAAAGCGGTGCTGCCAAAGGATCTGAAGTTATCATTATCGACACCGCAGGTCGCCTGCATAACAAGGCCCATCTGATGGATGAGCTGAGCAAGATCAAACGTGTGATGAAAAAAGTAATTCCTGATGCACCACATGAGGTATTGCTGGTACTGGATGGTTCTACCGGACAGAATGCACTTGAACAGGCCCGTCATTTTACAGCAGCAACTGAAGTAACCGCACTGGCTATTACAAAGCTGGATGGTACCGCTAAAGGTGGTGTCGTACTGGCAATAGCCAACCAGTTCAAAATACCGGTGAAGTATATCGGTATCGGTGAAAAGATGGAAGATCTGCAGGTATTCAACAAGGAGGAGTTTGTAGACTCGTTGTTTAGCATAAAAGACTAATGAACACATAAGTGTTTGCAGATAATGAAAAGAGACCTTAAGGGTCTCTTTTTTTGTTAGTAGCCATCAGGGCACAGGTGATAAAAGCAGCGGCATTATTATTGCGGTGTTTGCTGCTGCAGACGTTAAAATCTGTTTTACATACAATATCCTTACCCGGTAAAAGGCCGGTGTGTATCTATTGTTTCACGTACGTATTAATGTCTCTTCTTTATGCATTTAACCTCCATAGATCGCGTAGAGAGTATTTCAGCTGAAGTATTCCGTAAAGAGTATTTTGAACCACGGAAACCATTAGTGATCACCGGACTTAGCAAAAGCTGGCCGGCGTATCAGAAGTGGACATGGGATTATTTCAAATCCATCGTGGGACAGCAGACAGTAGGCTTATACAACAATGAACGTGCAGGGGCCAAAACCCTGGTAAATGGGGCAGATGCCTTCATAAGTTTTGGGGAATACCTTGATATGGTCAGAAAAGGACCTGTACAGCTCCGCATATTCCTTTTTAACATCTTTCAGCATGCCCCGGAAATAGTACAGGATTTCATCTGGCCGGATCAGCTCTTGTCCGGTTTTCTTAAAAAGTATCCCATGCTCTTTGTGGGAGGGGCGGGGTCCGTAGCGCATATGCACTACGATATTGATCTTTCACACATCTTCCATACACAGTTTCTGGGCCGCAAGAGGGTCTTATTGCTGGAAAACAGACAATCTCCGTATATATACCGGATGCCTTTTACGGTGGAGAGTGCGGCCAGTTTTGTAAACTGGCATGAACACCTCGATACAGAGCACTTTCCGGCACTCGAAAAAGCAGAAGCATATACCACGGTGCTGGAACACGGAGATACTTTGTTTATGCCGGGTGGTTACTGGCACCATATGGAATATATGGACGGCGGTTTTGCGATGAGTCTGCGGGCATTGGATGAAACTCTGGCGGGAAAGCTGAACGGATTATACCATATTGTCGGGCTCCGGAGCATGAACAATCTGCTTATTAAGCTGGCGCCGGAATGGTGGTATCATTACAAACGAAAAGTTGCCAGACGAAGAGCAGAAAGGGTATTGGCAGCTGCCGGATGAGGCCGGAGAGGGCTGATAATAGGAAGAATTCATATATTTCACATCATCAAAATATTGTTTTAACATACAATTCGCAATTGGTAATTGACAATTCACAATTAAGTATTACCTTTGCAATTCTTTAGTTAAATAACCCCCACTTAGGCTCATAGTCACATAACAGTAAGTCTCGCTGTTCTCTTCAATTCGTGTCTGGATGTCTTCGTGGCGGTAAGCAACCGGGTGTCAGGCCCTTTTGCCAGATTAAAATATTCGCGCTTGAAGACAAAAACTTTAAAGAAAGATAAGGTTAATATTATTACGCTTGGCTGTTCCAAGAATATGGTTGATTCTGAAGTGCTCAGCGGTCAGTTACTGGCCAATGAAATCGATGTAGTGCATGAAAGTGCCAAAAAGGATCACAATATTGTTGTTGTCAATACCTGTGGCTTTATTGATAAGGCCAAGGAGGAATCTATCAACACCATCCTGGAACAGATCGAGTTGAAAAATCGGGGCCGACTGGAAAAAGTATACGTAACAGGTTGTCTTAGCGAGCGTTATCGCGGAGATCTGGAAAGTGAAATTCCCGGTGTGGATGCCTGGTTTGGTACAATGGAGTTGCCATTGATCCTGAAAAAGTTCGATGCTGACTACAAGGCAGAGCTGATCGGTGAACGTCTGCTGGCTACTCCGACGCATTATGCTTACCTGAAAATTGCTGAAGGATGTAACCGTACCTGCTCATTCTGCGCTATTCCGTTGATGCGCGGTGGTCACGTATCGCGTCCTATCGAGCAACTGGTAGCAGAAGCAGAAAAACTGGTGAATTCAGGTGTGAAAGAGATCATGCTGATTGCACAGGAGCTGACCTACTATGGTCTGGATCTGTACAAAGAGCGCAAACTGGCCGAACTCTTAAGAGCGCTGGCACAGGTAAAAGGTCTTGAATGGATCCGTCTCCATTATGCTTACCCGCACAAATTCCCGATGGAAGTGCTGGACGTAATGAATGAATTCCCGAACATTTGTAAGTATATTGATATGCCGTTGCAACATGCGGCCGATAATATGCTCAAATCCATGAAACGTCAGATCACACGCGTTGAAATGGAGGATCTGATTACCGCTATCCGTGCAAAAGTACCCGGCATCTGTCTGCGTACCACGCTGATCACCGGTTATCCGGGTGAAACGCTGGAAGACGTGGAAGAGACCAAACGTTTCCTTGAAAAGATGCGTCTGGACAGGGTGGGCGTATTTACGTATAGTCACGAGGAAGGTACCAGTGCTTACGAGCTGGAAGATAATATCCCTGCAGAAGAGAAAGAACGCAGGGCGCAGGATATCATGGAAACGCAACAGGAAATTTCTCTCGAGAAAAATCAGGAAAAAGTTGGCAAGGTATTCCGTGTAATCGTAGACAAAAAAGAATCAGGCCGTTATCTGGCGCGCACAGAATTCGATTCTGTGGAAGTAGATAATGAAGTAATCATTAACACCAGCAAACGCCTGAAACCCGGAGAATTTGTTAATGTCAGGATCACTAAGGCATATGATTATGACCTGGAAGGGGAACTGGTGTAAACAAATAACAGTGCGATCCATTGTGATTGTTGACCGGCACTAAATTTTATTTCAAGAGTAATCAGTTTAACAAAACTGAATAGTATACCAAGGCTCCCGACGGGGCCTGATCAAAGCAAATCAATGACTACATTTGAAACTTTAGGCTTACAGGAGCCCATCTTAAAAGGAATCCAGGACCTGGGATTTATTGCACCTACGCCAATTCAGGAAAAAGCTATTCCTGTGTTATTGGGTGGAGACCGGGACTTTGTAGGTTTGGCCCAGACGGGTACAGGAAAGACGGCAGCATTTGGCCTGCCTCTGTTACAGCAGATTGATATTAAACAGCGTCATCCCCAGGGATTGATTTTGTGCCCAACACGTGAATTATGTTTACAGATCACCAATGACCTGAAGAATTTCAGTAAACATCTGGGTGATGTAAGCATCGTGGCTGTGTATGGTGGTTCAAGCATCGTACAGCAGTTGCGCGATCTGAAAAGAGGAGTGCACATCGTAGTGGCTACTCCCGGCCGTTTGCTCGATATCATCGAAAGAAAGGCAGTTAATTTTGCGAATGTACGCTATGTTGTACTGGACGAAGCAGATGAAATGCTGAACATGGGTTTCCAGGAAGACATCAACAATATATTATCCAATACGCCTGAAGAGAAAACCACCTGGTTGTTCTCAGCTACCATGCCTCAGGAAGTACGCCGCATTGCGCAGAAGTACATGTCAGATCCTTTCGAACTGACCGTAGGTAATAAAAACAGCGGTAACGCTAACATCGAACACGAATACTATGTAGTACGTCCGCGTGAAAAATACGCAGCACTGAAACGTATCGTGGATTTCAATCCTGAAATCTTCGGTATCATCTTCACCCGTACTAAAATAGAATCACAGGAAATCGCAGAATCACTTATCCGTGACGGTTATAATGCAGATGCTCTGCATGGTGACCTGACGCAGCAGCAGCGTGATAAAGTAATGAAACGCTTCCGTGAAAAATCATTACAGGTACTGGTAGCAACTGATGTTGCTGCACGTGGTATCGACGTTGATAACGTAACACACGTAATTAACTACGAACTGCCTGATGACGTAGAAAACTACACACACCGTAGCGGTCGTACTGCACGTGCCGGTAAGTCTGGTGTTTCCATCGCGATCATCACTGGTCGTGATACCGGAAAGATCCGTCAGATCGAAAGAGTGATCGGTAAGAAATTCACCAAAGTTGATGTGCCAGATGGTTTCGCAGTATGTGAAAAACAGCTGTTCGGCCTCGTTCATAAAGTACATAACGTAACCGTAAACGAAGAGCAGATCGAACCATATCTGGAACGCATATTCGAAGAGTTTGCATCCATGACCAAAGAAGAGATCATCAAACGTTTCGCTTCTCTTGAGTTCAATCAGTTCCTCGAATACTATCAGGATGCACCTGATCTGAACGTGAAAGAAGAAAGAAGATCTGCTGAGGGTGGCGAGCGCAGAAGCAGCAACGGTAAATTCACCCGTCTGTTCATCAATCTGGGTTCAGTAGATGACTTCACCCGTGGTGATATGTTACGTTATCTGTGCGACACCAGTGGTGTACGTGGCAACAAAATCGGTCGTATCGATCTGAAAGGTGTTTACTCCTTCTTCGAAGTAGAAAACGATGTTGTGGAGAAATTCCAGCAGACTTTCAAGAAAGCAGAATACAACGGTCGTAGCGTGCGTATCGAAATGTCTCAGGATGGCGATAAACGTCGTTCCGGTGGCGGTGGCCGTCCTCCACGTGAAGGTGGTAGCGGTGGCAGACGCTGGGAAGGTAGCAACAGCGGTGGCTCCGGCTCCGGTGGTAGCCGTCCCGGTGGTTTCAGAAAAAGATACTAGTCGGTAGACTGAAGTAATAATAATTGAGCGTCCGTAGGAGATAGTAAAACTATTTCTTACGGACTTTCTCTTTTAATTATGATTCTTTCCGGTCTGATACTTGATGGTGTTAGTATTTACGCTATATTGTTACTCTTAGCAGTACCCTATTATGACAGCAAATAAAAAGTCGAAGTTACAGCCGGTAGTACCCTTTTCCCTGCTTTCCGCAAGGGATGTAGAACTGTTTCAGGAAGGAACCCATGCGCATCTGTATGAAAAATTCGGGGCGCATACATTGGAATATGAAGGCGTAAAAGGAACCTATTTCGCTGTCTGGGCACCGAATGCTGCTTACGTCTCTGTGATCGGTGATTTCAACGAATGGGATCATTATAGTCACACTTTGTACCCAAGATGGGACAAGTCCGGCATATGGGAAGGTTTTATCCCACAGGTTAAAAAAGGCACACTCTATAAATATTTTATCAGATCCAATTCCGGGGAAGAACTGCGAAAAGGAGACCCTTATGCCAACTACTGGGAACAGCGTCCGCTGACGGCTTCTGTGACCTGGCAGCTGGATTATAAATGGAAAGATAAACGCTGGATGGAACAGCGTCACAAACATAATAGTCTGGAGAGTCCTTTCAGTGTATATGAAGTACATCTGGGCTCATGGCGTCGTCCGGATAAATCAAACCACGAAGTATTCTACACATATGCGGAGATTGCCGCCATGCTGGTGCCCTACGTAAAAGATATGGGTTTCACGCATGTGGAACTGATGCCGGTAATGGAACATCCTTTTGATGGATCGTGGGGCTATCAGGGCACCGGTTATTATGCGCCTACCTCCAGATATGGTTCTCCACAGGATTTCATGGCTTTTGTAGATGCTTTTCATCATGCAGGAATTGGTGTGATACTGGACTGGGTACCATCCCATTTTCCTTATGATGCACACGGTTTATACCGCTTCGATGGTGCACATACTTACGAGTATGCGGACATGCGTAAAGGCTATCATCCTGACTGGAACAGTTATATTTTCAATTATGCCCGTAGCGAGGTACGTTCATTCCTTTTGAGTAATGCCGTATTCTGGCTTGAGAAATTTCATATAGATGGCCTGCGTGTAGATGCAGTAGCCTCCATGATACACCTGAATTACTCCCGTGAAGCGGGCGCATGGGAACCCAACGAACTGGGAGGTGAAGAGAACCTTGAAGCGGTTTCGTTCCTGAAGCTCATGAATGAGACGATCTACAAGTTATTCCCCGACGTGCAGACCATCGCAGAGGAATCTACCAACTTTTATGGCGTATCCAGACCTGTATATATGGGCGGACTCGGATTCGGAATGAAATGGATGATGGGTTGGATGAATGATACCCTCGCTTATTTCAAACGGGATCCTGCACATCGTAAATGGCATCAGGACCAGCTGACCTTCAGTATTGCCTATGCATTTACAGAGAATTTCATGCTGCCTCTCAGCCATGATGAGGTGGTACACGGGAAGTCTCCTATGATGTACAAAATGCCGGGCGATGACTGGCAGAAACTGGCGAATCTGCGCCTGATGTACAGCTATATGTTTACCCACCCGGGTACGAAGTTGCTGTTCATGGGAGATGAATTCGGGCAGACAACTGAATGGAACTATAAATCAGAACTGGACTGGCACCTGCTGGAACATGTATCTCATCAGGGATTACAACGATACGTGAAGGCACTGAACCATCTGTATACTTCAGAGCCTGCGTTATATATCAAACAATTCGAGTACTATGGCTTCGAATGGGTGAATGTATCCGATTATGACAATAGTATACTGGCCTATCTCCGTAAAAGCTACAAACCGGAAGAGGACATGCTGATCGTCCTGAATATGACCCCGGGTGCCCATGAGCATTATCAGCTGGGTATAGACGGCGCGGGAACATGGCGTGAGATCCTTAACAGTGACAGTGAAGAGTTTTTCGGTAGTGGAGTAGTGAATAACGGTCTGCTGGAAGCACAGGCACATCCCCTGAATGGTAAAAACCATTCTTTACAGCTGCGCATACCCCCGCTGGGCGCGGCTATTTTCAAAAGAGCAATAAAATAATCATATAAATGGTTGATAGTCCCGATGTTTAAGAATATATAACAGTTTTTCCTATTCTGTTAAACTTTTGTTTATTTTTGCCATCTAAATACTGCCTTACTCAGAGAAGTACTCTTCTGACGCGGCGTATTATTAACCATAAACCATTCTTTTTATGAAGACCTATCTCCGAACCACCGGATGGGGACTAGCCGCATTATTGCTGTTGGCTTTCGTTTTCCATGCCTGCCAGAAGGACAATTCCGCGTCCTTGTCACCTGGTCCAGGGCAACAAAGACTAAACATTTATTTGTCAGATGATCCGGGATTTTTCGACAATGTATTTCTGGACATCCGTAGTGTGAAAGTGCTGGTAGATACCTGCACAAGTACCCGCGACAATGACGACAACTGGGGCGATGATTATCACCGCTGCTGGTGGTGGGAAGACCGCCGTGACGACAAAGACAGTTGTCAGGTATGGGACTCTCTGGGTATCCGCGCAGGTGTGTACGATGTACTCTCCCTGCGTAATGGTACAGACACCATTCTGGGCGATGGTATTGTTCCAAAGGGAAAGATCAAAAAGATCATGATCACTCTGGGCGACAACAATTATCTGGTAAAAGACAGTGTGACCTATCCGCTGAAGTCAGCTTCCGGACAGGTACGTCTGGTGATCCAGGTACGTCATGATGAATGGGAAGAATTCTCGGATAACAATTTCCGCCTCTGGCTGGACTTTGACGTAGATCGTTCCATCATTCAGACGCGCAGGGGAGAATTCTTACTGCGTCCGGTGATCCATGTATTCACGGTGAAACAGACAGGTAGTATTTCAGGTAAAGTCAGCCCATGGCAGGCATTCCCTGTGATCACTGTTTACAACGATCAGGACACGGCCTATGCATTACCATGGAAGAATGGAGAATATAAACTGAGAGGGTTGAAAGCAGGTACTTACAAAGTGTTTGTAAATGCTTCCAATGGTTACAAAGACACTACAGTCACGGGTGTTACTGTAAGCAGAGGTGATAATACGAAGGTAGAAGAGATTAAGTTGAAGAAATAGGAAAATCAGGTTTAAGCAAAAAGACGACTAATGATACCCGGCGCAACTTTGTTGTGCCGGTTTTTTTTATACCTACTTTTGTACAAATTAATCCTATGAGAAAACTGAGTGTATTTTTAATGCTGCAATTCATGGTACTGGCGGCTTTTGCCCAGATGCCAAAAATGCGGGTCAACAAGGTGGACGAGCAGCAGCGCAAACAAGGCGAATGGCAGGAGGAAATGCCTGAAGTGCGCGGAGAGCCGGGCTATAGCTGGGAGGGTACGTATGTCGATAACAAGAAGGAGGGAATATGGAAGAAATATGCCTTATCCGGATCCATTATCGCAGAAGAGACCTACAAACACGATCAGCTGAATGGCTACGCACGTTACTTTTATCCCAACGGTAAGATCAGTGCGGAAGGTGCTTTCGTTGCAATGGACATTAATGGTGAGGTAGACTATTTCAGAATAGTGGATCCGATCACCGGAGATGAAAAATTTGAAGAAGTAAAAAGAGATGGTAGTTCCCAGCGTAATGGTATGTGGAAAGTGTATGATGAGGATGGAAAGATGATAAAAGAGTACTACAGACGCGGAGAACCAGTAACAGAAGAAGAATTTGGGAAAGCACCGGCAAAACCGGCCGCCACTGAAAAACCTGCCACACCTCCGGCACCACCTGCATTACCTCACCAGAATCAGAAGAAAAAGGGTACTAAAGGATAATCATTCAGGTACTGTATCAAAAAGTCTCAATAGAAGCATCGAGGGCATTAGCAACGAACTGACTGTAGCCAATCAGAAGGTCTCATCACAACGAAAAGGGCAGACGAACCTACAATTTTGAACGAAGTAACCAATCATCTAAGGAGAAATATTTTGGGCGCCCTGGTCTATATGACCAGGGCGCTTTTTATGTTATGCAGCAATTTTCTTTCTGCTCAGAGAGCCATCCCAGCGCGGATCTTTAAAGAATGACCAGGTATCGGACCATGTCAGCCAAAGTAAGGTCACCACTGTTGCAACAACCGAACCTCCGGTAACATCTTCCAGAAAATGCTGACTCATATACATGCGGGAATAAGCGACCAGCAAGGCAAAGAGCAGATAGAGATATCCCATCTTTTTGTTGGGGGTGATATAGGTGAGTACTATCGCAATGGTGAATGCGCAGGCGGTATGTCCTGAAGGGAAGCTGAAGTTGTTGGACAACAGTTCCACATTTGGAACATAGTATATCGGATGCGTGTGATCAGCGAAGTAAACGCTGGGTCTGGGCGCATTAAACAGGTTTTTAAGCGTGACATTGACTGCAGTGCTCAGAATGAGGCTGGAAGCCATTAAAAAGCTGCTACGATAGCTAAAGAACAGGAGCAGCAGGCATATGACTACCGCTGAAACGGAGCTGCCCAGTTCTGTCATGTAGGGAAAGAATACATCACCTGCGGGAAAGTGCAGGCCATTGATGAAAAAGTAGATGTCTTCTTTAGACTGTAAAAGTTTAACTGCCAATATGAGTAACAGTATACTGAGATAGGGCAGGAGGAAGGGATAAAGACGACGGGAATTAGCAATAAATGTTTGCAAAGGATGCTCGTTTTAACAATTAAATATTTCAGACAAATGTATAAAAAAAGGAACGCCCGGTATGTACTTAAATACGTACCAGGCGTTCCAGTTAAAGGAAATAAACTGTGTGTTGTATTACACAGAAGAATTTGTATTATCCTTTTGTCTTTTTTTGTGAGCAGCCTCCCCGCCTTTTTTCCCTATTTCAGCCATGTGCTGTCTGTTTCTGCTAACAGCAACACCACCTTTACGGCCTGCTTCGCGGGCTTCGGCGGAATTAAACTCGTGAGCAACACCCTGTGCGTGAGCTGCGCGTCCGCCTTTACTGGCTATAGCGCGTTGCATCGCTGCATCCATGGATGCGAAACCACGTTTATCTTTACGGCTTGTTGTCGTTTTGTCTTCTGAGGGAGTTGAATGTTTGTTCTCTGCATTACTTCCATGTGCTGTTGATTCTCTTGATTCACGGTCTTGATTGTGATTTTCCCTTTCCAGTTTGTCCTGCTCTGTGAAGTGATTGCTTTGTTCTGCAGCCATAAGAAATGAATTTTGAAAGGTTAAAAAATGGGTTCCATCTAACGTAGGAAATAGAATCTGATTCGTGAAAGTAGGCACAACTATTATGCCGCGTATGAAAGATCCGTTGTATAACCCATTGGATAACAACTTTACACGTTTGATTTCTCACATTTTTATAATTAACGTGGAGTAGAATTGACAAACTGTAGCGTGAGAACGCCAGTTGAAATTAGATAATATAAAAAGTGAATGAAATGTTAAGAAATGTCACATTGACGATAGTGATTATCGGTTTGTAACGTGGCATTAACATAAGCTGAGCCGTTCACAGATTTTGCATCTGTTCATTTTGTTCATTTTGGTTATACGACGTTTGTATGCTTTGCGTATAAGTTATAACATCCTAATTTTGGATAACTCTAAAGTTGGCATAGGTTATGAAAAGGCACTAAGATCTCAATCTACAGTGCCCTTTTTTTAAATAGGGTTTAAAACTACAAAACCCAAATTCTGTGAAAGAATTTGGGTTTTATAATCAGTAACAAGTCTGTTTCTGTTACTTATCTGATAATGAGATTTTCGAATTTACGTTCCACCACAATGTTCACTACATTCCCCACAAAGTTAGCAGGAGTCAGCTTTACAACGTTTCCATCCAATACGTATTCTTTCGCTTTGAACGGTAAGCCATGTACGGAAATATTATGTTTTCTGTAAGCTGCATTGTATTGGCCGAAGTATTTTTTCTCAGAGCAAAATGAGATTTTTCTGACCGTTGTTTAAAACGGATATCATTATACTGACCATTTTTATAGCCGTAATGATCGCCTGCATCTTCGTATAATGAACTGCTATATTCTTCTGTTGAATAATAAACATGCAGCATCATTTCTTCGGTATTGCGTTCATCTACATGCTGTATCTTCGGATAGTTCGGAATAACGGCACCGGCTTTCACGAATAGTGGCATTTCATCCAGCGGTGTGGCAATCTTAATGACCTGACCGCCGGTATAGGTCTGATCATTCCAATAGTAATACCATTGTCCTTCCGGCAGGTATACTTCTTTTTCTTTCATACCCTGTTCAGACACATGACTGATCAGCAAAGAATCACCTAACATGAATTCATGCGAGCGGTCATAAGTTTGTTTGTCATGTTGTGCCACGAATGCCAGCGGACGAAGCATTGGGGTACCAAAACGGGAGTATTGCCAGAAAGTAGTGTATAAGTAAGGCAGCAGGCTGTAGCGCAGCTGAATGAACTTTTTAGCGACGGCTTCGTATTCAGTACCGAAACTCCATGGTTCCTGATTAAAGCCGGTTTCATTACTTGCGGAGTGCGTACGCATCAGCGGATGGAATACTGCCAGCTGTATCCAGCGTACGTAGAGTTCGCCATCAGGTTCTCCGATAAAACCGCCGATATCACTTCCGACGAAAGAAATACCGGACACTGCCATGCGTTGTGCCTGTACAGATGCCAGCCACAGGTGATCCCAGCTGGAAACGTTATCACCGGTCCAGAAGGATGTCCAGCGTTGTGCGCCGGCATAACAGGAGCGGGAGATTACAAACGGTCTGTTGGGCATGAGGTACTTTTTCATACCGGCAGCGGTCGCTTTACTCATCAGATGTCCGTAGACATTGTGTGCCTTACGATGGCTCACGGCTTCTCCGTCATAATCATGGCGTACATCTTCAGGGAAGGTACCCATTTCGAATACGGCGGGTTCGTTCATATCATTCCAGACACCTCTCACACCTACATCGACAAGATCCTTAAACAGACCAGCCCACCATTTACGTACTTCCGGATTGGTATAATCAGGGAACACACATTTGCCCGGCCATACATCACCTTCCATCAACGCACCATCTGCGCGTTTACAGAAGTAATTATTTTGAATACCTTGTTTATAAATGTTGTAATCCGGATCTACTTTGATACCGGGATCGATGATTACGACTACCTTGAAGCCTTGTGCCGCCAATTCTTTAATCAATCCTGCGGGCTCAGGGAAACCTTCCTTACTCCAGGTGAAGCAACGGAAACCTTCCATATAATCAATATCCAGATGGATCACGTCGCATGGAATCTCACGTTTACGGAATTCTGCGGCTATTTCTTTCACACGTGTATCCGGATAATAGCTCCAGCGGCACTGCTGATAGCCTAAGGCCCACAATGGGGGTAATTCGGCTGTGCCTGTAATGCTGGTATATCCTTCTGCCACTTTCAGCAGTTCAGGTCCGTAAATGAAGTAATAATTCATTTCTCCGCCTCTTGCCCAGAAGCTGGTAGCATTATCTCTTTCTTTACCGAAATCGAAAATTGTACGGAAGGTATTATCGAAGAAAATACCGTATGCCTTACCACGATGTAAACCATAGTAGAAAGGAATATTACGATATAATGGATCAGTATCTTTCTGGAAGCCATAAGCGTCTGTACCGAAGTTTTCCATACGCTTGCCATGCAGGTTAAGATCGGTAGGTTTATCACCCATACCAAAGAAGCATTCGTCTTCCTGAATCTGTTTACTGCAATACACGATCTTACCGCCTTTCTGCAGGTAGTACTGCCAGTGGAAGCCCAGTTCGTCCTGATTGATAATACAACCATCCAGGTCTGTGATGGTAAGACGCAGATCATCTCTTGAGATGTAAATGCGTAATGCCTCTGTATAGATTTCGAAATTTTCTTCAAACTCGTGCAGCCCGAAGTTTACAGGCGATTCTTCCAGTCTGTCACTGACAGCGTAAGAGAAGTCTCTCTGGAAATTACCGTCAGCTGCGTAGCGGAAACGAACGATCTTGTCTGAGATGATCCTTACTTCCAGGATTGTTTCTGTTGTATAAAAGTAGAAGTAGTTTCCTTCTTTTTTCCAGTCTTTGATATTATCCGGATAATGTTTCGCCGAATATTTCCCCGAGGAGGTTGTTACTTGCATTAGATCGCTTTTAAATTTCCTGAATCAATGTTCAAGTGTTACGTTTGGTTGTAGGACTGCATGAACAAGTTGATTCCCTTTCCCTGTCACTACCCAAATTAGGTAAAAAATATTGTTTTAACACGCTTTTGCGGTGGAGGCTGTTTACCAGCCGTTTACCGGTAAAAATAACACATTCGCTAAAACGTGTATGTAACATATTCGTGTATATCCTACCTTGAGTAGCATTAATGTACTTTTTGCTTTAACCTATTTTTTTCCGGGGGTGTTTTTTTGCACCCCTTCTTCATAAATATTACTGTTGCATTGTACGGAAGTGCCCGGTTTTTTTACTACCTGCCAGCCATACAAATACACCACCCGGTGCTACACCTGCAACATGAAATCCTTCCTTGCTGATATTGCGCCAGTTCAGACCGCCATCTTCAGAAATATCGGTACCTGAAGGACCTGTAGCGATGTATTTTTTACCTGCAATATGTTGCACGCAGGAGCGATAACCGCCCGGAGAAGTTGTTGCTACCTGCCAGCTGCGACCACCATCTTTTGTGATAAAGCAATTATTTGTTGTAACAGTATCCTTCAGATAATCTCCGCCGACAGCCACACCATTCAGCTGATCAGCAAATGCAACAGAAAAAGCACCCTGACTGGATTCGCCTTGTATGAAGTGCCAGTTGCTGGTTTTCCATTTGTCCCATCCTATAAAAAAGCGGCTCTGTTTGCCACCGGTAATAAAGCAGGCCTGTCCATCGGGTAACATCCGCAGACTGGTACCGCTGGCAGCAAAAATAGCTTCCCCTTCTTTAGCTACAGGTAATTTAGCAGGTGGGTCAGCCTGCCAGGTCTTACCGCTATCCTTTGTACGGATAATGGTAAATTTTCCATCTACCGGATCCCCGATGGCCATCCCTTCAGCGGCGTTCTTAAAGACCATGCCGTCAAAGAAAATACC
This sequence comes from Chitinophaga pinensis, assembly GCF_007896845.1. Classification (GTDB taxonomy): domain Bacteria; phylum Bacteroidota; class Bacteroidia; order Chitinophagales; family Chitinophagaceae; genus Chitinophaga; species Chitinophaga pinensis_C. The sequence continues at coordinate 39,966 of NZ_VOHS01000021.1, read as the reverse complement.
TTTTGCTGTATTAGTGTAGACTTCTTTCCACGATTGACCGCCATCCGTGGTAAGTACAATGTGAGCAGGTTCACCTGCGTTCAGCAGCAGCGCCCGCTTATCGCTGAATGCTACCAGTGAACGCCAGTCACAGGTATCATAGCCAGGAACAGTCAGCCATTCCCAGTTGGTACCGCGATTTGCAACAGAACGTCCGACCTTTCCTTCCGTACCTGATACCCAGATAACGCTATGGTTTACAACGTTCATACCTCGAATACTCTTAATAGGCGCCTGTTCCGTCCGGATAACGTAACCGGACTGGGCAAAGAGCGGAAAAAAGGCAAATGAAAAAAGAAAGCTTAAAAAAAGTGTTTTACAGTGGGAAACCTTTACTGTGGCAGGTGTCGTTTTGCTGTACATGATGTTTTCTGGTTTGAATGGGTTAGGTTGCGGGAAGAAAAATACAAAATCATTAGAAAGTGTGCGGTAGATTTATATATTTGCAAGCACTGCGTTATGTGACTCAGTATTTTTATAACCTCTATTACTAAATAGCATTGCAATCGCGGGCGCAGATGACGAGGACCTTATTACTTTTCTTCCTATGTACCTTATCCGTATCTGTGTTGATCGCACAGGATAAGCCCTACATTTTCGACTCTTATGGCGTGAATGAGGGTTTGTCTCAGAATTCTGTCTATGATATCCTGGAGGATAATCAGGGCTTTATGTGGATCGCAACGCATGATGGCATTAACAGGTTCGACGGGTATGGTTTCAATGAATACAGGTTCAATCCGAGTTTACAGGAACGGGCCGGACAGGGGAAAGGAAACCTGGTAGTCCGGAATAACAATGGGGGACGTGCATTGATTAACCGCTTTGCCCTGAAAGGGTACAAAGGGTATTCCCTTTACCGTAACAGAAGGCATCAGCTGATGCTTACACATAATTACGGTATCAGTGTCTATGACGAGTACAAGAACTCTTTTGAGACAGTACTGGAAGACACGATGTATGAAAATAACGGTGAGCGCGACAGTGGCAATAAATTCAGAATACTCGGTGAAGACTCCTTAACCAACAGTATGTGGGTATGGCGCCCCTCCAAAGGCCTTTATATACTCGATGATTCCACTTATGTCAAAAAAAGGGTGATTCTCTATCCCAAAGCAATGTTACAACGGGGTGTTGCCGCCAATTCAATGTACAAAGACGGGAATACAATCTGGATGAACTTTGAAGCAGGTGAACTGCTGGCGATGAATACCCAAAACCTCCGCTTAACCACGTATTGTCTGCCCGGTATCACTTCTCATACAGTATTAAAAAACCTCAATAAAGATTCTTTGATCATTGCCTGCAGAGGACATCTGATCATTTTCAATAAAAAGCAGAATAAATACACGGATATACCTTTTGATCAGCGTGATCCGAAGGATGCGAATTTTATTCCTTTATGCCTTGAGCTGGATCAGAACGGTAACATCTGGATTGGTGGTACAGATGGTATTATGATCTACAATGTGAAGCGCAATGAGATTGTGACCCGGATCGTCAGCTTTAATGGCTCAGAAACACGCTCATGGAATGTAGTCACTTATCTGTACAGAGATGCTTCAGATAACATGTGGGTAGGTACAGATGGTGATGGTATCAAGAAATATTCTCCCAATAAGAAGGTCTTTAATCTCTATCGTTCGCCGGCCACTACACACAATATGGTCAGGGCTGTTTACAAGCATGACGATGGTAAATTATACGTAGGACTACTAAATGACGGACTGGATATTTACGAGAGAGGAGGGAAGTTCCTCGAGCGTATACCAAACGATGAACGCAAAGGCGTATTCCCTGCCAGAAATCTGAATGCAATCTGCCGGGAAGATTTTGAGCACCTCTGGTTCCACTTTTCTGATATGCATATTGGCTTGTTCAATGTGCATACCAGGAAATTTGAAGACCTTACCAAATATGTAGCCGCACTGGGTTTACCGCCACAGGAAGATATCTATCCATTCCTGTTTAAACGGACCACCGGTGAGGTGTATTTTAACTACGGACGTTATCTGCTGCAGATCATGCCGGGTGAACGGGGAGGATATAAAGTGGCAATTGTACACGAATTCCCTGATGAAATACTGACTACGTATTACGAAGATCTGATGGGCAATAAATATGTGGGCACGAAGGTGGCCGCATATGTAAAACGAACAGGCAGTGCGGGATGGGATATGATTACCCTGCCACAGGGTACTATTGTGAAATCGATCAGTAAAAGAGCCGGTAAGGAACTGTTGCTGGCCACGTCTAAGGGGCTGTTTGTACTGGATGAAAATAACCACAGAAAGAAGCACTACAATAGCTACGATTATCCTGCATTGATCAATGATTATCTGTATGGTGTACTGCTGGATGAGAAGGATAAAATATGGGTTAGCCACAATAAAGGTCTTTCACAGATAGATCCTTCTGATGATGAGATTACGACTTATAATCATGAGGATGGTTTGCAGTCAAATGAGTTCAATACGGGCGCCTTTTTCAAATCTGTAGACGGAGAATTGTTCTTTGGTGGCATAAGAGGTTCCAATGGTTTCTATCCGAAGGATTTCAGGAAGAATACGTCCAAGCCGAAGGTAGTAATCATGCGTATGGAAGTGCTGGACAAACCTTATGAGTCAGATACGGCCCTATCACTGTTACGCAGAATAGAATTGCCTTACAATCACAATACGATTGCGATTGAGTTCGTACCACTGGAATATACCAATCCGCTCAAGAACAAGGTGCAGTACAAGCTGGACGGGGCGGATGAAGACTGGGTACAGGCAGGTGCTTTCAGGATGGCGCGTTATACCAATCTGCGTCCGGGCACTTATACTTTTAATGTGCGTGCTTCCAATAACGACGATATTCTGAACTCGACACCTACCACGCTGGAAATCACCATCAGAATTCCATTCTGGCAATCATTGTGGTTCAGGTTCCTGCTGCTGTTGTTATTATTGGGGGTTGCTTATTATTTCTCTACGCTTTATCTTGATTACAAGATTCGTCATGAAAAACTGAAACTGGAGAAAGAACAGGCTGTGGATCAGGAGAGAGCGAGAATTTCCAGTGATATGCACGATGACCTTGGATCCGGATTGTCTACGATACGTCTGCTGAGTGAGATTGCCAAGCGGAAGATTACAGATACTTCGCAGACGAAGGAGCTGGAACGTATATCAGAAGCAGCGGGAGAGCTGGTGGATAAAATGAGCGAGATCATCTGGGCGATGAACTCTTCGAATGACTCGCTGGAGAATCTGATTGCTTACATGCGCAGTTTTGCGGCTGATTTTCTGGAACATGCGCATATTACTCACCAGTTTTACATTCCGGAAAGTATTCCAAATATTAAACTAAGTGGGGGCACCAGGCGTAATATATATCTGGCGGTAAAGGAATCCTTACATAATGTGGTGAAACATGCACAGGCATCTGAGGTAGTAATACAAATACAGATGCATAAGAACATGACGATTATGATAAAAGATAATGGCAAAGGCTTTGATCAGGAGAAAGTAAGATTGTTCGGAAACGGGTTAAAGAACATTCAGAAGAGGATGCAGGCAGTTGGCGGAAACGCTGACATCAAATCGCATCACGGTACGATAGTTTTGCTAGATATCCCGTTAATTTAATATAGATTTGTAAGATAACATAAACGTGGTATTATTACGTTGACCTCTCTCTAAACATAACAACTGATATAGATGACTGTATACTCGAAAAAGAAATCTCAGGATAACATGGATATTATTTCTGTGGCGATTGTTGAAGACAACCATGATATCCGTACAGCCATGGAATTGTTGATTAATGGCTCGGATGGGTATGCTTGTATAGGCGCTTTTAATAACGCGGAGACTGCGGTAGAACAGATCCCCAGTTTGTTACCAAACGTTGTGCTGATGGACTTTAACCTTCCGGGCGGGATGAATGGAATCGAGTGTATTGCGCGCCTGAAAGGAGAGTATCCCGATATGCATTTCATGATGTTGACGGTGTATGAGGATGATGACAAGATCTTTCAGGCACTGGAAGCCGGTGCAAGTGGTTATATATTGAAAAAAACGCCTCCCAGCGAGCTGCTGAGTGCTATCAGGGACCTGCATGAAGGCGGTTCTCCTATGAGCTCGCAGATCGCGCGCAGGGTAGTGGCTTATTTCCAGAAACAGGCGAAGCCTAATCCGGCACTGGAGGCATTGACTTCCAGAGAGAAGGAAATTCTGGACCAGCTGTCCAAAGGATTTCTGTACAAGGAGATTGCGAGCAATCTGTTTATCAGTATAGAAACGGTGCGCAGACACGTGCACAATATTTACGAAAAACTGCATGTAAGAAGTCGTACAGATGCTGTGAACAAGTATTACAACAGATAATTACGTTTTATCGTTTACATAGCGAAGAGAAAAGGGCGAAAGACAATTGTCTTTCGCCCTTTTCATTAAGTTAGTTGTTTACTGATAAATTATTTTGTTGGATTGTCGGTATTAGTCCCCAGTTTGCTCAGTGCTTTGCGTACGAAATGTGCCGCCAGCACCATAGAGGCGATCAGTAAACAGGCCAGTTTAAACAGCAGTCCTGCTTTCATAGGAAATGACTTATTAAATAACTAAATATTGTTATTTCATCATCTGCCAGGAATTGAATTTCTGGACAAGTTTGATGAAGCGTGCGCTGAGCTGACTCATGGAGCGTTGCTCTCTTCTAACCATGTAAGTAACGAGTAGCGCGATGGACAACACTGTTGCCAGTGAGATTAGGAATGTAGTTTTCATAGATCAGGAGTTAGGTTTTATCAGGTTTTTATCTCAAAAAGACGACTAACTGTAAATATAAAATATTTAGTTATATAAACTATCATTTCCCAAAAACTTTTATGGACAATTTCTTTTACAGGGGGGCGCAATATTTTGAAGAAAATATATTTGTCTTATCTTGGCAAAATCAGGCCCCGGTCTGATTGGAAAAGTCCGGTATCGGAACGGTCCTCAAATAACTGTTATTCATATATTTAAGCGTAGTGTATAACTAATACTTGGGATGAAACGCCGAAACCTGTATTTTTGCCAGCAACCGGATTTTGCTAAAAGTTTTAGTAAATTCGCTGCCCGGACATCATGCCGCAGAAATGACCCTGAGAAAGACTGGCATAGATGGTGCATTGATAGTCCGCTTGTTATAAAACTGTAAATTGGAATTTCTATATAATTATGGCTACTACGGATAAGAAAGATCTCTCTGCTGCCTATACCGAAGATTCGATCCGGTCGCTTGACTGGCGTGAGCATATCCGCCTGCGTCCGGGTATGTACATTGGTAAGCTGGGCGACGGCTCAAGTATGGACGATGGTATCTATATACTGTTAAAAGAGGTTGCTGACAACTGTATCGATGAGCATACAATGGGTTTCGGCAAGCAGATAGATATCAGGGTAACTGAACACAACGTAACGATCCGCGACTTTGGTCGTGGTATTCCGTTGGGGAAAGTGGTGGATGTGGTGAGCAAGATCAACACCGGCGCCAAGTACGACAGCAAGGCTTTCCAGAAGTCTGTTGGTCTGAACGGTGTGGGTACCAAAGCAGTGAACGCTTTGTCCAGTTATTTCAGGGTAGAATCTTACCGTGACGGACGTGGTAAAGTAGCTGAATTTGAAAGAGGTAATCTGACAAAGGAACATAAAGAAAGTAACACCAGCGAGCCCAATGGTACTCTGGTAACATTCACGCCGGATGATACCGTTTTCCGTAACTACCGCTTTATTCCGGAGTTTCTGGAAAACCAGATCTGGAACTATTGTTTCCTGAATGCAGGATTGACTGTCAGCTTCAACGGCAAGAAATATATTTCTAAAAATGGTCTGCTGGATCTCCTGCAACGTAAAACCAACGAAGATGAGCTGCGCTATCCGATCATTCACCTGAAAGGAGAAGATATCGAAGTGGCGATCACCCACGAAAATCAATACGGTGAAGAGTATTATTCTTTCGTGAATGGCCAGCACACCACACAGGGCGGTACGCATCTGGCAGCCTTCCGTGAGGCATTTGTAAAGACACTCCGTGATTTTTATAAGAAAGACTATGAAGCAACAGATATACGTGCGTCTATCTGTGCTGCTATTTCTGTGAGAGTACAGGAACCGGTGTTTGAATCCCAGACAAAGACCAAACTTGGTTCATTGACTGTATTCGAGAATGGTCCTTCAATGAAGGCTTTTGTACTGGATTTCCTGTCCAAACATCTGGATGATTTCCTGCATAAGAATCCGACTACGGCAGAAGCTCTAAAGAAACGTATTGAGCAGAGTGAGCGTGAGCGTAAAGAACTGGCTGGTATCAAAAAACTGGCAAACGAGAGAGCGAAAAAAGCAAACCTGCATAACCGTAAGCTGCGTGACTGCCGTATTCACCTCAATGAAGAGGTAAGCGGAAAAGATAAAAACGATCTGGAAACCAAACGTCTGAATACGACCATCTTCATCACCGAAGGTGACTCAGCGAGTGGTTCCATCACCAAGTCCCGTAACGTGGAAACTCAGGCTGTATTCAGTCTCAGGGGTAAGCCTCTGAACAGTTTCGGTCTGACGAAAAAGATCGTGTACGAGAATGAAGAGTTTAACCTGCTGCAACACGCACTGAATATCGAAGAAGGTCTGGAAGGACTCCGCTACAACAGGATTGTGGTAGCGACCGATGCTGACGTAGATGGTATGCACATCCGCCTTTTATTGCTGACCTTCTTCCTGCAGTTCTTCCCTGATCTGGTAAAGAATGGTCACCTGTATATACTGGAAACGCCTTTATTCCGTGTGCGTAATAAACAGCAGACAATCTACTGTTATACCGACGAGGAAAGGATAAAAGCGATCAAGAAACTGGGCAATAAGCCTGAGATCACCCGATTTAAAGGTCTGGGAGAGATCTCTCCGGACGAATTCGCTAATTTCATCAATGATGACATGAAAGTGGAGCCGGTGATCCTGTCCAAAGACACGCATATACAGAAATTGCTGGAATATTACATGGGTAAGAATACACAGACCCGTCAGGAGTTTATCATCGGTAATCTGCGTTATGAGAAAGACCTTGTTGACACGGTAGATGAACCTGTAGAAGCAAGCGGCAAATAATCAGCATATTAAAGAATTCAATGGCACTGCTACATATCGTTTTCGGTGAATCATCTGCCACTGCACTGTCTGGTGCATTTGAGCTGGATGAAAAGCTGAAAGGAGACATACTTTATTTTGAAGATGACCTCTCCATAGGTCCTCTTTTTATCCTCGATACAAAGGATGGTCAGATCGCCCGCAAACAATGGTGGATGCAACTGGCAGGCATTCAGCCACAGCCGGTAGCAGAAATATTTACTGAAAGCGAACAGTCTGTTCCGGTGCCTGAGCCGGAAGAGGAGAAAGGCGATCAGGAAAAATTCCGTCAGCTGAAAGCTCTGCTTAAAGCTGATCCTGAACAGGAGGTTTATCTCTGGGCCGGCCAGAATGCCAGAGACGTATGTGGTTACTATTGGCTGATCAGTCAGTTATACGACTTCGCCGGACGTATTCATATCATCTACCTCAACAACCTTCCATTCCTCAATGAAAAAGGAAGTGTGTTTTATCCGACTCACCTGCATCAGATCCTCGCAAAAGAATTCCTGAAAGCAAAGAAACTGGCAAGACCGGTCTCTCTGGCAGAATTTGAAATAGATGGTGATGAATGGAGCCGTATGATGAATGAAAATGGCGGTATCCGTCTCCTTGAAGGCGGTAAAAAACTCAGAGGAGAACCTGCGACCTTCTATGACAAGGAGTTGTTGCAGGCAGCAACCGCAGAGTTCCAGAAAGCGTCAAAAATAGTAAATGCGGTGACCGGAAAACTGAAATATCCGGTAATGGATCAGTTCCTTGGATGGAGAGTGAAAGAGCAGGTGAAACAGGGTAAACTGGAAAGCAGAGGAGAGCTGAAAACGATTAAAGATTTCGAAGTAAAAATACCTTCAGAAATAACTAACGCCTAATATCCGGAAAATGGTAAAAGTAACGCCAGTACAGCTGAGTGGAGAAGATGAAAGAGGGAGTAACTATGAGTGGAATACAGACCGTAGCGGCGATTTCATTTTGTGTTACAGAAAGGCAGGCAGTAGCAGTGGACAACATTACCACGAAGGAAAGGCAGACTATAAAAATCCGGAAATACTTTATCTGCTGACCGGTAAAGCCAGTATGGACTGGTGCCCGCTGGACGGCAACAAGATAGAGACCATCACGATCGAAGCACCGGCCCGCATAGAGGTGGCCGTAAATGTCTGGCACCAGCTGATAGCCGTGACAGATTGCTGCTTTATCGAACTGAACTCCATGGCTGACGTACGGAAAGATTCCATACGCATCTGGAGAGATGAATTTGAAAAGATGATCAATAAATAAGATTATGAGCGACATCGATAATACACAACCGGCAGACGAATCATTACAGAATATTCTCCACCTGGGGGATATGTATGAGAATTGGTTCCTTGATTACGCGTCCTACGTGATCCTGGAGCGTGCGGTACCCAGCGTGGAAGATGGTTTAAAGCCTGTTCAGCGCCGTATCCTGCATGCGATGAAGGAAATGGATGATGGCCGTTTTAATAAAGTGGCCAATGTGATAGGTTCTACCATGCAGTTCCACCCGCATGGTGATGCTTCTATCGGTGATGCAATCGTTAACCTCGGACAAAAAGACCTGCTGATAGACACCCAGGGTAACTGGGGGGATGTGCGTACAGGTGATGATGCAGCCGCCGCCCGTTATATTGAGGCACGTTTGTCTAAGTTCGCACTGGAAGTAGGGTTTAACAATAAAACTACCCAATGGCAGCTGAGCTATGACGGTCGTAAGAATGAACCACTGGCATTGCCTATGAAGTTTCCTTTGCTGCTGGCACAGGGTGCGGAAGGTATCGCTGTTGGTTTGTCTACCAAGATTTTACCGCACAACTTCATAGAACTGCTCGAAGCGTCTATCAAATACCTGAAAGGAAAGAAATTTGAGATCTTCCCGGATTTCCCTACTGGTGGTATGATAGATGTGGCCAACTACAACGATGGCCGTCGTGGTGGTAAAGTACGTGTACGTGCACACATTGAAGAGAAAGATAAAAAGACACTGCTGATCAAAGATGTACCATATGGTGTTACGACTACCGCTCTTATGGAGTCAATCGTAAAAGCCAATGATAATGGTAAGATCAAGATTAAGAAAGTAGTTGATAATACCGCGAAAGATGTAGAGATCGAAGTGCAACTGGCGCCCGGCATTTCTCCTGATATTACAATAGATGCACTGTATGCGTTCACTGATTGTGAGATCTCTATATCTCCAAACGCATGCGTGATCATCGATGATAAACCACGTTTCCTGACAGTAAGCGAACTGCTGAGATCTTCTGCAGATTTCACACAGGCGTTGCTGAAACGTGAACTGGAGATCAAGCTCAACGAACTTCAGGATAAATGGCATTATACCTCACTGGAAAAGATCTTCTTCGAAAAAGGTATCTACAAGGAACTGGAGCAGAAGCACAAAGACTGGGAAGCAGTTATTGCAGCTATTGACAAAGGTTTCGCACCTTACAAGAAGAATCTGAAAAGAGAGATCACCCGTGAAGATATCCTGAAACTGACAGAGAAACCGGTACGCCGTATCTACAGACTCGATATCAATGAACTGAATGAGCAGATCAAATCCATAGAGGCAGATATCAAAGATGTGAAGCATGACCTTGCAAACATGGTTGACTTCACAGTTGCCTACTATGAGAACCTGCTGAAGAAATACGGTAAAGGCCGTGAACGTATTACTGAGATCAAAACATTCGATACGATTCAGGTACAGCAGGTTGCGATTGCCAATGCGAAAATCTATGTGAACAGAGCAGATGGTTTCATAGGTACTTCCCTGAAGAAAGATGAATTCGTTGCTGACTGTTCTGACCTTGATAACATCATCGTCTTCAAAAAAGACGGTAAGATGATCATTACCAAAGTGGCTGATAAAGTCTTCGTAGGTAAGGATATCATCCATGTAGATGTATTCAGAAAGAATGACGAACGTACAACCTATAACATGATCTATGTGGATGGCAAGACCGGTATGAGTTATGCCAAACGCTTCAATGTAACTGGTATTACGCGTGATAAGGAATACGATCTGACCGTGAAGGGCGAAAAGAATTCAAAAGTGCATTACTTCTCTGCTAACCCGAATGGTGAGGCAGAAGTGGTAAGCATCCGTCTGAGTCCTAACTGCGCGGCGCGTAACAAAGAGTTTGACCTGTACTTTGAAACCATTGCTATCAAGGGACGTAACTCTCAGGGTAATCAGGTAACGAAATACCCGATCCGCAACGTGAAGTTCAAAGAGAAAGGTGCTTCTACACTGGCAGGCCAGAAGATCTGGTATGATGCGGAGATCGGCCGTCTGAACATGGAAGAACGTGGTGTTTACATCGGTTCCTTCGATGGTGATGACAAGATCTTTGTAGCGTTTAAAAATGGTACTTATGAGCTGACTAACTTCGAACTGACCAACCGTTACGATCCGAATGAGCTTGTATATATTGAGAAATTCAATCCGGAGAAGGTAGTATCTGCTATCTACTTTGATGCCGACAAGAAACAGTTCAATGCGAAACGTTTCAAGATCGAAACGCAGACAATGAACAACAAGTTCCTGTTTATCAAAGAAGGAACAGGCAACTATCTGGAAATGATCACTACCCACTCAGAACCGGTTATCCTGCTGAAAACAGGTAAGAAACGTAATCCGGATGAAGAGGAGATCAACCTCGCTGAATTCGTGGAAGTAACCAACTACAGAACAGTAGGTACACGTATCTCCGGAGAAGAGCTGATCAGCGCTGAACTCGCCTCTGACGAAGAAGAACCAGATGAGGGAGGTGTACAGGGACAGGGAGAATTGTTCTGATAATATCTTATCAATCTATAATAGCCGTCTCGCATTCAGCGGGACGGCTTTTTATTTTACCAGAATTAGCAGGATCTATTGTCTAACTTGTATGTACTAAGTTATTACAGGTCCGATGAAGAATATCATGCTATGGCTGCTCCCGCTGCTGGGAGTATTGCCGCTACGTGCGCAGGAGCGTACCAATCACCTATTTAAAATATTCAGCAGATATGATTATTACCTGCCGGGACAGGCGGGTAGTGTTATCTGTGTTATTCCGGACAGCCTTTCTGCCGGTGGATATCAGCTTCTTTTATCCTTGCAGGGACATGAATTATCGCGCAGTACTGGCTTTACAGGGCATTACTTAAATGCACCCATTGCGGTGGACGCACTGCCAACAGACAGGACGCACCTGCAGTATACTATATTACATGGGCAGCAGTCCGTTGATAGTGGGGCGCTGACGATAACGCGTTTGCCGGCAAAAGCGAATGCGGTTCAGCAGGATCGTCTGACCGGCGGTTTACTCACCGATGGTATGCCTTTTTTCCCTTTTGGTTTTTATTGCGTTGGCGTGGGAGATCTGGCTGAAAAGGAAGTTGCCCATGGCTTTAATATGGTGGGTCCGTATCAGAGCAATCTGCCGGAAACCTTTGCCGAAAGAAAGGCATATATGGATCGCTGTGCTCAACTGGGTGTACGGGTACAGTATGGGGTCAACTCGCTGGTAGGAGCTGGTCACAACGGCGACAAGGGACTGGATAAAACGGAAGAGGAAAAGCTGGCTATTTTGCGTAGCGAAGTACTTGCATTCCGTGATCATCCTGCTTTATTGTCGTGGTATATCAATGATGAACCTGACGGACAAGGAAGACCACCGGCAGTGCTGGAAAGGGCCTATCAGCTGATTAAAGAGCTGGATCCTTATCATCCTGTTGCTGTGGTATTCATGATGCCGCAGAAAATAGACGAATTCAGACATACTATGGATATCGCTATGACGGACCCTTATCCTATACCCGGCGCAGCTGACAAGGTAGCTGAGGATGTTGGCTTTCTGAATAAGCGGTTGCGGTATGAGAAGTCTGTCTGGCTGGTACCGCAGGCTTTCGGTGGACAGGAAATGTGGTCCCGCGAACCTACCGCCCGGGAAATACGCGTCATTACCTATATGGGACTGGTAAAAGGTGCTAAAGGTATTCAGTACTATGTACATGCACCCGGTAATCTCAATCCGCAATCAGTCGCTGCATGGTCAGCCTGTAGTGACATGGCTGTAGAAACAGCCCAGATGACGCCATTCCTGCTTTCTGCAGATCCCGCACCGCAGGTACATAGTGATGACAAAACCATACTGACAAGCGCTTTTACCTATAAGGGGAATCTGCTTGTAATAGCTGTCAATAATGAGAATAAGCCCAAACCACTGCTCTTACAGACAGACCTGAAAAGCGCGGGTATGGCCATCACCGGGAAAAGCGGCGGACTATCCGCTGAAGCGGAATTATGGTTTGAGAACAGAACGGTACCCTTTACTGGTGGGAAGATCAATGATATCATTGATGCTTATAGTACAAGGGTATACCTTATCCGTGCAGTGGAAGAGGCCGTGTCTCCTTTATTGTATGCCGGCAATCTCACAGTGAATCCGGGTTTTGAAAAAGTGGTTAGTCCGGGACTACCAATAGGATCTAATGTAACCAGTACCGTTCACGCCAAAGCGGACCATGGCGCTACCTTTTTTGCAGATAGCAGAACCAGTAGGGAGGGATTATTCAGTTTGCGTCTGATCACACCGGTAGACAGCGGTGGAAATAAGATCCGTCTTGTGCCGATGGTGATCAATGCAGGTAATAGTTATACGGTGTCTGTATGGGCGAAGGCAAAGGAACAGGTAAAAATGCCGTCTTTTCGTATGGGACTGGCGGCAGCGGGAGAGGAGCATGTTTATCCGCTGACGAACGACTGGCAGCAATACAGTTTTACGTTCCGGGCAACTACTTCTTCTACAAATGCTATTCTGACGCTGGAACTACCAGATCCGGGAACGGCGTGGTTTGATCTGTTGCAGACATGTCCGGATCCTGTTATCAGATATGAGATCAATCAGGAACATACTGCTACCGTCAGTATCAGCAGCAGCAATAGTAAAGCTGTATTACGGTATGCAACAGATAAACTGCCGGATGCGCATGGAGCGGAATATAAGGGGCCGTTGAGCGTGAATACGGCGAGTATTGTGTACGCAGCTTTGTTTGACGGAGAAAAGATGATCGCAGCGAGTCAGGCATTTATTCCGGTGAATCGTGCATTGGGTAAACCCGTAACGTTGGAGAATCCGTTTCATACTGCCTATCCGGCGGCAGGAGCGGCTACCCTGACAGATGGGATCATGGGTACTACAGCATTTAAAGATGGCCGCTGGCTGGGTTTTTCAGGCAAAGACCTGCAGGCAGTAGTAGATATGCAAGCGGTAAGCAGTATCAATAACGTCAGCGTAAATTTTCTGGCAGATCCTAACAGCGGCATCTTTTTGCCATCGGAGGTGTCTGTATACATTTCTGCTAACGGGAAGAAATATGAATTGGCGGGTACGCAAAAGAACCTGAAAGGTTCTGTAAGGGGTGAGCCCTATCTGGAGTCATTTCATGTCAATATCAGGAAGAAAAAGGCACGTTTTATACGGATTGTAGCGAAGACAATAGGCACTATCCCCGAAGGGTATCTTTTCAAGGGAAGTACGTCGTGGTTATTTGTGGATGAAATGCTGGTGCAATAAATAAAAAGAGGCTATCCGCCGTATGAAGGATAGCCTTTTTATTTAATTTATTGTTTCTTGCCTTTTGGCTTTTTCGGTTGTTGTAAGCCCTCATTGATCTCCTCAGCAGTACGTGGATCCATCATCCTTTTCTGCTTCTGATTCATCGGCTGGTCTACAGGGACCTTGCCTTGTGGCAGTGCATCATGGAAGACTTTCTCAATGTGTACCCATTTACCGGCTTTCCATTTAAAGCCCTCATAATCGAGATCCGGTACGAAGGTGGATGGCTTGGATGGCTGATTGGTTTCAGAGATCAGGTGATCATACACGATCATATCCATTTCCGGGTTATAGCTCAGACTGATAGTCGCGTCTTTTTTATATTCCAGAATAATGCGGTTACGTGTTCTTTTCGGAACGGTATCTTCTGCAAAACTGAAATACGGACCACCGAATACCGGTTCGCCGTCTTTGAAGGTCAGCATATCCAGCATTTTCTTCTGACTACGGATATTATTGGCATCCCAGCCGAAGAGTGTATAGTAATCCTTGTTGAAATAGCGGCGGTGCTGTACTTTATAATACAGGCAGCCATACCATTCCTTATTATTGGTGATAGTATCCTGATTATTAATGTAATCAGATCTGTCAAACAGCGGGAACAGCTTCAGTTCTCCTCCTTCAGTTCTCATCTGTATGGCTCCGTAGTGGTGATAGAAGCTGGTTTCCTGCTCCAGTCCCCATGTGAAGATGCGGAAGGTGCTATCTGCCGGATATTGGATGGAGATAGTGCTCAGAGAGTCAAATCTGAAGTTAAAAGAGTAGGGCGTTTTTAATGCCTGCACCAGTTTCGGAATAAAACGGTCATTTGCATTCTGTCTGACGGCCTCATCCCGTCCACGGAGGATCAGGTCTGAAAGGACCTGTAATGAATCCTGCTGTTTACGCAGGACTTCTTCGTTAGCGGGACTGATCCTGACCTTCTGGGCCTGCAGGCCGGTATAGGAGAGAAATGTGCAGCATAACAGTAGAAAGCAGGTTCTGATCATAATTTTATTTGAAATGAAAACTACAGGCTTATTACGTTATATGATACAAAATTATTGTATGATTGATGAAAATTCCAGTAGTCCTTTACAACGATAGTCCATCTGAGGGTGTGGGAAAGGAAGATCCGGTTTGGTCGAAGGAATAAAGACGGTTGTCATCCCCTGATCTTTACCGAATTTCATATCGCTCAGCGTATTACCCACCATAATGGCTTTGGAAAAGTCTATTTCGGGAAAATCGGCTTTAGCCTGTAGCGCCATACCGTCGTTTGGTTTACGGCAGGGACTGTTACTGTCTATATCCGGGCAATAATAGATCCTGTCTATTCTTCCTCCATTGGCGCTGATCGCTTCCAGCATTTTTGTATGTATTTCCTGAAGTCCTTCCGGTGTCAATAGTCCCCGGCCAATACAGCGTTGGTTAGTCACCAGTACAATACGGCTGAATTTTTTCGCCAGCTTGCTCAGAGCAGGCAGGACGCCTTCTTCGAAGCGGAACATATCCCAGCTGAGCACGTATCCGTCTTTGATCTCGTTGTTGATCACTCCATCTCTGTCGAGGAACAATGTCCAGGAAGCATCAATCTGCATATTCTTCAATTAGTAGGCTTATGAACGGAAATCCATCTGGACCTGTTCATAGTCGGTTGGTATTCCGATGTCTATAAAATAGGTATCGCTGACAAAGCCGGATACCTGATTGTTTTGTACCTGTGGTTCCAGTACTTCCTTTTCAAAGGAAAACTGCTGTGGCAGACCAAGGCTTTGCAGATATGCTTTGGAGGCAAGGTATACGCCGCCGTTGATCAGTCCTTCTTCACAATACTTCTTTTCCAGAAAGGCGGTAATACGTCCCTGCGGATCCAGCTCTACACTGCCGTAACGTTCAAACTGGCGCATTGGTTTCAGGGCCAGAGTGAGTTTACTTTGTGTCTGCTGATGAAACTGATAGAAGTCGGATAGTGATATATCGAAGAAAGTATCACCATTGACAATAAAGCATTCATCTCCATTGATATGGGAAATGGCGTGCAATATAGCGCCGCCGGTACCTAATGGCTCTTCTTCAATAGCATAGGAGAGTGTCAGCGGTAATTTCGCCTGTTCACACCATTCGATCACCTGTTCTGATTTATATCCGAGGGACAATACTACATGGGTAATGCCCTGTTTAATAAGATACTGCAGGAGGTAGAACAGGAATGGCTTGTCATTGACAGGGGCCATACATTTTGGTTTATCGGCCACTACGCTGCGCAGACGTGTTCCAAGTCCGCCGGCAAGTACAATACATTCCTGTATCATGGGAAAAGATTGTTTTCAACGATTTCGCAGATGATATGTCCGACAGTAATGTGTGATTCCTGTATACGCGGTGTATCTGAGGAAGGCATATTCAGCAGATAATCGCTGCCATCTTTCATTTTACCACCTGAGTGACCGGTCATACTGATCACGATCATCCCCTTGCTTTTTGCTACTTTATAAGCTTCCAGAATGTTGGCGGAGTTACCGGAGGTAGAAATACCTACCAGTACATCACCTGCCTGACCGATACCTCTGAGGATACGTGCGTATACCTGATCATAGCCATAGTCGTTGCCTACGGCGGTCAGGTAAGATGTATTGCAATGAAGTGCCTCTGCGTACAGGGGCGTTCTGTCTTTATAAAAACGTCCGGAGAATTCAGCTGCCAGGTGTTGTGCATCTGCTGCGCTGCCGCCATTACCACAGAACAGGATCTTATGACCCTGTTGCAGGCTGCTGGTGATTACATTGGCAACCTGTTGTATGGCATTGATGAGGGTTGCATCTTCGCAGATGGCCTGCTTTACTGCGATGCTTTCCTGTATTGTTTTGATGATATTGTTACTCATGAAATGATGTCGTTGTTCAATTGTAGAATTACATGCACCAGCTATTCACGCCATTGTGCGTAAAGTGATAGCGTTTAACTTGTCCGCCGAAAGCATTCAGAGCTTCCACTACCTGATAGCGGGTGTTACCCGGGCAATAGAAGATCATGAATCCGCCGCCGCCTGCACCGGAAATCTTTCCACCAGATGCGCCGGCACGTTTGGCTGCTTCATAGATATTATCCAGCTGTGAGTTGGTAATACCTTTCGCCATGTTCTTTTTGTGCTGGAAACCGTAATCAAGAATGTCGCCAATTTTATCGATGCTACCACGAAGAAGGGCTTCTTTCATCATGACTGCTTGTTCTTTGAGGTGGTGCATCGCTTCAATGGAAGCTTCTTTCTTTTCGTGTACATTTTTCTGTTGTTCGGAAATGATACTGCTGGAAAGACGGCTGGTAGAAGTATAGTACAGTACGAGGTTGTTTTCCAGTTCATCAAGGTATTTATCCTTGATGCGCAGTGGATTCACGATTACTTTATCGTCATGGTAGAACTCCATGAAGTTTACACCACCGAAGGTAGCCGCATACTGGTCCTGTTTACCGCCCGCCTGTTTCAGGTCTTCTCTTTCGATCACGTAGGCCAGATGTGCCATATCGTATTCACCCAGCGGGAGCTTCAGCCATTCAGCAAAGGCGCCCAATACAGCTACTACCAGTGTCGAAGAGGTACCCAGACCGGAACCGGCAGGTGCATCTACAAACGTGGTCAGTTTAAAGCCGGAAGGGATGCCATAGTCTTTATGTATACGGTTGATCACACCTTTCAGTATCTCCAGTTTACCATCCAGCGGAAGCGGGAAGTTAGCATCGCATACCAGTGTTTCATTCCTGTCAGCACAATCGAAGTAAACCTTGTTTTCAGTTATTGGTTCGATGGCTGCACGGGCATAAAGGGAAATGGTGGCATTAAGGATTGCGCCGCCGTACATGTCAGAGTAGGGGCTTACATCTGTTCCGCCTCCGGCCAGGCCCAGGCGTAATGGTGCTTTGCTACGATAAATCACAGTAATTCCGTTTTTATAAGTGCTGCAAGATAAAACAATTGCGCATGCGTATCTCGCGATCTTGTTTAAAAGAAGTTAAAATATTACTTATATATCTGGTGCAAAAAAATAACCGGAATGACCTTTTACAGATCTTTCCGGTTATAGGGTATAATAAATGAGCTTATTTACTGTAAACCAATCGGTTAATCTCTCCGGCCAGTCTTTCCCATGAATATTGCTTTTTCTCTGTACGGACAGCGGCGGTCATGTCGGCCTCGCGGTTATCGGTATAGTATTTTGCAATCTTGGCGGCAATATCGGTCGGTTCCGGTTCGCACTGGAAACCAACGATGTTGTCTGGCACCATTTCAACAAGACCCCCTACGCGGGTAACTACCATCGGCTTTTCGAAATGATAGGCTATCTGGGAAATACCGCTTTGTGTAGCGCTTTTGTAAGGTTGTACCACCAGATCAGCTGCACAGAAGTAGTCCTTTACAGCGTCTTCTGCAATGAAGTCCGTGTGCAGGATAACCCGTTCACCCAGTTTCAGTTCATCCAGCAATTTCATAATAGGAGCAGAGTCTCCATAGAATTCGCCAGCAACGATCACCCGTACGTCCATTGCTTTCAGACGTTCGTCGGCCATCGCTTTCAGCAACAGATCCAGTCCTTTATATTCACGGATAAAGCCGAAAAACAGGATGTATTTTTTATCCTGCTCCAGTTTCAGGTGTTCTCTTGCCACTGCTTTAGAGACAGGAGTACCGTAGTTATCATATACCGGGTGCGGAATGAGAGAGGCTGGTTTACCGGGCTCAAACTGACGCAGATCGTCCAGTACAGACTGGCTCATCGCAATAAACGCATCTACGGGTTTGAGAAAATATTTTGTAAATGGCACATCACCGGGTCTTTTCTCATGAGGTATCACATTGTCAAGAATGGACACTGCCCGTGTATGTTTACTTTTACCCAGACGGAGTAATGTACCCAGACATGGTCCCATGAGTGGGAGCCAGTATTTGGTGACGATCAGATCGGGCTTCCATTTACGGATCATGCGGCCTACCTTGATCCAGTTCAGCGGGTTGACAGAATTGATCAGTCTGCGGATGCGTAGGTTTGCAGGCGCCGGAGCATCTGTAAACTGGCTTTTTCCCGGAAAAAGGAAAGAGGGGTACTGTACGGTAAATGTCCAGATTTCAACCTCTGCATCTTTTTGCAGTTCTTCCGCGAGTCTTTCATTATAGGCAGACAAGCCACCTCTGAATGGCCACGCCGGACCGAGAAACAGAATTTTCTTTTTTGCCATCTGCTGTTATTTAGTTCGATCAAGGATAGATTCGACAAGATATTCATTCCTTTCCGGTGCATTTCTGGTGACCAGCTCGGCGATAAAGCCGGTCAGGAACAATTGTGACCCTATGATCATTGCCAGCAGGGCCAGATAGAAGAGAGGACGCTCGGTCATCTTATACTGGGAGTAGGCAAATTTCTGAATGGCGAGGTATACAGAGATACCAAAACCGAGTATAAAGGAAAGTGTGCCCAGTGCACCGAAGAGGTGCATCGGACGTTTTCCGAATTTGCTGATAAACATGATGGAAGCCAGGTCAAGGAAGCCATTGATAAAGCGTTCCAGCCCAAACTTGGAGGTGCCGTATTTACGGGCACGGTGTTCTACCACTTTCTCGCCGATCTTTCTGAAACCGTTCCATTTGGCAATAACCGGAATGTAACGGTGCATTTCTCCATATACTTCTATGCTTTTAATGACCTTACGGCTGTAGGATTTTAGTCCGCAGTTCATGTCATGCAACCTTACACCGCTCATGCGGGTAGTGGTATAGTTATATAATTTTGAAGGAAGGTTTTTGGTGAGTGCACTGTCGTAACGTTTCTTTTTCCAGCCGCTTACCAGATCAAAGCCATCTTCTTTGATCATGCGGTAGAGGTCCGGAATTTCGTCAGGACTATCCTGCAGGTCGGCATCCATGGTGATCACGACGTCACCCTGTGCAGCTCTGAAGCCTTCATTAAGGGCGGCGGATTTACCGTAGTTACGTTGAAACTTGATGCCTTTTATATTTGGATTGCCGGCTGCGAGTTGCTGAATGATATCCCAGGAATTATCAGTGCTGCCATCATCTATCATCCATACCTCATATGAATACCGATGCTCCTGCATGACACGGTCAATCCAGGCAGCCAGTTCAGGCAGTGATTCTTCTTCGTTTTTTAAGGGAACGATTACGGAAATATCCATGTTTTATAACAATGTGTTTAGGATGCTTATCTATCTAATTAAGTGCCAATCTATGCAATACGCTTTCTGCGGATAACAGCCGCCAGTATTGCAGCAATCACAAAGTCAAGGAATAATCCGGTAAAATAGGATAGCATGCTTCTTACGAAGGTGATACTGTAGTCGCTTTGTTTCAGTTCGGTCAGCCGGGCGTCGAGATCTGCTTCTGTAACGCCGGGGCCCTGATGGGTTTTTGACATCTCATCGAGTATCTTCAGGTCCATTGCTTTCATACGGGCCGGCAGTTCCGGATCTACAAAGTTGACAATGATATAGGTAAGGACTGTACCCGCCAGCGTGCCGATCACAAAAGTCATGAAGATGGGCTGCAGACCGGCTTTGAAACCGATAAAGCCACCCTGACGTCTCTTTTGTTCCAGACCAGACAGTAAACCGGCGATAGCACAGATCAGTAGCTGTATAAAGTTGAATCTCAGGCTGAAAAATATAGGCTGATCCGTATAATACAGGGCGATACCGGTAGCAATAACCACTACAGCGGCTATCAGTCCCCATTTTATACCGGGATTAGGATATGTTGCATTACTCATACACGAATGACTGTTTTAAAGTTGGGCATATTGGCCGTTGATGATTCCTTTCACACTGCCTTTCAATTCCGCGCCAATATACGCTGAATTTTTAGACTTGCTGGCCAGATGCGCTGTGCTGAGTACCCACTCTTCTTCAGGATTGAATATAGTCAGATTGGCAGTCGCGCCTTCAGAAAGTGACAATTCCGGCAGTCCGAAAATCTTTCTTGGTTGTGCGGAGAGCATCTCTACCAGTCTTTCAACCGGTACTTCAGGCAGGTGCTTATGCAGTACCCCGAAAGCGCTTTCCAGTCCGATCATACCATTCTTTGCATATTCAAATTCAACCTGTTTGGCATCCCAGTCCTGTGGCAGGTGGTGGGTGGCAAAGCAGTCGATAACGCCATTCTTTACTGCATCCCGCAGGGCCTGTACATCTTCTGCGGTACGCAGCGGAGGATTCAGTTTCAGATTGGAGTCGTAAGAGAGGAGATGAGCATCTGTCAGGGAAACGTGATAAGGCGTCACGGAACAGGTCACTTTAATACCTTTTCCTTTCGCGTTTGCAATGAGTTCTGCTGATTTACGTGTACTGATACCCGTGAAGTGGATACGGGAGTCGGTATATTGTGCCAGCTCGATGTCGCGCTGGATGATCAGTTCTTCTGCGATAGCAGGTTTACCCGGCATACCCAGCTGGGTGCTGTAGATACCTTCGTGCATCAGACCGTGAGCGGAGATGCTGTGGTCATCCGGTAACTGGATGATCGTACCATTGACTGCCTTTACATATTGCAGCGCTTTGAGCATGATGCCCGGAGACTGGATTGGTTTCAATCCGTCTGAGAAAGCGACTGCACCCGCCAGTCTCATTTCGTACATCTCTGCAAGGGAAGTCCCTTCCAGATTTTTGGTTACCGCACCGATAGGCAATACCTGTACCGCGCTGTGGCGTGTACGGCTGATCACATACTCTATCTGTGCTTTTGTATGAAGGGCCGGCTGGGTGTTTGGCACAATCATAACGGTAGTATAGCCACCTTTGGCAGCAGCGTCAACACCACTCTGCAGGTCTTCTTTATATTCCTGACCGGGATCGCTGAAATGAGCGAAAAGGTCTGTCCATCCGAGGGATACGTGCAGATTATCTCCGGAAACAACCCTTGCCTGAGGAGCGGAAAGCCCTGTCCCTATCTGGCGGATGATGCCGTTTTCAATTAAAATATCCTGCTGCTGTCCGTGAAATGGGGACGATGGAGCGACTACCTGAACGTTTTTGAGTAATATATGCATGCTTTACTAACTGTGTCTATACCTTTTCTTAGAAAAAATACCGGCTGCAAAAGTAATAGAAATTCGCATTAGGCAGCGCATCTGGCGCTATTTTACTTTTCCCCGATGAATCACTGGAAATGAATAGAATTAATGATTAATTATTTAATAATCATATTGTTATGTGCATTATTAGGCTGATGCAGCCTGTTTTTATATGTCGCACATTCAGTATAAAAAGCGTCCGGTTCTGTCAGGGACTACCTGTTGCATGTAGTGATATATTACTTTTGTTTGTATTATTGCAGGTTGGTATCAGCTGTGTGGGTGCTAAGGAAGTAGCAGAGATACAGTCTGAATTAAATTTATATTTTGCCGGTAAGCGGTGTATTGGAATTGAAAATTATTATTGGTACTTTGAGTCACTTTTTACCGGCGCCTATGTCATACAGCGTATTGGAGGACAATGAATTATTCAACAGGGTCAGGCTTTCTGACGCAAAAGCCTTCGACGAAATTTACCTTCGCTACTGGCGTAAATTATATGCATTGGCGTTTTACCATCTGAAAGATAGTGAGGCAGCAGAAGATATTGTGCAGGAAGTCTTTACAAGCCTCTGGGCTGCCCGCGAACGCTCCGACATCAAATATCTGTACACCTATCTCGCCACGGCGACCAAATATGCCGTTTTTCATCATTTTGCACAACCGCATAATAGTACCACTTCTCTCGAAGAACTCCTGTCATTGCCGGTAGAACAGCCTTCCGCTGAAAGCAGATTGCTACAGGATGAAATCAACCGGGAAATCAACCGCTTACCAGAAAAATGCCGCCTTGTATTTCATTACAGCCGGGAAGAAGGGCTGGGAAATAAGAATATTTCCGAGAAACTGAATATCTCCACCAAAGCAGTTGAAAAGCACATTACAAGAGCGCTCCGTCAGTTGCGTGTACAACTGAAACATATGGTCTGGTTCCTCTGACCGGAAATTTTCAAAAAATATTTTTTCAGAGAGGTAGGGTAGGGCCCCTTTTTTTACACTATTACTAAGAATACGGTTTGCTGTGCTTTGTCAGGAAACGTTTCTTATCTGCATTTACTGTGAAATTATGACTAAAGAACAGCTGACTGATCTGACTGCGAAGTACCTGAAGGGTACCGCTACTCCTGAGGAGCATGCCTTGCTGGAAAAATGGTATTATTCATTTAATCAGCAGGAATTGAGCATAGCACTGCCGGGAGAAGAAGAAGCTGCACTGGAGGCAAGAATGAAAAGGCAGATAGATCAGAGGATAAAGGCAGTTTCACGCCGGTCATTGATGAAACGGTTATCAGTATGGCAGATTGCGGCAGGCGCATTGCTGCTGCTTACAGGGGGACTGCTGATCCTGTTCTCCAGCAACAGGCAGGTATACCGGGCCTCACAACATCCGCAGCAGATCGTGCTGAAAGATGGCAGCAAGGTGTGGCTCAATGCAGAAACCCGCCTTGTATATACCGATCTCCCTTTCTTCAGTGAACGTAAACTGGATTTGACAGGGGAAGCCTATTTCGATGTAGCCAGCGATCCGGAGAAACCCTTTATCATACAGTCAGGTGATATGACGACACAGGTACTGGGCACCGCATTCAATATCAAAGCTTATCCGGACGAGCCTTTTTATATCACGGTAACAAGTGGTAAAGTCAGACTGGAGGACAAACAAACAAAAACAGTTACTGTACTGACATCCAATAAACAACTGAAGTATGCGAGCCAGCATCCACCGGTACTGAAGGAAGTAGCATCAGCCACTGCACATGCCTGGACAAGCGGACAACTGGAGTTTTATGATCAGTCTTTCGGGGAAATCGCCCGTGCCATCAACAGAAAGTACAATGTTAAAGTAGTATTCGCCAACAACACGTTAGAGCAGTGTATGATCACTGCAAGTTTTGAGAAAGAATCAGCAGTATCCCGTGTGATAGATCTATTGTGTAAGATCAATAATGCAACGTATACCTTCAGTGCAGACAGTAGCATTGTGACGCTGGAAGGAAAAGGTTGTCAGTGAAACAGAAACCACGGGTTGTCATGTAATTAAGGAAGAGAAAAACCATCTGGACATATATGCCGCAGAGTATAAACAGTACGTAATATAAACAAAACGTCCCTGCACCTGAGTACAGGGGACGCCTGTACAGGGTATTTCATGTCGCCAAACCTGCATACCCTGGATTCATTATTTACTAACAACAAATCGTATTAAAGTTATGGAAAAAACAGCGCATACACGGGGATCGTGTATCCAATTCTTATTATTTCTCATGCGATGTTCGGTTTATATATTGATATTTGCCTTTACCTTTTCTTTTTCCCTGTTCGCCAATAATACAGACGGACAGGATATCCGGGAAGTAAAGATCAACCTGACTGTCAGCAATATGAAGCTGTCAGCGGTGCTGGAAAGGATCCAGCAGATGACACCATTCCGTTTTGTTTATAATTCCTCTCACATCAAGGCGGCTGCTCCGGTAAGCATGCATGTCAGCAATATGCCGGTTGATAAAGTGCTGGCACAGCTGCTGAATACATCTGATTTTAACTTCGAGCAGAATAAAACACAGATTATCATTACCAAAAATACCCGGAACGTCATCGCTGATATGGCACTGGCAGGCGATATGTTGTCACTGCCCGCAGATACAGCGATCACTGTAAAGGGGAAAGTAAAAGATGATAAAGGCCAGCCACTGATCGGTGTTACCGTAGGTGTAAAAGGCAAAAACAGAGGTGTTACCACTGACGCTACCGGTAGTTTCTCCATCAGAGTCGAAAACAATGACTCACTGGTGTTCAAGACCATCGGTTTCTCTCCGGTGACTGTCAGTGCATTGGGCAATCTGAATAATATTACCCTGTCTACCAGCACGACCAGCCTGAATGACGTAGTGGTTGTAGGTTACGGTGTACAGACAAGACGTGACCTGACCGGTACCATCTCCACCGTAAAAGGTGCAGATATCAAAAACCTGCCGGTAAGTGATGCTGCACAGGCCATTCAGGGCCGCGTAGCGGGTGTTGATATCGTTCGTTCGGATGGATCTCCGGGTACAACGCCAAGTATCCGTATTCGTGGTACAGGTACTATCAATAACTCAGAACCACTGATCGTTATCGATGGTGTGCCCGCAGCTTCTTCTGGTCTGAGTGATATCAATAACAACGATATCGCCTCCATGGAAGTACTGAAAGACGCGTCTTCTTCTGCGATCTATGGTACCCGTGCTGCCAACGGTGTCATCATCATTACTACTAAAAAAGGTACTTACAACGAAAAGCTGAATACTTCCGTAAACATCTATCGTGGTGTATCCAACGTACGTAAATATCTGCCTCTGCTCACAGCGCCCGATCTGGTAAAACTGAAACAGGAACGTTATACCAATGACGGTCTGTCCGTACCGGCTATCTGGCAGGATCCATATTATGCTGTACAGCGTACCGACTGGCAGAAAGCATTATTCAACTCCGGTCATGTCACTAATGCAGATGTATCCATCAAAGGTGGTAGTGCATTTTCTAACTACCTGTTCTCACTGGGTTACTACGATGAAAAAGGATTGATCACTAATACCTATTTCAAAAGATTCACCGTACGTATCAATTCTGAACACAGAATCAACAGCCGTCTGAAAGTAGGAGAGAACCTGCAGCTGACCGCACGTAAGGGTAATTCACTGGATACCTATTCTTCACAAACAGGTCTTATCTTCAGCGCCCTGCGTTTCAACCCTGCTGTTCCTGTGAAGGATGAACTGGGTAACTACGGATCTGCTCAGGGTAGTAATGAACTGGGTGATATCAATAACCCGGTATATACCGCTGAAACAACAGATGCCTGGATAAAGAACTACCGTATCCTTGCAAATGCGTTTGCAGAAGTAGAGATCATCAAAGACCTGAAACTGCGTCTGAACTACGCATTTGACGGAACACTGAGCAACTCTTTCAGCTTCCTGCCAAAAACGCTGACACAGGTACGTACTCGTGATGACGCGGAATTAAATCAGGCGAACACCAGCACCAACCAACATCTGGGAGAGGCTTTCCTGAGTTATAATAAGACCCTTGCACAGAAACACCAGATCTCCCTGACAGGCGGTGTTTCCTACCAGAAATATACCGGTAGCTACTTCAATGCACAGCGTAATGGCTTTGATGATGAATCTCCTTATGTGCTGGTACTGGATAATGGTTCTATCGTATATAATGCAGCTGGTAACTATTATGCAACCAACATACTGGCATCAGGATTCGTAAGAGGTTTCTATAGCTTTAAAGGTAAGTACCTGCTGACCGCCACCATGCGTGCAGATGGTTCTTCCAGATTTGCACCGGGTAACCGCTGGGGATATTTCCCTGCCGTATCTGCAGGATGGCGTATTTCTGATGAAACCTTCTTCAGGAATAATGTACATACTGTCAGCAACCTGAAACTGACTGGTGGCTGGGGCGTACTGGGTAACCAGAACGTAACTGAATTCCAGTACCTCGCTACTGTTGTCAAAAACCGTAAATATAACTTCGGTGATGTACCGTATACCGGTATCTGGAACTCCAGTCTTGCCAACAACGCTATTACCTGGGAAAAGGCACACATGACCAACATCAGCATGGAAATCGGATTCCTGAATAACGCGCTGAATGGTACTATCACATACTTCAATAAGAATACTATTGACATGCTGGTACCTGCTGCAAAGCCGGACCTGCACGGTACATCTACTGTACCTGATGAGAATATCGGCCGTCTGAATAACCATGGTTGGGAGTTTGAAGTTTCCTATCAGGGTGGCAAAAAAGCATTTACTTATTTCTTAGCTGCTAACGCCACTTTACTGAAGAACAAAGTAACCAGACTGTATTCAAGCAATTCTTATATCGGTTCATCTAACTACGGTCGCCAGAATCAGGAGATTTCCCGTACCTACGAAGGACAGCCTATCGCTTCTTTCTATGGATGGAAAACAGCTGGTCTGTATCAGAATCAGGCACAGATTGATAACGACCCTTACATTGCTAAAGATGGCAGGAAAGCGAATATCAAACCGGGTGATGTACGTTTCGTAGACGTTAACAACGATGGCGCTATCACTGAAGCTGACCGCGTTTATCTGGGTGACCCTAATCCTCGTATGCAATATGGTTTTCAGGCAGGTGGTAACTTCAAAGGTTTTGACCTGAACCTCTCCTTTACCGGTGTTGCAGGTGTAAAACTGTATAACGCTGATAAAATGCAGGGTCTGGATCCAACCTATTCATACAACTACTATGCAGAACAGCTGAACCGCTGGCATGGTGAGGGTACCAGCAACAGCGTATCCCGTATGACACTGAGCGATAACAATGGTAACTATCGTACGTCAGACAGATTCATTGAAAAAGGTAACTATTTCGCACTGCGCAACGTTTCACTGGGATATACCATTCCTGCGAAAGTATGGGGTGGCCAGTCAAATGCACCCGGTATCCGTGTGTATGTTGCCGGACAAAATATGTTCATCATCACCAACTACTCCGGTCTGAATCCGGAACTGGGTTATACAGATGGTAACAAGCAGAGAGGTGTGGACGTAGCAACCTATCCACAGGCAAGAAGTATAACATTTGGTGCTTCAATGAATTTCTAAGTTTCATTTAACCAATGGATCATGACAACAAAAAATCGTAATAAACTTTTAATTATAGCCGCGGTACTGTTTACTTCCATGACTTCCTGCGATAGCATTCTGGATGTAACACCAAAAGGTACCTATACGACCGCTACGTACTGGCGTAACCAGTCAGACGCCATCAATGGTATCACCGGTATTTATAACGTACTGCTGGAAGAAGATTTCACAGGACACGCCGAATTTACCTTTGACGATCCTTCTGATGATCAGTATCGTGCGGGTGACCACTCTGAAGATGTAGCCATCGAAAATCTCACCTATGATGCGGCGAATGCACAGGTGCGTTTTGGCTGGAGATGGAAATATGAAATGATCAACCGTGCAAACAGTGCTCTGATATACATACCAAAGATCACTTCCATTGATGAGGCAATCAAAAACCGTTGTCTGGGTGAAGCCCGCTTCCTGCGGGCATTTGCTTACTGGAGACTGATGCTGGTATACGGAGAAGCGCCGGTAGTATCTGAAGATGATGTACTGACTGGTAATTACAACAAACCGAAAGTAAGCATCGACAGTCTGCGTGGTATGATCCAGACAGACCTGCTGGCTGCAGCAGATCTCCTGCCTGATAGTTACGAAGGTGCTGACAGGGGTCGTGTATCAAAAGGTACTGCATGGGGGTTACTGTGTAAGCTGTATATGTATTGGGAGAAACTGGATCAGGCGATCATCTATGGTGAGAAAGTGATCAACAGCGGCAAGTATAATCTTGCACCGACTTATGTAGCTAACTTTACACCAGAGACCAGTAACAATGATGAAATGCTGTTTGCGGTGCAGACAAGCGATACCTGGGGTTATTCAGATTTTACTACCTACTATACGCCGCGTGAATGGAACGGATGGAACTTCCACCAGCCATTGAAGCAGCTCGTAGATGAATTCGAACAGAATGATGCGCGTAAAGCAGTATCGATTATGTCTCCGGGTGACAAGATCAATATCGGTTCTTCTATCGCAACATACAATGCAAACATGTCAGAAACCGGTTATCACTTCCGTAAATTCTCTTACTGGAAACCTAACGGTGGTCTTAACTATTCACTGAAAACGCCTTTGCTGAGAACAGCAGATATCATGCTGCTGGTAGCGGAAGCAAAGATCCGTACCACAGGTGCAGGTGCTGGTGATGCAGAGATTAATAAAGTTCGTAAAAGAGCTGGTCTGGGCGATGTAGCCGGTGCTGGTATGCCAGCTGTTATTCACGAGCGTCGTATGGAACTGAGTGGCGAAAATGAACGTCATCAGGACCTGATGCGCTGGGACAAAGCCGGTCTGCTGGATATCACCACCTACTATAACAAACCTAAGTATGGCAGAGATGGTAATATTCTGGTACAGGCACGTAATTTCATCAGACCTAAGCATTATTATTTCCCATTGCCACAAACAGAGATTGATAAAAGCAATGGTGTACTGAAGCAAAACGAGAATTACTAACACAACTATCATTCATCAAACTGAAGGAAAATGGTTGGCATTGTCCGCCATTTTCCTTTAAAGTAGTTTCTTCATGCAATTGAAAAAGATCATTGCTGCCTTGTTACTCAGCACCGCAGGATTACCTGCGTTTGCACAGCTGGACAAGGCCGCTACGGAGGCGTTTTTGAAAAGGGTCGTAAAGGACAGAGCTACTGCTTTTACCTGCGAGTACCTGCCGGCAGATAACGGAAAGGATGTATTTGAAATAGAAAGTAATGGCAACCGTATTGTGTTGCGTGGAAACAACGGCGTAAGCGTAGCGTCAGCATTGAACTACTATCTCAGAAATTACTGTAATTCAATTATTACCTGGAACGGTACAAATCTGCACCTGCCGGCTGTATTGCCTGCTGTAAAGGTGAAAGAGCATCATGTGACGCCGTATAAATACCGCTATTATATCAACTACTGTACCTTCCAATATAGCATGAGCTGGTGGAATTGGGAGAGATGGCAGCAGGAAATAGACTGGATGGCGATGAATGGCATCAACATGCCATTGGCGCTTACCGGTGAGGAAGCTATCTGGCAGGAAGTTTATAAGGAAATGGGCTTTACAGATGCAGAACTGGACAAGTTTTTCAGCGGACCGGCTTATTTCTCCTGGCTATGGATGGGGAATATTGATGCGTGGGGTGGTCCGTTGCCACAACATTGGAAAGATAGCCACAAAGCTTTACAGCAACAGATTCTGGCAGCAGAACGTAGTATGGGTATGTTGCCGGTATTACCTGCTTTTACAGGACACGTACCACCAGCATTTAAAGACAAGTATCCGGATGAAATCGTAAAGCCGACCAACTGGGACGCAGGTTTCCCGGATGTATATATACTCGATCCAAACAGTCCGATGTTTGATAAGATCGGTAAGAAATTCCTTGAAGCACAGACTAAAGCTTTTGGTACGGATCACTTTTACTCAGCTGATACTTTCAATGAGAATGTGCCGCCTTCCAGTGACTCTTCTTTCCTCGACGCTATGAGCCGCAAGGTATATGCGTCTATGGCAGCCGCTGATCCGAAAGCAGTCTGGGTAATGCAGGGATGGATGTTTCACTATAATGCCAGTTACTGGCATCAGCCACAGATCCGCGCTTTGCTGAATGCAGTGCCTGATGATCATATGATTGTACTGGATCTCTATAGTGAAAGTCATCCTGAATGGAAGAATACACAGGCCTATTATGGCAAACCATGGATCTGGAACATGCTGCACAACTTCGGTGGCAATACCGGTATGTGGGGTAGTATGGATGCAGCTGCGCACGATCCGGCTACGGCATTACATGATCCGGCTTCCGGTAAAATGTCCGGGATTGGTCTGACACCGGAAGGTATTGAGCAGAATCCTGCATTGTACCAGCTGATGATAGATAACGTATGGAGAGATCAGCCGATCAACGTAGATGCATGGTTGCAATCGTATGCAAAGCAGCGCTACGGTGTAGAAAATGAAGCGGTGAACAAGGCATGGCAGATCCTGTATCATACGGTGTACGTGGGTGGTCCGACAGAAGGTGCACCTGAGTCGATCATCGTTGCCAGACCAACACTGGAAATAGCCGCAGAAAGAGTAAAAACAAAACTGGAATATGATCCCACTAAATTAGTACCGGCATGGGATCTTTTCATCAGTGCGGCCGCACAGGTGAAACCAACGGAAGGATTTAAGTATGATCTGGTAGACGTGACCCGTCAGGCGCTGGGTAACTATGCCAGTCCTTTACAACAACGGGTAGCTGCTGCTTACCGTAATAAAGACCTTGCGGCGTTTAAACAATATAGCGCACAGTTCCTCGGATTGCTGGATGATATGGACATGTTGCTGGGCACACAGGAAGGATTTCTGTTGGGCAAATGGGTCAGTGATGCCCGCAGTAATGGTATTACACCGGCAGAGCAGGACCTGTATGAGTTCAATGCAAAAGATCTGGTGACTTTATGGGGAGATAAGGATAGTCCGGTACATGAATATTCAAACCGTCAGTGGAACGGACTGATTAAAGGCTTTTATAAGCCTCGTTGGCAGCAGTTTTTCACTTTGCTGGAGTCCAGCCTTAAAAAGGGCGAAACAGCCGATTTAAAGGCATTTGAAGAGCAGGTGAAGACATTCGAATGGAAGTGGGCAAACGGGCATGATAAATATGCCGTAAAGCCACAGGGAGATCCGGTGAAAGCTGCCGTACAATTACACAAGAAATATCGTAAGATGATGTAATAAAGATTTTCTGTTTTAATCTAGGCCGTTCCCCATTCCTGGGGGGGCTATTTTTTTCAATCTTTATGCATGATCTTTTTCTTATGCATCGTGCCCCATTCATTCAGCGAAAAAATGACATTCGTCAGCGTGTGACTGTATTCCAGTAGTTCATATTCTACCAGTAAGTTACTGGATTCACTACGTTCAATTCTGCGGACAAAACCGTTCAGCTCAAGATCCTTCAGATCGTTTGACAACACCCTCGCAGAAATACCATTCAATGCCTTCTGCAATTCATTGAAACGTTTCTTTCCGTTGGAAAGTGCGATGATGATCCTTAGTTTCCATTTTCCTCCGATAACATACAGGGAATCTCCCACAGCATTGATCATGTCTACACATTGCTGATCGGATATCGGATCCTTTAAATTACACTCGTGCATAGTTCAGGCAGTTACTTTAAGGTTAGCGCTAACCTTTTACTTATCAATACGAAAGCGGGAACTAATGTACATAAGTTTGCGGCATTACAGGAAATTAAAACTATCAGCAATGTATTTACTGAAGATCGGACTTATCAGCCTCGCCGTATTACTGGTCATTATTACCGCTTTGTACAGTTACTATATCTATGCACCGATACCCCGAATCCCGCAACTCGGTGCCAACATCAGCTCATCCACTATAAAGGTCGGTGAACTGGAACGCCGCTTTCTGTCATATGTGCCGGCTAAACCACTTCCCCGGCCTGCACTCGTCATTATGTTGCATGGCTCCGGTCTGGACGGGAAACGTTTCAGGGAATGGACCGGTTATCGCTTTGATCAGCTGGCAGATAAAGATGGTTTTCTCGTAGCTTATCCTGACGGATATAAAGGCAACTGGAATGATTGCCGTATAGATGCTCCTTTTGAGGCAAAGCAGCTGAATATTGACGATATGGGCTTTTTGCACGCATTGATTGCCTATTATGAGCGTCAATACCATGTTGACCCGGAAAAGGTCTTTGTTTTTGGTTATTCCAACGGTGGACAAATGGCGTTCCGGCTGGCCATGGAAACGCCTGAAAAAGTAGCGGGTATTGCTACCGTCTGTGCCAGTCTGCCGGATGCAGCTACCTGCTCCTGCACCATGAATGGCACTACTCCACCAGTACTGATGGTTAACGGTACAGCGGATAAGATCATTCCTTACAACGGGGGAGAAGTGAACCTGTTCTTTAAGAAAGTAGGCACCGCTATTTCAGCGCTTGCTACCGCACAACATTTTGCAGCAAGGAACAACGCTATGGAAGAGACACCTGCAACCGCATCCACCGTTGTATCACAACGTAAATGGACCAAAGAAGGACGTACTATTGTTCAATTCATCAGTATTTCAGGTGGCGGACATACAATTCCTCAGCTGACATTCAGGTTTCCCAGACTATTGGGACTGACAGCAACGGAGTATGATAGTCCGTCGGAAGCCTGCCGCTTCTTTGGACTGGATAAATAATGAGTACTATTTTATCAGTGGTGTATTCAGGTTAGAAAGGGCAGTCGTTACGTATTGTCCTTTCCCTGCTACAAGATACAACCGGTATAATTCCGGCGATTCCGGAACAGATAATTGCAGTACAGGTCCACTACCTGCATGTTCCATATAAATACCATTTTCCCATCCGTCTGTTTTGTACAGGTACCATTCAAAATGCAATGACGGATCGAAGTAACCATCGAGGTTCCATTGTCCTTTTTCAAATACCAATGCGCTATAGGTCAGCACAGCACCGGGATCAGTCACTTTTGCCGGTTTCAGTATTTCTATAGCAGGTAGGGATGGTGCCTGCATACGACCATGCCAGTATTGTGCAAGGCGCACGGCATCGGGTTTGTAATTACCATCAAGGTCTGTCAGTCCGTTAAAAGTAAGCGCGTCCCTTGTCTGCGTATCCTGCCATGCCACTATAAAAACCGGGCCTTTCCTCTTGGCTGAAATATAATTATCGACATCAATGCCGCTGAAGAAATAAGGAATATCTGTAACCGTAATGCTACCACCGCCGGCATCTTCTGGTGATACAAGTCCTATTGCGGAGAGTTCCGGAATAGCATCTGCGATAGTTTGTACAGTGAGCGAGAACCGGCGTCCCTCCGGTACATCAAGTGTAACAGGCCTGCCGGGATCGGCTGCTTTTATCTGCTGTACCAGCTTACGCAGCCATAGTATGTACTGGTCCTGATGATAAAGTAAGGATGGAGCAATATACCTGTCGTCCAGCGCTTCCCAGTAATTATTTCCGAGGTGCCATCCGATGATATTTTTGTTGTCTTTATTTTTTCTGACAGTATTTACAACAGTATGGATATAGTCTTCCGGCCATTTTTCCACTCCCTGATCAAGGGACGGTTCCGGCATCCAGAAACCATATTGTATCAGCATGCCCAGATGAGCAGCAACAGAAAAGATATTGTGATCATATACGCCGGGACCATATCGTCTGATTGTATTGATGCCGACGCGTTGCATGGATTGCAGATCCGCCATCACTTCCTTCCGCGTCAGTGTATGATGGTTTCTGAACCAGGGTATTCCTTTTGAATAAATAACGCCTCTGATGGTGTCGCTCAGTAGTGTGTTTTGTCTGTGCGTCACCATATTGACAGCGGGTAACATGACCTGACTATTCATTGGCGCCGCACTATTCTTTTGCAAATCATTGAGCAGTGACAATGGTGCAGAAGGTTCGAGTAATTCCCAGTTCAGCATATCTACAGTTGTGCCGCCAATGGTGTTTTTATCAAAACTGCTGTTGAAGAGAATCGTGCTTTTTACCTCCGGAAAATGATCAGTAATATCGGCAAAGGCGTCCTGTAACCAACCACTTTGTCCCGGTTCTCTTGCGAGAGAACCCGTTTCGGCAATCATCACCGGTAATCCCGACCGGAAAAGCGTCTGTGCATGAAAAGGCTGGTATAACTGGCTGAAGCTATACCATTGTCCGTCGGGATTCAGTCGTCCATAATTAAGAATAGTCACTGCCAGCCAGTCAACATATTCTCTGCCGGGGAAATACCTGTTTACCGCATCTGCTTTCCATGGGTTCCATACCCATACTACATTTCTGGCGCCCGCATGCTGAAAGAAGTCATGTACATATCTCCATGCCGCAATATACTCCGTCGCTTTGTTATGTCCTTTTGCAGACCATGGATAAGCCGGATTGTCCGGCTCGTGGGCAAAGCGTATGAATACAGGCCGGCGCAGGGCGATAATACGTTGTGCGAACTGCTGCAGGTAGCTATCAAAATCTCCGTTGCTGATATGCGCCATTATTTTCTGCTCTTTACGCAGAGAAGAATCTTTACGGTCGTCTTTAAAAAGGGCTGCCCATGGTTCCCAGGTGATCATCGGAACAGCATGAAATGCATAGATCTCGTTCATCAATGAATCATCTGGTAAACAGGC
The DNA here is from genome assembly GCF_007896845.1 of Chitinophaga pinensis. Taxonomy (GTDB): domain Bacteria; phylum Bacteroidota; class Bacteroidia; order Chitinophagales; family Chitinophagaceae; genus Chitinophaga; species Chitinophaga pinensis_C. Next base: position 5,283 of record NZ_VOHS01000021.1, on the reverse strand, counting down.
AGGAGTGTCTCCCCATGGGATATAACAGGAAATAATATTGAATGGAGCACCTTTTACGGCAACATAATGCATCACATGTTCCATAGCAGTCATTCCGCCTGTATCTGCCGGACTGAATATCCCTGTATAGAAAACATTTTCTTTGTAAGTGTGTGCCGACTGATAAGCAGGAGGCGGTTTATTATCTTCGTAAATAAACCATGAGGTGAAGCCACAGACGATCAGCGTGAGTGACATAGCTGACTTACGCATCATCACATAGACGCCGTGTCTTAATTTCCATAGTCTTACTTTGACGGCGTAGTAGTGGTGATATATATACTCCATGGTCGTCTGTGGTGCCAGATCACTCATACGGCCTTTCCAGATACCTGCGAGGATATTAAACAACATGATCAGGCAATTGATGCATGCAATGCCTGCCATCACCCATGAATAAGGGTTCCAGTCCAGCCATAGTCCATAGACAATTGCTGTCACAGAGACCAGCAGAATAATGCCATTAGGAATAAACAGTTTCCAGCTGGTAGCTTCCCTGTCATCTTTTGGCGTCGGTATATAGGGCACTTTTTTACGGATGATGGTATAAAACAGACCCAGTACATAGATCCACCACGTGCCTATCTGTAGTAAGCCGCCGACTATATGAAAACCACTTTCCTCTTCTGCCATCACCCAACGTTGTACAAAATGTCTGACCAGTATCGTACTGGCCAGAAAGGGGATACTGATGATACCAAAAGAAAGCAGGTCGAACTGACAGGGAATAATCCCGAGTACCAGTGCGAGCACCGGTACCAGAAAGTTAATGAAAGACATTACACCAGAGAAGTAATGAAAAGGAAGTGTACCGTAATGTAGCTTTTGTCGCCACGTAAATTTCCGGAACAGTCTTGGATAGGTAGTGACCAGCAGTTCGAAGGTACCCCTTGCCCATTTCAGTTGCTGTTTATAATAGGCCGATAGGGTAGCAGGCACCAGCCCCAGTGTCAACACTTCCGGTACATATACTGATTTCCATCCTTTGGCGTGTAACTGCATGGCGGTATGCATGTCTTCTGCGAGTCCGGCGGCATGACCGCCGATAGCATCGAGTGCGCTTCTCCTGAAGGTACAATTAGCGCCTATGGCCTGTACGGTACCATAGGTGTTCATGGTCATCATCATGGGACCATAGAACTGAAAGGTTTGTTGTGCGGCACCTTTGGCAATGATATTGTCGCCGATGTTACCGTATGCCTGTACGATCTGTACAAATCCAATGTCCGGATCAACGAAATAGGGGACCACCCGGTCCAGAAATTCAGGCACAGGTACATGATCAGGGTCCATTACCACACAGAGTTCGCCGGTAGCATACTGTAAGGCGTTATTGATATTGCCGGCTTTGGCGTCTTTGCGGTTGGTTCTGGTTACGTGTCGTACACCCAGTCGTTTACATACTTCTATGAGATAAGGATCATCCGCTTCATCACAAAGCCATGTGGTATGCGGGTAGGTAATAGCCTGCATCGCGGTGAGCGTTTCTATGATCATTTCATAGGGTTCTCCGGCGCAGAAGGTGGTAAATATATCTACGGTAGGATTTATTTTAGTACGGGGGCGTGTGGGTATGGAGATGTAAAAGTAGTGGTACCATTCGTGCAGCACTTTCAGGCAAAAGTAAATGATGCCCGACATCATCAGCCAGTATAGGGGTTTATTTCCTATGTTGGCAGGATTGAAGAGGCTGTACAGGAGTATACCCATACTGATTGTCCCGGTTACAATAATAAACCGAAGGATCAATAACTCAATGCGCGTAGGACGGGATACGCGTACCCGTATTTTTTTTTTGTTTCAATTATGTAAAAGGGGGTATTAGCCGTTGCAATATTTCCATATCTGTCATAGACCCATGAATAGATGCGATAAGGGCCTTCTTTTTCGGGCGTGCGGAAGGTGATCCGTGCGCTGTTCTGAGGAGTGATACCCGCATCGTAGACGTGCATGGTCGCGATGTATCCGGGTCAAAGTCCTCATCTGTCACTTCCCATAGAATACGGAGCCGGGCGGTATCCGTCGTTGCCAGTTTCAATTCAGCTGTTTGTACCGTGTCGGGAGACAGGAAAATGTTATCTATTGGTTTCTTGCCGTTTATCAGCAGGCGTTCCACAGCCGGAGCCGGATGCTGCGGTTGCCTGTCGGTCCAGCAGGATTCCATTTCCTGCATCATGGCTGTCCGTGCGCCCTGCTGACCGACTATACTGTACCAGGTAGGTGTAACTTCTGTCTTATATCCCCAATAAAAGGTAAGTGCGCCAAGGAAACGTGGATTGTTGACCGGGAGGTATTTCGTATAGAATTCATGATAATATTTTGCTTTTTCTGTACTGGTAGGCTCAATAGGAGCACTCCATGCTGTGGTCCGTGATTCCTGCGGAGAATAGATACCCCATTCCGAAATAAGGAAGGGTCCTTTCCATAACCACTCATTAGCGGACAACTGTTCGTCAAGCTTTTTCAGGTCTCCGAAAGTATTAAAGGAGAGCAGATCAAGTCCACGTATCTTCAACCTGATATTCATGATATTTCTGAACTGATAGTTGATCATGGCCGTGGTAACAGGGTGGTCAGGGTCATCGGCATGTATCATGTCGAGCAGCCGGTTATAAACGGTATAAAAACGGTTGTATTTAGGGCTGTAAGGGAAGTCCACTTCGTTTCCGAGGCACCACATCAACAAAGCGGGATGGGAGCGGTAACGCAATACGACATTACGGAAGGCATTGTATTGTGCTTCCACTTTCTTTTCATCGCGGTAAAAATGGTCCAGATATTTGCTTTCAGGAACATAAAAGCCGGCAATGACGGCCAGGTTGTTGGCAGCAGCTTCATCCAGAATTGCTTTCAGATTGGTGGTATCCCAGGTACGGATGGTATTACCTCCTATTGCTTTCAACGTGGACATATTTGTGTAACCGGCTCCTCCCTTTACCAGGAACGGGGTACTGTTTCGATATAATGTATACTTACCATTCTCCCTGTAGATATACACCTTACCGGATGGCCTGATTGTTCTATCACCTTTGCAGCCATACAGTTGGAGTAGCAGCATACAGGGGAAAAGGAAGTACCGTCTGATACGATCTGGCGTCATTCGGTAGCTGATAAGATTAGAACATCATCAAACATTCACTGTTGTTATAAATGTAATGAAATTCAGGTGAAATTCCCGCAGTTTTATTTGTCAGTCAGTCTGCCGGTCAGATGAACGGTTTTTGAGCCGGAAAACCCCTGTTTTATAAATACAAACTGGTTGGTATTGCCGGTTATACAATAAGAGGTTAACTTTATAGACAACCTCAAAAAAGAGGCTCGTCGTTCCGGGCGGGCCTCTTTTAGTATTTGTGTTTAATCAGCTTTCGTTACCCCGGTTAAATTGCCCTTATGAATATACCTGTATTGTTTTATTCCACGGTTATGTAAAGCGGGACCCGTTGGATAATACACCACCTTTAGCCCGCATTATACTGGCTATTCTGATCAATGCAATCCTTTGCGCAGGATTTTTCCTGCTGACCGGGAAAAACCTGCATTTCCGCTCAACGATGGTACTAATCGTAATAGCTGCTGTTAACTGCCTCGTGTATGGTCCGGTAAATATCATGTTCGTAAATGTTCCTCGCTGATCACCGCCTTGCTGTATTTGCCCCTTTTTTTCTATATGATTTGTATCAGGAAAATCATTTCCGGCAGACTGACGCCATCCATCCTGCCCATTGGGAGTATGACAGCATTTTTATCTTCGCAGGGATGCAGCCACCGGTATTGCGATCGCTGTTGATATTTGCCATATATGCGCTGCTCTTTGGGGTATTATCAATCTGGTTGTACCGGATAGCAGCAAGATTGTTGTATGGGAAATATCAGGAGATCACCGAACCGGATGAAAGGGCTTATAAACTATTCTTCAGTGAAGCACGTTCTGCTGAGGAGATACCGAAACCCCGCAGAGATGTTGCTTTTTTAGCACTGCGGATATTGGGGTCGTTCTATCTTTTTATCTGACGGTACTGGTGACCGGCATCCCTGGTGAGCATGTCTGGCCGGGTCAGATACAGCAGCTGATAAAGATGACTTATGTTAATCCCGCACTGGCGATCAATACCTATTTCAAGATCATCCTGATGACAACGCTGGCCTTTGTGGCTGCGTATAATAAAAGCCTGCGTTATCACTGCTCCCTTGCTTATTTACCGGCCATCTTGTATCTACTGTTTATGCATTGGTATTTCATTATGTAAGTCCTTACAGCTTCAGATCCTACCAATTTCTTACTGACTTCTGCTATTACAGATGGTGCTTTGCTCGTGCTGTTTGTCTGGATTGCGATTGCTTATAAAAAGAAGCGGCCATTCATTCGGCATCAAGAGATCTGCCTATTAACTTTTCCGTACCACTTACACTGGTGAAATATCTGTATACCGGCATGTCTGTGCTCTTCCTCTTATTTTGTGCAGGTATTGTACTGATCCGTTTAAAAGCGTTTCCTGATGGCGGGATCGGCGCTGTCTTCGGTGCACCTGATCCCATGATTGGTAATACGGTGACACTTTATAGTACACTGGCAGTATTATGTCTGTTTCTGATCAATAAGGAAGCGTTACGCAACCACTTCTTTAACGCACTGATCATCCCGTTATTTGCAGGTGGTAGTATTGCGGTATTATGGCTGATCATCGGTGATCTGAATGGCGGCGTTTTTATCACCACCAGATCCGGCGCAGCCGTACAGGTCAACTGGTATTCCCTCTGTTTGCAGTAGTACATGCCTTGCTGGCTATACTGATGATCAGGGTCAGAAAATGTACTATGATATCGATTATACTACTAATACATTAAGTCCTTCTTCTGCTATCATGTGATGGCATTGAGTAACGCTTTTTTTGCCAGCGATAATCAGCAGCAGGCCAGTGATCTGGAACTTGTTGATAAATATGCAGGTGGTATCAAAGGTCGTAAAAGAGGACTATTGAATCTGCCTTTTGCGCTCTTTGAAAATATACTGAACCTGATCTATGGTATCCGGCCCTGTTTTTTCCTCCATGCAAAGAGACGAACAGAGGTATTATCTGAGCCGCTATTTTTTTCGTACTGAATGGCAGCGTAAACGGCGTTTATTCCTCCGTTGGCAGAATTGGCCTATCAGATAGGTTTATCTCTGAATTCCATTATCATGTTTGCACATTTTTCTACCATCACGTCCGCCATGCAATGGGCTATGTGCCTGTCAATGCAAGG
>NZ_VOHS01000020.1 GCF_007896845.1 Chitinophaga pinensis | reverse complement strand
CGCATACCATTGGATAATGTGATCGCAATAGCCAGTCTGGGTTCAGACGGAGATGATCACTCAGTTACGTTCCCATGGACTGTCAGCTATCCATTGTCGAATTCGACATCGTTCAGATAGACCTGTTTCACCTGCAGCTGTGTAATTTTTCCTGCAAGTATGTTATTTCTGTCAAAGCCTAAAGATTTACACAAGTCTGCGTTATCCAGCTGTTCGTATTCATCGTAGCCTGTTCTCTGGAAGCTCAGGTCTTCCAATGTATTCGGCCTTTTGCCGGCGATAGCAATATTTAGATAATCAAATGGAACAAACGTCTGTAACACCCCCGGGATAGGGCGATCTTGTCAGATAATTCAAAGGGCGCTTCAAGAATCTGCTGCAATGCTTTTGCATTAATGTTCACGTTGCAATCCCATTTGCAGGTTATTCGATGGTTGTATCTGGCGATGTCCAGCATGATCAGGAGGTCTTTCTCCCGGAATGTTTTACCAGAATCCATAAGGTCTGGTAGCACGCGCAATTTCCAGTATACTCTGATTGGTATTTGAAGATATATATATAAATCCGATATTCTTCTGTCTGAGATATCCGGCCAGATCTGTACCTAATGAGCCATCCAACAGAAAGATGTCCAACAGCACCCAGGTTGGTTATTTTCTATCATTGCTTGGCTTATCAACAGAAGCAGCAATGCCGCAGACTGCATAACTGCTTTTCTAAGCATCAGTTGAGATCATTTCCCACAATAAATTCGTCTTCGACGATCAGTATATTTCCTTCATGGTCATTTCTCAATGTAATTTACAAGTTATCCGGCAGCCTGCCATCGTTCAGAAAATCCAGCACTACGGTAACACCGTTATAATATAAATATGTAAGGTTCTCTCACCTGTCTGCTCAGGCCTGTCATCAGCATCAATCCCATGGAGGTGTCTGCATAGGGGTCAAAATCAACAGGTAATCCTTCTCCATTATCCTTTATCAGTAATGTATAATGTTTGCCATCATTGCTTTGCAATGAGATGTTTACAATACCTTTTTTCCGGCCGGTAAATGCATGTCTGAAAATATTACTGATTGCTTCTGTGATAAATAATGCCGAAAGGAATGGCAAGCGCAACATCGAGCTTTAAAGGTACTGTTTTACGATGGAAGTCAATATCGGTATCTACTTCATTCATCTTTAAGAGAATCCAACAATTCACTGATATACTGAGGAATATCGATCGTTGACAACGCGTCTTCCTGATATAGTTTCTGGTATACCAGAGAAATAGCAAACATCCGGTGTTGTGTATTACGGACTGCTGACGCGCTTCGTATCTGCAAGAAAGGTATATTGTGTATTCAGCAGACTTATTGCCATCTGCAGATTTTTTTACCCTGTGATGTGTTTCTTCCATCAGCCAGTCTTTTTCACGGGTAATATTCCCAGATACCTGTCAAACTCATTCAGCTTAAACCGTAAACGTCTTATTTCTCCGAGGCGCTGATAATACAGCCAGCTAAGTCGCCAGATTGCAAAGCCTGCCCCCAGCAATGATACAACAGCGGCGACTGTATATACGGGGTACTTTATCCAGACGTCAACAAACGTGGAATTCAGGCACAAAAAGCTGTGAGTAATGGTGAAGGCAACGGTAATGTGTTCAAAGCAAAAATGCTATCAATGATAATAATGGATCCGATCCTTGAAAAACCGGACTGATTATCCGGATAAAGGACGGTCTGCTTATCCTATACCCGATCAATCCGACACAGATTTAACAACTGTGATGCCATTTCTTTATAAACTGATTTATAACAACTTGTAGCAAAGTCCAGTTTAACAGATCTGTTATATTTCGCTGATCGGCGAAATACAATCGTATTATCCGTGCTGTCTGAAAAACAATCTATTAATAGTCAACTGGTTAATTCTCTGGCATGGAAGTCGTGCAGGCAATCAACCCAGAATCCCTTTTTAATGAGGGCACTTATTTGTTACTTACTATTCTCTTCTCTTTTGTAGTGCCGGCACACCGGATAGTCTGCGTTCCGCATGCGGAGCAGGCAGATTCACGGATGAAATGACAAAGAAGATATAGGAGACCAGCACCAAAAGACAACAATTAACAAGACAATTGATCAGGTGTTATAAGTAATATACGTTCATCATATAACAAAAAACACAAAACCATGACTCCAGAAAAATCAACAGCATACTTGGGGACGAAGCCAGGATTTGCTCACTTACAAAAGCACCAAAGTACCAAAAGAACGATTACACCTGCCCTCAGCTGATTTTCTCGACAAACATTTTGTGTTTTCCAACCGGACACCCCAGACACTGAGAAGCCTGGCCCAATTGTATGGTGCAGGTCGTCTTGGCGGAACGGGATATGTATCGATCTTACCAATAGATCAGGGGATAGAGCATAGCGGAGGTGCTTCTTTTGCGGCAAATCCTATGTATTTTGATCCGGAGAACATCGTCAGACTTGCCATTGAAGGAGGCTGTAACGGTGTGGCCACCACATACGGGGGATTAGCACTCATGTCGCGCAAGTATGCACATAAAATACCTTTTATTGTTAAGATCAATCACAATGAACTGCTGACTTACCCTAACAGTTTTGAGCAGATCATGTTTGGTACAGTAAGAGATGCGTGGAATCTTGGTGCTGTCGCAGTAGGTGCAACCATTTATTTTGGATCTTCAGATGCACGCCGTCAGATTACAGAAGTAGCCGCTGCATTTGAAGAAGCGCATTCATTGGGTATGGCGACCATCCTCTGGTGTTATCTACGGAATGACGCCTTTAAAACAGGTGGAAAAGACTATCATGTATCGGCGGATCTCACCGGTCAGGCTAACCACCTTGGTGTAACCATACAGGCAGATATCATCAAACAAAAACTGCCTGAAAACAATGGCGGTTACAAGGCACTTAATATGGGTAGCAGCAGTTATGGCAAACTGGATGAGAGAATGTACACCGATCTCACTACAGATCACCCTATTGACCTCTGTCGTTATCAGGTACTGAACTGTTACAGTGGTCGTATCGGATTGATCAATTCAGGAGGTGCATCATCCGGCGCAGGCGATCTGAAAGAAGCTGTTAAGACAGCTGTGATCAATAAACGTGCAGGAGGTATGGGCCTGATATCGGAAGAAAAGCTTTTCAGCGTCCGTTTGAAGAAGGTGTATCACTGCTCCACACCATACAGGACGTTTATTTATCAAAAGAAATTGATGTTGCGTAATGTAATATCATACAGCGAAAAGGGCATGTAGTGTTAATACTACATACCCTTTCTCTGTATAATAAAATCAATCAGGGTTTAAGTCCCTTGAACAACCGGAGGTCGCATTGTAAAGAGAACATAAAGTACCGCCCGAGTAATCTGTTCTGATTCTCCACTACTGTATTTCCGGTGATTGTCTGAGATAATCTGGAGGTCTCATCTAAAAGGTTAAATCCCTGCAGACGACATGTTAACTTTCGCTTGAAGAATAACTTTTCGATCGTTCCGTTCACTAACAGCGGATTAGCTGTGAGTGCTCCGCTGAATCCGGTGTTTAACTGCTTCGTAAGGTCACCGGCTATACTAAATGTTTTCAGAAAATATATTTTACTATTGAGGTTAAAATTCCATGTACTGATATTGGTGATATTATTCTCCTGTAGTACATAAACATTGCGGTTGTAAGTATAAGCAACACTACCTGTCAGCTCCATCCATTCCCGTAGCATATTTGCGCGGACTGTTTGATTGACCACCAGATTCTGCCCTGTTTTACGCACATTATCCATATAGAGGATGTTGTTATTGTAGGAGGCGTTTCCATCCATGAATAAGTTGTACTTACCATCATCGATCCGATAAGACCATCCATAAATAAAACGGAAATTATAGTCACCATTTGTATTCAGAAAACGGGTTTCCTGTTTGACGGTATTAAAACTATCTCTGACCAGTGAAACATTTGTTACTACTTTATCTTGTGTATAATTAGCCGACAGATGTAAAAACAAGGTATTCAGACCTGCATTTCTATAGTTAAAAAACAACGCGTGGGCAAATGCAGGGCGTAAATCAGGATTACCAATGACCGGGAACTGTGCATTGGTCAGATCGGGAACAGGTTGCAATTGCTGATAAGTCGGAAACATCACATTGCCTGCGTAGGCTAAGCTCACCATTGCCTGTCTGGGAAGTTTGTACTGTATACGGAATACCGGCACCAGTTTATTGCTTTTTACGACTGCCCTGTTTATACCGCCAGCCATACTGCTGTTCAGACTTGCAGGTACCAGGCGCATACCGAAGTTCATATCCCATTTATTCTTAGCGCGCCGATAGTTCAATTCTATCTGATGTTGTATCTGTGTATAGATATAGCTGTTGCTGAGAGAGTCTATCCTGTTGATCTTTCCATCTGCATTGATCCACCGGGTATCCTGTATATTGTCAGTACGATTATAGTTAAGGGAGTAACGAAACTCAAGACTATTGACAGAATCAAGCGGCTCCACATAAGATATCTGCCCGTTGGCGGTGAGTGTCTTATTCCGCTTATCCAGTAACTGATGTAGTACAGAATCTTTTGCTACGGTACTATCTGGATTATAGTACCGCAGACTGTCAATACCATCCTGCAGGTTATTATTACTTGTAGAATTAGCATATATTCCTACAGAAACTATCCTTCCCAGATCAGAGAGACGGTGTGTGCCAAACATCCCTACCATATAAACGGGGGTATTGCTTATGTTACTGCTCGCAGTGATCTGATCTTTTCTTTGTAATCCGCTTTGGATAGCGCTGGTAAAACTGTTATTGGTGCTCTTATTTCCGGATACGTTAAAGTTGAAGTTGAGCATATCTCCTTCTTTCGGCTTGTATTCAGTACCGATATTGATGTTATAGTTTTCAGTCCGGCTGCTGTTATTACTTGTATTGACACTTGATAAGGTACCGTCGGTCGTGACTGTTTTCACGGTACTCAGTGATTCCAGTTCACTGGTAGTACGGCCACCAAGGATACCCAGATTCAAAGAAAAAGCCTTTGAATAGTTTCCACGATAGTTGATGTTGCCTATAGAAGCAACTGTATTCCCCACTTGAGCCGATGTGTTATTGGTATTACCATTTATAGAGAGTTGTTGCTTTTCACTGAAAAAATTAGCCAGTGCGGCAGCATTATACCGGCCATCATTACCGGTACCTGCCAGTGCCTGTACCTGATATACTTTTTCCAGATCTGCTTTGGTTTCTATATTCAGTATTTTCTCCGGCTCTCCTACTTTCCTGCCGGTAGCACGGGCCAGATCACCATAGTCGTCGATCAGCTGTATCTTATCAATCAGGTCAACGGGCAATAAGCGGGTCAGTGTTTTAATATCATCGATCATAAAATCTTTCCCGTTGATCCGGACCTTGGTAATTTTCTTACCCATGGTCTGTACATTCCCCTCCATATCCACCTGCATACCCGGCAACCGTTTCAGCAGGTCTTCTGCAACAGCATTCTGCCGGAGGCGATACTGGTCTGCACGATATTCGATGGTATCTTCCTTTATGATGACGGGAGAAAGTCTTCCTTTTACCACGACTTCTTTCAGCTCGTTGGTTTTCATGGTAAGTTTAATAAGTGGCAGGTCAATTTGTGCACCGGCTTCCCGAAACGAAAATTCCCGGTACCAGGTTTCATACCCCAGTACACTGACACGGATGGTAAATATAGATTGACGTACCTGCTGAAAGGAGAATCTGCCGGTTTCGTTGCTGATAGTATGCATGGTATCTCGTCCGGCCATCAGCCACACGTTAGCGCCGATCATTTCCTGACCGGTGGTGTCTCTGATGGTACCTGACACGTTATATGTTGTTTGCGCCGACAAGGCTTGCAGGCAGCAAAAAAAACAAATGAGCAGGAAGATCCTCTTCATAAGAAAATATGGAATTCAATTCAGACCTGTTGAATGGATACTGCTGATTACGGGCTAACGGGCAAACTGGTTAACTTGACTATACGGCTACTAACAAACAATCATAATTCCGGGTCTCCTGTAAAGTGGCAAAAGTATCCTGCAGCATAATGCTGTTTTGTCAGATGAATTTAGTCTTTTTTAGGGAGACCGCCAGTAAAAATATAGGGCTACTGCATACTGATTGCGGTATGGGGAAAAAAGCAGTAAAAAGCTCCATACGGAGCTTTTATACGGCTTCCGGGCTTGTTTCTCTTTCCATCATTTTACGCATGTTCATGACGGCATACCGTACCCTTCCCAATGCGGTATTAATACCGACATTGACGATCTGGGCGATCTCTTTGAAGGAGAGGTCGGCATAGTATCTTAAGATAAGCGCTTCACGCTGTGCTTCAGGCAGACGATCTATCAATTGCTGCACGGACGCATGTGTTTCTCTGGTGATAATGCGTTGTTCCTGACTTTCTACCTGTTGGTATATTTGATTGGAAATTTCATCTCTGTAGATAATGGCAAAAGCTGCTGTCTTTTTACGAAAATGGCTGATACAACAGTTATGGGCGATCCTGACGGCCCAGGCTATAAAGCGACTGTTGTCAAGGTAGTGGCCTTCATTGAAGGCATTGATGATTTTTATGAACACATCCTGGAATATATCTTCCGCCAGGCATCTGTCTTTTACCAACAGCATGATGGTTGTAAAGATCCTGTTCTTGTGCCTGTGCACAAGTACGGTAAATGCACGGTCGTTGCCGGATCTGTACAATCTTATGAGTTCTTCATCTGTCAGGTCACAATATCTGTTCATGTCATTAATTTTTTAAAAAACCGGGCAAAAAAAGATGTTAAAAAAACCGGCCGCCCTGGATAAAGCAGCCATCTTACATGTGGTTTTGATGGAGATGGTCATTAGTAAACTAGTTCTTCAGTCCGAAGTAAGCTTTTACTTCAGCATAGTTACCCCAGTCAATACCTTTGGATACACGTCCAGCGGCAGCACCAGGAATAATCACATATCTTACCAGGAATCTCTTCTGACCAGAGGAGTTCGTCTGTGTACTTACATTGTAGTTGCTCAACAGTATCAATCCGCCTTCAGCCAGCAGATCTCTGATATACAGATCTCCTTCTACATAAGGTACGGATGATACTCTTGGATCTGTAGCCAGGTACAGATTGAAGTATATTTTCACAAGTCCTGTGTTGAGTACTTCACTTGTAATTTCAGGTACTTCAACAGCCCATTCGTATTCACCGCTGGCTGTATCCAGTGCGAATTGTGTTTCGAGCCATTCAGAGTAGATAATATTCGCGGAGCCTGCGTCACCTTTGTCTCCCTTATCTCCCTTGTCGCCTTTAGCGCCATTTTCACCGGCAGGTCCTTCAGGTCCTACATCACCATCCTTTCCGCAGGAAGCCATACCTACCATTAAAGAGAACATAACCGCGACAAAGAAAAAACTGGAAATTCGTTTCATAAGTAATTGTTTGTGTTTTAATTAAGATGTTTGGTTTAATAAATTATCAAAGTGTCATTCCATCCGTTGATCAGAAATTATTCCGGGGACACAGGTCACCATACCGGTTGCCGAGCAGAAAACCGATCAGTATTTCATGTGTACCCTTGCTGACTGCATTGAGCGAAGAGGTGGTGTAATCGTAGGCATAGCCGATGTTGATGGTTGAACTGATATTCACACCCAGCATCGCGGCAAAACCATCCTTTACACGATAAGAACCACCCACCCACATGCGGTCGCGATACATGAACTTTGCGTTCACATCATAGCTTACCGGCGCTGCGGTTACCAGTCTGACCATTACAGATGGCAACATGGTAAAATCTTCACTCAGCCACAATCTGTAACCACCTGAGAAAAAGAGGTGCGGCACCAGCTTCCCTCTGTAAAGAGAATCACCCACTACTTTACCATTATCATAAGCAACCTCCTGGGGAACGATATTCTGGGCTGCCGCACCTAAATAGAAATCCGGTCCGTACAACAACAATCCGGCATTCACTTCAGGCCTCCATTTATTCAGCAGGGCGCTGGATGCTACTACCGGATCGCCCGGTTGCTGGAACTGTAACTTTGCCGCATCTACCGATACGGACTGCATACCTACAGAGATACCTCCGCTGATGCTCAGTCTTGTTGACAGTGGAATATGATGTGCATATGTTGCACTGATTGAGAACCTGCTCAACGGGCCAGTCTTATCATTCAAAATAGTCATCCCCACACCCGCATGTGCGGGTGGCGTAGTATACTCCTGCCAGTATGCGCGGCCTCTGGGATTATCTCCCGGAGGGGTTAAACCGGTTACACTGGCTACAGGGTAATCGCTTTTGCGAAGCGGACCATGCACTGTCAGGTAAGTCGTCACCGGTGCTCCGTTCAACCCTGTCCACTGATGACGATGACTTGCCTTTACATCCCAGTAGTTTTCAATACCAGCCACTGCGGGATTGATAATGAAAGGATTCAGGATATACTGTGTGTAGTGCGGCTGTTGTTGTGCATGTAAGCCCTGCGATAAGACTACCAGCAACAGCAGCAACAATGGTTTTCTTTTCATAAGCTTTTTGTTTTTAGTGGTGTGCATTAGCTTATTCGCGGCTGAGGATCTTGAACTCCGTTCTGCGGTTACGCGCACGGCCTTCAGGATTATCAGAACCATCCTTATTTGTGTTAGGTGCTACCGGATGAGAAGCAGCGTATCCTTTAGCCTGCAGACGGGTACTTTCAATGCCCTGACTTACGAGGTAGTCAACACAACTTTTCGCACGTGCATCAGACAGTTTTTCATTCAGCTCATTTGAGCCTTTGCTATCTGTATGTGCGCTTAATTCGATCACAATCTTCGGATACTTCTTCAGCATTGCTACCAGTCTATCCAATGAAGGGAAAGAAGCCGGTTGCAGATAGGACTCGTTGAAGTCGTAGTATACATTTTCAAGCACAATAGGTCCATCTGTTGCTGGTGGTTCCAATGCGATGATCTGTGGTTCTGGTTTTGGTGCCGGTGGAGGCGGAGGAGGTGGTGGTACTACTTTCTTCAGTGAAAACAGTTCCAGACAACAAGCCGCATCTCTGTCAGAAGAAAGCCATACAGATTCGAGGATATTGTCTTTACTGCCTTTGCTGGTGAAGTACATATCATCTTTCACGGAATTTACCGGATAACCAAAATTCACTGGTTCAGACCATGTACCTGCTGACTCTTTTGTATAGAAGAAATCAAATCCTCCCATACCTACACGACCATCAGTAGAGAATACCAATAAACCGGAAGCTGCATGGTAATAAGGTGCTTCTTCGTTCCATGGGGTGTTTACAACCGGTCCTAAGTTCTTTGTGAAGAAAGGGGTGCCTTCTCCATTCAGCTCTGCTTCCCAGAGATCAAATGCGCCTACACCTCCGGGTCTGTCACTCGCATAGATCAGGCGTTTGCCGTCAGGAGTTACAAAAGGTTGCTGCGCACTGAAACCTGGCACATTAAGCATAGTATCCAATATTACCGGCTCACTCCAGGTATCACCTGTTTTTTTACTGCTATAGATAGCGGCACTTTTCTTACCCTGTTTTACTGTCCAGCGGGTCAGAAATAAAGTATTCCCATCAGGCGTCAGGGCGATCACACCCTGATCCACATCTTTCGGTTGCGGAATATTCAGACGGCTTACCGTATCAGGCTGACCCGTTGCGTAATCCGCACTGTAGAGACGGTTTACAAAGGCATGTCCTTTTATATCTTTATCGGGTCTTGTAGAAGTAAAGACCAGTACATTTTCCTTATACCATACCGGTGCATAGTTAGCACCGATCGGATTGATGATTGTTGGCGCCTTTTCTACCTTATACAGGTTCAGATCTGGTTTAGCCATTTCAGCAATCACAAAACGCAGGTTCTGTAATTCACGTTGTGCGGTAGCACGGTAATTATCTTCTACAGTGTAATAGGTCAGAAAATCAGTAAATGCCTTTTCCGCCAACTCATGTCTTCCCAGCGCACGGAGTGCTACTGCGTAGTGGTAACCTGCGAGCGGGAATGCTGCTTTATCAAACTCAGTGGCTTCTGCATACCAGGGTACTGCTTTACTGTAGTCGTGTAACAGACGATAGCTTTCTGCCAGTTTATAAATAGCCTGCTGTTCACTGCTGACAGTTGCCAGCGATTTCTTTGCAGACGGTTGTGTGTTATAAGGTCTGTATGCGGCATCGCTTACAATCTTTCTGGCTCCTGCCAGGTATTTCTCATAATAAGGAGCCGCAGAGCTATATTCTGCATTCTTGTAGTAATAGTCAGCAGCTCTCAGATAGTTGTAGGCCACCTGTGCCTTGCTGATGGCTACTGCTGAAAACATTGCTATGGTAAGAAAAATACGTTTCATGTTCTTCTTTTGATACGTGTTGACGGATGAGGTTCATATTAGAGACGCGGACAAACAAACTCCGCTTCCTGTGATCTGAAAAGCTTTCTGCCGATGAAAGTGAGGGACAGTTCGAAACTGTTAGAGCCTCTCGCCATTTTGCTCAGTTCAGAAGTATTGATGTCATAGCTCACACCCAGTGTAAAGCTCTTGTAAGTGAAACCGGCATGTGTGGATACCGCATCTTTGAACCTATAGTTGACACCCAGCAATACGTCAGTGATGGGATTTACAAACAATTGTCCGTAAGCGCCGGCCATTTTCTCTTCTGCATTACCCTGTCTCAGGTAAAGAATGTTAGGCGTTATACTGATTGCATCAGTCACTGCCAGTTTCACACCGGCATGACCTGTAAAGCGCATAGGGAAACGTGCGTCACCTGTAACGCTGAACTGATCAGTCGGACGGGTCAGATGTGCTACGGAGAAACCGCCAAAAATGTTATACTTCTTTCCTGGTTCCGCATCGTAATACAATACGCCAGCTCCTGCATCAAAAGAGGTAGAAGATGTCCGGCTGAAACCATCAGCGCTTGGCGTACCCGGATTATAACCGGTGATGGGGTTCCATTGATCACCGAAGGTCAGTTTGGAAGCATCGAACTTACGCTGGATCATACCGAACTGTAAGCCAAACACTACGCGGTGATACCCTTCAGCGCCAAAACGTACGCCTGTATAAGAGGCACTACCGTAAGCAGTCGTATAGTTGTAACCACCATCGCCAGCTTTCTGGTTCAATACGCTGGCGCCAAAATTGAACTGTTTGTTGGTGGTGAAATCAGCAGCAACACCATACGTTGTAAACGGATCGCTGATATTTCCCCATTGATTACGATAGATGGCACCAATGCGGTACTGGCCATCAAATGCACCGGTCAGTGCCGGGTTAAGCCATGACGGATACACATAGTACTGGGAAAAATGCGGATCTGTCTGTGCTGTTGCTGTATTCCCTATGAAGATCAGAAAGGGCAATACCAGGATGATAGATAGTATATTTCTCATTTTGGTCGATATTTTCAGATGTTATTGTAAGATGACTACGTAGCCTGTCATTGGGGCTGTACCATTGTTTAGTTTAATGACATAGTAATAAGTGGCCTGCGGTAACAGATGGCCTTTATAAGTGCCGTCCCATGGCGTCTTATATCCTTCGGAATAGTATACGCGCTGTCCGTAACGGTTGAAGACCTCTACCGTGCATTCCCCGTAATCAGCCAGATTGGTCAGTACCCATCTGTCATTGATCTGATCACCATTGGGAGAGAATACATTGGGGATGCTCACTTTTTTGAAGACTTTCACGGAGGTTTCGTCTGTTGCTGCGCAACCACCTTCACCTATAGCTGTCAGCGTGTATATCTGGTCTTCCATCGCCTTCAGTACCGGTTTCAATACAGTAGGATCAGAAAGTCCATCGGGAGGTGTCCAGCGGAAGCTTTGCGAAGCGTCATTCACAGTCGGGGCAAATATTACCTGACTACCCTGTGCAACGATGAAGGATGGTCCTGCATCTATGACCGGTTGCAGATATACCACTACATTGCTGGTATATGGAACGGATATGCAACCTGCATTATTAGCCACTACCAGTTGCACAGTATAATCACCAGGTGCTGTATAGCGTTTTACAGGATTACGATCTGTTGAACCACTACCATCACCAAAAGTCCATGCCCATGTTACGATATTGTTATTGGCATCCACACTCCTGTCAGTAAAGACATTGTCAGCCCCCTGACACAGTGTATCCGGAGATACAGTGAAATCAGCCATTGGTTGCGCATAGAAATCTGCCAGTACCTTTTCTTTAACGGCTGTACAGCCATATACGGACGTAGCCGTCAGTATTACTGTATAAGCACCTGCATCCTGATAGTGATGTAAAGGAGATGCATCTGTCGCGGTGCTGCCATCTCCGAATGCCCACTGATAAGTCAGTGCTGACATATCAGGCACAGCTGACTGATTGGTGAACTGTGCAGCGCCTTCCGGCATACAGATATTGGTGGGTAATGCAAAGTCTGGAACCGGTAAAGCATGTACAGCAACTGTTCTTGTAGCGGTATCACTGATACATCCATGGTCACTGACAGTTACCAGTTTTGCGTTATAATTTTTCCACGCTGTATAAGTCTTATTGAATGTGTTATTATCTGTACGGTTTTCTGTGCTACCGTCTCCGAAAAGCCATTTCCATGTGACGATATTCCCTGTAGTGATAGTTGACTGATCTGCGAAACTCACCGCCTCTCCCAGACAAACGTCTGCATTGGCAGTAAAGACCGTTTGTGGCTTAGGGTATACCGTGATCGTTGCCGGGATAGAATCTGTACAACCTCCCTGCGCGGTAAATACATACCAGACAGTATGTGTACCCGCACCTGCGGTCAAAGGATTAAATATTCCCGCTTGTGATACACCTGCGCCTTTATAAATACCTGTACCGGTCACACCATTGGTTACGGTTGCTTTCGCCACCGATATGACCGACTTGTCATTTATACAAACAGCCGGCAGTGATGCACCAAATGTCAGTGCAGGCTTCAGATTAAAGGTGGCCTGTACAGTGGTGTCTTTGATACATCCCTGTGCAGTGGTAACCGCATATTTAACTGTATAAGTTCCGAATCTTGAATAACTATGCAGCGGATCAGCAATAGTAGCTGTATTAGGATTGGCAGGAGTAGCATTGGCATCTCCGAAGTCCCATGCATAGGTACTGATCGCCTGTCCGTCAGGTACTGTTGTGGTACTGGTGAATTGTACTTGTCCGGTAGCCAGCAGACAGGTATCCGGATAGGTAAATCCTACTATTGGATTTGCATTTACAGTGATCGTCTTCTTCGCAGTATCACTCACACACAGTTCACTGATCTTTACGACATGCGCTATTGTATATGTACCAAATTTGCTGTAGTTCGCTTTCTGTGCCGCATCATTATCAAGTGATGCCGTCGTATCATTACCAAAATTCCAGTACCAGTTCTTCATAGGTGCAGTGCCTCCGTAAGTAGACTGGTCAGTCACCTGTATACTGCCCCCTTCACACACAGCGGCTGGAACAGTCGTAAAATCAGCCACAGGAATCGCTACTACGGTAATAGGAATGATAGTATCTGCCAGACAGCCTTCTTTTGAAATTACACTCAGCTGAATATTCTGCTGCCCTATCGGGAATTTACGCCGGACTACTGCACCACTGTCCTGTACTGCTCCCGGGAATGTCCATTTCCAACGATCAATGGTATACCCGTTACCACTACTATCTGCCTTGAAATAAGCCGTATCCATTGTACAACCAGTGAAATCAGTGCTGAATGAAGCAGCAGGCTTACGTTTTACATCTACCGAAATCTTTACTTCCTCTTTATGGTCACATTTCTCAATACCTGGATGTGTATTAACAATCGGTATTTCATATTTGCCGATCGTGCTGAAAAGATAGGTGCCAGGTAGGGTATATTTATAATAAGGAACTCCGTTTACCAGCTCCTCTCCCACCGGTAAAGGATTCACTTGTGATACATCTGCATTTGGTGTTACGATATTACCAAGCTTACTAATGTTCCAGTGCATCTCCGTCGGCTTATATGCAAGGAGTACTGACAGTTCAACAGGTGTCTGTGTACAGGTAAAGTCGTTTTTATAAGATGAGGTATCCTGTTCGTTGTGGATAACTCCTATTACATTCAGGTTATTGATGAGTGTACCTGCGTTATAACCGTAACTTTCCACCGATCCCAATCCGTATGTCACAGCGGTAAAGGCGGAATCACTCTGTACAACACATTGTGCCTGTGTGGCATTCCACCTTTTAATAACAACTGAGTAACCCGGCACATTAGGATGTGGAATAGCCACATTCCATGAATTAGCTACACCATCAATGGTTAATGTATTCAAACCGTTTGTGGGTATGATCATCGTGAGGTAATTCACATTGATATTTTCCCGGTTATTTCTGTAAAAACCGATCCTTTTGATGGATTGTTCCACAGGACTCAGGTATACCATTTCGGGGTCACCATCACCACCGGTATTGTTACATGCACCGGTAGACGACATGTATTGTGCTACCAGTACCGGTTTATCTGCTTCAATCAGATCCGGACTATTACTTTCAAATTCATAGTAAGAATTATTCAGCAGACCTGTTAATTGTATGCCATTTCGTTTCACAACAGTAGCCGGATCTTTTACCACCACTTTATAGGGGTTGGTCATGAAACTACTGGGGGTATTATCAACAGAACTGGGAGCGGTGAGATATCGCTTTCCCCATGCCTGTGAAGGAAATACCTGTTGAATATTGTTATCCCCACTGGAACCGAAATTACCGACACAGGCAATACTTGTGCGGCTACTACCAGAGAACACCGCTACAGGGAAACAGGTATCATTGACATTGGCAATCGATCTGACGGTCGTACCGGTCATCTCATGTCCGGCACTCCCTCCCAATGATGCACCTATTACCTGATAAATCTCTCCTCTGTTCAAGGTAACTGTGAATGGCACACCCGGTAATTTACCATTACGGGTGGGTACGGAAGGGGTGATTTCTACTACAGTATTATTTTCTTTTGCCACCACAAACATCCAGGAGAAACAGTCAAAGTCATAGTCCTGCTGACTGTTCAATGATACATAATAATATCCCCAGGTATCTTCCGGCATCAACATGGTGGCTCCGGATGAAGCACTACCATAGATGTGTGCATAAGCCACAATCGGAACGTCACTGACGATATGAATACCTTTCCGCTGGAATAACCCTTCACCACCGGTGCCACCGAAAGTAGGCGGTACTGAATAAAGTCTTGCGTCAAAAGTACCCGTCTTAGGTATCTGGTCGGTTGCAATAACAGTGTTGGCTGGAATTGAATAAGATCTTGACCAGGTGGTGCCATCAATAGTAACGGTAACGTTGGCAGGTTCTTCCGCACTTAGGTAGAGTACCATTTCCTGTGAGTTACCTCTGTTAGGCTCCATGAACTGGTGATGGCCATATCCTACCCAGAAGCTTTTCCCTCTGTTGGATAAATTCTGACCATAGGTTTGCAAACAGGTTAACAGGATTATTAAGGCAGCGCAGCAGCTGCGGAACAACATCCTGCTGCTGTTGCTCCCGCCATAAGGCGGAGAGCAATAGCAAGCAAAGAGTTGTCGGGTTGATCTGAATGTCCATTTCTCCATAAAACCATTTTTTAGATTACCTCAAGAGGTTGAGCGTACCTTTTCTTTCGATGCTGGTACCATCAGCCAATTTCAGTTTACAGATGTAGATGTATACACCGGAAGGCTGTGCCTTGCCTCTGTAACTACCATCCCATCCCAGGTTCTGATTATTGGATTCGAATATTTTCTCACCCCACTGGTTGAACACCATGAAATGAATTTCTCTTACTACGGCACCATATACCTGCCATGTATCATTCAGACCATCACCATTTGGTGAGAAGCCTGATGGAATGTATACACCATCTGGTAATGTCTTACCTGTAACAGCCTGTGATACTTTGTCCTCACAACCTGTGGCTTTCACCATCAGGGTAACTGTCTGCTGAGGTTTCAGGCCTTTCACCACATGTTCCAATCCTTCTCCACCAGAAGATGGTGCAGTCCATGTAGCACCATTGTCTGTAGATACCAGATAACCTTCCGCACCCACGATTTCATTCCAGGTGAAGCGAATCTGATCTACGCCAATAGAGTCTACTCTTAATACCGGTACTGCCAGTTGTGGTTTCACCAGCAATGTGGCTGGTGTACGTGCCAGACCGGCACAACCACCCTTGGTCGTTTCAACGTAGTATACTGCAGGACTTACTGCGTCTTTGATTTCCAGTGTAGTACCTGTTCCGATCAGTGCACCACCGGTTGCTGAGTTATACCAGTTGTATGTTGCGCCGGCATCTGCATTCTGTACGGTAAATGTGGCATCTGTATGCGCACATACTGTCAGCGTATCTGCGGCAAGTGCAGCAGCACCCGGTTCGTTCACAACGATCTTTTTCACAGTATCTCCCACACAACCGTCTTTCGTGATCACCTGCAGGGTATCAGTGTATTCACCCGCAGCAGGATATTGTTTGGTCACATTGCGTGTATCAGCAGTTGTACCATCACCAAACGTCCATTTCCACTTGCTGATCGTCGCATTATTTTCTGTTGTTGCTGTTCCGTTCAATACAGCGATATCGCTGATACAACCATTATAACTGATGGCGAAGTCTACATGTGGAGCAGCCATTACTTTCACTTTCAGATAAGTAGTGATACTGTTGTCACAGCTTTCTATAGCAGGATCAGTTACTTTCACAGGAATCACATAGTCACCCGGTGCAGAGAAAGTATAGTCTGTTGTAAGCTGGAACTGGTAGTATGTCACACCATCTATCACCAGCGTGTCAGCAGCCACCGGATTGTTGGATACAATGTCCGTTGCCGGTGTCAGGTTAGCTACTTCACTCAACTGCCAGGTCAGCGTGGCTGGTATCATTGGCAGCATGGCATTCAGACGGAATGGCGTCTTCGCACAGGTGTAAGCATTCTTATTAGTAGTCTGGTTGTTTGTATTGGTAAATGCCGGCTGTATGTTCAGGTTTCTGATCTGCATTGCTACGTTGTATGCATAGCTGACATCATATCCAAAACCATAAGTAATAGCGGTGAATGCAGAATCACTCTTTACAGTGCTCAACCCTTCACTGGCATCCCAGCGTTTTACGACAACAACATAATCCGCTCTGTTCTGATGGTTAAAGGTGTAACTGAATGTATTGCTACCATCAATGAGCAGGGAGTTCAGACCTTGTTTATGAATCACGAGGGATATGAAGTTGGCAGTCACCCCAGCGTCAGCATTACGATAGAAGGTGGCTTTCTTCACAGCTTGTTCAACAGGTGTCAGGTATACCATTTCCACGTCACCACCGGCTGAGTTACCACAGGCGCCATCATTGGCGAAATACTGTGCAACAGTTACCGGTTTATCTGCTACGATATACTCCGCTACCTTGCTTTCAAATTCATAGTAGCTGTTATTGATCAATGTATTCGATGGCAGCTGTATATTATTTCTCTTCACGATTGTCGCCGGATCTTTCACCAGTACGCGATAAATATTATTCATCAGACGAACCGGATCTGTCATACCGGAAGATGGAGCAGACATGAATGTTTTACCCCATGACTGTACCGGCAGGTTCTGTTGTACGATGTTCTCACCATCTGCACCTATCGAACCACCGGAGCCACCGCAACCGAAGGAACTGAAACTGTTACCTGAGAATACGGCTACCGGATAACATTTACCTTTCTCATTCTGTACTGAACGAACAATACTACCAGAGAGGTCATATCCCTCATTCAGGTCTTTCATTGCTCCCATTACCTGATATACCTCTCCTCTGTTCAGTGTTACCTGGAATGGTACGCCTGCTGCATGTCCACCTGCTGTCAGTTGTGACGGTGTGATCTCTACAACAGAACTATCATTGTCAGCGATGATATAGAACCAGGAGAAGGCGTCAGCATCCGCATACTGGCGGGCTGTCATCGGACGATACTCATACCCATATGTACCCACCGGCAATAACAGTGTAGCTCCTGCTGTAGACCAGCTATACTGGTGTGCATAAGCATTGATTGGTGCATCACTCTCAATACTGATACCGAAAGGATACAAACCTTCGCCGCTCAGACGGGCATCACTCAGACCGGATTTCGGTATAAAGTCAGTTGTGAAGGAACCATTTGCAGGTACTGTATAATCTCTACCCCATGCCGTGCCATTTACTTTCACAACAACGTGTGCAGCCGTAGCACCTGCTACGAAGTGCAGCGCGAGATTCTGATCATTGTCAGTAATGAAACTTCTGTCATGACCGTATGCTACCCAGAAGCGTGTACCTGTATTCGAAGTATCTGCGCCTACGGGTCCATTTGGTTCAAAGATCAGCTTACCTCTCAGACCGGTGAATTTATCAAGGTAATGCAGAGCGGTATCAGCAATGATGTTCCTCGCTACATCTACTGTGCTGCTATCATTAACGATCCAGGTATTGGACGCATTAGTTCTGCCGAGACGTACATTCTTCTCTCTGTCCATATAACCCAGCCAGGAATCCACATAGAATTGCTCCAGATTGAATTTATAGGTACCCGCACCTGTCACGTCCACATCTGTATAGAAGTACATAAATGGTGTACCCTGTGCCAGATTGGGTGGTACTACGCCTGAGTAACGTTTCAGAGTAATAGTAGCAGGTACTGCTGTATTAGGATCCCAGGTAATTTTCGCAACTGTATCAGATCCGTAGAGGAACTGCTGTGTAATACCGGGCGCCGGGATTGCCGGAACCGCCTGCAGGACAGTAGGGACTGCGGTTGGCAGGAACTCATATGCACCCATATCAGGTACACCTGCTGTCAGCGTTACCGGTCTTGTTTTTTTATTGATATCGTGGTCGTTACCGGGAATCTGTACACCACGACCATGGATAGCCCATACATCAGGGTTTGTCAGCTCAGGTTCCAATGTATTGATGCTTGCAAATGCAGGCTTGTGTACAATGGAGCTGATATCAAGATCAGAAGCCGCAATCCAGTCAGTCAGGTTATCATAATCATCACCTGTACCACTTCTGGAGATCAGCGTAGTACCTGTTGTATAATAAGTGTTGTAGTCACTGTTGATGAAATCACTCAATGCTATTTCGGCTGCCAGACCGCCACCTTCATTCGAGAAGATATTGTTACGCAGTTTCACGTTTCCATCTGCCGGGCTTGTATGAGAAATGTAAGCCGTCACATTTGCGCCTACCGCTGTAGAGGCATTGTATACGGAGTTATTGTAGTAATTGATGTTATTTCCTTCGTTACTGTATAATCCGTAGGCCACAGGACCAGTTGTTTTCACAGACACCACGTTATTCACAGTCGTGTTGTAAGAAGAACCTACGTTTGCCAGCGCCCAGATCATACCGGTATTACCAGTTACGGCGATCACTTTATTACCTTCTATCAGTCCGGTAGCAGCAGCAGAACCTTTACAATCCTGCAATGCAATACCCCATATAGAAGTACTCAGGTTACTGATGGTCAACGTATTGCTGATTACTTTATATGCACTATCTCCGGAGCTCAATACGATACCATAACCAGATGCGGCCATCGGATCTTTGAGATCTACAATGTTTCGGGATACAACAGGACGGCTCACAAAATTGATATTGATACCGCTGGCGAATACACCACTCACGTTATTACTATCTACTAACAATCCACGTACTTCGTCATCGGCAGAAGTACCGGAGAAGTGGATACCACTTGCACCGTTTTTGATAGTATTACCAACAATCGCAATGCTTCCACCTTTGAAGTCGTCAGCAAACACACCTACTACATTTGTATTATCTGTTGTAGCAACCGGCACATTGATCTTATTTGTCAACAGACTATCTCTTACCGCATTACCTCCAAATACTACTGCACGGCCATTAGTAGCATCGGTAGCAGTGATGGTGATATTCTTATAAGTGATATAGCTGGCACTATCCAGTCTCAGTACATAGTTCCTTGCAGTTGTACCGGCGTAGGTGAGTGTCACAGATGCAGGGTTACCATTCTGGCTACGGAAGGTAACACGGCTGGTATCAGATGCACCAGGAATCTTGTGCATATACACCTGTTCTGTATAAGTACCGGGCACCACATCGAAGATCACCTCACCTGCAATACCACATTCCATCGCAGCTACGGCCGCTGTAAATGAAGGGAAGTTTCTACTGCCCGATCCTGTTGGATTAATGGTATATACCTTTGATCAGTGGCTGATTCATATTCACGAAAGCCACTTCTGACCATGCAGTATCGGTACCACTACATACCAGCTGGCAACGGAAGTAATTGTTAGCACCCAGTTCTGTTTTGAATGCAGGCACATAAGCGGTATCGCTGATATATACCCATGGACCAGTGGCAGAGTAAGAAGCCTGCCATTGATAAGTCAGACGACCCGCTGTTGTATTCTCTATCAGGTCGAGGGTAACAGGTGTACCCATACAGATGTTATTATTCGGAGCCACCACAGCTTTACCCGCGTTAATTGGGGTCTGGCATAATGGAAGACTTATTTCATAAGCACCTACATCTGGTGTTGTGGTACTTCTGCTTCTTCCCAGAATATCTGTAGCTACACCCTGTGGAACACCGGTATTATCCATTTTATAGAATGCCGGTTGAAGGTTACCATCAGGCAGATCAGCATAGATCGGATCATAGTCCGTAGAAGCAGAATCTTTCTGTGTAGCAGCTTTCCATTCACCCAGTGTTTTACGGGCACCGTTAAAATAGCCGGCATAGTTCTCTTTACCGCCTGCTTTTACATAGTAGTTATTATTCTGTATATCAGCATCACCGCTCAGATAAATCGCGTACTTCGACTCATTACCTGTGCTGGTGACGGTGATATTATTGTTGATAAATTTGCTGGTATTACAGAAGTTGATATACGCACCATAAGAAGAGTTCCATGTCTGTGCAGATCCTTCCCTGTCAATGGAGATTGTGTTATGCAACGCTATAATATTGGTAGACCATGTCAGTGACAGACCACGACGGCTACCGTCTACATTCATATTGTATATGATGTTATTAGCGATGGTATCCTGTTTGGTATCATCAGCGTTCACGTTGTCAAAGCTGATACCGTATACCGTATTAGTAGTCGGTACAGGCGTACCATTAGACACGGCATTACGCAATACTTTCGCATTGTTATGTCTGCTGGTCAGAGAGATACCATACAGCGTCCAGTCTGAACCAGTTCTTGTCGGACGAGTCAGGATATTATCTGCGATCAGTGTAAAGCCAGTGTAAGAAGAGTAGATACCTCTGCTGTAGTAGTCCTTTATTTCATTACCAATGATGCGGTTATTGGATGTACCGGCATTAGTGTATCCCATCACAGTGATACCGTAGTAACCACCTGATATTTTATTCTTACTAAAGGTATTACTAACACTGAATGTATTGCTACCTGAACTTGCTGCGTCGGTTTCTGAAGTACTCATCACAATACCTGCATGGTCACCGGTGGTTCCGTCTGCCTTTGTAATGATCTCACATCTGGTGATCACGTTACTGTCAGCATGATTAAACAACTGTACACCCCATCCATATGTATTGGTACCGGTAGCGTCTATTCTCAGGCTGTCAAAAGTGATATGATCTGCTTTGCGCAGTTTTATCACCGCTCTTTCTGCACCATCAGAGCTGGAATAGTGGATGGTGTTACCATTACCCCGGAACGTGATGGTATTTACAGCAGATGCTCCCGGGATTGAATCAAGGATCAGTTGCTCTTCATATGTTGTACGACCTGCTATCACATTAAAGATCACCGGACCAGCGATACCACACATCATTGCCTGTTTGGCGTCATTGAAGCTGGTAAAGTTCAGACCACCGGTTGGCTGTGTTTTATCAATAGTATAAGTATTAGGAGCCAGTGCACCATTCACTGTCAGCAGTATCGGTGTTGAATAGCTGGTATTGGCACCACAAGTCAGCGCTGCCCTGTAATACAGACTCGTGCTGGCGATGATAGTTGTATCAGCATATGCGGAGGAAGCACCCAGCGGGGTATAAGTACCGTTCAATGTAGGGGACGTCTGCCACTGATAGGTCTGTGTTTCTCCCATTGTGTTACCCACCAGACTCACTAAAACCGGTGTACCGGCACATACTACCTGTTTGCTCAGCTGCGTAGTACCTCCTGTCGGCGGTGTTACACATGGCGGTGGTGTAAATTCATATGCACCCAGATCTGGTGCGCTGATATTACGCGCAGTATTATTAATGTCAACCGCCACATTTACCACATTACCTCTGTTATTCAGACTGGCATTGCTGGCTGAATAGTTCCCGGTAGCAATATCCTGATATAAAGGATTCACGGCAAATGAACCGGCATCCTGTTGGCTGGCGGTCTGCCATTCCGGTAAAGTAGGCAGGTTCTTGGTATAGTAACCCGTGTACTTGTTAGCGGCTGCCGGCGTGATAAAGATGTCATTCTTATCAGATATCACGTCTGTGTTAGGATAAGCATTTCCATAATACAGACCAAACTGCGCAATATTCGAAGTTGTAGTCAGTGTGATGATGTTGTTGATAAACTCAACACCTGCTGCACCTCCCGTCTGTATATATCCGGCTATCTTATAAGTATTATTGGTAGAGGTAGAAGTACCATCCATGGAGATGGTATTATGATAGATCTTTACGTTGCTGGCATTGCTGTTATAGATACCATAACGGTTTGCCTGACCATTCAGATTATAGATCAGGTTATTGGTTACTTCATTTTCCAGCTGGGAAATAGCCTCTACATTTTCGAGGAAGATACCGTAGAAAGAAGAAGTGGTTGTCAATAATCCACCAAAAGGATTACTGATTCTGTTACCATCAATAATCACTTTTGTACTCAGGTCCTGCAGGTGAATAGCCGCATAGGTAGTGACATTGTCACGGGTGGGACGGCTGAACTTATTATTTTTGATCAGCGCGTTAAATGCACCGTGTACATACACACCTCTATAATAAGATTCAGTGATGGTATTACCGGTCAATTTATTACGCTGGTTCGCCACAGAGGAACTACCTACCAGTGTAATACCATAATAACCGCCAATGATGGTGTTATCACTGAAAGTATTATCATCACAATTCGCGGCACCTCTTCCCACCGGATCTGTAGCAGAAGCACTCAGTGCGATACCCACATAGCTGGTAGAAGTAATGGTTGCCTGTAATGTGATCGTACAATTCCTGATAGTATTGAAATCAGCGTCATTCAACAACTGTACACCAATACCACGTTGAGAAGACGTAGTGCCTTTCGGTACAATTTTGAGGTTATTGAATGTGAAGTAATCTGCTCCATTCAATTTGATTACTGCCCATTCTGCCGTACTGGGTGAAAGATTAGTAATGGTTTCACCATTACCATTAAAGGTAATGGTATTAGTAGCAGATGCGCCACCCACAGGAGTAATGATCAGTTGTTCATCATAAGGTCCACTGCCTGTTACGACGTTGAAGACAACCGCACTGTCAATACCACATTTAATATAGTCGTAAGCAGCATTGAAAGAAATGAAGTTACCGTTACCGGCAGGTGCATTTTTATTGATCGTAAAGACACCACGTACCAGTGCCGGACTACTTACCTGCACAGCAGTGGAATTTGCTGTAGCACCGCTACCAGAACAGGTCACTACGCAGCGATAATAGGTAGTAACAGTCTGTATCTTATTGGGCAGGTATGGCGTTGTGGCGCCTGCGATGTTTGTCCAGTTAACATTATCAGTAGAAGACTGCCACTGATATGTCAGACCAGTAGCAGCTGTGTTTCCGCTGAGGGAAAGTGAAAATGACTGTCCTGAACAGACAGTAGTCTGTGTAGAAACAGTCGTACCAGCTAGCGGCGTACCTGTACACGCAGCAGCAGGTGTATAATTTAATATGATATCAGGACGGGTGGTCATGGTACCTGTGTTGGAAACGTTTGCTGTACCACAGAGGTTACCCAGATTATCCGACCTGTATGTATGAGAGCCATTAAAACCGAGACCTGTTGTCCATCTTACACTGGGGTTATTGGTAAAATTATCCCCACCATTACATACCTCTACAATGATATTATCTGTACCATTCCAGAAGAAAGTGGGCAAGGTGTTGAAGGAGTTCACACCAACAACCGGCTGATAGTTCACCGGTCCGAAAACAGTTGTATTAACAGGTACCCAACTGGCAGCATCAAGTGTTGCTATTGTGGTACTGCCAATTTTAATAGTGTAGTCCTCGACAATACCGGTATTGTTCAGGCTATTGACAGTAAACTTTACTGCATTAATATAACCCGGTTGCATACCGGCGGCTGTCAACTCACTGGCCCGATAAAGGAACTGTGACCGGGAGCCTTCGTAATAGTCCTGCAATGGACAGGGGTAACCGGTGCTACCATTGACACCGCTGTTAGACCCGATCGATATGTCTATCTGTGCAAAAGTATGCAGACCAGATAGCAGCAACATGATCAGGTATAAAGAAGCCTTGTATAATACAGAAACAGGCTGATTTTTCATGGCTGTTTGTTTTAAGTATTTCTTTCTTTGAATAATGCGATGGCGATGCCATTATTGCTGCCAGGTGATCCAGCTTCTGGCATCTTTTGCATTGACCATGTCATAGGAACTTTCGCCAGTCTGCACGAAATAAAAGCCTGCACTTTCCCGATATTTGGTAATGATGTTGCCTATTGTAGAAGAAGCAGTTTCAGGGATCTGCCCAAAAGCGAGTCCTGAGAAATCGAAGCCTACGGTACCATTGGTATTAAACACCGGTGTAAAAGCGGGACCATATGCACCCTGGCTCGGCAGTATACCTGCAAAGTCATATTCTCCATCGTAGACGGGGTAATAAAACATGAAATTGAATCCGGCAATACCTGTCACACCGTATGCATCATCCACACCATCAACATGGAAACCGCTCAGCGATACCCAGTAGCTTTCAGTGGAAGCAGCGGTATTATACCAGCGCTTTCCGGCTTCTTTGTCCAGTACCTGGGGTTTAATGGAACTGGTAATAACGCCGCTGTTCTCGCCTGCTTTCACAGTCAGACGTTGTGTGGCTACATCCCATTTGATGTCAGAAAAATTGGCAAAAGACACAGCGCCGTCTCTGAAAGGAGTTGTGAATGACACACCATTATTATCGAAATAATAATTAGTGCTGAACTCTTTTTCGCCATTGTTAGAAATCCATTTTAAGGTAATACGGCGATACAGTTGATCCACATATATGTCATACCTGTTACTTCCTACAGTCAGCAGTTTGAAATAAGTAAGGAACCGGGAAAATTTATTGAACTCCCAGTTCCGTTTTTTATCGTAATAATCCTGTGCCTCCTGCGAGGTAGCTTTGACGAAGATGGCTTTACTGCCATTCAGACGTCCTGTAAGTTTTATGGTATCACCATAGACCCCGTCTATGGCGAATTCAAAGTCAGAAAATAATCCCTTTCCGTAATATCCGCCGTTCTTGCTGGCATCCGGATCGCACAGTACATGGATATAGGAATAGGTGTCAAACAACAGACAAGGTTGCTGTAATGATTTCAGACGGAAGCTGCTGGTCCGCACAGTAACGGCAGACACCGAATCAAAATCTGAAAACATATCCACTCTGTTGCTGCTGTCAAATTTGAAATAAAAGCCAAAGGCAGTGCCTTCCAGAGCAGAAGGATATACAAGTGCCTTCCATCCATTCGGAGCACCTATGAGCGTTTTGTTATAAGCAGCAAGTGTCTCGTTGATCCTTGTGTCTGGCGATTCATCAAAGACATCATCATACTCCTTCCGGCAGGAAGCAAGTGCGACGATGAGCAGTAAAAGATATAATGATAGATTTTTTCTCATAAGGAGTGTTGATTGATCTTGGTTGTTAAGGCTTAGTAAAGCAGCTGTACGATAGATTTTCTGGTGTTGTCCTGCAGACTATAGAAATCGACTTTATGCGCAGTTTTAAAGTAACTAACTACCATCGCCTCTTTCTGGCGGAGCCGGTCCTTTGCCTGTGCCTGAGAACTACCATTCACACTGAAGCCTTCCGGAATGCTGTTCACTATTCTGTCAAAACCAGCTTTTCCTTCTATCAGCATCATAGCAATCATTTCAACGAAATCTTCGTTCTCATTGGACATGGCATATGCTGTTACAAAGCCGTCTTTTCTTGCGTCAGAATCAGCAATATTGTTCCAGTTACCCGTGTAATAACCTGCGCAGATCTTCTTGAACTCTACAGGATACATCACCGTCTGATGCAGGATATGTCCAAACTCATGTTCTATCACATGAAAGATCTGCTTCACATTGCCCGTATCACTCTTTTTGTATCCCGGCATTTCCTTCGTGCGGAAATCATTCAGGAGGTACATCACTACTTTACGACCACCTTCTGCGGTACCCAGCGTAATAGTTCCATTGTCATTCCAGCTGGCACTACCTGACAGTATAAAGAACTTAGGACAATACTTCTTGAAGAAGATCTCTCCTGCTTCTCTGATGTAATTGTCTATCCACACTTTTTTAATCGCCCTGATGGCAGGGATTACAACCTCTTCTCTCGGCGGCACGAGTGTTTTTGTTACATCAAACTCAAACTGGTCCCATTTATATTTTACTTCGATGTTATAAGGGACAGTCATTGTATCATGTAACCAGGCGTCTAAAGATCCCGGTACCCAGGTATCGCCACCCAGGCCCGGGATATCTTGCACACCACTGAGATCGTCTTCCTTCTTTGCACAGGCTGCGAATGCAGCTACTGTCAGGAGTAAGAAGAATATTTTTATACGTTTCATATCTGTGAGTTCTTGTATGAATGGTTACTATTATCTTGGATTCAATGTGATACCTGAATTAGTGGCAGATGCAGGAATCTGTAATACGCGGCGTTTATCACCTGCTTCCAGTACCATCTTTGCACCTTTGTCGGTATAATGGGTAACAGCCGCTTTGTAACGTTGAATATCAAACCAGCGATGACCTTCCTGTACAAACTCCGCCCGTTTGAAGTCAAGTATGGTTTGCAGCAAGCCGCTTCTCACATCGGTAATACCGTAGTAAGTCCTGATCTTTGTCTGCGTAATTCTGTGTGAAGCGGAATTGTAGTTCGTTATACGTTTGCTGGCAAAAAGGTTCAGGTCAGCCAGCACATCATTATTGTTACC
Organism: Chitinophaga pinensis; assembly: GCF_007896845.1. Lineage (GTDB taxonomy): Bacteria > Bacteroidota > Bacteroidia > Chitinophagales > Chitinophagaceae > Chitinophaga > Chitinophaga pinensis_C. The sequence continues at coordinate 85,093 of NZ_VOHS01000020.1, read as the reverse complement.
GAGATAAGCATTCGCTTCTGCTCTGTTAAACAATACTTCTTCGGTTGTGAACAATGGTACCATTACATAAGGGTCTCCGATAGTAGCATTTACAGAAGCTTTTACGAAATATTCAGTCAGCTTTGGTACGAAGTAATCCCTTGTACCATAGTAATACAATGGATATGCATAGCTACCACCACTTACATTGCTGCCCAGTATTTCGATTTGTTTATTATAGGTCAGTCCGTATCTGTATTGGGCTACGTAACGACCATACATGGATTGTGTTTCCACCAGCAGCAGGTTCGCCTTTTCAGTTGCCTTTGCGTAGGTATCCCAGATAGCAGCCGGACTAAGTGTTTTATAGGTAGTATTCCATGGGCGCATATTGCTGGCCAGGTCATTGTTGGGGAATACCTGATTAGCATATTCCAGCACCTTCTGATAGTCTTTCTTGAAGAGATAAAACCGTGTAGCGAATGCATAGGTAGCTGACTTGTTAAAATGATACCTTGGCACCGCATAATTTTCATCACTGATCAGTGCCATACCTGCCAGCAGATCTTTTTCGATCATCTGGTAAGTATATGCGACCGTCTTACGCTCGTATTGTTTATTCACCACTTTCTCCGGCTCCGTTACGTAAGGGATACCCGGATCAGTAGCAGCAGTTGCTTCATCATAGAATTTCGAAAAGAATGTCACCAGCATAAAGTGTGCATAAGCTCTTGCTACCAGCGCCTCACCTTTCTGGGCGGTATAACGGCTTTTATCGGGAGCTGCTTCGCAGGCTTTCAATGCATTGTTTGCTGCTGCGATAGCCGTATAACAAGCTTGCCAGTAGTACTCCGGAGAATCCTGCTCTGTTGCGGATACATCATTAAAGAAATAAGGATCGAGGTTTGTTCTGTCAGTAACACCGGCACCTTTATCTTCCACATTATCGCTCATGGCTTCCGCAAACACGATATAGTTAGCCTGCGGATAAGCGGTACCCAGCAGTTGGGATACCTTTTTTGGTGAATCCAGCTCTGTCCAGGTACTATCCGGCGACTTATCCAGATACTTATTACATCCGGCCATGGCTATCAGACATCCAGCGAGAAAAGATGCTCTTGTAAAAAATTTCGTCATAACCATCTTATTTAGAAACCTGCTTTTAAGGATAGTGTAAATTGTTTCTGTATCGGCTGTGCAACACCACCGGTGTTGAAGAACTCAGGGTCCTGTCCTCTCAGCTTTTTGTCAGCATAGATCAGCCATGGATTGATAGCCGCGCCGGTTACCGAGATATTATTAAAGGCTGTTTTTCTAAGCACAGGTGCTGGCACCAGCCAGGTCAGCGATACCGTTTTCAGCCGGATCATATCTCCTTTTGCAACCCTGGCAGTTGAATAATTATAGTTGTTGTAAGGATAAGCACCACCCAGGAATGCCTGCTCCAATCCATCCAGAATAGAAGGCGTTTGTGTTTCTTTTTCATCGCCCGGCATTATCCAGCGGTCATAGAATTCTTTAGGCATTGCATCCAGGTCAGAGTAGGCAGTTTTGAAGGCCGGATAGAGACGGATCTTATTACCCCACTGGTAAGTCACAAATACGTTCAGTGACAAACTTTTGTAGTGGAAGGTATTATTCACACCACCATTCACAGGAGGATCAACAGGACCCTGGTATACAAGGTGATCTGTATTCAGATCCTGCAGGAATACATCCTTGCTCAGACTACCATGCTGGTCAACAAACTGTGGGGCACCTGTGTGTGGATCCAGTCCTTTGTAATCAAGAGAGAAAAGACCCCTTACAGGATATCCTTCTTTGTCACCACCCTCTGCTACTACGAGGTCGAAGATGCGCGGAATGTTCTTTACATTGGTGATCTTGTTGGTATTGTAGCCAAAGGTCACACTGGTCTTCCATCCCCAGTTTTTACGTTTGATAATATCACCTCCCACCAGCAATTCAATACCTTTCGATTTCATATCTGCGTAGTTGGCTGCTTTAAAAGTCTCACCACCGATACCGGAAGTTTTGATGATACTGATCAGGTCAAAGCTGTTACGGCGGTAAGCGTCGATCGAGAAGTTCAGACGTCTGTTGAGGAGTGTACCATCCAGACCAATATTAGTGGTGTAAAGTTTCTCCCATGTCAGGTCATCGTTCTGCAGGTGAGCGATCTTGATCACTGATTCTACTTCATCGAGATGTGTTCTTTTTGAGTTAACTGTCTGGAATACGATGTTGGAGTTGGTAGCGGGACCAAGACTTGCGGTCAGACCGTAACTTCCTCTGAGCGCCAGATAATCTACCCAACCCAGCTCCTGTACAAAGTTTTCTTTATCGATATTCCATGAACCGGATACACTCCATGTTGGCAGCCAACGGGCACTCTTTGAGCGTCCGAGTCTGTTTGATCCGTCATAACGGGTGGTACCGGTCAGGTTATATTTACCATCCAATCCATAGGTAGCTGTCGCAAAGAAAGCAGCAAAGCGATCATAGTCCTTCGCCATGCCGTAATATGGGAAGCTGCTCTCAATGGTCTGTTTGAGGATACGGAAGTCGGTAAAAGGTACACCACCATTATTGTACTGGTAGCCATAACCTGTATTGGAAGAGTTCTGACGGTCTGCATATTTCACCTGCTGACCAACCATTGCTGTAATACTGTGACGTTGGTTGATTGTGGTGCTGTAGTTCAGACTGTTACGGAAGTCGAAGTTGAGGAGCTGATCTTCTGTACGGTTATAGAAACCACCGTAAGGCAGTACGATCACCGGCAAAGCATCCGGATTATTGGGATCGCGGTAAAGGAATTTGTTATTTTCTGCGATAGTAGCATTGTCGGCTGCACGATAGGCATTTGCCATGTTACTATTTTCCGTGATCTGATGTTCACGGGAGGATTTCACATAACGGAGCGCACCTACAAATTCATATCGCAGGTTCTTAGCTATCTTCCAGGAAAGATCACCCTGGAGACGCAGGTCCATCATACTCAGGTTCAGGTAGTTATTCGCCGATTCATTGATGATGTTGAATGGCGCATAGTTCCTTCTGAAATATTCGAGTTTTCCGTCCTTATCATAAGCGGTCAGGGTACGGCTGGTATTCAGGGCATAGCTGAACGGATTAATGTCAAAATCGCGGTCGTATTGCCCTTCTACGGGGTTACTCGTACGGCTTAGTGCACCCGGTGCTCTTTGCTGACGGGCAGAACCCAGTACAGAGAAACCGGTACTTACCTTTTCGGAGATCTTGTAGTTATTGCGGAAGTTCAGCGTATAGCGGCTTACCTTATCCGCAACCGTCCAACCGTTATCATGGTAAAAGCTGGTAGAGAAATAGGACTGACCCTTGTCATTACCATTAGAGATACTCAGGGAATGTTCCTGTATAAAGCTTGTCTTGAACAGGATATCAAACCAGTCAGTGTTGGCGGAGGCGTAACGCAGCAGGAAATTACGTTTTGCAGCAGGCGTATTTTCCAGCGGGAAATTACCTTTATCATCTGCATTCAGCATCTCATACATTTTACCGTATACGCCGATATCGCCGCGGGAAAGAATATCGGAAGTCAGCATGCCCTTCCGCTCCAGCTCTGCCAGTACTGACATCTGCTGGGCGGAGTTCATGATATTATAGTTGTTATAGTTAGGCTTCAGCTGAGTGCTGTAATTACCACTGTAGGTAACTACAGGTTTTAAACCGGAACGTCCTTTCTTGGTAGTGATAACCACCACACCGTTCATTGCGCGCGCGCCATATAATGCAGTCGCTGCCGCATCCTTCAGGATGTCAAAACTTTCGATATCGTTCGGATTCAGTCCTGCTACCGCAGACCCCAGCAATGTGGTCGGGTCACCGCTGGACAACTGGTCATTGGAGATATTCACCACATCTTCCAGTACAACGTTGTCAACCACCCACAATGGTTTGTTATCACCATTAATAGAGGTAGCACCACGTACGCGTATTTTAGGGGCGGTACCGAAAGTGCTGGATACGTTCTGTATAGCTACACCAGCCACACGTCCTTCCAGCATACGGCTCACATCTGCCATACCATCGATCTTGGCTTCATCCATTTTAATACGGGCAGCGGCACCGGAGAATTTGCTTTTATCAATGTCCTGAAAACCGGTCACCACTACTTCCTGTAGTTTGGTTGTTTTCTCTTTCAGCTGAATGTTGATCACACCATTTTTATGAGCTGCCACACTCACTTCTTCCTGCTGGTAACCGGTAAAGTTGAATACCAGTATTGCATCGGCAGGAACGCCTTTCAGCTGAAAAAATCCTTTCTCATCAGTAGTAGTACCACGGGTAGTTCCTTTGATAACGACAGCCACGCCGGGCAGTGCTTCATTTTTTGGAGACGCCACTGTACCTCTTATGTCCTGGGTACGTTGTGGTACCTGACGCTCGCTTTCCGGTACGGAGAGGCCTTCCATTTTTTTTTCAACGGGGCGGATCACCACGCGGTCATATACGACCGTATAGGAAAGAGATAAAGGTTTTAGCAGCTTTTTAAGGAGGTCACTCACTTTTTCATTGTGAGCATTTACATCTACTTTATTGCCAACAATCGTTTTGTTGCCGGCATAGATAAAAGAGACTTCTGCGAGATTACCAATCTGGTCGAGTGCTTCTTTCAGCAACACATTTTTCAGTTCCAGAGAAATCTTCTTGTCTAGCGCATCCTGTATTCCTGAAGCATTTGCGGGAACTGCGATGGTCTGTGATAACAGCAGCAGCAGCGCAAGCACAATCAGGCGGAGGGATAGGGTTGCCTTCTTAAGCATTTCGTGTATGATTTGATTTTGGTTCGGTTCGGAAAATAGCATTCCCATTACCAGTCCTTGAGGGACCAGGGCAATAGGGCACCAGCTGCGGTGCAGTTCAATTGTTATCGTTACTGAGTTAACTCAAATAGGGTATAGTTAACCGGATGGCGTTCTTTCCTGATTCGTCATAAAGCGATTTAGTTTGGTTGTGTGCAATATTTAATCTACGTATAATAACAAGCTGGCTAGCATACATGTGTATGCTCAGTACATTCTAAGGCATCAGGCAGGTTAACTGTTGGCGATGTGTCTTTTGTCCTATTGACAGTTACCTCCGGCAATCATATAGCCGTTTCCATTCTTATCCTTATTGATTTTGGCGTTCAGCGACACTGCGATCAGATCGAGTGCCTTCTCCAGGTCATCCACAATGTTTACATCTCCATAAAATGCACAGTGCTGTATTCGTTTATCTAATCTGATCTCCGCGTTATAATATCTCTGCAGGTCGTTTACTACTTTTATAAGTTCTTCTCCATCATATACAAACCGTCCTTGTTGTTTCTGCGAATAAAACCGTGCATCGTCTGTGGCATCAGACATTTCAAGCAGATGCGTGTCCTTATTATATACCGCACTCTTGTTGGCTGTAAGGATCAGTTCCTTTCCCTTCTGATTCTCCTCTCCTTTTGCCGCTACCTGCACCATACCATTGAGCACCACTACTTTCGCCTTTGAATTGTTTCTCACCTCCATATTAAAAGAGGTACCCAATACTTTGGTGCTGATCAGGGATGAAGCAACAATGAAAGGATGTGCGTCATCTTTTTCTACTTTAAACAGTGCCTCACCTGTCAGTGTCACATTACGCTCCTCTTTGCCATAGCTGGCAGCATACTGTATAGTGGTTCCGGGCTCCAGATACACGATGGTCCCATCGGGCAGTGTAAATGTTTTCCGTTGTTTTTCCGCTGTAACTAAAAGCTGTTTTTCGGGTTTTCTGAACAGGCTCAGGATGCCTGCTCCTGCAACCAGGATAATAATGGCAGCAGCAGCTACTTTCCAGCGACTGAACCACATACTTCTTACTACAGCGCCCTTCGGTACGCTGATGCGCTGATGTATCTGCTCCAGTATACGTGCTGAGTGTTCTCTTTCCAGTACAGGGTCTGCGCTTTGCAGTTCAGCGTTATAAGTTTCTGACGCCACATCCCGCAGATCCGTTAGATCGTTCTCATTTAAATACTGCAGCAGCCAATCCCGGTCTTCCTGTTTCCACTCCTTTTGTTGCAACAGTTGCTTTAGGTATTCCTTCCTGTTCTGCACTATTTTAATGATTATTTAACCTAAATACGGCGCTCCTCAGCATATGGGTGGGTGCGTTTACGAAATTTGTTACATATTCTTATTAATAATGTGTCCACGGTTATTTTGGTTGATATTTGACATATGTTTCTGATTGTACAACAGTGCAGACATTGCGTTTTTGTTATCATGCAACGGCAGACTGTCATGGGTTTACGAACTAATTCTTCAGAAACAACAGTAGCAACAATACATATTTGTGCTCCTTGTTTTTCTGAATGTATTCATTAATACGGGTCATCGCGATGGATAAATGCTCTTTGACGGTGTTCCTGGAAATTTTCATTTCTTCTGCTACTTCATCGTATGTTTTACCTTCAAGTTTACATAGGGTGACAATCTTCTGTTTCTTGGGAGACAACTGTGAGATAGCTTCTTCCAGCAGGTGATACTGTTCTTCGTAAGCGCCGGGATTGTCTTCCCAGTCGCCTGCGTCAATATTAAGATTATACAACTCCTTATGAAAAGTATGCTCGCGTAGTTTCTTTCTCAGATAATCTACTGAAAGATTAAAACTGATTACAAACAACCAGCCGGCTACAGACTGACCAGCATTAATATCTTTCCTTTTCTCCCACAGCCTGGCATAGACCTCCTGCAAAATATCTTCTGTTGCAATGGGCTCCTTAACAAACTTGAAAATATTTCGGTAGACTGCCTGGTGGTATTTCCAGTACAGGGCATCAAAGGCTGTTACATCATCGGCAAGTAATTTAATAACTAACTCGGCATCTTGTGTATTCATATCACGTCGTTTATATAATTCGCCCCTCCGGGTACAAATTATACGGCAGTTTTAATGGCTCCGGGTTTTCATTACAATGTTTTCTCCATCTTTTCGACATATAAAATAGTAACAATTCTTTTTATTGTATAGCATTTTATAACAAAAAATTAAATTAAAAGTATTTGAAATGTATTTACTGCTGTAGAAAAGGAGAAAACAAAAAAGGCAAAAAACAGAAGCCTCACCTTTTTTAGGTGGTACTCCCGTTTTTTGCCCATTAAATGATCCTGTCAGGCAGGAAAATTATTACTGCTTGATGATCTTCCTGATCTCAGTGTCCTTACCGTTAAAGATCTTAATCAGGTAAACGCCTGTTCCAACGTTTGACAGATCGATCCTTTCGCCATTTACAATACGTTTCGCAGGCACTACGGTCTTACCGTCCAGCGAGAACACACTTACATACAGATAACCCTCTTTCGTGGTAGCTGTCGTTCTCACAACCACTTCATTCACAAACGGATTCGGCATCACATTCAGGCTTGCATTCAGTTTGCTTTCAGCTGGTTCTTCCGTTTTCACTTTCTCAATATACTGTATAGTACCAGCTGTACGTGCAGCAGCAGCTGTTGATGGCTGTACTACTACGGAAGAGGTCCAGTCATTCAGATTAAGCGGTGCACCATTTAATGAGAGGTCTACCAGACAGGAGAAATCGCCTCTGAACAGGTAAGCATCCCCGCCGAAATTGTCGTGCTGATAGAGAATTACCTCATATCCGCTGGCCACTTTCAATGAAGAGATATCATCATTCACTACACCTCTTGCCTGCAATTGAGACAGCGTATAGCTACCGACCGGCAACGTTACCGCATAACCTCCGTAATTACAGTCTTTATATACTGTCGCGGCTGCACCTGTAGCTGAAGAAATAGAACCGGTGATCGCATAACTACCCAGTGAACCATAGTTAGAATAACCTGTATTCAGCGGATTAAGATAACCGGTACCCGTTACAGATACATAATAAGTACCAGCACTCAGGTTGGCACTGATAGAAGCTGAAAGATCATTTGGATTGCTGCTGGTCACCACGCCGCCGCTACTATTATATAATGTAGCGAGAATATCCAGATTAGGATGACGGGTTGGTGTTGCAAAATTCAGCGACAGTGCACCACCACCGGTAGTGAAACTATAGAAATCCAGATCACCGGTACGCTCGATCACACCATTGGTATTCACAGCTCCACCGGTGTTAATTGTCAGCGGAGATGCTGCTCCGATAGAGCCACCGGCATCATCTGTTCTGTAACCTACACCAAAAGTGCTGCTGGCAATTTTAGCAAGGTCATCTTCCAGTTGGTTAGCACTGGTGTACTCGCCTTTGCTCCATTGTACTACCGGTACATAATAACCCACACCCATGATAGGGGCCCAGTTACCATGCCCTGCATAATAACCTTCTGCAGGGCTGTTACGACCATCGTGCCCCAGACCAAAGGTGTGGCCAACTTCATGAGAAGCAGCATCACCTGCGCCTTTTACGCCACCATTGAATACCCAGCAAGGTGTTTCATTACCCCAGTTGAATGAGCCTATATAAGCCACACCACCTGCTCCGGGAGCAGCTGTATTAGTAGGTGTGAAGATGCAACGCATTCTTCTGTTAGCAGGATATGTATTATATACTGCTTCGCTGTTGGTGATATTCAGGTTGAACGGGCGGAAGTCTTCACTTACCAGTTCCCATACTTCCAACTGCTGCGCTTCCGTGAGCGTAGCTGCTGCTGCATTGATCGGATTACCGTTGTTCCACAGCGTACCGGATACATACTGTCCGTCAAAATCTAACAGTACAACACCATTAGCACCTGGACGACTTTGCAGTTCACCGAGCGCCAATGCAACATCGTTAGCGCTGGCTGTCCTGCCGGCTGTTTCTTCCGGTGCTTTATTATAATCGATACACAACAGTGAATCGAGCGCAACTTCTTTTACAAAAGCAGCACCGGTATTATCGGTATAATATTTATAACCTTTTTTGCTGTTACGCAGGATAATGTTACCTGTAACAACACCGTCCTTTACCTGAAGGAAGAAAGAAGAACCTGGTACATTTTCGATCTCACCGATCATTGCTTCCATATTCTTACCATCAGTACGGCGGGTATTTACTTTACCGGTCAACACGGTGCCGGGGCCAACTTTCAGTTCGGCAGCGCTTACCAGTCTTGCATGTGGTTTTGTAGCCTGTGTACGGATATCCTGCAGGAGACCGGCAGGGGTACCAAGACGATAGGGTTCTTTCTGCTGTGCAAAAGTAACAGCGGTCGCCATTAACGCCAGAGACGTGCCGGCTATATATTTTAACATTTTGCTCATAGGGTAAAACTGTTTGAAGATGTTGGTTAAAAGATGATGGTTTACAATTTGGTGATGCGGAACCAGTTAATATTCCAGCCGCCGGTTTGTGCGAACAAACCAAAATTATAAGTACCGGCATTGATCGTCACGTTATGCGAGATAGTGGTCCAGTTCTGCCAGCCGCCGGTAGACGGAACGTCCAGATAACCGAGCACATTTGCACCCGCATTTACGTCGAGCGATAAACGTCCGCCGCCAGTCTGGCTGGCAACGCGATATTCTACTTTATAAGTACCGCTTGTAGGAATGGTCACTGATGGATATGCCATCCAGTCACCTGTTTCAATGTAACCGACATTTGATCCTCCGCCTGCGTCAGTAGTTGCTTCTATCTGAACGCCGGACATAGAGCTATAAGATTCGGCCTGAATAGTCGTGGAAAAAGGATTGTTATTACCACCTGAATTCTGATATACGCGCACATAGTCTACGTACATTTTTGCAGGCAGCGCTGCATTGTTCACTGTAAAGCCGGGCCAGTTACCGCCAATGGCAAAATTCAGCAGAATGAAGAAGTCGCGGTGAAACTCTTCCGTACTGCCTACATTACCGGCAATGTTAATAACGTTAAATTGTACGCCGTCTACGAACCATTTAATGGCATTGGCGTCCCATTCGATACTGTAAACGTGATAGCCTGTTACACCTACCGGCGTAGAGCTGCCATAGGAAGCATAACCTCCGTTGGTGCCGGTCCAGTGTACAGTACCATGTACATTGGCATCTGTGTTAACGTGTTCCATAATATCGATCTCTCCACTGGACGGCCATCCTACGGAAGTGATATTACTGCCAAGCATCCAGAACGCCGGCCAGGAGCCCTGGAAAGATGGCATGGCTATACGGGCTTCAATCTTACCGTATGTCCAGGATTTTCTGCCCTGGGTTTTCATACGGGCAGAAGTGTAATTCATACCACCAAAGCTTTCCTGCTTTGCGGTGATCACCAGCTGACCATTCTCGATGGTCGCATTTTCGCGGCGATAATACTCAAGTTCATTGTTTCCCCAGCCACCGGAACCGGTGCCGGTTTCAAATACCCAGTCAGGGCCTATACTGTTCGTGAATTCGTCCTGCCAGACCAGCTGCCAGTTCTGGGCTGACGCGGCACTACTTCCGAGTGCCAGACCAGCGGTTAACATAAGGGTCATCTTTAATGATCGCATCATACGGGTTTTTGTTTTAAATGGTTAATAAAAAGGGACTTGTTAAATAAGGGAAACACTCTTTGCCGGAGGCAGGCGGTCAGATTATTGTTTCACGAATTGCTGGGTTACTCTCTTCGCACCTTTTACATATACAAGTAGATATGTACCAGCCGGAAGTTTATCAACACTGATATTGGTAACACCACCTTTAGCGTTCAGTACCTGTTTACCATTCAGATCATAAATGGTAATAATACCGCCCGGCTGGTTAAAGTCACCTCTCAGATTGAGTGAAGTAGCCACAGGGTTCGGGAAGAGTAATGGGGCTTTTTCAACCACCTTGTTGTCAAACAACGGTTCTTTCACACTCGTTGCAGCAGTTGTACGTGCAGCGGAAGCCACCTTGGTGATGCGGATCCAGTTGATGTTCCATCCGCCTGACTGTGCGTAAACGCCCAGTGAGTACGTACCTGCTGTAACATTCACATTGTGTGAAACAGTCGTCCATGTCTGCCATCCGCCGGTCACAGGTACATTCAGATAACCCAGTACAATAGAACCGGAATTCAGGTCAAGTGATAACTGACCACCTGTGCTCTGACTGGCTACTCTGTATTCTACCTTGTATGTGCCGGAAGTAGGGAAGTTGATGTTTGCATATGCCATCCAGTCACCAGTTTCGATATAGCCCACATTTGAGCCACCACCTGCGTCAGTGGTAGCTTCCACCTGTACGCCTGACATGGATGTATAATTTTCTGCCTGGATGAGGGTGCCACCGGTTGGCGGAGGTGTTCCGCCACCACGGTCTACTTTAACCTGGTAGATAGCGCTCAGCAATGAGTTAGCGCCGGTTGCATCCTGTGACAGTTCCCACATCATGATGCCACCTCCCTGATCATATGCCAGGTTGGTTTTGCTTCTGATAGTAGGCAGACCGTTGTAGTAGTCACTACCGAAATAATCGGAATTAGGACTTGCACCATTCGCCAGCAAAGTAGCATAGCTATTCCATGATGGACGTGCGTAGAATGGTACCCCTAATACTGCTTTGGAAGCTGGCAAACCTCTGCCAACCCAATAGCTCAGTGACTGGGATGCGTAAGTGTAAGTAGAATGTTCGTAATTATTATAATCATAAGCCATGAGGTTAAGGAAATCAACTACGTTAAATACGCCGCTGAGGATGCTGGCCCCACCGGTTCCTACCACTGCTGCTGTCAGCAGTTTGCCATTGTTATGCAGTGCTGTGGACAGCTGTTGCATCAAAGCCAGGTAGTTATTGGCAGAAGCACCCGCGTCAGGGTATTCCCAGTCCATATCCACACCATCCAGACCGTACTGATTAACAAAATTCATGACGTTATTCACAAAATTAGTACGGTAGGTAGCGTTGGCTGCCAGTGATTCAAATGCACCATCATCTCCGTTATTCCATCCACCTATTGCGATCAGCACTTTCACACCATTGGCGTGTCCGCTGCTCACCAGACTGGATAACTTAGATGGGTTTTCAATCGGCTGCAGGCCACCTGTGGAAGTAGGCAAGGCAAAGGCGTAGTTAATATGCGTCAGTTTGCTGTACTGGATTGCGCTCACGCTACCAGACCAGGAGGGCATATAGCCTACTACTTTAAACTGTGCAAAAGTTTGTGCGGACAGCAACAAACCTGCTGCAAACAGCAGACCTGCCTTCATCCATTTTTTTGCTTTCATGATTTATGTTTTGAGGGATTTAAAATGCGCCGGCCATACACCGGCGTTACTGATTGCAAGTTCCGCCCGTCGCCTCCAGGCAAAGAAGTGTTTCCCTTAGTACGTTCAATTACAAGAAGTGTAAAGCAGAACCTGCAAAAAGGATTTATCAGAGATTTAAATGGTTATTTTCATTGTTTTACAAACTGTCGGGTGATCATATTGCCATTGCTGTTGAACACAATGGTATACACACCGGCATGCAGCCCGGAAATATCCAGTCTGTTCGCCAAATTACGGGCAGTCATCACCAGCCGGCCACTCAGATCAAAGATCTGTATGCGTGCACCGCTCAGGTCTTCATCTGCCTGAAATTTCAACTCGCCTGCAGCAGGGTTTGGATAGAGCAGGAACCCTTTTTTAGGTGTCATAGAGATAGTGCTCTTCTGTGCCGCAGCATCTTCAGTAGTCCTTGCTCCACTGCCTGCACGTACGATCAGCGAACTGGCAAGGTCATTCCATCCGGCTCCTACCAGACAGGAATTGCTGGCTGTCAGGGCGAGGGATGTGCCACCAAAATTGTCGTTCTGATACAGGCGGGTACTATACCCACTGTTGACGCTTACAGAAGAAATATCATCATTACGGATGCCGAAAGACTGTAGTCTTGCCAGGGTGTAATCACCCGTTGGTAAACTGATCGCCAATCCGCCATAATTACAATCACGATAAAATGTAACGGCTGCTGTACTTAGCGTACCACCACCAAACACATTCCTGATAGCAGTGGCATAAGCCGCAGTTTGTGCACTGTTGTCAATGTCATCATACAACCACATAAATCCACCTTTGATACGTGCACTACAGCTGTTCTTCCAGGTATTCAGCTGATTCTGTACCTGTGTTGTTGACTTCTCCGCATCCCACAATCCCGCATACACCGGTATGGTCCCGAAATTCCAGTTACAGGGAGAGTTACCGGCGCCGCCGGCATAACATTGCAGGTCGATCCTGTCTACTGTGCCGGGACGCTGATTATTTGTATTGGTCGCCACACTTGTCCAGTAACCTGAATTGGTATACGGCACCAGACTTACTTTAAAACCCAGGTTCCCCAACATCACGGCCAGTGCTGTAGCAGAGCTGACATCGTAGGCACTTTCATCATCGAAGCCAATGGCATCTACCATGGGAAAAGTATTACGCAAAGCCTGAAAGTTTTTGTACAATGTACTGGTACTACCGGTACCCTGTGCGGCGATCAGATTTTTTATGTTGGTAAAAGTGGATGAACCCCATGCGCTGAGACAAAATTCCAGCCTGTTAATGGTGGTCGGCGCTGACTTCAGTCTGGCCATATCATCCACAAAATTCGGATAGGAATTTCCGCCTATATAAGTACCATTCTGCACTAAAGGAAATTCTGCATTGAAGTTAAAATTACCGCTTGCATCGATGTGAATGGTCCATACCACCACATAAGTGTAACCGGAATTTCTAAGTTCATTGATTGCATAGCTGCGGTTTTTGTAGATGGGACCACCGCCATAGATACCTGACTGTGCAGATACCTTTTCATAAGCTGCCAGGAGCAGACAGCTTACCATAAAAACCTGTAATAATAAGTGTGTAAATTTCATCATCATACGTTGGAATTTTAGCGTTAACAGAGAACCTTATTTATTCTGAGGGAAGTGAAGTGGGCCTTCATTGCCGGCTTCACAGAAAGAGCGTGTGAAAATACAGTACATAAAAAGCAGCATAAAATACTCTCGCCTGACATGGTTGATAGCAATCCGAAAAATTAAGAATTAAGAATTAAGAACGTTGCCGCAGCTCCAATTCTTAATTCTTAATTCCTAATTGTTAATTAAATATTACAGGCGTATCACCTTCGCGGAACCTTTACGGCCGCTCTGCTGATTGCTTGTTTTCAGTATCCAGGAACCTGCTGGTACCTGAGACACATCCAGATCAACAGTCTGCTGACCTTTAGCGCCCGCGATGATCTGTTTACGCAGAATAGCGTTGCCGTTGGTGCTCCACAGTTCAATCAGCACTTTCTCACCCTGAGCTGCATTGATCTGCACTTTCAGTACAGTACCTGTCAGCGGGTTAGGGAATACTACCAGTTTGCTATCAACGTTAACAGCATCAGGCGCCGGAGATACTACAGCTACTCTTGCTGATGCTCCACATGCACCCACTGGTTTCCACCACCAGTCAGCAGTACCCGGTGTTACATTGTACAGACCGTTAGATTGGCTTTCATACAGGATACCATTGTATACTACCTTGTCGCCCTGATTGTACACTTTCGGGAACGGCTGATAAGTAGCTACACCTGCACAGTTACCTGTGTTACCACTACCTACCTGAATAGCCACAGCAGTACTGGTTGTAGACTTGCTGCCGTTGTCAGTTGCCACAGCAGTAATGCTGTAAGCACCTGCAGCAACGTTACCCCATGTATAAGTGTATGGGCTTGCAGTTACTTCTCCCAGTTTGGTGCTGCCATTGTAGAACTCAACTTTGGCAATTGTACCGTCTGCATCTGTAGCAGTAGCCTGTATGGTTACTGTAGCCGGAGCAGAGAATGATGCACCTGCTGATGGAGATGTGATGCTTACTGTCGGAGCCTGATTGCCAGGATTAGAACCACCACAGTCACGTACATAAGCCCAAACCTGGTCAGCACCACTGTGCGTATCAGGCTGATCGCCCTGTGTCCACCATTTTGCAGTGTAGATCTTACCGTTGTAAACTACCTGCTGGCTACCATTATATGCAATAGTAGCTGACCACGCAGCAATACCATCGCAGGAGTTACTACCGGTACCATTTACTGTAACAGATACCGCAGCGGAGGTTGTTACGGCGCCCGCATTGTCAGTTGCCACAGCTGTTAAGCTGTAGGTAGCCGCAGCTACATTAGTCCAGGTATAGGAATAAGGTGCTGCCGTAGCCTGACCAAGTCTGGTCGCACCATTGTAGAATTCAACTTTAGCAATACTACCATCAGCATCTGAAGCACTTGCTGTAATTGTGATAGAAGCAGGCGCTGTGAAAGATGCTCCGGCAGCCGGAGAAGTAATACTTACAACCGGAGACTGATTGCCCGGAGTAGTACCGAAGAAATATGGATAGTAGTTTGCAGCAAACTCACTGTTGTTTACTTTATCCCAGTTTACTGACCAGGTCATGATACCGCGCAGACCTGGATAACCAGCTCCTTTACGGATCACATAAGTACCACCGTAAGATTGACCTTTCGTCAGATAGTTCAGTGCTTTTTTCACTTCTGCCGGAGCAGTGTAACCACTACCTGCAGCACCCGGTGCAGCTGGCAGACCGAAAGCTACCTGATCTTCACGCAGTGCAGGGAATGTCTGACTGGTGCCTGACACAGGGAAACCCTGTAACAACATTTCAGTCATGGATACGATAAAGTCAGCAGTAGTGGAGTTGTATACTTTATTATCCAGCCCCATTACAGAACCGGTATTATATAACTGTGGCTGAATCCAGGACAGTTCGTTACGCAGACCGTAAATGATAGGCAGATATGCACCTACCAGCGGAGAATAAGTTGCGCCATAAGCGGTCTGTACATAATATGTTTCAGGCGCCATGGTCAGCAGACAGTTTTTACCCTGTGCTTTACGGTAAGTGATGATCTCTTTTACAGCAGCGATCAGGTTTACTACTTTAGGCGTAGTTGGCGCCATAAAGTTATTATCTCCATTGTTCAGCTGTAAAGAAATACCACCTTCAATGTCCAGATCAAAACCATCGAAGTTGTAGCTATCCAGCAAACTCTTCATGCTGGAGATAAACGCTTGCTTGTTAGCCTCTGTGTTGATCACCAGCGTACCGGTTTCACCACCCAGTGACAACAATACTTTTCTGCCCTGTGCCTGTAATGTAGCGATATCAGCTTTGAAGTCAGCTACCGTTGTTCCTTCCGGAGTAAAGTTAACAGTAGAGAGATCGCTGCTGGTAGTACCAAATGCTACTTCAATCACATTATAGCGGCTGTCTACATCGCGCAGACGGATATAAGGAGCGGCAGCGAGGTTCCAGTTCTGCCAGTAACCAACGACTACCTTATTGTTATCTACAGGAGGATTAGTACCACCACCTGTTACTGTAATTGATACAGCAGCAGAAGTAGTGCTTGCACCGCTGTTATCAGTAGCTACAGCTGTGATGCTATAAGTACCTGCTGCTACATTGCTCCATGAAACGCTGTATGGCGCTACAGAATCAATACCCAGGCTGGTGCTGCCATTATAGAATTGTACTCTTCTGATGCTGCCATCGCTGTCAGTAGCATTAGCGCTGACAGTGATACTTGCAGGCGCTGTAAAAGTAGCATTAGCAGTTGGTGCAGTCAGATTTACCACCGGAGCCTGATTTACAGGAGTGGAACCATCAGCAAAAACAGCGTTGATCTTATTTACAAGCGGAGAAGTAGTGTTAGGACAATAGATAAGCTTGCCCTTAGCAACGGTACTGCTGGTCATGTTCAGCATATCACCGTATACCTGCCAGATGATCACACCTGCCAGTCCATTGTCCTTGATATATTTGGCTTTTTCACCTACAGAGCGTTCGTTATCATAGCTCAGGAAATAGTTGCCTTTTGTCTTATAAGGTACTTTTGCTACATCATCCCATCCTTCAGTCCAGCCGGAAGACGTCTGCTGCAGAATGTAGCTGTAGTTAGGCGTACCATCCCAAAGGTCTTTTGCCCAGTTAGTGTAGTCAGCACAGGTCTGAATAGGACCATCCGGCTGCACAGTTTCAGCACGTTTGGTAGTAGCGCCATTCAGTGCTGCTGCACCGGAAGTCACCACACCACGACCATAAAAAGGTGCACCGATATTTACTTTGGACATATTTACGCCCAGCGCTTTCAGTGCCTTTACAGTTGCGTCAACAGAGAAATTGGTATATTCTGCACCCGGATAATCATACAGGGGAGCGTTGTGACCTGCTTTATTAGACCATCCGCCATTGTAGTCGTAGGTCATCATGTTATAATAATTCATAGAATTATTAAGACGGGACCAGTTAAACCCTTGCAGTTTGGCAGGAGAAGCAGCGAAAGCAGCTGTGATCAGTTTATTCGGACCGATCGCAGTTCTTACAGCTTCTACGAGTGCAGCGAAGTTGTTATAATCAGCTGTGCTATATCTTTCGATGTTCATACCCGGATCGTTCGGATATTCCCAGTCGAAATCTATACCGTCAAAACCCATGTTGATCAGCTCTACGCAACCAGCCACAAATTTCGCCCGTTTGGTCGCATCAGCTGCCATTTCAGGATAGTGTTTACACATGCTCCATCCACCGATGGAAGCCATTACTTTTACCCCTTTGGAGTGTGCCAGGTCGAGTACGCCCTGTGCCCCACCCTGTTTAGGTACAGATAAAGGGAAAGCACCGGTTTTGCCGGTATTTACATTTTTCCAGCCACTGCCTTCATTGCGGTAGCCAAGCGTGTATGCATAGCTTCCTTCTGATATATAGTACAGTGGAGCATCCAGTTCACCATATAACAGGAACATATCCCAGCTGCTGTAGATATCTTCATTTACCAGTGCTCCCGGCTCCTGTACGGCGCCAACCTGATAGATGTTTTTGTTACGAAAGTCCCCGCTGTGTAAGGAACCGTCTTTGGCCACGCCAAAGAAAGAGAAGTTAAGGATAGTGTACTGCGAATAGTCCACATTCAGCTGATTATAGCCACCCTTGGGAACGATACCGGCAACATCTTTCCAGGCATCCCATTGGGTGATATAACCTATCACCTGCTTGCTGTGGTTCTTCGTGGTGGCGGGCACCTGCGGAGTTACCTGCGCCATGAGGGGGGATAGTCCCATCATGAGTAGTAAAAGCAGAAGTGCATGTCTTACATAATGGTAAGACACCGCGCTACGAAAGGTAGAATTTACTTTCATTTATAACGGTTTTTTTGAGACGATATGGAAGTACTGGTTTATGTCTGCTAACATGCCCGGGCCACAGGTAATATTACGATGTCAGTTTGCTCTCTAAATAGGGATGTGCAGATATAAGACCGGTTTTCACAGGTAAAATGGTATTTTAAGGTATTATGGTTAATTGTCTACTACTGGTTCCTAATTCCAGACTCTCTGATAAAGGTGTCGTACCTAACGTGGTATAGTACTATCCCAAATGTAATTTTTTTTGCCATAAAGAAAACGCCCTCCCGGTAGTGAACCGGAAGGGCGTTTCTTATTGTAATTTGTATTCGGTTATTTGTGAATGATTTTCAACATAGTACGTCTGCTGTGCATATACTGTTCATCCGTACAAGGTACACCTTTACCGCATGGATCTTCAGGATCTTTACCGATGTTTTCGTAGTAAAGTCTCGTAGAAGATACACCCTTACGTACCAGATATTCAATTACTGCATAACAACGCAGTGCAGAGAGGTCCTTGTTGTATGCGTCAGAACCACGGCTATCTGTGTAAGAACGAACAAGAAGTTTCCAGTCAGGATATTGGTTCAATACCACCGCTACTCTATCCAGCAGGTTTCTTGACTTGGTGGTCAGTACCGCACTGTTATAATCGTAGTAGAACTCCATGCCTTCCATCTTATGCTGGATAGCTGCGTCCATTTCGTCCATTTCTTTCTCCTGTCTGGCTTCCGGCTTCGCTACTGCTACCGTTTCAACTGGTTTTGCAGGTATTTTCTCAGGTGCTTTCTCAGGCGTTTTCTCTGCCACCGGTTCTTCTGTTACAGGTGCTGCTACTACTGGTGCAGCTACAGCTACTGCAGGTGTTTTCACCGGTTTCTTAACAGGCGTTGTCGCTTTTGAGCCCGGTCCACGTCTTCCAGGAGTAGGTGACTTCGGTTCTTTTACCGGTTCCTCTTTCACTGGTTCTGCCACAGGATCATTTTTCGCTACTACCGGTTCAGCAGGATGTGAAGTCGGTACGGAACCCGGGATATCGATTGGCGCAGTTACTGCCTGTCTTGGATTCGTCACAACCGGTTCTTCTGTCGTTTTAGACGAGGTAGGAACAGGATCTGATGCTGTTGGCAAAGTGATTGGCGCAACTACCTGTTGTCTTGGAGACACTACAGTTGGTTCTTTCTGGCCTGTAGCTTTTGCTACTGATTCAGCCGGCTTGTCAACAACAACTGCTGTATTATCTGCGAGGGCCGGCAGGTCTGGTTTAATACCTGCTTCGATCTCTTTATAAGGTTGAATACCCGGATCTCTGTCAAATCTTTCAGCAAAGTGAGTATCCATAAAGCGGTAGATATCATCACTACCACCACCACCCGGACGGTTGGAAGAGAAGTAGCCTTCATACATATTCGCTTTCATAATGAAGCCCAGATCATCGCCACCGGAGTTGAAAGGATAACGAAGGTTCTGCAGACGAGTCCAGTCAGCACCTTTACCTGCTATACGGAACATGTCAAATCCGCCCAGACCAGGATGTCCTTTACTGGAGAAATAAAGCATGTTGTCTTCATTATAAGTCGGGAATGCTTCGTCGAAAGGAGTGTTGATGATAGGACCGCAGTTCTTAGGTTTACTCCATCTGCCGTTCTTTTGTTTTTCGCTGAACCAGATGTCCATTCTACCTTGTCCGCCTTTTCTGTTGGATGCAAAATACATGGTTCTGCCATCACGGCTCAGTGCCACATGACCAGTAGAGGCACCAGGGTAGTTGATCTCTTTCAGTGGCTCCAGAGGTCTCCAGTCATCACCTGTTTTCACTGACCAGAACACCATCATTACACGTTCACCATTTACCGGACCGCGTTTTTTACGGTTGGCAATATCCTGTTGCCAGGAGTTCAGTGTAACGTAAATGGTATCCTCTCTTGCATTGAAACAAACAGGACCGATGTGATAAGGCACGAGGGCTAATAATTGCGGCACTACTTCTTCTACGAAAGTATTGGCCACACCCTGTGAATATTGTTTAAAAATGTATGCTTTGTAGTAAGGCTGGTTAGTACGCGTATCAATCGCAGGATTACGTTCAGGCAGCAGGTTCATGGTCATTTTACGATAACCGTTGGATACCAGCAGCAAACCCTGTCTTGTTACCCCGCTTACGTAGTCAGAACCGGAAGAACTAAGCTCTTTGATATTCTCCATCGCCATATCCAGACGGCCGGACTTCCAGACGATCGCACTATCACAACCTGCCATCATCACATTCCTCAGTCTGAGACTATCCTGTTTACCAGTAGTGAATTTAGCGATCTGTTGTTTTGCTTCAACATATTTGCCCACACTCTTCAGGACTTCCCCGTATTGCAGAAACGTTACTGGTGGACAATCCGGACGGTCGACCATTTTCTCATACCAGAAAGCAGCATCCTCATACTGACCGATTTCACGGTTGCAGAGTGCGATACGTTGCAGCAGATCAATGGAAGTCTTCGTTTTCTTTTTAGAAATGATCCTTCCATACAAAGATGCCGCTACAGCATATTCCTGTCTCTCAAAAGCTTCATCAGCCCTTACCCGAACGCTTTTCTGCTCCTGGCCATACAGCATCACCGGAACCGTCAGAGTGGTGCACAATAATATCGCGTAACAACGTCGTAGCATATAAAGATTTGATGATCTTTTAGAAATTAAAAATAGCGGGGATTAGACGTACTGAATAGCTTTGAATTAAATAATATACCGATCGAAAGTTCATGCGTGCCGGTCTGAATACCTGCCAGTTTGTTCATGCTATAGTCATAAGAATAACCTATGCGATATTTTGGCGAGATATAATATTCGAGGATACCGCTGACAGCGTTGGCCTTGTCAAGACCTACATTGTTCACAACAGATTTCTTGTTTAAAACGGAGAGGTTCGTTCTATAAGAACCACCTACCCACAACAATTCATCGATGTGCATCATCAGCGTAGCATCCAGTCCTGCCGGACCAGCAAAATCACTTTTAAACAGTACTGACGGTTTGAGGGAAATATCGTCGTTCACATTGAACATGTAACCGGCAGTCACATACAGATGTTGTTTTCTGCGGATACTTTCATATGTATAACCTCTCCATTTATAACCGGAGCTGGTGTACTTGGACAAAAGATCCAGTACAGATACTCCGATATACATAGAAGGAGTATAGTAGTAAATACCTACACGCGCATCAGGCGTAGTCGCTTTTGCAGATCCATCAGGAATGATACGGTCGCCACTTGTTTCATAAACCAGGTCCTTACCATTCATTCCATATTGTGTAGCGCCCACACCGAGACCGAAACAAAGACGACGGGTGTCTTCTTCGTCAAGGCGGATACGGTAAGCGTAAGAAGCATAAAGGGAGATTGCACTCTGTGGTCCCAGGTTATCCATCATCGCCTGTATACCAAGACCAACATTGGCGTCTCTGTTGCCACGGTTGAGCGGACCATCCAAAGAGATAGATCCGGTACGCGGAGCACCATCAAATCCTGTCCATTGCTGGCGATACGAAGCGTTGAGGTGTAGTACATCCTTATAACCCGCATAGGCCGGGTTGATTGCCAATCCGTTAAAAATATACTGGCTGAACTGGACACTTTGCTGAGCACGGGAACCTGCTGCAAGGCAAAGTAATAATACTACAGTAAACCATTTTTTTGTCGTGTACATAATTGCACTTTTAGGATCACAGTTCATTATCTAATAATCATTACCCAACCCTTGTAAACAGTCACGCCGGCGGCAGGGTCATTCATTTCAAGCCGGTAATAGTAGGTCCCTTCGCTTAGTCCCGTCGCATTCCAGTTATTCTGATAATCTTTATTCTGGTATACAACTCCTCCCCAACGGTTGAAAATGATCAACTGTGAATTAGGGAATTTATCTATTCCTCTTACAAACAAGTAGTCGTTCTTGCCATCACCATTTGGTGTCACCACGTTAGAGATCATCAGACCTGGTTTACCTTTCACCGCCTCTATACTGGTTACAGTACCTTTATCACAACCTGCTTCTTTCGGATCACAATGGTAGGTTGGCCTGGAAGTAGAGTCTGAGTTACCACCTATCTGCACCCTCGCTGTGTTATTGATGTTCTTGATACCTTCAGGGATATCACCCACTTTTACTTTAAAGTGCAGTGTTGCAATTGCACCTGCTGCGAGGTTATTCACCGCCCATACAACCGTATTGGAACCATCAAAGTGCAGACCACCATCGGAAGCACTTTCGAATGTAGTGAAGTCAGGAACCGGATCACTTACCTGCAGTAATGGGATAGTGATATTACCCGTGTTACGTACATATATAATATAAGACAGTTCTTCACCGGATTTTACCTTTGTTTCGCCGCTGCTGTTCAGTACGATTTTCCAGCTTTCAAATGAAGTAACACTCTTGATTGGAATAGTGGTAGAAGGTTTGCCCAGACCACCCGGATCCGGTTGGCTCGGATCATTTGACAGGGCCGGTAATGTTGCAACAGAACCTTTACCGTTACCATTATTTACATAAGCAGTATTATCGATTGACTTTGCACCAGTCAGGTCAGTCGCCACCCTTACACGGAAGGTACGCACGCTTGTTTGTCCCGGATCCAGTGTAGGTATAGTCCATGACAGCAGATTGTTGGCATCCGGTGTCACGCTTTCATCACCATCGTAGAAGTTAGTATATACAGGCACGTAGTCAGTCACCAGCACATTAGTCAGTGTCTGTGTACCGGTATTTTTTACATGGATAACATAAGTGATTACGTCGCCGGACTGAATCGTACGATCAGGACCTGTACCGATATAACCGGAGCTTTTCCATGCAACGGTATTCATACCGTTGTCAACCGGAGTCCTGGTAGAAGGCCAGCCTCTGTCTGCTCCCGGTAAAGCAGTGATATTATTATCAGCTGCAGGACCGAAGGTATGACGCAGACCTGCTCCATCTCCCAGATCAACATAACCTGTATTATTAATATAGTCAACACCTGTGAGGTTAGCTGATACATCCACGGAGATATTCACGTAGATGGTGCCGCCTACCGGAATCGTTACATTATTATATGTCAGTACTCCATTTGAGAGACCTCCATTAAGACCACCTCCGTTAGTTGCACCGAAGAAAGTTGTATGCAGTGGAATGGTATCCACAATACGCAAACCTGTCAGAGGCTCGTCACCGGTGTTACGGATATAGATCCTGTAGTCAATCCTGTCACCAGTGGTCACCGCCTGATCTGTACCAGAAGGAGTATAACCATAGGTCATCCAGATCTGGGCTGACTTGGTATAGGGCTTTACACCTGAGGCGATACTGTTTTTGTCTGTCTTAGCAGCTGGCAGAGAACCTGCCTTTGCCGGTAACCAGCTCATACCCACTATAAAAAGCAGTATGAAAAGGCCGAGATCAGACATTTTTTTGATATCAGTAAGGACCAGGCCAACTCGTCGCTGCATAGCTTCTAGCAGGTTTACACGAGTAGAATTGTAACAATTTGTGCGCATAGGCTTAGGATTACTGCGGATAGTATGTTTTGAATGCTATTGTACCAATGTTTATCGCGCTCATTAGAAACGGCGTGAAGCGACTGTCATCTTATTATTATATACATATATCCGTGCAAGACGGGGATGACGGTCTGACCTGTGAAATACCGCTGCCAGAGCGGTCCACAATTCATATAAGGCAGATTTTTTCATTGGTTATGGATTATGATTTATTAGTATCCGATAGTCAGGGATATAGTAAATTCGAATATAAAAATATCTATATTTATTGATAAAACAATATCTTTTTAAAAATTAATAACCCTCACCCCTTCCAACTTCTCAATTATAAATCAGAAGATTACAAATGAAACTTGGCTTCATACTATGGTTTTTGGGAGGCAAAAATGGCCATTTTCCGGGAGGATTCACATGGTGTTTAATGCACATATAAGGAGATGAATTATCCATCCTGTAAAGGGCTTCAGCCTATTCAAATATATTTTTTATTTTATACAATAAAGAGACGGGTATTCAACGTTATAGCTATCCTTGTCGCGTACACGAAAGCTGAGGTTATCCACAATTTAACCCTTAAAAACAAGCATTATTGTGGATAACTTTACAGGGAGTACTTGTACGCATATTTTGAGTAGTACTTTTTTCTTAATATTATTTTAACTGATTATGATAGATATTGAGGGTTTACAGGTCAACAAAAGTCATTGACATTCATCGATGGATTGGCCGTAAAACGCCTTTTATGATGGCATGCCCTCCTTACTATTATTTCCACTTTTTGAAGGCATGTCTGTACCCTTTCCCAAAAATGTAAATAAGGCTACTTCGTCTAAACTTTTCATCGGCTTCAGACAGGAATCTGCCATATTCAAACAAATCGCTATATTTACTTATATAAAGGTCCCCGCTTATGCTGAGAGTAGCAGTCAGCGCGGTAACAGGGAGTAAGTACATGCACACCTTTTTTTGAGTACTAGCGCTTATTTTATATATGACGACGAGCATTAGTTGAAATCGCACCCGTTATTCTATACATATTTACGCCACTGGAAAGACCATTCCCATATCTTCTACCTGAAAAACCATGTTTAAACAGCTGATGGAGGCTGGATGCACGACGGAAAACTATGCCATCTCGTGTATCTGCATCTACCGCTAACTTCTTAATATTAACCAAATTAAAATGCACACGACCATTCCATTCTGTTGTTATAACAAGCTCTACTCCGCTGCCCGGAGGCCCGTTCCGTATGTCATATGTGAAAAGTACCCGCTTTATGTATGGGCATTGTAACTGTTTACAATCTTACCTGTATATCAACCTGCAAACACTTTTCTGATGAATACTGCAGTCTATAAAATTTTACTTGTAGATGAGGACCAGGTATTTGTGAGACAGACCCGGCAGTTATTGATTACCCAATCTTATGATATTTACACAGCTTCCTCAGAAGAAGAAGGAATCATCATCTGTCAGCAACAACAACCTGACCTTATCATCTGTGGCGCCCACCTGCGAGGAACAGGCGGACACCATTTTATCATGGCACTAAGAAATGATCCTGGATTTGACCATATTCCCCTGATCTTCATAAGCGTAAAAGATAACAAACAGGAGATGCGTATGGCGATGAACCTCGGCGCAGACGACTATCTGGCAAGGCCCTTCAGAAAAAGGGACCTCCTGCTCAGTATCCGTTCCCGTCTCGGCAGATTCGCTAAATTCAATCATGTGCACACACCGGATGAAACAAGAAGCGTTTCCCTGGCCAACTCAACTACTGCGCAACAGGCACTTTATCACCGTCTCGGTAAAGCTGAGAACCGCATCATTAAAATGATTGCGGAAGGAAAAAGTACCAAGCAGATGGCAGACGAACTCAATGTGAGCATCCGTACGATCGAGAATCACAGGTACAGGATTGCGGGCAAACTCGGCATCGCCGGCCGCAATGCACTCACCGAATTTGTAATAAGGAACATCATTCAACAGCAACAAAAGCAGTAAGAATGATTGTCAATTACGATTTAGGAATTACGAATCAGGAACTAAAATAGCGATGGTCATTCGCCAGTTTAATTGTGTCAGATACAATTTTGCCTTTCAAAATAAGCTGCCAATTTGTATTTTGTAAGACCACTCAAAGAACCCAATTCGTAATTCCTAATTTCGTAACTCCTGATTGACAATGCCACGGCCCACCTTTCTTCTTGCAACGGTCATTTTCCTTAACATTCACCTTGTGACTGCACAGCAGTTCACCATTGAAGCTGTCACCAGTTATCCCTGTCCCTCAGAATTAACCAGTGCTTCAACCGGCACCGGTATTGCCTGGGCGTTCAATGAACAGGGAAAAAGGAACGTGTATGTGGCCGCCGGCCCTGATTTCTCTCCGCGACAACTTACTGCATATCCCCACGACGATGGTCAGGAAATAACTGGTCTTTCTATTTCCGCCGGCAGCCAATGGGTTGTGTATTGCCGTGGTGGAGATCACAGCGGAAAAGATGGCAGTAATCCGGTCAATCCAGCCCATCTGCTGGTACCGCCTAAAACGGAAATATGGTCTGTTCCCTTCGCCGGTGGCCCCGCAAAGGTCCTGTCTGAAGGTGATTACCCGGTGATATCTCCCCGGGCTGACAGCGTCGTGTTCATCCGGAACGGACAGGTATGGATCGTTCCTGTTGATGGTACCGCGCCTGCCAGAAACCTGTTCTCCGTAAAAGGGAACTGTCATAGCCTGATATGGTCACCCGATGGTACCGCACTCGCTTTTGTGGCCAATCGTTCGGATCATGCTTTCATTGGTATATACAGGAACGCCTATACGCCCCTGCAATGGATAGCACCGGCCTTCTCCAAAGATGCCTCTCCCCGTTGGTCTCCCGACGGGAAGCGGATCGCTTTTGTCCGTACTCCAGGTGCAGGTGGTATACCAGATTCCCTGCTCGTACGCAAACACCAGCCATGGGCCATCTGGACAGCCGATGTCAATACCGGTGAAGGAACATTACTATGGAAAGCACCCGCTACGCTCGCCGGTTCCATACCGACTACAGATGGTGGAACCAATCTGATATGGCCCACGCCTGACCGGATCGCATTTCTGTCATACCATGACGGATGGCCACACCTTTACTCCATCAACAGCAAAGGCGGCGCTCCCCTCCTCCTCACACCGGGCAACTTTATGGTAGAGCATGTCGATATGACACCTGATGCGAAATGGTTAGTATTTAGTGCCAATACGGGTACTGATACGACGGACACCGATCGCCGGCATATCGCACGTGTCCCCGTCGATAAAGCAGCCATGGAGCTATTGACAACTGGCAAGGGTATAGAAACCTATCCCGTAATAACAGGTGATGGTAATACACTGGCGACGCTTGCCGGTAATGCGCAGCAACCGGTATTACCCGCCATCATGCCTTTCCGGAAAGGGGTCCCCGCCAGTATCTGTACATCCCTGCTACCAGCCGGCTTTCCACTGGCACAACTGGTCAGCCCGCGTCAGGTTTCCTTCAAAGCACCTGATGGTACAACCATACACGGACAACTATTCGAACCGGCAGACAAAAAAGGTATACACCCCGCGATTGTATATATACACGGTGGTCCGCAAAGACAGATGTTATTGGGATGGCATTACATGGATTATTATGCCAATGCATATGCTGTAAATCAATATCTGGTCAGTCAGGGCTTTATTGTACTCTCTGTTAATTATCGTCTGGGTACCGGTTACGGATATGAATTTCATAAACCACCGCATGCCGGGATCAATGGCGCAGCAGAATATCAGGATATAAAAGCTGCAGGTGAATGGCTGGCAGCACAACCCACTGTTAATCCGAAGAAAATAGGCGTTTATGGGGGTTCCTATGGGGGGTATCTGACTGCACATGCGCTGGGTCGCGACTCCCGGTTATTCGCCGCAGGCGTAGATATTCATGGGGTACATACGCGCACTGAATTGCTGCCGCCACCATCCTCCACACCCGCACCTGATGCTGACACAGCAGAAATAGTCGCATGGAAATCCTCTCCGGTAGCTTATATAGACACATGGAAATCCCCCGTACTCATCATTCATGCCGACGATGACCGCAATGTTGCTTTCACCCAAAGCGTTGACCTCTTCAAACGGCTGGAATCCAAAGGTATTCCCTTCGAATACCTCGCTATCCCGGATGATACGCACCACTGGATGAAATACAGCAATGCCGTTATGGTCGATAAAGCGACGGCCGCGTTCCTGATAAAGCAATTAAAATAAACAGCTGACGCTTTTCCTATCTATGTAACTGACATTGCCCGGGGCGGGTATCGTCCGATTGTGTCCCATTGTGCGCTTTTTTTTCGCTTCATACCCTTACTACGTCGCTACTATACCGACACCCCTTCCTTGCTGAACGGACGGATAACGGCATACTACCGGCGCAGTAAGGGTCTAATGGTAGAAATAAACCGGAAATAGTGGAAAACACTAGCTTTTTGCCGGCATCAGGTTGGTAGCAATACCAATCCGGTTCCACGAATTAATAGCGACTGCCGCCAGCATTACCTGAGCAGTTAATTGCTCTCCCAATACGGCTATTGCTTCATTATAGGTCGCTTCGCTAACATGGTGACTGATCAGGGTTACTTCTTCTGTCAATGCCAGAATTGCCCTTTCTTCGCGGGAAAAGAAAGGGGTCTCTCTCCACGCATTCAATGCATAAATACGCTGCTCCGTTTCACCGTATTTACGGGCATCTTTCGTATGCATATCGATACAATAAGCACATCCATTGATCTGAGAAGCCCTTATCTTGATGAGTTCTTTGTGCAGGGGTTCAATCTTCGTTGTCTGTAAATACTTTTCCATTGCCAGTAATGCTTTGTAACCTTCTGGTGCTACTTCGGGCATATTGAAACGTGTTTGCATAATTTTGTGTTTTTGTTGACACAAAGTTGAAGCAGCTGCAGCTGGAAAAAGTTAATCAAGTTCAAGAAAAGAACCGTCAGATTTTCTTAGCTCTGATCTTACTCAGAAACTCGGGGGTAAAACCCAGATAAGAAGCCAGCATATATTGGGGAATACGTTGCAGAAATTCGGGGAAAAGGTCACTGAAGTGGTTATAACGCTCTTCTCCGGAGAAATCATAAATATAGCGGATACGCTGCACAGAGGCCGCATAGGCTCTTTGCAGCACCAGTCTGAAATACCGCTCCATCACCGGCACCCGTTGAAACAGGTCTTCCTGTACTCTTTTATCCAGTACTGCTATTTCAGAGCTTTCGACAGCCTGAATAAAATATTCGGAAGGCGCTCTTCTTTCGAGACTGTCATAGTCTGTAATCCACCAGTTATCAATAGCAAACTGAATGGTCTGCTCATTACCTTTTTCATCAATATAATACCTGCGGAAACAGCCCTTCAGAATGAAATAATTCGCATTACACACCGCATCCTGCCGAAGCAGGTGTTCTTTCTTTTTTACCTGCTGATACTGCATGATGGAAAGAATCGCTTCTTTGTCTTCTTCAGTCAGTTCGACAAACTTGCTGATATGTGTGATGAGCCTTTGCATACACAATATTACACCAAAGAAAGGAGGCTCCGAAACGGAGCCTCACATTGTCAGTATTTTGCCGGTTGTCCTTTAGCCGGTATTGATTGGAGAATAAATTTGCGGAGATTATCATTTGCCGCAGCCA
This sequence comes from Chitinophaga pinensis, assembly GCF_007896845.1. Taxonomy (GTDB): domain Bacteria; phylum Bacteroidota; class Bacteroidia; order Chitinophagales; family Chitinophagaceae; genus Chitinophaga; species Chitinophaga pinensis_C. Next base: position 55,774 of record NZ_VOHS01000020.1, on the reverse strand, counting down.
GATCATCTTTTCGCAGATACATCATATGGCCACTGCGATACCCCTCCCATTTCAGTCTGTCTTTCAGTTTGCCACCCGGATCCAGCTGCCACATGCTATATTTCGCATTGAAATAATCACAGGCGCCGTCATAATAACCCGATTGGACCAGCAGATGCAGGAATGGATTCTGGGCAATCGCCTGACGCAGGTTCTCGCCGGTCTTGTTATCCTTTGAATCCCACGGGAACACAGGACCAAACATATTATATTTCAGATCCGTTTTATAATTCAGTTCATCGCGCAGATAAATCTGGATCGCCGGTGTAAACGCCTGTAACCATGCTGTCAGTTCTGCATTATAATCAGGGCTGGTACCACCGGTCTGTCTGTCTATACCCCTGTAACGGGAATCCAGACGGCCCACTGTAAATCCCTGATCACGCAGCAGCTCCTTCCAGAAAAGATTAGTGGATACATCCAGATTATTCTCCTGTACCACAATTTCTTTTAAACCGCTGTAACGGGCTACTCTGGCGCCAATACTTTTACGCTGCGTCTCATCCAGTGAACCACCTCTTGACAGTGCAGGAATCAGTTCGTTGATGGTAAAATTCTCTACTTCCGGCAGCACTTCATTCAGATCTTTCTGCTGCAGATCGGCCGGCAATTTCTTATGATACCACGCAGTGGCTGTGAAATAAGGCAGCTTCAAAGCCGCATCCAGCGGACCATTCCTGTCTATACCCAGTTCCGTCGGAGATACCAGAATCACCCCATTCAGGTACATCCATTGTGCATCCTGCAGCTCTAATGCCAGACCTGATACACGGGTTGTACCGTAGCTTTCACCAATCAGGAACTTTGGAGAAGCCCAACGGCCTTTACGGGTCACAAAGGTGTTGATCCATTCTGCCAGATACTTTATATCAGCATTCACCCCATAAAACTTATTACCCGGAACGTCTTTATGCACCGGACGGGAATAACCTGTACTCACCGGATCTACGTATACGATATCTGCAATATCGAGAATGGACTGTGGATTATCGCGCATTCCAAACGGCTGTACAGGATATCCTTCATCGTCTATATTCAGGATACGCGGACCGGTATACCCTATCTCCATCCATACGGATGGGGTACCGGGACCACCATTGAAAGAAATCACCAGCGGACGGCCGGATTTATCTTTCACATCCTCTCTTTCGTAGTAAGTATAAAATACACCTGCCAATGGCTTACCCTCTTCATCCCAGATCGGAATGCTACCGGCAGCAGCGGTATAAGGTACGCGTTGTCCTTTGATCGTTACTTCATGTCTGGTAACTACAGCAGAGTCAATGGCCAGTAAACGGGAAGGCGAGGGTTTCATCTGCGCCTCAGAAGTCTGGGCAGTCGCCTGTGTAAACACAGCGCCTGCCAGCAGCAGGGGCAGTAAGATTTTGCTGATCATAAACTGATTGATAAATGGTTCTGCCGTAAATATAATATATCACCACTTCTCCTTCTGTTATTTTAGGATAAAAGGAGAAATGCCATCAAAATACGGGCAGAAACACATTATTCAGCTAATGTCCACACAGACACGGAGCCTGCGGCACAAAGAAAATCAGCCCATCCTTCTTCATCTACCTCAATCTCCTCCTCCCGTTTGCCGAGTATATCTTTAAACCGCTTTCCGGCATAACGTTTTCCGATCTCCATATGCTTATTGCCTTCCTCTCCGTTAGAGATCACTACCGCACAACCGGTATGCGCATCATCTCCTTCACGTGTCCAGCCAATACAGTTGGCGTGATCAAAATAATCGCGTTGTACACCATATGCGTGCTGATCTCTGGCAGGAATCAATAATTCCAGCCCTTCCACCGGCACCAGTTCTATCTCTGTATCCTCACCTTCCTTGTTCTTATCTGTATATTTTGCACCATACAGATCAGGATAGAAACACAGGGATAGCCATGCTCGCGCAAGAGGATCAGAGCATAGGCAATCGGTTTGAACCAATAATCCACTGTTGCTTCCAGAGCCTGCAAAGGCTGGGTATCATGATTGCCGATTACTGTGACTGCCAGAAAAGGCTTAGCCTGCACCAGTGAACCGTCAAATATGGTCCTCATATCATAATCTTTCCCCTTCAAAGAAGCGTCAAAGAAATTATGATGAAGGGAAGCATCGAATAAAGACATCTTACCTTCCGTAGCTTCGATATACTTTAACAACAGGTCCAGCTGACCGGGCGCCCAGTATTCTCCTACTGCAAACAACTCCCTGCCGGTGTATTCACGCATCTGATCCAGCCATTCGTTAAAGAAAGAAGGAGTAATATGTTTCACTGCATCCAGCCGGAAACCGTCGAATTTAACAGCATTGTAATACCACTCTCCCCATCTTCTGAATTCTTCCCTGACAGCAGGATTACGGAATTCTATGTCAGCCCCCATCAGATAGTCATAGTTGCCTTTTTCCGTGTCTATCACTTCTTCCCATCCTTCACCATATTCATTCTGTATCGTGAAGATGCCTTCTTCGTCGCTGTTACTGATATGATCAATGCCGGTGAAGCACTGGTGATCCCAGACAAAATCAGAGTGAGCGCCTTTACGCCCCGGAAAAGTAAAACGGGTATAAGCTTCTACTTCCATTGGTTCAGAAATAAACTCGTTCCTGTTTTCGGAGTCAACCTTACGTACTGTTATTTTCTCTGTTTCGTCTCCACCCATCAGGTGATTGGCTACCACATCTACGTAAACCTGCATACCGCTCTCGTGAATAGCTTTAACAGCAGCTTCAAACTCCTCACGGGTACCATAACGGGTACGAACTGTCCCTTTCTGATCAAATTCCCCCAGATCATACAGGTCGTACACATCATATCCACGGCTGCTGGTACCATCTGCACCTTTATAGGCAGGTGGCAGCCAGATGGCATTGATACCCATGGCAGCCAGTTTAGACGCTTCTTTTTTCACTGTATTCCATAAACTTCCATCCTCTGGCGTATACCAGTGGAAGTACTGCATCATCGTACCGTTTTTCATATAAAATTTATTGTAGTTTTTGAGGAAAGACCGCTGATGCTGATACAAACCACATGCCACCACAATTACAGGATGATGATATCGGCTTTCCGGGAAGCAGGAGTCACTTTTAGTACGGTCGCCTTACCATTGACCACCTGCCCTTCTATAATTGTATTATAGGGCGCATGGAGCTTAAAAACAGCATTCCATGTTGCCGGCCACGCGGGTAGCAGATAAATCTTCTTTCCATCGGTCTGCAACAGCATTTCCTGTAAACCGCTCATGGCCGAACCTCCCCAGTTGTGGTCTGGCGTCCAGTCAAAACCGGGGCCCCAGAAGGCCGGAAAACGATGGGGGCCATCGGCAAATTTCAATTGGGTATAATGGGATGCTTCTGCTGTAAGGCCCAGACGGGCAGCAAAAATATTATACTGACGCCAGCCAACATGGCTACGGTATTTCACTACATGTGGATCATATTCCCATGTATTACGCGCAATGTCCAGTCCCGGTTTCCCCATTCCGTATATTCCCCACGGGAAAACAGGGTATAACTGTGGCGCCTCAGAATTTTGTACCCGCTCCCAGACCTGTGCAGGCGCAATCGTCTGATGGCCTTCAAACGCCGTCAGCGCAATCGGAGGAATCCTCTCTTGCAGCTGCAGCAACTTTTTACTGCGGAGGGTATCCTGCTGGTTTTCCGGTAATGCCAGCATCCTTTCCACAATCACCTTTAAAGCGGCGATCACAGTGGTGGAGTTGTAGGCCATCTTGAAAGTTTCTGCTGCGGATGTGGGGAAAAGAATATACTGTCCCTGCTCATTCAGCTCACGTACCCCTCTCTTTCTGGCCAGTTGCCGGTAATGTTCATCATAGAAAGTCAGACAACTTTCTATAAATGCAAGATGTTCCGGCTGACTGACACCGGTGTAACTGTTCACCTCCAGCATCATCAGACAAAATTCAAATACTGTCTCCCACTGATATTCCAGCCATGCATTATATTCTACGCCGGGATCAGCACCCGCAGGTCTTTTCAGCTCGTATTCGAAAATATTGGGCAGGCCAAAGTTTTCAATCTGCTCCGTAAAACAGGCCCCTGCATGTTGCCAGTAGGTAGCGCTGCGCAACTCCGCATTCCGTTTTGTACGCAGATAAAAATCAAACTGGGCTTTCATCATATCGAAATCGCCGCTCCTGAGAAAGGGGTAATACACAAGCCGCTGATTCTGCGCCGTCATAGTACCACCACCCCACAACCGGAAATCAGGCGAAAAATGCAAATCCTCGTTTACATAACGTGGATCAAATGTGAATAAGCCCCCATTGAATTTAGTAGGCCATTGCCCATAAGCATTACATCCCAGCATATACCGGAACAACTGGTAATTACGACCGGCTGTGACAGCTGCGCTATCTTTACTATCGATAGTAATATAACTCCTCTCCCAAAAGTCCTTCCACCACTGTATTGTTTTACGACGATCGGCCAGCACATTCCTTTCTGCCTGCAGCATGGTCTGTTGTAATGCCTGCATCCATGTATCCAGACTTTCAGCCTGTGCAACTTCCAACCCTATCATCAGCTGTTGCCTGCGTACCGGCTGTTTACTTTGCAAAGACCACGCATAAAAAGCTGCATCTGCATATTTACCGGAGTCCACACCCGCCGCTATCATCTGCACTCCACGCATGATACCCCCGAAGGTATTATTGCGCAGCGGATCATATAGTTCCCCCTTTACGGCATTCATTCCTTCATGATCTACGGTATAGTTAAAGATGTCCTGTACATCTGCACGGTTACGATGATAGAACAAGACTTCATTACCCCGGAAACTGATATCATCTTTATAGGTGATCACCGGGAAAGATTGTAAACGTTTGTAAGAGTTTGTTCTGCATTCGCGGTTATCCGTGATCAGGTGGTCCTGATATCTCCACGACTCGTAAGTGGCGGTTACCTTCACCGGCGTTGTATGCTTTACATCCACATGGATGACAGGATGAAATACGTCTACCCAGATATCTATATCGGTATTTGCATCACGGATATTGACATAGCCCTGCTGTAATTTCAGTTGTTGTACAAATCCATCACTGCTGACAGGGCCGGAAGATAATTTTATTCTTACCCTCCCCTGTTTTAACATGGCATTGTTTTCATCAAAGGTTCCGCTACGGGATATATAAAACAGCAGATCACCCTGTTCCACCCATACATTCAGCCCGATATCCCCACCTCCACAGGGCATAGATTCACCCGCATGCAGGCTTTGGGAATTCCAGCTGACATCATAGCGGGATACAGTGTTAAGTTGCGCAACAGTCCGCTGCATACAGCCAACCACTAACACTGTCAGCAGCGCAATGGTGCGCGATATATGCCAGTCTTTCATCTTATACATGGAACGTGGATCTTTAAGTCCTATAAAAATAAGGTGTTATAATGACAATTAACAGCTATCGGATTTTAATATTGTTTTTTCAATAAAACGTTTAGATTTGTATCACTTTACAGACCTACGCTGAAACCTCGCAACGTGTTTCCACTGTTCATCCTAACATAGGAATAACCATTTTTCAGGTATACTTTTTCAGGTTTTATCAACATACTCCATTCTGATTTTTATGACAAGTAGTACACAACAACTTGCCGGCAGAAAGATATTGTTCGCAACGGTATCAGGCGACAAATATATTCACCCCCTCACTGGTCTGGCTAAATACTTGCAACACGCAGGCTGTGATGTAAGATGGTATGCATCGAAATGTTATACGCAACTGTTCCATCAGTTAATGATCTACAATTATCCGTTGAAAAGAGCAAATGATATCAATAGCCGGAATATAAATGACATGTTACCCGAACGGAAAAACATCAGTAACGAAGCAGCGCGTATGAATTTCGACATGTTACATTACTTTATACTTCCTGCCACGAAATACTATGAAGACATCCGTGATATACGGGACATTTTTCCATTTGATATGGTGATCACCGACTGTATGTTTAGCGCCGGTCCGATTGTACGCAACAAACTGCATATTCCTGTGCTGACTTTCGGTGCTACCTCTGCCGGGAAGGAAATACGGGCCACCAATATTATACACAAGTGGCTAAGTGCAGTACAATTGACGCTTGCCTCATTTATAGCGGACAAGATACTATTCAATAAACCTTTCCGTGTGTACAGGGATATATGCAGCCGATACGGCATTCAGCAGAAAGGGAACAACTTTTCCGACAGCATCGCTCTGCATGCTGACCGGGTTTTACAGGCGGATGATCCGCTTATGGTAAATGCCGGGTATGTTGCAGAATTGCTAAAAATATAGGCGGAGACCTCCGTTTTATAAGATTTTATCTATATTTCTGCTCTGTTTCAGCAATGGAACAGAGCTTTTTTTGTTAACAGGACAATACCCATATTTAGTAAAAGTAGTTGCATGCATAAAGTATTTATCACGGCTACCGGAAAATTTTTACCCAATACATCTATCCCCAATGAAGCGATGGAAGACTATCTGGGCAAAATTAACGGCCAGCCATCCCGTACCAAAGATATTTTCCTGAGAAAGAATGGTATCAAATCACGTTATTATGCGCTCGATACTCAGCAGCAAACCACTCATCAGGCGTATGAAATGGCGGCCAAAGCTATCAATGATTGTCTGGAAGGCGCTGCTGCCGGCAAACAAAATATAGACTTCCTCAGTACTGCCACCACGCAGAGTGATCTGCCCGTACCGGGTTTCGCCAGTATGGTACAGGGAGAAAGTGGCATTGGCACCTGTACACTTGCCTCGCATCAAAGCGTTTGTGCTGCGAGCATCATGGCCATACAGAATGCTTATATGCACGTACAGGCAGGTCAGTCACGTAATGCTGTATCCTGTGCTGCAGAATTGCCCAGCAGAATGTTCAAAGCTTCCCGCTTTGCAGGGCAATCCATTATTGGTACAGACGCCGCATTACCGGCGGATATCGATTTCCTCCGCTGGATGCTGAGTGATGGTGCAGGCGCTATGTTATTACAACCTGCTCCTTCCCGTACAGGAGTATCGCTGGAAATTGAATGGATCGATCTTCGCTCTTACGCAAACCAGTACGAGCTTTGTATGTACACAGGTACCAACAAACAGGCCGATGGCAGCATCAGCAAAACCTGGCTGGATTACGAGAGTATGAGTGCGGCCGATAAAGATGGCGCTGTCAACCTGAAGCAGGATATGCAACTGGTGGATAACATCGTCAAACTGGGTATTCAACGCTTCTTTGAACTGGTGGATGAAAAGAAGATCACACCTGCGACTATTGACTGGCTGGTGTGTCATTATTCCTCTCATCACTTCAAAAAACAGATCACAGATCTGTTGGAGAAAGGCGGGGCAGATATTCCCGCAGATAAATGGTTTACCAACTTATACACAGTTGGTAATATCGGCTCTGCTTCCATATTTGTTATGCTGGATGAACTGCTACACAGCGGCAAACTGAAACATGGTCAGCAGGTACTTTGTATGGTACCGGAAAGCGGCCGTTTCATCACCGGTTATATGATGCTGAGAGTAGTGGCTCCGGCAGCTCCCGGTGTAGTTACAGAAGACATCGCCACGATAAAGGCACCTGAGATCAGAACACAACAGAAACCTGTTCAGGAATGGCTGGTAAGACAGCTGACCGGCGTATGGTTTGACTTCGAACGCTCCCTGCAACAAATACCGGTCGTAAAGAAAATATTCAATGGTCAGCTGACACTGGAAGAATACAAACGACTGCTGCTGAACCTTCGTCAGCAGGTAATTGACGGTTCGCAATGGATCGCGCGTGCAGCCTCTAATGTCAGCATGCAATACTTCCACGTACGATCTTCTTTTATCAGACACTCTTCTGACGAGCACCGTGATTATCAGATACTGGAAAAGAACTATATTAACTGTGGCGGGAATGAAAAAGACCTGTATACAGGTGAAAAGAATATCGGTAGTGAAGCGTTAAGTGCTTACATGTTCCAGCGGGCCAGCCAGCCGGACCCTTTTGATCTTTTAGGTGGTATGTTTATCATCGAGGGACTGGGCAACAGGGTATCCGGCAAATGGGGACGCGCTATTCAGCAACAGCTGCAACTGAATGCGGATCAGGTATCTTTTTTCATCTATCATGAAAGCAGTGACAGCAACGACAATCATTTCGAACGTTTCGAGAATGCCATACAGTCTGACCTGCTGACGCAGGAAATGGCGCAGAAGATTGTGAAAACGGCAAAAGTAGTAGCAAGGCTCTATCGGATGCAGCTGGAAGAACTGGACAATTTCTAACAAAGATATTCACATGTTACATACTAAAGAGTACTATGAGCAGATGCCGCATGACACGCGCAATCCGAGTCACTGGCATGCGCTCTTCCTTGATAAAAGCATCCCTTTCAATCCGGATGCAAAAGCTGCTTTCCTGTACGACTCCTCTACAAAAAGCCGGCAATTCCTTTATCCGGTGATAAAAGCCTTTGCAAGGATCAGCATTGTGCTGATGCAGGTCTTTAAGATCTTTATCCCCAATCTGATCAACGCGCCCAAAATGCTGCATAAGAGCCTTTTCTGGGGCATGAGATACTTTATCACCCCGGAGGCCAACTTTTTGATCTTACGGCATTTTACCTCGGTTCTGAGGTTTTACGCTTTATTAAAGACAATGTAAGTGGAGCAGAAAACATTCCCATGAATCCACTGAAGCCGACAGCGGTGAGTCATGTTAAGGATAACCTCTTTCTGGAACATGACCTGAACCTTTATAACTTTATCATTAATCTGAATAAGGCAATTGATGAGAAAGGGATAAAGGTCAGCAAACAGGAAAAGCCTGATTTCAGTGCTATTTCCACTACGCCTATCCCTTTTGAGCAGTTCCGCCACCGGTGGACCAACTTCATTGACCTTGGTACAGCAATAGAGATATTCACACCGGTGTATCAGTTCTTCCTGACAGACGCCGATTTCTGGCGGGCCACCAACTCACTCCAACTGGATGAAGTGATCGGCATCTATGCAGCGACGATTATGGATTGTCCGGAAAAACTGACGGCACTCAATAACAAACACCCGATGATACCATTGCCTATGGCAGGAGCGGCATTCCGGTTGTTATTGCATGGATTTTCTACGGAAGTACTGCATGCATTACTGGTACAGGCTAAACTGGAACAGCAGCGACAGGCATTGTTAGTAGATGTCAAATAATTTTTGCTGAGGAGGTTGTTTCCTGTTTGCGTCAGGAGATAAACTATTTTCCAGCTGCAAAATCTTGGATAAGGGTGGTTTAATGGTGAATATACCAGTAGACTGCCCTTTTCTTATGCCCCTGACAAAACAATAAATCACACCACCGAATTGTGTTTCGTAGTCAAATGCATGTAAGCGGCTTTCGAGGTATTTCTTAGCCGCCAAAGTATAGATCAGGTATTGCAGGTGATAGTTATTTTCGTTCATCGCTGCGGATACGGCTGCGGGGTATAATCTTCCGGCGTTCCTCCGAGGTAGTTGGATTTCCAGTCGAGGATATAATACCTGCCTTCATGCTCAAAGAAAAGGTCCATTTTCCCATTCATGATCCCTTCCAGTTCACTGCTACCCTGTTCATGAAAACGACGCACTACCACACTCGTCCTGTCATCAGAAAGACCATTCAGCATATCGGGAAAAAATGCAGATACCGGGAAATCAAATTCAAATTCGGGAATACGTTTATGCCAGATGATAGCGGCCAATGGGAATGTGTGGCCATCCACCGTAATATCTGTCTGTAACACATGTTCCAGCAACTGCTTTAACATAGGTCCATACAATTCCTGTTGTCCCGGTACAAACGACGGATTGTTTCTGTGATCCATTTTTCCCAGCGACTATCCTCTGAGAAATTGATATTCTCAAACAGGAAGTGTAACAGATTACCTGTCTTGGCGCCACGTTTTAAGGTATGGAAAATAAAAGTCTCGTAAGGGTCTTCCTGTTGTGAGGCCCTTGTCCGCAGATTGTGTTCTGCCTTTGCCGCCAGCATGGTATAACTCATCTTCCGCCAGTTCTGTTCTTTCAGCACAAACCTGACAGGCAGATCGGGGTTAACCGGTGTGAGTGCTAAGATCTTATTGCTGACCTGCTGTTCAGGTGCTACCGGAATCCCTTCTTCAAAACGGATAATATCGGAAGAAGGCGCTGCTGCTATCAGTGCCTCCAGGAAGGTCAGTAAGGTAGATTTCTTATGATAGTTATTACGGAACACAAAACACTTATACACACCCCGGGTGATCGCCACATATAACAGACGTCTGTTTTCCTGTTCGGCCTGCCGTGCGTAAGAAGCCTGCTGTTCATCAGTCATACGTTTCTTTTCCACACCCACATAGTCTCCCGTCAGCGGATCACGGAAGCTGAAGAACTCTATATATTTGTTTTCTACAAAATCGAGATAAGGCGCCATCACAATTTTGTATTCCAGTCCCTTACTCTTATGAATGGTTACGATATTTACGGCTTCTTCGTCACTTTCCATACGCTGCTCATACTCGTCCCCTTCTGTAGCCATGCCGTCAATACCGCGTTTAAGCCATGATACCAGTTCTGTCATAGACAGGTTTTTACGACTCTGGATCTGATGCACCAGTTCCGTCAGCTGGAAGAGATTTGATATGATACGTTCCCCACTTTCTGTATGTGCGTGCAACAACACATTGCGCACATTGAAGTCGGTCACAAAATCCATCATCGCGGTGTAAATACCATCCTGCTGCCATCTGTTCTTATAGTTACCGAATAAGCCCAACGTTACCTCGTCATCCAGCGTCAGTACAGATTCCAGTTTCAGGCCTGTAAAAGGCGATAACAGGGCACGGTTGATAGAAGACCTGTCGGGAGCCAGCATGGCTTCCATCAGGTATAACAGATAAGTGGCTTCTTCTGATTGTAAGACTTTTGCATCATCCACGGTAACTGCAGGTACCCCCAATTTCGCCAGCTGTGCTTTGACCTCACGACCTTGCCGGCCGGTACGCACAAGGATACCGATATCAGATGGTTTTACGGGACGACGTCATCCTCATCACCAATAAAATATTCACCGCTTCTCAGTAAAGCTGCTACCTGTGCGGCCACGCTCTCAGACAATTCGGTACCGTTTGATGCATTAAAAACGGAGATGGGCACATCCGGCTCATCCCCTCTGTAAAGTAATCCTTTGCTGTTACTATCAGGACTATCCACCTTGATATAGTTAATAGCGCTGCCCTCTCCTTCGAATAGAAAGTATCAAATCCGGGTACGGGCAGGAAGAACTGGTTCATCGCGGCAATAAAGGGTTCAGATGAACGGAAATTGCGGTTCATACTATATACGTGCTGTACACTGCCCCTTGCCTTGAAATAGGTAAAGATATCCGCCTTACGCCAGGCATAGATACTCTGCTTAGGATCACCGATATAAAACAGGATGGTACTATCGCCAAAAGCCTTTTCAAAGATCTCATACTGCATTCTGTCAGTATCCTGAAATTCATCCACAAACACCGCCTTATATTTTTCGCGCAGCACTTCTTCCAGTCGCGGATTATTTCTATCCACCAACGCTTTGTGCAGATTGGTGATCATATCATCATAGCTCAGGAGGTTATTTCGCTTTTTAAAGCCTTTTACACCTGCCGCAATCTCTTCTATGGCAAAGCAGTACAAACGGCTGATCACCTGCTGTACAATCCCTTTACGTTCTTCGTCCACAACAGCTACCTGATCCATGTGTACAAGCATGTCAGGCAACAATGTGCTGATATATTTGGCGCTGCTTCTTTTGTCAGCTACCGTCTTTATAAACAATGCAGGATCATCTACGCAGGGCAGTAAAGCGGTTTTAGCATACCTGTTTCCTTCACACAGTCCTCTCAGTGTTTCCCGTTCATTGGTCACATACTCCAGCAACACTTTCTCAGCAGAGGCTTTCTTTTCATCTATGGTATCCAGCTGTTGCAACCACTCTTCCTGTTCTTTCAGTCTGATCACATATCTCTTACCGGGCTGATAAGCATAGTAACGTTTACCACCCATATGTTCATTCAACGCTACATTGATCCCCTGCATCATATCCGGTTCCCAGATCTTTTCCAGTAAACGGATGTGTAATGTGGTAACATATTTGCGCCAGAACTTCTGGACTTCTTCTGCTATCAGGGTTTTAGTATCCTGAATCATTTCCGCACCAAACAGCTGATCTGTTTCAAAGGCAAATTCATTGAGGGTCTTCTGACAGAAACTATGAATAGTTAATACGGCTGTTTCATCCAGAAAGAGTACGGCATCTCTCAATTGTTGCTGTACAGCTGCCAGTCCGTTACGTTCTACCGCTTCTTCTACCAGCCGAAAGATATTCTCGTCTCTGGTTTCCTGTCCCTGACTGATCTTATACGCCGTACGTACAAACAGACGGATACGTTCTTCCAGTTCAGCCACGGCTGCTTTGGTGAAAGTCACCATCAAGATTTCTTTAATAGAAAGTCCATTTTCCAGCACCAGTCTCAATACGAGAATAGCGATGGAATATGTTTTCCCTGTACCGGCACTGGCCTCTATCAGGTTGCTATCCTGAAGAGGTACGGTAGCCGCATTAAAATCCTGGTAGTTGATATGTTCGTTCATCTTGTCCTTGCCTGTATTAATTGTAATAACCCGGAATCATTTCTGCCAGCGGAACCAGCAGATGACTACAAATGACTTTATAAGTATCGAGAATGGTTTCATCTTTAAAGAAACCATTTTCATACTCCCGGGAGATATATGGATCGATGGTGATATCGTCTCCTTTATCCAATGCCTTATCCACTTTTTTACTGAATTTGCTAAAATCCAGTCCTGCCACATCAGCTGGTTTGATATCGAAGTCAGGATAAAACGGTGTGATCTTTTCAAAACCTTCCCTGAAAATCTTCACCAATGCAGTCAGTCTTCGCAAAGCTTCCTGTTGTGTCAGAGGAATTGCCTCAAAAGCTTCTCTTTTACTGGCACCGGAGATAAAGCACATGCCACGCAGTACACCGGCTGCACGTCCCGCCAGATATCTGATGTAGGCTTCCATCAGGTATTTATCCTCTCTTTTAGACCACGATACCTGTACCAGCTTTTCATCGAATACGCTGTTAATAGTTCCTTTTAATAACGTGCCCTCTATATCCAGATTTACCTGTACAGATTGTTCTTCTGCGCCATTGGTACAGGCCCTGAATTTCTCTCGTACGGGTTGTACCTCGGCTTCTATCTGCTGCAATGCGACATAAGCCATATTCTTCAGGGGCAGACGGCCCGTCTTCACTAAGCGGATCTTCATATTAGCGATGGCATTGGTATCCATCTGTAATAACTCGTTCTTCAGACTCCACTTCTGTAAACTATCAAGATGGAAGATCTCCGTTTCATTCAACAGTACCTGTTCATCATTATAGTAGATCCCCAGTACTTTGTTATAGTAAGCCTTGAAAGGATTTTTAAAGAACCGTACCAGTTCATCCAGATCAATCTCTTCAATGGGTTGTTGTTCCATCGCTTTATCAGCACGGGTGATAGTCCGTTCCGGTACAGAGGTATTCAGATAGCTGTATAACCGTTCATCTCCCTGTCCGTATTTCCTGCTAAAACCCTGTAAAGGTTGTCTGGTAACAAGCCTGTTCCTGACACCTTCCGGGTCTTCACAACCGGATTCTATATAATCCAGTAATTCATCCACCAATGCAGAGGGCGGCATACGGCTGTTATCTTTGGCGCTTTGCCCGACGTAACTGATATACAGGTATTGTCGTGCAGAGAGCACTGTTTCCAGAAACAGGTGTTTATCGTTATCCTTTACATTACGATCACCACGTTGTTTGTTTTTCTCCATCAGGTTAAAACCGATGGGCTGTTCCCGGCGGGGGAATTTATCATAATCCAGTCCCAGCATCGCCACTACTCTGAAAGGAATACTACGCATGGGGATCAGGGAGCAGAAGGTGATCCCTCCGTTTACAAATAAGCCGGTACGGGTAGTACCGGTCAATGTCTGCAGGAAGCTATGACTGAATACGTCAAAAGCTACTGTATCGCTCATATATTCATTCAGCAGGTTGTAATCTGACAACTGCTGCATGAGTGTATTATAATCTTCGTCTATTTCTTCTTCCGGTTCATAGACCATGTTATGCAGTATGCCTTCGATATACTCTACCCAGCCACTGATACTGCGTTCTTTTTTACGATCTTCAATGGCAGAGATCAGGACTTCTGCAAAATGACAGAAGCGGATCACTTCGAGGCTATCGCTGCCTTCCAGTATATCCAATGGGAAAAAGCTTTCTTCTCCCCTGCCATATTCCTGATCACCGCTCATACAGATACCATACATGATACGTCTGATCCCATATTTCCAGCTGACCAGATAGGTCTCATCTTCTTTCGCACCATGAATACCAAAACGGATATTCGCCTGATCAACCACCTGACGGATCAATGGTACATTGTTGATGGCAAATCGTTTACGGATATAGGAAGAATCGAGTAACTGCAGGACTTCCTCTGCTTTGAAATTTTCTTCATTCAATCGCAGGATGGCATGTAGTGCATTGAACAGATTATCACTATCCGCATAACTTTCATCCGCTATTGTATAACGGAACTTGTAAGGCGCGTTATTAAAGATCGCCTTGATATAAGGTGCATATACATCGATATCTCTCACCATGACAACGATATCACGTGGAGATAAGGTTTCTCTTTTTTTATCTACAAGATGTACAAGATAGTTGTACAGTACTTCTACCTCACGGGCAACAGTATAGCAGTTATTGATGGTAATCGAACCATCTTCCACATCTTCCGGGAAGATAGGATGTCGCTGATCATTGGCATTGAGAAAGATATCATGCTGTACTTTATTCAGGAGAGTATCTGGTTGTGGTTCTACCAGTCCTTCACTTTCGTAGGCATTGATAAAAGCATCATATTTGAAGAACAGGCCGAAGGTATCCTGCACAACTCTTCCCCACCCCATGAGCAAGGGATTACCGGCTACATCAGATTCATGAATAGGGCGGCCTTTCAGACGCCAGCGTGCCTGTTGTTTTTCACTCTTGTCATCAAACCAGTACAGTTCCGGAGAAGGGTTGATGATATGAAAATAGATATCAATGAAAGAAGACAGTTCATGGAGGATCTGTACGTGGTAGGCCGTGATGATGGAGAGGCCAAACAAGTGCACGGTATTCATCCGGTGTGCGAGCGTTTCCTGATGATCCGGATTCTTTAACATATCCAGTATGTGCTGTCCGATAATGGTTTTATCCGGCAGTGCATGACCAGATACTTTCTTGGCTTCCGTCCAGAGATATTGCTGCCAGTCTACCTTTGCAAAAGGATCTTCCGGAGGTGCGTTCCATTCATTGATCATCTCCGGACGATAGATCTGGTACTGATCAAAAAGGTCAGCCGTCCTTTCTGCCAGCGCCATTCTTTTCAGATCGCTATCTGGTTCTGTGGTATGATAATAGGTAGCAACGGCAGGATAGGTTTCCCGGAAGATATCTTCTCCCAGCAGTTTGTACAACAACCATGTAAGATTTCTGCCGGAAAGCATTTCCGAATATTGGCCATCCATCAGGAAATAGATCTGATGGATCAGATCATTCGGTTTGAGGAAACGACAATTGGCAGCAATACCGAGGTACTCTGCCAGCTGTAGCTTCAACCAGTTATTCATCCCTTCCGTCTGTGTGACGATAAGGTGTTGTTCAAACACCTGGCTGTTAGAAGCTTTCAATGTCTGTGCCAGTCCCATGGAGAGATTCTCCAGTGAATTGGACACTCTCAGATATAGTGCCATACGTGTTATTCAATTATCAGGGGCGATCATCTGCAAAACGCTGTCCGATGCCCGAAGCTCTTTCCACAAAGCGTGTTGCTGTCAGTAACAACACTTCCGCTGAGGATTGTATATATACTTTCTGTTTGGCTCTGGTCACACCGGTATAGAGCAACTCCCGTGTCAGAATAGGGACGTCTTTTGCGCGTGGCAGGATCACCATTACTTCTCTAAACTCAGATCCCTGACTCTTATGAATGGTCATAGCGAATACGGTTTCTGCTTCTGTCAGGTATCCCGGCAGGATGGCTTTCAGTTCACCATTACTGTCTTCAAACCATGCCATCAGCACACCCTGTTCATCCGTACGGATGATACCTGTATCTCCGTTAAACAGTCCGTGTTCATAGTAGTTGCGGGTCAATATCACAGGCCTGTTCTCGTAGAATTCAGCATTCACACGGATCAGGCGTTTATCATGCAGGATCTTTTCTATATTTCTGTTGATGGCATATAAGCCTTCCTCACCTTCTCTGATCGCACACAAGACACGCAGGTCGTTGAGCAGCTGCAGTGCTTTGCGGATATCTTTTTCCACAATAAAGGCACTGTAACCGGCTACAAATTGTGCGAACAATTCTTTGGAATACGTTTCATCTATTGCCACCTGTTCATCTGCTCCCGGAGCGAAGAAACCTTGTATGGCCATCTGATCATTGGCAATGATCGCCTTACTGAATTTACCAATTCCTTTGTCACCAGTAAAACGATGGCTACGGCGTAATTCAACGAGATGCTGAAACAAAGGATGCTGATCATTATCTCTGATCTGACTGGCCGGCAGTTTTCTTCTTTCATCCGGGATGAAGGAATTAATCAGAGCCAGCCGCTCTGCAGTGAACATATTCAGAGCATCCTGTGCCTGACAAAGATCACCGAACAAACTCCCTGCTTCTACAGATGCCAGCTGGTCCTTATCGCCCAGCAATATCAGTCGGGTACCATTACCGATGGCAGCCAGCAGCTTTGCAAACAGTGCCACGTCGATCATGGAACATTCGTCCACGATCACCACATCATAGTTCAGAGGATTCTCCGCATTATACACAAAGTAAGGACTATCTTTTCTGGACCGCAGTAAACGGTGAATGGTACCGGGGGCCAGACTACGGAACTGTGCGGTGATGGTATCATCCACAGGCAATTGCGTATTACGCAAACTTTCCGCCATACGGGCAGCTGCTTTACCGGTAGGTGCAGCCAGGGCAACCTTCAGGGAAGGATCCAGATAGTAAAGTATAGCAAGTATTTTAGCCACGGTAGTGGTCTTTCCGGTACCCGGACCACCTGTGATAATGGTAAAGTTATTCAGTACACCGGTGACAGCAGCACTGAGCTGCCAGTCAGCCGGATCAGCTGCATCGGCAACAAATGCCGGTCCGGCGGCAAACAGACTACTGATAAAAGCGCGGTTGGTCTCCAGCATCTTCAGTCTGTCGGCCAATAAAGCCTTTTCTGTAGCCAGAAACTGGCGAATACGTTGCAGGAAGATCGTTTCATACCGGAAATACCTTTGCAGGTACAACCGCTCCTGATACAACACAAAAGGCTGACTATCACTTCCTCCTTTGGCGACCAGTGGTATCTGCTGTAAGGCTCTGCTACCAGCAGGCAGATTTTCACAGAATGCCGGCAGGTCGCCAGCAGCCTCCACAGGTTTATTCAGGTGCAGGCAGATATGCCCTTCGCTGAGTTTCCGCGAAAGCAGGTACGCATAAGGCTTTAAAGCCGGTATCTGGAAATATTCTGCAAACTGTTGGTGAACGTCGTTGATTGTATGCATATCTCGTCAGCCTCCCCGACAGAGGCAATCTGTGAAATTACGATTTTGCGCGCTTGCATACAAAAAAGAGGCCCCCTGAATGGGAGCCTCTTACAAAACCGTCAGGCGGACAATATCTTATCGGGTGTGATCGGCAATTCCCGGATACGCTTTCCGGTAGCATGATACACCGCATTTGCCACAGCAGCGGAAAATCCTATGAGGGCAATTTCTCCCATCCCCTTAGATCCCATCGGATTACTATATGGGTCGGGTTTGTCAATAAAAATCGTTTCAATATGTGGCACGTCGGCACTTACCGGTACATGATAGTCACCCAGATTGTTATTCACAAAACGGCCAAAGCGGTGATCAATAACCGCTTCTTCTGTCAATGCCATACCGATACCACCGGTAACACCACCGATCATCTGACTGGCTGCTGTCTTCGGACTCACAATCCTGCCGGAATCAGCCACTGTCACCACCCGTTTTACGCGCACAACACCCGTATGCGGATGTACTCTCACTTCTGCAAAATGGATGGAGAAGGAATACATAGAGTATTTATCCTGCTCCGCACCTCCTTTGGATGATTTGGTAACTTCAAAAAAGGTCTTGTTCTGTGTAGCCAGCACCTGTTGCATGGTGGCTGTTTTACCTGTGACCGGTTTCACTGTCCCTTCTTCAAATGCGAGACCTGCTTCTGCCAGCAGTGCTTTCAGAGCGGTACAGGTATCAAATACAGCAGAACCTACAGAAGAAACAGTAGCCGAACCACCCTGACTGCCAGATGGTGGTAAAGACGCATCTCCCAGTTCAAAACGTATTTTATTGATAGATAAACCGGTTACTTCATGTGCAATCTGCACCATTGCGGTACTGGTACCCGGACCAATATCACTGGTCGCACTTTGTAAGATCAATGTACCATCCGCATTCAGCTGTGCACGGCAGGTTGATTCGCCACGATGCGCACCAAATACACCTGTACTCATACCATACCCTACCAGCCACTCTCCGTCTTTCATAGAACCGGGTGTACGATCACGTTTATTCCAGCCGATCTTCTCACTACCCAGCTGATAGGCTTCTTTCAGGTTATTACTGGAGAAGGGTTTATTCTTTTCCGGATCGGTTTCTGCGAAGTTCTTCACGCGAAAATCCAGCGGATCCATATTCACTTTGTAGGCCATTTCATCAATAGCCGATTCCAGAGCAAAAGCACCTGTCGCCTCACCGGGACCACGCATCCAGATAGGAACGCCTCTATCCAGTGGTACAATGCGATATTTCGTTGTTACATTCGGACAGGCATACATGAAACGTGTCATGGCTACGGTACCTTCTGTAAAGTCGTCGTAACTCGCCGTTTCAGCGGTAGCTTCATGATAGATGCCCTGTAACTGACCATCTTTGTCTGCGCCCATACTGATATGTTGAACGGTGTAGGGGCGATGTCCTACCAGTGAGAACATCTGCTGACGTGTCATCACCAGTTTAACCGGCTTTTTCAGCTGGCGTGCGGCAGCAGCTACGGCTACTTCCTGTGGCCATGTGCGCAATCCCATACCGAACCCTCCGCCGACAAATTCGGAATGTACCTGTACGTTCTTTTCCGGTATTTTAAAAGCACCTGCCAGAGTACGTTGTGTTGCTTTTACCCCTTGAGTTTTAGCATATACTTTCAGCTGATCTTCCCCTTCCCAGATAGCCAGTATACCCGCCAGTTCCATCGGATTGTGTACTTCTACAGGGATGGTATAATCAGCTGCAATGGTAACAGGAGCTGTTTTATACGCCTCTTTCTGCTCACCACGGGTATAATCCCCGAACCGGCCGGGCATGGCTGCTTTCTGTGTATTTTTCAGCAGGTCCGTCTGATGTTCCGTTTTATTGTAGCTGGCTGTTACCAGTGAAGCGGCATATTGTGCACGCTCCAGTGTATTCGCCACTACAAGCGCAATCGGCTGACCATTGAAGAGTATCTTATTACTGCCTAGCATGCGGTATTTTTCTCCACCGGAAGGCAGTTTTGCATTACTGTTTGGCTGATCTGCCCAACCCGGTATCGCCGGCATGTTCAGGTGTGTATATACGGCCAGTACACCAGGTGCACGTTCCGCATTTTTTGTATCGATCGTAGCGATTGTACCGCGGGTAATTGTACTGGTCACCATCACAGCATAAGTAAGACCCGGTACTTCGAACTCTGCGAAGTATTTCGCTTTACCGGTTACTTTGGCTCTTCCGTCTACCCTGTTCAGCGGTTCACTTTTTTTATCTGTTCCCATTATTCGGGTTTTAAGCGTTTAGATATTACCGTTTGCAGCGGCCAGTTTCAGTGCCTCCACGATTGTGTTGGGCGCCAGTGTGAGTTTAAATTCATTACTGCCCTGCGACTTTGCAGGTCCCATCACTATCCGGGCTGCCTCCTGAAAGTTGTCAACTGTAGCCTTCTTTCCTTTGAGGAAAGCTTCTGCTTCCTTCAGGCGCCATGGCTTATGAGCCACACCACCCATTGCCAGACGAACATCAGAGATGTTATTGTCTTTAAGAGATAATGCAGCGCCAACAGATACCAATGCAAATGCATAAGAAGCACGGTCACGTACTTTCAGATAATGTGCATGTCCCGCTACTTCATTAAAAGGGATATCCACAGCAGTGATCAGTTCTCCGCGTTGTAATGTGTTGTCCACTTCAGGCGTATCTCCCGGCAGGCGGTGAAAATCACCAAATGGAATAGTACGTTCTCCTTTAGGGCCACGCACTGTTACTACGGCATCCAGCGCAGTCAGTGCCACACACATATCACTGGGATGTACGGCAATACATTTATCGCTTGCACCAAAGATGGCATGCATACGGTTGAACCCTCCGATAGCACCGCAACCGGAACCTGGATTCCGTTTATTACAAGGCATAGCAGTATCGTAGAAATAATGACA
The DNA here is from genome assembly GCF_007896845.1 of Chitinophaga pinensis. Taxonomy (GTDB): domain Bacteria; phylum Bacteroidota; class Bacteroidia; order Chitinophagales; family Chitinophagaceae; genus Chitinophaga; species Chitinophaga pinensis_C. The sequence continues at coordinate 35,132 of NZ_VOHS01000020.1, read as the reverse complement.
ACGGGTACGCTGCATCATATTACCACCCACAGTCGCCATGTTCCGCAGCTGGGGAGAAGCACCTGCCTTCAATGCAAGCGACAGCAACGGAAAATGTTTAATGACAAGCGGATGCTCCGCTACTGTTGTATTTTTAGCCAATGCACCAATATGCAGTCCTGTTTTTGTCGCTTCAATTTTTGTAAGCGGAAGACGATTGATATCTACCAGTCTCTCTGGTCCTGTAACACCACTCTTCATCAGATCGACAAGATTAGTACCACCGGCCAGAAATGTGGCTGATTTATCTTTAGAGACAGCGGCAATAGCTGCGTCACTGGAAGTGACCCTTACGTAGCTAAACTGTTTCATATCTTCTTCCCTCCCTGTTTTACATCCATGATTGCATCTACAATATTGGAATAAGCGCCACAACGACAGATATTTCCACTCATATATTCCCTGACTTCATCGGGTGTACCTGCATGTCCTTCTCTGATACAGCAAATGGCTGACATAATTTGTCCGGGGGTACAGTAGCCACACTGGAAGCCATCGTGCTCAAGGAATGCTTCCTGCATGGGATGCAGCTCATCTCCATGTGCCAGCCCTTCGATGGTAGTCACCTCACGGCCTTCTGTTGTAAGTGCCAATGTCAGACAGGCATTCACCCGTTCTCCATCTATGTGTACAGTACAGGCGCCACACTGTCCGTGGTCACAACCTTTCTTTGTCCCTGTCAGCTGCAGTCGCTCACGCAACAGATCCAGCAGGGTCACCCGTGGTTCTATCCTGACGCTTTGTTTTACACCATTGATGACTACATTCAGAGGCATTGTCTCAATAGCAGCCGCGATCTTTTCATCAAGACCGCTTTCAGCAGCTTTGAGCACAGTCTCCGGCGCAAGCGCCAGCGCTGTCATCAAAGAGGTTTGTTTAAGGAAAGAGCGCCGGGAAGTACCGTTTTGCTCTTCATTCCTGAGTTGGTCGTCCATAATCTTGCTTCGTTATCAGTTTGACAGTATTTTCTTATTCCTTATCTGTGTAATAGTTCATGTAGGGCTATTCTGTATCTCCTGTACCAGACATTGTTTCAACATAGTCAATTTATCAGATACCGGCACCTGTGAATATGACGAATGGCAGATGCTATCATAAGGTTAAAAACTTTTCAGATGCCGGTTATATACAAATTACTGAATAGTATGCATTAACACACAAAATCGTTATGTTTGCAAACACATAACGTAATTGACGTACGTAAAGTGATTTGACAAAGAATAGATTGCCGCTAAAACTATACCGGATCTTTCATACTTTGCTTACTATTTTCCTGAATAGTACTACTGACTGTTTTCACATTTTTTGTTACCATTGCGCTCTATGAAGATTTCTCACTATATATTCCTTGGATTCGTGTCAGTATTGATACTGTTCTCCATTACGACATTTGTGAACTTCAGTCTGTCCAATGCTGTGACAGAAAACAATGCCTATTTCACCCGTTCCACTAATCTGGTACGTAACAGCAGTCGTTTTCAACGGAATGTGCTGACGATGGTCAATGGTCTCAGAGGTTATCTGCTCACCGGTGAAAAGTCTTTTGTTGAAGCATATGATACGGCTAACATTGAAAATGAGCTTATTCTGAAAGAGCTCTCGTCTATGCTCACAGATACACTACAGATCGACATGCTGCGCCAGATCAAGGAGTTGAATGATCAGTGGACAGAAGAGTATACAGATCCTTTGAAACAGGCGAAAATGTCTGCTTCAATCAGTCGTCAGCATCTGGACACATTCAACATGATCTACAAGGAAAAATTTGTTTCCGGGCATGAGCAGGCGATTCAGGCAGCATTGCAGGATAAATTCAAAACATTCTCAGCATATGAATATGCCCGTCGGGATGATCGCAAAGAAGAACTGGCAGCTTCTGTTATCAATACAAACATTCTATCGTTATTGCTGACATCCGCTTCTATCGTACTGGGCCTTTTCATTATCATCTATGTAACCATGAAGATATCCCGGCGTATCAAAGTCATGACAGATATGGCCAACAACATTGCCGGGGGCAATTATGATGTCACCATCAAAGATACAGGCAGGGATGAACTGAGCTCATTAGGTGACGCACTCAATCACATGACAGAAGAATTAGCAAGGAATATTACCCTCTTAAAGCGATCTAATGAAGAGCTGGACCAGTTTGCACACATTGTATCACATGACCTCAAAGCCCCGCTGAGAGGTATTAGTAATGTAGTCTCATGGATAGAGGAAGATCATAAAGATGAACTATCTCTGAAAGTAAGCGAATACATGGAGCTGATAAAGGGCCGTGTAATAAGGGCAGAGAACCTGATTGAAGGCTTGCTGTCCTATGCAAAAGCAGACAAAGAAGAGATCGAAAAAGAAGAAATAGCCCTCACTTCATTGGTGAAAGAAGTAATAGATACATTACCCGATATGCACCTTGTAAGGGTTGAAATCGCTGATCTTCCCATTATTCACGGAGAAAAATTGTGGTTGTTTCAAATTTTTTCAAATCTTATCGGGAATGCGGTCAAACACAATGAAAAGCCCGGCCCTGCTGTAAAAATCTACTTTAAAGAACAGCCTGATCACTATGAATTTTTCATCGAAGACAATGGAAATGGCATCGAAAAGCACTATCAACGGAGGATTTTTACTATTTTTCAGACTTTAAAGGACAGGGATAGTTTCGAAAGCACAGGTGTTGGATTGGCAATTGTCAAAAAAATTATAGAGACCAAGAAGCAGCATATCAATGTGGTCTCCGCACCGGGCAAGGGTTCTGTCTTTTCATTCACCTGGTCAAAAGATTAAAATGCAACCGATTAATATTTTACTGGTAGAAGATGATAAGCTGGATGTGATAGATATTAAGCGTTCACTTGATAAATTGAATATTTTCTATAAACTGACAAATGCAAGAAATGGCGAAGAGGCCATTACACTGCTGGATGAGCAGATCAATGCAGGCAATGACGCCTTACCTGATGTTATGCTTATTGACATCAATATGCCCAAGGTAAATGGTTTTGAAGTGCTGGAATACATGCACCAGAAAGAAGAATTTAAACAGATCAAACGTTTTGTACTGACTACTTCCGGTGACAGAACAGACAAGACTACTGCTGAGAAGCTGGGTGTATCCGGGTATATCATCAAGCCACTGAAACTCAACAGTCCGTCCGCAATGGATGCGTTCAATCTGATGATAGACCTGCTCAATTTCAAAAAGAATTGATCTTTACTTTTTTACTCCGGCGTAGACATAGCTTTCACCCTTTGTTTCTGCTCCGGAGACCCTTCTTTGTTTAAGTACCGGTATCGCTTTCTTTTGACCGGTCAGGATCTCCTGTGGAATATATAAATGGCTCTTTGCTCTTGTAATAGCCACATAGAGCAGATTGATCTCTTCTGACAACTTCGACATATTAACTTTATCGATGTTCTCTGCCTGCTTCACTACCTTGTCATGGGTGATGTAATCATTGGTGAGTGTAACCTCATCATATTCCATTCCTTTGCAGCGATGTACCGTAGAAAAGATCATATCAGCCTGCTCCTTATCATCATGATCGAGGTGACAGTCCTTTAGTTTTTTGATATAACCGGGAATCTTTGCACCATATTTCTTCACCACATCTACCAGCATACTCAGCTGCGTTTCACCGGTTGTTTTGATATACTCTTCCAGATCTTCCATACTATCCATTGTAGCAATCGTCTTATCACGTATACGGCCTACATCGCCGGTATAAAGATTCAGGATATCATAGATGGAAGCGCCATCATTGGCATAGGTATAGTTTTCGATCCTGCCTTCAAAATAGATCGTTTTGATCTCTTTCTTTTCAATTAACAGTTCGATTGCTTTAACCAATAAGCCCGCATTCGTTCTGGCTACAACCGCCCGGGTATTGGCTTTACGAGACTTACCAAAACCGATGACCTTAACTGTCAGAGGATTACTATACAGCTTCTTCCACTGAATGACATATGATGCCAGATCCGCAATATCCTGATCAAAGCGAAAACTGGTACTGAGTGTATATAGGGGGTAATTGAGTTTATCGAGTGAATTCACGGCATAACGCCAGCCGTAGATCTGCTGGTGACTATCACCTACCAGCACTTTCGTGCCTTCCTGTGAACGAAATACGTCCAGCATAGCGCCGGAAGCATCCTGTCCTTCATCAAACAGGATTACATCATAGTTGAGTATAGGTCTGGCCAGTTGAAATTTCTTCAGATAGAAATCATGTGTGATAGGAATCTCCCCCTTATTCATTTTGTCAAGGAAAAGCCGGGTCTGATACTGAATATCTTTTTTGTATTTGGTAGCAAACGCTATCGCCTCCCTGTCAGTAAGCGTATCTTCATAATCGAGATCCTGCACCTTTGCGGGTGCGCTGTTGCAGAAATAAGAAAGATAGGCATTGATATGTGTAGCGAGAATGGACTCTGTATGTTTGCCCTTGAGACCACGCAGATTGAGGATATCCACGATCTCATTCAGCTTATAGCCCTCTCCTTTGATGGTATATTTTGACCCTCTGACAATAAAGTAATGCGCCAGTGAGTGCGCCGTTTCTACCCGCACGTTTGCGAGGTTCACTGCTGCAAATTTCCGCTCTGCTTCCTGTTTAACGGTCTTGTTGAATGCCAGATAAAGGATACTTTTATCCGGTCTTGCTTTCGCATATTCAATAAGGGTAGTGGTCTTACCGGCGCCGGCAACGGCGATGATCCTGATATCTCCTTTACTTTTGATAATGGCAGCCTGCTCCTGGGTCAAATTCATGGCCCGAATTTACATCATCTCGCGTTATTATCAGGCATACCAGACATCCTCCGGGGATAAAGAAAGATAAATATCTGCTCCTTTTCTGAGATCGTTGTTATCTGTTTTTACGGTGATCGTTGCAGCAGGCAGTTCTACCGCCACTTCATAACTGCTGCCCATAAAACTCACATCTTTGATCTTTCCGCTCAGCTCATGTTGTCCTTTTTCCACAATGCGGAAACGCTCCGGACGGATAAACAGGCTTTTACCATTGAGATGCACACCGGATACCTGACTGAAATCGCCTGCTTTGGCTGATGGGATCATGTTATAGCTGCCGAATAATGCCGCCACGTATTCACTTACCGGCTGATGGTACACTACTTCAGGCGCACCCTGCTGCACAATCCGTCCATCTTTCATGATGATCACCTCATCTGCCCAGGAAAGGGTATCTACCGGATCATGCGATACCAGCAGACAGGTGATGTTCAGGTCATCACTGATCTCACGGATCACAGCTTTCAGTGTATTTTTGAGAATGGGGTCAAGATTGGAATAAGGTTCATCCAGAATCAGCAGACGGGGAGCTGTAGTTAACAGGCGGGCTAAAGCCACACGTTGTTTTTCTCCACCGGACAACTGATCATTCTTTCTTTTCATCAGGTGATTGATGCGGCAGATCTCATAGAGCCTTTCCGCATCTTCATCAGCTAACAGATTGGCGTACGCAAGGATTTCTTCCATGCGGTAATGGTTACGCAGTTCATAGTGCTGGGAAAGATAGGCGATACCAGGCTGTCCGGGTAATAATCGCTCCAGAGGGCCTTTTACCTTCACATTTTCAAACCGCACTTCGCCGCCGTCTGACTGTGTCAGACCACCTACTATTTTCAACAGGGTGCTCTTACCAGATCCCGACTCTCCTACGATAGCTATTTTCTGGAAAGCTTTCTGTGTGAAGCTTACGCCTTTCAGCACTTCTTCTTCCCCTTCCTGCTTGCGCACGTCCGTTACTTCTAACAAATTCATATAAAGCTGATATCACATAAAAAGCTGCAAATTACCACTTAAACGGTGAGGAAGCAAGTAAAGAAGCTCAGGCTGGCACCAAAAACTCCAGTTCCCGCTTCAAAATGCTGACAATGTAGCTTTTACCATCCCGGGAACGTATCAGTTCGTCATCAATGTGTGCATGTTCATCACCCCATGATATACGGACGTTTTTCCCTCTGATGACAGGGAGGTCATAGTCTTTATGCGAAGCAGACGCGATCCTGTCTTTAATATAAGCCGAAAATGCTTTTCGTTTGTCTTCTCCTAACAGTACGATCTCCATTTCTCCGTCACCTACATTAGCATCTCCATTAAGGTTCAAGCCCGGTCCAATCGACCGGATATTCATTATTTCGGCCATCAGATACTTACCGGAGTGATCCACTCCGTCAATTTCCAGTTTACATTCCTGTGCATGATAGTTATCGATAATGTCATGTAACATTTCAAGCGCAAGCCTGATTTTTTCTTCTGGTTCATCTGGTTCTTCCAGTTGTTTCATGGCCTCCATCAATACCGGGAATACGCCGAATCCAAAGCCTTCCAGAAAGAACATCCCTTCATGGAAACCGGCAATAGCCCCTACGTCAAATGGCTGTATATGATGTTTATGCCACGAAGCAATGATATCTTCTTCTTCCCCGGTGACATGCAGCGAACGACTGATATTATTGGCGGTCCCCATTGGTAATAATGCCAGAGGATATCGCTTCTCCCCTGCTTTCCCCGTGAGAAACTCAAGTATTACCTTCCTGATCGTACCATCACCGCCTGCGATAATGACAAAATCTGTATCAGGAGAGATTTCCTTACACCAATTCTTTTTAGCAGAAGAATATTTGCAATTGATCTGCTGATCACTGATCTTTTTCATCAGAGCAGCTTCTGAGTGATCCTGGTCACCAGCTTTGGGGTTGTGCAGTAAATGCGCTTTCATACACATCAATATTCAAAAAGAGTACCACCCCAATGGCATGAAATTGGAGGCCGCAATAGTATGAGAATACTTATCACAAACGACGACGGCATTTACAGTCCGGGCATAGCAGCGCTGGCCAGAATAGCGGCCCGGTTCGGAGAAGTAAGGATAGTTGCTCCGGATGTGGAACAGTCTTCCATGGGACATGCAGTTACGCATTCCAGGCCTCTTTCCTTTAAAGCCTCTCCCATCAATTTCGAAGGTATCGAAGCATATCGTGTAAATGGTACCCCGGCTGACTGTGTCGCTCTGGGAACACATCTGTATACCAAAACGGATGTTGTATTGTCAGGTATCAATATGGGACCGAACCTTGGAAACGGCATGTGGCATTCCGGGACACTGGCGGCGGCCAAACAGGCTGTACTTTTAGGCATTAAAGGCATCGCGCTGAGTACCCCTGTGGGTAAATCTGAGCCCGATTTTGCCGCCTTTGAGGAATATGTGGCACAAGTACTGGAATTATTGCTGGAAAAACCCGGATTAAGCCTGTTTAATGTCAATTTCCCCCCTCATCCTAAAGGCATCCGTTGGACGAGACAATCCGTACGTTTATATGACGGTAAGATCGTACCCGGTACTGACCCGATGAATCGTAAGCATTATTGGTTTACGGTCACGCCGTTGGAACCGGCGGAAGAAGGGACTGACAGATGGGCCGTGGAGAATGATTTTGTATCCATCACCCCCTTACGACTGGATCTGACAAATGAAGCCGAGTTACAGGCGGCACTGAATAGTCAGTCGTTATAAACTTATACTGGCCGTAACGGTCAGGCTCCATAGCTGAAAACTAAAAAAGGCTGCATAATGCAGTCTTTTTTATTATAGTCAAATAAACATTAATATGATATCTATATCTTTGCAGTATACTATCCTGATTGAATAAGATTCGCCTCATGGCGATATTACAGCTATACCTATAAAAACCAATAGAAAACATGAAGCAACTTGCGCTTTGCCTGCTGGCGGCTGCCCTTGTCCTCACCGCCTGTGGAAAAGATGAGGATGAAAACCAAAGCCCGGCCAATACCTTTACCTACAACGGACAAGAGATAACTACCCCTTACGGTTATATCATGGACTGGGGAAGCGAAGGGAATCAACTGATATTCGCAGATAAGGAACTGATACTGGATGGTCTTTCAACAAATGCCAGTGCCGTAGGCATAGACATTGACACCATCATCTCTGGTCAGACATACACGTTCAAAAAGAGCGATGCAGCCGGTTATGACAAAAAGCAACACTTCGGCTATGCGGCTGTTTATAACAACCAGCCTTTCGCCAATGGTGAATTCTCTGCAAATGCGCAGGTACAGGACTCGCTGATCGGAGGAATGGTTACTCTGAGATTGGTGGATAATGTGTACAACATCGTATACGATCTTAAATATGTGAATACGACCGTAAAAGGAGAGTATAACGGCGAACTGACACCTGCTTATTAACATACTGTTAATGCAGAAAAAAAGGCCTGTCCCGGATAAAAATCTTTTTCGGCTACAATATTCACATTATCAGTAAATTAGGGCTCAGAAAAAGCAAATAGGGACAATCTGGATATAACTGTTGACAAATACCCGCAAAACGATCCATACAAAAGGTTTTCCGGGGAACTTTCCGCTTCATATTCAGGACATTATTATAGCATTACAAAAAAATCTATGTGCTGCAAATGTGTTTATTCCATCAGAAACTATTTATATATTTGCAGCCATAATCAGTAATAAGACTTAGAAACCTACAACTAAATGACTAGATCAGCAAACCGCTTATTAGCTGTAATACTATGTTTTGCTTTCTACGGCTGCACTTTGAAAGATGATACACCGCCTGCAAACGGATTTAGCGACAATGGAACTTTGATTTATACTAATTATGCTGTTAAAAAGAACTGGACAGGGGGAACAGTTATAGCTTTTACAGATCCGATACCTTCAGCCGGATTCACCGGCAGAGTAAATTCAGTTCAGTTTCTGCTGAATGCATTGCGTCAGAATGGAAGCTATACATACATACCTTCTGATTCAACCGCTTTCGATAAAACAAAAAATTTCGACATCGCTATCATGTACAAAAATGTGGAGTATAAGGATGGTGTGGAAGTAGCAAATAGTGGAGAAGCATATAGTAAACCGACTGCTGGTACACTTAAATTCTATCCCGGTACCGGCGCCGGAGCGCAAACGTTCGAATATACGCTGGAATTTGGCAAAGAACATGTTGTTTCCGGCTTTTATAACGGACGTATTACTTCGATAGAATAACAACGTTTGTTGTTCTGTATAAAAAGGATGAAAAATAATGCGGCGACGGCTGTTCCGATCTGACTCGGAATAGCCGTTTCTGTTTTTATATAATTACTATCAATTTATAACTGCTGCGTTGTTTCAGTGACTAAGCATAAAGCCCTCTTTTTATCAACAAAGTGATGCAGTAATACATCAGAGAAGTACATGCAGCCTATACACACCTTAACACTGTAACCATTTGCCACAAAGCATTACAAAGGATGCTATTTCACCTTTTACTATTACTATCAATAACCTATTTAGTAAAAAATAAATGATTCAATCAAAAGAAAAAAAATAAATTTCCGCAAATAGATTCTACTTTTCCATCGTCAATTTTGATATCGAAGTTTGATGCAACTTTTTTTCTACCACGTCTAAAAACCGATTGTGTAACCCGGATTCCCTGCAGGAAGTTCATGAAACCCTTGTTCGTTATGTAACTCAGTCTATCTGACCGTTATCTTACGCCCATTCCACTATTTTTTTTATTGATTCTATGTAAACCCAACCCTCATGTCTGCTAACATTGAGTTCACGAAAGGCAGTGGCATACGCCTTTATACTTCGCATGACGAAGAATACATTGATGCCGTATCCGGCACATTTAACCTCGCACTCGGATACAGTCATCCGGAAGTTGTCGAGGTATTGCAGAAACAGGTAAAAGATCTGATACACGTTTCCTCTTCCTTTACCGGCGATCTTGCAGCTGATGTTTTAAACAGCATACTCGAACATGCTCCGCAGGGTATTACTGACGGATGGATGCGCGATATCATTGGTTCTACGGCCAATGAAGGTGCTGTAAAAATCGCAAACAAGTTCAACGGAAAAAATGAAGTCATCAGTCTGTCTCTCTCCCATCACGGACAGACACTCTTTGCGACTAACATCTCCGGAAACGCGTTCAGAAGAAAATCATTCTCCAATACCATGCACAGTCAGCATGCAGTAGTCCCTGCCCCCTACTGTTATCGCTGTCCATTCTCTGCCAAATATCCTAACTGCGGATATCTCTGTGCAGAGGCGGTATATGACTACGTTGAATATGGCAGCAGCAATCATGTATCCTGCATGATTATGGAACCTATTCTGGGTAACGGCGGCAACATCGTCCCTCCGGCAGGCTACTTCGAAAGGATCAAAAAGATCTGCGAAGAGCTGGACATCGTACTCATCTCAGATGAAGTACAGACAGGTATCGGCCGGACCGGCTACATGTTTGCCAGCGAACACTTTGACATGGAACCTGATATCATCACACTGGCCAAAGGCCTGGGCGGTATCGGTATACCAACTGCGGCTATCCTGTACAAGCCCGAGTTTGCTGTATTGGAAAAATGGGAACATTCCTACACCTCCGGTGGCAACCTGTTGTCCCTCGGTGCAGCAAAGAAAACCATGGAAATCGTATCCCGTGAAGGATTTCTGCAGAACGTACGTGAAAACGGTATCGTACTCGGTAATCTGCTGAATGGCCTGAAAGAAAAATACGGTCATTTCATCGGCGATGTAAGAGGTATGGGATACATGTGGGGCCTCGAAATAGTTGACAAAGACGGCGCTCCGGATGTAAAACTCACCAACAGGATCATCGACAATGCACTCACTGATCACAAGCTGATCCTCAGAGGATCGCGCTATGGCTTTGGCAATGTCGTAAAAGTAAGACCCGCACTCACTGCCACTGTAGATGACATCGAAGAAATCTGCGGCAGATTGGACAAAATATTCAGTCAGGTAAAAACAGTTACCCATGCAAGCTATAGTTTATAACGGCCCCTGGAACATTCAGCTCGAAGAACGCGAAGAACCAGCCATCACGCTCCCTGATGAGGTCATTGTTGAAATACGCGCTACAGGTATCTGTGGCACTGATCTCAGCATCATTTCCGGCGAATACAACGCCAAACAAAAAGTGATCATCGGTCATGAATCAGCCGGCGTGATCGTAGATAAAGGCAGAGGTGTGGAAAACTTCAATGTAGGTGATCGTGTCATCATCGACCCTACCTACTATTGTGGATACTGCGAGAATTGCCGCAAAGGATTACGTAACCACTGTTTCCAGAAATCCAGTACGGAAGCCGGCGTATCTATTGACGGCACATTTACAAAGTACTTCAAGACTACCAAACGTTTCATCTATCCTCTGGCAGACAATGTACCCTTCGAACAGGGCGCTATGTCAGAACCTTTGAGCTGTGTGCTTACCGCCGTAAAAAAACTGGCAGTCACCCCCTTCTACAATGTAGCAATTCTTGGTGGCGGTCCGATAGGCCTGCTCTTTTATCTCGCGCTGAAACAATACGGTATACAGGCGGGTACCATCTATGAGACTTCTGCCAACAGAACAAACCTGATCAGCAGTAATGATATACTCAGTTCAGGATGGTACCTGTCCGGTCATTTTGCACCTCGTAAACATCAGTATGACCTGATTGTTGATACAACAGGCAGCATGCTGGAAAAATCAATCGATGCGGTTGCCGACGGTGGGAAAATTGCACTGATAGGACTGCGTAACAATCAGCAGACCATCAATCCGAGAGAAATCACAGATCGCAGTATTTCCATCATCGGTTCCATCGATTCTCAGGACACCTTTAAACATGCTGTTGATCTGATCAACAGTCAGGTACTGGGACTGGAAAAGATCATCACAAAAGCCTATGGCATTGATGAATTTCAGTCTGCAGTACTGGACCTCGGCTGTAATGTCAGCAAGCGGCAACGCAACAATGACATCAGCAGTCTGAAATCAGTTATCAAGTTTTAAATCTGCTTTTTCATGAAGTACATCATTTTTGATATAGATGGCACACTTACCAACACAACCGAGATAGACGATCTCTGTTATACACAGGCCATCGCTGAAACCTTCGGATTCTCCGATTTTAATACCAATTACGGCCACTATGAGAATACCACAGATTCAGGCATTCTCAATCAGCTCTCTCTCGAGCGCAGGAATCGTCCCTGCACAGTGACCGAAATAGAAAATTTCATTGACTGCTTCCTGAACCTGCTGGAACGTGCCTATGATAAGCAGGCACACTATTTCCAGGAGATCCCAAAAGCCGGCAGAATTATCAGCAGCCTGGTCCGCAATGAAGACCTGCGCATAGGTCTGGCAACCGGTGGCTGGAAGCAATCGGCCCTTTTTAAACTACAATGTGCAGGTATCGATATTGAAGGTTGCAGTGCAGCATCTTTTGCACAGGATGCTTTTGCAAGACGCGATATCATCGGCCACACGATCAGTAAGATGAACAAACGCCACAACACAGCGCCCGATCCTTCAGACATTATCTATGTAGGTGATGGCAACTGGGATTATCAGGCTACGCTGCAACTTGGCATAAAGTTTATCGGTATTGATAATAAGAAACTGGCCCATCTACAGGATATCACCAAAATATCCGACTATGATGAGCTGGAACAGCATATTGGCCTTTTGACATTAACTTCCTGATAACGCATGAAAGACCTGACTGTCAATTTAAACCTGAAGCGCGCACACCGTATTGCAGCAAGTGTATTTTTCTTTATCGCCGGACTGACCTATTCCAGCTGGGCCTGCAGGATCCATGATATCAAGGCGGCTTTTAGTCTCAACAATGCCGCACTCGGTGGTGTATTGTTTGCACTGCCGGTGGGCCTGATGGTGAGTCTGCCGATATCCGGCTGGCTGGTCACCCGTATAGGAAGCGGTAAAGTATTGATCAGCGCCGGACTTCTGTTTCCGCTGATGCTTGTAACAATAGGGCTCGCTCCGGGTATCTGGCAGTTAGTGTTGCTGTTGTTCTGCTTTGGATTTATGAACAACGTTTTTGAAATATCCATGAACACACAGGCTGTTGGAATAGAGGCTTTATATGGCAGGTCCATTATGGCTTCATTCCACGGTCTGTGGAGTTTAGCCGGCTTTGCCGGCGTAGGAATAGGCACAATTGCCATTTCACTCGATATGCCCGTACTGCCGCATTTCCTGCTGATATGTGCCATCTGCTGGTTGCTGGTACTGTTCTCCTACAAATACCTGTTGCCTGCTGATGAACAACAGGATGATGCGCAACCGCTCTTCGCAAGACCGGACAATAGTATCCTTAAACTGGGGCTGATCGCTTTCTCCAGTCTGGTCACAGAAGGTACTATGTTTGACTGGAGCGGTATTTACTTTCAGAAGATCGTCGGAGCACCTGAACATCTTACCACAGCAGGTTATATAGCCTTCATGAGCACCATGGCCGGTGGCCGCTTTATTGCAGACCGCTTTGTTACCCGGCTGGGTACTAAAAGAGTCTTACAGATGAGTGGTATCATGACCACATCCGGATTACTCATCGCTATCTTTCTTCCATGGCTTGTAACAGCCACCATCGGCTTTCTGCTGATCGGATTCGGGGTATCCTCTGTTGTACCATTAGTACTTGCCTTAGCCGGAAAATCGAAAACAATGGCACCCGGTGTTGCTATTGCCGCCGTATCTACCGTTGGCTTCCTCGGTTTCCTGCTCGGACCACCCATGATAGGCTTCATCTCAGAAGCTACCAGTCTGCGCTGGTCATTCGCCATCATCGCATTATTGGGCACCGGTATTGTCCTGCTGGCATCTCAGGCAGGAAAGATCTCCGATGAACAATAAACAAGGGAACCTGACAGGATAAGTTCATTCGCACAATTTATTTGTACTTTTGGCGATCCAAATTCCCACTTCACATGATCTCCTTAAGTTCGAACTACCCGGTACTCGCAGCACAGCAGACCGACTTCAAAAGCATTATAGAAAGGCACAATGGTTCCTACAATCAGTGGCTGAATGTCAAACCCGCTGATGGCACAGCAGAAGACCGAAAGACTGCAGCCGCCTGGTTATCAGGTAAAGGACCTGCAATCAGTGAAGACAGGGTATCCATTGTGACATCAGGACATCAGGCCATTATGGTCACTATGATCGCTGCCGGTCTTCAGGGTACTACTATCGCCGTAGACGAGTATACCTATTCTAATTTTGTAAGCATTGCCCGCTGGTTGAACATAACAGTGATCGCCTGCGCCGGTGATGAAAAAGGAATGCTGCCCTCTGCATTGGAAGCCGCCAGCGCCACATATAACATCAAAGCAGTGTATGTGATGGGTACCATCAGCAATCCTACCGGTATTGTAATGCCGACCGAACGCAGACTTGAACTGATCGAAACTGCCCGTAAAAACGGACAGATCATCATTGATGATGATGCCTATGGCTTTCTGGAAGAAAATCCTCCTGCCAATTTCGCACAACTGGCACCCGATCTGGGCTGGTTTATTTATAGCTTATCCAAACCTTTTGCGCCAGATATCAAGGTCGCCTACATCGTAGCGCCGGAACAATATAAGGAGATGATCACTGTAGCTATCAAACTGACTACCAGTAATCCTTCCACCTTCTTTACCTCGCTGGTATCTGATGTGATCAGGACCGGAGAACTGGCAGACCTGCTACACAGAAAACGCATAGAAGGTAATAAACGTCAGGAACAGACAAAAGCCTTTCTGTCCGGATTTGATATACAGGGACACCAAAATGCCTTTCACTGCTGGCTGAAATTACCGGCAGGATTTACGTCTGCTCAATTATACCATGACCTGCGTGAAAAAGGCGTAGAAGTAATGGCAGGTGCCTTCTTTGCTGCCCCCGGCGCCAGCGGTGAATATATCAGGATCGCTATGGGTGCAGAAGCAGATATGAACAGGGTTTTACAGGGACTGGAAATCGTTAAACAAACACTATCCCGATAATTGTTTCGTATATTCCATCAGGTTGTACCAATGACTGAGACATGTTTTTCTGTTACTGGCACCCTGCCGATTTGCGTTTCGTTTTATAGCCTTACGTTACTTTACATTAGCAGGGCATATATTGTTTCGCTGTATTACGTTGATTTATGTTTGTCATCATTACTGCTAACGATGTGTTAATTATAACCAGATGGTCTTAAACCAATTGGAATGTCATAACTTAGCAGTACACAAACAAGCATTTAAAACTAGCTACATATGAATACGAATATTGGCATCACAGAAGCAAACAGACAGCAGGTATCCAACCAGCTGGCCAAATTACTGGCTGATGAATATGTACTGTATACAAAGACGCGTAATGCACACTGGAATGTAGAAGGACCAGACTTCCATTCCATGCACCTCTTCTTCGAATCACAGTACAATCAACTGGATGAGATCATGGACAGCGTGGCTGAAAGGATCCGTTCTCTGGGTCACTATGCGCCGGCTACACTGAAAAGCTTTCTGGAACTGACACACCTGACAGAATACAGCGAAAGACAGAACGATAGCCTGGGTTTCATTAAAGAACTGCTGGGTGATCATGAAAGCATCATCGAATTTATCCGTGGTAATATCGACGCATTTGCCAACACTTTCAAAGATGCAGGTACCAGTGATTTCATCACCGGTCTGCTGGAAGAACACGAGAAAATGGCGTGGATGTTAAGAGCCCACTACAGAGGTTAAAACCTACTCTATCATAAATAGAAAATGCCGCAGTTCATATGACTGCGGCATTTTTTATTGCCTTACCGCTCGTCCCCTTACATGATCATTTTTTCAGATCTATGGAATTGTACAACAGTTGCGATGATTTGTAAATCCGCTGTACTGCCGGTTTCAAATAACTTTGATTCCAGAACAGGATCAGGCATCTAATCAGGATGCCGCATGTTCCCCGGGCAGAATACAATCATCATGAACAAAAAGATCATAGCATCATTTTTCCTATGGCTATATCTGGGCATACAGTCATTGTCGGCACAGAGCTTTAAACTGATGCGCTTTAATGAAGACTACTATTACCTGCGTAATGACACAACAGGTAACTGGTACAATCATATCAAGTACATCCCCCTCTTTCATAAAGATCATTACTACCTGTCATTTGGTGGAGAAGCACGCTACGAATATGCCGCCACCGTTCATGACAACTGGCTGAAATACGGCGATGGTTACAATGACATGGTCCTCCAGCGTTACAGCCTCCACGCCGATCTGCATCTCGGACCTTCTGTCAGAGTGTTCGCACAACTCAATAGTGCGCTGGAAAACTTCAGCAAATTTGATCCCAGCCCGGTCAATAAAGACGCCCTGAACGTCGAGAACCTCTTTGTAGACGTCACCCTCAAGACGTGGACTGCAAAGCAACGTAAACTGGTAGCAAGAGCAGGCAGACAGGAACTCGACTACGGTACCGGCCGGCTCATCTCTGTAAGAGAAGGCACCAACGTGCGTAAATACTTTACCGGTGGAAAACTGATGTATAATGCACCCCGCTTTGGTGTTGACGCCTTTGTCATGATGGATGACGAGGTAAATCCTGGTGTATTCGACAATCACCTGATCCATGAAGCAAATCTGTGGGGTGCTTATTCTTACATCATCCTCCCCAAACAGGGAAACCTTGATCTCTACTATCTGGGCACCCATAGAGATCAGGGGAGATTTGAAGAAGGGACACAAAAAGAACTCAGACACACCGCTGCTGTCCGTTACTGGAAATACGGCGGCGGCTTTATCTACAATCTGGAATCCGCCTACCAGTTCGGCACCTTTGGTAATGGCCACATCAGTGCATGGACCACTGCCATTGATATCGGTTATACGTTCGAACACGCCAGATACAAGCCGAGCGTCAACATACGTAATGACTACATTTCCGGTGATAAGACGCCCGGTGACGGCAAGCTGCAGACCTTCAATCCATTGTACCCCAAAGGAGGATACTTCGGATTCAATCCCCGCATAGGCCCCTCCAATCTGATCGATATCCATCCTTATGGCAATCTGACCTTCAGTAATAAGTTCTCCATGCAGGCAGACGCTGTATTTAACTGGCGGTATTCCACAGGTGACGGTATCTACAGACCCAGCGGCTCATTCAACATGGCCGGCGCAGGGTCCGATGAACGTTATATAGGGACAGCTTATCTGCTGAGCGGTGATTATGCGTTCAGCAAATTCGTCAAACTGAGCTGCGGCCTGCAATATTTTGATACAGGCGCCTTCATCGAAGAACAGGTGAGTCCTTCTGCCAATTCTTTCTTTATCAATACACAGTTATCATTTAAGTTCTAAAATATGAAAACGTTAAAAACAAGTCTGACCAGCTTACTGCTGTTTGTCGTATTCGCAGTAAATGCACAGGTAAAGGAGCTACCGGCAGTCGGTACCTCCGCAGTAGTGGGAAAAGCAAATGGTATTGCTGTGGAAGTAAAAGTACAGGGGCCTTCCGCGCAGGAAACACCTTTACAGATCGCATGCGTGTTTGAATACACAGAAGGAGATATCACCAACCCACCTGCACTACCGGCACAGCTGAATGGCATGCTACACCTCGATGAAGCTTTACATGGTATCATCACAGACCTTCGGAAGAGTGGAAAGTTTACCGGACACGCATTTGAAACATTGCTGATCACACCTCCTGCCGGTACCATCAAGGCGAAACAGTTATTGCTGATCGGTCTGGGCAACAGAAATACGTTCAATGCAGATGTAATGTACACCGTAGGCGCCATCGGTATGAGAGAAGCACTGAGACTGGGTGTAACTGCCTATTCGCATGCGAGCGACATTAAAGATGCCGGTATCGATTCTCCAACCGCAGCAGTAGCTGAGAATGTTATAAAGGGCGCATTTGATGCCTATAACACACAACTACAGCTGAAAGAGAAAAAGATGTCTGTATTTAAACCAGTGCTGAAACTTACGCTGCTGTCAGGTCCTGCATTCTATGCGCCTTCTTCAGAAGCAGTAAAACATGCATTGACTGCTTACCAGCAATAAGAAAATGATACAATAAAAAAACCGGGAAGAAGATGACGACAACTTCTTCCCGGTTTTTTATTGTTATTTATCTCAGACCATCTCGGCCATGCTATGTTTGAAGGTTGTAAAGTTCATGCCCGTTTTAGCTTTGAAGAATTTACTAAAGTGTGCCTGATTGTCAAAACCCAGATCAAAAGCAATTTCCTTCAGACTACTATCAGAATACAACATCCGGCGCTTTGCTTCCAGAATGATCAGTTTATGTATCTGGTAACTGGCAGTAAAACCCGTCACTTTTTTAACAGCTGTATTCAGATAATTAGGCGTCACATTCAGTGCTTCTGCATAATCAGCCACTTTCTTACAATGAATAAACTGCTGTTTCAACATTGTCATAAATCGCCTCGCTACATCTCCCTCTCTGGACAACACCTGTGTTTGTCCGCCTACACCCAATTCTCTGGACAAATAGATCATAAATACATTCAACAATCCTGATAAAACTTCAGAACGCATCCACAGATTACTTTCACACTCTCTTTGCATCTTCCGTACAATTTCTTCCAGCTCTTCCTGCATTTCTTCATCTGCCCTGAAACTAAGCAACTGCATATTCAATATAGATTCTTCGAAGGAAGACATCATGTCTTTCAGGTTATACGCCAGATAAAGACAATCAGGCGAAAAAGAAATATAGTACCCGTTGACAGGACCGTCCAGCTGAAACTTTCTCATCTGACCGGGCAGAAAACAATAGATCTGATGATCTTCTACCGACATGATCTTACCGTCTGCCTGTACAGTGCCTGTACCATACTTAGACCAGAGGATCTCAACATTCTCTATTTTAAACGCTTCCTTATCAGAAAGCGTATAATCATATCTGATGATTCAAATGAATGAATCTGAATCCTTGATTTCAACTGTGCATTTTTCTGGTTATTGATCATAAAACTGGCCTATTTAATTGATCTATAACAGGCAATCAAAATGCCACAGGCCTAAATAACTGAAAAACAAACAATTACATCACACTATCCATAACCCACACTTACGACATATCGTAATTTTACGAGCACACTTCTGATCCCTTTTATTATTTTTCATAATTCTTCGTAAAAAGCTACTCATTATAGTCACAGATCGGCCACCCCTACTCTTAATGCTCTCAATCCACTCAGCCCCTGCAGATCTTCCAGTTCCAGTTCTTCCAGATCATTATTCAGAGTACCTTTCTCCTGCAGATAATGGATAAATGGCAAATAATCCTCTATATCCTTATTGTCGAAATAGATCAGTACAATCTTATCGGGTTGCGTTAAGCGCTCTTCCGTATTACGGAGATGCACCTTATCAATCCGCTTTTGATCATCTGATACCTGATGTTATAAGCACCTTCCACATCAAACTTCCGCTCATCTGCCCTGAAACTGATATCAATCGTATGATTATGCACAAAGATCAGTTGTGTAGTACGCAGCGGAACCGGCATATCTGGTAATAAAGATGTGGTTAACCGCGCTACTGCCGCCATAGAAGACAATTGCCACAGGCGCAGATTCTTCAGGTGAAAATGATTGAAAGCCTGTTCCGGTGCAAAAGACTGTCCTATAAATATCATATTCAACACCATCAGAACGGAACTTCTCAAAGTAGCAGGGATAAGAAGTCTGCAACTGGTCTTTCTCCGTTTCGAAATAGTTATTCACCACCGTATTGATCATCTGCATGGACATTTCCAGCGCATGCTTGCTACCATACAGGTTGCTGTTGAATTTATCCAGGCAGTCAGGTATTCCTCAATATCAGGCTGTTCCCATTCTGTTTGGACATATGTTTGAGGTAGGGAGTCGTTTCTTCCCTGAAAAACGTCACCAGTCTGTTCTCATCATTCCCGTTCAATTGCTGTAAACCCAGCGTCTCTTTCCATTTCCCACATTTATAGATCATCTCTTCCTGTAGTACGGAATGATGGTCTTCCTGCAAGGACTGCAATGTTTTCATCAGCAGGTCAAGATGGGTGTCCAGATCAGTAACAATGGCCTTATTTCTCTCTATGGTTGAGTTCCGGATATCGACGGCGCCATAAAGCGGATATACACCATTAAAACAGATTGTCTCAGCTGTTTCCGGCAGGCCTTTCTTCCTGTCATGTAAATAATGCCAGGCTACCTCATTGAACTTCCATTGTACAGAAGGCTGAATAGAGGTAAATTTCTCCTTGATGATATTCTCAATCTCCAGATTGAACTCATCGATATATACTTCAAATAACTGGCATAGCCGGTAATGCAGGCTCCAGCAGAGAAACGATCGTTTCTTCAAGGTTTCGTCTCCCCAGGTATGCATAGCCAGCACACCGACCGGCTTTCCATTATAAAATACCGGGAGTAAGGCAAGAGAGCGCACTTTTAGCTTCCGGAAGTGTTCGAGGAAAGCAATTTCCATCTCCTTTGGCCCAAAAAGGTCATGGGAGAAGAAGGAGTTCGGATTAGAGAAATACCCCTTGGCCTGTTTACGGAAGACTTCCGGCGATAAGCGCTCTCCCCACACCTCAAAAAGAATACCTGTACCAGCCTTTTTATAGCCATAAACAGGTTCATTATTGATCTTCACCAGCGGAAACAGGTCAAACTCTATCTGTTTATTGCCAACAATAGTCTTGAGTGACTGTATGACGTTCAGGTAACTCGTCTCGTCATTATCCGGGGTACGGTTCAGGCGTACATTTTCAATATTTTCTACTGCCTTCTGTACAGTGACATCAGATATTGATACGATACAGAAGCCCCTGAAACGGAAAGCAGTAAGCGGCAGCATTTTCAGCAATAAGTCGTATCCCTCATCCTCAGCAAGCATCAGTGATATTTCACCGAAATCGGGCGTGGGCAGCGGACCTATGGGTTCCACCTCCAGAAAGTCTGTATTGATATGCACCTGAAAGTATTGCAATAGTCCGGTTTCCCTGTTGATACCGGCATGATATTGCTCCGTTTTTACAGACATACGGAAATTGTACAATCGCTGCAGGATGAAGGAATAAATCATCTGCAGACGGCTCCTGTGAAATTCTTCCGGTGTTTGGATACAATATACTTTTCATGATCAACCACCCTATTCGACATCAGCTGATACAGGGTTTCTGTACCATAAAAGATCAGTGGGTGGAAAGGGAAGCTCAGGCCCCAGGCCATCTCATTTTCGTCTGCTAACGGAGGAGACAGGCAGACATATAATTGTTCGAGTAACTCACTATACTCATGCACATCGGCAAGCGCAATATCCTTGCTGCTCACCTGATATTTATCGAAAAGCTCAAGGGTATTTCTATAGATACCAGCCTTGGCCGTTCTTTCCCCTGCTACTCTTTTACGGAGATAGTCAGTGAATAATCTGAAAGAAATGGCGGCGTCCAGTTGGAGAGGCAGTGCCTTGTCACCGGAGAGGTCCAGTATGTCATTTTTCATGCGTAGATTCTTTGGCGGATTACTACAAAGTTAATGAACATACGTAAGAACCGTAAGGGGACTATTCCTCTGGTGTCGTACTTATGCCATTATCTGTTCTGAAAACTGTTTCAAGTAATATGCCAGCCGGTGTGCGCAGGAAGATCCGCCGCTCCCCGATATCTGGCAGGTCCATAGGGGTGAAACGGATGCCCAATTGTTTAAGGTGTTGTGTGAAGCCCTCATAATCTTCCATAAAGAAGGCAGTATGGTCAATTGCCTCGGCCGGCGACTGCCCTGTTCTGTCATGATAAAAAGAAGCAGGTATCAGGTGTACCAGCGGTGCCTCTTTCCAGTATAGCCAGTGACCCGGTATGGCCCTCGCGATTGCCGCAGGACGAGGCCCTTCTGTCAGTCCGAAGACCTTAATAAAGAAATCCCTCGTTTCAGCCAGATTATCCGTTCTTATCGTAGTATGATCAATATGCATGTGTTATTCATTTAAACCTGTCATGCAAAGTTCACCTGTCTGCGCAGATCTGGTATTGGATGAAACGGAGATTATCCTGTATAAACTGTAGATCAATGCTCAGAGTGCCATCTGTTGCTTTTTAAAGGCTGAAGGCGTAAGATTGAAATGTGCCTTAAATGCACGGTTCAGGTGGCTTTCATCACTATATCCGAATTCCTCAGCCAGTTGGGTAAGGGTCTTGTTTCTAACTACCAGCTGACTGGCAATCAGCTTGAGGGCATATTCCTGCACATATTTTTTATAGGCGCTGCCAGTCGCATTCTTAAAGTACTGGTTAAAATAACTCCTGCTGATATGAAAAGTATCTGCCATCTTTTGTACGGACAACAAATGTTTGTCTGCAATATGCTGGTGGATATAATTCAGAATAGACTGTATCTTATCATCTTTGGCGGAAGACAGCTGTTCACCGGCATCTTTTGCGGTAAGTGTCACGATCAGTGACAGCGCATGTTTTATAATAATCTG
Organism: Chitinophaga pinensis; assembly: GCF_007896845.1. Classification (GTDB taxonomy): domain Bacteria; phylum Bacteroidota; class Bacteroidia; order Chitinophagales; family Chitinophagaceae; genus Chitinophaga; species Chitinophaga pinensis_C. The sequence continues at coordinate 12,730 of NZ_VOHS01000020.1, read as the reverse complement.
CTGATGAGCGCTTTCCTTACGGTGCTCCCGGACGATCAGCTCCATCAGTTGCATAATATCCTGTTTGTTTTTGCAGGCGGCAGATATCTTCCGGTAAGGAGAAGATAATGCAGTAAACAGGTCTTTGAATTTTGCATCCTGTAGAAAGTCGCTGAAATAGCCCTCATGAAATTTCATGATACAAATAGCGCTGCGTTCCTGAAAAACAAAGAAGTGACTATCCTGCGGAGCCAGTATAAACAAGTCGCCCTTTTCATAGTTGTAGGTCGTTCCGTTGATCATATGCTGCCCCCTTCCCCGCATGATATACAGCATTTCAAAATGTGTATGTTTATGCAATAGAAAAGGCCAGATATCCTTGACCACGTAGTCAATCTCCAGTTGCTGGGTGAGGTTCCTGATATACATAACTGAAAATTACGGGTATTTCAGCTAATTGCAGATACCACTCAAAAGAAACAGCCGGCACAATGGCCAGCTGTATACAACAGAATATGGGGTAACCGGGTATTAAAAGCTTTGTATGAGACGCAAACCTGGCGTTACGCCCTTAAAGAATTCATGGAAGTAAATCACAGGTTCTATCTTCGTTTTTCCTTCCAGCAGTGATAAACGTCCTAATCCCACACGGAAAGAATGTTTATCAAAATAGTCTCCGCTGCGATGTACAAGATATCCGACAGAAGCGACAAATTGCAGATAAGGTTCTTTCTTTCCCTGTTCTCTTTTCGCCGGACCAACACCATACATCAGCGTCACAAAATCATTCCGGTAAGTCTTCAGTTTGCCCTCACTATCCCGGCCAAAGAAGAAGTTAGGCTCCCAATATGCACCAAACTCCATAGTATGTTTACCACTGAATACTGAGGTCACTGCAGTTGCCCCTATACTGAAGGAAGGCACGAAATAGTTTTTATAGTTCTGGATATTCACACTTCCGTTGAAAGAGATATAGTCGTTATGTGCCCCGATATTCCCACCTGAAAGACCGGCCGAGATCATATAATCCTTCCGGATATGCATCATTCCTTTGTCATCTTTCACCCAATCAGTATGTACATTTTCGCGAAGACTGACCAGCTTTGCCTGCAGACGGCCATCCGTATAAGCAGCAAGATCATTCAGCTGATTCACAAAAAAACTGATACGATAACGATGTACCTGTTGTTTGCCGGGTACAGGCACCATGCCGATAAAATGGACCGTATCCTGTTCCAGTTTCAGGGCTGCCACTTCTCCCTGTTGTACAAGATAACTCGTACCGGCAGGACGAAATTGTTTAAATCGCAGTTTCTTAGCAGCTGGTGGTTCCATAACATAATCAATCCGTTTAACGGATAATTCATCCTGCAAAGAATCTTTTAATGGCATCATATCTTTCAGGAATATTTTCAGTAGTGAATCAATATTCCCTACACGCGCCAGGTCTCTCATGTCTACCAGTTCTACCTGCATCTTATCTCCTTTGTCAAGTGAGATCAGGAAGCGTTTGTTGATCTCCTGTTCAGGTACATCAAATACTTTATCTTCATTAGAAGTGTGTGTTTTGTTGGGCATAAAGCGTCCCTGTGATGCTCAGCAGGAGCATCAAAAAGCAAATAACTTTTTCATCTATTGTCTAGTTTTTGGGAATGTTGTTTGAAGATTTATCCGATACAATCTGACTGGCGAAACCGGCGCGTCCACCGACTCCAATCCTGAATTGTTTATGGTCAGGGTTTATATAGGTATTACCGATGACATCTCCCCCTACATCATTAATATGCACAACACGCATTTTTGAGGTAGTGGCCGCTGTTGCTGTACGCGCCCTTAATAGAGAATCATCATTAATAATTGTTTTTTCCACTGGTGGTTGTAAGATAGCCACATCAGGTGTGACGCCGGGTGTATCTGTCTGTATGATGTCCTGCTTTTTAATCCGGACTGCCTGATATTGTTGCGACGCAATCTCCTTAATAGTTTTTACGACAGCCGAAGGTGCGGACGAAGGTGCAGATAAAGCTCCGGGGACAGGCGTGTATACCACTTTCTTCACGGGTGGCAAAGCAGGTGATGTCTTGTGCCGCAGCAGGAATGGCATTATTACCGTTACCAGCATAGCTGCTGCCGCCCACCAGATCCACATGCGGCTCTTTGCCGGCGCCTGTGTCTCCATTCTCTGTTGCAGACGATCCCATGCAGCTCCTTTATTGAAAGGTGCTTCCCCTGGCAGTCTGTCCAGTGCATCCATCTTATCCGGGAGGCTATTGCTGTGATTTTCGTTTAGCATATTCAATATTTTGCTGCGTGAGCATTTTTTGTAATAATGATTTCGCTTTGCTCAGCTGAGATTTGGAAGTTCCTTCTGTAATACCTAACAGTGCTGCGATCCCCATGATTCATCCCTTCTATGACATACAGGTTAAAAACTGTTCTGTACCCGGCGGGCAACTGTATCACCAGATTAAAAATCTCTGCTGCTGAAAGTATGTTCAGTACATCTTCTTCTAAAGCCACGGTTTCAGCAACATATTCAGATACAATTACAAAGCTGTTTTTCCTCCGCAGAAACATCAGGCACTCATTGATCATAATCCTCTTCAACCAGCTGTACAGGGCTGCTTCTCCCTGATATTGTAGTCCCGGCAGAGCGGCATAACATTTATAAAACCCATCCAGCAACAACTCCTCCGCGTCCTGCTGATTCTTTACATAGCGACGACACACCATCAGCATCCTGTCTGAAAACTGGTCAAACAGCAATCTCTGGGCGGCAGCACTGCCTTTTTTGGCGTCTTTGATAAGTTCAGGTGTAATCAAAAGAACAACGGGTTTATGCACTTATAAATGCAGTTTACTGTGAAAGGGTTGCCCGGACAAATAAATTTATTTGCCGTAGCTGATTTGAGTATCTTTGGGGCTTATTATCCTATACCAATGTATTCTTTTTTTCTCTTACCAAAGAAGCTGCTGCTCTGCGTCATTCCCCCCGTATTATTTGCGCTGTTCACAAGGGTGCTTTTCGGTCTCGGTGAGTTTGAGGGCCTGTTATCTGTCATGACGCTGGCCTTTCTATTCTGTGTTCCATTTGCCATGGGAGCCATCACCATCTATTTTTCACCAATAGCAGATGTGGAAAAGAAGCGCTACCGTGTGATGATGCCATGGATATCAGTTATCGTCTTTCTGGGCACAAGTATAGCTCTGGGATTAGAGGGATGGGCCTGCTGGATAATGGTACTTCCGCTCTTTATATTGGCGTCTACCATCGGTGGTCTGATAGCAGGACATTATAAAATAAAGCATCATAAACGGGAAACCCTGCAAATATCCCTGTTCGCCCTGCTGCCATTATTATTGTCCCCCATAGAGCAACAGCTGTCAAAGATTCCGGGCCGCTATAAAGCGGATACCTATATAGATATTCAGGCGCCGAAAGAAAATATCTGGAGCAATGTGACAAGGGTAAGTGAGATTAGTGCTAAACAGGATCAAGGCTGGTTCACCCGTATGCTGGGATTTCCCCGCCCAATTAAAGCAGAGCTGAATTATGAGGGGTTGGGTGGATACAGAAAGGCGATTTTTGACAAAGGACTGGTCTTCGATGAAATCGTAACCGAGTATGAGCATGAACGGAAAATGACATTTACCATCAAAGCCAATCCTTATGATATACCATCCACTACTATGGACGAACATGTTGTAATCGGTGGTGCTTATTTTGATGTGCTCAATGGTACCTACGAACTGGAGCAGCTGAATGATAATACTTTTCGGCTCCATCTGTTCAGTCATTTCAAATTAACCACTTCTTTCAATTTCTACGCCAGCTGGTGGGCGGGATGGATTATGAAAGATATCCAGAACAATATTCTGCAGATTGTAAAAGACAGAGCCGAACATGCTAAACAGGTATAGTATATTACTGGTCTGTCTGCTATTGACAGCCTGTGTTAATAAAAACAAGTCACACATTGCCATAAAAGGTGTGCATATCAAAATACTCCCGCTAGGCAGAGTAAAAGATATTCAGATCAGGGAAACTTATGAGGAATTAAAAGATATCTCTCCGGCAACAGAAGTATTACCTGCGCAGGATATGCCGGCATTCACCTACTATGAGCCCCGTAACCGCAACAGGGCAGATTCACTGATCCGGTGGATGAGCCGTATGGCGAGACCCGGTGAAATATATGTGGGTATCACCATGCAGGATATCAGTGCTTCCAAAGGGAAACACGAAGACTTTGGTATTATGGGACTGGGATATTGTCCGGGTAATGCCTGCGTTGTGTCCAGCTACCGGTTGAAAAACAAGAAGAATTTCACCAAGCTGGTCATTCACGAGCTTGGACATAATATGGGGCTTCCCCATTGTCCTGTCAGCACCTGTTATATGCGGGATGCCAAAGGGGGCGATCCTACAGATCAGGAAACGGGTTTCTGTAAAAAATGTAGTGCTTTCCTCTTAAAGAAAAATATGCGGTTCTGATCTATAAAAGCTTCTGTTCTACCGCTGTTCTGATCAGCAAGGCAACATTCTTGACTTCAAATTTCTGTAACAGGCTTTTGCGGTGGGTTTCTACAGTCAACGGACTTAAATGCAGCGTAGCTGCTATATCCGGGGTCGTTTGTCCCTCTGCGATCAGCTGTAATATTTCTTTTTCTCTTTTTGTCAGGCGGGGCACTCCTTTCAGTTCTGTGACTGACGGACGGGACATGATTTCTTTTACTGCCTGACTGAAAGTGATCTGTCCATCCAATGCTTCATGGATACACGCGACTAACTCTTCTCCGGAAATATTCTTCAGTAAATACCCTGATGCTCCCTGTTGTAACATCTGCAATACCATGCTGCGTTCACTATGGTTACTTAATGCAAGGACAATGGTAGAGGGAGAAAGTTTCTTTATTTCAAGGCACAGGTCAATGCCGTTGATATCCGGCAGACTGATATCCAGCAATACGATATCTATGGTATTTTTCTTCAGAAAGCTAAGAAATTCCGTTCCGGTTGTAAAGCTGCCTGCAACGGAAATAGTCTCCGCATGCAGCAGCAATTGCTGCAATCCTTCCAATACAATCAGGTGATCATCCACTATGGCCAGTCTGGCGCTTTTATCCGACATGCAGTTCTATGTTTATTGTTGTTCCTTCATTAATAACAGAAGTGATTTCTATATTCCCATCGAGGAACCCGACACGGTTCCTGATGTTGCTGAGTCCTATTCCTTTTCCGCTGATAGCGGTATCGAATCCTTTTCCATTATCCTCTAATGTGATCAGGAAGGTATTTCCATCCTGATTACACTGTAAAATGATATTGTCCGCTTGTCCGTGACGGATAGCATTAACCAGCATTTCCTGTACGATCCGGTAGATATGTACCTGTTTCTGTTCGGGTAATGTTTTGCTGATCCCATATGCCTGAAAATCAATTGTAAGCTGCGCCGTCATCAGTGATTCACACATATCTCTTAACGCTGTTTCCAACCCGAATTTCAACAGATTGACCGGCATCATATTATGAGCAATACGTCGTAGTTCTGTTACAGAGCTATCCACTTGTCCGATGATCTTGCGTAATTCTGTCTGTTTCGTGTCTACGCCGGATAGTTGTCCGGAGAGATTGAGTTTAACCGCTGCCAGCATTCCACCAAGCCCATCATGCAGATCACGTGCCAATCTATGTCGTTCCTGCTCTTCACCCTGTAAAACAGCCTGTCCAAACTTCAGTCTTTGCTGTTGTTCTATCTCTATCAATTGTTGCAGATGGTTCACTTCCTTCTGTGCCAGCAGCTTTTTGTTACTACGATAGTAGAGTAAAGCAAAAGTAGCTACAACCAGCAGGAACAGACTGGTGGAGGCAAACAGCCAGCTGTAGAGGCGACTGTTTTTTGCAGACAATGCGGCCTGCGCGTTCTTGCCTTCTAAAGCAATGATCCGCTTCTGGCTTTCTGCACGCTGATATTTCATTTCCAGTGCATTGATGTCATTGGCAACGTCACTTTCATGCAGACTATCGCTAAGATGCCTTGATTGTCGTAACCACTCATAAGCGGGCTTCATCTGTCCGAGACCGGAGTAACTTTCTGCCAGTCCTTCATAGATCTCCAGCCGGCTGCTATTCAGGGACATCACATCTTCATCTTTCATCAATGTCAGCAGAATATCTTTTGCCGGCCCATAGATCTTTGCCGCCAGCAGCGATTTCACTTTATAGAACTGTATTTCCTGAATGGCGTATATTTTATTCGGTCCTTTTGCCGCTGCCATACCTTTGTCAAAGCATCTGATAGCATCCGCATATTGTTGCTGGTGATGATAATACAGGCCTTCCACCATATAGTGACCGGCATATAATTCTGATTCCGGATAAGGCGCCAGCAAAGGTTTCACCTCATCAACAGTACGTTTGGCATCTTCATATTTTTCGAGGCAGATGTAGTTCTCTCCTGCTCTGTTATAGGCAGATATCAATTTCGGACCTGAGGCATGAATATTTTTATAAATGCGGATAGCATTGTTAAGATATATTTCCGCTTTGTCATATTGCTCTATATTCATAAAAGCAACCCCTACACCCACATACTGAGAAGCGAGGATAGTACTGTCGCCGGCCTTGGAAGCCAACGGAATTGCTTTATTTAATACAAAGTCAATATAGGCTCTGTCATCATCTCTTCTCTGCTGAATAACCGCCAGATTGATCCAGACATTTGCGCGTATCTGATAGGCATCTTTTGTGAGATAAGAACTCAGCAGACTATCCGCCTTTTTAAAAGCAGTTTCACTTCTGTTGATATCAGATCCATAATACAGATATCCTTCATGAGCATACGATAATCCGTGGAGGAAGGAGGAACCCTTACTGAGGCGACGGCCTTCATCAATACATTGTCTTGCTTTGGCTGTATCTCTGGATACCCAGTATACCACCAGTGCAAAATTAGCCCTTGCCTTCACGCTGTCTGTTCCGGGTTCACGCAACATAGTAGTGAGGCTGTCAAAATATCGTTGCTGGTTCAACGGCATCTGGGCTTTACAACATATGGATATGACTATGGTTAATGTTATCAGGATATATAAACGGATCATAGCCGAAAAATAGAAAAAATACCTGGAAACAGGTAGAAATAAATCGTGGGTTCCCGGTATTGCCCCGGCTGGCAGCCGTATTTACCTTTGTCATCCGATGAACAGGTATGCCGAAAACTGAATGATAGAGTAGGCACTTTTTAAACCATTATTATGAAATTATTGAAAAATTACGCTTTCCTGGCGCTGTTGTTATCTCTTGTGTTTGTTGCTTGTTCCAAAGATGATGACAATAAGCCATCTTCATCCTCTCACAAAGTTTATTTCAAAGCGATCGCAAGTTCGGGTTCCAGTATCTCTGTTGCTGTATGGGGATATGACGGTAAGGCCACTACTGCGAGCAGCCTGTCCGGCACTACCTGGACAAGCCCTGAATTTGAAGTGCCTGCAGGCACTATTATAGCAAATGCTGCTGTAAGTGCAACAGGTGTAAATGCCAGTTCTACACTGAAGTTACAGGTATTTGTAGACGGAGAGATGAAAGATGAGGGATCTTCCAGCGGAGAAGTTCTGAGTGCATCTGTTTCATATAGTTTTTAGGTCTTTCTATTAGTTAAACCACGGCTGTGCAAATGTGGTAACATCTATTGTATTGAATCTCCCAATTGTAAAGGCAACATATCCATGTTGCCTTTTTCTATTTTTCGAAGCGCTATCTTTGCCGTCCCCAAACCTATTGTCATGAGAAATACGTTCAGATTTTACAAGACGCCTGAAAACAGATGGTACATTGACATTCCCGAATGGCAGGATGATATTGCCGCACTTGAAATGGTATTAGGTGCAGATACCATGCTCGATAAAGTAAGCGACTATACGAGTGAATGCTTTGTTGAAATGAGTGATGAATCATTTGAAGGCGCAGATCCGATAACGTTGATAGAGAATCTTCAACAGTCTATCGGTGGCGGCAATTACCTGATGGAAAACTTCAGAGGAACACCTGTTAATCAGGAAATGTGGCTCTGTGAGGTAACAGAATATGTATTTAAAGGATTGCCCGAAGTTATCTATGTAAATGTTTTACAAAACAATAATTAATCTGTGGTAAAGCGCCTGCATCAAAGTATGATGCAGGCGCTTTTTATTCAATTAATCGCTTTAATACCGCCCCTTTATGCTGATTCTTTCATTTTTGTCAGAAGCATTTGCCATTCATTAATTTTCGGCACTTTCGCAAAATAATTTTCCACGATATGCTTTTTATTGCTTTACTTTGTATTTCAAAGTAAATAAATATCCGGCTACATTGATCCCAGAAAGTCATCGCTATCGGCTGTCATCAATATAGTCATATGTAATAAAAGGCCATAAAGGCCCTTTTTTGAAGCATTTACTTTGAAAAACAAAGCACTTTTACCCTCATCCAAATTAACCTGATAAAACAAGCAACATGAGAACTAGTCATCAATGGATCTCACATTTCAGAAAAAATGCCACCCAACAACGTATTGACTGGAGCCTGGCGCCCACCGTTACAGAACAGGAGTTATCCCCTATCCTGCGGTCATTTCAGTCATGGCAGTTGGGGGAAACACCGGATGGTGGCCCCCTACTGAAGGCGACGCGCAAATATGCCCGGAAAATGAATGATCCTTCCTATCTGGAAGCCATCGGCCTTTTCATCAACGAGGAACAAAAACATAGCGACAATCTCGGCGCATACCTCGATCGCATCGGTAAACCCAGATTAAAAGCAGATATCTGCGACACCCTCTTCAGAAAAGTAAGATATTTCAACACCAGCATGGAAATCTGGACGCTTACCGTATTGGTAGTGGAAAGCATCGCACAGCTCTTTTATCAGTCGTTGAAAGATGCGACTCACTGTGCCCTGCTAAAACAGATCTCTACGGATATCCTCATCGATGAGGCACATCATGTCGCCTTCCAGCGTGAACGCCTCTCTATTTTCTTTCAAAACAGGTCCCGGACCACAAGGTTCATCTGTCTGCACTTATACAAAGTCTTTTTCGCAGGTACAGTACTTATTGCTTGGACCGCCTACAAAAACGTATTTATTGCCGGCGGACATACTTTCAGCAGTTATCTGCAGAAAATGAAATACAAATATTACAGGAGTATTCATAATACGATCAGTCATAAAAAAATCTATTATCTAAACGGTATAACTGCCTAATAATCATGATCAGACACCTATCTCCTCTCGAAAAATGCTGCTGGTATCCGTCACCTTTACAATGTCACTGCTGGCAGTACGCATGATCTATACAAAAGAACTGACCTATATTTTCTATGCATGGAACACATTCCTCGGCATATTGCCGCTGGTATTCAGTCATATCCTGTTACGCATGCCCCGGTACAATATAAAAGCCCTGTTGCTGATGATCTGCTGGCTGGCATTTTTCCCAAATGCGCCCTACCTGATCACCGATCTGTTTCATTACGAAGAGAAACCGCCCATGCCTAAATGGTATGACCTGCTGCTCGTGACTACAGCCGCATGGAATGGATTGTTACTAGGTATCGTATCACTGATGCAGGTTGAACAATATCTGCTGCGTCACATGCGGGTGAGATGGGTCAGCAGACTCGTGATCATCAGCTTCATTTTATGTGGTTATGGGGTCTATATCGGCAGATATCTGCGCTTTAATAGCTGGGATGCAGTCGTTAATCCACAAAAGCTTTTACAGACCTTTGCAGGGCATCTCTTCCTGCCACATCAACACCTGTCCGCATGGGCCTTCACCATTTCATTTGGTGCTATGTTCGGAATCGTATATTTTACCTTGAAACAGTTTCAGATCACCACCATCCGTTTACAAGTTAAACACTAGTTATCCACACAAAACCAATGTTCCAACAATGATATCGGATATAAAACAGGATTCTTAAGGATGGCTATTTATGAGATGTGTCGTATATGCGTCGTATATGCGTCGTATATCAAGCATGTATAAGGCATGCGAAGTACTATTTTGAAGAAAAAGAGGGCATTCAAAGCAAAGTGGGTACAAATACAATACTTAGACTATAGTCAAGCTACGTTAATGCTACGTTTATAACGTAGCATTAACGTAGCTTGACTATAGTCTAAGTATGATCAAGCCATATAAACAGATAGCTTATACTACCGGATTTAATCTGTTAAAAGCAGCAGTGATTTCCGGCGGACCAGCATTCACCATCGCTTCACTAAAACCAAAGGTCAGTTCTGTTTTACCCTCTGCCAATTGTGCAAAAATGGCTGTAATAAAGTCGCTTACAGGAGGTGCTGCATCATGCAGCCCCTTTCCACCCAGATCTGTATTTAGCGCAGGCGGAACGATCTCTATTACTTCAATGCCCTTATTTTTCAGCAGATAACGGCTGGAAACGGTAAAAGAGTGGAAAAATGCCTTCGTGGCACTATATACCGGCACCTTTGTAAATGGTACAAAAGCAAGTCCGGAAGTTACGTTCATAATCGTGTTCAGGGAGGCCAATCCGCTGAATAACGCAGTCAGATGTACAGGCGCTTCCACATTTGTAGCAATCTCTTCCTTAGCACGCTGATAGAAGTCCGCTTCCGTAATATTCGTCCATTGCTGAATACCCGCATTGTTTATTAGTACATTCAGGTCACTGTGCTGCTCTTCCACCCATTTAAAAAGGGCGATTCTTTCTGCCTCTGTGGATAAATCACAAACTTTTGTGATCACTGCCGGATATTTATCAGTCAGCTCCTGTAATGCTGACGCTCTTCTGCCACACACAATTACCGTATTGCCTTCCTGCAGAAACCGCTCTGTTAATCCAAGACCGATGCCGCTTCCGCCACCAGTGATCAGAATTTTATTGCCTGTTAGTTTCATATATGTTTACGTTTTAAATTGCTGGCAACAAAGGTAATCGTACCTGAATTTCCACAGCTTGCGAATATCAATGCGATGCTTACAAAATTCAAACCACCAGTCCGGTGACGGAATACCACAGCCTACAGGGAAACAGACAGCCCCATGTATTGTTGTATTCCGCTGGCATGATTTTTTTGACAGATATACTACAATAAACCTATAATGCCATGATAAACAACGATCCCAAAGACAAGGAAGTAAAAAAGAAAAATGAAGATGCCGGTATACAACCCGATCCTGAAACATTAGGACCGGAACCGCAGGAGCATATGGAAGGCCCCATTTCTTCTATCATCAAAAAATTGGAAGAAGCCGGAGATGATAACTTCGGCGAAGATGAAGAGTCAGTCAAGAAAAAGGAAGAGAAAAATAGCAACAATAAAAACAACGGATCAGGATGATGAATGGACGTAAGATAACCCATTCGTAATCCCTGATCTTTCATGCACATTTCTCCCGATTACCATAAACGGAATTAATTACCATTTACGGAATCTAATTTTCTATCTATCTCATTGTAAATAAGTACGTTTCATTGCCAGACAAAAAAATTCCCAAATGCGTAAAGAGGGCTGGCATTAAAAAACATAGTATTGCGGTATTTACCTATTCGACCAACCGTAAATTTTTATTCCTCTCCATGGAAGACATGCTTTTTGAAAAGAATGCAGGGGTGATGTATTGTAATTTTGACATATATCAGGCGGAAGAAGCTGCTTTAAAGGAAAGACGCCGCGCAGTTGCACAAGGCGGACATAAAGGCCTTATTTATGACTATCCTCACCTGATGGCATTAACCTGGGATATTACAATGTAACATCCAGCCAACCGGGCAAAGTAGTCATTAAAAATACCAACCGTTTATACAACTCACCTACACCATCAGTGGTAACAAAAGTTATCACGTACATAATGGTAAACACCGGGTACTTCCCTTCAAAAACAGGAGTACAATTATCTGTTCTTCTCAAAAGAACAGGTACATCTGAACTGGCAACCCGGAGAAAGACTTGAAATATTTGAAGTCAGTGTCAGTCCGGAACTCATGCTTAACTATCTTCCGCAGGAACATCCGTTTTACGCACTATTACACCGGAGCATTGAAAAGAATGAGACAACGCCCATGAGCAGTTCAAATCTTTTCCTGCAAACAGAAAGTAATGTATCCTGTATAAGATGATCAATTGTCCGCTGGATGGCAGATATAAACAGCTTTATATCAAAGTAAACTGGGCGAATTACTGTCTATCGAACTGGATGCATTCGAGCAAAATCTGCAGACCCGTCGTGGCAAAACAGAAAAGACACTCAGACCGGCTGATATCGAAAGAATGCATCAGGCACGGGAAATCATCGTATCTAACCTGCAAAGCCCCTGTTCTCTCATTGATCTGGCACACAGGTAGGCACCAATGATGCATATCTGAAACGTCACTTCAAAACAGTGTTCGGCACCACCGTATTGGCTACCTGCATTTTACCAAGATGAATCAGCCAAAGAACTCCTGCAGTCAGGCACCTCCATTACAGAAGTGGCCCATTAACCGGTTACAAATATGTATCACACTTCAATCGCGCATTTACCAAACCTTTGGCATCGGACCCGGCAAAGTAAGAAATAACTGCTGCTACCGCAGGTGATAAGCAATACCTGCAAAGAATAAACGCCCGCCTGAGAAGTACCTTCGGATCTATAAGTTCAGCAGATTCTCTGCATTGAAACGAAGGATAATTTGTTATCCATCAACTTCTTTTCCAGTCCGGCGTTCAACAGATAATACCCTCTG
>NZ_VOHS01000019.1 GCF_007896845.1 Chitinophaga pinensis | reverse complement strand
CTACGGAGGGGAATTACCTGATTATAATTGAAGATAAAGTTTTTTCCGGCGAGCATTCCAACCAGCTGAAACATAAAGCAATAGCCGAAAATTATTGTAGTGAAAATAATATGCAACTTGTTTGTCTTATATAAAGACAGGGAGTGAATCTAAGATGATTTTAGATTCGATTCGTGCGAAAGGTTTTGCCACTTTTACCAGAAAAGATTTTATAAACTTTCTAAGTAGTCATGACAGTATCCGCAATAATATTTTCGTAGACTTGTAGAGCGCCTGTTATATTTGGATGCCAGTCACAAAGCCTTCGAAACCCTCCCTGTCGATAAATGGAATGACGCCTGCTGGATTGGTTTTTATCAATTTTTAGAAGAAGAAATAGGACTACTGCGTTGGGATTATGTTAATCCACCGGGAGGAGATGGTTTTGGAATGCCTGTTTAAATTGGGAATATTGGGACGGCTTCCCGGTTTATCTGCAAATTGAACAAGGAAAGCTGTGTTTTAAAATAGCAACGGATCCGGAAGAAATTGATACAGAGGAAGAATTTGAGAGCAGTTATAAGAAATCGCTGGAATGAAATGTTACTTGCCAAAGCTGGAAGTACCGGCGTCGCTGAAATACGGAGACCCGCGAGGTTGGTAATGGAAAATATATGACTGCAGCTATTGTCGAAAGAGACATATGGTTGGGAGCCGGGGACACTGTTATTGATAAGTCACTCGTGATAAGTCAGCTTGTAAAATATAAACAGTTCCTGACGGATTGTATTGCGGGCGTATAATCCTCCTGCCTTTTTAAACAACACACCGTGCATCTATCAAATGAAATACAAAAAGGCTGCATAGCCTGAACTCTTCTGTTCAGCTGGCATCCACCATTGATGGTACCTTCCCGGATCAATATGCTTTTTACAAGAACCCGGGCAAAAGTTTCAGTGTGGATTTTGGGCCGGCAGAAACAAGTTTTTCCATTGTACTCGTTGAAAAGACAGACAAGCAAAATTATGAGCACTGTTTTGCGAGAGGTCTATTTACAGACCTTGATCGTATAGCAACTGTAATAGATCTTTGGGTAGACAAACAAATCGATATTACAGCTATCAAAAAGAGTTTTCTGAACTTGACCTGTATACAGATTTTGAGTACAGCAATCCCAATGAGGACATTAACAGCGCGTGGACAAAAGTGAAGAATAGGTGCTTCAATGATACCCTGTTTTGGAAATTGCCCGAATGGGAAGGAAGATATGTTGAGCTATTGCATGAAGCCCAAAAACACCCGGCTTTCGCAAATTATTATCCGTATACCAGTCACTACTGGTTAAGATTCAGTCTTGACAAAGACATGAACGAAACATGGGAATGGGGCATTCATATTATACCGACGATGTATAGCGAGGAGGTGCCGGATACAATTGGTAAGTTTTATGTTTCGTATAATGATACGCCAATAGGAGGACGATTTTTGAGACGGTGAAAGAAGCGCTTGACTTTTATGCTGAGATATTAGAAGAAAGAAGGCCGGCAAAAAGTGATTCTTGATGGTGGTAGATTTATCTGAAGTCAAGTTTTCACCAAAGACATTCATTTCAAAACTAATTATTGACAATTGTGTAATACGCTATTGTATTATTACTTTTTAGTATTGAGTGACGCTTTATTAAAATAAGTTTACAAATTTGAGCCTGCCGGATTTACTCAGTAACCCTGTAGAAGTATCGGTCATTAGTGAGCATTTGATATGGACGATGGCGAAAGCCGTTATATACGGTTCTTGTATTGAATTAAACTATTTATGTGATGAATATTTTCACCAAACGATGAAATATTGGGGAAAATATTCGCCTATAATACGTGATTGTCAACCAATTTAATACAAGAGTAATATTATAATTTTGGGAATATTATCATCAATAATTGTATTTTTGCTGAAAATATGCATCAAAATGAAGTCCAAAAAGCATATTCTTTTTCCAAAGCAACAAATTCTATTAGAAGAGTTAGGTAATAGAATGTTCCTTGCAAGAAAACGTCGCAAATTAACTGCTATCCAAGTGGCAGAACGTGCTGCAATTGATAGAGGAACATTAAGAGCAATAGAACAAGGTAGCCCATCTGTTTCTATTGGCGCTTTTATTAATGTATTGAGAGTACTGGGCCTTCAGAGCGAAGTATCAAAATTGCTTGAAGAAGATCCTGTTGGAAGAAAATTACAGGATTTGAGATTACAAAATAAAGATTAACCCTAATGGCCAAAACTGATATTTGGGTATATGCTCATTGGAAGGGCATGGCTCATACCAAGCCAATCGGTATACTTTCCGCAAATTTAGGCAAGACTGGCCAATTATTCAGTTTTGAATACAATAGGGATTGGCTAGAGTCTTCTGAACAGTTACTATTAGACCCTGACATAGGATGGTATGTAGGCACACAATATCCCACAGAAAAGGAGAACTTCGGTGTGTTTATAGACTCTATGCCTGACACATGGGGAAGAAGATTAATGCAGCGAAAAGCGGCAATACTCGCAAGAGAAAAAAATGAGCGTCCTCCGCGTTTAACTGATTTGGATTATCTTCTTCAGGTTAGTGACTTCACAAGGATGGGAGCATTGCGTTTCAAACTTCATCCTGATGGTCCTTTTTTGAACGATGATAATGAAAAGCCTATTCCACCGTGGGCGCATATTCGTGAGCTACAGCAAAGTGCAGAAAAATTTGAGGCTGACGAAGAAATAGGTAATGAATGGCTTGAACTATTAATTGCTCCAGGTTCCTCATTAGGCGGTGCGAGACCCAAAGCCAACATACTTGATGAAAAAGGACAACTCTGGATTGCCAAATTCCCGGCAAAGAATGATACAACTGATAAGGCAGCCTGGGAATATCTTACGTATCGTTTAGCTGTAAAATCCGGTATAAAAATGTCTGATTGCAAAGTAGAGCACATTTATGGCGCATTCCAGACATTCTTCACTAAACGATTTGATAGGGAAGGTCTTGATCGGATTCATTTTACTTCGGCAATGACAATGTTGGGATATACAGAAGAGCTACTTCGTGATAAAACTCCCAGCTACCTTGAAATTGCGGAGTTTATCCAACATCAGGGGGCCGCTCCGGTAGATGATCTTCATCAGCTTTGGCGAAGAATTGTTTTTAATATGAGTGTGTCTAATACAGATGACCATCTGCGTAATCATGGATTTATTTTAACACAAGCTGGCTGGCGGCTGTCTCCCGCTTACGACTTAAACCCATCAATAGATAAAAACGGACTTGCATTGAATGTAGATTTATATGATAATGCATTGAACTATAAACTTGCTTTTCAAGTAGGAGATTATTTTCAGCTAGGGCAAACGGAAATGAAGAATATTTTAGCAGAGGTGACGAATGCTGTTAGTAATTGGGAGCAGGAAGCAAAAGAAATTGGAATATCCCGAAGTCAAATCCAACAAATGTCACCAGCATTTATGACTGAATCAATTTGAATTTTTAACTAATCAAATCCTTGACAAGGATTTGATTAGTTAAAATCAAAAAAGCCTTCAAGTCTTTCGACTTGAAGGCTTTCAGCTTGCGGAGAAGAAGGGATTCGAACCCTTGAAACCCTTTCGAGTTTACACACTTTCCAGGCGTGCCAGTTCAACCACTCCTGCACTTCTCCGGGTAGGTTGAATTTTTATTTTCAGGGTGGCAAAGATAGCCATTTCCCTCAGATTACCAAAATAAAATTTAAATCGCTTCCCAGTCGTTGGTATTAGCCGTCAACTCCCCTCTTAATGAGGTCTCAATCATCGCTTTGGTAGAAGCCGGATCGAGGTCCTGTCCCAGTACAAACATCAGTTTCGTGATCGCCGCTTCAAACGTCATATCATGACCACTGATTACGCCTATCTGCTGCAACGGCTGACTGGTTTCATATTTACCCAGTTCTACCGATCCACCATCACATTGCGTGATATCCACGATGATGACACCTTTGTCTATTGCCTTTTTCAGGCACTCTATAAACCATGGCTGTGTATTGGTATTACCACTACCGAAAGTCTCCATAATCACTCCGCGAAGGCCACTAACGTTTAGAATAGCCTCTACTGCTTTACGGGTGATGCCCGGGAACATTTTCAGGACAGTGACATTATCATCGAGGTGTTTATGTACTTTGAGCGGCTTATCAGGAGACGGTAATACAAACTGTGTTTTGTATTTGATGTCGATGCCTGCTTCAGCCAGCGGTGGATAGTTCATGGAATAGAACGCCTCGAATTTCTCCGCGTTATATTTCTTGGACCTGTTACCACGGAAGAGCGCAAAGTCGAAATAGATACATACTTCCGGCACAACCACCTGTCCGTTATGACGGGTAGCGGCGATCTCCATAGCGGTGATAATGTTCTCTTTGGCATCTGTACGGATCTTGCCGATGGGCAACTGCGAACCGGTTAAGATGACAGGTTTAGAGAGATTTTCCAGCATGAAGCTGAGTGCTGAAGCGGTAAATGACATGGTATCAGAACCGTGAAGGATGACAAATCCGTCATACCGGTCATAGCGGTCTTCGATAATAGACGCCAGTTCCACCCATATTTCGGGCTGCATGTCGGAAGAATCTATTGGCGGATTGAAAGCGTACACGTAGAAATCAATCCCCATACGGTATAGTTCCGGAAGATTGTTACGTATCTCGTTAAAACCGATAGGACGCAAGGCTTTGGTTTTCTCGTCGTAGATCATCCCAACGGTGCCCCCTGTATAAATAATCAGGATTTTACTCATTGATGCTGCTGTTCCAAATTGCCTGCAAATGTACCGCCTAAAAGGTTAAAGCATTTTGAATAATTTGAGCGCGTTGTTTGTCGTAATAGCAGCTACATCGGCTATTTTTAGATTTTTTACATCTGCAATCTTTTCACCGATCAGTGGAATGTATGCACTCTCATTCCTTTTACCACGGTAGGGTACCGGGGCGAGGTAAGGCGCATCCGTCTCCAGTACTACATTTGCGAGGTCTATATCTTCCAGTATCTTATCCAGACCCGATTTCTTGAATGTCACTACCCCTCCTATACCCAGATAGAAACCAAGATCAATGATCTCTTTCGCCTCTTCCAGAGTACCGGAGAAACAATGGAACACACCGGAAAGGCGACCATCCTGTAAAGCTTTTACCTCATCAATACATTCCCGGGTGCTCTCCCGGCTGTGAATGGCTACCGGCAGACTATACTCGCGTGCCAGCTCCAGCTGTGTACGGAAGGCCTTATATTGCTGTTCAACATGTGTCTTATCCCAGTAGAAGTCCAGTCCGATCTCTCCGATGGCTTTGAACGGACGCTTTGCTAACCAGTCTGTTACAGCTCCCAGCTCCTGATCCACGTTTTCATTCACATAACAGGGGTGTACTCCCATCATGGCAAAACACTTACCGGGAAACTCCGTTTCCAGCGCCAGCATACCGTCAATGGAACTACTATCAATGTTCGGCAGGTATAAGTGGGACACGCCCGCAGCCAGCGCACGCTCTACCACCGCTGTCCTGTCTTCCGAAAAATCCTCCCCATATAAATGGGCGTGTGTATCTATCCAATTCATCTATAAAATATTATATTTTTTTATTCAATTACTAAAAATATTACATTTGTATAATATTTATATTTCAGTAAGTGCTGTACAAAAGTACAGCCGAAAGACCTCATTTAAAACTATACTTATTCTATGAAAAGCTATTTTTGCTTTAACCGTATCTTCGCAGGAGTGATCATCCTGGTATTGGTGGTAACCTGCTTTTTTGCCTGCTCAAAATCAACTGAATCAGCTAGTCCGAATGCGAACCAGGCTGATAATCTCACAATTAATGCTGCTGCCGATCAGGCGATCGTTAGCGGAATATATGATGACCTCTTCGGTATTGCGCTGGAAGTAGGTGCTAAAGCTGGTATGAACCAGGCTGGCCGTAAGGCAAATATTGACCTGACTGCCAAACTGGGTAGCTGCGCAATCGCCGAAATCGACGACGTAAGCGCTGGTCAGTGGCCTAAAGTAATGCTGATCAAATTCGGCGCTCAGTGTGCTGATGCAACCGGCCGCGTGCGTGCAGGAAATATTCAGGTAACTTATTCTAACTTCTTCTTCTATCCAAACGCTACTATCACAATTAAACCACTGAGCTATACAGTAAACGGTATCGCTGTACAGGGTACAAAAGTGATCACCAACCTGAGCTCTAACAGTGAGTATAAATACAGCTCTGTTATCAATGATGGCGTACTGAGACTGGATACTGTGACAGTAAACTACAAGAGCAATACTACTATCAAACAGACTGACGGTTTAGCGACCCTGGCTGATGTGACTGATGATGTGTTCAGCATCTTCGGTACTGATTCCCTGATCTATGCAAATGGTACAACTGCCGCTATCACCGTTGGTGAAGCCGATGCACTGGAAAGAAAGATCGAATGCCCATGGTTCAGCAAAGGTAAAGCACTGGTGACTGTAGGTAGTATCACTGCGAATGTAAACTACGGTAATGGTGTGTGTGATGATTCTGCCTCTATCGATCTGGGTGATAAAGTGAAAAGCATTAAATTGCCTAAATAATAGCAATAATAATTCATGAAAAAGCCCGGGCGATGAACCCGGGCTTTTGTATTTTAATAAGGAATAGCTTCCATATTCAACTTCTCTTTGCGGAAGTATTCCAGTACCCTCGGTAAGGCATACTCCAATCGGTCCCAGGCCTTTGTACTGTCGTGAAATACAATAATAGACCCCGGTTTCGCCTTAAACACGACATTCTGCACACACGCTTCTCCACTCCTTTCCGTATCAAAATCAGCGCTTAACACATCCCACATGATCACCTGTGCATTGGGAATCAGCTTTTTCAGATGCTTTACCTGAAAAGGCGTAATTCTGCCATAAGGCGGGCGGAATAACGGTGAATTGATGTATTTACGGGCCTCAAGAATGTTCTCCATGTATTTATCAGTACCGGTTTTCCAGCCGTTCAGATGGTTATGGGTATGATTGCCGATATGATGCCCTTCCTTCAGTATCTGCTGGTAGATATCCGGATGCTCAATAACGTTTTTCCCTATACAGAAGAAGGTCGCTTTTGCCTCGTATTTACGGAGTTGTTCCAGCACAAAAGGAGTCGCCACAGGATGTGGGCCGTCGTCAAACGTGAGGTATACAGATGGCCTGGCCGGGGAAAAGTTCCAGGTGCAGTTTTTATACAGTGCTTTCAGCAGCCCGGGTGTTTTCGTAAGATAAAACATGGATGTCGCGATTGAAAAATAAAGGTAGCTAAATCTTTCTTTACCTTTGCGGCATGCAACATCAGAAAGTAAGGGTCCGCTTTGCGCCCAGTCCAACAGGTGGCCTGCACCTCGGAGGTGTACGCACGGTTTTGTTCAACTATTTATTTGCAAAGCAGCACAATGGTGAATTTGTGCTTCGTATAGAAGATACCGACCAGACCCGCTATGTGCCGGGCGCGGAAGAATATATCATAGAATGTCTGCGCTGGTGTGGTCTGAATGCAGATGAAGGTCCGCACGTAGGTGGCCCTTATGCGCCTTACCGCCAGAGTGAACGTAAAGCACAATATCGCCAGTATGCAGAACAGCTGGTAGCAGCTGGTCACGCTTACTATGCGTTTGATACTCCTGAAGAACTGGAAGAAATGCGTACCAGACTGAAGACGGAACAGAATCCTTCTCCGCAGTATAACGCTGCAGCCCGTCAACAGATGCGCAATTCTATCAGCCTGTCAGCAGAAGAAACAGCTGCACTCCTCGAAAAAGGAACGCCGCATGTAATCCGTATTAAAATGCCGCAGGGAGAAGAAGTTGGTTTTACCGACATGATCCGCGGTCATGTACAATTCAATACCAGCACTGTTGATGATAAAGTACTGCTGAAAGCAGATGGTATGCCTACTTATCACCTCGCTGTGGTAGTAGACGATTATCTCATGAAGATCACGCACGCTTTCCGTGGTGAAGAATGGTTGCCTTCTGCACCTGTACACCTGTTGCTGTGGAAATACCTTGGCTGGGAAGCACAGATGCCCAATTGGGCACACCTGCCGCTGATCCTGAAGCCTGATGGTAACGGTAAACTGAGTAAACGTGATGGCGACCGCCTCGGCTTCCCGGTATATGCGATGAACTGGGCTGATCCTAAGACCGGTGAAATGACAACCGGCTTCCGTGAAAAAGGTTTCCTGCCGGAAGCATTCGTGAATATGCTGGCTATGCTGGGATGGAACGACGGTACTGGTCAGGAGATATTTTCAATGGATGAACTGATCGCCCGCTTCTCACTGGAGCGTGTACACAAAGCAGGTGCTAAATTCGATTTCGAAAAGGCAAAATGGTTCAACCATCAATACCTCCTGCATGCTGACAATAACCGTCTGGCAGACCTGTTCATGCCGGTACTGAAAGAAAAGAATGTCAACGCCTCTCCCGAATATGTAGCGACCATCGCTGGTCTCGTAAAAGAACGTTGCGATTTCGTCAATGATATCTGGGATCACGCCTTCTTCTTCTTCCAGACACCTGAAACATTCGACGTTGCTGCCGTGAAACCTAAATGGAACGCAGACAAGACACAGTTCTTCCGTGACTGGGCTTCTATCGTTGATGGATTGGCTGATTTCTCAGCTACCTCACTGGAAGAAAGTTTTAAAACACTGGCTGGTTCTATGAATATCAAACCGGGAGAATTACAGCTGCCATTCCGTATCATGCTGTGTGGTGGCAAGTTCGGTCCGCCGGTATTCAATATCGCAGAAACCCTCGGTAAGCATGAAACGATCGCAAGGATCATGAGAGGACTGGATGCGATCAATGCTTAAAATTACTTTTGATAGCATTCATAAAAGAAAAAGGAGAGGTACATACCTCTCCTTTTTCTTTTATCTGATAAAACCGGATTATCCTTTCTTTGCCTCTTTCGCCCACGCATCTTTCAATGTCACAGTGCGGTTGAACACCACTTTATCAGGCGTACTGTCAGCATCCGCAGCAAAATAGCCTTTGCGCAGGAACTGGAAGCGTTCGCCCGGTTTAGCATTCAACAGACTGGGCTCGATATAAGCCTTCGAAATCACCTGCAAAGAGTCAGGGTTGATATAAGATTTGAAATCACCTTCTTCATTACCCGGATCTTCCACTTTAAACAGACGGTCATACAGTCTTACTTCCGCAGTAGCTGCATGCGCCGCGCTTACCCAGTGAATAGTTCCTTTTACGGTCAGACCACTGGTATCACCACCACTCTTGCTTTCCGGCAGGTAGGTGGCGTAGATAGTCGTGATGTTGCCTTCAGCATCTTTTTCAAAGCTTTCGCCTTTAATGATGTAGGCATTTTTCAATCTTACAGCCAGACCCGGTCCCAGACGGAAGAATTTCTTCGGAGGCTCTTCCATGAAGTCTTCACGCTCGATATACAACGTATTGCTGAAAGGCAGGATACGTGTACCGGAGTTTGGATCTTCCGGATTATTTTCAGCTGTCATCTCTTCTACCTGACCTTCAGGATAGTTGGTGATCACCAGTTTAACCGGATCCAGTACTGCGAATACGCGGTTCGCCGTTTTGTTCAGTTCCTCACGGATACAGAACTCCAGCAGACTCACATCAATCATGTTATCACGTTTCTGGATACCAATGCGTTCACAGAAAGCGCGGATGCTGGCAGGCGTATAACCACGACGGCGCAGACCACTGATAGTCGGCATACGTGGGTCATCCCAACCACTGACGTGTTTCTCGTTCACCAGTTGCAGGAGCTTACGTTTGCTCATTACCGTATAGGTAAGGTTCAGACGGGCAAACTCATACTGACGGGACGGGAATATTTCCAGCTGCTCAATGAACCAGTTGTACAAGGGGCGGTGCGGAATAAATTCCAGCGTACAGATAGAGTGGGTGATCGTCTCGATGCTGTCGCTCTGCCCGTGCGCAAAGTCATACATCGGATAGATACACCAGCTGTCACCGGTACGGTGGTGATGTGCATGCTTGATACGGTAGATGATAGGGTCACGCATGTGCATGTTTGGAGAAGCGAGGTCTCCTTTAGCACGTAATACCTTTTCACCGTCCTTGAATTCTCCTGCACGCATACGGGCAAAGAGGTCAAGGTTCTCCTCTACACTGCGGTTACGGTAGGTAGTGCCTTTACCGGGTTCGGTTGGCGTACCTTTGGAAGCCGCGATCTCTTCAGCGGTAGAGTCATCTACGTAAGCCAGTCCTTTATTGATCAGTTTTACTGCGAAATTGTATATCTGTTCGAAATAATCTGAAGCATACAGTTCCTGCGCCCATTGGAAGCCCAGCCATTGTATGTCGGCCTTAATGGAATCCACATATTCAGTATCCTCCGTAACGGGATTGGTATCGTCAAAGCGGAGGTTGGTTTTACCGTTGTACTTCTGGGCGATGCCGAAGTTGAGGCAGATGGATTTAGCGTGACCAATGTGCAGATAGCCATTTGGTTCCGGCGGGAAGCGTGTAAGCACCCTGCCGTCATTGACGCCGTTGGCAATGTCCTCTTCTATGATCTGTTCCAGAAAATTGAGGGTCCTTTCTTCACTCATAAGGTTTAATATATTTCGGACGGCAAAGGTAGTAAAAAGTCCACAGACCCCTGCAGTTAGTAAGGTATGCAATGATACGGCGGCAGACAGTCCAAAAAACCTATATTTACAAACTTAACAAATCAATTATGGTCAACCCCCTGCAACGTCCTGTGCGCGTGCTGGTGGCCAAGGTTGGTCTCGACGGCCATGACCGCGGAGCGAAAGTGATCGCGGCAGCCCTGAGAGACGCCGGTATGGAAGTGATTTATACCGGTTTGCGTCAGACGCCTGAAATGGTAGTCAGCGCAGCCCTTCAGGAAGATGTTGACGCCATCGGCGTAAGCATCCTCTCCGGCGCACACATGACGGTTTTTCCACGTATTATGACCCTTATGAAAGAGAAAGGGATGGATGATGTATTGCTCACCGGCGGCGGCATCATACCGGAAACGGATATGTCCCGGCTCAACGAATTAGGTGTCGGAAAGCTATTTCCACCCGGTACCCGTACCGAAGATATCGCGGCCTATATCACCGATTGGGTGGCCACACACAGAGATTTCTAAAAAAAGTCTGTTTTTTTGAAACCTTTGCCGTGTCCGGTCGTCTTTGTTCTATAATTAACCCGATTTAAACAGACTGATTACTATGACGCGTAAGCTTTACTTTATTCCACTGCTGCTGCTTTCCATGCTGCAGCTGCCCGCATTTTCACAGGACAATACAGACACCACCCGGAAAGTTATCGAAGAAGTGACCATCACCCGTACGTATGGAACATCAAAACGTAGCTATACCACATGGGGTGGAGACGGCCCTTTGTTATCATTCGGACGTGACATCCGGGAATCCGGAAACCACGTACGCAGTGTGCCCCGTTTTACCTTCTTTTTCAACATCGGACATAACTACAACTATGACTTCGGACGTAATGTGGGTTTCTTCACAGGACTCAATCTGAAAAACATCGGTCTGATCACCAAAGATGATAAAGACTCTGTTAAGCTGAAACGTCGTGTGTATACACTCGGTGTGCCACTGGGTATAAAGATCGGCGATCTGAAAAAAGGCTTTTTCTTCTTTGCCGGCGGTGCCTATGATCTGGCATTCAATTACAAGGAAAAGAAATTTATCAACGGTGATAAAAAGAGAAATTCAATGAATGGTTCAGCGACCGCACCCCTCTGCTGATGCCGTCCCTCTTTGCGGGCGTCAGAATGCATCCGGGCTTCGGACTGAAAGTACAGTACTACCCTAATAATTTCTTTAACAAGGAATATAAAGAAACCGGCAACAGCGGCGGTAGTACCTACCCTTACCAGAACCTCGACGCAAAACTCTTTTTCGTGACCCTTAGTTACGATTTCCATGGGCACAATATTCACAGACACGTGAAGGAAAAAACAATCCGCTATCAACGGAAATACGAGAAGAGCTTCTGATATCCCAAAGTCTTCGACACGATAAGTTGAGAGGTAATATTATCGATTTTTCATCTGCGAAAATCGTATATTAGGAATGACGGGCGACTGAGAATGTGCAGTCCATTATCCGTCATTCCTTTTTTTATCGAAATCCTGTGCTCCTGTATTATTTTCACATTCCGTAATAATCCTTTTTACTCTCTCCTACCCCTCCGGCAAACAGTGGACGAACAAGCGGCGAATCTCTGACGAATCTGCGACGAATAAGCGATGGGATCAAAAATCGTCTTAAATAGCCTGAATTGGTCTTTCTTACACACCTGAAGGGGGTGTTTTGGCCCCATTATATACACTTTCGTTACTAATTTCCAACTGTTAAAATAATATCATAAGGTTTCCTCAAAAAATGTCGTTCGGGCAGTACAAACCCTGATCATTCAGTGCACCATAACAATGTTTAAAACCTTAAATTAGCCATCCAACAAAACCCGGATCTCATGTATCATACCATCAAAACAGAGCTCAAGGATAATACCCTTTTTATCTACATTAACCGCCCCGACAAACTGAATGCCCTGAATCAACAGGTCATGGCTGAACTGGCCCTCGCGATCGATGAAGTTTATTCCAATAAAGATATCCGTAGTGCCGTTATCACCGGTCAGGGAGAAAAAGCATTCGTAGCAGGAGCTGATATCTCAGAATTTCTGGAACTGTCTGATCAGCAGGGTGTAGAACTGGCCAAGAAAGGACACGTGGTATTCAAACATATAGAAGATTGTCCTAAACCGGTGATAGCAGCCGTGAATGGCTTTGCACTGGGTGGTGGTTGTGAACTCGCTATGGCCTGTCACTTCAGAATAGCTGCTACCAACGCGAAGTTCGGACAGCCGGAAGTAAATCTGGGATTAATTCCCGGTTATGGAGGTACACAACGCCTGACAACACTCGTGGGGAAAGGAAAAGCCATGGAATTGATGATGACCGGCGATATGATCAGCGCAGATGAAGCCCTGCAATGGGGACTGGTGAACCACGTCGTAGCCCCAGCCGATCTGCTGCCCAAAGCGACTGAATTACTACAGAAGATACATGCAAAAGCCCCGTTGGCTATCGCCCGTGTCATCAAATGTGCCAACGCCGCACAAAACTATGTAGTGGATGGCTTTGAAACAGAACTGAATGAATTCGGTGCCTGCTTCGCTACCAAAGACATGCAGGAAGGTGCATCCGCCTTTATTCAGAAAAGACCGGCGAAGTTTATCGGAGAATAAGCGCACTCCGGACAATTGTATCACTCAAAACCTGACTTAGCAGTATTATCAGGGCATTACCCCCGTTTTAATTCCCGATTTGTAATTGATAATTCATAATTGATATGTACGTTTGTACCGCAAAAAATCAAGCATATGGAATATAGAATAGAGAAAGACACGATGGGCGAAGTGAAAGTACCTGTAGATGCTTACTATGGTGCTCAAACTCAACGTTCTATCGACAATTTCAGGATTGCGCAGGATATTAACAAAATGCCAAAGGAAATTATCCAGGCATTTGCTTACCTGAAAAAAGCGGCCGCGCTGACCAACCTGGATGCGGGTGTACTGTCTCAGGAAAAAACAAATTTGATTGCACAGGCTTGTGATGAGATCCTCGCTGGTAAACTGGATGATCAGTTCCCACTGGTAGTATGGCAGACCGGGTCAGGTACACAGTCCAACATGAACGTGAATGAGGTGGTTGCTTACCGCGCACACGTAATCAATGGTGGTCTGCTGACCGACAAAGAGAAAGCAGTGCACCCAAATGACGACGTGAACAAATCACAGTCATCCAACGATACTTTCCCTACTGCTATGCACATTGCTGCATATAAAATGCTGATCGAAACCACTATTCCAGGTATCGAAAAGCTGAGAGATACATTGGCAGAAAAAGCAGAAGCTTTCAAACATATCGTGAAAATCGGCCGTACCCACTTCATGGATGCAACGCCACTCACACTCGGACAGGAAATCAGCGGTTACGTTTCTCAGCTGAACCACGGTCTGAAAGCCATCAAAAACACACTGGAACACCTGAGCGAACTGGCACTGGGTGGCACCGCTGTAGGTACCGGTATCAATACGCCTAAAGGTTATTCCGAGAATGTGGCTAAACACATCGCTAACCTGACCGGCCTGCCATTCATCACCGCTGAAAATAAATTCGAAGCACTGGCTGCTCACGATGCAATCGTAGAAGCACACGGCGCCCTGAAAACTGTTGCAGTAAGCCTGATGAAGATCGCTAACGATATCCGTATGCTGAGCTCCGGCCCTCGCTCCGGTATCGGTGAACTCCACATCCCTGACAACGAACCAGGTTCTTCCATCATGCCGGGTAAAGTAAACCCGACACAGTGTGAAGCTCTGACAATGATCGCTGCACAGGTACTGGGTAACGACGTGACTATCAACATCGGTGGTGCTACCGGTCACTTCGAACTGAACGTGTTCAAACCAGTAATGATCTATAACTTCCTGCACTCCGCACGCCTGATCGGTGATGGTTGTGTAAGCTTTAACGATAAATGCGCAGTAGGTCTCGCTCCTATCGAAGCAAATATCAAAAAGCACGTAGATAACTCCCTGATGCTGGTAACTGCACTGAATACAAGAATCGGTTACTACAAAGCTGCAGAGATCGCGCAGACAGCTCACAAAGAAGGTACTACCCTGAAAGAAATGGCGGTGAAACTGGGTTACGTAAAACCAGAAGAATTTGACGAGTGGGTAAACCCAATTAACATGGTGGGTGATATCAAATAAAATATCACAAACGATATACAATAACAAAGGGGTATCTATACGAATAGATACCCCTTTGTTTCAACCGGTAATCCGGTTTATGTTAGTGTAAGAGTGTAATGATAATAGTGCGGAGGCTCAACAGAATGATCAATGTACCTACCATGATCATCAAAGGCTTACGCTTGATCTTTCTCACCAGTATCGCTGCAAACGGAGAGGCAATCACACCACCGATGATCAGCCCGATGATAACCGGCCAGCCGGCAATTGCCCCAAAGATAAGAAATGTACCTGCACTGGAAAGTGATATGAAAAATTCAGCCGCATTTACCGAACCGATCGTGTAATGTGCCGAACGCCCCTTGCTCAGCAAAGTAGACGTTACAATCGGACCCCATCCGCCACCACCAAACGAATCCATAAAACCCCCAAAGAATGCCAGTGACCCAAGGCGTTTAGTTTTACTTTTCGCTTTTTTAGGCAGAAATGCTTTTCTCAATACAATCGCACCTAATATCAGTAAATAAGCACTGATGAAAGGTTTTACATTCTCCTCCGTGAAATAGGAAAGAAAAGGTACCGCAGAAGCAATTGCATTCATATTGGAGATCAGGAAAGATCCGGCAATAGACCCGATAATACCCGGTACCAGCAGATACAGGAACAACTTCTTATTCACATTCCCAAAACGGAAATGCGAGATTCCTGAAGCGCCTGTAGTAAAGACCTCTGCTACGTGTACACTTGCACTGGCAACAGAAGGAGGAATGCCGAGGCCTAACAGTAATGAAGACGAAGTAGCGCCGTAAGCCATACCCAGTGCACCATCTACTGTCTGCGCCGCCAGACCTACCAGAATATAGAACAGCAGTTCTCTCGTAAAAAGAGACTGCGTAAACTCGTAAACCCTCGTATGCGTAGCAGCTGAAGTGCCGTAGTAGGTCAGAACGCCTATCCCTGCCAATACAGCCACGGCAATAAGACCAATCAACAGCCATAAGAACGGCCGGTGACGGTTTTCCTCATTGACAAGGTCTATTAACATTTCCTGACGTTCCACGGTAGCATACTTTTTTTCAAGTTGGTCTATCTCCTCGTTGTGCGACATGTATTACTTCAGTTATATAGTCTATAGATATGATAGACTAAGGTATGTTTAAATCATCGGATATCCAAATGCGGGAGATTAAAATGTGATGAAGATTATTAAAAAGAAGCGAGGATGGAGATCGGGAAATGATCCACAGTAGCAAAAAAAACACCCGCCGGACAAACATCGCTGCCGGCGGGTGACATTTATTTATTATCTGTAATAATTATTTTTTCTTGAAAGGCAGATCGTATGTGATCGCTACATAATACAAACCTTTGATGGTCGGACCACCCACATACTGGAAGTAAGAAGTATTGAAGATGTTAGATCCACCCACTTTTACTGAGGTATGCAGTTTGGGTAATCCGTAGGTTACCTGCGCATCCACCGTGCTGTAAGCTGGTACGTCACCGTTACCAAACAGGTTCTGCCAGTAGAATTTATCCTGCCAGTGCCATACTACGTTGAAACCCAGGTTACGCGCTACCTGTCTGTTACCAAAGCTGACATTGGTAAACCATTTTGGTGTATTGAAACCGGGGATCAATGCATCATCCTTCGTCTTATCCTGTGCCAGAGTATTATAGTTGGCGTTACCACTGATGGTGAAGCTCTTCAGGAAGTTATAAGTCACACCTACTGCAAAACCATAATTCTGTACAGTAGACTTACTGTTGGTCCATACCCTGTAACGGTTCTGGAATTGTTTATCATACATCTGATTCAATACCTCCTGCGTAGGGTTGTTTACATCGCCCGTCTGCGGTACTGCCACTTCCACCTGTCCAATAAAGTGATTGTACGTGTTGAAATAACCGTCGATATCTACAAATACCTTATTCTCAAACAGTACGCTCTTGTAACCTACTTCAAATGACTGGATCTGCTCCGGTTTGATAGGATCAAGGTTGGCTACTTTCAGCACTTTCGCATTCTGTACTTCTGCATCTGCACGGCTCAGGGTAGGATCAGCATTGGTTGCTTTATTCACTGCAGTAGTGAAGGCAGTAGCACTGGAAGTCAGGTAAGAATTCTTGAAATATCCCAGTCCTTCTTCAATGAAGGCTAATCCACCGACACGTCTTACTCCACCATTGTTCACGAAGGAATAAGCTTCAAACAATGAAGGGAAACGGAAACCGTTCTGCCATGAAGCGCGGAAGTTATGACGTTGGTTTGGCGTGGTATACACCGCTGCTACACGTGGATTGAATTTGCCGGAGAACTCCTGACTTTTATCGTAACGAAGCGACGCTGTTACTTTCAACTGATCATGCAGGAATAACTTGCTGCCCTGTACGAAACCACCTACTTTTCCATACCAGATATTTTTACCACCGGGTGTGTTACGTTTATCCAATGGTTTGGTCAGGTCAACAAAGTTGTTACCATCAGGAATGATCTCATAGGTACGATAATCTGCACCTACCAGTACATCCATGAAATGCACATATTTACGCAGGTTCCAGGTACCCTCTGCATGATAAAAATGGCTCATCTGCAATAAAGCAGCGCCACCACTTTTGTTGGTGCTGTCTTTTGATACCGGGTAAATATCCCAGTCATTGATGCCTTTGATCTTCGCCAGTTGTGCATCAAAGGCTGCGGTACCGGGTGTCCAGCGTCCTTTATCAGCTGCCGCACGTGCTGCTCTGTGGGCTTCTGCAATATTACTGCCGGTAGCATCGAGTGCTGCATTCAGCGCGTTTTTGTAGTCAGCCTGCCATTGTTTGTCTGTCTTGAAAGACTTCTCGAGATTGTCCGCCAACGGGTTCATGTTATAGGAATCACCCGTATTTTCCAATGACATATAAGAACGGAAAGTGAAGTCTTCTCCTACCAGTTCTACTTTATGATTCTGTACAACTACATTTTTCAGACCGATACGGTTACCACGCTGGAAGAAACCATCCATTTTACCAACACGGTAAGTATAAGACGCTTCGATCTTTGGCGTGAGCTTGTAATGCAGCGCACCATCAAATTTGATGTTCTTTACCTTGTAATCACCCACAAGGTCTTTCTCCCAGTACCCCGTGCGGGATACGTTATAAGATTTACCATTTTTATCGGTGATAGGGAATGAACTTTGATCTGCATATTTGTTCCACGCATCATTGGCCGTATTATCAGCGCCTACCAGCTGTGGGAAGTCAGGATTGGCTTTGGTGCCGGGATTGAAGTCATTGTGACTGTCCGCATACCAGTCAGTACCTTCCATATAAGAGAAGTTCACTTTGAAAGCGAATTTCTTGCTCAGGGCCTGTGCATAGCGGAAAGAGCTTTCGGTGATCGGTTTCGGAGAACTGCCCTTACCGTCAAAATGGTTAAAAGCTACTTTCTGATATACGCTGATACCCTGATATTGGAAAGGGTTTTTGGTAATCAGGTTGGACATTCCGTTCAGTGCATTCATACCATACAAGGCGGAAGACGCACCGGGTGTAACCTCGATACTCTGGATATCCAGTTCTGTGGGTCCGATCGCATTACCCAGCGGCACGCCGAGTGTAGCGGCCTGATTATCCACCCCATCAATTAACTGCATGAAACGGAAGTTATTAGGCACGTTAAAACCACGTGTATTGAATACTTTAAAAGTCAGACCTGCAGTGGTCATCTGAACGCCTTTCAGGTTACCGATCGCATCATAGAAAGAGGCGGCGGGAGTTTCCTTCAGGGCTCTTACATCGAGCTTTTCGATGGCCACCGGCGATTTTAGCAATTTTTCCTGTTGACGGGAAGCAGATACCACTACCTCATTTACGAGGAGCGATTGGGTAACCAACTGTATCTGTAAACGGCTATTGCTGTTTTTTACATCAAATTCCTGTGGCTGATAACCCAGAAGGCGTATCTGCAGTTTAAGCGGAAATTTAGTATTGGCAGTGATTTCAAACCGTCCGGAGCTGTCAGTGGTAGCACCAAAAGATGTTCCTTTTATCTGAACAGTCGCACCGGGCAAAGGTTCTCCTCCGTCACCGGCAATTTTACCAGCAAGGATATAAGAGCCGTTCAGCTGTGCCTGGGCCAGTACAGGCATTAATAACACGAACAGCCATAGGTATGCAATACGAATAGTGCGTCTTTTTGCGGACATAACTATAGTTTATTATATATGAATTGGTCTTGTGAAATAAATATGGGGGACTTACCCCTATGGATTCATTGGGGCAAAGTGGTGCGTAGCGCTCAACAACATCGTAAAGAAGTGTCCATCGTTTAGTTTATTGGTGGTGAATACTACTTTTAGCTTTAATATATCTATTAGTCTATCGGAATTGTGGACAAATGTAATACGGCATTTCAAGTTTTCAAAGAAAACGTTAAAAAAAAAGCGGTCTACCTCAGGCAGACCGCTTTTTAAAGTATGTTGATAAGCTTATTTTGTCGCTGCAACAGCTTCTTTTTCAGCTTCTTGCTTTGCAATATGCTTGTGGAAGAAACGCTTCTGGAATATCAGAATGGTGATCACACCAACAGAAATAGCTGCATCTGCGATGTTGAAGATCGGGTTGAAGAACACGAAATACTCTCCTCCCTTAAATGGTATCCAATTAGGCAGATAACCACGGTAAACAGGGAAATAAAGCATGTCTACCACCTTTCCGTGCAGGAATGAGGCATATCCACCGCCTTTTGGCAGGAAGGTAGCCACGTCGTAAAAGTTAGTCTCTGAAAATATCAGTCCGTAGAACATACTGTCTATCAGATTACCTGCAGCACCAGCCAGTATCAGGGCGCCACATATCAGCAAACCGGTATGGTGCTGTTGTTTTACCAATGTCTTCATATATTTGAAGCCAATGACTACGGCCGCCAGACGGAAAAGCGTCAGTAATACCTTGCCCCACTCACCGCCAAGCTCAAGGCCATAGGCCATACCGGGGTTCTCGGTAAAGTGAATGCGGAACCAGTTAGGAAATATGATAAATTCCTGGCTAAAGTTCATGTGGGTTTTTATCCAGAATTTCAGCGCCTGATCAAAAACCAGCACCAATGCAACAATCCAGATTACGTGACGATATTTCAAAGGTTTAAAATTTTATCAAAAATAATAATAATGTGCAAAATCGGAATTTCCGGTCACTCCTCGAAATATACCCGCTTCACCCGCTGCGAAATTCCTGTTAATATTTCATAAGGAATGGTCTCTGCCCAGGCAGATACCTGCTGTACCGGCAGCTCATTGCCAAATACGATCACTTCGTCTCCTTCTGTCACCTCCGGAATATGCGTTACATCCAGCATCAGCATATCCATGGCCACAATGCCTGCCACAGGGGCCAGCTGCCCGCGTACGAGCATCTTTCCCTTTCCGTTGCTCAGGCGGCGGGGATAGCCGTCTGCATACCCGATACGTACCGTCGCCGTAACAGATGGGCCTTTTGCCACCCATTTGGCCCCGTAGCCAACTGTATCGCCGGTGGACAGGTGTTTTACCTGTGCAACCGTCGTTTTCAGTGTACTGGCCGGACGTAACTGATCCTGCATTTTGTCAGCGCTGTCAATACCGTACATACCGATACCCAGTCTGACCATATCCAGCTGCAGATCAGGATGACGCTCAATAGCTGCGCTGTTGGCAATATGTCTGATCACCGTATAGCCCAATGCCTTTTGCAGTTCATGGCTCATTTCGAAAAATAACTGTCCCTGTTGTTTGGTGAAGGCATCCATTGCAGGATCTTCACTGGCAGCAAGATGACTGAATACGGAATTTACTTTCAGATAGATATTATCACTCAGCAAACGGGCCAGCTCGGGGATGTCTTTCTTCTCAAAACCCAGCCTGTGCATGCCTGTATCCAGTTTAATGTGTACAGGAAAAGCAGTTTTACCTGCCAGCTGTACTTCTTCTTCAAACTGTTTTAACAGGTGGAGAGAATATATTTCGGGTTCAAGGTTCCATTGGAGGATGGCGTCAAAAGAGCTGGGCTCAGGGTTCATCACCATAATCGGCATCGTAATGCCTGTTCTCCTCAGTTCCACTCCTTCATCAGCATAAGCAACGGCGAGGTAATCTACACCATGGAACTGCAATAGATTTGCAATTTCAAAACTTCCGCTGCCATAAGAAAATGCTTTCACCATGGCCATCAGTTTCGTTTCCGGCTTCAGCAGTGACTGATATTGCTTTACATTGTGTGCTACAGCACTCAGATTGATCTCGAGTATTGTCTGGTGCACTTTCTGTTCCAGTAGTTTGCCAATCCGCTCAAACTCAAATATACGCGCTCCTTTCAGCAGGATGGTTTCATGTTGGAAATCCTGTTGATTGAATTGCTGGATAAATTCTTCTGTCGTCAGGAAAAAGCTGCTTTTCAAACCTGTGATCTGCTGGAAGCATTTCTTTTCTCTGACAATATTTTTCCCGATACCGATCACTTTATTGATGCCTTTTTGCTGGAGCAGACTGGCTACTTCCTCATACAAAGACGCATCGCTCTTGCCACTCTGTAAGATATCACTGAGGATGACGGTACGGGTAGGATGTTGTTGTTGCTGCTGCAGAAACTCCAATGCAATGGCTAATGAACCAAGATCGGAATTGTAACTGTCATTGATAACAGAACAGTTGTTAATACCCTGCTTCAGTTCCAGACGCATGGCAATATTGCCCAGCTGATCCATCCGCTGTTGTATCACAGAATGTTCCATACCCAGATGCAACATCAGTGCCCAGCAATGAATGGCATTCTCCACAGATCCTTCATCTACAAAAGGAATATTGATATGGATGGGAACTGTCTGATACAGGGCGTCAATACGGGAATGATGCTCACTTTTATCAACACTGATAATGCGCAGGTCAGCCTCCGTCTTACGGGACCATGTAAACAGCTGCAAACCGCCTTCATGATTGTCTTTCTTACCTACCAGATTGTGAAAGTTCAGCACGCATTCGTTCAGTGCGAGATAGTCCTTGCAATAGATAAGCAGGTCGCTTTTGGAAAACAATACCAGCTTTTCATTGATCTTCTGACGGATGTTCAGGAAGCCCTCATTATGCGCCTCCCCGATATTGGTGAAGATGCCGATATTCGGACGGATGATCTTCTCAAGATGTTCCATTTCCCCGGGTTGGGAAATGCCTGCTTCAAAAATAGCCAGCTGATGTTCCGGTTTCATCTGCCATACAGAGAGAGGAACACCGATCTGAGAGTTATAGCTTTTAGGACTGCGGACAATATTGTAATCTTTTTCCAGCAGCTGATACAGCCATTCTTTGACGATGGTCTTACCATTACTGCCGGTAATACCGATCACAGGTATATGGAACTGCTGCCGGTGATAAGCTACCAGTGCATGCAGGGCCTGCATTGTGTCTTTTACTAATATGATGTTGGCTTTCGGATATCTCCCCTCTGGCACAGGTTCACTCACGATAAAGTTGGAAACACCTTTCTCGTACAGCTCTTGAATATACTGGTGGGCATTACGCCTGCTGCTTACCAGTGGTATAAAAATAGACGTTTCAGGAAAGCTGAGTTTCCGGCTGTCCAGCAAAATGTGTTCAATCTCCGGATTACCCGTCTGCTGCAATAGTTCACCTTTCAGCACCTTGCTGATACTTTCTGCGTTATACACGTGTGGTTATATTTTGATGTGAAAAGCGTGTTTGCGTTTCACTGCTTCCCTTAATGATTCCGGGTTTACCGGGTATTAATTTTATTTAAAAGTTGGCTCTTGTTTTTCAGGGGTTCAGGTAGCCGCTTTTAAATTATCGCTGGGCAAATATATGGGGAATAGTCCATAGTCGATAGACTTCCGTCCATAGATATGCCCGATCAATGAATATTTGACGACTATCGTGGATAGTCTCTGGCTGTGATTGTTACGAAAAGCTGTCATGTTCTTCCAACGCCGGGAAATGATAGTCTATTGTCTATAAATCAATTATTTACAGACAAATACAACTGTGTATTGATACGGCTCATCGGCTGACAGCCCCACTGGTAACGGCTAATACTATACTTCGAATTTCCTTTTCCTGAAAAACATAAATACCGATGCGAACAATAAGATCAGTCCGATAGGAACGATGAAACAAATTGCCTGCCACTTGCTTTTCTCCAGTTTTACTTTTTCCGGATTCAACAGACGCAGGGTTAATTCTTTATTACGTGCGTCCATGATGCCTGAGTTATGGGTCAGGTAGCCCAGGGTATTAAGGAAGAATTCGCGGTTGGCATAAACCATGGATTGGTCATAGAGATTGACCCCCATCTGTAGTGGACCACTTTTCTGTGAGAAAGCATTGGTGATGACATCGGCATCGCTCACAACGATCATTTTATTGATCGTATCGCTGTTGTTTTTGAACGGTCTGCCTGTTGCCTTTTGAATCGCCTGTTGTGTGCCGGCGTCCAGACGGTTGCGGAACAGGGAAGTGAATTCCCCTTCGAGTAACACAGCTACCGGAACGAATTTTTTATTGAACTCACGTGGGTTCGGCTTCCTGCGCAGACTATTCCACGTAACCTCCACAGGAGAACTTACCGTGCGGCTGTTAGCAGAACTGGTCAGTAATACCGTTTTCTTGATATTACCACCTTTTATCGTATCGATGGAGCTGGCAAAATGGCTCAGCACGAGGTCCATATTTTTTACAATCGGATGTGCACCGGTAGGCACCAGCAAAGGAAAATAAGGGAATGCCAGCGGCTGCATCTGACCGGTACGATCCACAACCTGTGGCACGAAATCAGATTGCATGTCCTGTACAAGGTCCTGATTGATACGTACGCCATAACGGAACAACAGGTCTTCCAGATTCAATCCTTTATCAAATGCAACAAAGCTTTCCTGATGTGAAAGACTGTCAATAGAGGCATTCAGTTCATCGACAAACCACAATACCTTACCGCCATTCATTACATACTGGTCTATCTTCAGCTTATCTTCATCAGAGAAGCGGGTGGCAGGTTTTGCAAATACAACCGCGTCAAACTCTTTAGGAATATAGGAGATGTATTGAAGTGTCAGGGTATCCAGCAGATAGTTGTTCTGCAGAGTGGTAAGAGCATCGTATACTTCCGCTCCCAGTTGCTCACCATTACCCAGCATATATCCCACTAGTGGTGTCTGTTTCTGTTGTAGCTGATAGATCGCATTCGCGAACTGGTATTCCAGCAGGGACTCCGAGTTATTCATAGCCGCGTCAGGATTGAGTCCGCCCTGACTTTTCAGGAGATTCACGCCAACGACTCTGGTACCGTAATGTATCAATGCACCCGGAAAGATCAGTTTTTCAGAATATCCCTGATTAGCATCTTCCTGCACCTGCATATTAAAGGGCATGATGCCTTTTTCTACAAGGTATTGCTGGAAAGTCATACGGGCGGAGTCTGGCAGGCCCTGCCCGGGGTTCTGAAAGGAGAATTGTATGCGGTTGCCGCCATATTCCCTGAATTCTTCCAGTAATTCCTGACTGGTTTGTGCCAGCTGACGAAAATTGGCCGGATAATCACCTTTCAGGAAAACTTCTATGGTAACTGTGCTATCCAGTCCGCGGAGCAGACTTTTCGTAGCAGGAGTAAGTGTATATCTTTTTTCAGCGGTCAGGTCCAGACGGGTATGAAAATAAGCAGCCAGTATATTGATCCCTACAAGAACACCCACCACAAGTATAGCCCGCTGTATGTATTTATTCCTTCTATTAATAGCCACAAAAGAGGTTTTTAAAAATTAATCCCATATCCTGCGTTGCAGTGATAATCTTGTCAGATAGAGCATCAGGCCGATGATGCTCAGGAAATAAATAATATCCCGGCTATCAATCACACCACGGCTGATAGACGTGTAGTGAAACTTGATACCAGCCATACGCAGGTAGTAATCAGCGCTGCCGGAAAAGGCCGGCACTTTGCTCAGCGCATCAAAACCATTGTAAAATATAAAGCAGGTAAAAATAGCAATAAGGAAAGCGACTACTGAATTGCTGGTCAGGGAGGAAGACCATACACCAATGGCGGTGAATACGGCGCCCAGCAGGAACAGGCCGATATAGGAACCTGTCATGCCACCATTGTCAAGATTCGCAGGATCAGCGCTTAATTGTCTGACTGCGATATAATAAACGATAGTAGGAATCAATGAGATCAGTACGACTACGAGACCGGCTGCAAATTTGCCTCCGACGATCTGCCACCAGCTCAATGGTTTGGTGCTTAAAAGCTCCATTGTGCCGGATTTGAATTCATCCGCGAAACTACGCATGGTAATAGCCGGAATAAGCAAGAGATAGATCATGGGGGCCAGCTCAAAAAGCGGGTCGAGATTAGCGTATCCATAATCAAGCAGACTGGTATCTGGAAAAACGAATAACAGCAGGCCGTTAGCCAGCAGAAATAGGATGATGGCGACATATCCGGTTATGCTGCTGAAAAACTGATGTATTTCTTTTTTAAAAATTGCTAGCATAGTGAGACAGAAAGCACAAATATATATAATTAAAAATGATCAATTACGAATTAAGAATTAGGATTTAAGCAGGTATTTTGCTCAAATCCCGATTATTAACGCACAATTGATCAGTTAATTATTTAGTTATGCTCTTCTTCCAGTTCATACCCTTCTTCAGGTACCTCTTCTTCTTTTAGCGGCTCCAGCCCATTTTTGAAGCGGTAATCGTTGATAGCGGCTTTCACTGCATCTTCGATGAGAATGGTAGCATGTATCTTGGCAGGTGGAAGGCTCAATGCTTCCACAATGTCCATATGATCAAGCCTGGCGGCTTCTTCGATGGTTTTTCCTTTCAGCCACTCTGTCGTAATAGAGGTAGCTGCAATGGCAGCGCCACATCCAAAGGTTTTGAAGCGCGCATCCATAATAACATGCCTTTTCGGGCTCACTTCGATCTGTATCCTAACTACTTCAATGTACTCCGGCACGTGTATTAACCCTGTCCCCACCTGCGGACTGGACTTATCCAGTGTTCCCGCATTTCTTGGGTTGTTGTAATAATCAAGAACTCTTTCAGCGTAAGCCATAAGCATAAGTATAAAAGATTTCACCAATCGTCCCCAATATGTTCACTGTATCAAAGACGGGACCACTCTATTGAGCTCATGTCCGCACCTTCTTTAAACATTTCCCACAGCGGACTTATTTCTCTAAGTTTATTCACCGTATCAGTGACGGTCTGAATAGCATAATCGATCTCTTCTTCAGTTGTGAAGCGTCCCAGCGCAAAACGGATGGAGGAATGGGCCATATCATCACTGAGGCCAAGACCTTTCAATACGTAACTGGGTTCCGGAGAGGCGGAGGTACAGGCAGAACCGGATGATAGCGCAAGATTTTTGTTAAAACCCATCATCAGGGCTTCTCCTTCCACATAACGGAAGGAAATGTTGGTGGCATGCGGTAAACGGTTGGTTTTTGATCCGTTGACAACGGTTTCTTCCAGTTGCAGCAATGCGTTTTCCAGTTTGTCACGCAGGGCTGCCAGTCTTTGTCCTTCTGCTTCCATTTCCTGTTGGCATAATTCACAGGCTTTTCCGAAAGCTACAATACCGGGTACATTTAACGTACCGGAGCGCATCCCACGTTCATGTCCGCCGCCATCCATCTGTGCAGTTACTTTTACACGGGGAGATTTGCGGCGTACATAAAGGGCACCTGCTCCTTTCGTACCGTAGAGCTTATGAGCGCTGAAGGCCGCCAGGTCGATACCATCGCGGTTGACATCCACAGGCACTTTTCCTGCCGCCTGGGATATGTCGCTCATCATCAGCACACCATGCTTCTTGGCAATGGCGCTGATCTCTTTTATAGGGTTAATAACCCCTATCTCATTATTGGCATACATGATGGACACCAGAATGGTTTTTGGTGTGATGGCAGCTTCCAGTTCTTTCAGATCCGGAAGACCCTCACTGTTCACTTTGAGGTAAGTTACCTCAGCACCCAGCTTTTCCAGATGCTTGCAGGTGTCCAGCACTGCTTTGTGTTCAATTTCTGTCGTAATGATATGATTGCCCTTATCAGCATACATCTCAAATACGCCCTTCATCGCAAGGTTATCAGCTTCGGTAGCTCCGGAGGTGAAAATAATCTCCTTGGGATCTGCACCTATCAGCGCAGCTACCTGCTCACGGGCCAGATCGACTGCTGCCTCTGCTGCCCACCCGAAAGAATGGTTACGGCTGGATGCATTCCCAAATGTCTCCGAAAAATAGGGAAGCATGGCCTCTACTACACGCGGATCGCAGGGGGTAGTAGCATTGTAATCCAGGTAAACGGGCAGTTTTAGCATATCTGTCGGTCTTTAGTTGTACTTGTTGATTCCTTTACTACAAATTTAATGCTTAATTGCTTTGCTTACCTACCACGATCATTGTAAGAAATGATAACAACATAGAGAACGGTTATTTCTGCTATAAATTGTTAAATTGCTATATGCAGAAAGTTGAACATATAGGAATAGCAGTCAAATCGTTAGAAGTCTCAATCCCCTTATTTGAGAAGCTTCTGAACAGTGATTGCTATAAAAAAGAAACAGTGGAAAGCGAGTTTGTGGAAACCGCTTTTTTCCAGACCGGACAAACAAAAATTGAACTTCTCGAAGCTACCGGCCCCGACAGCGCTATTGCCAGATTTGTGGACAAAAAGGGTGAGGGTATACATCACATCGCATTCGAAGTGACTGATATCTACGCAGAAATGGAAAGATTGAGCAAAGAAGGATTCACTTTATTACAAACTCAACCGAAAAAAGGAGCAGATAATAAACTGGTCTGTTTCCTGCACCCAAAAGGTACAAACGGTGTACTGGTGGAGCTTTGCCAGGAAATCTGAGATTTTTTTCAAATAATGAAATCCAGAAGATTAAAGCGTTCGTAAATATATTTCAGACACATGTAGACAGACACGTTAGGAGAAAGACATCAATCAAAATAACTAAGATTTTTAAACAAAGAAGACGCAAAATTGTTGGTATGAAGAGCGCGGAAGTGTTCGCAAGTGTATTAGCAGCAATATGATATACCTTACATTATCTTATTAAATCAAGCTTTACCCTGAAGAATAGCCCGTTAAAACCTCATTAGAAATTATGCCTCGTAAGAAAAATAATTTTTAGCCAATGGTCTCATATGCCTTGTAAAAACTAAATCATCACTATAATAATAATCACATTTTATATATCGGATATCCGTTTGAAAAGACGTAATCATCCAAACTTATTTATAATACTCTAAAGTTGGCATAGGTTATGAACACCTGCGGGCTTTCCAGCTTGCAGGTCTCTTTTTTTATGTAAAAGCTGACCAGGTTATTATGAGAAGGATAAGTCTATAAAACGCAACATCATTTACGATAGTATGCATCCCCCTTTTTAATTAGGTATTTATTTTATCAGCACTTGTTTTGCAGCTGTTTTATAAAGGGTGTTAATATTACACTTATTGTAATGTGTGACAGCCTGCTGAGCGGATCTTATTATTATAAATAACAAGGGACTTCTTTTAAAGAAGTCCCTTGTTATATCCGATAAATATGTCAATAGGTATTTACGCAATTACTTTTTCCATACCCATACTTCTCGATCCTTTAATGAGTAAATAGGTGTCAGTAAATTGTTGTTGTTGTAACCACGATGCCGCTGCTGCCGCATTCTCCAGAAAGATGTAAGGATGATTCGTTTTGATAAAATCCCCGCCTACCAATACCACTGCATGCCAATGTGTACGTTGTAAAAGATCCACCAGTGCCTGATGCTCTGCTACACTATCATCACCCAGTTCCATCATTCCTCCTAATAACAATACTTTCTTCTCCGCAGTGATACCGGCGAAGTTGTCTATTGCAGCTTTCATGCTGGATGGATTCGCATTATAAGCATCCATGATAATGGTATTGCTGCCCTGTCTGATAACCTGAGAACGGTTATTGGAAGGTGTATAGGAAGAGATCGCATGTTGTATCTTTTCAGCAGGTACACCAAAGTGTAATCCGACTGCGACAGCAGCCATTACATTCGGGAAGTTATAGGCGCCTACCAGCTGACTATCGATCTGTCCGAGTCCTTCTTTGTTAGTTACTTTTACGCTCAGTAATGCACTGTCTGCAAGCGCCTGACCGGTATAATCAGCAGCCGTTTCACCATAGGTAATAACCGTTGGAATACCTTTACTCATATCCATTAAGTAAGGATACTCATTGCACACGAAAACAGTACCATTATTGTTACGCAGAAAATCATACAGTTCCCCTTTCGCCCTGCGTACACCTTCAGGGCTTCCGAAGCCCTCCAGATGAGCCTTTCCGATGTTGGTGATGATACCATGTGTGGGAAGCGCTACCTTACAATAGGCCTCAATTTCATGCTCATGATTAGCACCCATTTCAATCACTGCAATTTCCGCATCAGCAGGAATGCGTAATATCGTCAAAGGCACACCAATATGATTGTTCAGGTTGCCTGCAGTAGCAGTCGTCTTGAATGCACTCGCCAATACAGTACTGATCAGCTCTTTCGTAGTCGTTTTGCCGTTAGTGCCTGTGATGGCCAGAAAGGGAATATTCAGACTTTGTCTGTGACGGAGCGCCAGTTGTTGTAAGGTTTCCAGTGCATCATTGGTCAGCATCATCTTATCCGGCTGCGTATAATACGCCTCCTCATCGACTACAGCAAATGCAGCTCCTTTTTCAAGTGCCGCGGCCGCATAGGTATTCCCGTTAAAATTCGGGCCCTTCAGTGCGAAGAAAATATCGCCTGCCTTGAGCTGTCTGGTATCTGTCTGGACAGATGGATATTGCCGGTAAATATCGTAAAGCTGATCAATGTTCATAAAAACAAAAATATTAAAATTCAGCTGATAGTCCATAGACCCTGTTTGAATTAGAAAAGAAGAATGAACAATCGGGAATAAACAGGCATATCGGGGCCTTCGGAATGGCAACTGAAACGTATCCGGGTTATGGACTGTCAATTATAAAATATATTTTTGTTTTAAGCGTTAAAACAAATAACCATTCAAAGACCCGGCCGGATAAACCGCCCTTAAATCGAAAGTGAAATGAAAAAACCTATGAAAACCGCGCTGTTGCCCATGCTGGCGATGCTTTTCGTGTACAGTTGTACAGCCGAACAGGCACCCGCTCCGGAACCCGGTATTACGCCCACTGCCTGCGATACCGCAGTAATTACATCCGCCTACATTATGACCACCATTTCGACAAAATGTACGAATGGCGCGTGTCATAAAGGTACCGGCAACTTTGTCGTATCAGACTTTTCAACACTGGAAAAGCTGAAAACTTACCTCAATGCCAATGAGGCACTGTTCAGGGAAAGGGTAACCAGCCCTAACGCAGATATGCCCCCCCGTGGCAAACTCAGTGAAGGAACGCGTGACTCAATTAACTGCTGGCTGAACCATGGAATGCCAGATTGATAACCCATTTCAAAAAAACAGTTTACAATGAAACAAATGATTGCTTTGCTCGCAGTATTATTTCTTGCACATGCCGGATTCGCACAGGATGTATTTATGTGCCGCAATACCGGATTATCCTTCTTCTCAGCTACACCTGTTGAAGACATAGACGCGACTACCGACAAAGGAACGTCTGCCATGAACGTAAAAACCGGCGAACTGTATTTCAAAGTAGCCGTAAATACCTTCAAGTTCAAGAAACAGCTCATGGAAGAGCATTTTAATGAAAATTACCTCGAGAGTGAAAAATACCCATATGCCATATTTAAAGGCAAACTGGTGTCCCCTCCCGACCTGCATAAAGATGGGACCTATGAAGTGACCGTAGATGGTATACTGTCCTTGCATGGTGTAGATAAACCCTACAAGGAGAAAGCCACTATCATCGTAAAAGATGGAAAGCCTTCAGCTAATGCCAGATTCAATGTAAAACTGGCTGATCATCACATTAAAATACCAACACTGGTTATTAAAAACATTGCAGAAGTAGTGGAAGTAACGGTGAAAGCCGCCTATAGCGCCGCTTCCTGATAAAAACAATAATCTGTCAGATCCTATGAAACATATTTATCTGTTATTGCTGGGCTGCTGCCTCGGACTACATTCCTTCGCTCAGGAAAGCCTTGAATCACTTGTCGATAAGGAAGAAGTAAAGACTCATGAACCGGTGATTGCCACCTACAAATCTACCCGTATCATACAGGGTCATTCTCCTGAAACCCTGAAAAAACGAGAGCTTGATTTCAGGGTAGCACACCATTTCGGTGACCTCGGAGGTGAGTTTGGCGGTCCTAAGACCTTTTTCGGAATGGACAACTCCGCCGATATCCGTATTGCTTTTGAATATGGTATTACTGACCGTTTAATGGTCGGTATCGGTCGTACAAAAGGTTCCGGTAACCTGACCCAGTTGTACGAAGGACTGGCCAAATACAAGCTGTTACAGCAAACTACTGACGATCACATACCACTGACGATAAGCCTCTTTGGTAATGCCGCGGTAAGTGGCATGACCTCCAGCAAAACGATCTCCGATGCCAGCTATTTTGGA
The DNA here is from genome assembly GCF_007896845.1 of Chitinophaga pinensis. GTDB lineage: Bacteria > Bacteroidota > Bacteroidia > Chitinophagales > Chitinophagaceae > Chitinophaga > Chitinophaga pinensis_C. The sequence goes on along the minus strand of NZ_VOHS01000019.1, from coordinate 89,748 downwards.
AAATTCAGTGATCGTATGTCTTATACCGGTCAACTGATCATTGCCCGTAAATTCACACCCAGCCTGTCGCTGACCTTACTGCCTACATTAGTACACCGTAACAGGGTGGGCTACAAAGACCAGAATGATATCTTCGCATTAGGTGGCGGCGGCAGACTGAAGTTCACCAAACGCCTTGGCCTGTTGCTGGAATACTACTATCCATTCCGCAGTCAGGAAAGCAAAGATTATTTCAAAGCACAGGGAAGAGAATTGTATAATCCATTGGCGGCAGGGCTCGAACTGGAGACCGGCGGACACGTATTCCATATTACTTTCGGTAACTCTACAGCTATTCTGGAAAACCAGTTTATTACGGAAACACGCTCCTCCTGGCTACAGGGACAGTTCAGATGGGGCTTCAATATTTCCCGTAGATTCTCATTATAACATCCTGGGAATGACGGATAGTATATGAACAAAATGAATGGTGGTTCTGTACAATTCGTCATTCCTAATTTGTATTTTTAAGTGATGAAACCTGTGACCTGTTACATAAAAGAGCGATCATTGCTGGCCCGTCTGGCAGCCCGTTATATGGGTGGAAACCAGATCGCTATGGTAATAGGAAAGACAATTCACCTCCACGGCGCTACCCGGGAAGACTTTCTTAGTCACAAATGGTGGGTCAGGCACGAAATATGCCATGTAATGCAATACAGGGAATTAGGGTTAATCCCCTTCCTTTGGAAGTACTTATGGGAATGTGCGAGAGTTGGTTATTACGCCAACCGTTTTGAAGTAGAAGCGAGGGCAGCTGAACATGACTCCGCAATCATGGAAAGAGTTGTTATTGTGTAAGTTGCTTATTGTCAGTTAAAATACCCTCGTTTAATACCCGCCGTGGGTACTTCTAAATGAAAAGTTAAAGTCTTTCAGGACATATAATTTTTAGTACTACTGGATTTATTTTGCTTATTTTTACGTTAAACGAAACGGAGGTGTAATATGGTAAAGAAAGTAACAGACGGCATTACCATCAGTGTGGAGACATTTTATCAACCGGATTATTCAAATCCGATTGGTAGTGAATTTATGTTCGCCTACCGTATTACCATTGAAAACAACAATACTTTCCCAATAAAGTTACTTCGTCGCCACTGGTATATCATCGATTCCAATGGCACCCACCGCGAAGTTGAAGGAGAGGGCGTAGTAGGCGTACAGCCACTGCTGGCCCCGTCTGAAAGCTATCAATATGTTTCAGGGTCTAATCTGCGTACTGAGATCGGTAAAATGTACGGCTCCTACCAGATGGAAAATCAACTGAATAAGAAACAGTTTGAAGTCAAGATCCCCGAATTTCAGATGATTGTGCCTTTTAAGCTAAATTGATTTACGTTTAATCTGAGTTTTTATAATACTTGTAAGGCTGCCATGCGCCGGTGGATACTTTTTACCCTGAAATCCCCTTTGGCAGTACTTATATAGTACTTACTCTACGTTAGTGCTACCTTATTTTCGTAGCACTAACGTAGCGTAAGTATTATCAATCCCCTGATCAGCAAAGCAAATAATATGGACACCAAACAAGCTTACAACCTCTGGGCATCGCAATATGATTCCAATGATAATAAAACACGTGATCTGGAAGCATATGCACTCCGCTCCTCACTCGCAGATATATCGTTCAAAACCTGCCTTGAAATAGGCTGTGGCACCGGGAAGAATACCCTCTGGTTTCAGGAGAGAGCAACATACATCACTGCGATCGACCAGTCAGAAGGCATGATGGATAAAGCGAAAGAAAAGATCTCTTCCAGCAGAGTGTTATTCAAACAGGCAGACATTACAAAAGAATGGCACTTTCAGGATGGCCTGTATGATCTGGTTAGCTTTAGTCTGGTACTGGAGCATATTGACAACCTCGATCATATCTTTCAACAGGTATCGAAATCACTGCATCCCGGTGGGTATGTGTACATAGGCGAATTACATCCTTTTAAACAGTATGCAGGCTCTAAAGCGCGTTTTGATACAACTGCCGGGACAGAAGTACTGGAGTGTTTTAATCATCATATTTCAGACTTTATTCAGTCCGCCAAAAAGTATGGTCTCATAGTGGAAGACCTGAATGAATATTTTGATGATAATGATAGAAACGGTATCCCACGGATACTTACAATTATTTTGAAGAAAGTTTAATGGAACTAACGATTACAGGCTATTCAACAGCATTATTTTCAAGCTGGTATTTTATAGAAGAATTAGGTATTTTATTGGATGCCGGAGACGGTATGATGTCAGCGCTTTTGCAGAAAAGCAGAAAGATCAGTCATGTGTTTATTTCACATGCAGACAGAGATCACCTCACCGGATTATTACAGTTTAATCAATTGAACGCAAGAGAAGGTTATCCCGTGATACACTACCCACGAGACTCCCGTTCCTTTCCGGCAATGCATGAATTCTTTACAAGATTTGATCCTTATGCAATAGGTACCGTATGGCAGCCGGTTACAACCGGTGATGAGATTCGTGTGAAAGATGATATACTGGTGGTACCCATACGCAATGAACATGTACCTGTACCTCCCGAAGTAACCCGCAGTCTTGGATATAAAATCTATCAGACGAAAAGGAAATTGCGTCCGGAACTGGCAGGTTTATCAGGAGAAGAAATCCGTAAGATTGGTATAGAAAAAGGTAAAGATGCAACAACAATGGAAGTGCGCACGAATATCCTGAGTTATTCTGGTGATACTCCTGTTGATGATCTGCATAAATGGGATGACACAAAAATCCTTATTCATGAAGCAACATTTCTTGAACGTGATGAAGAGATCAAAGTGCATGCACATAAGAATAAACACAGCCGGCTGGATGAAGTAATAGAAATGGTAAGTGGTAGTAATATCGAAACATTAATACTCGGTCATTTCTCTTCAAGATATAATGCGACACAGATCGATGATGCTATCAGGCAACTTTGCAACAGATATGCATTGAATATACCTGTCTATAGAATATTACCCGGAGAAACAGTAGTAGACGTACTGAAGGGAAAATCAGTCAATGGTTAAACAGGAAGAGCTTCGTGTAAGCACAAAAAAATAAATACTGACAATTTTTTAAGTGATAGATTTTTATTCAAAAAATTCATTCTATCTTTGTTGCATGCAAAAAAATATGTCATACAGTAATTCGTGGTCATGGTGTCAGCAAGATGCCAGTCGGATTCCTGTGTGATGTCAGATATATAAAGACATTAAGGCCCGATTGGTATTCCAATCGGGCTTTTTTTATTGCTACTGGCTTCATCTAACGGTAGGATGATAGTCTCCAAAACTATTCGTTAAGGTTCGAATCCTTAAGCCAGTGCTATGTTTCGGCGTATATGTACGCGGAACGGAATTGTATAAAATACTGATTTCATCTAATGGTAAGATGACGGCTTCCAATCCCGTTCATTAAGGTTCGAATCCTTAGATCAGTGCAATGTATTTCGCAGATATGCGAAGCAGATTGTTATATATATTGGCTTCATCTAATGGTAGGATGATAGTCTCCAAAACTATTCGTTAAGGTTCGAATCCTTAAGCCAGTGCAGATTGTGTTACAAGATTGATTTGTTGACAGTATTTGATTGCTCTTTGAAAAGATAAGTACTTTGTATCTGGAAATAAAAAATGCTTCTCCTGAAAGAGAAGCATTTAAAAAGTATATGCTTAAGCGTTATTTAGGTCTGTACTTTGACTGGGAGAATATCTTCATCGCATCTTTCTCTTCCATCAATTGTTGCAAGGTTACCTCCGGATGATTTTCCATGTATTCTTTAACAATTCTCCAGCCTACAAAAGTACCGATTCTGCCGGGGGCATCTTCAGGCATTCCCTGTGTAGATGGTCCGTCATTCATGTAATGCATATTGCTCTGCCAATCTGCTTTATACAACAGGTTCTGTTGTACGAAGAATTGCCAGATCAGCTGTTCATTATCTTTACACCAGTCCATCTGAACTTTGGTGTAACCTAATCGGATACTGTCTGCAGTCTCAGGCATCACCTGTTCCAGAAAATACTGTAGTTTACCGGCCTTTACCAGTTGTATTACCAGCTGATCTCCCGGAGCAGCGCCCGGATATACCTGCTGTGCCAGTGCCTGTATAGCATTGGTGGTAATATATTCAGGAGAGAATTTGCGGATCATATAGACAGGATAATCCGGGAGTATACCATATATTGGGAAATCCTTTCCGAGGTACATATCCAGTCCGATACCCAATACAGAGTCAATGGTAACGGCCCCATAGTTACTGATCACAGAACTAAATGCAACTACCTTACCGGGAATAGGAAAAGAAGGGATATAATATTTTATATAGCGGAAGTTTTGCGCCAGATCGCGTTCCAGCACATCCAGTTTAGGGAAATGTGCATTAATGGAATCCTGTAAAACGCGATAATCTGCATTACCGATCAGCATATTGGTCTGCAGCTGTATCATTTTGCTGCTGTCGGAATAGGGACCGAAATTCATTATATGCTCGATATAGGCCGGCAGAAATACCGGATAAGCCTTGTTCAGCTGTTGCAGGCCCGCCTGAATATTATTGGTATCCAGCTTGATCAGTGCCTGATCAAAACGGTCGATTTGAACGTTTATGGCAATATGACTTACATCTGGCACGTTTTTGTGCTTACAGGCAGATAAACAGGATATAAGGATGAGCGCGGATAATATCCACTGACTGCTACCGGGTAATTTATTAATGTAATTTCGCATACTTGGTATCTAACTTACGGACAGGTAAAAATATTATATAGCTTGTATTAAAAAAAAGATAAAATTATATGAGGAAGATATTTTTGATGGCATGCTTGTTTTCGACGGTGATGGTGGCTAAGGCCCAGAATAACTTTATGAGTGACAACCGGGTACGCCTCGGATTTAAGCTGGATCCCACCTTTTTCTGGTTACAACCGCAAGAATCCGGTGTAGAACGGAATGCCTCCCGGTTTGGAGTTAGCTTCGGTCTGATGGCCGATTTCCTGCTGGATGAATCCGGCCGTTATGCCATCGCTTCCGGATTACAGATCTCCACCACAGGTAGTACATTGAAGTACGTGGCAGATAAAGGGCTGGACGACTATAAACAGATCCCTGCTGAATATAAGCTAAAAGTGACCTACGTAGAGATTCCTTTGGCTATCAAACTGAAAACAGATACTGATAATGGTATGGGGATCTGGGGGCAATTCGGTACTTACTTCGGATTCCCTGTCAAAGGGCGTGCAGATGTAGTAAGTCTCAGCGTCAATCAGGATAAAGTGAATGTACTGCGTGATATCACGCCAATTAATATCGGTCTGCAGGTAGGCGCGGGAGTGGAATATCCACTGGGTGACAGGCTGAGCGGACTCGTAGGACTCACCTATCGTAACGGATTCATCGATGCTACCCGCAATGGAAAATGGAGTGATGGTAAAGTAAATATGAATAGCTTTGCAATAAACCTGGGACTATTCTTTTAAAAAGACGATGTAGATGAAAATTATACTTGCGCAACAGAACTATCATATCGGCAATTTCGAACTGAATACGCAGAAGATACTGGAAGGAATAAAAGCAGCTGAAGCACAGGGTGCAGATCTGGTAGTGTTCACTGAGTTGTGTGTATGCGGCTACCCGCCCAGAGATTTCCTTGAATTTGACGACTTTATACAACAATCATACGCGGCTATTGACAAGATCAAAGCCCATACGTCTAATATAGCAGTGTTGGTAGGTGCTCCCTGCCGCAACACACAGCCGGAAGGTAAAGACCTCTTTAACGCCGCATGGTTCCTGCATGAAGGAGAGGTAAAACAGGTGATCCATAAGACCCTGTTGCCTACTTACGACGTATTTGACGAATACCGCTACTTTGAACCGGGTTATGCCTGGAATGTGGTGCCTTTTAAAGGGAAGAAACTGGCAGTGACCATCTGTGAAGACATCTGGAATCTGGGAGATAATCCATTGTACAGGATCTGTCCGATGGATCAGCTCATAGAACAGCAGCCGGATGTAATGATCAACCTGTCCGCTTCCCCGTTCGATTACAATCATGCACAGGACCGTAAAAAGATCATCCGTGAAAACGTGAAGAAATACGGTATTCCGATGTATTACTGTAATGCTGTAGGTTCACAGACAGAGATCGTTTTTGATGGGGGATCTGTGATCTTCGACAAACAGGGTAATATCGTAAAAGAACTGCCTTACTTCGAAGAAGCTATTGACGGCTATGATCTGGAAGTACTCTTACAATCAGAACAACCAGCACAGGAGCCGGCTTATATCCCGGTAAACGAGCTGTTGCCCGAATATAACATCGACCGCATCTATCATGCGATCATCATGGGTATTAAGGATTATTTCCAGAAGATGGGCTTTACCAAAGCCATTCTGGGTTCTTCCGGAGGTATAGACAGTGCTGTTACACTGGCCCTGGCAGTAGAAGCGCTGGGTAAAGAGAATGTAAGAGCCATTCTCATGCCTTCCCCTTATTCTACCGAACATTCTGTAGATGACGCCGTAGCCCTGTCCGGAAATCTGGATAACCCTTACGACATCATCCGCATCAATGATATTTATGAAACCTTCCTGCAGACCCTGCACCCATTTTTTGAGGGCAGACCTTTTAATGTGGCGGAAGAAAATACGCAATCACGTATCCGTGGGAACCTGCTGATGGGCTTATCCAACAAGTTTGGGTATATCCTGCTGAATACTTCCAATAAGAGCGAATTGTCAACCGGTTACGGCACCTTATATGGTGATATGGCCGGCGGTCTGGCAGTATTGGGGGATGTATATAAGATGCAGGTCTACGCGCTCGCAAGGTATATCAACCGGGAAAAAGAGATTATTCCGGTGAATATCATCGATAAAGCACCTTCTGCGGAATTACGCCCTAATCAGAAGGATAGCGATAGCCTGCCTGATTATACAGTACTGGACAGTATTCTCTACCAGTATATTGAGCGCCGTCAGGGACCAAAAGAGATCATTGCGCAGGGTTTTGATGCCGCATTAGTGACGCGCACACTCAAAATGGTGAATACCAATGAGTATAAAAGGAACCAATTCTGCCCTATTATACGCGTTTCATCCAAGGCATTCGGTGTAGGCCGAAGAGTGCCGATCGTTGGAAAATACCTTTCATAATCAGGAATTATCAATAAGGCATTAGTAAGCCTGAAGGCTTATCAGGTATATCTGTAGGATAGGGAGCTGTCTCCTTATTATAGTGCGGGTATATCTGCCGGAAGGCGTACGCAGGAAGAGCCACTATATTGTGCTCGAATTCCTGATTCCTAATTCTTAATTCCTAATTGACTCCTATATTTGCTGAAATTTAATAAATCGTAAAATGTTACAAGTTCCGTTCATTCGTCAAAATAAGGATCAGGTACTGCAAAGGCTGACTCTGAAGAATTTCAGAGAGCTGGAACTGGTAGACCAGATACTTGAGCTGGACGACAAGCGCAAGAAATTAACCCTTGAGTATGATGAAACACAGGCCAAAGTAAACTCGACTTCCAAGGAAATCGGTAAAATGATGGCACAGGGTCAGAAAGATGAAGCGGAATCTCGTAAATCGGAAGTAGCATCACTGAAAGCAAGACTGCAGCCTATTAACGAAGAACTCGCGGCTACAGAAAAGCTTTTACACGATACATTGGTAAAATTGCCAAACCTGCCTTCTCCACTGGTACCTCCGGGCAAAACGCCTGAAGAGAATGTGGAAGTCCGCACAGGTGGAGATATCCCTCAGTTATTTGAGGGCGCTGTACCTCACTGGGATCTGGCAAAGAAATATGACCTGATCGACTTCGAACTGGGTAATAAGATCGCCGGCGCCGGCTTCCCGGTTTATAAAAACCGTGGAGCACGTTTACAACGCGCTATGATCCAGTATTTCCTGAACTTTAATACCGATAAAGGATACACTGAATTCCAGGTACCTCACCTCGTAAACAGTGATTCCGGATATGGTACAGGCCAGCTGCCTGATAAAGAAGGACAGATGTACTTTGTAGGAGAAGATGAGTTATACCTCATCCCGACCGCAGAAGTACCATTGACAAACATCTTCAGAGATGAGATACTGAAAGACACGGATCTGCCGGTAAGACTGACTGGTTATACGCCGTGTTTCCGCCGTGAAGCAGGTTCTTATGGTAAAGACGTACGTGGTCTGAACCGTTTGCACCAGTTTGACAAAGTAGAGGTAGTACAGGTTGTACATCCGGATAAATCTTATGAGATTCTGGATGAAATGGTGGCACACGTGGAAGAACTGGTGAAATCACTGGAACTGCCATATCGTATACTGCGTCTTTGTGGTGGTGATATGGGCTTTGCTTCTGCCCTGACCTATGACTTTGAAGTATACAGCACCGCACAGCAGAAATGGCTGGAAGTGAGCTCCGTATCTAACTTCGAGTCTTTTCAGGCAAACCGTGCGAAGATCCGTTTCAAAGATGGCGGTGGTAAACCACAGCTGGTACATACGCTGAATGGCAGTTCCCTGGCATTACCACGTATACTGGCTTGTATCCTTGAAAACAATCAGACACCAGAAGGTATCAACATTCCGAAAGTATTACAGCCTTATTTCGGCGCCGATAAGATCGCACTATAAGCAAGTAATATTTAAAATAATATAAAAGCGTCGCCGGTGTGCGGCGCTTTTTTTGTTGCTTACATTTGTAATATGCAGCATTTTCTCCCTAATGGTCAGGTTTTGTTGGTTCGCCCGGCCACACTGGAAGACGCTCCAGCCTTGCTGGCATTGTACCAACAGTTGACCACAGAGACAGGATTTCTGTTAATGACGCCACAGGAATCGGCAAGCCTCACCGTCGCAGATGAAGAAGCATTTCTCCGCTCCTTCTGCAATCGCCCTCAGCACCTGATGCTATTGGCTGAAACAGAAGGTCGGCTGGTCGGTAGTATCTCTATCAAACAATCCGGTTTCAAAAAGGAAAAGCACCTTGGGCAACTCGGGATCGCTGTGCTGCATGAATGCTGGAATATGGGTATCGGCAGACGACTGATGACAGCCGCATTAAGATGGGCAGAACAACATGAAGAGCTGGAAATCATACACTTTAACGTGTTTGCAAATAATGAGAGAGCTATTCAGTTGTATCGTAACTTTGGTTTTATGGAATATGGCCGTCTGCCACAAGCATTTAAACAGTCAGACGGTACATACGGAGATTCAATATTTATGTCAAAAAGGATAAAGAACGGATGATGCAACGATATGACAGACACCTGAAACTGGAAGGCTTCGGACCAGCAAAACAACAACTGCTCAGCAGTGCCGCAGTACTGATTATAGGTGCAGGCGGATTAGGCGTACCGGTATTACAATACCTGACCGCCATGGGCGTAGGCCGCATAGGAATCGTGGAACACGATGATATCTCACTTACCAACCTGCAAAGACAGGTACTTTACAATACGGAAGAAGTCGGGCAACCAAAACTGCGTACCGCTGTGCAGCGTTTACAAAAGCTGAACCCGGAAGTACAGTTCTCCATGTATGATACCTGGATCATGCCTGATAATGCACTGGATATTATTCAGCCTTACGACGTAGTCGTGGACTGTACCGATAATTTCGGTACCCGCTATCTGGTAAATGATGCCTGCGTGATGTTGAATAAGCCTTTTGTATATGGCGCTATTCACAAATACGAAGGACAGGTCAGTGTATTCAATTACAAAGGTGGTGCTACTTACCGCTGTTTATTTCCTGAGCAACCGGAACCCGGTACTATGCTAAACTGTAGTGATATCGGTGTATTGGGAATCTTACCGGGTATTATCGGCTCTTATCAGGCGAATGAAACCGTAAAGATCATTACCGGTATCGGTGAAGTACTGAGCAATCAGCTGTTGACAATAGACACCCTGTATAACATGCACGATACATTCCAGATCAGGCCTGTTGCTGGTAATCATGATATCAAAGCATTACAGGAGACATATGATCAGCCCTGTGATACAGGCGGCGTAAGAAGCTTGTCTGTACATCAGCTGCGGGATTGGCTGGATACAGAAAAACCATTGCAACTGATAGATGTAAGAGAACCGGATGAATGGGAAATATGTAGTATCCCACAGGCCATGCGGATACCCATGCGTATGGTGGGAGGTGTAATGGCACAGCTGAGTAAAGAGATTCCTGTGGCCTTACTATGTCACCACGGAATGCGTAGCCTGATGATCGCACAGCAACTGGATGCAGCCGGTTTCCCTGCTGTATACAATGTGGGAGGAGGAATTCATGCGTGGGCTTCGGAGATAGACGTGGAAATGAATATGTATTAAACGGATTGATCTTATAAGACAAATGGCCGGTCAGCTATAAGCGACCGGCCATTTGTCTTTATACATTTACAGAATATCGTTATTGTACCTGTACTCTGGAATTAACGGTTTTATCCACTGGTAATTTTTTCTTTGCTTTTGCTGTCGGCTTCTTTTTCTTTCTACCCATCCAGATCAGGAATCCGGAGATAGGTAAAGTAAAGGCTACCAATGCAGCTATCAGCGCTATGATCTTCGTCGGCACACCATACAGACTGCCGGTATGGATCGGATAGACCCATCTTCTGGCAATAGTACCTGCGCTTTCATTGTCATACAGTCTCACCTTGAGCAATTTCGCGGTACCCGCTTCGAAATACAGGAAATCGCTCACATTGTCATGTCTGGATCTGTTTTCCTTCGCAGCAGAAACAGCCAGTGTGTCTGTATCTGCAAAACGGATGGTTATCTTTCCTTCGTAAGGCAGCTTTTCGTTGGTAGTAGCTACGATCTTGTCCAGATAAGCAATACCCGTATTCTCAACCGGTTTGCTGGCAGGGGCAACAACCTTTTGCTGTTTGGTATTACCATCAAATGCGAGATAAATAAGGTTATTGGCCCACTTATAACTCCATACCAGTCCGGTCACCGCGATTACAAAAAGAATGATATGCACATAGAAGCCGAATACGGCGTGCAGGTCCCAGTTCAGGCGTTTGAAAGAAGCATTCCATTTCACACGGAAACGCTGTTTCCTGTTGTTCCTTTTAGGCCACCATAATATCAGACCGGTCAGGATCAGTATCGTAAAAATGGAACAGGAAATGCCAGTAATGATCTTGCCGGTTTCGCCCATACACAGGTAGCGGTGTAGTTGCAATACGACGGAGAAGAAGCGCTTATTACCCGCTACAGAAGAAATGATCTGTCCTGAGTACGGATTCACCGCCACATACAGCTGATTCTTAATCTCCTTGGGCTTTCCTTTCACCAGCAGGTATACAATGCTGCGGTTAGCTTCGGGTTCTACGCCGATAGTCAGTACTTTATATTTCGGATTTTCGCGCAGCACATAGGCTGTCAGATTATCCAAAGGTTGTCTGGAAGTGTTGGCGGGCGCTTCTACGTAAAAAAAAGAAGACCGGAACGCATGTTCCAGTTCTTCTTCGAATACAAGCAGGCTGCCTGTTCCTGCTACTACCAGGACTACTAAGCCTGAGACGATGCCCAGCCAGAGATGTAACCAGCCAAATATTTTTTTCATGATCAGAATGTATAAGAAATTGTTGCCTGCCAGTTTCTTGGCGCCCCCGGGAAAAGGCGAATATAGTCATATCCCCCTACCCAATAGGTTTTATTTGTTACGTTATTGAAATTTACCTGTAGTGTTACCTTGTTCACTTTATAGTACACCGCCGCATTCACCAGTACATAGCCGGGAAGAGACTGCGTAGTATTCAGTGACACATTTCTTTCGGTAACGAAGTTAGCACCTGCACCTACGCCCAGACCTTTAGCAGGACCGGAAGGAATGGTGTATTTGGTCCATACATTCCCCTGATGTTTAGGGGCATTTGGTTTCTGTACACCGATCAGGGAGGAATCTGCTTTACCGGAGTGACTGATCACCGCATCATTGAACGCATAAGCTACGGTCAGGTCCCAATTCTCAGTAATACGTCCGGTTACGTCCAGCTCAATACCCTTTGCGGTTTCTTCACCGATCTGGATCATTTTATCCGGATTACCCGGCTCATTGGCATTGTACAGTGTATTGGTCTGTACGATGTGGTATACTGAAGCGTTTGCCGTCAGGTTACCATTGAGCCATTCTGTTTTCAGACCAGCTTCGAGCAATTTGGAATTGATCGGATCAAACGGTCCACCGGAAAGTGGGTTGGTCTGTACGGCAACGTCCTGTGGATTGTAGCCTTTGGTGTACATACCATACACATTGATATTACGGGTTACGCTGTACACGATACCCAGTCTTGGAAGGAACGTATGCTGAGATACACTTTTCACACTGTCAGTTTTGTAAAACTGTTTGTCTGTATAAGTTTCAAAGCGACCGCCTACTAATAATTTCAGATTACCAAAGCCAATCTGGTCCTGCAGATACACACCGCTGATACTATTGAAAGAAGGCAATACTGCGGAGTTCTGCGCTACATAAGTGTATTTGGAAGGATCTTCCAGTTTATTATCATTTCTGTTGATATCAAAAGAAGAAACGTTTGGTTTAGGAATGCTCATTTTGGTACCATCGGCTGCTGTATAGGTGTAGAACACATAATCAGCTGCTTTTGCAGGATTGTAGGCAGCCGCGCCACCTGCTTTCAGCTGGTAGTTGCTGGCAGTCAGCTGGGAAGCTCCCGGAAGGAGTTTGGAAGTAGCATAGTCATAACCAGCTACCAGTTTATGCGACACCTTACCGGTTTCAATATTGTAGGTCAGATAAGCAGAAGCGTTATCGCTGGTAGGATTTTTCTTTCTGATAAATGACTGACGGGCTACGAGGTTTGGAATGGCCTTACCGGCAGAGTCAACTGCATAAGCATTGGCACTACGGTGTTCCAGCAGATCTTCTGTATAACCTGTACGCAGATAAGCGAGGTTGAATGCCAGCCGGCTGGAAAACTGATGGTTCAGGGAAGCTGTCACGGTGTAGGTTTCCTCGTTCAGATAATCGTTGGTAGCGCTCAATGAACGGGAAATAGGTGTGGAATGCAGGTCGCCCTGATACAGCACGGACTGGCCACGATCCAGCCGGCTATTGGATTTATTGTATACCGCATCAAAGTTGATACGGGTCTTTTCTGTCGGGAGGAATGACACAGACGGTGCTATTACCAGATTTTTATCAAACTGGAGGTCACGGAAGGACTGTGTATTTTCATAACCGATGTTTAAGCGGTAAAGGATGGTCTTTTCATCATTTAACGGACCGGTGAAGTCAGCCAGTGTGCGTACATTGTTAAAACTACCCATGGTGAAGCTAAGGGACTTACGTTCTTCAGCCAGCGGCTTCTTTGTTACACGGTTGATGGTACCACCCGGAGAGGCATTACCAAACAGCGCAGAAGCAGGACCTTTGATCACCTCTACCCTTTCCAGATAGTTGACCATTGGTTGTTTCCAGAAACCAGTGAAGGTACGCAGGCCATTTAGCAGTTGTGTGGTGCTACCACCGTTAATACGGAAACCACGGATGGTGATATCATCGTAGAAAGTGAACTGGTTTACACCACTAAAGTTCTTTACAATATCTCCCATTCTTACAGCTGCCTGATCCTGCATGAGTTCTTTGGTCACGTAAGAGATGGACTGTGGAACATCTTTCAGCGGGGTGGCTGTTTTAGTGCCGATGAAGGAAGCGGTGTTTTTATAACCGGTTTCTGTTCTTCCGGTGATCTCTACTGTTTGTAGCTGTGCAGTAGATGGCAGGAGCACAACATCCAGCTGATCACCTTTTACTTTTTGCTGTAGTGTTTCAAAACCGGTGTGTGTGAAACGGATGGTATTTTCGGTACGTGTGGGCACCTCTGTAAAAATGTAATGACCGTTTTCATCGGTGAAAGCGGTGTGCGTGTGGTTGAGCAGTACGCTCACTTTTTGTAATGGAACATTGTTGATGTCCTTTACTGTCCCCTGTACGGTGATTTTGGTTTGTGCGTTGATGGACAGACACAGGAACAGAAATAGGATGCTGAGAGGTAGCTTTCTAAAGTAGCCGAACATTAACTGACGAATTTTTTACAAAGAACGATCAGTAAGGTTCGGCAGGATGATCGAATCGGGAAAAATATTTACCCAAGACGGAAAAATCCGCTTCCATGGCGGATTTATGTCAGGGAGATGTCATATTTTATAGTGTGCCACAGGCACTTATTTGCCCGTATTGACAACATGTTTACCATTGCTAATGACTCATAAAGCTTATCTGCAAAGCATTATAGCGCATCCGTGATTTGTACAACCGTGCTGGAAAAAGGCTTTCAGGCGTGGTGTCGCTATCAAAAGAAATAGTGTTGTGGCTATCTTTTTAATGGTGATAAAAATCGATATTCCTGACCTTGAAGATATGTGTAAATGATTGATCAGCAGCTTTCTAATGGATTGTCAAAAGCATTGCTGTCATCTTCATTACGTTCGGTGAGGCATTTAAAGTCCTTTTCAACAAGTATCTGAAGGCTGGAACCATCTGCATTGGGAATTGCTGCGGAGAATCCTACCTGATCGGTATCAGTCCATTCCCTTATCTGTTCTTTCGGAAAAGACAGGTGTACGGCCGGGCCTTCCAATTTGATAAAAGGGCTGGTGGCGCCTTCCTTTGCTTTGAGGCAGAAATGAAGCTGACCTGCGCCGATGGTGGTGCTTTCTTCTACTTTACCATCGTTTTTTAGTATTTCGATGTCTTTTTTGTCCAGACGATAACGGATGCTATTGCCTCTGATTCTGATTTTCATTTGACTGTTATTTGATATATCACCCCTTAAATTACTACAATATCGTAGCTTTATCTAAATTTCATGATAGGGATATGCGCATTTTATTATTCGGCATAGCGAAAGATATAGCAGGTGCGCCTGTTATTACGGCAGAAGGAATCACTACAGTAGCAGCACTCAGAGCATGGTTGTATACAAAATACCCTTCCCTGGAACAGTTACGTTCTCTGATGATTGCTGTGAATAAAGTATATGCAAATGATGAGGATACTTTGCAGGCTGGTGATGAAATTGCAGTGATTCCTCCGGTAAGTGGTGGATGATATTAGTTGCTTCTTAACTTATTTAGTTTTTCAATCGTCTGCTCTACGTTTTGAATCTTAGCGTTTATGGCTGTCAGTTCCGGTTGTTGTATTGCTTCGATCGGAGCGATAGGATCCGTAGTTTTTAGGATCAGCTTTAAGCTTTCTGATTTCTTCTTCCATTTTGGCCAGAAACTCTCGCTGAGTTTTTCTAAACGCCGCATAGTACCTGATCATTGGAATAACAGGATACAGAAAACTCGCGATACAAGCGATCAAGATAAGCGTGTGTACAACAGGATGTATTGGCATTACAAACAACAATTTCAGGCTTCAATATTAGATCATTTTCTCTGTTCTATAAAAATTGTTTTACTTCAAAATATTCAAATTCTCTAAGCAATAATCAGATGAACAAGTTAATCAGAATTGATAGCAATGTGACCGTACAACAAGCGCTGGACTTCGTTGAAACACCTGACTGCGGAGGCGTTGTTGTCTTCTCCGGGAATGTACGCAACAATACAAAAGGAAGAAAAGTAAACAAACTTTTCTTCGAATGTTATGAACCGATGGCCTTACTGGAAATGGAGAAAATTGCGGATAATGCTGTAGAGAAATTTGCGCTCAAAAAGATCGCTATGTTACATATTGTTGGTGAGAAACAACCGGGAGAAGTAGTCGTGGTGATCGCCGTAGCTGCACCACATCGCGCAGCTGCTTTTGATGCCTGTGAATATGCGATCGATACATTAAAAGATACGGTGCCTATCTGGAAGAAAGAATATTTTGAAGATGGAGAAGTGTGGGTCGCTGCACATCCCTGATCAGATATAAGAAAGCGTGTCTCAGCTATAGCCGGGACACGCTTTCTTTTTAAAGAAGTAATTGATCACTATTCGTGTTCTTCCGCGTGTACTTCGAAAGTCAGTTTTACAATATCTGTACCTGCATAACGGGTAGCATAATCCGGATAGTTCCAGTCTGTACGTTCTATTTTTGCTTTAGTAGCCGGATCATTGAACTTACGTAATACATAAGAGATATCTGCTTCTGCACCACTGTTCGCTTCACCCAGTGTAAAGTAAGCCAGTATACCAGTCGTTTCATATTTACCACCTACGGTAGTACCATCTCCATATACCTGTTCTCTTGGTTGGAAGATCGCTCCGTTTTCTGCATCGCCGGTAGTTGGGTTCAGGATGAAGTTCCCGCCACTTAAGAATACTTTAAAAGAATCAGCTGTCGCTTTGCTGCTCAGGAAGTTTTGCTGTAATGCTTGTCCTGCTTTGTTAAATAAACGAAACTGCATTCTGTAAATCTTATGCGGATCAAGGTGAATATGTCCGTTTTGTGCTTCTCCCTGCGCATTAAACAGTATAGTGATACTATCTTTTTCACCAGCTTTTTCTGCAAGATCATGAAAGTGATCGCCGTGTGCGCTTCCGTTCACTTCAATAAAATCAAGTCTTGAAGATGCAATCACATTCGGATCATCGGGTGTGATTTTCTCATCATCTTTACTACATGCTGTCAGGAATAAGGCCACAGCGGCAAATGCATAGCAATACTTTTTCATGGTTTCTATTTTATTGGTTTTTTATTCAACAGGGTGTAATTCAAATTTTAAATCGAGATCCGTAGCGCCGGCCAGTTTAGACTGATAGTTGGTATTGTTCCAGTCATCTGCTGTTACGCCTGCTTTTACACCGGGGTTCAGATGACGCATCAGGTATTGCAACGTAAAGGTGGACGCACTTTTTACAATATGCAGATAACCGCTAACGCCCACCTGATCATCACCATAGGTATAGTCAAGTACACCGGCAGGTGCTCCCAGAATAATTGCCTGATGTATGTCTGCTCTGTCGAGGAATGTCTGTTGTATTTCACGTCCTGCATAATCGCGTGCAATAAGTGTCAGTTTATAAGAATGACCTGTATGCAGATGCAGGTGGAATCCTACCGGTGCATTACCTTGTTCATCAAATGCAATGGTGTCAACAGCTGCACCATCTATCGTATGTGGATGGCCTGTTCTGAAATCTCCGTGCCATTCTACTTCCTGTAACAACAAAGCGGTTTTACCTACCTCCTCCTGATCCTTTTCGGGTACCGGATCTTCTTTGGAACAGGAAGAAAATGTGAGCACACCACATGTGATCACTCCCAACAGCAGATAGTTGCGTAACTTGTTCATAATTGTGTATTGTTTAAAATGTGTAATGAATCCTGAGTGTGAAGTTTCTACCCATCTCATGTGCATAGTACCTGAAGCGGTCCATGTAATCTTTGTAAAGTCTGTTAGTAAGATTGTCCACAGAAAGACTGATGGATGCTGATCGATACTTCACAGCTGCTACGGCAGCGAAGAGATGATAGGCAGATGGTGGCGCAGTGTAGTCAGTATTGGCTTTATATCTTTGTTGTCGCGCAACATACCTGTGTTCAAACCTGATATAGCATTGCCGGTAATCCCATTGTATACTATGATCAAACCGGTCAGCAGGTATATAGGGCAGATATTCCCGGCTTCTTATGATAGAAGCATTCACCGTATATGTAAAGGGTGCAAGGAAGCGATAACTGCCTCCAAAGTCGATACCGGCAAAAGCAGCATTTGTCTGTTGATAAATGAAGATGGGAAAAGTACCACGCACGGTTCTTCTTACCGTATCCGGAGTAGGTTGTGCATAGATATAATCCCTGATGTAGTGTGCATATACATCGAGATGCAGTTGTAATTTGTTGCTGCTATATGAAAGCGAATTGACCCATTTATATCCCTGCTCACTTTTCATAGCCGGATTGCCTATCTCATAGATAGCGGCGCCATGGTGCAGACCGTCGCTATACAGTTCGTTGGCCCCCGGCGCTCTCCATGCCAATCCTATGTTACTGCGCAGTTCCAGTTTGTTGTTAATATGTACAACGGCGCCTATGGAGCCGGACACATTATGAAACTGTCGCGTGTCTGTGAAAAGGTTCAGATCAAAACCACCATTGTCATTAAACTTTGTATAATCATAACGGTAGCCGGCTGCATCAAAATATTTGAAATCATACCTGATACCAGCTTCCAGTTCATAGTGTTCTTTGACGAATCTTTCTACTGCATATGCACCAAAAGTGTAGCTGTCAAAATTGGGTATCAATGGTGTAGTACCGGTACCGGGTGTATTGTTATTCACCTGCAGCATACCATTTACTCCCCATGTACCTTTCAGATAATTGCTGTGACGGATATGATAGGCTGCATCAATTGTCTGTGTGCTGAGTACAAGGTCCATCATTGCCCGTGCATCATTGCCGGCAGCACGCCGCAGATCAAATTCCTGCCGGTGATTCCGTTGATATGCATATTGTATTTCCAGTTGATCTGTCTTCCATGTCAGTTTAGCAAGATCATGTGTGACTTGCTGGCGAGGGGGAGCAATGTCATATGTAAAATCATATGTTTCGAATGGACGGCCATGTGCAATCCTTGCGGCGATATCATCTACGGTACCGATGTGTGCACTATGCAGAATACCCAGTTCCGTGCTGAAATGACTATAGTATAAATCGAATGAACTGTATTTAAGCGCAGCTGAAAAATTGCTTTCGTTCACACCGGTATTACCCAGATAGTAATCGGCTGTTTTTATATTTCCGGCTTTTTTGAACGAACCCTGTGCCCGCCATCCAATACCACGTACACTGCCTTGCAGCATAGCCGCTGCATTGCCCGAACGACCATTGGTAGCACCATTCAGATATATTTCACCTTTTAGTTTACCCTGGTCTGATAAGGGAGCCGGCTTGATGAGTATAACACCCCCGAGTGCGTCTGCGCCATAACGCACACCTTCTGCCCCTTTGATCACTACCAATTCTTTGGCTATATAGGCGTCTACTTCCGGCGCATGTTCAGTGCCCCATTGTTGTCCTTCCTGCCGTACGCCGTTGTTCAGTATCAGTACTCTGTTACTGTGCATACCATTAATCACGGGCTTTTCAATAGAATGCCCTGTTTTTAATATGCTGAGACCCGGTAATACGGATAATGCACCGGCGAGACTCGCGCCGCGTGTCTGCTCCAACTGTTCATTGCTTAGCGACATAGTAGTGCTTGTACCTGTTTTTGCAGGCGTTTTCGCACTTACTTCGACGTCGCGCAGGCGAATAGTATCGCCTCTCCCAACCTGTGCCAGTACGGGTACGGCATAGGTCAGCAGGCAAAACAGCGGTAGCTGTTTTGAAATCGACATGTATGTATGATTTAAAATGTTTTGAGAATGCTCAAAACTGCTGATGGAGGGATTGTATTTATGCTATTGATGGAGGATCTTTATTGAGATCATTGGGAAGGAAGATCGCTGTAGGTCTTGTACAGGCTACTTCCCGGATGATTTCGGGCTTTACATTGATATCGCGTAGTGTAAAGATATCTGCAGTCAGTGACTGGTGTTTTTTCACCAGCAAATGATCACAGATCTTACAGGCCGGATCTTTCCCGAAGTGAAGATGTTTATCAGGAGAATAATAATGATGATGATAATCATGCAGGATCTGTACTCCCTGAATGTAACTGAATGTTACGAGCAGGAGATATGCTACGAGCCTGTATAGATTTGATCTTATCACGGAGGCAAATATATATCCTTTGCATCGTTGTTGCAAATAGTTTCTTATAAAAAATACTTACGATCCGGGTTGTACGAATAATGCAGCGCTAAAACAGGATGTCAGATTACATAGTAATTATGCATATCATTTGCAGCAGAATGTAGCTGATTGGAAAGACAAAAGCCGCTCTTTCCGGTTAGAAAGAGCGGCTTTTTGTGCGGGTTGTATACCCCGTATTTCACCTGTATTACAACCTGATTTCTCCGTTATCGCTTCGTTTATGAACGGACAGATAGCGTCTTAGTACAGGTGTAATAACGGTATATAGCGATGATCATCGAAGAATTATTTCAGTCCAAGCCGGGCGCCGGCTTCCTTCATTTCGTCAGGCGTATTGGCATTAAAATGCTCTGCTGAAAACGGATTTTCTACCTGATGAATATCTGCATTCAATAACGTCTTACGGGGGCAATTCCTGCCATCCATTACATTTTGCCACAGTTTTTTCAATCCGGATGGTTCCCAGATAGCGATCAGGGGTTCCGGCAGGTGATTGACAGGGCTGATCAGTGAAGTGGCATCTTTTTCTGGCTGTCTCTGTGCAATCAGATAGTTCACGCTTTGTGCACTTATCAGTGGAAGATCTACCGCCAGTACCAGCCAGGCAGCTTCCGGGAAAGCCTTGTTTGCACTCAGTAAGCCTGCTGAGGGACCGCCGCCTTCCACACTATCTGTTATAAGATCGATATCTGCGCGTAAATTTTCCCGTTGATCTTCCCGGCAGGATACATATACTTCGGGAAGGATGGATTGTACCAGTTCATAGAGATATTGCCATTGTGGCACACCGTGATAAGCAATCAGGCTTTTGTCCTGCTGCATACGTGTACTGCGGCCACCGCATAGAATAAGTCCTTTTAATGGAGCTGCCATGTCATTGTTTTTAAAAATCCCGTTTGCCACCTGTTTTGCTCAGCAGCCGTGTTTGTCTGATTACCATTTCATGCGTAAATGCTTTACACATATCATAAATCGTCAATGCGGCCACGCTGGCGCCTGTCAGCGCTTCCATCTCCACACCTGTTTTACCGGTGGTTTTGATAGTACAACGTACCACTGCTTCTTCTTCTTCCAATGTGATATCCACCTGACAACCATCAAGTAATAAGGTATGACATAATGGTATCAGATCCGGTGTTTTCTTGGCAGCCATAATACCGGCCAGTATGGCGGTCTGAAAGACAGCGCCCTTCGCTGTATGTATATCTTTTCCGCTAAATTGTTGTCTTACGATCTCCGGCAGAAATACTCTGCTCTCCGCCACCGCTATACGCACCGTATCTGTCTTGCCGCTTACATCCACCATGACCGGTTGGTCAGCGGCATTCAAATGTGAAAATCCCTGTTGACTTGAATCATTGCTCATAATGGAATAAATTTACAACTAAAGCAATCAAACCTCCAAAACAATGCTGATAGACGTAACTGCCGCATCTGCCGCTGTGATGAGTACTGTCCGGGATTTCGGAATGGAACAGCTCCCCTTTACTGCTGTTGCCGGACGTATCCTGCGGGAACCGGTCTTATCTGACAGAGATTTTCCTCCTTATGACAGGGTGATGATGGATGGTATTGCCATCGATTATGAGACCTATGCCAAAGGACAGACTGTTTTTGGCGTAGAAGATATGCAGGCGGCAGGTATGCCCCGTAAACAACTGGGAAATACTGCTAATTGCATGGAAGTAATGACCGGCGCTATCCTACCCGAACTGACAGATACGGTGATCCAGTATGAACACCTGACCGTTACAGAGCATGAAGGATTTAAGCGTTTTACCATCAACGCCGCCGTGGAAAAAGGACAAGCGATTCACCGGCAGGGTACAGACGCTGCCGCCGGACAACTCGTCATTCCGGCAGGTACATGGCTGACCGCCGCCGAAATCGGGGTACTGGCTTCTGTAGGAAAAACGCTGGTGAATGTCAGCCGGTTGCCTAAAGTCGCAATTATCGCTACCGGTGACGAACTCGTACCTGTAGCCGATACGCCGGACATCCATCAGGTAAGGATCTCTAACTCTTATACGCTCGCCGCTGCATTAAAAGAACTGGGTATCGAAGCCACTTGTTACCATGTAGCGGACAATGAGGCCGCTATACGGGCTTTATTTGAATCATTGAAGCATGCGGATGCATGGATCTGTACAGGGGCTGTATCGGCCGGAAAATACGATTATCTGCCATTGGTACTTGAACAGATGGGTATGCAACAGCTTTTCCATAAAGTACAGCAACGCCCGGGAAAACCTTTCCTCTTTGGGCAGTTTGAAGACGGCCCCGTTGTATTTGCCCTGCCCGGTAACCCCGTCTCTGGCTTTATGTGCTGCTACCGTTACGTATTACCGTGGCTTCGTGCCAGCCTTCAATATACAGCGCCTCCCATGCCACATGCGGTATTGGGAGCAGATGTGACATTTGCATCTCCGCTGACCTATTTCATGCCGGTAAGACTACATCCGGTAGCAGGTGGACAGCTTATTGCACTGCCACCTCCCTATCATGGTTCAGGAGACCTTGCTGCTTTATTGCAGGCAGATGGCTTTCTGGAATTGCCTGCCGAACAACGTGTGTTTGAAAAAGGAAGTAGTTATCCGGTATGGAGATTCAGACCGTAAAAAAATAAGAATTATGAATTAACAATTAAGCATTATGCTTTGATAAATGGCTGATCCTTAATTGTTAATTCTCTGAAATAATTGTCACTTCATTACAATGATGCTTTAACATAACGTACGGCTAATCAATCCTTAACCATTAATTCTTAATTTTTAATTCTTAACTGGCATCCTTCCTGACAATTTGGTGATGTTAAATCTTCCGCCCGCTGTTAAACCTTCTCTCTTCTCTCTTGTCAAACCCAAAATCTATCTACCTGTATGCCCGCAGTTCCTGAAAAACTACAAATGCAGCACCTGGCATGGAGAGCCGGATTCGGCGCTTCTCCTTCCGTCATTGAAGACTGGACCCATAAAAAACGTCGTCAGGTTATTAACAAGATTCTGGCAGGCCCTGAAAAAGACGTACAAACACCCTTGAAAGTCCGTGACGCTTCCGATCTGCCCGATCGGGGGAAAATGATGTCTCCTGAAGAAAAGAGAGCGCTAAACAGAATGAACCGTCAGGGTGTCAAAGACCTCAATCTGCAATGGATGAATGAAATGGTGCAGAGCGAACATCCCCTGCGGGAGAAAATGGCGCTTTTCTGGCATGGACATTTTGCCTGCCGTACGCAGAACGTACTGTTCAATCAGCAGTTGCTACAGGTGATCAGAGAAAATGCATTGGGCAATTTTGGCGAATTACTGACAGCTGTTTCCAAGTCGCCCGCCATGCTACAGTTCCTGAATAACCAACAGAACGTGAAAGCGCATCCGAATGAAAACTTCGCCCGCGAAGTCATGGAGCTTTTTACAATGGGGAGAGGGCATTATACCGAAACAGATATCAAAGAAGCAGCGAGATCCTTCACGGGATGGGCCTATGAGGGAGATGGCAGTTTTGTGTTCAGAGAGAAAAGACATGACGGCGGACAAAAAACAGTATTAGGAAAGAGCGGCAATTTCAATGGTGATGATGTGTTGAAAATACTGTTGGAGCAGAAAGAAACGGCCCGGTATATCACGGAAAAAATATATCGTTACTTCGTCAGTGAAAATCTGGATGAAGCCAACATAAATAAACTGGCTGACAAGTTTTATTCCTCCGGGTATGACATCGGTGCATTGATGCAACACATCTTTAATGCGGATTGGTTTTATGACGCACGCCTCATCGGTAACCGTATTAAATCACCGGTCGAACTACTGGTTGGATTGCGTAGAACCGTTCCCGTTGATTTCGAAAGAGAAGAGGTGATGTTGTCCTTTCAACAGGTATTGGGACAGGTATTGTTCTATCCTCCCAATGTGGCAGGATGGCCGGGCGGACGTAACTGGATTGATAGTTCCAGTCTGATGTACCGCATGCAGTTGCCTAAAATGATACTCTATGAAAAAGAGTTCAACATCACACCAAAAGAAATTATCCCTGAAATGGGAATGGGTAGCTATAAGGTGACGATGGAGCTGAATGAGTCTGTACAGAAACAGTATGCGAAGAAGATCAAAGGAGTGATTAACTGGAATGCATTACTGAAAGACTATGAAAAAGTACCGCGTGAGAAATTGGCAGATGCAATAGCCGGATCATTGCTGCAGGCGAATAAGAACGTCAGTAAGCAGGTATTGGAAAACTATGCAGATGCATCTTCCCGTGAAAATTATATTAAGACCGTTGCAATCGCGGTAATGAGCACACCGGAATATCAGTTGTGCTAATGTATCCACTTTTAAAAATCAAATCATGCTGATCTTAAACAGAAGACGTTTCTTACAGGTGGGATCATTGGCCTCTGCTTCCATGATGATGCCTAAATTCCTGAAAGCGCTGGAAAAAGATAATCTGGTGCCTCCCGGCAATAAAGTATTGGTCGTGGTACAATTGTCTGGTGGTAATGACGGTCTTAATACTGTGATCCCCTATCGTAATGATATTTATTACCGCTCACGTCCGACCCTCGGTATTCAGCGGGAACAGGCATTATCGCTGACGGATGAAATAGGTATTCATCCGGCATTACAGGGACTGAAGGGCCTGTATGATGAAGGGGCACTCGCTATACTGAATAACGTCGGATATCCTAATCCGGATCGTTCACACTTCCGTTCAATGGATATCTGGCAGTCCGCAAGTGCTTCCTCTGAAAACTGGACAGACGGCTGGATCGGTCGTTTTCTGGATGCACAGTGTCAGGGTTGTGATAAACCTGTACAGGCTCTGGAAATAGATGATACATTGAGTCTGGCGATGAAAGGTGATAGGCAGAAGGGGCTCGCATTTAAAGACCCTGATAAATTGCAGGCAGCCGCCAATGACCGTATGTTCAAAGAACTGCTGGGAAAAGAAAGCGGCGGACATCCGATAGATGATGATCATGCACCGGTAGATTATCTGTATAAGACAATGGGTGCGACCATGTCATCTGCAGGGTATATCAAAAATCAGTTTAAGGCGTATAAAACCAAAGAGCTTTTTCCGGCAACGGAACTTGGCAAAAACATGCAGACGATTGCCCGTCTGATCATGTCAGATATCAGTACAAAAGTATATTACGTATCACATGGTGCTTTTGATACACATGTGAATCAGCTGGCGTCTCAGCAGACGCAGTTGAAAAGACTGGATGAAGCGATCACTGCGCTGACACGCGAATTGAAGAATAATAACCGTTTTCAGGATGTGGTGATTGTAACCTTTTCTGAATTTGGCCGGCGCGTAGCACAGAATGCAAGTGGAGGAACGGATCATGGTACCGCGAATAATATGTTTCTCATCGGCGGCGGACTGAAAAAGCAGGGATTACTGAATGACGGACCAGATCTGGTTAATCTGAATGAAGGAGACCTTCAGCACACTGTAGATTTCAAAAGTGTGTACGCGACATTATTAAAGAATTGGTTGGGTGCAGATGATGCGGCTATTCTGAAGAAGCAGTACGAACATTTATCTTTTGTTTAATCGGCTGTGACAATCGCCCGGATGTAGCCATGAGTGACAGGCTTTGGATTGAAAGTACCACTGGTATCTACGGCTGTTCCATAGAATGAAGCTTCCATAAGACTGTCTTTAATGCGGCTGATAGAAAGGGTGAAAGAGCCATATGTCTGATCTGCAATCTGTGAGATATTGGGTTCATCGTAATAGACTGAAAACCTGTTACCATCTTGTGAGCGGAATACACCATGATCAAGGCCTTCACTAGTGCCGATCAGGGTTATGTTGAGTTTTTCAGCCTGTTCGCCACTGGCAGTAATTGTCAGTTTATCGATATCATTGTTTGGATCGGTATCGGTCAGATTGGCCTTTGTAATAACAGCTTTGGGGTTTTCGCCTATGAAGAAGACGCTGTCCATCTGAAAAGATACAAACTTGCGGATTTCTTCATGACGTTCTTTTTCGCAGGCAGATACCAATAAGGCTACACAGACAATAGTTAAAATTAGGCGCATAATAGGGGTGGTTTGGTTCTATAACGCAATAATAAGCAGTTAATTGCGAATAAGTTGCCGCCCGAAAATTAAAAATCCTGATCTGTCACAGATCAGGATTTTTAATATCTATGGGATACAGACAATGAGTAGTCTGCGTCGCTTTATTTTTTAATTGCTATACGATAGAGATAAGTACCCATCAGTGCGAAGGCTACTGTTCCCAGTAAGAAGTAACCGCCTTGTCCGAGTGCATGTGACAATGACTCTTCCAGATTGATACTGGCGAGTACACTTGCTGAGCCATCGAAACCCGCGAGGATCGCAATGATAACACCGGCAACAGCACCACCCGCTACGAGACCGGTAGCAAACAGGTTACCTTTACCGAGTTCTTCTTCTTCAGCGGATATATGTGCATTATCCTTTTTACGTTTTTTATCCGCCAGTCCACGGATCGCACCACCAATAAAAATAGGCAGGGTGGTTGAAAGCGGAAGATAAGCTCCTACTGCAAAAGATAAGGATTTGATACCGCAAAGTTCCATTGTGATGGATAAGAACACACCAACGAGTACGAACTGCCAGTCAAGTTTATGGGTCAGGATACCTTTTGTAAGGGTTGCCATCAGTGTTCCTTGTGGCGCCGGGAAGTAAGTACTACCAATTGCGTGGTCAGTCACACCATTGGCGATCATGGCGGCAGTTGGTTTATCGAGGAATTTCACGGTCAGACCGATCACGATGGAAGAAACGATCGCACCGATGAACAGGGCCAGCTGCTGATACATAGGCGTTGCTCCAACGATATAACCAGATTTCAGATCCTGAGAGGTACCACCGGCATTCGCGGCAGCGATACAGATCATACCACCTACTACCAGTGCCATTGGCTCATATACTTTACCACTCCATCCTACAGCGATAAATACCAGACAGGTACCCATCAGGGTAGCAATGGTCATACCGGAGATAGGGTTGTTGGAAGAACCGATCAGCCCTACGATACGGCTGGATACAGTTACGAAGAAGGCGCCGAAGATCACCACCAGCAAACCTACCAGCAGTTTTTTACCGATAGAATCGCCCGGTAACTGAGGGAGGAAGGCCATTAGTACGATCAACGCGATGCTGCCGAACAATACAACCTTGATATTCAGGTCTTTTTCGGTACGGGGCACCTCGCTTGTTGTGGCAGCAGGATTACCCTGATCGTCTTTTTTCAGGGAGCCAATGCTGCCTTTAAAGGATGAAATAATAGTCGGTATTGTCTTGATAAGGGTGATAAAACCACCTGCTGCTACTGCACCTGCGCCAATCTGGCGTACATAGGCAAAGTATACAGCGGAGGAGAAATCAGTGAAAGTGTGCAGAGTTGGATCCCAGTTACCTTTACCACCCGGTGTGGTTACGCTGGCCAGATAGCCAAGTTTCACCAGCTGTGCGGCGATCATGTCAGCCGGTACCAGTGATGACAATAACGGAATCAGTGCCAGCCAGGACAAAACGCCACCGGCTACGAGTACACCTGCAATACGGGGACCGATAATATAACCCACACCCATGTATTCAGGAGTGATCTCACCACTGACACGGGCGGAAGGGAAGTATTTATTGATCTGTTGGGTCATGTAGAATGGCACTTCTGCCACGATATGCAGGACCTTCTGAAAAATGGCATATATAAAAGCAAAGCCTAATCCGTAGAAAGCTGTTTTCGCAAAATCACCACCTTTTTCACCTGCAATCAATACGTCACCACAGGCAGTACCTTCCGGATAAGGCAGTGTCTCATGCTCTTTTACGATCAGGGAGCGGCGCAGGGGAATCATCATGAGGGTACCCAGTACGCCACCAAAGATGGCGAGGATAAGGATAGTCATGTAATTGAAGAACTGTTCGCCACCACCGTCCGTCAGGAACAGGAAGCCCGGCAGGGTGAATACTACACCGGCTGCGATGGATTCACCGGCAGAACCAGTGGTCTGAATGATGTTATTTTCAAGGATAGTGGTCTTGAAAAATCTGCGGCCAAGTGTAATGGCAATAACTGCGATAGGTATAGAAGCAGAAACGGTCAAACCTGCTTTCAATGCGAGGTATACAGTTGCGGCGCCAAAGATGATCCCGAAGATACAGCCCAGTACAATGGACTTGATGGTAAATTCCTTCATATTCACCCCGGGCGATACGAAAGGCTTGAATTTATCTGCCATAAGTTGGTTTGATAGTGTAGATTTTTGTTGATTAAACGGCAATATAAGTGAAAAATCCCTTTTAGAACGGGCTTTTCGGATAATTGGTCGCAGTCAGGGACAAGTTTCGGAAGACATAAATAAGGAAGGCGCAACTTCCGTCGCGCCTTCCTTATTTATCTGATAATCAGTTGGGTTTAGTAAGATCCGGTCTTCTCTTTCACCACCTGAGCGATCCATTTGCTGATCATCAGCATGACAACACCTGCAACAGCGGCAGATATTACGAGGATCAGGAAGTAAAGTTTCTTGTCGATGAATTCATCCCAGAAGGTAGCCATCAGACCTGCCACTTTACCGGCGATCGCATTTACGAGGTACCAGCCACCCATCATAAGGGCTGTTACACGTGGAGGCGATAGTTTGGATACCATGGAAAGACCGATCGGGCTTACGAGTATCTCACCTACGGTGAATACGGCGTAAGTGCCAAACAGCCAGGCCATAGAAGATTTATCGAGGTAAACGTTGGTCATTGAAGCGGCTACCACCATGAGCAGGGAGGAAGCACCGGCGAGGAAGATACCCATAGCGATCTTTACAGGAGTGGTTGGTTCCTTGCCGCGTTTGGCCAGCCAGCCGAAGAGGCCCACTACCATGAGACTGAATGCCACGATAAAGAATGGGTTAATGGACTGGAAGATCTCGGTGGAGATCAGTCTCATTTTACCATCTTTTGGCCATTGGTCTTTAGGCAGGTTCTGGAAATAAGGATCAGGACCCTGTGTTTCCAGTGTTTTACCGCTGGCATCAGTTACGGCACGGAAGTGCTCGTCTACCTGTGTTACGGCGTGAGGGTCAGTGGTAACTGTCTGCAGCATACCCAGTGGTTTGGCAGCGTCTTCTACAGTAGCAGACATGCCACGGTCGGTATACTGGTCAGCCCAGATGGTCAGACCGGTACTATTCTGGTTGTAGATCACCCAGAACACGATTGCTACCGCGAAGAACGCCAGCAGGGCGCCCAGACCACGTTTGTCCTCGTGTTTTTTGGAAGTGGTATACAGGCGGATATAGAAGATAATGATTGGTACGCAGGCGAACATGAACGCGTCATTCGAGCGCGTATGGAACAGCGTATGGTGCAGGATATCTTCCATAAAGTAACCGAGCGTCGCAGCGATAATAGCCGGTACGAATACCAGGGATACGATCTTACCGATCGGCATATCATCCGGAGAAGGCTCTTTTTTGATATCACCGGAGGCGATTACCTGCTGGTTGGTGCTGAAGATGACCAGTCCGATGAGCATACCTACGCCTGCAGCGGCAAACGCGTGGCCCCATCCGTAGTGGTTACGGAGATAGGCGGCTACGAAGTTGCAGATAAAGGCGCCGATATTCACGCCCATATAGAAGATATTGTAGGCAACATCTTTTTTGGCGCGCAGGTCTTCTCTGTTATAGATATTACCCAGAATGGTACCGATATTGGGTTTAAAGAACCCGTTACCGATAATGATCAGGCCAAGGGCCACATACATGGCCATATCACCCGGAACGGCCAGACAAAAGTATCCGGCGGCAAGGAGGAAGCCTCCTAAGATAACGGCCCGGCGATATCCGAGGTAGCGGTCTGCCATGAGACCTCCAAGGAACGGGGAGAGATATACTAATGCGATGTAGGAACCGACGAGGTCAGCAGCTTTGGTTGTATCGAGTCCCTTGCCTCCGTTGGCGGCAGGATCTACGAGATAAAGAAAGAAGATACCAATCATCAGGTAGTAGCCGAAGCGTTCCCACATTTCTGTAAAGAAGAGTACATACAATCCTTTGTGATGCCCTTTCCCCTTAGAGGACGGCGAAATTACAGGCTGCTCAACAGCAGTTTGAGTCATAATAGGTACGTTTAGTTTTTTGTTGTTTATGGTGTTAGTCAGTCCGTCGGATCCGGCAAGTTAAATAAATTCAGCTTTTTATCAGGTAAAATGGTGTTTTTGGTTAAATTTTGGCCTTTCTTTGCAAAAAATTTGGAAGAACGGAGCAGATTGATCAGGTGAATGTATTTTAAGCGCGCAAGCGAATTTTTATTTTTTCATATGAAGATATTACTATTAGGAAGCGGCGGTCGCGAACACGCCCTGGCTTGGAAAATGGCACAGAGCACACATTGTGAACAGTTGTTTATAGCGCCCGGCAATGCGGGAACTGCCCAGTATGGTCAGAACCTGGATTTCGCTGTTTCTGATTTTGAGAAAATAAAGACTTTCTGCGTAGAGAATGCGATCTCTCTGGTAGTGCCGGGTTCTGAAGAAGCACTGGTAAAAGGAATTTACGATTATTTTCAGCAGGACGCTGCTTTACAGCATATTCCGGTAATGGGCCCATCTGCCCTTGGAGCTCAGCTGGAAGGTAGTAAAGCATTTGCAAAGCAGTTCATGCTGCGTCATAATATTCCGACTGCCGCTTACCGCGAGTTCAGTGAGGAGAATTATGAGGAAGGTGTGGCTTACCTGCGCACCCATTCTTTGCCGATCGTACTGAAAGCCGATGGGCTTGCGGCGGGAAAGGGTGTATTGATCCTGAACGATCATGAAGAAGCAGTGGCGGAGTTTTCACAGATGATCAAGGATGCGAAGTTTGGCGATGCGAGTAAGAAGGTAGTGGTAGAACAGTTCCTGACGGGAATAGAGCTGTCGGTGTTTGTGCTGACAGATGGTCATTCCTATCAGATATTGCCTACTGCAAAAGATTATAAAAGGATCGGAGAAGGAGATACAGGTCTGAATACCGGAGGTATGGGGGCTGTTTCACCGGTGCCATTTGCAGACAAAGCATTTATGGACATGGTGGAAGAGCGTGTTATCCGTCCGACGGTTGCCGGACTGGAAAAAGAGCAGATTGCCTATAACGGGTTTATCTTCTTCGGTTTGATCAAGGTAGATGGGGAACCATTTGTCATTGAGTACAACTGTCGTATGGGAGATCCGGAAACAGAAGTGGTAATGCCACGTCTGCAGAACGATCTGCTGGAACTTTTCAAGGCGGTGCAGGAAGGTAAACTTTCTTCACAGCAGATTTTTGAGGATGCCCGCGTGGCAACTACGGTTATGCTGGTAGCAAAAGGCTATCCGGAAGCATACGAGAAAGGAAAGGTAATCAGCAACATACCGGCGCCTACGCAGGATCAGCTGGTGTTTCAGGCAGGAACACGTGCCGCTGGCGGGGATATCCTTACCAACGGAGGGCGTGTACTGACGATAACATCCCTGGCAGCAGATCTGGGCATTGCGTTGACACACAGCCGGCAGACAGCTGAAATTATTGACTTTGAAGGTAAATATTACAGGAGGGATATTGGTTACGAGTTCGTGTAGAGGATGTTCATTTACGCCTTTCACGCCCTTACGGCGCGAAAAGTGTAGTCTGATCCTGTGGGCCGGAAAGTACCGGGAAGGACCGGCTGGGGTGGTCCTGAAGAGCATAACTCATTCATATAGAGTACACAATTAACAGCAACCATTTTTCGTTTAAGCGTTTTCGAGAGTCATTACCATGCCAACGATTACATTGTCATTAATTGTTACAACTTATTAACCGGCTCATCCAATACAATAACTAACATTTTTTAATATTATAGTTGTATTATTGAGAAAACAAACAGTTTTTAGATTGTATATTCGTTGGAATTATTCATTTTTGCACACAATAATATTTTGACCATATTAAGCAATGGGGTTCTTTAATTTTTTAACACAGGAAATAGCGATTGACTTAGGTACAGCTAACACGCTGATCATACACAACGACCAGGTGGTGGTGGATGAACCTTCCATTGTTGCTATAGAGCGCGCAAGCGGTAAAATCGTGGCGGTAGGAAAGAAGGCCATGATGATGCACGAGAAAACACACGAGTACCTGCGTACAATCCGTCCGTTAAAAGATGGTGTGATCGCCGACTTTAACGCGGCAGAAGGTATGCTTCGCGAGATGATCAAACTGGTGTATCCCAAAAAGCCCTTATTCTCCCCCAGCTGGCGTATGGTTATCTGTATACCATCCAGCATCACAGAAGTAGAAAAACGCGCCGTACGCGACTCTGCTGAACAGGCAGGCGCTAAGGAAGTGTTCCTTATACATGAACCTATGGCTGCTGCATTGGGTATCGGCATCGATGTAGAAGAACCCGTAGGTAACATGATCATTGATATCGGAGGTGGTACCACCGGTATTTCCGTAATCGCCCTTGCAGGTATCGTTTGTGACCAAAGTATCCGTATCGCCGGTGATGAATTCACTGCTGATATCATGGAAGCACTGCGTCGCTATCATAGCTTGCTGATTGGTGAAAGAACTGCAGAACAGATCAAGATCCAGATAGGTTCAGCACTGAAAGAACTGGATAACCCACCAGATGACGTGGCAGTAAACGGCCGTGACCTGGTAACAGGTATTCCTAAACAAATCATGGTGTCTTATCAGGAAGTTGCAGAAGCGCTTGATAAATCTATCTTCAAGATCGAAGAAGCTATTCTGAAAGCACTGGAAACCACTCCTCCGGAGCTGGCAGCAGATATCTACCGCAGAGGTTTGTACCTCACAGGTGGTGGTGCATTGCTTCGCGGACTGGACAAACGTCTCACACAGAAGATTAAATTACCAGTACACGTAGCGGACGATCCGTTACGCGCGGTGGTAAGAGGTACCGGAATCGCACTGAAACATGTAGGTAAGTATCCGTTCCTAATGCAATAATATCAGGAAATGTACAGGGCAGTATAACAGCTGCCTTGTACATCTTCTACCAAGAAAATATATCCTGTGCGTAATCTCATCATTTTCTTTAGGCGCTATTTTAACTTTTTTCTGTTTTTGCTGCTGGAAGTGATTTGTTTTGTGCTGGTGGTCCGGAACAACGATCTGCAAAAATCAGCCTACCTCAATTCTGCCAATAGTTTCAGCGCCAGGTTATACGAAAATTACAACAATGTGGAGTATTACTTACACCTGAAAGCTACCAATGACAGCCTGGTGAAAGAAAATGCCCGCCTCCATAACATGTTGCGCACCAGCTTCGACAGTGTTTCCCTCGACAATATTGTAAAACTGGATACCATCCGTCACTACAGTACAGACACCACCCGTAAGGTGATCGGTACTGAAGTTCGCCGTTACCTCTATAAAGAAGCTAAAGTGGTGAATAACAGTGTTAATAATCCAATCAACTACATCACAATCAGACGCGGTAGTGCCAATGGCATCCGGCCGAATATGGGAGTGGTTGGTCCGAGTGGACTGGTCGGTGTGGTACGTAGCGTTAATGAGAACTACGCAGTTGTGCTTTCCCTGCTTTCAAAGGGCCGTAACTTCGGTTTCAGCGCCCGTCTGAGCTATAGTAAGGAAATGGGTACCGTACGCTGGTACGGTGGTGAAGCCGGATATGCGGTGATGGAAGATGTGCCGAAGAGTGTGAAGCTTATTAAAGGAGATACCGTGGTGACCAGTGGTTACTCAGCCCTGTTCCCCGAAAATATACCTATCGGTTACGTTGAATCCTATACCACTACAGATAAATCCAGTACTTCTTATACCATCAGGATTAAACTGGCGACCAACTTTTATAACCTTCAGTACGTATATGTCGTAGACAATCTGCTGAAAGAGGAACAACAATCTTTGGAAGACTCAACCTACAGGCTGATTAAATGAGTATACTGTTAAGAAATATTATCCGCTTTGTGCTCTTACTGCTGTTGCAGGTATTCGTACTGAATAATATCCTGCTGCACCAGCTCGTAGGCCTTAACCTGTATATGTTGTTTGTCCTCTTGCTGCCGTTTAACCTGCCACGACCTGCGCTGATGCTGCTGGCGTTGCTGATGGGACTTGGTATGGACATGTTCATGAATACCATGGGTATGCATGCTGCTGCCTGCGTATTCATCGCTTACCTTCGTCCGTTCATCATCAATGTACTGTCTCCACAGGGTGGTTTTGAGACGACCCAGAAAACACCGTCCATGACCAGCATGGGTGTTTCCCAATTCCTGACCTACATCGGAATCCTGGTATTCTTACACAACCTGCTGTATTTTCCACTGGAGGTGTTCAGCTTTGCAAGCTTCTTTTACCTGCTTTTGAAGATCCTTTTATCAACAGCGGCCAGCGTTCTGCTGATCGTACTGTATGAATTATTGTTCTTTTCCAGAAAGTAGGCAGGAATCATTACAAAGACCATATTTTTTGAGAGATTATGTTTTGTTAATTAGAGGAACTATAACAGATAGCACAGAACGTAATATCTATCTTTAAGAAGGAATTGAAAGTCATATTATAAAGCAACAGGTCGCTTGCTTCATCTTTCTGCCAGACGGTGGGGGAGGCCGTGAAGTGGCCACATTATTCAGCGTAAATGTCTGTCTATAATCAGCCCAGGAAAAGAGTAATTCAGTTTATCATCCTTGGAATGGTAATATTAATCATTACAAGGTTGTTCTTTCTGCAGATTGTCGAGAAGAAATACTCCAAGCTGGCGGATGCTAATGCGGTACTCCGCAAAGTGGTATATCCCAGCCGCGGTATTATCTACGACCGTAAAGGCAGAAGTATCCTCAGTAATGACGCCATGTATGATCTTGTCGTAACGCCGATCAGCGTGAAAAACATCGACACGTCTTACATGTGCGAAATTCTCCGCATCGACAAGGAAGAATTCAGAAAACGTATCACTACCGCTATTATCAAAAACGGCAGCCGCCGTGTTTCCATATTTTATCCCCTGCTGCCACCGGAAATGTTCGGCCGTCTGCAGGAAAGTATGTACATGTTCCAGCCCGGATTCGAGCTGGTGCAACGTCAGATCCGCTCCTACCCTTTCAACGCCGCTGCCAACATCCTCGGTTATATCGGGGAAGTATCCCCTCAGATGCTGCAGAAGCCTGCCTATAGCGCTTACAGCCAGGGTGACTATCTGGGTATGACTGGTCTGGAAAGAACATACGAAAGCGTGCTGATGGGACAACGTGGTATCCAATACCTCGTAAAAGATAACCTGAACCGTCCGCAGGGGCCTTATGAAAAAGGAGAATTCGATACCGCCGCTATTGCCGGTAAGAATCTCCGTCTGGCCCTTGATGTAGACTTGCAGGTGCTCGGTGAGCATCTCATGCGTAACAAGATCGGTAGTGTCGTGGCTATTGACCCACGTACCGGCGGTATCCTGACGATGGTGAGTGCGCCGACCTTTGATCCGAACCTGCTGACAGGTTCCTATCGTGCCCGCAACTTCAGCCGTCTCTTCTCTGATACCACTAAACCGCTTTT
Organism: Chitinophaga pinensis; assembly: GCF_007896845.1. Taxonomy (GTDB): domain Bacteria; phylum Bacteroidota; class Bacteroidia; order Chitinophagales; family Chitinophagaceae; genus Chitinophaga; species Chitinophaga pinensis_C. The sequence goes on along the minus strand of NZ_VOHS01000019.1, from coordinate 54,430 downwards.
CAACCGTGCTATTCAGGCCGGATATCCACCGGGATCGTCTATGAAACCGCTGACGGCACTGATCGCATTGGATGAGGGCGTTATTACGCCAAGCTTTGGTTTCCCCTGCGGTGGCGCATATACCTATTGCGGCCGTCCTATCGCCTGTACGCACCATAATGCAGGACACGCAGCAAACCTGCGTCTGGCAATCGCTAACTCCTGTAACGCCTACTTCGTACACCTCTACCGTATGGAAGTGGATGCAGCGAAATGGGGTGGCGTGAAAAAAGGACACCAGCACTGGCATGACTATATCTCTTCTTTCGGTCTGGGACATAAACTGGGTATTGATATACCGGGCGAATCTGGTGGTAAAGCCATCGATACAGCCGGGATGAACAGACTGTATCATAATCAGTGGAACTCCTGTTCTGAACTGTACGTAGGTATGGGGCAGGGTCAGGTTGTCGCAACGCCGCTTCAGATGGCGAATGCGATGTGTATCATTGCGAACAAGGGTTACTACTATCTGCCGCATTTCGTAGACAAGATCGATAATGATGATACAGAATTGCTGACCAAATTCAGAGAGAAACATATTGTAGCCAAGATCTCTGACTCTTCCTATATGCCGGTAATTTATGGTATGCAGGATGTGGTGGAAAGAGGTACCGGTATGATCGCTAAGATCGAAGGTGAGATCGTATGTGGTAAAACAGGTACGGCTGAGAACAATGCGATCGTAAACGGTAAGCTGACCAAACTGAAAAACCACTCCGTATTCGTTGCTTTCGCTCCGAGAGATAATCCAAAGATTGCTGTAGCAGTGATCGTGGAAAACGCAGGTTTTGGTAGTACCTACGCTGCGCCTATCGCGAGTCTGATCATGGAGAAATATCTGCATGATACCATCTCTGTGAAGCGCAAGCCACAAATGAAGACACTGCTGGAATACAATACACTGGATCCCGTGGTACGGGAAAAATCCAAGCTTGACTCATTGAATGGAGCCAGCGCAAAAATGACACCTGATCAGATACTTAAACTTTATTTCCGGGATTAATCAGTTATGAACCGTCGGCAGCAAATAAAATTGACAGAAGGTATTGACTGGCCTATCATGGGCCTCTACCTGGGGATCGTAACCGTGGGACTGTTATCGATCTTCGCAGCTGAGTACAGGGAAGGTGATAACATCTGGAATGATATCATCCACCTGAATAAAAACTATTCCCGCCAGCTCATGTGGCTGGGTGTATCTGCTGTACTGGCGACCATCATATGGCTGACAGACAGTAAATTCTTCACCGCTACGGCTAACCTGCTGTATGCCGGAGGTATTCTGCTCCTGCTGTTGGTATTGGGTATCGGTAAAGATGTAAAAGGGTCGCATTCGTGGCTGGTGATAGGAGGTTTTCAGTTCCAGCCGGCCGAGTTGACAAAGCTCTGTACGAATCTGGCGCTGGCCAAATATCTGTCTTCACTTGAAACTGACTTTACAAAACTCCGTTCCAGGCTGATCGCCGTATCATTGGCACTCATCCCCTGCGCAATTATCATCCTGCAGTCTGAAACAGGACTGGCGCTGGTATATTTTTCCTTCTTCCTCGTGATGTATAGAGAAGGTTTGCCGGGTGTATTACTGGTCATCGCTTTCTCGGGTATCGTGCTGGTACTCTCGGCTTTGTTGGTAGATAAGAATATCCTCTTTATTATATTCTCGGTCATTACCGTGCTGGTAATCTATTTCAGCCGGCGTGAGATAAAACGTAACCGTTCCAGACTGGCCGTAATATTGGGTATCTGGGCTTTCTGTTCTGTGTTTGTAATGTTTGTGGTGCCTTTTGCCTTCACCAAAGTACTGAAGGATTATCAGGTACGTCGTATTGAGGTAATGCTCGGAAAAGAGAATGATCCCAAGGCAACTTACAACACCCGTCAGAGTATGATTGCGATCGGTTCTGGTGGTGTGATAGGAAAAGGATATCTGAAAGGAACACAGACACGGTACGATTTCGTTCCTGAACAAAGTACTGACTTCATTTTCTGTACCGTAGGTGAAGACTTCGGTTTCCTGGGGTCTATCATATTTATCGGCCTTTATGTGGCGCTGCTCTTACGGATCATTTTTGTGGCGGAGCGACAGCGATCGACATTCAGCCGGGTATATGCTTACGGGGTGGCCAGTATTATCTTCTTCCATATGGCCATTAATATTTCCATGACCATCGGTCTGGCCCCGGTAATTGGTATTCCGTTGCCACTGGTGAGTTATGGGGGATCTTCCCTGATGACGTTCACAATGCTCATTTTCATCATGCTCCGTTTGGATGCTGACAGACAGATGGTATTACGATAGTTGCCTATCTTTGCAGAATGGCACGTATTATACCACTATCAGAAGGGGCTTTTACAGTAGACGCGACGAAGAAGTTTATACCGTACGATCTTCAAAAAGATAACATGCAGCAGCGTACCGGCGGTTCGTTGCTCGTAGAGATCCAGCCGTTCCTCGTGATCACAGATCAGGATTATATCCTGCTGGACGCCGGATTAGGCTATCGCAATCCGGATGGCGTGATGCAGATCCACCAGCATCTGATCGATAACGGTGTAAATCCGATGGAGATCACTAAGGTGTTGATGAGCCATCTGCATAAAGATCATTCCGGCGGGATTTCTATCGTAGATCCGCTGACCGGAGAGCGTAATCTGACGTTCCCACAGGCGACCTACTATGTGAACGCCGATGAAATGCAATATGCACTGGACAATGATGGTAAGTCTTATCATGCAGAAGACGTGCGTATACTCCAGCAGAGGGATAATGTAGTCTTTACCAAAGGAGACGGTACGATTGACGGCTATATTACTTACGAAGTAACTGGTGGTCACTGCCCCTATCACCAGACATTCCTGATTGATACCGATGATGAGAAGATCTTTTTCGGAGGAGACGAAGCGCCACAGGTTTCTTATATGAAACGCCGTTTTGCTGCCAAGTATGACTATGATGGCAAACGCGGAATGGAATTGCGTGAGCAGTTTAAAGAGCGGGGCACCCGCGATGGCTGGACTTTCCTCTATTATCACGATACCAAAGTGCCTTACGGCAAATTTCAATAGTCTTTATGTATACGCTGTACGAGAACCTGCGGTTTACCGGCCATGACCGGATGGATACCTGGCAGCAGGGTTCGCACAGCTGGGCCGCGTACAGCGTATACAAACAAAAGGCACATCACGAAGTATATACTCCCCACGCTATTCTCAACCTGATTGTCCGCGGACAGAAAAGGATGTATGACGGCCGCGTTGTACACCAGTTACAGGCGGGAGATGTTTTTATCATTCCGGCAGGTTCACTGCTTTGTTCTGAAATTCCCGGCCAGCTACATGGATACGAGAGTATTAATATTGAGCTGCCGGAGGATATGATTAATTGTTACCCGCTTCCTCAGATGCCGGGTCTTACAACACCTGTCAGTGCAACACAATTAATGGCTACAACTGAATGGCATCGGCTGAAAAATGACCTCCTGCAACAGTTTACAGTGGCTGAGACCATACCAGTACGACCATCCCAATCACAAATTGCAATAAGGGCATTATCTCTCATGGGGCAGACGGTACAGGGACAATCTGTTATCCGTATGTTGCAGGCGGCAACAGCAGTCCAGCCCGCGACCATGCATACGCTGGGCAGGGAACTATTACAGATGGGAGAGCTGGACGAGATGGCCCGTTATGCCTGTATGAGTAAGGCCACCTTAAAAAGACGGTTCCGGCAGGTGTATGATGTGGCGCCGATGAACTGGATATGGGAGAAAAGGTTGGAGCAGGCGGCTTTTTTACTGCGTACACAGACAGATTCCATCGGGGATATTGCTTACCGGTCGGGTTTTGAAAACATTTCTCACTTCTATCGTCTCTTCAGGAATGCCTTTGGGATGACGCCGACGGTCTGGCGGAAGCATTCCTTTACAATTTGAGCTTTTCAGCAAATATTGCCCGATCAGGGAGCGCTATATTGTATACCTCATCAAAATCTGATAGCATGAATGACTTTGCCCGGGAGTGGCTGCATGCCTGGAATACCCATGATCTGGAGGCGATAATGACTCACTATGCCTCCGATATTGTCTTTTATTCACCCTTTATTAAGCAGTTAAACAACGATCCTACAGGGTGTATAAAGGGGACGGAGGCGTTAAAGGCCTACTTTAGACGTGGACTTGATGCATACCCTGACCTGCACTTCGAGCCTTATCAGGTATTGGAGGGGGTACATTCTGTGGTGATTTATTATAAGAGTGTAAAGGGAATGCTGTCGGCGGAGATGATGGTGTTGAATGACGAGGGAAAGGTACGTGAGGTAAGGGCGCATTATGCCGGCGTCTGACTTATGCTGAAAGGATAAGAAAAAAGCCCCGATCTGTGAGGATCAGGGCTTTTTATATTTTAAAGCATTGCATCAGCTATCAGGGGCGGCCTCTTCTGGCGCCGCCGGGGCCATTCACATTTCTCATCTGTCTTTCTTTCATGGCACGGATCAGGGTGTTCCGGAACTCTCTTTCAGATCTGAATACATTACCGGCTTTGGTGGCGGGTAATACTTTCTGGAATTCCTGATTGTAATGTGTTTTGATATCGAGCATACGGCGTTCATACCCCAGTTCTTTCTGGTCGGCAGGCGGATTATTGGATGCCTTTGGACCATTGGTGGTGTGTTTACGACGTTCAGCGATGAGTATCTCTACTTCCTTTGTGTATTGATTATATAGTGGCCAGAATTTCTGTGCTTCTTCCGGGGTGAGGTCCAGCTTCTGAGACAGGTAGGCGATTTCAGCTGCGCGGATACGGTCCTTCATCTGATCGTCAGCACCCTGCTGCGCAAGGATGGCAGAAGGAAGGCAAAACAATGAGAGGACAGTAAATATAAAAAGTGTGTAAAAATGTTTCATCTCAATTGTCTGTTAGGCTTTCTTTTAACAAACCAGTGTTATCTAAATAGTGTTCGATGGCTTCTGCCGGTAACTCGTCTACTTCCGGGATCTCGTAACTTTCTTCAGCGGCGGGTGCGTAGGAGGCCAGTTCTTCCTTATCAAAAGCGTCTGTGTGGGCCTGTAGGTACTCCATGATTTCCTGATCACTTACATTGGCCAGGGCATTGTCTATTATATTGGCAGAATGGTTATTGTCTCTGACAAAGAGCAGCGTACTGACGCTCACGAGGGCTATCAGACTGGCCGCAACGGCCCATTTGATATACCGGCGGGAGTGCATTTTCCGGATAACGGTTGTAGGTGCCGGGGCGGAAAGCTGTTCAGATATAACAGTTGCAGGTTTAGTAGCAGATGCTGCGACAGCAGCTATTACTTCGGTGCTCAATTGAGCAAAATAGCCTTCAGGTACAGACAGCGGCATGTTTTTAGGCATGTCGGCCAGTAAGGGGGACAGTGCAGCCAGTTCTTCCCGGGCTTCGGATGCGTGTATTTGCTGCAGGAGCCGGGCAGGCAACTGATCGAAGTAGCCGGCAGGGGCTGTCATGGGGAATGCCTTTGGCAGGTCTGCCAGTATGGAAGGCTCATCATCTGAAGCCATTACACTATCTGAAGCACTGGTAATGTTTTCGCTGATATTGAGCAGTATGTTTTGCGATAATTGGTTGAAATAGTCCTGAGGTACTGACAGGGGAACGGATTTAGGTATAGCTGACAGCAGCGGGGAGAGCATTTCCAGCTCTTCTTTTGCTTCTGTAGCATACACTTTCTGCAGGATATTACCTGGCAGCTGATCGAAGTATCCGGTGGGCACCTTTCCGGGGAAAGGCTTGATACCGGGCCATTCAGCTTCAGGGATGAGCTCCCGCAGTTCGTTCGCAATATCGTTGTCTCTGGATATCATACAGCTTTTTAGACAGCAGAAGAGAGCAATAGTTTAAAAAAGTTGTGGTTTCGTCTCTAAAAAATTGTGATTCACCTCTTAAAAGTACGAAGATGTCGCATTTTCAGCTATTTCGGATGAACTCTTCGATCTTTTTTACGGCGTGATGGTAGGATGCTTTGAGTGCGCCTTCTGAGGTGTCGAGAACACGGCTCATTTCTTCATAGGGCATTTCATCATAATACCTCAGATTGAATACAATCCTTTGTTTTTCAGGCAGTCCCAAAATAGCCTTCTGCAGTTTCCACTCCAGTTTATTTGGGTCGAACTGGGCATCGGCTTTCAGAGTATTACTGAGACCAGTTTCTACATCTGACAGTGAAACTGAGTTATTTTTCTTTTGTTTTTCCAGGAAGGTGAGGCATTCATTGGTGGCTATTTTGTATAGCCATGTGTAGAGTTGCGCATCTTCGCGGAATCCTTCCAGATTTTTCCAGACTTTTACAAATACGTTCTGCAATACATCATTGGCGTCATCATGGTCGAGTACCAGTCGTCTGATATGCCAGTAAAGGCGTTCCTGGTATTTCTGGATGATATACGTAAAGCCCTTTTCCCTTGTGGCAGGGTCACGGTATATTGCCAATAATGCCTTATCATCCTGAGGTATGCTCATTCTTAGGTTAAATGGTTTAAATAAAAAAAACCATCATTATGATGGCTTTTTTTACATAAAGTTTAATCCAATATAGATTATTTCTTTTTTCTTGCGATTGCTCTTTCAGCAGCAGCAACGATGTGCTCTGTATCCAGACCATATTTCTTTAACAGATCCAGTGGTTTACCGCTTTCACCGAAAGTATCGTTTGTACCTACGTATTCGATAGGGATTGGATTGTGGCGTGCAGCTACCTGTGCGATGCTGTCACCCAGACCACCGAGTACGTTGTGTTCTTCTGATGTTACAGCACAACCTGTTTTCTGGATAGAGCGCAGTACAGCTTCTTCATCCAGTGGTTTAATAGTATGTATGTTGATGATTTCAACGCTGTAGCCTTTTTCTTCCAGTATCTTACCTGCTTCTACAGATAACCATACCATGTGACCGCAGGCGAACAGGGTGATATCTGTTCCTTCGTGCAGTACCTGTGCTTTACCTACTTCGAATTTTTGATCTTCCGGAGTGAAGTTTGGCCATTTTGGACGACCGAAACGCAGATACACCGGACCTTCGTAGTCAGCGATAGCAATGGTAGCGGCTTTGGTCTGGTTGAAATCGCAAGGAACGATTACAGTCATACCGGGCAGCATTTTCATCATACCGATGTCTTCCAGGATCTGGTGGGTTGCACCATCTTCACCGAGGGTCAGACCCGCGTGGGATGCACAGATCTTAACGTTTTTGTTGGAATAGGCAACTGACTGACGGATCTGGTCGTATACACGGCCTGTAGAAAAGTTAGCGAATGTAGTTGTATAAGGGATTTTACCACCGATGGTCATACCGGCAGCAATACCGATCATGTTTGCTTCTGCGATACCAACCTGTACAAAGCGGTCAGGAAACTCCTTAATAAAGGCATTCAGTTTCATCGAACCCAACAGGTCGGCGGTCAGTGCTACTACATTCGGATTTTTACGCCCAGCTTCCAGTATACCTTCTCCAAAGCCTGCGCGTGTCTCTTTCTCATTTAACGGTTTAATATCTTTTACCATAGCCTTTTATTAAGAATTGAGTCATAAATGTAAGAAATAAACTTTTTAATTGCTAAGCACCCGGTCCCTTAAGGCAACTTCCCATTGCCATGCGGTGCGCATCATGTCTTCGATGCCGGTTCCAGCTACCCAGCCGAGTTCTTCTTTGGCTTTGGTATTGTTGGCATAGATGGCGATAACGTCACCTGGACGACGCGGGCCCAGTTCGTAGTTCAGTTTTACACCTGATATTTTTTCAAACGCCTTGATGGCTTCGAGAACGGTAACACCGTTACCGGTACCAAGGTTGAAAACCTCGCAATTCTCCTTGTTCTTTTTAGCGAGGAGGTATTGCAGGGCTTTTGTATGGGCATTGGCGATATCCATTACGTGGATGTAGTCACGGATGCAGGAACCATCACGTGTATCGTAGTCGTGACCGAACACGGTCAGTTTAGGTAATTTACCGATGGCAGTCTGTGTGATAAACGGAACCAGGTTATCAGGGCGGCCCAGCGGTAATTCTCCGATCAGACCGGAAGGGTGAGCGCCTACCGGATTAAAATAGCGCAGCAGGATGGACTGGGTGGTGTTCACCTTACTATAATCCCGGATCATCTGTTCGCCCATTTGTTTGGTGCGCGCATATGGAGATTGTGCTTCCAGCAGCGGAGAGGTTTCTACTACCGGCAGTTCAGTGGCATTGCCATAAACGGAGCAGGAGGAGGAGAAAACCAGATTAGGGATGTTAAACTCTTTCACGCATTTCAGGATGTTCACCAGAGATGCGAGGTTGTTGTGGAAATAAAATAACGGATCAGCTACAGATTCAGGCACTGTTTTGAGTGCTGCGAAGTGGATTACTCCAACGATGTCCCTGTTTTCGTGAAATACTGCGTGTGTGTCTTCCAGGTTGCAAAGATCTACCTTATAGTTGCGGATTTTTTTGCCTGTGATTTTTTCTACGCCATCCAGCAGCTGAGTGGTGCTGCGTATGTTACTGTCTACCGATACTACGTCAAAGCCATTGTTAATCAGATCTACGATAGTGTGAGAGCCTATATATCCACAACCACCGGTAACTAGAACCTTCATATGTCTTGATTTTATTTATTTTTTTCAGGATTAAGTACAATCAGATGTCTGAAAATATGCCCAATGATGAATTACAAATAGTGAATTGAATGCTGTGTTACGAATGTACGTTTCCAGATCGATAATTCGTAGCCCATCTCCGATTATCAGAGTTTATGTTCAATAATTTTCTCAAGGTACTGACCATAACCGCTTTTCAGCAATGGTTTGGCGAGTGCCTGTAGTTGCTCGCGGGTGATGAAGCCTTGTCTGTAGGCGATTTCTTCGATACAGGCTATTTTAATACCCTGACGTTGTTCTATCACCTGTACAAACTGGGAAGCCTGCATCATGGAGTCAAAGGTACCGGTATCCAGCCATGCGGTACCACGTGGAAGAATAGATACTTTTAGTTTACCACGTTGCAGGTATTCTTTATTGACATCTGTGATCTCATACTCACCGCGTGCACTGGGTTGCAGGTTAGCGGCAATATTGATCACTTCATTATCGTAGAAGTAAAGACCCGGAACGGCATAGCTGCTTTTGGGCTGTTGCGGCTTTTCCTCGATGGATACGGCCTGCATTTTATCATTGAATTCTACTACGCCATAACGTTCAGGATCGGATACCTGATAGGCGTAGACGATACCGCCATCCGGGGTAACGTTGTTAGCCAGCTGTGTACCGAGACCGGCGCCATAGAAGATATTATCGCCCAATACGAGGGCTACATTATCCTTACCAATGAATTCGCGGCCTATAACAAATGCCTGTGCAAGGCCATTGGGTTGTGGCTGTTCAGCATATTCGAGGCGCAAACCGAGCTGGGAGCCGTCACCGAACAGACGCTGAAAGGCTGGCAGATCATGGGGCGTGGAAATAATAAGGATCTCCCTGATCCCTGCGAGCATCAGCGTTGATAGTGGATAGTAAATCATTGGCTTATCATATACCGGCATGATTTGCTTGCTGATGGCATAGGTAATGGGATGCAGACGAGTCCCGGAACCTCCGGCCAGTATGATACCTTTCATAGCATTTATTATAATAATGAGTAATAGACTTGGTCTTTCAAAAAGCCCTACAAAAATAGGGGGCTCCGCGATAAAAAAAGGAAAAACTAAAAAAGGAAGGGGTATAAAGAGAAAGCCCTCCGGCCATTTCATCACAGGATGAGGATGCCGGAGGGCTGATTATATTGCGTATTAGCGCTTTGTTTAGATAAAGAGGTCTGCTATAAAGTATACAGCAGCAGCCAGCAGTGCACTGATCGGTATGGTCAGTATCCATGCCCAAAGGAGGCTTACTGTTACACCCCAGCGTACCGCGGACAGGCGTTTCGTAGCACCTACACCGATAATAGAACCGGTAATAGTGTGGGTGGTACTTACAGGAATACCCAGTGATTCTGTGAGATAAAGCGTTACAGCGCCCGCAGTTTCCGCAGCCACACCTTCGAGTGGTGTTACCTTGGTGATACGGGATCCCATGGTTTTAACGATCTTCCAGCCACCGCTCATGGTACCAAGACCGATTGCGATGAAACAGGATAAAGGTACCCAGTTTGGAACGGAAGCTACATCTTTGATCGTACCATGTGCTACCAGAGCAGCTGCAATGATACCCATTACTTTCTGAGCGTCGTTACCACCGTGCGCGAGGCTCAATGCGCCGGAGGAAACCAGCTGCAGACGTTTGAACCAGTTTTCCGCCCTGTATGGGTTTGCCCTGCGGCAGACGTTCATAATTATAATGGTGATCACAAAGGCGACGGCCATACCTATGAATGGCGCCAGCGCAATGAAGTAGATGATCGGCATTACTTTGGCGTAGTTGATCACCGCAAAGGATCCGTGAGCGGCTGCAATGGCTGCTCCGACAAAACCGCCGATCAGGGTGTGGGAAGAGCTGGAAGGTATACCATACCACCAGGTCAGCAGGTTCCACACAATCGCAGCGATCAGGCCACACAAGATAACTTTCAGTGTGATGAACTGCTCAAATACAGATTTCGCGATAGTGTTACCTACCTTGAACTCGCCATAAACGTATTTAGAGATAAAGAAGGCTGCAAAGTTGAATACTGCTGCCCAAAGTACGGCCTGAAAGGGCGTCAGTACTTTTGTCGATACTATAGTCGCTATAGAGTTAGCCGCATCATGAAAGCCGTTTATATAGTCGAAGATAAACGCCAGTATGATGATCGTGACAAGTAAGGTCATTAGAATGAAATTTGCATTAAAGAAGCTGGCTGAATATGTATAACCAATTGATTATGCATATTTTATTATGATCGACTCTATCACATTGGCGCAATCCTCACATTTGTCGGTTGCTATTTCCAATGCCTGATACAGTTCACGCATTTTCAGCAGTTCTCCTGCATTATTAGATTCTTTTTCGAACAGATCAGCGATTGCCATGTCATAGATATCATCTGCGTGGTTTTCCAGACTGTTGATCCTTACGCAGGCGTCTGTGATATTACGCATGTTGGACATGGTACGCAGTTCCGGGATCGCTTTGTGCAGTTCCAGGGTACCCTGATAGATCAGATCTGCCAGTTTACGTACACTATCATTGATTTCGTGCACTTTATACAGGTCCAGTCTCTTTGCAGATCCATGAATGTAGTCAGCCACATCGTCCAGCGTTGCTGCCAGATGGTGAATATCTTCGCGGTCAAAAGGAGTAATGAAGTTCTGTCCCAGTTCAACAAAAATACGATGAGTAAAATCGTCGTTTTTGTGCTCCAGTCGCTCAATAAGATGGGTTTTGTCTTTACGTACGGCCATGTCTGTGGAGGATACCAGCTCTACGAGCACTTTACCCATTTCTACCAGATTAGCTGCAACGTCTTCAAATAATGAATAGAAAACCCTGTCTTTCGGTATAAATAACTTTACAAAGGAATTGAAGCCTCCCATACTCTTTGTTTGAAAATTTGGCGCAAAAATAGCTTTCCGCGGGCAATACCGCCAAGAAAAAATTATCCTTAATGATTCCTTAACACTGGATTAATATAAAAGTAATATAGCAATTTTTTCTTTGTATTGTAAAAAAAGACTGACTGAATGCGGGTTCAACCCGCTATGGCAGTGCTTTTAAGCGAACTATACTATATTATAAACTAAACCTAACAACTGCCCGGTTTCTTCGGTTCAATTCTTAAAAAAAATGTCTGATAAGCGCCCTCTTGATATTGTCGTTATATCCGATGTCCATCTTGGCATCTACGGCTGTCACGCGAAAGAATTAGTCCAGTATCTGGACAGTATCGATCCTAAAATATTGGTACTGAATGGAGATATCATTGATATCTGGCAATTTAGCAAGCGTTATTTCCCTAAAGCCCATACCAAAGTGATCCGCCGTATCCTGAAAATGACCGGAAAGGGGACTGAAGTATATTATCTGACAGGAAATCATGACGAGGCATTACGCAAATTTGCCGGTTTCGGACTGGGCAATCTGACCATTGACAATAAATTGATCCTTGAAGTAGATGGGAAAAGACATTGGTTCTTCCATGGAGACGTTTATGACGTTACCATGAAGAACTCAAAATGGCTGGCTAAACTGGGCGGAAAGGGTTATGACCTGCTGATTATTATCAACAGGTTGGTTAATAATATCTTAGAGAGAATGGGCAAGGAAAAGATGAGCTTTTCCAAGAAGGTGAAACATGGTGTGAAACAAGCTGTTAAGTTTATTTCAGATTTTGAACAGGTGGTAGCTGAAATTGCCGTTGATAAAGGATTTGATGTTGTATGCTGCGGGCATATACACCAGCCGATTATCAAGGACATGCAGCATAATGGTAAGAACGTGACCTATCTCAATTCCGGTGACTGGGTGGAAAGTCTGACTTCACTGGAATATACCAATGGTCAATGGAGCCTATATCAGTATCCCGTATCAAAAGCGCGCGTTGTATTACCAGAAGAGGAAGAAGATGGCTCAGCCATGCCATGGGAAGATATTTCCAAGGTGATTAGCTTCCCGCAACAATAACACATATATAAGTAGTTGTTATTTAACATTTATTTATGATATAATAACAACTGCTTAATATTCACTTAATACAGAGCCACTAAGTTTGTATTATTCTTTAATAGTCCAGACGTAAGTGACCGACTGGTAATGCTAACACATATAGTAAGATGAAAGTATTGAAGTTACATCCTTTAATGACAGTCTCCCTGTTACAGATGCAGTTTCAGAGACTGCTGGCCTGTAATATAGCGGTGTATATGCGTAATTCCCCGGCTAATGCATTTGACACCTTACAGGAAGCCGGTTTCCCTGAGCAGATGCTGATCGAATTTCCTATTGATGAAACATTGAGTCTCCGCGAGTTCGAAGAAGAACTGGAAGATAAATTCAATTTCACACTGGAACTTTGTAATAAGGATAACAAACCTTTTACCAATAAAAGCATGCATCTGTTCCAATTGATATCTACCCTGAACGATAGTATGAAATTCAATTCAGAGTATAGTGCACAACTGGATATCACACTGGAAAGATTGCTGAATAATAATCATCAGGGACCGCAGCAAATAGCCTGCTGACCAATGTTTTAGCATTACCATATCCCTATCCTGATTATACCTTATTATCTATCTTATGAACCTACATCCTCCCAGACGTGTTAACTATTTTTTAATTATTCCTTAACAATTAACATTCTCGTAACCTTGCTGTAACACTGCGGTAACACGGCGATAATAGTTTTGCGTCAGTAATTCAATCAAGTCACTGAATCAGCTTATATCGTGAAACATTCTCTTGCGTCTGCACTGTTATGTGTGTGCCTCCTTTTGAGTACCTTCCTCTCCGCGTTTGCCATGGATAATGGCAAAATCACCGGTAAAGTAACTGACCAGAAAACAGGTGAAGCCCTTATAGGCGTTACCGTTATCGTACAGGGTACTTCTACTGGCGCGGTTACCGATGTTGAAGGTCGTTACACACTGAACGTAGCTCCCGGTACTTATGTCCTGGAGTTTAAATATATGGGTTATCAGACTAAAGCCGTAAGCGACGTAGTCGTAAAGGCCGGTGCCGCTACCCAGCTCCCCATCATTATGGATGAACCTAAGTCCAAAGAATTACAGGAAGTTGTGATCAGAGGTTCATTCAAACAGGAAACAATCAACGCTTTATATACTGCCCAGAAGAATAACGTCGCTGTATCCAGCGGTATCTCTGCTGAACAGATCAGATCTTCCCCTGATAAAAATACCGGTGAAGTACTGAAACGTGTAAGTGGCGCCAGTATTCAGGATAGCAAATTCGTTGTTGTACGTGGTCTGACTGACCGTTATAACAACGCCACCATGAACAATGTACTGTTACCAAGTACAGAGCCTGACAGGAAATCATTCTCCTTCGATATCATTCCTTCTGGTCTGATTGATAACATGGTGATCAATAAAACTTCTACTCCTGATAAGCCGGGCGATTTTGCTGGTGGTCTTATTCAGGTAAATACAAAAGATTTCCCTGACGAAAAATTCATCACTGCTTCTGCTGGTGTTTCTGTAAATGGTTTATCTACATTCAAAGATGCGAAGACCGGTATGAGAGGTTCTTCTGATTACTGGACATTTGATGACGGTTCAAGAAAACTGCCTTCTGCTGTTCCTTCTTCTGCTGCATTCAATAATCTGGCTGGTAAAGCAAAAGATGATATCAACAAAGCTTTCAATAATAACTGGAGAGTATCTAATACGACTGTAGCACCTGGTACCAGTCTGCAGATCACTGGTGGTAATACCAAATACTTTGGTGAGCGTAAACTGGGTTACATTTTCTCCGTAACACATAACCACACCGAACGTAATCAGTTTGCAGAGCGTAATGATTTCGATATCGACAACAAAGTATACAGACGTCATAACATCGATACTTCCAACAGATATTCAAGTTCACTGGGTGCTGTAGCAAACCTCGCTTACAGCTTTAAGAACAACAAAATATCTTTCAAAAACCTGTATAACCGTATACTGGACAACAATACACTGTTACGTGATGTAGCAGCGGATCCTAATCCTCCTTTCCACTATCTGACACAGTCTATGATGCTGACGCTGACACAGCGTTCTATCCTGTCATCTACATTACAGGGTGAGCACAGTCTGAAAAGCGGAAAAGTAGAATGGTTGCTGAACTACTCTAACACCAAGAGAGATGATCCGGATATGCGTATCTCCAACTATACAGATAGTCACGCTATCATCGATCAGCCAGTAAATGGTGGTTCTTCCCGTGGTTTCTTTACTGTAAAAGATAACATCTATAATGGTGGTCTTTCTTATCAGTTCCCACTCATCCAGAAGAGCAAAGATCATTCACTGAAACTGGGTGTGTTTGAACAATACAGAAAACGTTATTCTATCTACAGGCCATTCTCTTATCATTCTTCTCCTGATTTCCCTTACGAGAAACTGGCTTTATCTCCATATGAACTGTTCTCCAACGAGAATCTGGGAAGCAATGGTATCTATCTGAGAGATGACAAGGATAATACCGGTGAATACAATGCAACCTCAAATCTGAGTGCAGGCTATTTCATGTTTGATAACTTTATCACTAAAAACCTGAGAGTGATCTGGGGACTGCGTTACGAGCGCTACAACCAGCAGCTGAAACCAGTATCTACTGTTTCCAGCTATACAACAGATACTACTTTCAATAGCTTCCTGCCTTCAGCAAACTTTGTGTATACACTGACTGAGAAGACTAACCTGAGATTGTCTTACTCTAATACTGTTGCAAGACCAGAATTCAGAGAGCTCGCAACTTTCAGCTTCTTTGACTTCCTGAATGCGGCCACTGTATTTGGTAATCCAAACCTGAAACAGACCCGTATCACTAACATCGATTTACGTTACGAATTATATCCTGCAGCTGGCGAAACATTCGCAGTAGCTGCCTTCTATAAGAAATTTAAAGATCCTATCTCTGAAACATGGTATAGCATCGATAACAATGACCGTACATACATTAACCTGAATGATGCAAATACATTCGGTATTGAATTAGAAGCGAGAAAGAATCTGGAGTTTGCAATGGGCAGATGGGGTAAGAACTCATTCATTTTTGCCAACGGTGCATTCATTCACTCTTCTATCAAGAATCCAAACCAGACTGTACGTAACATCAACGGTGAAACGAGAAGTATGCCGGGTCAGTCTCCATACCTGATCAACGCAGGTTTGCAGATCAACAATCCTAACAATGATATGGGTTTAACCGTACTGTACAACAGAATCGGTTCAAGGATCAACATTGTGGGTGACGACAGCAGCAACAAACTGGATGTATTCGAGAATTCAAGAAACCTGCTCGATCTGCAGCTCAGCAAACGTCTGTTCAAAAAGAACGGAGAGATCAAGCTGAATATCTCAGATATCCTGAACAATCCATACCTGCTGTATCAGAACAAAGACGATAAAAGATCTTATAAGAAAGGAACAGATTATGTGTTCTATCAGTACAAATATGGAACTAATTTCTCTTTAAGCTTTTCCTATACTTTCAGATAATAAAGGGTCCGTAATAAGTTGACCATTTGTTAACATAGTGCTAATAATCAGCTAACATTTAATTCATTTTTTTGCCAAAATTCAATTTAAATTCTATGAGAAAAAACAAGACATCAGTTCTGCTTATGGCTGCTGCGCTGGCTACAACTTTCGTAGCTTGTAAAGATGATGACAAAGTTGAACCAACTCCTGAACAACCGAAGGCGACTGTTGAATTGAAAGGTAAAATCTCTGCCGACAGAAAGCTTTCAAAGGATACATTCTATCTGATGAAAGAGTATGTTTACGTTACAAATAACGCTACTCTGACTATAGAACCAGGTACTACTATTCTGGGTGGAAATACAAGTCCTACCTCCGGTGGTACCCTGATCATCACTGCAGGTGCTAAGCTGATCGCTAAAGGTACTGCTGATGCTCCAATCGTATTCACATCTGCTAAAGCGCCAGGTGCACGTGCTAAAGGTGACTGGGGTGGTATTATCCTGTTAGGTAAAGGTTCTACCAACAGACCAGTTGACAAGAGAGTTGTTGAAGGTCTGGCTAACGTAGATGCAACCGTTAACCTGAACTATGGTAACGCTTCCAGCACACAGGGTGATGATGCTGACAACTCCGGTGTACTGCAATATGTAAGAATCGAGTTTGGTGGTATCGCGCTGGCAAGTACTGCAGATAGCGAAGTAAACGGTGTTACTTTCTACGCTGTTGGTTCTGGTACTACAGTTGACCACATCCAGGTTAGCTACTCTGGCGATGACGCTTACGAGTGGTTCGGTGGTAGCGTAAACTGTAAATATCTGGTAGCTTACGGTACTCTGGATGATAACTTCGATATGGATAGCGGTTTCAAAGGTAAACTGCAGTTCCTCGTAGCTCTGCTGGATCCTAAAGCTTCTGACGTTGTGAGCCTGTCAAACGGTCTGGAAGTTGACAACCTGAACGGTGCAAACACTTCTACTCCTTTCACTCACCCAATCATTTCTAACCTGACCCTCGTAGGTCCTGGTGCTGCAACCGGTGCTGGTGATTATTTCTACTCTGGTGCAAGATGGAGAAGAGGTGCTAACTTTACTGTAGCAAACTCTGTATTCTCTGGTATGCCAGTTGCTACTGATGTTGAAAGTAAAGTTGCTCAGGATTATCTGAGTGATGGTACTTCCAAAATCACGAACTCTATCTTCCAGGCTTCTGGTATCAGCCCTATCTCTACTCAGCGTGGTGCTGGTGCTACTGCTATCGGTCCGGTATTATTCGATGCTGATACTAAAGATGCAAGCTACCTGACTGGTAACGATATCAAAAACCTGATCATGGCTGAAGCGAACACTAACACTACTTACACTGCTCTGGCTGATGTATTTGCTAAAGTTCCTTCTGCTGCTTCTTACAAAGCTACCAACACTGAATTTGCGCTGAAAACTGCTAAAACTGCAGTATTCTCTGCTGAATTCGATGCTTTCTTCGATAAAGTTAACTACGTTGGTGCGGTAGATCCTGCTAACCCATGGACTAATCAGGCATGGATTAACTGGACTCCAAACGAAACAGTATATGTAAAAGAGTAATTCTTACATAATATAACTGCTTGTCAGAGGGGGGCGTCTCATAAGTTGAGACGTTCCCTTTTATGTTTTTATACTGTTATATCAGCCGATATGGTGTATTATATACCTAAAAGATATTTTAAGTATCAAATCGATATTTTGAAGTTTAGTTTTAGGTTTCTTAGGCTATTTTCTTCCTAAGATTGTGCGCTAGGGCTAATAAGCCAGTCTCTATTTCGACTTTTTCGATGCCACGGAGCATAAATCTCCTGAAGTGGTGATTATGCTTGATATTACCAAAAACAGATTCCACATCAAAACATCGCTGTTTACGTTTAGCTATTCCCCGTCTTGTTTTTAACCGCTTATCTGCCCTCGATTTTAGCCGTTTTAGATTATGATTAATTTCAATCACACGGTTACCTTTTGCCTGATGGCATAACTTTTTTAACCTACAATACTTACAACTCTCTGTTTCATATTTTGTGATCGTCTGTAGAAAGCCTGTTGTTGTTTGCCTGGTGTAGGTGCCCACATTATGCATCGGCTTGCCTTTCGGACACTCATATTGGTCGTTGCTCTCGTCGTAAACTAATTTATCAGATGAATAAGGATTTTTCTCCTTTTTTCGCTTACGCTGCTGTCTGTCAAACTGATTGTGTTTCACATAAGCAGTGATCCGTTTAGATTCAAGCCATTGATAGTTTTGTTCACTACCATAACCTGCATCCGCTGTAATATTGGTTGGTTTTTCCTTGTAGGTCTTTATATGCTGTTCCAGGTGCGCGATTAGCGTATTGGTATCGGTGCTTTGTTGATGAAGGCTATAATTTACAATGTACTGATTATTGGTGCTTACCTGAACATTATACGCTGGTTTCAGTTGGCCATTTTTCATATGGTCTTCTTTGAGCCGCATAAATGTCGCATCTGGATCTGTTTTACTCATGTTACTACGGCCGCAACCTATCTGATTTTCTTGCCCCTCATATTTATCAAGTGCTGCAGGCCAGTTCTTCTTGCCATAGTTCAGTTTCTGGCGGATATTTTTGTCAACGTCTTTGTCCTTTAACGCTTCGTTTATTTTATTAATAGTCTCAGTTATTTTTTCACTATCAATTTTATCAAACCCACTCGGATCGGTATCATCCATTTCTGATGCAGCCACCTGCTGAGCATATTCCCAAAGCTCGCAAAGTTGTTTTTTGATCTTTTCCCGGTTTGATTTAATAGAATTGCCCCATACAAAAGTATACCGGTTCGCATTTGCTTCAATTTTAGTCCCGTCTGTGTACAACTCTTTTATACTCAGAAGACCTTCCTGGCACAGCAATTCAACTACCTGGCTGAAAATGGGACGTAACGTCCGCTGCAAGCGCTTACCCCGGAACCTATTGATTGTATTATGATCAGGCTTATTTAGACCTGCCAGCCACATGAAATTTATATTCTGACTAACTGCTTCTTCTATTTTGCGGCTGCTGTATATATTATTAATGTAAGCATATACCAAAATCTTTAGTAATACTTTGGGATGATAGCTACTGGCTCCGCCTGTTTTGTACTCGGCAATTAGCTTACTGATATCGATTTTATCAAGAATGGCCGCCACTATCCTCACAGGATGATTGGCTGCCACCATATCATTTAAATCAAGCGGAATTAGCGACAGCTGATTCTGATGAGTAGCTTTAAATGTTACCGTAAGACTTTTTCCTCTTGCCATAACATTAAGTTACAATCTACTTTTCAAAACAATATAAAAAGGGCCGCCTCATTTTTTATTTATGAGACAGCCCCCTCATTTTTTTGTTAATATTTGCATAACATGTTTTGTGCTTTTTTTACAAAACAAATTGTTACTATTGTAGTATCAGTTTTTAAGTTGTATACCCGACCATATGAACCCCGTATCGAGATATGTTACCCGGCCCGCATCAGGCCTTTTGATGATGCAAAATCCGTCTTCTATCTGCATTGACCATACATACCTGCCTAAAGGCAATTGTATTCGTATTACGCACTAGAGAATGTTGTATAAAAATATACCTGTTGCATTTGTGTATAGACAGATGTGCTGGTAATCTATTGTCCGGAGAATTTGTTAATTAAATCAAATACATCACATGAGAACCCGTATTGCCTCTTTAGCAGTGACCATTACTGCGATGTCTGCTTTTTTATTTGCCTGTAAAAAAGAGAATGC
This sequence comes from Chitinophaga pinensis, assembly GCF_007896845.1. Classification (GTDB taxonomy): domain Bacteria; phylum Bacteroidota; class Bacteroidia; order Chitinophagales; family Chitinophagaceae; genus Chitinophaga; species Chitinophaga pinensis_C. Next base: position 34,484 of record NZ_VOHS01000019.1, on the reverse strand, counting down.
AAACACCCAAGCCCCGGTGACCGATGAAATTCAAGCCCGCGTAGATGAAAAGTATCTGCAAAAGATCCATGATCTCGGCTTTGATACTTCTGGCGTAAAAAATTATGATTCTATTTTTGTTGTGGAAGGAGATCGCGCCATCTCAAGAAAATTCCTCGATGAATACAATATCAGAAAGGATGCAAACGCGAAGTATGCAACCGCTACCAATCTCTGGACCCTTGGCAACCAGATCAAAGTATTTTTGCCATCAACAGTACTCGGAGAGCCCCGTTATTATGCTGGTGCTGTAAGAGCGATTCAGGAATGGAACAGTGCACATTCTGCTCTGAGCTTTTATGCTACTTACTATGCTACTGATCCGGCATATAGTTTCCAGATTGTTTATGGTACCCTGCCTTCAGGTGTTTATGCAATGGGAGACTATCCCGGATTTTCTAACTTCAACGGTGTGAATGGTTATCAGATTATCCTTAACAAAACCCTGATCGATTCACAGAACCTGAGCTCCGACCAGATTTCCTGGTTGATCGCACACGAAATCGGCCATATGATGGGACTGCGTCACAGTGACTGGAATACACAGGGTGAAGGTATCGCTGATAATGGTCAGGTGATCGGTAACGTGGATCTTCCTGCTTTTTCCGAAAGTGATGCTGCATTGTCAATCATGCGCAAAAACTTTGTGCCATCTACCAACGACGGATATCTTTTGTTTAACGAGAGTGGTAAAGATGCTGAAGTAATAAGAGCATTATATCCGGGATCTGCATGTAATCTCTATCCGCACATCAACCTGCCTGCATCTGGTACACAAGCTACCTACAACAACATCGGTACGCTGTATCCGTCTTACAGAGTGAAGCTGAATGAACTGGTTGCTGTAGAATGGGATATCAGGAATAGCGCTAATGTAAGTGTAGCGACATGGAATGATTCTGACATTTCTTTCCACTTCCCTTCCAATCTGCCAAAAGGTACATACAATGTATTCCACAGGGTAAAGACCACTACATGTCCTAATCCTTCTCAGATTGTAAAGCTGATTCAGATTTTATAAAACTGATTGATATAATACAGCAAAAAGCCGTCTGCTACTGCGGACGGCTTTCTGTTTTATCGTGGGCTTTATACTATAAAACGTGTAATGGTGCGTGTAAGCTGAGCAGTTCTTCTGCTTCGTGAATAGCTCTTACTGTTTTAGTCAATGCGTCTGGTGTGACGGAGATACTATCAATGCCCTGTTCCACCAGAAACTTTGTGAAGTCAGGGAAATCAGAAGGCCCTTGTCCGCAGATACCTACTTTCACATGTTGCTTCTTAGCGGTACTGATCAGCATACTGATCATTCTCAACACAGCGGGATTACGCTCATTGTAGAGGTTCGCAATCAATGAAGAGTCGCGGTCGAGCCCTAAAGTGAGTTGTGTAAGATCATTGGATCCGATAGAGAAGCCGTCGATATGCGCAGCAAATTCTTCTGCCATAATGATATTGGAAGGTATTTCTGCCATCAGGTATACTTCCAGTCCGTTTTCTCCTCTCTCGAGCCCATATTGCTTCATTGTATCCAATACCTTCAGCAGTTCTTCCACCGTTCTGCAGAAAGGAATCATGACGACTACGTTTTCCAGTCCCATTTCCTCTCTTACTTTTTTGATGGCTTTACACTCGAGTTCGAAAGCAGCGCGATACTTATCAGAATAATATCTGGATGCACCTCTCCAGCCGATCATCGGGTTTTCTTCTTCCGGTTCGAAGTACTTTCCTCCTAACAGATTATAGTATTCATTACTCTTGAAGTCAGAGAAACGCACGATCACTTTACCCGGATGAAATGCAGAGGCAATCTTCGCAATGCCGTAGGCCAGCTTTTGTACGAAATAAGCCTCTTCGTTTTCATATCCTCTTATCAGTTGATTGATCTCGGCACTAAGCGCGGCATCGTTCAGTGTTTTGTGATGCAGCAGTGCAAGCGGATGTATTTTAATGTAGTTGTTGATGATGAATTCTTCTCTTGCTAATCCGACACCCTTGTTAGGCAGATGTGAATATTGGAAAGCCATTGACGGAGATGCTACATTCAGCATCAGAGATGTTCTGATCCCGGGTAGCTCCCGCAGATCAAGAGAGGTTTCTTTGAAAGGCACAATGCCTTCGTAGATAATGCCCTCATCTCCTTCTGCACAACTGATCGTAATGTCCTGACCAGAGCTAAGCAACTCCGTAGCATTGCCACAACCTACGATGGCGGGAATGCCCATTTCTCTTGCGACAATGGCGGCATGACAGGTACGGCCTCCTTTATTAGTAACAATGGCGGCTGCCATTTTCATGATAGGTTCCCAGTCGGGGTCTGTCATGTCTGTAACGAGTACATCGCCGGGTTTGAATTCAGATCCTTCAGTAATACGTTTGTCCAGTGAGAAGAGGATATTCACTTTTCCGGATGCGATCTTATCTCCTACCGCGATCCCTTTTAATAAAGGCGTCGCTTTTTGTTCCATGCTGTAGGAGGTAATTGTATGATGTTCTTTCTGTGAGTGAATGGTTTCGGGGCGGGCCTGTACGATGAATAGTTCATTGCTGAGCCCATCTAAGGCCCATTCGATATCCATCGGACACCATTTTCCTTTGAGCTGCGAATAGTATTCTTCTATGCGGCATACCCATTCGGAAAGTTGCAAAATTTGTTTATCGCGTAGTGAAAATCTTTGCTGACTGGCTTTGTCAAGCGGGATGATCTTGGTACGTTGGTCATTACTTTCACCGTAGACCATCATCTTATCTTTCATACCAAGGCGCTTTTCAATGATGGGTGTATGATGACCGTCGAGCGCCGGCTTGAATACAATGAACTCATCAGGAGAGACGGATCCCTGTACGACCATTTCTCCCAGACCGAAGGCGCCATTGATCACAACTACATCTTTGAAGCCTGATTCTGTATCCAGTGAAAAGGCTACACCGGCAGCACCCAGATCTGAGCGGACCATCTTCTGTATACAAACGGATAAGCCAATACTGAAATGATCATATCCGAAGTTTTGTCTGTAGCTGATTGCTCTATCCGTAAAAAGGGATGCGAAGCAGTTACGCACGGCATCTATCAGGGCAGCTGGTCCTCTGACATTCAGGTAGGTTTCCTGCTGTCCGGCAAAGGAGGCATCCGGAAGGTCTTCTGCAGTGGCGGAGGAACGCACGGCTACGTCTGTGACGTCCTGACCGTATTCCCGGGATAGTTCCAGATAGGCGCTGATAATCTCTGCACTGAGTTCATGCGGAAACTTGGTATTGCTGATAGCCTGGCGGATGCGTTGTCCTGCACGTCTCAGGGTAACCAGTGAAGTAAAATCAATACCAGAGATCTGTTCCTTAATGTACTCTTCCAGACCACTCTGACGCAGAAACTGATAATAGGCTGTGGTGGTGATAGCGAAGCCGGAGGGGATATTAATACCTGCTTTGGTGAGGTTGGCAATCATTTCTCCAAGTGAGGCGCACTTACCACCTACGATAGGGATATCCTCCAGACATAATGCCTGAAGAGGAATTACAATTCGTGTTTCCATTGAAGAGATTAGTTTTGGTGTATGACAAAGTTGGCGTCGGGATAAAGGTCATCATTATTGTAACTAGAAATACAGAAGCGGCGGGAAGGCGAAAACAAATCTATAATGAGTTGTTAATCATGATTTTTTTTCAGGTACAGCGGCTGAATCTGCGTAATTTTAGTAAAATATTCCCCAATGCATTTCACGTTAGATGAAACCGACCTGCACATACTGGACCTGCTACAGGAAGATGCGCGTCTTACCAATAAGGAAATAGCTGCCAGACTGGGAAAATCAGTAACCTCCATATTTGAACGCGTAAAACGGCTTGAATGTGAGGGCTATATTAAAGGCTATGTCGCCATTCTGGATAAAAAGCGCATGGGCAAACATGTAACAGCTTTTGCCAATATTACACTTAAAGAGCATGGGCATGATATCTTTCAGCTGTTTGAGGCGAAGGTCAATACTTTTCCCGAGGTAATGGAATGTTATAAGATCAACGGTCCGTACGATTACTTACTGAAAGTGATGGTAGCCGATCTGGAAGAATACGAGTTGTTTATTACGAACAAACTTTCCCGGCTGGATGCGGTGAGCAGGATTAACAGCCTTTTTGTAATAGCGGAACCTAAACATGAAACTGCTTTGTCTTTGACCACCGGGCAGATCATCAAGACTTCAAAGCATGGTAAAAGGGATGAAGGTCTTTAGTGAATACTGGCGACAGGGAGCCTATGAAACCACAAGCGTTACATCGCGTAAAAACTTAACATTAGAATTTACCAAACTTAATATTGAGGTAACACTCCCTTAACACACGCTATATATTTTTGGTAACATGCGAACATATAAGGAAACCTATTACTATCAATACCCTTATTGTTGCCTATAACAAGCTTGTATGAATAATTTTCCGTCTGCTTCTCCTGTCATTTTACCTATGTCTATGTCTGGGATTAAGTAAGGAACTAAACAAGCCGAACAGAATAATTTGCTCACATAGCTCAAAACTTAACATATAAGTTATTGAGTGTGATACGTGCGCCTGTGTGTTAACATTAATTTAATATTGTGTTAACATATGCGTAATGTAGCAGGGATACGTTTGCGTCAAAATTGAAAAGACGTGAATAAGCAATTCTATTCATTATTGTTATTTGTGAGTATCCTTGTACTGTCGGCTGCCGGCTTAAGAGCTCAGATCACAACCTCCCAGATCAGTGGGAAAATAGTGAGCAGTAAAGGAGAGGCCCTGCCAGGGGTAACAATACTGGCAGTAAACACTTCTACAGGTACCCGTTATGGTGCGCAGACACAGGCAGACGGTCGTTACCTCATCAACAACGTTAATCCGGGTGGTCCATACACAATCACCGTTTCCTATATAGGTTTTAAAACTGAAGAAGCTCCCGGTATCAATCTTTCTCTGGGTAGCTCTACTTTCAACTTTCAGCTGACCGATGCTTCTACAGCGCTGAGCGAAGTAGTTGTAAAAGGTAACACTACACAGAAAGGAGGCGCTTTTAAAATTGGTCAGAACCAGTTAAAAACCCTTCCTTCCATCAACCGTAGTTTTCAGGACTTTACCCGTGCTACTCCACAGAGTAACAACAACTCCTTCCTCGGTACCAACTACCGTTACAATAACGTTACATTGGATGGTGCGATCAATAATGACGCAATCGGCTTCAGCCCTTCTATGGGTGGTCAGAGTAACAGCTCCGGACAGCCAGGTAGCAGCACCCGTTCCAACCCGGTATCACTGGATGCGATTCAGGATATTCAGGTGTATCTGGCTCCTTATGATGTGAAGATCGGTAACTTTCTGGGTGGTAGTATCAACGCTGTAACGCGTAGCGGTACCAATGAATTCCATGGTTCCGTATATGGTTTCGGCCGTAACGCTGACTTGATCGGTAAGAACAATGCCGGTGATGGTTCTAAACTGCCTTCCAGCTTCCATGATTACCAGACTGGTATCAGATTGGGTTTCCCTATTATCAAGGATAAATTATTCTTCTTCACCAACGAAGAGATCGCCCGTCGTCGTGATCCGGTTATTCTCGGTGCAGGTTCAGCAGATATGCCACTGATCACCGTACAGGAAGCTGAGCAGATCCGTCAGCATATGCTGGATCTGGATGTTACCAAAACTGGTAAATATGATCCGGGAACTTATGGTAACACTTCTATCTATTCAAATTCCAATAAGTATTTTAACCGCTTAGACTGGAATATCAATGATAAACACCAGTTGTCCCTGCGTAACAATACTATTACTTCTGAAGCAACCAATCTGGAGCGTGACCAGCAGAACTTCCGTTTCAGCGGTATCGACTTCAAACAGGTAAACAATCAGTCTTCTACTGTATTGGAAGTAAAAAGCCGTTTTAATAATTCGGTTTCTAATAGTCTGATCGTTGGTTACTCTACCGTGCACGATTATCGTGATCCTACTTCTGATCCTTCACTTGCACAGATTCAGATCAAATCAAGAGGTGGTACCATTTTCCTTGGTACAGACCGTGAGGCGTCTATCTTCAACATGAAACAGAAGACCTTCGAATTCACTGATAACGTGAATATCTTCAAGGGTAAGCACAACATCACTATCGGTACGCACAATGAGCTGTACAATATCACTTACGGCTTCGTTAACTCATGGAATGGTCGTGTAGACTACGAAAGTATCAACGACTTCCTGAATGACGCACCAAGCCGTGTACGTGCTAACTTTAACTACGCTAATAATTCCCGTGATTATATCATGGCGAATCCTCCAGCTCAGTTCAAAATCGGTATGTACAGCCTGTATGGACAGGATGAGATTCAGGTGACTGATCGTTTCAAATTGACTCCGGGTATCCGTTTTGACTACACTAATCTGCCTAATAGACAGAGCCTGAGTGACAAGACAACCAATGCTCCGGTAGATCCTAACTTCGGTACTACTTACAGCTACACGAAGCCAAAAGATATCAACAATAAATACCTGAACAATATTCAGATCTCCCCTCGCTTAGGCTTTAACTACGACATCAAAGGCGACCAGAGTCTGGTACTGCATGGTGGAACAGGTCTGTTTACCGGTCGTATTCCGTTTGCATGGTTAGGTTATGCTTACTATAACAACGGTACCACCTATGGTGCGTATGATAAACGCTTTACAGCAGCCGCTCCTCCGGCAGCAGGCAGCAATCCGGTGAAAGTATCTGATCAGGGTGCCGCACAGTTTGTAACTGCACAGGGTGTTGACGTACATGATGCAACAGGTGCTACGCAGGTGGATCTGATCGACAACAATTTCAAGATGCCACAGATGTGGAGAAGTAGTGCAGCACTGGACTATTCTACCAAAAACAGATGGAGATTCACGATTGAGGGTATCTATACCAAGACTATCTACGATCTGAAATTCCAGCAGGTGAATCTGGTAGATAATCCTACATATAATATCTATGATACCGATAAGCAACAGCCTATCTACAGCGGTACCAAGATCAACTCTAAATTCACCAACGCTTATCTGCTGTCTAATACTAAGAAAGGTTACCGTTATGCTGTAACTGGTCAGGCAAGCAAAGCATTTGATTTCGGCTTCAATTTCAGCTTGGCGTATACTTACGGTCAGTCTAAAGATATCACCAATGGTATCCGTAACTCCATGGAGTCTAACTGGCAGCTGAATCAGGCTCTGAATCCTAACGATCCACATTTGGCTTATTCTAACTTTGATATCCGTCACCGTATCGTAGCAACTGCTAACTACAAAATGGACTGGAATCACAAGGGCCGTTTTGTATCTAACTTCGCACTGTTCTTTAACACCTCTTCCGGTCTGCCATTCTCTTATGGTTTCGTGAATGCTACTATTCAGGGTACACCTCAGCAGGTTAGTCTGGCTTACATTCCAAAAGATCAGGCAGAAGCGCGTAAGTTCTTCACTCCTGCTAATCAGGCAATGGCTGACGCATTCTTCGCTTACGTAGAAGGTGATAAATACCTGAGCAGCCGTAAAGGTAACTTCACAGAGCGTAACGGTGGTCGTACACCATGGAATACACAGGCTGACTTCCGTTTCTCTCAGGACTTCAACTTCAAAGCCGGTAAATCTACTCACACACTGACTTTGACTTATGATATCATCAACCTGACAAACCTGTTGAATAAGGATTGGGGTATCCAATACTTCTCTCCAAACACTTTCAACTCAACTGCGAGTGTTGGTCTGTCACAGAAAACTGCAGGTACTCCATCCGCTTACCCGGTATACGAGTGGTCTAATCCTGGTACTCCTTATTCCAGAGATTTCTTTGGAAGCAGACACCAGATGCAGCTTGGTCTGAGATATTCATTCTAAAATCTATAGCGCAAAAAAAGCCGGGCTTTATTAAGCCCGGCTTTTTTTTGTGCTATAGGTTTCAGAGGAATCAGGAAATGAGGTTGAAATGGCCTCCAATGGGCAGTAACAGGGGGCAATATCAGCGGACATTACCGGATGATCATAGTATAACCCGGAAATACGGAGGTGACTGGTTTGGGGCTAATTATCGTGTCAGGTGCTTGTCGGGCAGTCAGCAACAGGATTGGGATAAAATGCCGGCATGCATGGGGAATAAGGTGTAGTGTTAGTAAATGCTTTGCAGGCGATAGTACAGGCAGCAAATTATAAGACAGACGGTATAGTTATCAGGCTGATAGACTTATTATTTGCAGGATTGATCTTTATCTGATAGAGATGGTAGTGACGGGGAGCCTTAATAGTGGTGTACGGGGATCTGTTTTAGCATTCTCAGATAAGTACTCTTCCCGGTTCAATTGTTAATACGCAGATAATGTAGGCGTAACAATGCAGTAATACAGGGCGGGTAATTTTACAATATAATTTGAACGTAAGCGTAGATTTTCATAAGCTGTTTTAATCGAACGTCCCGGGAATTATCCCGGGACTTTTTTATGTCTTTATTGCTTATGAATGATTTATTTGTGGATGAGGATGAATTTGCGGCTCACCTGTTCTTTGGTGACACCTATCAGCCAGTCATCAACTCTGATGCTGTTGTCTGTAAGCCGTTCTACCTGAAGGTATTGGGTCACAGAATCTTTGCCGGTGATGATCAGATTGACCTTACCGCCGGCGGGAATTACTTTATATGTTCCGCTGAGATGATATGTTTTAGCATCAAAGACGAATTGTCCGTTCCGGCTAAATATATAATACGCGGAATCCTTCGGTCCTATTGATTCCCATGTAGTATCCGGCATGGATAACTGCTGGGATAACTGCCAGGATCCGGTAACATCTATTGAGGGCGTAGCCTCTATGTCATTTTTCTCGCAGCTGCAAAATAACATGAGTAGCAGCAAGCTGGTTAATAGTGATCTCATGCATAGGAGTTTGTAATTAGAACGCAAAAAATTCTACTAAGTTACATGGGGTGAAAGATAAAAAAAGGTCGATGGTCGATTATAGACCTAACTTACCTGCGTATTTCTCCGGATTCTTTTCAAATACACGTTTACAGGTAGGAGAACAGAAATGTAAGGTATCCGTTTTATATACACTCCACTCCTTGTACATGGTATCATAAGGCATGCCACATACAGGATCCGGTAATTTACCGGCAACAACTGCATTTTCAGCCGGTGCATGTTCCTCAGCATGTGTAGTGACAGAATCAGTAGTGGCGGAGTGTTGTGTGCCGGAGTTGCCACACGCAGTCATAAAGGTTGCAAGCAGCAGTATATAGGATGCATTGAGTAATTGCTTCATCGTCATATTGTTAGCGGTTAAAGGAATCAGGCAGCAGCCTCGTTGTCTTTATTGATACGCATCACTAATATGCGGAAGTATATCTTAAGCGTGAAGGCAAGTACCAGTGTGCCTGCCAGACTTAAAGTAATGATGGACCCGGTAGCAGTTGTCAGCAGGAAAGCTGAAACTTTGGGTAAATAAGGAACAATTAACGCCAACAGGGCGATAATGAATATATTACGAATTTCTGTGCGGTATTGTTTTAAAAGGCCGGTCATTGGTTCAAAGATTAATTCCGGTGAATAATGTACAAATTTAAGGCATAATGAATAGAATACATTGTACAAATCCCGGAGAATGATGATCGGTTTACGTCTATTTGTCCGCATGGAAAATAAAAAGGGGACCTGGCTGTCAGCCGGTCCCCTTTTTATATCGTGTAGTAATTATAATTACCAGATAACCACTTTTTTATCGTCAGACAGTACCATTTTGCTGCCCGGTGTGCAACCCCATGCATCAGCAAATGCTTTCAGGTGAGGAAGCGGGCCATTGATACGATCTCTTGCCGGTGAGTGAGGATCGGTCTGGATCTGATTACGCAGGGCGGCATCTGTGATATTTGCATGCCATACCTGAGCCCAACCAAGGAAGAAACGCTGTTTCCAGTTGAAACCGTCGATCAATGCCGGCTCTGGTTTACCCTTCAGGGATTTTTCCAGTGCACTGTAAGCCAGTGTCAGACCTCCGAGGTCAGCGATGTTTTCACCGATGGTCAGGGCGCCATTGATATAGAAGCCTTTCTGTACCTCGATACCGTTGAAATAGCTGATATAACGTTTAGCCAGTGCCATGAAATTCTTGCGGTCAGCGTCTGTCCACCAGTTTTTCAGGTTACCATCCGCATCGAACTGAGAACCCTGATCATCAAAACCGTGGGTGAATTCATGTCCGATCACCGCAATGATACCACCATAGTTGATCGCATCATCTGCATTCGCGTTAAAGAATGGCGGCTGGAGGATACCGGCAGGGAATACCACTTCATTATTGAGCGGGTTATAGTAGGCATTTACGGTCTGTGGTGTCATACCCCATTCGCTCTTGTCTACTGGTTTGCCGATCTTGTTGAGGGCTTCTTTGTGGTCATATTGTGCTGCAGCAACGATGTTTTCTACCAGATTACCCGGTTTGATATCAATGCTGGAATAATCTTTCCATTTATCAGGATAACCGATCTTGTAGGTAAAGGAAGCCAGCTTTTTATGTGCCATTTCTTTGGTAGCGGCACTCATCCAGGTCAGACTGTCAATACGTTCACCATATACGGCGCGTACATTCTCAATCATTTCTGATACCTTTTGTTTGGAGCTTTCCGGGAAATATTTCTTAGCGAATAATTTACCCAGCGGCATACCCATGATACCATCTGTAGCACGGATCGCGCGTTCCAGACGTGGACGCTGTTGTTTGGTACCACGCATCACGGTTGCGAAGAAGTGGAAGTTCTCATCATCCAGCTGTTTGTTCAGGAAGCCGGCGAAATGAGACAATACCTGCCAGCGCAGCCATGTTTTGAGCGTTTCCGGAGGAGTACTTTTCAGCAACGCTGATACTTTGGATACGTATGCCTTGTTCTGGATGATCAGGGTATCTGATTTTATACCCTGTGCATTGGTGAACGCATCCCAGTCGTAATCAGGCGCCAGTTTCTTTAATTCGCTGTAGTGTGCTTTGTTGTAGGTCACTACCGGATCGCGCAGCTCAACATTGGAGAGCTGTAATTTAGCCACCTGGGTTTCAAATGCGAGGATGGTCTTGCCCGGATCCACTTCTTTGAAGCCTGCAGCTGTAAATTGTTTGTCAACGTGCTTTACGAATTCGTCGCGCACTTCTTTGGTGCTGGCGTCTGGTCTTTCGTAATAGCTTTTTTCACCAAGACTCAGACCGTCCTGTCCCTGATACAGGGCATTCATTTTACTGTTACGGGCATCTGCTTCAACAGCAAAGTTGATCACACCCGGTAAACCGATCGCTTCCAGTTCGCCGGAAACTTTTGCAAAATCTGCCAGTGTCTGGATACTGTTAATCTTATCGAGATAAGGCTGTAATGGCGTAACGGCCAGTTTCTCGATAGTAGCGGTGTCCAGGAATGAGCGGTAGAAATCTGAGATCTGCTGCTCTTCAGTGCCTTTTTTGAGATCTTTCTGATCTGCAAGTGGCAGAATAATGCCTTTCAGACGTACTTCCTTGTTTTCCCTATCCAGTACGTTAAATGCGCCCCAACGACTTTCTGTAGAGGGGATGGGGTTGTTTTTCTTCCAGTTGCCGTTTACATACTGGTCGAAATCTTCGCATGGTTTAGCGCTTGAATCAATGGAACTTACTTCGAAAGCGGGGACTTTGGTCGTGTCTGCTGCTGCTACAGCTGCTGTATCCTGCGTTTGTTTGGTGGTGTTGCCGCCATTACAGGCTGCCATAAGCGTGACAGCTGCCAGTAATGGAAGTTGCAAAGCGTAAGTGCTCTTCATAAAATAAACAGGTTTAGTTTTTAAATATAGCTAAAACATCGCATGCGGCCTTACCGCTTTTTGACAAATGGTCTGATCGAAAGGATGATTGTGGGAGGTTTGCCGACTCTTTAGTAGGTTTGTGGTCTTTTAAAACTGGACACATACATGAACTTTGGCATTAAACTATTCAGGATATTAAATGGCATTGGCATCTTCCTGACCGGCGCATTGGTACTGATCTTCCTGAACGTTATGTTGCAGACAGGAGACACGGCGGTGCTCTTTATGATATTCTTCCTCGGTGGTGTGCTGATACACGCGATACTGTCGAATGCCCTGCAGAAAAGTCTCAACGATCCGGCATACACTTTAAAGGAAAACACACCCGGTGGCGTACAGGTACTGGGCTTCTTCCCTATACTGGTCGGCTTATTGTCAGTACTGATGGCATCTATGCTGAATAACCCGGAAATACGTGAGGTATTATTCAAACAGCTGAAAGAACAGGCAGATCTCCAAAAACAGACAATCCCGGCTGGTACAATGGAAGCAGCACTCAGTTTCTTTCAGGTAGTTATGAGTGTATATGGCATTATCCTTGTCGGCAATGCTGTATTGTCAATGTTTTATGTAAAACAATGGAGGGATCGCCAGAACGGAGACCAGAATGAAGGTCCGGACGATATTGGCGCCTGATCCGATACATAAGCCCAAACCCTTAATATAACAACAAATGGAACCATTAGCCGAGCGTATAAGACCCGAGACCCTGGATGAGCTGGTGGGACAGGAACACCTGACCGGCAAGGACAGTATATTACGCACTGCCTTACAACAAGGCAGAATTCCTTCAATGATACTGTGGGGCCCTCCCGGTGTAGGTAAAACCACAATTGCCAATATCATAGCCCATACACTGGACGTACCTTTTTATACCCTCTCCGCTATCGCGGCAGGTGTGAAGGAAGTACGCGAAGTGATCGAAATAGCCCGTAAACAAGGATATGCCGTCTTATTCATCGATGAGATCCATCGTTTTAATAAGTCACAGCAGGACGCATTGCTGGGCGCTGTAGAAAAAGGGATCATTACCCTGATCGGCGCCACTACCGAAAACCCCTCCTTCGAGGTGAATTCAGCATTGCTGTCACGCAGTCAGGTATATGTACTCAAACCGCTGAGTGAACGTGAATTATTGCAATTACTGCAGCAGGCCATGCAACAGGATGAATGGCTGGGCAGTAAACAAATCGAATTAAAAGAAACCACCGCCTTATTTAATATATCCGGAGGGGATGCGCGAAAATTGCTGAACCTCTTTGAACTCGTTGTCAGCACGCTCCAAAATGAACGTCCTATCGTCATTACTGATCAAAAGGTAATGGACATCGCACAACAACGGGTTGCCATCTATGATAAAACAGGTGAACAGCACTACGATATCATTTCTGCATTTATCAAGTCTATCAGAGGGAGTGACCCTAATGCAGCAGTATATTATCTGGCGCGTATGATAGAAGGTGGTGAAGATGTAAAATTCATTGCCCGCCGCCTGTTGATCTCTGCTTCTGAAGATATCGGTAATGCCAATCCCAATGCCCTGCTGCTGGCTACCAGCTGCTTTCAGGCAGTTACTATGATCGGTTACCCGGAAGCAAGAATTATCCTTTCGCAGTGTACGACCTATCTCGCCTCTTCACCGAAGAGTAACGCATCTTACATGGCCATCGGCAACGCATTATCTGTTGTATCCCAGACGGGTGACCTTCCTGTACCAATGCATATCCGTAATGCGCCTACGAAGATGATGAAAGATATGGGCTATCACAAAGGCTATGAATATTCTCATGATTACGAGAATAACTTCTCCCAGCAGGAATACCTGCCCGATCGTATCAAAGGCATGAAACTCTATGATCCGGGTAAAAATGCAAGGGAAGACGAGATGCGTAAACATCTGCGTAGCCTCTGGAAAGAGAAATACGGTTATTGAGCTGCTTTAGTCTTCACTTTTCTTTGCCAATATTTCAAATGGTACACGTACCTGCACGCCCTGCTCATCAACAAGCGTAAGGGTGTGCTTACCTTCCGGTGGATGTAATGCCATCTGATGGAATTCCTGTGTAGTACCAAGATAGCTATCATCCATATGCCAGAAGATCTTCTCTGTCGTATTGCGATGGGTAGCCGTGAATATCGCCTCTCCCGGTTTCCCGTCTATCTCTATCGGAACATAAATGCGCGCATTCGGTCTTGGATAGATCACCTCCATCGGTGCTTTATCCTGATTGAGTGTAGCCAGACATTCCTGTTTATAAGGAGGTAACGGCAGATAGTTATGCTTGCTCCGATAGTAAAATTCCTGTGCAGGTGGCAGTATGAACCAAGGCACGTGTTTCATCTGAGATGGAGATTCGCAATCAGCCGTAACACGCCACTGACCGCTATGATCGAGGTGTATAAGCTGATGATAAGGGCAAAGTCCTGAACGGAGACCGTTGACAGGAACGGCGATAGAGTCTTTCTCCGGACAAAGATCACTGGCCCTGTAGCCGCTTTGCCGGCATACTTCAATCTTCTTCAGCTTGTCATAAGGGGTATTAAACCAACTACCGGTGTGTAACAACCTGAATACATCGAACATGACCGGCGCAGCAGTAGATACTCCAACCAGCCCGGGTCTTCCCTCTCCATCGGCATTACCAACCCATACCCCTACAATGTATTGCGGCGTCACACCGATTGCCCATCCATCCCTGAAACCAAAACTGGTACCTGTCTTCCACGCAATGCGTTGTGAAGAAGAGAACTGTTGCCATAACATCTCTTCTCCCGGACGCATTACCTCTTCCATTGCCTGAAAAGTATACCAGATAGCTCCGGCATCCAATACACCCGTGGCAGAAGGTGCAGATTTTGATACCAGCTTCGCATCTTTATGATAGTTAGGCGGATGTATATCATCTGCATCATATTTGCCATTATATTGCTCAAGATGCAGTAATGTACGGGCCAGACTGGCATACATGCCTGTCATTTCCCAAAGGGTAGATTCCCCTCCGCCCAATATCAGTGACAGACCATAGTGGTCCGGTGGTTGATTCAATGTAGTAATACCCAGCTTCTTTAGCAATGCGTGCATTCTTTCATACCGGTATTGTTGCAGCATTCTCACCGCCGGTATGTTTAATGAACGGGCCAGAGCTTTACTGGCTGGTACAGCACCATCATAGCCCAGATTAAAGTTTTGTGGAGTATACCCGGCTATCTGTGTGGGAATATCGGGTACCAGCGAGTGTGGCAGGATGATCCCATCTGTCAGCATCGCCGCATACAGAATCGGTTTCAGGGTACTCCCCGGACTGCGGGGCGCCTGAATAATATCAACATGACTTTCTGTTTCCGGATCTTCGGGATGATAAATATTGCCTACATAAGCCAGTGCATCACCGGTTTCTACATCCAGCACGACAGCTGCCGCGTTGTTAATTCCATTGGCTTTATACACACTATGATACCGTTCTACTATGTTGCTGACATTCCGCTGAAGTGCTGCATCCAGTGTCGTCTGGATACGTGTCACCGCCTTTTCATCCCTTGCCTTTTGTGCAGGATAGTCTCTACGGAAGCGATCCAGCAAATGTGGTGCATCTTGTGGTAATGCTTTCGGCTGATCGGGTAATGGCTCCAGTTTCGCCAGTTGACACGTTGTACTGTCAATCGTTTCATTGTGCCATAACCTTTCCAGCAACTGATTCCTTTTGCGTAATAAGATCTGCCGGTTACGACCCGGGTGTACCAGTGCCGGACTATTCGGTAGTACTGCCAGCGCTGCTGTTTCTCCCCACGACAATTGCGTGGCACTACGGCCATAATATCGCCACGAGGCAGCTTCCAGTCCTACGACGTTTCCACCGAAAGGTGCATTACCTGCATATAATGACAGGATGCTTTTCTTGGAATAGGAAAATTCCATTCTGGTGGCCATTACTGCTTCAATCAGCTTCTGGAGGATATTACGCTCTTTATTGCGGGACAGGCGTATTACCTGCATGGTGAGTGTGCTGCCGCCGCTTACTACCTTTTTATTGCTGAGGTTCTGCCTGATCGCACGTCCCAGTGCCAGTATATCTACGCCCCAGTGATGATAGAAACGTTTGTCTTCGTAAGCGACGATGCAGGCGGCGAATTTTTCAGGCACCTGTTTGTCTGCGGGGAATCGCCATTGGCCGTCTGTGGCGATGGTGGCACTTAGCAGTTCGCCGTTACTGTCTTCGATGACGAATGAGGTCGGGGTGGTGAAAAGACGGGAAGGGATGCAAAAGATGTAGAGTATAAGGAGTAGTGTTGCGGCGATGAGCCACCATTTACGTTTTCGGATCCAGGGAGACATGGTGCTAAATTACGAATTTATGGGAAGGGAGTTGCGGTTTCAGATGGTAGTGGGGTATGAATTGATGTGTTGTGGTTTGAGATGGGGGATGTGGGAGGTACGCTGTGGTTGCAGATGGTGGGTGAATTTATGGGACAGGAGATACGCTGCGGTTGCAGATGGTGTCGCGGACTGGGGCCCGTTAAGCAGGTGGATGTGGCGGTTGGTGGTGGGCTGGGGGTTGGAGCTTTGGTGGGCGTTGGCTTTTTTGCAGGGGACGGGCTAAGGTCCGCTTTACCATCTGTAACCTTCGCATTATTCCTGCGTCCTTGTGAGCTTTGGGGCGTTGGGAGGTAATGGGGTTTGGTAAAAGTAAACGGCGCTTCGGTTATCGAAGCGCCGTTTTATGGGATTGATTCCTGATTGTAATTCCTGATTTGTAATTTCTGATTACTGATTCCTGATTACTTAACAACTTCTACCCATTTGCCCGGGAGGAAGGCGTGTATGGTATTGTCATACATTGCTTCACAGGCTACTGCTGGCAGGTAATAACGGCCGAGGTAGGCTGCGTTCAGCAGGACGTTGTAAGTGCGGGTTTTACCTTCTTCAATGTTGAAGTAGGTGTATACCCTGTCGTCACGGATGTCTTTGTAAGTAAATGGTGATGAACTGAAGGTGCTGTCATTTTCCAGCAGGCGGGTGTTGATGATTTCCCATCCGCTCGGGAATATTTCAGTCAGTGCCATCTGTTCGTAGTAACCACGTTTACCCGGATTATGGATCGTTACGGTTGCCATGAAATCAGCTCCCTGACGCAGAGAGGCAGGATCCAGTACTTTACCATCACGGGTGCTGTATTTCACCTGTATATCCAGTACATCAGGATTGTTCGGAACGTTTGGTTCCTGACCAGCTTCCGGACGTCCCTGCAGTATCAGGCGGGTGTACAGTACGTTCTGGCCTTTATTCTGGATACTGATGTTACCATCTGTATTGGTAGTTACAGGTACCTGTGCTACATAAGAAGTGGCATTCACTGTATTACTGCTGCCGTTGATCGTGTAACTGAAGCTCATTTTGTTACCGCTGGTATTTACACCACAATACTTTGCTACTGCAATGAGTGCGTATGCTGTAGTTTGTGTGCTGTACCATGATTCCTGTGACAGGTTAGCGGCAATCTGACGTAACATTTCGTTAGCGCGGTTACGCTGTCCGAGGATAGTCAATGTTTCCAGTATCATCGCTTTATCACGCAGGTCGGAACCGAAGGTGCCACCCAGCTGATTGAATGGTTTTACCTCCATTGGTAAGCCCTGTACCAGACTGTTTGCCAGTTCCGGCTGACCGGACAATTTATAGGCAGCAGCCAGTCTCCATTTTGCTTCAACAGACAGGTACTTGAATTCTTTCAGGCGGTTCATCGCACCCAGTTCTGGTATCTTAGCCAGTGCCAGCAGGTAGAGACGATATGCCTGTGTGAGGTCGCCACCATAGAAGTTGGCAGTGGACGGCGCCCATGAACCCGCCTTATTACGCTGATATTTCTTCCATTGGTCGAGCATACCTGTTGGCAGTTCGTATCCTTTTGCCTGTGCTTCCAGCAGGAAGTGACCGGCATAGTTGGTACCCCACTCATCTGCTTTTGCTTCACCCGGCCAGTAGCTCAGACCTCCGTCAGAAGTCTGGAAGCCTTTCAGGCGTCCGATACCGGCTTTTACGTTTTTCTCGATATTCGCCAGTTCGTTTGGTTTCAGATCCATCAGCTGGTTCAGTGCCAGTTGCGGGAATACACTGGAGGTAGTTTGTTCTACGCAGCCATGTGGATATTGTATCAGATAGTTCAGGCGTTTTGCCAGATTCAGTGACGGAATAGTCGATACTTCCAGTACACCTGTATTGGTACCGGCCATACCAGCAGGTTTGTAACCTGTGCTCCAGTTTTGACCAGCCTGTAAAGTGGATTCCTGTACAGTTGTGATCACCGGATTAGGATTGCGCACTTCCAGTTCTGTTTCGTCTTCTGCTTTCGCAGCGCCGCTGGTAGCGGTTACTTTCACTTTTGCTACACCTACCTGTGGTTTAACTCGTACATCAAAGTATACGATCTGTTCACCGGGCTGTGTGAACGTAACGGTTTTGGTACGCTCGCCTACTACTTCCAGCAGAGGGCTGGTCGCCAGAGTTACTTTAGCCGAACGGATATTATTCTCCATACCGAATACAGTTACCGGCAACTGGATAGTCTCTGCAGGTCCCAATACGCGTGGTAATGTAGTCAGCAGCATTAACGGTTTTTTCACAGCTACTACTTTTTCAGCAGCACCGTAAGCACCGTCTTGTCCTGCTACTACCATCGCTTTCACAGAACCTACGTATGGTGGCAGTTTGAAGTTATGTGTCTGTTTGCCTCCTTTGGAAGTGAATGGTCCCATGAATATTACCACAGGCTTGAAGCGATTTGCTTTAGCGCTGCCGGCATTTTTATTCAGTCCTTCGTCACCACCAATGCTGAGGATACGTTCCATATCGCCACCCCATGCACCGATTACGTAGTCGAAGAGATCCCAGGTTTTCACACCCAATGCTTCACGTGCATAGAACGCGCTATGTGGATCCGGTGTTTTGAAACGGGTCAGGTCCAGCAGGCCTTCATCCACCAGTGCGATGGTGTAGGTCATGGCTTTACCGTTTGCTTCAGATACGGTGATGCTGGCATTCTGTTCCGGTTCCAGTTTATCAGGCATGCTGATCACTGGTTTCAGGACTGTATTGGCATCATTGATCGTGATCGGAATAACACCATACATGCGTATTGGCAGGTCGTTTACGGTTTGTGCATGTTTTTGGAGCAGGCTCACGTTTACATAGATGTTAGGCGACATTTCTTTTTCCGCCTTGAACTTATAAACGGTTTGTCCTTTCTCTGTGGTGATCCAGAAAGTCTTCAGTACTTTACTACCGCTTTCTATGCTTACCAGTCCGCGGCCGCCTTCGCTGCTTGGGATAGTAAGGGTGATATCATCACCTACGTTATATTGGCTCTTATCTGATGTAAACACCAGCATCGCTGCCTCGGAAGGATTTTCTTTCTGTACTCTCTCTGCCCATCCCGGCCAGTCGATGTATACGGCCTGTCCGGTGGTATGACCACTCTTCAGGTCTTTTACGCGCACGAGATAGCGACCCCAGTCAGGATATTTGATCTGCAGGTTCCAGGTGCCTTTACCACCATGTAATGTCACGGTTTCTTTCTTCAGCAGCTGATTGTAGCTATCCTGTGTGAAGTTGCTGAATTCATCGTCACTGTTTTCATCCCACCACCAGCGCCAGCGTACTTTGTACAGTTCAACCTGTACTTCCTGATTACCGCTGAGCAGGTTCCCATTTTCATCTATATTGACAATGCTGATCGGGTGATCTTTATCGGTGAGCAGCATACCTGTCATACGATCGCCTTCAGGCATTCTGATACCTGCATAGCTGGCGAACGGATTGTATGGCATGGAAAAATGATCGATACTGAAATCGCCGCCCGGCTCAAATACTTTGATCTCAAAGCTGGCTTTCAGCTGGCCCGGAGCCAGTTTGCCGAGTGGCAGATTTACTTTCACCGGAGCAGTACCGTTTTCATTCAGACTACTTTCGAAGATCGTCTTGCTTTCTGATTCGAAGTGTGTGATCGGATCATCAAAATGATAGTTCTGGAAGTTTTTGAAGCTGGTCGTCTGTTGTGTTAAAGAGACGTCTACTTTCGCTTTCAGGTTTTGCGCGGTAGCACCAAATAGCCAGCGTGCGTTCAGGGTACCTTCTGTCGCATCTGCTTTGGAAAGTGTGGTATTCTTACCAAAGTTCAGGTCTATTTTCAGCCTGTTTGGCTTCACTGTTTCAATACGCAGGTTTTTGGTAAATACGGCGCCACCTACTTTTACTTTAGCGGTCCAGTTACCGGTAGGGTCATTTGCGCCGGTTGCTGTTGTGAAGCTATAGAATCCATTTACGGACTGTAAAGCATTGAGTTGTCTGTACAGCTGTCCTTTTGGATTGTACAGCTCCAGTGTTACCGGGTGATTCTCCGGCAGTTTCTTTTGTTTGTCTTCGAGGATGAAAGACAGGAACAGGGTATCTCCCGGACGCCATACACCACGTTCGCCGTAGAGGAATCCTTTGATACCACTCTGTACTTCCTCTCCTTTTACATCAAAACGACCCAATGGCAGGGAGTTACCATCATCGAGTTTCAGGTAGCCTCTTTCTGCATCTTTCTTAGCAATGAGCAGGTATGGTTTACGTTTCAGGTCGAAAGTAGCCAATCCGTCCCCATCACTCTTGGTTTTGAAGATCACCTGATTCTGGTAATCGAGCAGTTCCAGTTCAACACCGATCATTGGTTTGGTGTCGCGGATATCTGTTACAGCAATGAGCATGCTGTTGTCATTTCCTCTTTTAGCGGTCAGACCGATATTGGAGGAGAAGACGTTACGGGAAGCCCATCTGTCTTTATTGTAGTAAGAATTTGAACATGGGTTATCGCGCTGTTCCCAGGAATAACCGTAAGGATAATAGCTGTCATAGCGGCGCCAGAAATCATCGTCTTCATCTATCTTATCATTGCCGTAATAACCGCCATAATATTCCTCTTCGCTTTCTTCGCTGTTGCCTTCGCCTTCGCTGCCGCTATCGGTAGAAGAACAACCCAGCAGGGAGTAGGATTTACGGAAACCGATGGTCACACGATAGATGGCGCCCGGCTCGGTACGCAGCAGTTTCTCCATATCGAGGAAGAAGCGATTGCGTTTATGCAGGTTCAGGGATTTATCAGCATCGAGGCGAATGGTCTTTTCCACTACCGGACGACCTACACGGCGCAGTTCCTGACTACCATCCAGTGAGTTCTGCTGGAGATATTGCGGGATATTATTCTCATAGATCTTGATGATGGTCACATCTACAGCACTGAGGTTCACTGCTTCGAATGGCATCACCAGTTTATTACTTTCCGGCAGGATGACTCCTTTACCCGGAATGGTCACGGAAGGCTGTGTGTTTTCGAAGACTACATTCGCAGAAAAGCTCTGTTCGAGTTTTGAATCCGCCACATTCAGTATTCCTTCATTGACGATGACATTATAGTTGCCTTCAAATCTGTTAGGACCGAATACTTTTACTTCACTACCGTCGATGGAGAAGCGGAGATCGCTTACGCCACTTACGCCGATCAGGCCATCCAGGGACTGAGCAACGCTGACAGGATCAGAGAATTGTACCAGAATATATTGCTCTTCTTCGGCTACCGCACGTACTTCCAGTACTTTGAAGTCGGAGATAGCGGGTACTTCTATAGTCTTTTTACCAGATACATTGTCTACTTTCAGGGGTTTACCGTCCCAGTTGATTTCCAGTTGACGGGAACCCTGACCTTTATCTGCACGAGCCAGATTGTCGATGGTGAAGGTAGAGATCTTATCAGCCGCATTGTGCTGCCAGGTGATCGCCACCTTTTTACCCTGATAAGAAGCGCTTAAGATTTTTTCGATCTGTTGTGGATCTTCGGTATCGGCGGTCGTGATGGCGCCGGAAAAGGTCATTTTATTCAGAGTACTGCTATTGGTGGCTTTCAGACCGTAATCCTCAATAGCGTAGGAAGGTTTGATGACCTTGAATTCGAAGTCAAATTCTTTCAGATCGCTTTCCACCTTCATCACCTTACCCAGTTTAAAAGTGGCATTATAGGTTTTGCCGGCTTCAAGGTTGGCGTCCGGGCGGAATTCGATCGTGGTCGCATCCACCCAGTAGGCTTTCCCTTTGATACCGGGGCTGAATTTGAAAAGATCTTCATCCACAGGCTCATTCTGTGTATGGGTTACATTCACATTACTGGTTAATTGTACCCGGATGGTGCTCTGCCTGGAAATAACACCGGCGGTATAGGCTTCGATGTATTTCGCCAGTGCAGGGTTCATGACTTTTTTTGTATTTCTACAGGCTGTGATGCAAGAGATTAACAGGCACACAGCAAAGGCGGAGACGACCGCCAGACGTTTTTTGGGACCCATGAGGCTTAAATGCTGTTTAAGATATAAAGGTAAACAAATGTGTTATTAAATTAATATATGACCTTTCCCCTTTCCAGTTTTAATACTTTGGTAACGGCCGATGGAATTTCTTCCTGATAATGTGTAACAAAGATCAGGGTTAGATCCATCACATTACACAGGGTATCTATTACATGTTTAAAGTGTTCTTTTTGTTGCTGGTCCAGTCCCTGACAGGGTTCGTCAAAGATAAGCAATGGGGGCTCTTTTACCAGTGCGCGGGCCAGTAGGGTCAGTCGCTGTACACTTTCGGGTACACCTTTGAAAGCGTGGGAGGCGTATGAAGCGATATCAAGGATATCCATCCATGCGGCGGCATGCGCCCGTTGCTCTTCTGTACCCGGTTTACTGCTGCCAATGATGTCAAAAAATCCGGAAACGACTACCTGCAGACAATTACTGCCTGCCTGAAAGTATTGGTGGAGCTCGGGAGACACAAAACCTATCTTCTTTTTGATGTCCCAGATACTTTCTCCGGTGCCACGTTTACGGTCGAACAGGTAAAGCTCCTGTGCATAAGCCTGTGGATTATCGCCATTGATCAGGCTCAGCAGGGTTGATTTACCGGCGCCATTATGACCTAAAAGGGCCCATTTATCATTGGGTTTCACTAACCAGTTAACATCGTCCAGTATCAAATGTTCGCCATACTGCACTTTTATATGGTCCATCCGGATGATGGTTTCAAACGGGGATTTCGTGTTTTTGACGATCGCCCTGATCTTGTCTTCATCCACCTGCCAGTCTTGTGTGCTGAGCGGCTGAGGTATTTTCAGATATTCTTCCCGTGTATACTTTCCGGTTACCCGGCCTTCGTCCAGTGTCAGTACATGGGTGATATTTTCAGGAACTTCTGAAGGAGAGGTCACCAACAGGACAGTTGTACCATTGGCGATGATCTTATTCACCATCTCGCTGAAAAGCTTGCGCGTCTGCACATCCAGTCCGGTAAAGGGATTATCCAGCATGAGCAGTACAGGTTGTTTCAGCAGGGACTTTGCGATCATTACACGACGGGTTTCTCCGTTGGAGAGTTTGATCAGTTCTTTGTCCATCAGTGCCGGGATCCTCAGTGGTTCCAGTATCGGGGTCTCTTCAGGCGTACCGCCGGATTCTCCGTAGAGGTATTCCCGTACAGTCGGTGCATCCGATGAGTCCATACTGTTGAATCTCTGCTGATAATAGAAGTCCGTTGTAGTATTGGAGCGGTTTCTGAAAGTATGATGGTGGCCTACCAGAGCCAAAAGGTCGCGGTAGGTGAAGTATGGATCGGTAACCGTATGTTCGCTACGATAGGTATCACTGAAATGATGTTGTATCCTACCGTTAATAACGTTGAATTTTCCGGCTATAGTACTTAGCAGGGCTGATTTTCCGGAACCGCTGGGGCCAGTGATCGCCCATTGTTCTCCTTTGTTGATATGCCAGTCCAGGCCGGTGAAAAGGGTCTTGTCCAGGTAACGAACAGTGATATGCTCCAATGAAAGGAATGGCATGGCTTGGGTACTCATAATCTATGCTGTTTCTCGTTAATTCGCACTAAATTATTATTTATTACCGGATTCAGGGATATTGTTTTATGAGTAATTACGATGGATGAGCCTATTCTTTCATGACATTAGTAATTGATTATCTTGCATCTGGGAATCAATAAAATCCTCTTCTTATGATAAAGTGGACCATTAAGACATTTGAGGAACTGACCACACAGGAGCTATATGCTTTGTTGCGGTTACGTAGTGAAGTGTTTGTTGTAGAGCAGCAATGTGTGTTTCAGGATATGGATAATGCAGATCAGCTGGCCTTGCATATTCTGGGATATGATGATACGTTGGACAACGAACTGGTGGCCTATACACGTATTTTCGGCCCCGGTATCAAGTTCGATATGTGTTCGATTGGCCGCGTGGTGACTTCTTCCCGTGCCAGAGGCAATGGTACCGGCAGAAAGTTGATGGAACATTCCATTGCAACGGTGGAGGATCGTTTCGGGAAAGTGCCTATTAAAATAGGCGCACAACAGTATCTGGATAAGTTTTACAGTTCACTGGGCTTTCAGCAGAGTAGTGAGATGTATCTGGAAGATGATATTCCACACATAGAAATGATCAGAGAAGCGAAGGTCTGAAGGCCGATCAGGCATTAAAATGCAGCTGAGTTGTGTGAGGCTGCTGTTATAAAGTAAAACGCCCATATTTACCAGTAAATATGGGCGTTTTTATATGTAGAGATGTTACTGGCGTAGTTTCTTCTTCTCCTCTTTTCGCTTCAGCTTTTCCATTCGTTTTGTTTCGTTGAACTTCAGCTTATACAGGGGGATATAGTAGGATACTGTATAGGTCAGGTCGAACTGAGAACTTTTAGAGCCACTGCCGAATCCGGGAATGACGAGTGGATCGAAGCTCTCTGGTGAGTTTTTGCTTAGCAGGACTTTTTCGCGTACGGCCCATCCGAGGAAGAAGTTAGGCAATGCTTCCACGCGCATACCGAAGGTAAATTCTATCCAGTGAGCGACCATATTGGTTTTAGGAAATGAGCCGGGTGTTTCCACGCCCCAATAACCGTCTTTGATGAGGTAATTGGGTGCTTCGTAACTATTTCTCGCAAATCCATAGCGTACCCCGAGGTACACCATATTCTTTTCGTTCGGATCTTTCTTTTTCAGGAAGTCGTAATCAAAACCGAGGGTCGTATATACGCCGCTTCCTTTGTAAGTATAGCTTGAGTCGCTATGAGAGGTACGGTTAAATCCTACTTCTGCAGCTGCATAGATTTTTCTGCCGAGACGAACATCTCCTTGTATGGCAATGTCGGTCCGATATGGCTGAAAGGCATGAATGGCAAATCTGCTGATGTCCAGTCCTAAACGAAGTCCGCCTCCTGTGATATAGAAGGAGTCTTTCTTTGCGGGCTGTAATACCTCTCCGGTCGCTTTAACCGGTTTACGGGGAGCGGAAGTATCTGTAGTTGTCCTTTTGATACTGGTATCTCCTGCCGCGGGAGCGGGTTTTACCTGCGCCTGTGCGGCTTGGGTCAAGAGGCCGGCCAGACTAATAGATAAAGTATAAAGAAATGTGCGTATCATTCGAACTGTTTACTTCCCTATTATTAATGTGTATGGAATCAATGGTATTGTAAGTGGTGATCACTGTATCCAGTGAGAAGAAGGTGGCAAAGCCACATCCCGGAGATACGAAGCTGGGCACTCTTTTATACCTGAAAGTAAGGGTGTCAGGAATAGCAATTGAGTCCAGTTGCAGGTAAAATCTGCAGGTATCGTGTAATGGGTCCAGCGGCATGAATGCGCTGCTTCTCGGTTGCCTGTTGATAAGAACGGAATCATTACCAATGGCATATAATGTTACTTTAGGCCATATCGTGTCTTTGACCAGAAATCCCTGAAGAGTATCTTTTTTAAAGTTCATACCCAGGTCACTGAGCAAGGTTGAGTCGCACGTCTTAGTCTCATCTTCACAGGCCGCAAACACTGACAGGAGCAGTATTGCTATAATCCCAGAAATATATTTCATGCCTGCAAATTACGAGTTCCTATTTACAAGTTCCGCTTTCTGCTGATGATTAATTTCACCAACAGAAAGCGGAAATATGTAATGTGATATTTGTCTGTTAATTATTCAGTTCCATCTTCAGGAAGCGGGCTGTATGGCTTTCTTTGCATTCGACCACCTGTTCCGGTGTACCACTGCAAAGGATTGTACCACCTCCTGCGCCGCCTTCCGGACCCAGATCAACGATATGGTCGGCCATTTTGATCACGTCCAGATTGTGTTCGATCACCAGTACGGTATTGCCACGGTCTACCAGTTTATTGAGTACGGCGAGCAGCAGCTGAATATCCTGAAAGTGGAGGCCGGTGGTAGGTTCATCCAGAATATAGATGGTCTTACCGGTATCTTTCTTGGACAGTTCTGTGGCCAGTTTCACACGTTGGGCTTCACCACCGGACAGGGTCACGGCTGATTGTCCAAGTGTGATATACCCCAGACCTACATCCTGTAAGGTTTTGATCTTACGGTAGATGTAGCTGACAGGCTGGAAGAATTCCACGGCTTCGTCTACTGTCATATCCAGTACGTCTGAGATGGATTTGCCTTTATAGCGGATTTCCAGAGTTTCCCTGTTGTAGCGGCGTCCGTTACATTTCTCGCAGTGTACGTATACATCCGGGAGGAAGTTCATTTCGATGACGCGCATGCCGCCGCCTTCACAAACATCACAGCGGCCGCTTTTCACGTTGAAGGAGAAACGACCGGCGTTATAACCTCTGATCTTTGCCTCCGGTACCTGAGAGAACAGCTGACGGATATCTGTAAAGAATCCGCAGTAGGTGGCCGGGTTACTTCTCGGTGTACGACCGATTGGCGACTGATCTATTTCAATGACTTTATCGATATTTTCCAGCCCTTTGATGCTTTTGTAAGGCATTGGCTCCAGCTTGGAATCGTAAGCGTGTTTGCTGAGGATCGGATAGAGCGTTTCGTTGATCAGGGTAGACTTACCGCTACCAGATACGCCGGTAACGCAGATGAATACCCCAAGTGGCAATTTCACGCTGACGTTTTTCAGGTTATTACCAGTAGCGCCTTTCAGTTCCAGTGCCTTACCATTGCCTTTACGGCGTTCGGCAGGTACGGGTACGACCCTTTTTCCGTTGAGATAACCAGCGGTTGGTGTATCCAGTTTCAGGATCTGTTGTGGCGTACCTTGTGCAATGATACGACCACCGTGTACACCTGCACCGGGTCCGATATCTACCAGATAATCAGCGTGCAGCATGATATCTTTATCATGTTCCACGACAATAACGGTATTGCCCATTTCTCTCAGGTTACGCAATGCGTCGATCAGCTGCATATTATCCCGCTGGTGCAGACCGATACTTGGTTCGTCCAATATATAGGTGATCCCCATCAGCTGGGAACCGATCTGCGTGGCGAGGCGGATACGCTGACTTTCTCCGCCGCTGAGCGTACGTGTAGCACGGTAGAGCGTAAGGTAGTTGAGTCCGACATTCAGCAGGAAACCAAGGCGTTCACGGATTTCCTTCAGGATATCTTTTGCGATGGTATTCTGCTTCTTATCGAGGCGTTTTTCGATGTCTTTGAACCAGACCTGTAATTTATCCAGATCCATGCCGCCCAGTTCCGCGATATTTTTTTCGTCTACTTTAAAAAAGAGACTTTCTTTTTTCAGACGGGTACCGTTACATTCCGGACAGGTGTGCAGTTTCATGAAACTTTCGGCCCAGTTGCGTACTGCATCTGAAGAGGTATCGTTGAAATAGCGGCGTACGGTATTGATCACCCCTTCAAACTCGGCGGAATAGGTAGTTTCACTACCATCACCGAATTCCATATCCATTTCCAGTGAACCATTTTCATCTCCGAAGAGCAGCAGGTTCAGTGTTTTTTGTGGCAGGTCAGATATAGGTGCTGTGAGGGAGAACTTATGTTTCCGGGCCAGCGTCTGTACCTGTTTGAAGGTAAATGTATCACGGGCCTCACCGAGAGGTGCTAATCCGCCATCGTTAATGGATACGGAATAGTCCGGGATCACGGCGTCCATATCTATCTGATAAATGGTGCCGAGACCTTTACAACGGGGGCAGGCGCCGTAAGGAGAGTTAAAGGAGAATGTGTTGGGAGATGGCTCTTCGTAGGAAAGGCCTGTATCTTCACACATGAGTTGTTTACTGTACTGACTGATTTTGCCGCTATCATTATCCATGATAAACAGCAGGCCTTTACCCATCTGCAGTGCTTTTTGTACACTCTGGCTGATACGGGCGCGGGCATCGTCGAGTACCTGTATGCGATCTACGACCAGTTCGATGTCATGGATCTTGTAACGGTCTACCTGCATACGTTCTTTAAGATCGAGGATCTCTCCGTTGACACGTACTTTCAGGTATCCCTGTTTACGGAGCTGTTCGAACAGTTCGCGGTAGTGACCTTTACGACCGCGGATGAGCGGGGCAAGGATCACCAGTTTCTTTTTCGGATAATTTTTGAACATATGCTCCATGATCTCTTCTTCGGAGAAGCGGGTCATGCGTTTGCCGGTATTATAAGAATAGGCAAGGCCTACACGCGCGTAGAGGAGGCGGAGGAAGTCATATATTTCCGTGATCGTTCCTACGGTAGAACGAGGGTTTTTGTTGGTTGTTTTCTGTTCGATAGAGATCACCGGGGAAAGGCCGGTAATTTTATCTACATCTGGTCTTTCCATATCGCCGATGAATTGGCGGGCGTAGGCGGAAAAGCTTTCCATATATCGCCGCTGGCCTTCTGCGTAAATGGTATCGAACGCAAGCGAGGATTTTCCGCTTCCGCTGATGCCGGTTATCACTACCAGTTTGTTTTTGGGTAATTGGAGGTCCAGATTTTTCAGGTTATGCGCCCGGGCTCCAAACACTGCTATATGCTCATCTGCCGTGACCGGTGCAGGATCTGGCGCAATTACATTCTCTTTCTTCTTTGCCATATCGGTTTAAAAAGCCGCGGTGAAAAGTTGAAGTCCCGCGGACTATTTTAGACTACTAAACTACGGCATAATTACGAGTTTACTAAAAATTTTAGTGTGCGTTAGTATTAAGATGCTGATTATCAGAGATACTGTACCAGACGGTAGCGGAAAGCGATACAGTGTTGCTGCAGGGAGGATGTTGGCAAGGAAACGGTGTTTTCCAGTAGTCAGGTTATACTTATCCTTCGTTGATGCTACGTTTTTCAACGAAGGATGAACGAAGGATGACTATAGTCAGACTAATATCAGACTTGTAATCTATTAAATGTTTATAGGAAAACAAAAAGCGAATTACGGGAGCCGGGCCCACGTAATTCGCTTTTCTATAAAAAGGTAGCTGATTAAGCTTTGTATTTCTTGAATACTACGATCGCATTATGACCGCCGAAGCCGAAGGTATTGCTCATTGCAACATTTACGGTACGTTCCTGTGCCTTACCAATGGTCAGGTTCAGGTTGGTAGGGATACCTTCGCCCAGAGTGCCGGTGTTGATGGTTGGCGGCACGATGTCGAACTGGGTCGCTTTAATACAAGCGATTGCTTCGATAGCGCCGGCAGCACCCAACAGGTGTCCGGTCATGGATTTGGTAGCAGAGATATTTATTTTATTCAGATGATCACCGAATACGCCGCTGATACCTTTCAGTTCGCTAACGTCACCCAGTGGAGTGGAAGTAGCGTGTGCGTTGATATAATCAACATCTTCCGGTTTCAGTTCAGCATCTTCGAGTGCTCTTTCCATACCGAGGCGCGCGCCCAGACCTTCAGGGTGGGTAGCGGTCAGGTGGTAAGCATCAGCAGTCATTGCGCCACCTACCATTTCAGCATAGATGGTAGCACCTCTTTTCACTGCGTGTTCGTATTCTTCCAGTATGATTGCGCCAGCGCCTTCACCCATTACGAAACCATCACGGTCAGCGTCGAAAGGACGGGAAGCAGTAGATGGATCATCGTTACGGGTAGAGAGGGCTTTGAGGGCGTTGAAACCTGCGATACCAGCGCGGGTTACAGGTGCTTCAGAACCACCGGCTACGATAGCGTTCGCTTTACCGAGGCGAATATAGTTGAACGCGTCTACCAGAGCGCTGCTGGAGGAAGCGCAGGCAGATACCGTACAATAGTTTACACCCATGAATCCATATTTCATGGAAATCTGACCAGCCGCGATGTCGGAGATCAGTTTTGGAATAAAGAAAGGATTGAATTTAGGAACGAAATTAGTCTGTGTAAATTCTACGATCTGGTCTTCGAAGGTCTGCATACCACCGTTACCAGAAGCCCAGATCACACCGATTTGGGTTTTATCAACACCGTCCAGATGAAGACCTGCATTTTCAACAGCTTCCTGAGCAGCTACCATGGCATATTGCGTAAACATGTCCATTTTGCGGGCTTCCTTCTTCTCCATGAACTTTTCTATATCAAAACCTTTCAGTTCGCAAGCGAACTTAGTTTTAAACTCCGTAGTATCAAAACGGGTAATAGGACCAGCACCACCGGTACCAGATTTCAGACTATTCCAGAATGTGTTTACATCGTTTCCGATAGGCGTTAAGGCCCCCAGCCCGGTAACCACAACCCTTTTTAACGTAACAGTGCGCATAATGCTTTGACTTTAAAATCGAAAGTTAGAGCGCAAATTTAGTCACTTATTCTTATGATTACGCATATTCATAAGATTTATGTGTCATATAAGTAAAAAGGGAGCCATATTTTATGCAATAGCACTAGTAGCGGGTACGGTAGCGAGGTCGATCTTTTTTGTACGCCGCCTTAAAAAAGCTATAATTTCTTCGTCAGAACTGTATTTATCCCCAATATTGACAAAATGCCGCGCCAGCAGGTCATACCTTTTGCTCATCAGCCAGAGCCAGACATGCAGAAAATGGATACCATCAAATACAATGGATTCATTTTCAATGTACTCGTTAAGGGTTTCTTTGAAAAAATGGGGATGTTCTGTCCAATGCATGGATGGTTTTACATGGTGACTGATATGATAACCGTCGTTCCAGCATTTGTGGTTATACTTTGTATTGATACAGGTAATACTGTTTTTGTAAGAGTTGTCGGGTTCGGCAACATCAATAAAAGCGTGTTGCGCCCAGTTGCCCACCATCATAATGACCCGGGAGATCAGGAACGGAAGGATAAATACAGTAAACGTCGCGGGGAAGTTTACAAAAGACAGACCCACACAGGCAGCAATAAACAAAAACTCTCCTCTGGAAGCTCTTACCAGTAGTTTTTTGCGATGTCTTTTAATGAAGTACCTGCACAGATTGATGACTCCGGCAAAGAAGAAGCTCGTCAGGTATTTACTGAATCCCCGGAAGGAATCACGCTGGAAAGGCATTGTACAGCTGTCATCGTCAGGCATGTTATTCTCCGGATGGTGCATCCCGATATGATGGCTATAGTATGTTTCCGGCGTCTGACCGAAGAGCGGTCCGATTACCCATGGTAGGTAATGATTGAGGAAATCATACTTTTTATTGAAGAAGACCCGGTGACTGGTACAATGTAACATCAGTCCGAAAGGTCCTTTATACCTGAAATTGTTCAGGATCTGGTAGAGCACTGCTGCTGTCCACCATGCCCAGCCGGGCAGCGGGAGATATAAAATAATCGCCAGCGGCAATAGAATCAGTGTCAACTCCAGGGTCAGGTAAACAAACGGAAGATCACGTTCGTCCCTGATCATAGATTTGAAAGTCCGCCGTAAAAATGAATCAGGGCCTGTCTTTTTTATATAAACAGGGTCTGTTATGACATTGGTTAAAGCTTTCATTTACAGTTGTTAGGATGAGGTAAACGAAGTTCGCAATTGGTTATATGTAAGGTAAACGAATAAATTCAGTAAATCTTATTAGAAAAAGTTTTTGGATAATTTAAAACAATTCCTATTTTTGCAACCCCTAACGGGGCAAAATGATTCGGTGAGATGCCTGAGTGGCCGAAAGGAACGGTTTGCTAAACCGTCGTACGGGTTAAACTGTACCGAGGGTTCGAATCCCTCTCTCACCGCAAGCTTTAAGCCTTCAAGTCGAAAGATTTGGAGGCTTTTTTGTTTTGGGGTTATGGTTCGGGCATTGCTTTAACCTTTATTAAGCAGATAAATGAACATCTTCTTTCGCGTTGTAAATCCCATACCATCTCTTTGAATCTGCCCAATCTGATTTAAAATCAGCTGGCGTGCGTATCCCCGACCCTGATAATCGGGATGTGTGCAAACAGCGCTTATTTCGATATACTTTTCGCTATGATCCAGCCTATGTTACAGCAACACTTTAAGTATTGTGCCTCCAAAGTGTTTTCTTTGGAGGCACAATTTTTTTTACAACGGATATCAATCTTAATAACGCACATTGGATACTTGATTTTTATTCCCCTTTGCAATTATTACATGGAATATTGCGTCCTCATGCCAGATTGCCTTGAAAATTGATTTCAAAACCATTGTTTGGGGATTAGCTGATATCCATCTCCTTTCTTTTGCACATAAGTAAGACAAGGGAACTCAAAATGAGGTCCTGCCAGTAACAAGCTCTCTTTTGCAGCCCGCTCCAGAGTATCTCTTCTCGTTTGGACAGCAAGTGTATAATCGACATCTGTAGAAAACCCAACATCAGGCAGACTTGTTTGGATTGCCGGCAGGGTGAGCAAGTCGGCACAGAATAAAATTCTTTCGCCCTCAGATTCAACCAGGAAGCCGGTCTGCCCTGGTGTGTGTCCGGGTAAAGCTACTGGTGATATGCCCGGTAATATGCTTCCACTTCCTACTGGCAATAATTCATATGAGGCCAGGGCTTCGCCTGCGTCCTTTGAATTTTGCAGATCTTCGCCGGTAAGTGAATTGTTTCGAAGCCAGAAATTTTGTTCGGCTTCAGAAATCCATACTGCTGCATTGGGGAACATTTTTCTACCGGTTTTATCAGTTAAGCCGTAGAAATGGTCGCCATGCAGGTGCGTTAAAAGTATGACACCGATTTCTTCCGGTTTTACTCCGATAAACTCCAAAGCCTTCAGAAGATGTCCCTCTATCATCGGTGCCATCCTGTCACCCATTCCGGTATCTATAAGTACGGGAGCATGTTCTGTTGATTCTATCAGGAAAACATGTGTAGTTAACTTTGGGGGATCTGGACGAAATTTTTCCTTTAGCAAATCAACAACTCCTTCTTCGGGTAGGTGGGTAAGGAAGTCATAGCTGTCATTAAGCACGGTGATCTTCTGCTGCCAATATTCCATTGCAGGACGCCAGGGAGGCGTCCGTCGCGGTTGCTGATGTTCATTTTTTTGATTTTGTTTTGATAATAGAATCCCAGGGCGAACGAAATACGTCGCCTGATGGGGATGATTAAGTAAGTTTATATTAAGCTATAACCTGAGAAGGGGAAGTACCAAATCGCTTTTTAAACGAGAAAGAAAAATGTGACAGGTCCTGGAATCCAAGATCCAGATATATCTCCGAAGCAGATCTTCCCTGTCGGCTAATAAGCTGATAAGCGGCATCCAGGCGTCTTTTCAAAAGCCAGCGCGATGGCGTTTCCCCAAATATTTCGTGAAAGTCGCGTTTAAACGAAGAAAGGCTCCTGCCACTTAAAAAGGCAAACTTTTCCAATGGTACATTAAAATGAAAGTTTTCTTCCATGTACTGTTCCAGATCCGTTTTGACGGGAAGGGAAAAGTCAAATAGTATATTCCTGAATGCCGGATATAGGTGCAACAGCAGCAGCAGTGCCTCTTGTTGCTTCAATCTGGCAAGTTGCCCATCAATATCGAGTGGAAATAAAGTTTCATATAAGGCGAGTGACTGCATAAAGCTATCCAGCAACTCATTTTTCCTGATCGCAAAAAACGTTTCAGGCGGTGCGTTGTCGGCGGATTTTAACCATGCACTCTGCCGAAATCTAGAAGCATGCTTTCATCGAAGAAAATACTCAATGATTTGAAATTTTTCTCTGATCGTTAACCTTCGTGAACTTGAGCAACTGATTTTTCCTGCAAAGAAAAATCTCTCCAGCCGTGAACTGTTGCTTGTTTTTGCCAAAACAGATTTCCATTGTTCCGGACAAAACGAGGCTGATACTATGCTGAGCGATGAATTGTTCACCCTCTTTTACACGTGCAACATCACAATTGTAGCTTATGATTTGCTTTTTTTGCTGCTGACCTATAGTGCCCATAACAATCCCGTTAATGGTAAATCTGTTAGATGGGATCAGTAACCCCTTGCTTTTACAAAGGTAATTTATGCTGTTCAAAGCGAGGTTTGTTAAAACGTCCAAAAAGACTTTGTTGAAACGTTAAGGTTTTTGATGACATTATCAGAATATTCTGATTCTGTTCGCGGTCGCTATTACTGATTTTATTGGGCCAGAAATGGTGACTTATCATCATTAAGAAAGGTGTAACTACCTGGCTGGGTTGCCGGGTAATATTCAGTATCTGATCAAATGTCTCGCCGGTGACGCGTGTTTCGTAATGACAACTCCGGATGTTTTAATGGCCGGGCGTCTTTTGTGTAATCTATCTTTGACAAATAAGTATTAAATTTGCCCAGGCTTAAGGAAATCGTGAGGATTTCGTGAGCCGTCGAAGAGAAAAAAAATGTAACTTGTTGATTAACAATATTAGGT
>NZ_VOHS01000018.1 GCF_007896845.1 Chitinophaga pinensis | reverse complement strand
AAAAATCAAAATTGATACTGGTGTAGTTACTGGGTTTCCAAGCTAATGTTCCACCGGTTTATCTGGTTATTTTCTTTTAGGTTTGGGTGATATCGCTATCATGATAAATATAGAAAGCTTTCGCTAATTATCATAATTTTTCTGGAAACAAAAAGTCAAAACAAAATATTGTTTTTAAATTAATATGACTATACTCAGTGAGTCCTATAGGTGATAATGTCTTTGTTATGGGGCATTTACTCATTCACGGGCATCCGGAGAACGGGCTGCTGTTGCTCTGAAAAAGGCTATCCGCCCTGCGACGGATAACCGGATAGTATGGTTTACACTCCATATATAATAAGGTATTTCGTATCCTGCTTTGATAATACCGTTTGGCCACATTAAATACGCGTACACCACCGGTCAGGGTACCTTCAGTGTCCCCATATGTGCATGCCCATGGAACACTGCGGTCACTTCCCGGCGGATCAATGGTTCTGCCAAGCGGGATGATCCAAGGAAAGAAATCACTTCCGGTTCACGATCACAGTTTCTCTCAATGGCGAATAATGGAGTATAGCGATCTTTTTCAGATGATTATGTTGCTGGTCAATCCTTGCAAGGGCTCTGTCTAAATGTAAGGCCTCGTCTACGGCTTCCTGTACAAAAGCTTTCATGGCATCTTCTCCGAACATGGATAACATATATTATCAATCCGCCACCAAAACCTTTCACTCCTGCAAAACCAACATCTTTGATCACGATTGCTTCTCCATCCAGTATGTACGTTTTCATTCTGTAAGGTCTGTCTGATCAACTTCTGTCTTCCCTTCTCATAATCATGATTCCCCAGCACTGCTATAACGGGAATCGTACAGGCTTTCAGTTCATCACACAATATCTGCGCTTCACTTTCATCGCCGGTATTGGTCAGGTCTCCGCAGATCAGTAATACATCTGCATGTTTAGATACCTCTTTAAAGTATTCAACCCACTTATTTTTATCAGTATCCGTTACATGAATATCGCTACTGCGGCAATGCGCACTTTTGTATTTCAGCATCCATATCAAACCGTTTTTATAGTCATTCCTTTATAATGCCAGTCTGTAATATCGACAGCGTATTGTGTCTGATCAATAATTGGTCCACGGCATACCTTCTCCAGAGAAGGTGGCAGATCGTATTGTTCATTCGCACGTCTCATCAGTTCGTCAAATAACCATCGGGGAATGATATCAGCATAATCTGACGGATAAACGTACTGGAAATTCAGTATCTGTGACAGCAACAGATGCCAGTGCGGATCAGTCGGTGTAACAGCCTTTCCCAATTTAGTTTGCTTCCGTATTTTAAGAAGACATGATTCACATCTGCACCATCAAACGTTCCCTGTTCTGTATAAATACCTTGCTCCATACCAGTTCCTCAGCCCCTATCAGCCGGACAGGATGATCCATGACCAGGCCTCCGTGGCGTGTTCATACCAGCTCTCATCTACAATACAGATATTATGGTGCTGCTGAAGATGATGTCTATGTAATACTGATCTTTAAATACCTTGGCCAGCCAGCGTACATCGGTCAGTTCAATTTCGTACCCGTTGGCGGCAAACAGTTTTAATATATCCGCATACTGCGTGGGCATACAAAAAATATCGAGGTCTTTTGTATCCTGTAAAGACCTGTGTAGCTGAATAGGGCAAACCCTCCACCCAGCATGAAATCAAGTCTGCTCTCTGTCAGCAGGGCTAATGCTTCCCGGTAAAAGGTCTGGGCAGCCTGTTTTTGTTGTTCATCATGCGTATCCATACCAGAAACACCTAAAAAACTGTGCCGTGGGGCGATCAAAGCGGTCTTATCAGGGCAAACCCTTTTTATCTGATCTTCCTGACCGGCAAACTTGATAAGTAAACAGTAAATAATTTTCCTGTTGTGTGAAGATTTTACCCCATTTATTATATTTGATGCAAACATTTAATATCTCAACATGAAATGTGCTTCACTTATCGCTATGCTGTTACCTTGCTGGTGTCCTGTGATACAAAAAAAGAAACATCACCTGCAACAAACACCGAAAAATCTCCGCTTTCGGTACATGGAAACTGGTCAGCGCAAAGTCTATCAGAATACGGATACGACAGTGACGGCCCTGTACCGGTCAGGAGACCATCAAGATCTTTAACGACAGTTACTTTGCCTTCTTTAATCATGACCTCAACCATGGTGCAGATAAGCGAATGCTGCATTTGGCGCAGGTACGGTACTTACACTCTCGTAGGTGACAAATACAGCGAGCATCTGGAATATTGCAGTTACAGAGGATGGGAAAATCAGGATTTCTCTTTTAAAATGGAGATCAGGAATGACACGATCATTCAAAGTGGAGAGGAAAAGATCGATAGCTGAATGTAGACCATGTGATCATCGAAACA
Source organism: Chitinophaga pinensis (assembly GCF_007896845.1). Lineage (GTDB taxonomy): Bacteria > Bacteroidota > Bacteroidia > Chitinophagales > Chitinophagaceae > Chitinophaga > Chitinophaga pinensis_C. The sequence goes on along the minus strand of NZ_VOHS01000018.1, from coordinate 147,832 downwards.
TATGTACGGGTACGTTAGTACAACCGTGGCAATAAGCATAAAAATCCCCCCTAAGCCAGTCTGACGGGGGATTTTCTTTCTGACGGGGGATTTTCTTTTATCATGCATAATACACGCAATAGCTCCATCACTGTTAATAAATTAACCGGTCTATTTTAGCCACATACGCCTCCGCATCCACCTTCATAGCTGCCAGATGGGCGCCACTGTATATAAACATTTCTTTGGGCCCTGTAGCGGCATTATACACTTCCTCAGCCTGTTGGAAAGGCACTTCCTTATCCTCTTTTGAATGTACGATCAACACCGGTACTCTGACAGCCGTATATCTGTTTTGGCAGCATAAGGCGATGTCAGGTATTGCTTTATCATGGCCTGTAGTTCAGCAGGTGCATAAGCGGCTGCCAGATCGGTAAAGGAACTGACAGCACCATCCAGTACCAATGCCTGAATCTTGTCTCCATTATCTCTTGCCAGTCTGGTCGCTACCTGTGTACCAATAGAAGCTCCGAATAACACTACCTTTGTGCCCTTCACGTCCTCTCTGCCCAACAGATAATTCAGCACCTGCTGTCCGTCATTGACTATATTCAGGTGTGCCGGTTTGCCACTACTTTTGCCATACCCCCTGAATCGATCATAAACACCTGATATCCATGATCCACCAATGGCTTCACCATATATTGATAAAAAGTGACATTCCCTCCTGCCCATGACAAAACAGTACAGTCGCCTTTGGCTTTCCTGCCGGTTTGAAGAACAGGCCATTCAGGGTCACGGTATCAACCAGCAGATTCACCTCTTCTACCTGCATGGATGAGTCCAATGGTTTCCAGTTTTTGTTAGGGAAATAGAATTTATCGTCGAACTGTGCTTTCAACAGTTGCGTCATCATTAATAAAACAGCGAGGAGAAAGAAGGCTTTTTCATGTTACAATACTTTTTAAAGACCGGTCCGGGTCATCCGGAACTGGTGTAAAAGTAGTTGCATGCCGGCAATGATATTCCGGAAGTGGCCATCTGCATGGCGTTTGGGGCGAATTGCACGCTTAGGGACGACTTGCCTGCGTACTGGAAGTTGTTGGGGTGAATGGCATGGCCGGACGACTGGCCAGCTTTTCCCGCAGGGTCGTATTCAGACTCCGGGATACGGGGATAGTATCCGGCAAATGATGTATATGCAGACGGTACCCCTGTGCTGTACCACTGACCTCATCTACAAGAGAAGGTTGACAATGGCAGTCCGGTGACAACGCCAGAATGTGGCATGTCCGCTCAGCCCTGCTTCAATTTTCTGCAGACTGGAACGCAATAGCTCTTGTTTCAGCTGCGCTTCTTCCATGAAGTATAGCCTGACATAGTTATCTGCTGACGTAACGGCCAGTAATTGTCCGGGATGCAGGCTGATCGTATCCTTTCCATTATCCGCAGTAAAAGAAAGTACCTCTGTAGGGGCTACTTCCTCTTCAGCAACAGGCAGCGCTATTGTCTGATTGATACCCGCCGCCCGCTGACGATAACGTCTCAACAGACGGGCCTGATTGATCATAATACTGGTCGTAGCCGGTGCAATTCCTATCACGGCAGTATACACGACCATCAGCAAAGCGTCCTTCCATGCATATCGCCATTGCCCGCTTATTGCCATTACGCCAATATTGACCAGCGCGATCGCTACAATAATCACCAGCGCCCAGAGTGACTCCCTGCCGGTCGTCCACTTTTCTTCTTTGAAATAAGCAGGAAACAGCCTGAAAATCAGACCATAGTAAAGCATGACCACTACAAAAACAGTCGCTGCTCCTTCCAGACTTCCCCAGAACGCGGCCATTGTATCCTGCTGACCATTAAATGGCCGGAAGAAAAAAAGGAACAGGAATACTGCCCCGCTCAATGCAATGGTCATCATCCATTGTCTGCGCCAGGTTTCTGGTAAGGGATAAGGTCTTCTGAACAGAGAGCTAATGGTATCCTTCATGCAATGCGTACAATTTCGAACAGCATGATAATGATTTTTTGAATAATACACGTATGCCCACCAACCTCAAGCAAATTAAAATAGTTTGAATTCAATCTATTATTAGTTTGAACTCAAACCAATAACATCTACCTTCGTATTATCAATAAAACACATGGAACAATTACCGTCTTTAGTTGAATACGGATCACGCCGGGTCATCATTACCATTACCGCTGTGGTCTGTGCATTGCTGGAAATCATAGACACTACCATTGTCAATGTGGCCCTTCCCGATATGAGAGGCAGTCTGGGAGCCACTTTAAATGAAGTCAGCTGGGTCATTACCGCTTATTCCCTTGCTAATGTGATCGTTGTCCCCATGACCAGCTGGTTGTCCCAGCAATTTGGCCGCCGGAACTACTTTGCTGTTTCTGTTATTATTTTCACGATCTGCTCATTCCTTTGCGGAAATGCCACCAATATATGGGAACTGGTACTTTTCCGCTTCTTACAGGGCCTTGGCGGCGGGGCGCTCCTTGTCACCTCCCAAACCATTATCACAGAAAGCTGGCCGCCTGAGAAACGGGCCACTGCACAGGCGATCTATACGCTGGGGGTAATTGTTGGTCCGACATTAGGTCCGCCACTGGGTGGTTATATCATCGATAACTACAGCTGGCCCTATATCTTCTATATCAATATCCCGATCGGTGTCATTGCGACGCTGCTCACTTTACAATATGTAAGAAGTCCGCAGTATGAAGAAAAAAGAGACGCCAGTCAGGTAGACTGGCTCGGTATTGCCCTGTTGGCGATTGGTATTTCTTCCTTACAGTTCGTACTGGAAAAAGGTCAGGAAGAAGATTGGTTTAGTAGTCCGCTGATTATCATACTCACCATCATGGCCGTATTCGGGCTGTTCTTCTTCATCTGGCGACAGCTGACCTTCGCGTACCCGATTGTAGAACTGAGGGTACTAAAGAATGGTAATCTGCGTATAGGCGTAATTCTTTCTTTCATCATGGGTTTTGGTCTCTTCGGATCAACCTTCGTCATTCCACTCTACACACAATCTTTACTAGGATGGACGGCCCAGCAGTCCGGTATGCTACAGCTGCCCAGTACCATTTTCGTAGCTGTGATGATGCCGGTGGTGGCCATTCTCATACAAAAAGGCGTTCCGCAGAAATACCTGATTGCCATTGGTATGGTCGTCTTCTTTATTTATAGTTATATGTCTTACGAGATCCTTTCACCAGATACCAGTTCGAAAGATTTCTTCTGGGTGCTGATTATCCGTGGTTTCGGCCTTGGTTTATTATCTGTGCCGGTCAGTACCATGTCCCTCTCTACCCTGAAAGGCAAGGAGATAGGGCAAGGCGCAGCCTTCTCAGGGATGATGCGTCAGTTGGGTGGTGCTTTTGGTATTGCATTGATTTCCACCTTTATGACACGTCAGACGGATCTGCATAGAAGTAATCTCGTGAGTCATCTTGATGTAAATAATCCGGAAGTACAACAACGTATCTCCAACATGGCGGGTGCTATGCGTGCGAAAGGTTTTGACATGATGGTGGCAAAAGCAAGGCCTACGCAATGATGGACGGAGCAGTAATGAAACAGGCAACGGTATTATCTTACATGGATGTATTTCTTTGGGTGGGAGTGATGTTCCTTGTCTGCGTACCGTTCGTACTATTGTTTGTGAAAAATGCGAAGAATAAGATTAATATGGCGGATGCAGCACATTAAACTTATATTGCACTATGGCTATGGAACAAACACTGGAACTGGCACGTGATCTCAGCAGAGCGTTGATGGAAATGCGAAATTACATGCGCCAGCACCTGCAGGTGAGAATCAAGGAGAACAATATAGACGTATCATTTGAACTGTTGGAAATACTCGGCGTATTGTACAGAAAAGACGGCATCAATCAACAGGAGATTGCTGATATTCTGATCAAGGATAAATCCAGTATCACTTATCTTATTGACAGTCTCACAAAACGGGATCTTGTCGAAAGAAAAGAAGACGAAAATGACCGGCGTAATAAACTCATATACCTTACGGAAAACGGCAAGCATATGAAGCAGACCCTGCACCCATGGGTGGAAGAGATTTATGAGCAGGCTACCAACGGTATCAAAGTAGCAGAACTTGAAAAAGCAGTTGCGCTGGTACAGAAGATGAATGAAAATCTGAAAAAATAATCACTGACATATTGCTTAAAATAAAGCGGGCTGCACACGTAAGTATGCAGCCCGCTTTATTTTATCTATCTTATTGTTTCGTTTCGAATTGCAGTAATTCCAGATAAGGATTTCCCCCGATTCCTAAACATTCACAAAAAGCAGGTTCCGTTTTATAACCCGCTTTCTTCAGCCGGATCACCTCCTGCCTTAGACGCTCTCCATGTTCCAGCAATAAGCGATGTTCTATTACCATATGCCTGTACCCCATCTGCTCCCTTACCGGAAGATGTTGTGCAAAGATCTCAAATGGAAAGCCGGCTTTATCAAAATTGACCACCACACAATCCTGATTATATATTTCAAAAGCTTTTATACTAAAGCCAGCTTCTTTACCAAACAGCACCGTCATCTCTTTTTGAAATGCTTCCTTCTCTTTAAAAGAACAAAGAATATCCAGATCGCTTCCGGGTATATCTACAGCAATAGGAATTGAGCCAGCCAGCACAGGATCATAAGCTGACAACAACTGCAAAACAGCCGTTTCCTTCAATACCGCATATACGTTTCTCTGCACAGCGTTTCCCTGCTGCAGATAGTCAATATTAAAAAAGTCGATGCTATTATTCATATCCACTTTAACATCTTTTGTAAAACAGGTGACATAGGGATTATGTTTTAATACGAAGAGGTTGTATCAAAAGTTAAAAGAAAACCCTGAGAATTACTTAAAAGAAATATTTCTCCATCAGGTATCCGAATACAAAGGGGCCGTATCGTACTTTGATACAGCCCCTTCATTGATCAGATATCTGCAATTATTTCCGCACCTTATCCAATGCTTTCACATATCGTTCAAAACTGTGCTCATCAAATACAGTATACAACAATGGTTCTATCAATTCCAGTTCCATGAGCGCCAGCTTGCCATCAACCAATACACCATCTACCCGTGTATACAAAGCACCACCGGCAAAACGATGTACCAATGCCGTTGCTTTCGCGATGACAGCCGCATCTGGTATGGCCGAATGAATCGTCGCACCATACTGTGGCTGTACCCTGAAATCACCTGCCTTGGGTTTCTTTACGATGGTATGACTATATTCTCCACCAAAGAAAAGCATCGACCATTCACCTTCCTGAATCTCTTTCATGAACGGCTGCGCGATAAACGCTTCTTTGGGTAACAACTGCTGTAGCGGATGTCCATTCAATACAGTCTCTCCGCGTACCAGTGTAAAGGTATTCTTGGAACCTCCGCTCACACAAGGCTTCACGATGATTTTATCCGTACCTAATGTATCAAACAGGGATGCCAGATCTGTTGATGTTTCTTTCTCCAGAAACACAGATGGAATAATATCAAAACCTGCTGCTGCGATCTCTTTCAGGTAGTGTTTATCCGCATTCCATAATACTGTCGCTACAGGGTTTAATAATTGTACACCTGCTGCTGCCAGTTTGTGTAACCATGCTCTGAATTCTTCCAGTCTGTTGTGATAATCGTAAGGCGATTTTAATATCACCAGCTCATATGCAGTCCAGTCTGTATTGCTGTCTTTCCAATCTTTTTTCTCCGCATCCCATCCTGCTGCCTGTAATGTTTCCAGCAGACGACGGTCTTCGGTCTTTGCCATATCAAACAGATTGGCAGGATCTTCGCATATGAGCGCTAATTTCTTATCCGGCATACTATTCTCTTTTTCTATCTATTGTTATTCTGCTGCCAGCAAAGTATACACTCCTCCTGCTGTTGTTTTGAGAGCATAAGGATATCCCGCTGACGGATCTTTTGTTTTCATCGGGGCCAGTTGCGCATTTGCGCCTGCTTTCAGCCTGTTCTTTGCCAGTAAGTAGCAGGTCCCTGCCTTCTTTGCATAGATTGTTACACCTACCAGTTTGCCTTCTTTCCAGCTCATATCGATCGTGTGACCACCATAAGCCAGTAATCCTTTTACATCACCTGTTGCCCACGCATCCGGTAAGGCAGGCAGTAAACGGATCATATTGGATTGGCCGTTTAATAACATCTGTGCAATACCAGAGGTACCACCAAAGTTACCATCTATCTGGAAAGGCGGATGCGCACAAAACAGATTCGCGTAAGTACCACCTGCATTATGCATATCGACGGAACCTTTTCCTGTGAGTGTCAGCAATTCGCGTAATAGTTTATATGCATGATTACCATCTTCCAGTCTTGCCCATGTATTAATCTTCCATGCTTTACTCCAACCAGTACCACCATCTCCCCTGATCTCCAAAGTACGTTTGGTTGCATTCGCCAGTTCGGGTGTAGCAGCAGCTGAGATCTGATCGCCCGGGAATAATGCATACAGATGTGAAATGTGACGATGCTCTGTTTCTCCGGATGGCCAGTCTTTGTACCACTCCTGTAAACTACCATCCTTTCCTATCTTAAACGGATAGAGGCGGTCAGCAGCTACCTGTAAAGAGTCACGCAAACCATTATCTACTTTCAGTACTTCACCGGCCTTTATTACGTTGTTGAATAACTCACGGATGATCGTCATGTCCATAGTACTGGCGACAGACACTGATTCCTGTGTACCATCAGCCAGCAGGAATTTATTTTCGGGTGAAGTAGCTGGTGCAGTCACCAGATAACCGGAAGCCGGATCTTTCACCAGAAAATCCAGACTGAAAAGCGCAGCTGATTTCATGATCGGATAGGCTGTATCCCGCAGGAACTTTTCATCACCGGTATAGCAATAGTGCTGCCACAGGAACTGACACAGCCAGTTACCTCCCATCATCCAGTTAGCCCATTGCGGATCTCCTTTGCCTTTATCTCCTACCGGATTGGCAATTGCCCATATATCCGTGTTGTGGTGTGCAACCCATCCTCTGGTATTATAAAACTCTCCCGCAGTAGCAGCACCCGTCACAGACAATTCTTTCAGCAACTGATACAAAGGCTGCTGCATCTCCATCAGATTGCAGACCTCCGCAGGCCAGTAGTTCATCTGTGTGTTGATGTTGATAGTATAATTGGAACTCCATGGAGCACGTAGCTCCTTATTCCATATACCTTGCAGGTTAGCAGGTGCCGATGGCGTACGGGAACAGGAAATCAACAGGTAGCGGCCAAACTGAAAATAAAGACTTTCCAGCGCCTGATCTTTTCCACCCGCTGTATACCTGCGCAGTCTTTCATCTGTCGGTTGTGCCGACTGATCATCACCTGTCAGCTTCAAAGTAACCCTGTTAAAGTATTTATGATAATCCTGTTCGTGACGTTGCAGCAAATTGGTGTAAGACAATGCAGCGGCTTTTTTCATTTGTCCGCCCGCAATCGCTTTTTCATCCAGTCCTTCACTATCCGGACATTTATCAAAACCGTTAAAGCTGGTAGCAGCCGTCAGCAATAAAGTGGCCTCTGTGGCATTCTTCACCGTAATACCTGTAGCATCTGTCGTAACAGTACCATCCGGACTGATAACCCGCATCCGCAGTTCATAGCGCATTCCCTTGCAACTACCTGCTGCCTCATATTGAATAGGCTCCGCGTTATAGCTGACATAACTCGGGTCTACCTGCGAAGGCGCCTTTCCGCGCATCGCGATTTCTTTTGTGCCGGTAACCGTATTCTGATAATGCAGCTGACTGGATGGATCGGCTTTAAACTGCAGCGCGCCTTTCCTGCTTGCACGCAGTCTGATCACAATCACCTGATCTGGTGCGGAGATAAACATTTCACGCGTGTAAGTAACACCACCGCTGACAAACTTCGTAATCGATTTCGCATTCGCAATATCCAGATCACGGGAATACTGCGACACCTGCGTATCTTTTAACTGCTGATGTATACGTACATCTCCAAGGGGCAGGAATGACTGCGAATAAGCACCCTGCATTTTACGCAGCAAACTATCCGCTTCATGATACTTTTCACTGAACAATGCAGCGCGTACCGCAGGTAAATAAGAAGCCGCAGCCGGATTCACCTGCTTACTGACCGGACCGCCCGACCATAAAGTAGCTTCGTTCAGTTGAATCAGTTCCTCACTTGTTCCTCCAAACACCATTGCACCAACACGTCCGTTTCCTAATGGAAGCGCCTGTGACCATTCAACTGCCGGTTCCTTATACCAAAGCTTTAATCTGTTATTCGTTTGCTGTGCGTGCGATCGCCCTGCTCCTAAGGCGATGATCAGCATTAAAGAGAGACCTGTTCTTTTCATATCCGTGAAGAATAAAAAAAATATATTAATAAGCAAGTTTAGCCTTTTTTAAGGGGGGATGCAAACGATTGCGCAAAAAAAGCAAATAAAACCTTGGTTATCACTCAGCGGGGCATTACATTTGCCTTGTAATCATATTTTGCCGATAACAACAGCGTTGACCCTGGTTAGTGAGCATTGAACAAATACCGGCGAAAAGCAGATCAGATAAGGAATCAACAGCACACATCAGACATAATTTCATCAGACTTAGTTAAAATAACATTACAGCATATATACGCTAAACTTTTTATGGACCTGAGTACCATAACGTGGAATTTTAGCACAAAGGTCGAATTCTTTCGACCTTTCTTTTTTTATTTACAAGAGAGGGTCTATATTGTAGCATAGACATTTATTTGCAGACAAATCCGCGTTATTAGACAAGTGAACAAAAGACTACTCATTCTTTTTCTGCTGGTATACTTACCAACGCTGTTAAGAGGACAAAGCACTTCTTCGCAGTACCAGCTTAGCCGGATAGATCTGACACAGGGACTTTCTGCCAATCAGGTTAATTGCATTCTCAAAGACAGTCAGGGATTTATGTGGTTTGGTACCATGTCAGGACTCAATCGCTTTGATGGATATAACTTTAAAGTCTTCCGCCAGATACTAAGCGACTCCACTACACTCTCCGATAACTTTATTACCAGTCTCATGGAAGGTCCTGATGGACTACTATGGGTAACAAATCGCAACGGACAGAACATCTATCATCCGGAAACAGGCAACTTCGAACGTGATATACGCACAACACTCCGCCATTACGGGATCCCCGGTGACTCCGTCGGCCAGATCATGAAAGATAAAAGTGGTACTTACTGGTTCGCTGTTCCTAAAAACGGACTCTTTACCTATACGCCAACTACACATTCTGCTAAAAGGATTATGCAAGCGAAAACCAGCGTCATTGCTGCGGTTGCACAAGACAACAATGACAATATCTGGGTACTGCAGGCAGATGGATTACTACAAAAGTTCGACGCACGTACACACCAGATCACCACACGTACATCCCTTCCGGAACAAAATGGTCGTAACAGTCAACAGGACTATCAGATGATGGCAGACAGTGACGGAGACCTATGGATATTCAGTAACTCCGACGTACAGGGCATCTATTATTATAAGCAACATACAGCTGTATTCACTCACTATGATCAGAACAGTGGGCCACTCCGCCTCAATAACAATATCGTACGCGGTGTCGTACAGGATAATCAGGGCCTGATATGGATTGGTACTGATCATGGAGGTATCAATATCATCGATAAAACCAGACAAAGCATCCAATACCTCGTCAACAACAGTGAAAATCCTAAAAGCCTGAGTCAAAATAGTATCAATGCACTCTATCGTGATAACACCGGTATCATATGGATAGGCACTTATAAGAAAGGCATCTGCTATTATCATGAGAATATCGTTAAGTTCCCTTTATACCAGCACGAAGCATTTACGGCCAACAGTCTTCCCTATGATGATGTGAACCGCTTCGCGGAAGATGCCCAGGGTAATCTCTGGATTGGCACTAATGGCGGCGGATTGATCTACTACGACCGCAGCCGTAATACCTACAAACAATATCTGCATGATGCGGGTAATCCCAATTCTCCCAGCGGCAATGTGATCGTCAGCTTATGGATAGATCATCAGCAGAAACTGTGGATAGGTTCCTATTTCGGCGGACTTGATTGTTTCGACGGCAACCGTTTCACACACTATAAACATGATGCAGCCAATCCAAACAGTCTGAGTGATAACAGCGTATGGGAGATATTCGAAGACAGCAAGCAAAGACTCTGGGTGGGTACGCTTGGCGGCGGACTCAATATCCTCGACCGAAATACGGGCCACTTTCAGCATTATGCCAATGGTGCACCTAACTCCATCCGCTCCCCTTATGTATCTGCTCTGCTGGAAGATAAAGCCGGTAATATATGGATCGGTACTGCCGATGGACTGGACGTCATGAATAATGCAGGGAAGTTCACCCATTATGAAAGTATTGACAAACAAACCGGTGGCATCAGCAACCGCAACGTCATCTGTTTGTATGAAGATAAAAGGGGCCTGATATGGATCGGTACCCGGGAAGGACTGAATGTCTATGATCCCGCTACTAAAAAGATCAGTATCCTGCGCAAAGAGGATGGACTGCCGGATAATACCGTCCTGAATATCCTCGAAGATCGTGATAGCACGCTCTGGATGAGTACTGCCAATGGCATCGTCAATCTTACGCTGTTACAACGCGCTCCCGTCTATAAGATCAGCTGTAAACAATACGATGAATCCGATGGTTTACAGGGACGTGAATTCAATGAAAACGCTGCACTGAAAACAAGTAAAGGAGAGTTTATCTTCGGAGGTGGCAATGGATTCAATATCTTCAACCCACACAGTATCGCGGTCAATACCACTGTCCCGCCGATCGTACTCACCGACTTTCAGGTCTTTAATAAAAGCATGGAACCCGGCGAGCATTTTAACGGCCGTATACTCCTGCAACAGGCGATCACGCGTACACAGGCGATCACTTTAAAATACCGGGAAAATGTATTCTCTATCTCCTTCGCAGCACTGAACTATTTCCATCCGGAAAAGAATCAGTATGCTTACATGCTGGAAGGCTTCAACAATGAATGGTTAACGACAGACGGTAGTGTGCGTAAAGCCACTTATACGAATCTTGATCCGGGGGAATATACCTTCCGCGTGCGCGCCTCTAATAACGACGGTGTATGGACACCTGCGCCGCTGGAATTACATATCACCATCCTCCCTCCTTTCTGGCGCACACCACTGGCATTCTTTATCTACATCCTGCTGATCATCGGTGCACTGATACTTGCCAGAAGGGTCGTACTGGAAAGAGAACGGCTGCGTTCACGTATAGAACAGGAAAAACAGGAGGCTCAACGCATTCACGAACTGGATGCACTGAAGATCCGTTTCTTCACGAATATCAGCCATGAGTTCAGAACACCCCTTAGTCTGATTATTACACCGCTTGAAAAGATACTCGGCAAAGGTGTGGAAGCCAATATCCAGCAACAACTGGTCCTCGTTCAACGCAATGCCCGCCGCTTATTGAATCTGGTCAACCAGCTGCTGGATTTCCGCAAAATGGAAGTACAGGAAATCAAGCTACACCCCAGTGAAGGAGATATCGTTGCCTTTGTAAAAGACCTGACCACTTCCTTCTCCGACTTATCAGAAAAGAAACAGATACATCTGGATTTTCATAGTAGTGTGAAAGAGCTGAATATGTTATATGATCCGGATAAAATCGAGAAGATCATTTTTAATTTGTTGAGCAATGCATTCAAGTTTACACCGGAGCAGGGAAATATTTCTGTGGATGTACAGGTGCAACATGGATCAAGCCTGGCGATTATCGTTAAGGACAATGGTATTGGTATTCCGCTGGAGCAACAGGAACGTATCTTTGAAAGATTCTTTCAGCATGATATCCCCGGTTCTTTGTTAAATCAGGGCAGCGGTATCGGTTTAAGTATAACCCGGGAGTTTGTCAAATTACATGGCGGTAGCATTACGGTAGATAGTGCGCCGGGTATGGGCAGTACCTTTACAATCCTGTTGCCGGTGAGAGGACTCGTGCATCAGCCGGTACTGACAGCACCTGTCAGCACGAATATCCTATCCGCACCGGTACCAGCCGATCCGGTTCCTGCGCCTTATACAGGTAAAAAACCAGTATTGCTTTTGATTGAAGACAGTGAAGACTTCAGGTTCTATCTCAAAGACAACCTGAGTGTATATTTTCATATCATCGATGCGGCTAATGGCAAATCCGGTTGGGAGATCCTGCAGCAGACCATCCCTAATCTCATTGTCAGTGATGTTAATATGCCTGAAATGGATGGACTGGAACTTTGTCGCCGGATAAGACAAAATCAACGCCTCGCGCATCTGCCGGTCATATTGCTCACTGCCCGTGCTTCGGAAGAAGATCAGCTGGAAGCATTGGATAACGGCGCCACAGACTATATCACCAAGCCGTTCAACTATGAGGTCTTATTGTCCCGTATCCGCAATATCATCTCTCAGCAGATATCACTTAAAAAGACCTTTCAGCAGCATATAGACGCGCATCCGGAAGAAATTGCCATTTCTTCACAGGATGAGCTCTTCCTGCAACAGGCTTTACAGATTGTAGAGAAGAATATTTCCAATCCTGATTTTTCTGTGGAAGAACTCAGCCGCGGCCTCCACATGAGCCGTGTATCTGCCTATAAAAAACTGTTGTCTATTACCGGCAAAACACCGCTTGAATTTATCCGGTCTATCCGGCTGAAAAGAGCGGCCCAGCTGCTGGGTAAAAGTCAGCTGACAGTAGCAGAAGTAGCATATGAAGTAGGATTCAATAATCCTAAGTACTTTGCAAAGTATTTCAAACTCGAATACGGCGTGTTGCCTTCAGCTTATAAGAACATTTAAAACGGCACTTATGCAGGCATATCTGAACAAACTTGACGAACACCTCAGTACCAAACGGGCAGATTACTATGCTACCTTACAGCCCGGATTGTCAGCAGAAGCCATTGCGGCACTCGAGAAGGCTTATAATGTGACACTTCCTGCAGATCTCCGTGCTTTGTACCAATGGAAAAACGGTCAGCAGGAAGGCACATATGAGGCGTTTGTAAACAATTCCATGTTTCTGTCCCTGCAACATGCACTGGACACCGCCAGCGAACTGACAGGTATGATCGGCACCGACTTTGAAATGGAGAACTGGTGGCATCCTTCATGGATCCCGCTATGGGACAATGGCGGCGGAGATTATATCTGTTATGATACTACCGGTGTATTTACCGGTATAAAAGGACAGCTGATAGAGTTCTGGCATGCAGATAATGATCGTGACACGATTGCCCCGGATCTAACCTCTTTTATCAATTCTATTAATCAGCTGTACGCCACTACAGATAAGAAAGACTTTGATGAATACTTCGAAGTAAAGACACCGGACGGTTATCCTAAAGGAAACTTCGCCGGCGAACCGGGTAAACGCTAAAACAATTCATCCGGCAGGTTATACAGTCTTACTTCTCCTGCATTATGCGTCAGTAGCAACTGTCGCTGTTTATTGACACACACCGTAACGATCTCACCAGCGTAATCTACGATCTGGCGCGGGTCTTTTGTTGGCCGGCCGGCCATATCATAGGCCCTGATCTCACAACCTTCCGGCAATAATTCTCCGGTACATTGCATCGTATTTCTATCGATCAGGAGCAATCTGCCAAAACGGGAAAATGCCAGCAGGGTTTTATTACTGATATACTGTACGACATACTCAAGACTATCGGTATCTTCTTCAGATGGATACTCATTTCTTTCTGCGAACAGTTCTTCTTCTTCAAGGGTAGCAATCGCGTTAATCTCCGGATAACTGTACACAATGATTCCTCCCTCATAATGGGGCGCAGTTACAAACTCATTTCCATCAGGTGCAAAAGACCCCATGATCCTGTCATCACATTGTGTCAATGCATGCACCACTATTTTACCATCCGTCAGGGAAGCCTGAAATAAGAGATTACTATCCTGTCCGGCAGCGGCCTCTATCAGTACACCTGTCTTATCCGGTGCTGCATGGATCACATAATTATACTCCTGATTTCCTTCCATCATCCATGTATCCTGTACTTTACGATCTGACTGCCGCACCACATACAGTATATCATTTTCCAATGCCGAACTGGCGGGCACAATGAACCAGATCAGTGCGCCATCGTTGGAGAAGGTACAGGAAGATCCGAGGAATTTCTCCCAGCCATCATGCGGGAAGATCCATTCCATATTTCCTTCCATATCCAATATACGGACCGTCTCCATACAGGAAAGCGCTATTTGTTCGCCGGCAGGACTCGCAGTGATAATACAGTTTACATAGTCAGTCGTCTGTGCCTGCAGATCTTTTTGCCAGACCTGTTGCAGGTCTTTATCGAGCCGCAGGACTTTCGGGTCCTTATTGAAGTTGAGGATATAACCACCGTCTGCCAGTTCTGCGATACTGACCGGATTGGCTTCCAGCGCCAGACGCTGGTGTATATTGAGTGCGATGCGTGTAAAAGTACTTCCCATAGTTTGAGGCATATTGCAAAATACCGGAATTTACCCGGAATACAAGCCACCCCATCTCCCGTCCCAAATCCCCCTTCAGGAAGTCTTCTTTGCACCGCCTGTGAATGCCTGCCACAGCGTAAGTTTGTTACATCAAAACATCCTAAAATAGTTGTTATGCAAAAGATCACCCCTTTCTTATGGTACAATGATCAGGCAGAAGAGGCTGCAAAATTGTACACCTCTTTATTTAAAAATTCCTCCATCGGAAAGATCAGCCGTTATCCTCCGGGTGTACCCGGTCAGGAGGGAAAGGTCATGACCGTAGAATTCACATTGGATGGTCAGGAGTTCATAGCACTGAATGGTGGTCCCCACTATTCTTTCACTCCGGCAGTTTCAATGTTCATCCAATGTGAAACACAGGACGAAGTAGATAAACTATGGGATGCATTAACCGCGGGTGGCAGTATTGATAAGTGCGGCTGGTGCAGAGATAAATTCGGTCTGTCGTGGCAGGTGGTGCCCAAAGGCTTGCAGGAACTGATGCAGGATAAAGACCCGGGCAGAGCGCGGCGTGCGACAATGGCAATGATGCAGATGGAAAAACTGGATATCGGCGTGTTGGAAGAGGCGGCCAATGGCAACTGAGCCACCGGAACTGACAATCAGGAATTGTTTTGCCCTACAGCATACTATTCCTGATTGTTTCCATCACCTTTTCTGCCCAACTATCTTCGCCTCCTACTATCACCGTCGCAAAGTTGTATTGCTGTCCTTCCAGCGCCACTCCTGCCGAATCATCTACATGCAGATCGATACTAAAAGCAACCGGCAGTTTTGAAACCTGCTGCCCCTGCTTACCCAATATCCTGTCATGCACGGTCTTATTAATGACCTTATCCAGCCATATACCATAAGATAAAAAAAGACACCTGATATACATAGGCGACCGCAGGGAAGTGGTATATACATATACCTTACAGCCCTCCTTTTTCAACTGACGGATTAACAAAATGCTACCCTTCCTCAACCGTTCCCGGCTTATCATTTTGTGCCATAAATATTGTCGTTCAAATGGGAACTGAATCCTGCCGGGTATAAGGGTGTCGTCTAAGTCGAAGGAGATTGTCATGAGCAAGTTTAATACAATATGACAAATGCATTCCCTCCCCGCCAGTTAAGATCAGGTTAAATAACTGCTGAGCATGACAAACTGCTAACCCCGATATTGACACTGTCAAATACCTTTTACATAATTCCTCAGGTATAGCTCTCCCATAGATGCGTCGTATATACGCCATATATACTTCGGGTTTAAATTGTTTTTTGACCATTTAGGGGCATTCAGGACAAGTCATCTCAGTACCCGCTCAACTTCGTTTCGGAATTCTTTATAAATCATTATGTTACCGTAGATAACCCGTATATAAGCCGTATATAAGCCATTCCTATAGGTACGGATTATATGCGGCTTATATACGGGTTATCTACGGCTTATCCTGCAATTATCCCATATACCCGAACGGCATTAAGCAAAGGCTATTTAACAAATCATACCCCTCTTTTAACATCTATTTCCTTCAGAGACACCTTTTAGTTAACATTTGCTACCCTAATCTAAAACAATCCCCTCCCCTCGGTCTTATACCGGACTGTTAAATTTGTCGGCACACGTTAGCAATAAAAACTATCAGTCATATACCATTTGTAGCCAACAAACAACCATCAGATCAATTCCATCGATATGAAGAAAAAAAGACTTTTTTCAGTCCTTGCCTTTACATGCTGCCTGCACTTCGCTTATGCAGGAAAAATCGAAAGACTTAAAGACGGATTACTAGTAAGGTTGGAAAAAACAACCGCCGGAGGAGTAAAACAGGTAAAACTGCAGGTTATCACGGATAATATTATCAGGGTCACCGCCAGTCCTGCGGATTCCATTTCTACTACCCCCAGCCTGATGGCTATCGTCAGTGGTACGCGGGAGGTAAAATGGACCAGTGAGGAGAAGAACAATCAGGTTACGCTGAAAACCAGCGCCTTAACTGCCAGCATTGATCTGAGTACAGGAGAGGTAATATTTAAGGACCTGAACGGCCACGTAATATTACAGGAGAAAAAGGGGGTGGTAAGACCTTCACGCCTGCCATGATAGATGGTAAGCCGCTTTACAAGCTGCAACAGGTATTCGAATCGCCTGCCGGGGAAGCATTTTATGGTCTGGGACAACACCAGACCGGTCTGATGAACTACAAAGATCAGGATGTAGACCTGACACAATACAACTCGATCGCTGTCATCCCTTATCTGGTGTCCAGCAATCATTATGGTATCCTTTGGGATAATTACTCTATTACCCGCTTTGGAGACGATCGTCCTTACGAGGAACTGTCCAGTCTCGGACTGACAGACAAAAACGGCAAAACGGGCGGTCTCACGGCTACTTATGCTCTGCGTAACAAACCAGACAGCATCTTCCTCCAAAAACAGGAATCTGCCATAGATTTTACCTTCCTCCCAGATCTGAAAAGGATGCCCGCGGGTTATCCGATGGGAAAAGGTGTTATCACCTGGGAAGGCAATATCGCCTCTAAAACAGGTGGTCAGGAGAAATTTTATATGACCGCTTCCGGTTATGTGAAGGTATGGATCGACGGCGAACTGAAACTCGACAAATGGAGAGAAGGTTGGAACCCCGGTCCTTCCGTATTCCGTCATCAACTGGAAAAAGGTAAACAACACCAGATAAAAGTAGAATGGATTCCGGAATCAGATCAGGCATTTGTCTCTGTAAAACACCTTTCACCGACACCTGCTACTTTACAAAATAAAGCAGCCTTCTCCTCAGAAGCCGGCGAAAAGATCGATTATTATTTTGTATACGGTCAGCAGATGGATGAGGTGATCAACGGTTACCGTAGCATCACCGGCAAGGCTGCTATCGTACCGAAATGGGCTTTAGGTTACTGGCAAAGCCGCGAACGCTATAAAACACAGCGTGATGTGATCAGCACCGTACAGGAATTCCGCAAAAGACAGATCCCACTGGACAACATCGTGATGGACTGGTCCTACTGGCAGGAAAACGCCTGGGGTAGTCAGGAATTTGATCCGGCCCGCTTCCCGGATGCAAAAGGGATGATTGACTCCCTTCATAATATCTATCACACACACTTTATGATCTCCGCATGGCCTAAATTCTATAAAGACATTCACAACTACAATCTCTTTAACGATAAAGGCTGGCTATACAAACAAAGTATCAATGACGGTATCAGAGACTGGATCGGTCAGGGTTATGTCTCCACTTTCTACGATGCTTTCAATCCCGGTGCACGTAAACTGTTCTGGCAACTGCTCAGTCAGCACCTCTTTAGTAAAGGCGTAGACGCATGGTGGCTGGATGCAACAGAGCCGGATGTACTGTCTAATGCAACCATTGACTATCGCAAACAACTGATGAACCCTACTGCCTTAGGGCCATCCACCCAATATTTCAACACTTACGCACTGCTGAACGCAAAAGGTATTTATGAAGGTCAGCGTCAGGAAAAACCTGATCAACGCGTATTCATTCTGACCCGTTCTGCATATGCAGGTATGCAACGTTATGCTGCTGCTACCTGGAGTGGTGATATCGCTGCCCGTTTCGATGAACTGGCCAGACAAATACCTGCAGGTCTCAACTTTGGTATGTCCGGTATGCCTTACTGGACAACGGACATTGGTGGTTTCTATGTAGAAGACAAATATGATCAACCTGATCCGAAAGGCGCAGATCTGGAAGAATGGAGAGAGTTGAACGCCCGCTGGTTCCAATACGGTGCTTTTTGTCCGCTGTTCCGTTCTCATGGGCAGTACCCTTACCGCGAACCATTCAATATCGCACCGGATAACAGCGTTGAGTTCAACTCAATGGTCTATTACGACAAACTGCGCTATCGCCTGATGCCATATATCTATTCTCTCGCTGGTCAGACTTACCACAATGGTTACACGATTATGCGCGGACTGGCAATGGATTTCGGTAAAGATACCGCTGTACAGAGTATTGGCGACCAGTTTATGTTTGGTCCGTCATTGCTGGTCAATCCGGTATATACTTACAAGGCACGCAAGCGTCAGTTATATCTGCCTGCCAACACTGGCTGGTATAACCTCTACGACGGCACCTATACGGAAGGTGGAAAACATATTACGGTGGATGCACCACTGGATAGAATTCCGCTGTACGCCAAAGCGGGCAGCATCATACCCTTCGGGCCTGCCATTCAGTATACCGCACAGCGTGCTGCCGATACGATCACATTATATGTATATGCCGGCGGCAACGGGAAATTCACGCTCTACGAAGATGAAGGCGTAAACTATAACTACGAAAAAGGACAATACAGTACCATTCCATTCACATATGACGACGCAAACAACACACTGACTATCGGCAAACGGACAGGTAAATTCTCCGGCATGCTGCACCAGCGTACGTTCCGCATCGTCAAGGCAGGAAAAGAGAAACCGGTAAGCATGGATCCGGACACACCGTATGCAATAGTGATGAAATATGACGGTACAGAAAAAAAGATATCACTTAAAAACTGACCACGTAAATGAAACAAAGAAAGATCTAAGTATAACACTAACACGTTGTGAATGTAATTCACGTTTCGACCATCAGACAAACACATCCCGTAACTAACATTCTAACATTATGAAAACTGCTTACAAAATCAGAGATTTTGTGACTGCCTGCATGATCCCCGTATCATGCGGATTGAGCAGCGCGCTGCTATTAACCATGTTATCAGGCAACGTGGCAATGGCGCAGACTCCGAAACGGGCACTTTCCGGTAAAGTGACCACAGGCAAAGATAACAGCCCGCTTCCTGGCGCCAGCGTACGCATCAAAGGCACTAATAATGGTGCCATTACAGATGGTACAGGCAGCTTCAATCTACAGGTAGGCGACTCCGATTCACTGGAAGTCACACTCGTAGGTTTCACGAAACAAGTCATCTCCGCAAGAGGAAAATCTTCTCTGACGGTTAACCTTAATGAAGGCTCCACCGGCCTTGATGAAATTGTTGTGGTAGGTTATGGTACCGAAAAGAAAAAACTGGTTACCGGCGCTATTGACCACGTTAACACACAACAGCTGGAACAAAACCATGCCCTGCGCGTAGATCAGGCGTTACAGGGGCAAACACCCGGCGTACAGATCACCGCTACATCTGCACAACCGGGTGAGAGCATGAAAGTGCGTATCCGTGGTACAAGTACTGTGGGTAATGCAGATCCGCTGTACATCGTGGATGGTGTACCCACATACGATATCAGTTATTTGAACGCCTCCGATATTGCCAGCATGGATGTACTGAAAGATGCAGCATCTTCTGCTATCTATGGTGCGAGAGCAGCAAATGGTGTCGTATTGATCACAACCCGTAAAGGTCGTGCAGGCACCATGAAGATTGCTTACGATGCCTACTATGGTACCCAGAATCCTTCTCATAAAGTATCCGTACTCAATGCACACGATTATGGTGTGATCATGAATGAGATGGCCATCAATTCCGGCGGACAACCATACTTCACCGTAGACCAGCTTTCAAAACTGGGTAAAGGCACCGATTGGCAGGAAGCCATTTATAATAAGAATGCACCGATGCAGAATCATTCCCTCAGCTTTGCCGGCGGAAATGATGCATCTGTATTCTCCTCCTCTATTGCATACACTGAACAGGCAGGTATTATCGGTGTAAATGATCAGTCCAAATATGACAGGCTCTCTTTCCGCATGAACAGCGAGCACAAAATGTACAAGGATATCATCATTTTCGGAGAGAACCTGACCTATACACAGTCACGCAAAAGAGGCATCGGTGTAGGCAACATCTACAACAACGCCATCCGCTCCGTGTTCAGTACCAGTCCACTATTCCCTGTATACGATGAGAATGGCAACTATGCAAAATCTTCCTTTAACGTAGAAGAAGCAAACCCGGTAGCGTTGATGGATTATCAGAATCAGAATAAGGATAAAACAAACCGTATCATGGGGAATACTTATTTACAGGTATCTCCCATCAAAGGATTGTCTATCCGTACTGACTTCGGTATTGACATCAGCAGTACTGATTCCAGAAGCTATACACCACTCTATAATCTGTCTACAAATGTGATCAACGAACATTCACGCGCAACACAAGGTATCTATCGCACCAATTCATGGAACTGGGATAATACCATCAATTATCAGCGCGATTTCGGTAAGCACAATGTAGGTGTACTCGTAGGTATGAACGCCAATGAAACAAAAGCGAATTATCTCTACGGATACAAACAGGACCTGACCAAAACCGGTCTGGATAATGCTGTCATCGATAATGGTACGACAGACAGTACACAACGTATCTACGGCGCGGACAGCTCTGCGACCATCTATTCTTACTTCGGACGTATCAGCTATTCATATGCTGATAAATATATGTTCACCGCTGTGGTAAGATCAGATGCATCTTCCCGCTTCGGTCCGAACAACCGCAGGGCTTACTTCCCTTCTTTCTCTGTGGGTTGGGTACCGACCAATGAAGATTTCTTCAAATCCCGCTGGCTGGACTTCCTGAAGATCCGCGCAGGCTGGGGCCAGAACGGTAACCTGCCAACCGGCTATTATCAATACCTATCTACTATTTCCACGCAATACCTCGGTTACTATTTCGGTAGTGGAGACGCACCTGCTATCGGCGCTGCTCCCATCAAAATATCCAACCCTGATCTGAAATGGGAAACTTCAGAACAAGCTAACATCGGCTTTGATGCAAACTTCCTGAAGGACTTCAACCTGACGGTTGACATCTATCGTAAAACTACCAAAGACTGGCTGGTACCTGTAAATGTACCTGCTGTATCCGGTGCGGCAACAGTACTGATCAATGGTGGTGATGTGCGTAATCAGGGTGTAGAAATCTCTCTTGGTTACAATCATACTTTCAATGGGCTGAGTGTAGGTGTAAATGGTAATATGGGTATCAACCGCAACGAGATCACGGACATTCCTAACAAGGAAAAGATCATCAATGGTGCGACTGCTATTACCTACCCCAGTATGCCTGAATTCTACCGCGCACAGGTAGGCTACCCTATGGGTTATTTCTACGGATATAAGACCGCTGGTATCTTTCAGAATGAGCAGGAAGTAGCGGCTTACGTATCCAAAGACGGTAAAAGAATACAGCCAAATGCACAACCGGGTGATGTACGCTTTCAGGACCTGAACGGAGATGGCGTAATTGATAGTAAAGATCAGACCCAGATCGGTAATCCTTATCCTAAATTCACCTACGGTCTGAACATCAACCTGGGTTATAAAGGATTTGATTTCTCCGCTTCATTATATGGTAACTACGGCAATCAGATCTGGGATGGTACACATGATTTCTCCCGTCCGCTCAGTAATTATACAACCGAAATCCTCGGTCGCTGGACAGGAGAAGGCAGCTCCAACCGCCTGCCACGTGTTACTGATGGCGCAGAACTGAACCAGAACTGGATCCGTTCTTCCGACCTGTATGTACACAATGCGTCCTTCCTGCGTGTAAAGAGCCTGAATCTCGGATATGATTTCAAACAGCTCTTACATACACTGCCGCTGGGACAGTTAAGATTATACGTTTCTGCCACCAACCTGTTCACCTTTACACCTTATAAAGGAGTAGATCCTGAAGTAGGTTATGGTCCTACGGGATGGGCTTCCGGCATTGATCTGGGTACCTATCCGCAACCTAAGTCAGTACTGGTAGGTCTGAACGTTAAATTCTAATCCCGTAAATCATTCCACATGAAAAAGATCTTCGCTTCCATTATAGCTATCTCGCTCTTTGCTGCCTGCAGCAAGGATTTTCTGGAGCGTTCTCCTGTTGATGAACAGACAGAAACCTCCTTCTATCAGACACCGGATCAGGCCCTGCAGGCACTGGTAGCGGTGTACAATCAGCTCAATATCGGTGATTACGATAATATACATCTTGTATCAGAACTGGCCAGTGACAACTGTTTCGGCGGTGGTGGTACTTCTGACCTTGTCTGGAAACAGTGGGATCGCTTTCAGGAAGCATCCAATATGAATCTGGGTGTATGGCAGAAATATTATACCGGTATCTACAGAGCAAATGTATTGTTGTCTAAAATAGACGGTGTCAACTGGGGTGCCGACAGCACAATGAAAAACACCTACATCGCAGAAGCACGCTTCCTGAGAGCATACTTCTACTTTGATCTGGCCCGCTTCTTTGGCAATGTGCCATTGGCGACCAAACCACTGACCGTATCAGAATACAATATGCCACAGGCAACTCCGGCCGATGTATACAAACAGATCGCAGAAGACCTGAAATATGCCGCGGAGAAATTACCTGCTGTTGCCTATCAGGGTATTCCGACCTCCAATTACGGCCGCGTAACAAAATGGGCTGCGCAGGCACTGATCGGCCGTGTATTCCTGTATTATACCGGTTATTATAACCAGAATGATCTGGCAGGTGTGGTGACTAAAGCACAGGCCATCACTTATCTGGAAAATATCATCAACGCAGGTGGTTATGGACTCGTAGACAGCTTCCCCCGTTTATGGCAGGCTTCCGCTGCTTCTTTTGTGGGTGAAGACAATAAAGAAACCATCTGGTCTATCAAGTTCACCCATAAAGGACTGGGCAACTGGGACCAGCACAATGGCAACCGTATGCAGGTAGATATCGGCATCCGTAGTCAGGTGTTAAACCCTTACTACAAAGGATGGGGCGCCGGTACGGTGAACAGTAAACTGTGGAATGCCTATGACGGTGCTGATACCAGAAGGAATGCTTCTATCATCTCTATCGAAGATGAAAACCTGACAGCATATGCTATCGGTGATCAGTCACAGTATACCGGTTATTTCTGGAAAAAATACATGCCACTCAATGATGGCAATGCAGACAGCAAAGGCGGTAATTTCCAGATTGACAACTACTTTGATGATGTCATCATCCGTTATGCAGATGTATTGCTGATGGCTGCTGAACTGAATCTGGACGGTGATCTGGGTAAAGCGCAGGGGTATTACAATCAGGTGCGTGACAGGGCTTTCCTGAATACCACCAGCAGAAAAACACTGACGGCTACAAATGGTAAAAGCCTGATCATGGAAGAACGCAGACTCGAATTTGCGCTGGAAGGTTTACGTTACTGGGACCTGCTGCGTCAGGGTATGAGTGTAGCAAAGGCTGCCATTGACAACAGCAGCTCAGATGCTCAGTTCAATGTTTCTTTCCGTACAGAAACACAGGGGCTGTTTAAAATACCTGAGCAGGAGATCAACCTCTCCAGCGGCGTTTACAGACAAAATCCAGGATGGGCTAACTAATGTTGAATCATTCCACAAAAAACTGCATCATGAAAAAGTTTATCACCTTATCCCTGCTCGCGTTATCTGCACTGCTGGTTTCCTGTACCAAGGAAGATGAAGAAAGTATGGATGGACCCGGCATATCAAAAGATAACTTGAAGTTCTCTATTACTCAGGAACAGGGACACGACAATATAGTTATGCTGAACAGCCTCACAGAAGGGAGCTATATTCCTTTCTGGGAATATACCGGCGGCTTTTCAAAGAATAAAAAAGATACGATCAACCTGCCTTTCGCAGGCAAGTATACGATCCGTTATACGATCTATACACAAGGTGGACCGATAGCCGATTCCAGCGATATTACCGTGTCAAAGAACGACCCGGAATATTTCGCCAGTCCTTTATGGAAACTGCTGACCAACGAACAGACAGGTAAGACATGGGTATGGGCAGCAGACATCCCCGGCGGTATCTGTTATGGAAATGGCTCCGGTGGAGCCACCGCTCCGGAATGGTGGCAGAATGGTATCGCGTATCTGACTGAACAGGGCGTTGCTGCTGATGAGATGACCTTCGATCTCAACGGCGCCAAAAACTACTCGCTTACACATGCCGGCGCAGCAAAGAAGGCATTGTTTGAGCTGGATACACTGAACAGAACTTTAAAGATAACAGGTGGAGATATTCCGCTCGGCAATAAAGTGACTTACGTGATCGTAAAACTTACAGCCGACGAACTGACCCTTGCACAACAGGGCGATGGTTGGAGAAACATCTGGATGTACAAAAGAAAGGGATTTAACTATTAGTTTTCGGGATTTAAGATGGAAGAAAAAAGGGATGAGGTTTTGCACCTTATCCCTTCTTCTTTTTATAGTCTGTATATATTATCGCAATCTGACCGTATTATTTCACGATCACAGTATCTGTGATAAATTGATTCTCTCCGGATACAAACTTCAGGTAGTAAGTGCCTGCAGCCTTTTCTTTCAACTTATAAGAAGTCTGGCGTGTAGGAATATCCATTGTACACATACAACCTTTGTAAACAGCTTCTACATCAATAGTGATCGTATTACCGCTTTTCTTTTCAATGAATTTACTGAACTGTCCGCAGCCACTGTTTACCTGAAAATAAACGGTGGTTGCACCGTTGGTACCTGCAGATGCTTTATCAATCTGACTAACAGGCACTTTACTGTATTTGATACATTCTTCAGCAGCGCCGGAAGTCGTTTTTTTACTACATCCCGTCATGGCAATCGTCGCCAGGAAAATAAAGGTTAATGGTTTTCTCATGAAAATTATTTTATAGCCCTTTCCTGGAAACAGAAAGGGAACTGTAACCTTAACGCATAAGATATGCCATTGGTTACAATTCCCTTAAAATTTAATATTTTATTTTATGCGGATGATCTTCTTCGTACCCATCACGCCATATCTGCCACTGTCCACTTTCAGGATCAGGGTACCGGAAGGTACACGGCTGATGTCGAGCAGTACCTGCTGTGCCGCGCTGCCATTTGGCATAACGATCTGCTGTAATACCGGCTGACCGGTTTCAGCACTCAGCAATGATACCAACAGTCTTTCCCTGCCTTTACCATTTACCGTTACAGTCAATGTGTTACCATTCACAGGGTTTGGATACACTTTCAGTGTGCTTTCTGAGGATGGTGTTTCGCTGATAACAGCCGCTGTTGTTACAGCGCCAGCCGCAGCTACCGGACAATTACTTACAAAAGTCCATGGTTTTGCATCACCGGTATTGGTATCCGGCTGATCTCCCTGTGTCCACCATTTAGCCTGATAGATCTTATTACCATAAGCAACTTTCACACCCTGTGTATAGATACCACCGGGCGTCCATCCCTGTACACCACCACAAGGCTGACCGGTGCCACCACCATCGCCGCCATTACCATTACAGGCACCCACAACTGCCCATGTACTGTTAGTACCCGGTACATCGCCACTACCAGCCCACCAGAGGTTACGGTAGATGACACTGTTATAGCGAACGATATTGCCGGCTGCCTCATATGTCTTTCCTGATTCCCACGCTGGCAGAGAAGCACAACCAGCAAAAGTCTGGCTGTTCCATACAGTGAAATTGATCGTTGTAACGATGGAGTCCTTACCATTTCTCAGGCCCACGGCAGTAGCCGTCTGCTGACCATAGGCGGTCGGTGTCCATTGTACGCTGGTACCTGCCAGTCTCAGGCCGCCGATTTTGATGAATACCTGTGTGATCTCATTCTTCGGATCACTTTTCGCTACTGCCAATGTCACAGGTGACAGGGAAGTCACACTCAGGATACCATTCGCAGGAGAAGTAAAGGTCAATGCAGTGATCTGTGCGCATTCTGTGTTGTCGATGGCAAAAGGGGCCATATTTGCGCAACCACAGTTAACCGCGTTGTTACCGCCATCCAGCTCCATGCTTACCTGTTTGATACCAGTATAACGCTGATAATGCGCAATACGGCTGAGTACTTTCGTGTTCTCGGTACCCTTGTTACATTCCAGTCCGCCGTTAATGATGTTCACCGTAGCGCCAAAACCCGGTTTCAGTCCTGCAGCCGTCTGTGCGGCGGTAGGCTGCCATTTACCGGGGATCATTACATCATGGCAGGACTGTTTCGGATATTGTTGCGCCATCCAGAACCAGATACCTGTCTGGAAAGCGATTACGCCATCCTGAATTACTTTCTCCGGATTAGCGAGCAGTACATTCTTGTCACCGAAGATAAATTCGCTGGCCTGACCGTAGTTATAGTTCCAGCTTAACTGAATCGGGCCACGGCCATGATAGGATTTACCCGCAGCAGGCGGATACTGTGTGCTGGCTTCGCGGTAACCAATGTTACTGGTGCCTTCATAGCCAACTTCTTCCCGGAAGTACAATCCCCATGCATACTGACCACCCGGAGCTGTCGGCCAACCACCGGTTGTTTCCTGTGAGATATTGGCCAGAAATGCCATCAGTTCTCTTTTACGGACAGCCAGGTCTCCCTCACCCGCAAAAGTGGCATAATCGATCTCCTCGCGGATAATGGCGTTAGGAGAAGTGTTGAAATCCCCATCCAGACGGATCACGACTGAAGCGCCGGTGGTTTTGTCCACACGGGTGAGTTTGTAGGCGTTGGTCGCGCAACGTCTTTCAGAAATGATCCTGATGTTGGACATCAGTCTTACCGCCTCTCTGAAGTTAGCGTAAGAGTAAAAATCCTTCGCAGCTGTAGTGGGCAAGGTACCACTACCGGTACGGTCATCAGGATTAAAACGATGCGGAAATAATACATCCCATTCAGCACTGGAAATAACGTCAGTAATGGATTGGGAGAAGGCTGTGGACATACAGCATAGCAATAGCAAGACGATGAAACGTGCAGTTTTCATAGCATAGTGGGTTGTGTACCCGGCGGTACGATGATTATTTTGAGTCGGGGCAAATATAATAAAAAATCCTCCTATTATACTGCAGGCAGTATCCGGGAGAGCCGAATCCTGCTGCGTTTATACTCATACGTTATTACCGCAGGCAGCAGATTCCGTAGAAGTACGCTTGTGCTGCATACCTCCGGATTATAATTTTGTACCTGTTAACACCAAAGCACCACTACACTATACTATTGTTCTTTAGCCCCAAAATTAACCCCTCTTTTTTCTCTCTTTTTTTTGCAGTGCGTTTTAGTTATTTTGTTGCCCAAACCCGTCCCGGTATGAAAAAGACATTGTACACACTCTTACTCTCATGGTTCACTATGCAGGCATTTGCACAAACAAAGGAAAAAGACATCATTCACCTCTGGCCAGGCGCCGTACCCGGTGAAACAGCCCCTAAAAAACCGGCTGTTCCGACCAGTGACAGCAGCAAGGGTGTTATCAGACTGACCGATGTAACTGATCCGGTGATGCAGGTCTTTCTGCCGGAGAAAAGCAAAGCCAATGGTGCAGCCGTAATTGTGTGTCCGGGAGGAGGTTATCAGATCCTTGCCATCAATCTGGAAGGCTATGAAATAGCCCAATGGCTGAACGGACTGGGATATACTGCTTTTGTACTGCAATACCGGGTACCACAGAAGCAGGAAGGCGCCTTACAGGACGTACAGCGTGCTTTGCGTATTGTACGTTCCAGAGCTTCGGAATGGCAGCTGAAACAGGAAAAGATCGGTGTACTGGGTTTCTCTGCCGGTGGCAGTCTGAGTGCCCGGGCCAGCACCCTGTATAACAAACAGAGCTATGCCCCTGTTGACAAATCAGACAGCGCTTCTGCCCGTCCGGACTTTGCACTGCTGATCTATCCCGCATATCTTGATCTCGGCGCCAATCACAGCATTACACCAGAACTACAGATAAATGATCATACCCCGCCTACTTTCCTGTTTGCCACAGCAGACGATCCATACGCGAACAGCGCACTGGTGATGGCAGGCGCACTACGGGAAGCCAAAGTACAGGTAGAATTGCACCTGTATGCCAAAGGCGGACACGGCTACGGCCTGCGTCCTGATAACAAAGCCGGACTTGCATGGACCACCCTTGCCTCCCACTGGCTGGAAAGGAATGTCAGGGAAAAATGAGCATTATCAGCCAGTCTGCTGACCGCGATCATATGAGGACATACTGCTTAGGTGGAATTTTACAGCCTATAAAGTATATTTACCACATATTCTTTTAACGGTAAGTATCAAGTATGAAGAAGTGGATCACCAAGCTGACAACAATGTTCTCTGGCAATAGCGTTTACAAAAAAGAATATAACAAGGAACTACAGCGCTTTGAAGCCCTGTTCAACTACGCCAGTATCGGTATACTCGTGACGAACCAGCAGGGACAGATCGTGCTGATCAACGACTTCGCCCTCAGACAGTTCGGATATGAACGGGAAGAGCTTATGGGAGATCGTATCGAACGACTCATGCCGCAACGCTTCCGTCACCGGCATGTAGATCACCGGGATCATTACAATCATCATCCGCAAAGTCGTCCTATGGGTATTGGTCTGGATCTTTTTGCCGTTAAAAAAGACGGTACGGAGTTTCCGGTAGAAATCAGTCTCAGCCAGTATGAACATGAAGAAGGCGCTTTTGTGATCGCCTATATCAACAATATCACCGAAAGGAAAAAAGCGGAAGAGAAGATCGAGAAACTGAATAATGAGCTGGAGCATAAGATCAGCGAGCGTACGCAACAGCTGACTACCGCACTTGAACAACTGGAACATTCCAAACAGGAAGTCATGACAGCGCTCGATAAAGAAAAAGAGCTCAGCGAACTGAAATCCCGTTTCGTATCAATGGCCTCTCACGAATTCCGGACGCCACTCAGTACCATCCTGTCCTCCGCATTTCTGGTCAATCAATATATAACTGAAGCGGAACAACCGAAACGCAGTAAACATATACAGCGTATCATCTCTTCTGTGACCCTGCTGACGGAAGTGCTGAATGATTTTCTTTCTGTGGGCAAGATCGAAGAAGGCGGCGTACAGGTACGCACCAGCACATTCGATCTGCAACAGCATATCACTGCTATCATACAGGAAATGCAGGATATCGTGCAGGAAGGGCAACGCATTCAGTATGAACATACCGGAGCAACTGCGGTGCAGCTTGACCCTTCCCTGCTGAAACATATCCTGTTAAATCTGCTGGGCAATGCCATCAAATTCTCTGGAAAACATAGTGTTATAAAGGTCAATACCGAACATACAGGAAATGATGTAATATTGAGGGTGAAAGATAGCGGTATCGGCATATCTCAGGAGGACCAGCAACACCTGTTCGAACGTTTTTTCAGGGGCGCCAACGTAAGCAATATCCAGGGTACAGGTCTTGGTTTACATATTGTTAGCAGATACGCTGAACTGATGAACGGATACATCACCTGCGAAAGCGAACTGAATGAAGGCACTACCTTCATCGTCACTTTCAGGCAATTATAATTAAAAGGAATAGTACTATAAATGAAAACGATCCTGCTGATAGAAGATAATGACGATATTCGCGAGAATACTGCCGAAATACTGGAACTTGCCAATTACAGGGTCCTGACGGCTGAAAATGGGAAAACCGGCGTGGAAATGGCTCTGGAAGAACTGCCTGACCTGATCGTATGTGATATTATGATGCCTGTGCTGGATGGTTATGGCGTACTGCACCTGCTGCAAAAACACCCGGAAGTCGAAGATACCCCTTTCATATTCCTGACCGCTAAAAGCGAACGCGGAGATTTCCGTAAAGGAATGGAAATGGGTGCAGACGATTATATCACCAAACCTTTCAGCGGTACAGACCTTTTAAATGCAGTAGAAAGCAGATTAAAAAAGTCAGAACTTAAAAAACAGGTTTTACCTGCAGATATGGAAGGAGTACAACAACTGCTGTTGACAGCTACAGGCGCTAATCCTCTGAAAACATTGATGGAAGAGGGTAATACAGACAGGTACAAAAAGAAACAACTGATCTATCAGGAAGGGAATCGTCCGACAAGCCTTTATTTTATCCAGAAAGGCCGCGTGAAAACCTATAAGGTGAACAACGATGGAAAAGAATTGGCTGTCAATCTGTACAGCGCAGGTGAATTCCTTGGATATGTTGCCCTGCTTGAAGGCAGTAACTACCATGAAAATGCCGAAGCACTGGAAGCATGCGAACTGACCGCCATTCCAAGAGAAGATTTTGAAACACTGATCAATAATAACCGCGAAGTAGCACAACAATTCATCCGCCTGCTCGCTAAAAATATCACAGAAAAAGAACAGCAACTGCTGCACCTTGCCTATAGCTCACTGCGTAAAAAAGTAGCAGAAGCATTGCTCTTCCTGAAAAAGAAATACCATCACGTTACCGATCAGCCGTTTTCTATAGATATCTCCCGCGAGAACCTCGCTACCATCGCAGGTACCGCTACAGAATCCATGATCCGTACACTGGGTGATTTCAGAGATGAGAAGCTGCTGGAAATAAAACAGGGCGTCATCACCATCCTGAATGAACAGAAACTCGCCAACCTGGTGAATTAATGATAAAAATCAGTTTTTACGCTGATGCGCATCCTGTGCTGCAGACAGGGAGCTAACTATCTTTATGTCAGATAAGATAGTTTCAATAATGGAAGATCTCCTGCATGAATTAACTGCATTTAAAAAACAACTGGCGGCGCTTGAGAATCGCAATATTGCACTCAAGACGCAACTCGCTCACATACTGCAATATCATTTTGACCGTTCCCTGCTGGACAAGCTGGAATATTTCCACACCGCTTTCCTCCAGCAGGACACACGGTTTGAGGCGCTACGCGGCGAACTCGCCCTGCAACAGGTCTGGGTGAGCGAACCCGACCTCCATGCCATCAACTATGAAAACATCCGCACCCACCAGGTACATATCCGGTCAAGGCTGAAAAGTATGGACACAGATATGCAACAATTGATGACCGTATTTCTGGATTACCTGCAGGAACATTTTCCCGCAATACCCAAAAACAATTGCTGAAATAACCCACATTGATTTTCTTCAATACTTTATCTGCCCGGGATAAAATACTTATATGATTTAGAAAAATATCCTATATTAGACAAGCGTTATATCCTATGTCAAGAAAATTGTTATCAGATATTCTATCTGCTTTACTGGTATTTCTTTTTATCTATACCGGTATAAGCAAATTGCTCGATTATCATACATTCCGACGGCAATTGGGACAATCGCCTTTTATCACTTTGTACGCGCCCTTTATTGTTTGGGCACTACCATTGGGGGAAATAATTATCGCGGGACTACTACTATATACCCGCACACGTTTAATGGGGTTTTATCTTTCTTTTTTTTTATTAAGCCTTTTTACATTTTATCTGATAGCTATGCTAAGGCTTAGTTATTTTATTCCTTGTTCGTGCGGGGGCGTTTTACAACATCTGTCATGGAACGCGCACATTGTTTTTAATATCGTCTTTGTCATACTATCAACTATCGGGGTACTGCTGCACATAAAACAACAAAGTGCACATTCAGCCAACTGATTCTGATTTCTGGTACAAACGGCATTTATTACAGGGGGAGCCGAAAACCTTCAGAACAGAGTAGGCATTTATTTTTTTTAATAAAACACACCATGAAAAAGACACTTTCATTAGCGTTTTTCGCTGCCCTGTGCGCAGCAGGAACTGCATTTGCAGGCAAATTAAAAGAAGATACACAATGGTTACTGAACGATGATACTGTGGTAACCGGTACTTCTCAGGAAGTAAAAGTACTTTATTGCGGGGGCGCTAACGCTATCCAATGTGCGGTAAGCCTTACAGGGCCAACTACCATCATCAGAAAGAGCTGATTCACATGTTATGGCAGGAAGTGCTTATACAGCCTTCCTGCTCTGCTACTAAACCATTATGAGAAAGAGTATTTACACTTTGCTGTCGCTTCTTATAGCGGCATTTTTGATTATTGTCATATTAGTATGGACGGCGCCATCGCCCAACAAACAACCCAATGGGTTCAACCGCCACTATCTGCAATCTTCTCCTTTAACAACGATCACCACTATACCTGCTGATAACATTCTTGATATCGCCGGCGCTGACGACAGTCTGTTTTATTTTTCTGTATTACGCCAGCCGGCTATGATCATCACAACATCACTCAAACCCGGCGCTGTGACGGACACTTTCTATATTCCTCTCCGCCCTTCTTTCCGTGATGCTGTCAGTGAATATTTCTTTACACAAGTGAGCAATAACAACTGCTTCGTATTTGGTTATAACATTCCCGCTATCTGCAGGACCGGACGTAAGGACAGCAGCACCCAGCTGTTTACCACACTACCCGCGGGTGGCTTCTCACAGGGATATCTGCTGCGCGATGAAAAACATTTTGTATTGCGTAAACTGCACATACAGGAAAAAGATCAGTTGTTCGTACGCACAGATTTTGAAAGTGATAGTCTGCTGATGGAAAACGGTCTCTCTGAACTGCACAGAGACGGTGGTATGAGCACAGATGGCACACTGACGTACGACAGAAGCACTGGTTTATTTACGTACATCCACTTTTACAGCAACCGGTTCTTCACTTTTGACAGCACGCTTCAACGCCTCAGCAGCTATCATACGATTGATACGTTTGCAGTGTCACGGTTTGCCGCAGCTGGTATTCAGGACAAAGACAAACAGGTATACACGAATGCCGGACCTGATCAGATGATCAATGGGTTCAGCTGTGCGGATAAAGGTATATTATATGTACAGGGGAAATTAAAAGCAGATAACGAGACAAACGAAATGTTTGCGGAACACTGTGTGATAGATCTGTACGCCATCAGCTCAGGTAAATACCTCGGCAGCTTCTATCTCGACATTCCCGCGCGTACGAAGGTCAATCAGTTGTTTGTACAGGGGAATAAACTCGTCGTACACTGTGCTGATAAAATTTATGCAATACAACTGGCTCACTCGTAGCCATCATTCTGCGAAAGGTTAGGATTCCGGTTCCGCTCTTCCTGCGGAATCGGATACAGGGCAGCGGTTGGCTTCCACGTAGGTTTTAACGCCCGCATCAGAGAATCAATCTCATCTGTGCGTTTTAAGGTGATCCAACGGTCACCCCATTCTGTAAACAGTTCCATACGTCGCTCCCGCTCCACATACATCAGGCAGGAATCTCTCATCGTACCAGCATATAACGGTGGTAATCCGGCTCTGGCTCTCAATACATTAAGATCTGCAACAGCACTGGATATAAGGTTCAGTTTTGCCGCTGCTTCCGCACGGATAAGATATTGCTCTTCTATGCGCAGCATCATCACATATTCTTCCCTGCCGGGCAAAGCAGCAGTACGATTACGATACTTACAGGAATTATAATACAATGAACCACCATAAAAAAAAGGACTCGTCCAGCTGGTTCTTCTTTTATCATCCGTTTCGAAAGTGCGCATAAAATCCGTTGTAAACGGATAGAAGGAAAAGGCGCCTACCCCCGTTGCTGGTAGAAAAGTCTGGCCGGCATAAGTATATCCTTCATTACGCCATAACTGCAATATCGCCGGACGGCTATTCCGCAGAAAAACGCTGTCTAATGCAATCAGAGGTGTATACTCACCGGAATTAATCACTTCTGAAGATATAGCCAGCGCATCCTCCCATCTCTCCTGCTGCAGATAAACCCTTGCCAGCAATGCCATCACCGCCCAGCGGTTAGCCCTCACTTTCTCACTGGTCACATAGTAGGGAGCCAGTAACATCGCCGCATCAGACAGATCAGTAACAATCAGCTCATACACCTGATTGACAGGTGCTCTGCCTGCGAGGGCCGTTTCTTTCACATCGGTTGTCGTAATCAATGGTATATCGCCCCAGCAATTCACGAGATAGTAGTAACAGAATGCGCGTAAAAAACAGGCTTCTCCCTTCAGTTGCCGGGCCTTTCCACCTGACAGGCCCGTATTGGTTGCAATGCCTTCCAACAAGGCATTCGCACCATATATCACCTGATACATCCTTCTCCAGCAGGACAATAGTTGTATATCTGATGAGGGAATCGCATTAGTGGGATATTTCAGCTGACTGGTATTCAGGGTGGTCAGTTCATCTGCTGTCATCCCATTGATCAGTGGCAGGATATTGCTGGGAAAGTAGTCTGATAACTGAAAATAAAGATCCGCTACCGCCGCATCTGCCAGACGGTCATTGTTATATACGTCTTCAGCCGGAATTTCGTCTGAAGGCGAATCTACCTCTATCAGTTTCTTACAGGAAACTGTGAGTAAAAAGCAGCAAATGATAAAATACAATACACGGTACGACATCTCTTCTCAGCTTATAATGTTAACTGCACACCACTGGTGATCACTCTCAACACAGGCATAAATATCTGTGTCTCCGGATCTGCTCCTTTATATCCTGTGATGGTCAGCAGATTCTGACCTTGTAGATATACTCTGCATAACTGTAATCGTAGTCTTTTTAATACCGGCTCCGGCATGTTATAAGAAATAGCCACGTTCTTTAATCGCAGATAGGAGGCATCCTGATAAATGGTATTGGAAGTAGCCAGCTTACTGCTCAGATCATATGCTTCACTCCCCACGGTTGCTGTTGCACGCGGAATATTGGTATGATCTCCGGGCTGACGCCATCTGTCCAGACTCTCTGTCAACTGATTGGCAAATTCCCCGGGACGTATCGCAGGTAATGCACCTTCCTGTTTAACAAACTGCCAGAAAAAACCCAGACTGAAGTTTTTATACCGCAGGTCATTCTGCACACCACCATAATAGTGCGGATCCAGATTAGCGATCGTCACAAAATCATTAAGGGTGGATAGTTTCCCGTCATGATTTACGTCTTCAAATCTCGGGTTGCCTGTCTGCGGGTCTATGCCCATAAAATGATACCCTCTCTTGATATTAAGCGACTGCCCTATTACAAAAGCATTGGCGTAAGAGGACACAGCCAGACTCTGAAAGCGTTTTAAAGTATTACTGAAGAAGGATATGTTCGCGGCTGTTGTCCAGCTGAAATCCTTCCCGTTGAAATTATTCGTGCGTAGTTCCAATTCCCAGCCGGTATTCTCCACGACTGCCGGCAGATTGGCCTGATAACTGGTAAAGCCGGTTACACCGGGCAACTGATAACCTACCAGTTGATTACTACTACGGTTACAATACTTTGCCGCCGAAAAGAAGAGTTTATCATTCAAAAAGCCCAGCTCTATGGCCGCTTCCATCTTCTTGTTGGCTTCCCAGCTATATTTATCATCCGCAATACGCAGCGGCGCCAGTGTATTATCACCGATATAGTTGCCATTGCTGCCATAGTTACGCATGTATTGATAATCCGTGATCTGGTCATTTCCTGTAAATCCGCCACTGGCTCTTAGTTTACCAAAACTCAGCCATGACAACCGTTTCACAAATGGCTCTTCTGTAAATACCCATCCTAATCCGACGGCACCAAAATCGCCAAATTGTCTCCCCGGTCCGAAACGCGAAGACCCGTCACGTCTGTAACTCACATTCAACAGATACTTCCGCTTCCAGTCATAGGTAAAGCGACTAAAGAAGGAGATATACCGATACAAGGCATAAGTATCCGGCCGGTGTATGATTGTATCTGCGCCTTCCAATGAATGCATCGCGGCTTCGTCCGGATATCCCTGACCGATGGACAGTGTGCCATTACGCGTTGTTTGTTGCCAGGTACCGCCTATCAATGCATGCAGATTCCCTTTGGCAATACGCATGTTATAGTCAGCCTGCGGTTCCACAATAAAAGACTGCCTTTTGTTATCAGCAGAACGGATAAAGCTGGTAGGCGCATTATTGGGATGCTGGGCTGACTGTGGGAACGAGAAGAACTGCTTCATCCGGATGTCTGCCAAACCCAGACTGGTCTTCAGCATCAGTCCGGGTAACAGTCTGTATCGCAGTACCAGATTACTCAACAGATTATTAGTCTTGCTATTGGATTGTTGTTGCAGATAGGCCAGCGGATTATCAAAGGAGGAACCCCAATAAAGATGACCACTGCTGTCAAACAAAGGATAATTAGGCGGGAGATTATAAAATGCAAAAATATCATTGGCGATACTCTTGTTATTGTCCGCCATAAAGCTTGCGGTAAACCCTGTTTCGAGCCGGTGTTCCGGATGATGATGCTGATAACTCAGGTGAAAACCGCCACGGTTATATCCCAGATCTGCGGGCAATACGGTCCCTTCTCTGTAATAATTCCCGCTGAGCAGGAAAGTATTATAATTACTGCCACCTGAAAGGCTGAGCTGCGCATTTGTAACAGGTGCTGTACCACCCATTAGTTGCTTAAACCAGTTTGTATGTTGTGTCGTATCCCAGATCTTCAGATCAGGAGCATTAGCGGCAGTCGGCTGTACCCCATCATTGGCAAACGCCTCTCTTCTGATCCTGAGATAATCACCGATTTGCAGCATATCCATATGTCCGGCGGTCACACCAATACCGGTACGTACATTAAGATCTGTTGTCAGTGGTCCGGCTTTCCCTTTTTTTGTCGTAATCAATACGACACCATTAGCACCTCTGGAACCATAAATAGCGGTAGCATCTGCATCCTTGAGTACATCAATACTGGCGATGTCGGCGGGATTGATACTGGTAAAAGGACTGATACGTCCGGCAGCGCCGAACAGGTCTTCTGTATTATTAAGTGGTGTGATATCGAATGGTACACCATCGATGATGAAGAGCGGATCATTCCCTGCGGCAATGGAGTTCCGGCCACGTATAAACAGTTTTACCTGTGCACCGGGCAATCCGTTGGTGCTGGCCACCTGTACGCCGGGTATTTGTCCCTGCAGGGCTGACAATACATTCGCTATGGGTTGACTGGCCAGTTGTTCGGCCGTCATTCTGCTGACAGCACCTGTCAACCTCCTGCGGCTGCTGGAACCATATCCGATTACAACTGTTGCATCTAATGTATTGACCGCGTCTCCCAGCTTTATTTCGTGCAGGGGTTCGTTGCTGAGGAGGGTGTCTATGGGACGGTAACCCAGTGAAGAAATACGTAACATGGCTCCCGGCGATATGCCGGCTAATACAAACTCTCCGTTTGCGCCGGTGGTTACACCACGGGAAGTACCTTTTACAAGAATGGTAGCACCGGGAACCGGCTGGTTGCTGATATCTGTAATATGGCCACGGATGGTGACCATAGTTTCTACTGTATTATTGAGTTCGTTTTTTCTGTTTGTTTCTGCTACCTGCAGATAAATACGTTTCCCTTGTTTTAGCCAGCTGATATTCCTGTTCTGCAGCACATAAGTGAGCACTTCTTCCCAGGCGGCATTTTTATAATTGAGTGAGATCTTTTCACTGCCATCGATAATGGCATTATCAAAAACGAAATAATACCCGGTTTGCCGGGCAATACTTTTAAAAACGTTGGTGAGTGGAATATGCTTACCGGTAATAGTGACCCTTGCCCCATCCGTTGTGCCCTGTGCTATCATTCGGGTAGCTGGAAACAACAGACAGCACAGTATCAATAGGATTCTGATCGCCTTACAAACATGCTTTACCATTTTTTCAATTTATGGTACGGATATCATAGTTGGCTTTCGATTCAGATGTGGCTTATTTTGTCCTAAGATATATTTTATCATCCGAAATTCTATACGTTATACCGGATGTTTTGTCAAGGCTTTCCAAAAATTCCATGAGCGGTTGATCACGTTCAATCACCCCTGTCAGCATTTTGTTGGCCAGTGCCGGGTCGTCAAATAACAACTGCTTGCCGTACCAGTGGGAGATGACGGCGTCCAGCGTACCTAATGGTTGATTATAATAGGCATATTCTCCTTTTCTCCAGCTCAGGGTAATTGCTTCATCAAAGCTTTGCTGTTGCTGGCGGTAGCCTTTGCGGTATATTGATGCCATACCCGGTTTCAGATAAAGGCTGTCATTATCCTCTGCATCGCTCACGACGCTTCCTGATACCAGTGAGGTAACAATCAGGGAATCATTATAAGCGTTGATGTTAAAGGATGTACCCAGCACTTTCACAGAAGTTCCGGTAGTATGTACGATAAATGGCTGATCTGCTTTTTTTGCGATATCGAAGTAAGCCTCTCCTTCCAGATACACTTCCCTGTTATTACCATCAAAGGAGAAAGGGAAACGGAGGCGGGAAAATGCGTTCAGGTGTACGACAGAACCGTCTGACAATTGCACCTTATAGTCTTTACCGGTAGGAACGAAAAGCGTATTCCAGCCACCCGCACCATCTCCCGGCTGGAAAGACAGCATACCGTCCCGCTGGTGTAACAACGCATTCTGTGTGTTGATATCAGCTGCGGTTGCAGCGGAAAGATGTACGGTGTCTCCCTCTTCCAGTAAAAGACGTACATCGCCCCATGCAGGAGTGGCGGCGATCTGTGTGCCCCTGTCATCCTTCACAGCTGCTGAACGACCACCCAGCAGATAGTATCCGCCGGTAGCGATCAGTAAAGTAATGGCTGCTGCCAGCCACCATCTGTTGCGGGAACGGATTTTACCTGTTTCCTGTAAGGGAATCACGGTTTCATCCACGGCGGCAGGTATAATAATGGTATTTTTCTTTTCGGGGTCTTTTTTCTCCTGGTCGGCATGCAATAAGGAGAGTACGCTGCTCCAGGCCCGCTCATTATGAAGATCATTCATAAATTCGGGCCCTGCTACGTCACGGGCGCCTTCCAGTTCTTCAAGACAACGTTTTACGTTGGGATCTACCCGGGATATCTGCTCCAGGTAACGGTTGTCTTCATCGCTGATGTCGCCGCTTAATTTTTCCAGTATCAGCTGGAAGATATGTTCTTCGTTATAACTCATGTGGGAAAAACAAAGTTCTTACTCATCTGGGCAATAGGTTTTTCGTTGGCACTCATAGTCTTATCCGGAGTATCAGGGATTTTAGGGCTGCTGTACTTTTGCTTATTAAAACCTGAATACGATGTAATATAATAGAAAAATCCGGTCGAAATCTATCGTCTGATAATAAAGACAAACTGATTCCTTCACTACAATCCACCGACACCTGTCTCCTTCGCAGCATCAGAAACCCCTGTAAAGGTATAAGGATTGGCTGCATCAGTAAGAACCCCGGATCGTTTGTTAAACGGTTATTGGAACCTTTTTTTAATTGAAGTACACAATTATTATGTACCAATCTATAAAAATAACCTCCAACCGAGTGTTCTATTTCCAAATATAATTTCTCTTCCCATACCTTCACAAAAACACTTCTTACCAGCCCTTCCGCATCCTCCATATTGTTCAGCATCATGCGTGCTTTCAAACAGAGCGGCTTATAATACTTCATGAAGAAATACTGATAAGCTTTTATTTCGCCCTCTTTAAGCGCACTAAGCATTGCCGAATCATCCATTTGCTGCATAAGAGTTGTTTTGGGGGGTACGTTAACAGTTGTTAACGTAAATATCCGTTTTCCAGCAGCTTAAAAGAGTTAATTACATGTTAACACGCATATATTATGCATTGTTTCACAGGTGAAAGATAGTTAATATTTGGGCTTTATTACATATTGAATTTATTTTTCAGGATGTCGAGTAGTATATCCTGATCGATGGGCTTGGAAACATATTCGGACGCACCGGCTGCGAGGCATTTTTCCCGATCCCCCACCATTGCCTGTGCGGTAACGGCAATTACAGGTATAACGGCTGTACGGGCATCCCCCCGTATCTTACCAAGTGCTTCATAACCATCCATTTCGGGCATCATCATGTCCATCAGTACAATACCGATGTCCGGCTGATCTGCCAATAATTGTAACCCCGTCTGTGCATCCATCGCTGTAATACAGTCATATCCTTTGGCTTTCAACACCATGCGCAACGCATAGATATTTC
The DNA here is from genome assembly GCF_007896845.1 of Chitinophaga pinensis. Taxonomy (GTDB): domain Bacteria; phylum Bacteroidota; class Bacteroidia; order Chitinophagales; family Chitinophagaceae; genus Chitinophaga; species Chitinophaga pinensis_C. The sequence continues at coordinate 107,555 of NZ_VOHS01000018.1, read as the reverse complement.
TGGTATCATCATCGATGATCAGCACTTTCTTTGAAGAGGAACCCATGCTATTTGTATTCTTAGTCTTTTAATGATCAACCTCTTGCATTATCATACAACCACACCCGTAACAGTGACACCAGCTGATCTATATCTACCGGTTTGGAGATATAATCGGAGGCGCCGGCTTTGATACATTTCTCACGGTCACCCAGCATCGTCTTGGCCGTCACTGCCAGTATCGGCAGGTGTCTGTATTTAGGGATGTCCCTGATTGTCCGGATCGTCTCATAGCCATCCATTTCCGGCATCATCATATCCATCAGTACGATATCTATCTTAGGATTATTTTCCAGCTGCTGCATGGCTTCCTTCCCATCCAGCGCAGAAACAATCGTCATCTTATGCTGTTCTAAAGCTTTCGTCAGGGAGAAGATATTACGTACATCATCATCCGCGATCAACACTGTTTTACCCTGTAATACTTCTTTTAATGGCGCCTGTTGCTTTTTTGCCGGCTTGTTATGACCCGCTTTCTCTTCTACCAGATGCAGGAACAACGCTACCTCATCCAGCATACGCTGATAAGAATGAGCCGTTTTGATCACAATAGAATCTGCATACTGGCGGATACGGTTTTCTTCCGCACGGGACAGGTTCTTACCGGTGAAAATAATGATCGGCAGATTCTCCAGTCCGGGATTGCTCTTCACTGTTTCGAGCGTCTCATAGGCATGCTGGTCTGGTACACCCATATCCAGAATCACACAATTGACATCCTTCTTCTGTAAAGCAGCCACGCTGCTACTTATATTACCGGTAATTTCCGTACTGACATTAAAGTTTTCAAGGAAGTAAGCCAGTGCTTCCGCGTGTTTCGGATTCTCCTCCACGATCAGCACTTTCTTCGGATTCTGCATCAGTGCATTCTCCAATTGCTGGAAGATCTGTGGCATCCTGTCCAGTGCCATCGGCTTGTTGATAAAATCTACGGCTCCTTTCTGCAGGCTCTCCTTCTTTGCTTCCAGTGAAGAAATAATATGCACCGGAATCGGACGGGTAACCGGATTGGATTTCAACGCTTCCATCACCTGCCATCCACTTTGTACCGGCAATACGATATCCAGCAGGATAGCCGCCGGCCTGTAACGCTGCGCCATCTCTATACCATGGTCACCGCGTACTGCCACAATACCTTTATAACCACGCTTACGGGTGAAGTCCAGCAGAATACCTGCATATCTGGTATCATCTTCTACGATCAGGATGGTCTTATCTTCCGCTTTCAGATTATCTCTGTCATCCGGTATTTCCTGTGGTATTTCTGTCGCGATATAATCGTCTCTTTTCTCTTTTGCTTTTACAGCTTCGTGATACACTTCTTCCGCCTGTTGCTGTGTAACCTCGTGTACGGGTTGTTGTTCTCTGCTGTCCTGCGGACGAAGCGGAATCGTTACCACAAACTCACTGCCATGTCCGGGCTCACTATCCAGACGGATCTCTCCTCCCAGCAGTTTCGCCAGTTCACGGCTGATGGAAAGGCCCAATCCTGTACCACCGTACTTACGACGGGTAGAACCATCTGCCTGTTTGAAGGCTTCGAATATCACCTGCTGTTTTTCAGCCGGTATACCAATACCTGTATCTCTTACTGCAAATCGTACAACAGACGGATCCTGCGCAACGGCAGTCACCTGAAGGGTAACAGCACCTTTCGCTGTAAACTTCAGAGCATTCGACAAGAGGTTTTTCAGGATCTGTTCCAGACGCATCTTATCCGTTTCTATCAGCGCCGGTGCATCTGCCATCACCTGAACATTCAGTGCAAGGTTCTTTTCACGGGCAATAGGACCAAATAAGGCCTCCATATCATTACAGATCTCATGTACCGGTACCGGTGCAAATTCCAGATCCATTTTACCCGCCTCGATCTTGGATAGATCCAGAATCTCATCAATCAGGTTTAACAGGCCCTTACCGGAACTCTGGATAACCTGTGCGGATTCTATCTGATCATCTGACAGGTTCTTTTCATTGTTCTCCGCCATCAATCTGCTTAACAGCAGTATAGAGTTCAATGGCGTACGCAGTTCATGGGACATATTCGCCAGGAACTCCGATTTATATTTCGTGCTGATCTCCAGCTCTTCTGCTTTCTTCTGTATTTCGAGGTTACGCTCTACAATCACCTGATTGCGGTCTTCCAGCAAACGGGAACGTTCTTCCAGTTCCTGATTGGCCTGTTGCAGTTCTTCCTGCTGTACGCGTAATTCCTCTTCGGAAGCCTGCAGCTTTTGCGCCTGTGCTTCCAGTTCGGTATTGATGTTTTCCAGTTCTCCGTGTTGTACCTGCAGCTCTTCTGACTGTGCCTGTGTTTCTTCCAGCAGTTCCTGTACACGACGGCGGTTTTCGGACGTATTGATCGCCACTCCGATGTTATGTGTCACTGATTCGAGGAATGCGAGGTCATTTGGCGTGTAGGCAGTGAGTGATGCCAGTTCGATCACACCTCTTACGTATCCTTCATAGTGAATTGGTACTGCTACAATATTCCGCGGACGGATCTCTCCGCTGGCGTAGCTGATTGTAATATTGTCAGGGCTGATATCCTGTAATAATAATGTTTTACCACTGGCTGCACATTGGCCCACCATTCCCTGTCCCACAGGAATTTCCCGGCGGTTTTCCCTGTTAGCCAAAGCAAAACTACCAGTCAGGTATAATTTATCAGCAGGACCACTGAGGTATAAAGCGGCTACCTGACTATGTGTATATTCTGCGAGGAATTCGATGATATGCGCAGTCAGTGTCTCTACCACTTTCTCTCCTACCATTTTATTGTTCAGACCAGCCACACCGGTCTGATGCCATTCCTTATCTGCCAGTTCATTAAAGGAGGTTTCCAGTGATGCCGCCATTCTGTTCAGTGATACGGACAGGCTGCCCAGACCATCTTTCTCTTCATCATTTACGCGGATACTGTAATCTCCGGCAGATATTTTCTCTGCGATACTCTGTATGATATTGATACGACGGGTAATTTCACGGTCTTTCTCTTCCAGTTCCTCCTGCAGGCGGGAGCGTTCTTCAAAGTCCCGCTTGACACGTATATAAAAGACGGAGGTAATTAACAGGGCCAACAATGCGGCTATCACGATAAGAATAGGTGTATAGCCGGAAATGCGATTGAGGTTTGCTGTACGGACAGCGAGTAATTTCTTTTCCCGGTCTTCCATGTAATTCACCAGCCTGCGGGCATCATCCATGATAATACGCCCGTTCTGTAAAGTATCGAAGCTGATGGTCTGTCCGTTTTTACGGGCCTGAATAGATTCACGTAATAATGACTGGCGGCGTACCACCAACAGACGTAATTGCTCTACGGCAACCTGCTGTTCGTTGTTGTCCTGCGTAAGATCCTTCAGATTATTCAGTGTGGCCTGCACACTATCATAGGCGCCTTTATAAGGGTCGAGGAAACGCTCGTCTCCTGTAAGCAGAAAACCGCGCTGACCGGTTTCCGCATCCTTCATAAAAGACAATGTACTTTCCAGTTTGAGTATCACCGTATTAGTGTGATCTACCCAGTAGGCACTGGCGAGGAGATTGCGAATACTAAAAAAAGAGGCAACGGAGCTCACCACCAGCAGTAGCAGGGATACTCCAAATCCAATCAGCAGATTCCTTTTAAAAGTAGCTTTCACTTTCATCCATTATAGTTAAAACCTGTAAATACTTAAGCCGTGTATATCATCAAAAGGGTCCCGCCCCTTACGAGACAGGACCTTTTGGAATTAAATCGCCGGATTGGCAGCATATTCTTTCCACAGTTCATCGAGTGTGCTTCCTGTAAGCTCCTTCCAGATATCAGCTGTGTATTTTTTTTCACGCATTGAGGAATCTAATTTCCTCACTATGTTCTTGTTCTTATGTTTTTCAATCCATATGAGGAAACGGGCAGTGATCCTGTAGCTCTGTGTGTAGTGCTGTTTTTCGTTAAATTCAGGCAAAGCCCATTTAGCGCCCGCATTATCTACACCCATCTCATTTCTCACATAATCAGCGATTCCTTCTGTGATCCAGCCCGGACCTGCATGGTGAGGATAAGCCTGCACGATGTGCATGGCTTCATGCGTTACGACATCAATATCACCCGGATGACTACGGAACCAGGCAGGATTGAAAGTAACGACATCTCCGCTGGTGGCTGCAACGCCGTCATAGGCAGGATCGATCACAAAAGTTACTTTTTTAGCTGTTTTCTTGTTGTAGCGCGCAGCTTCTTTCGGATAAACCTCAAAAAAAGCCTCGATCAGCCGTTTTCCGACAACAGTATCGAAATCAGGCGCCTTGTTCGTGTATTCGAGCGTATAGCCTTTACGGGTGATCGTTTCTGTCTGCTGCGCATGTGTCAGCGCCGGCAGTGTACAAAGGGACAGGCATAGCATCCCCACAGTTCTTTTCAGACCTTGAGTAGAGTGGACCATTAATTACGTGGTTGTTATTTAATACAAATTAAAAATCAGCCACAAAATAATCAATATTGTTTCACCTGGTATCCTCCCCTTCTCCCGGCTGCAATTCATCCTGTTGCAATGCGCTGTATCTCACACCCGCCTCTATTGGCTTTACGTCAGGCAGCGGATGCTTGAGCGCTGGTCCCAGACTGTACAATTTCCGTGCCTGTGGCACAAATCTGCTTTCGAGGGAGGCAACGGCATCGTTGTAGTGGTTGAGTACCGTTTTCAGACTGCCGCCTATGTTAGTGAAGTGTCTTAATAATACGTTTGTACGGTTGTACAATTCTATACCTGCCATCCGGATATCTTCGATATTCGCAGCTACATGCAGCTGTTGCCATACAAAACCGACCGTACGCAGCAATGTGATCAGCGTAGTCGGCGTGGCAAATACCACCTTATTGCGGATACCATCTTCTATCAGGGTCGGATCAGCCTGTAAAGCAGCTCCGAAGGAAGATTCGATCTGCATATACAGAATGACGTAGTCCGGAGAATGCTGCCACTGGCTCCAGTAAGCTTTGGCACTCAGTTTCTTCAGGTGATCGCGTACTGCCGCAGCATGCTGGTTCAGGAACACTTTGCGTTCTTCTTCGTCTTCTGTTTCAAATGCACGCATATAAGCGCTCAGCGGTACTTTAGAGTCAACGATGATAGTCTTTCCTTCCGGCAGTTTGATGATCATATCCGGACGTAATACACCATCTTCTGACTGTACAGACACCTGTTCATTGAAATCACAATGTTCTGTCATACCGGCAAACTCCACCACCCTGCGCAATGCAATCTCTCCATAACGCCCTCTGATATGCGAGGTCTTCAGTGCACTGACCAGATTATGGGTTTCCTTCTGTAACTTTTCGGTGCTTTGCTGGATACCAAGTATAAACTGGTTGATCTGTCCGTATTGTTGCTGACGGTTACTTTCCAGCTGACGCATATTTTCGTCAAAGCGGTGTAAGGTCTCATTCAAAGGTTTCACCAGCGCATCTATTGCCTGCTGGCGTTTCTCCAGATCACCCTTTGCATCTGTCACCTGCGTTTCAAGCACTGACTTCGCCAGCGCCACGAAAGAGGCATTGTTGTGTTTCAATGCTTCCGCAGAAATAGCATTAAAGGCTTCCTTCAGCTTCTCATTGGAATGATCGATAAACTCCTGCTGCTCACGCAACCGGTTCTCCGCCTCCCGGTAACGCGCCTCCCCGTTACTTTCTATACGGATAGTCTCTTCCTGCATGATCTGCAGACGGGTATTCAACTGCTCTATTTCAGATTGTTTATCCTGCACCTGGGTACGCAGGCCCCCCGCTGTCTCATTGAGGGCTGACAATTGAGTTTCCAGAACGGCAATGCTGGTTTTTAACTGATTACTCCTGATGACAACCTTAATAACCGCTCCCAGGGCGGCACAGGAGATCAAAGCGAAAATTATTACGATAAGATGGTCCATATTCGACCACAATGTTACTGGAAAACAATAATAAATAAAAAAAGAAGAGAAGCGTCCGGCAGGCAATAAAAGATACTTTTTTGCTATTCGTCGATAATTACGGCGGTTCTGTCCTGTTAGTGCCAGGTCATTTTAAACTACCGGCCTTAAACGACATCTAAGATCTGACAAAACTTTTAGGACATAATAATTATGATCTAGCATGAATTACGTATGTTTGCCCGCGAATTTTTTAGCCTGAATTGCGGACAAGCGACGTAATTCATTTTTGATCATCTGTAATCGTCAATTAGTATCTATGAAAAAAGGATTATTACTGGCAGGGATCCTTGCAGTAATTACAGGAACGGCAGCTACTGCACAACGTGTAAATTACGGGTTGAAGGCCACGTTAATGTTCTCTAACGTTAAGGGTGAGGGCATTAATCCGAACTATAAACCGGGATTTCAGGGAGGAGCTTTCTTCGAGTTCGATCTGTCAAAGGACAAAAAATGGGGTATCCAGCCGGAATTGCTTTTTACACAGACTTCAGCTAAAAAAGGAAATGACTTTGCCCAGAAATATGTGACCTATCACAATACCGAAGGCAGAGACAAGATCAAGATCAGTGCAGCAAGCATTCCATTACTGGTACGCTACTCACCGATTCAGGCGCTGACCTTTAATCTCGGTGCACAGTACACATATATGTACTTCATTGATGAAAATCTGCTGAAAGCTAACAGAGACGCCTTCAAGAAAAGCGACATCGGCGCTGTTGCCGGTGCACAGGTCAACGTTGGTAATGTTCGTTTCATCGGCCGCTACGTACTGGGCCTGACCAACATCAACAATGTTCCGGCGCCTCAGTACGACTGGAAGACACATCAGATTACACTGGGTATAGGAGTTGCTTTTAAATAAGCACTGCTACATCATCCGTATTGTACAATATTATCGGGCCTGCACTATGCTGCAGGCCCGTTTTTATTGAAAGTACAAAGCTTATAAGCTGTAAAAACGCCAGTTTGTTTTAAAATCCTTTCCAATCTGCTGATTGGTCAGGATGACACGGACCATCTCCACCGGCAGCGAATTCTCCTTCATCACCGCATCATGATATTGCTGATAAGTCATTTTACCGCTGTCTACCAGCTCTTTTTTCAGCGCCATAAACTGTAAGCCGCCAATCATATAAGCCACCTGATACAAGGGACTGTAATCGCCTTTAAATGAGCGACGCACTTCTCCCGCCGCATTCGCTCTCTCATGCCCTACCCTGTCCACCAGAAAATCAATACACTGCTGTGGTGTCCATTTACCCAGATGATAGTTCAATGAGAAAAGGATACGTGCACAACGGTGCATCCGCCAGAACAACATACCGATACGGTCTTCTGGTGAGCGGGGAAATTTCATATCCCACAGCAACATCTCCCAGTATAATGACCAGCCCTCTATCCAAAAAGGAGTATCGAAATTCCGGTAGGTCTTATAACGGTTGTTCATGAACTCCTCCAGTGCATGACCGGCAAACAGCTCGTGGTGTACAGTGGCACGCGAGAAATGCGGATTATTCCCTCTCATGCTCATCAGCTTATCTGCCTCTTCCATATCATTGACAGGATAGGAAATGCTCAGCACCTCTCCTCCTGTAAAAAAGGGATTCACCAGCTGTCTGTCAGGCGTCATCATTATCATACGCCAGGTCTCCGCGGCCAGTGGTGGTATCGTAATCAGGTTCTTTTCTTTCAGAAAGGCCATGGACTCATCATATATCTTCATGATGGCATCCGGCTGTTCACCGGCAGGCACATAGGTATTCTTCACCTTTTCCATCGCTTTATGCCAGTCTTTACCGAATCCCATTTCCTCACTGGCCTTCAGCATTTCTGCGTCGCAGAAGGCAAACTCCTTATTGGCAATTTCAATTAATTCTTCCGGTGAATAAGGAATCAGTTCATTTCGCAGCTGACGCACCAGCTCCTCTCTTCCGATCGGATAACCGACAATTCCACTCCCATCATCCTTGCCTCCCGGCATCGTTCTGATCTGTTGCTGCCAAAGCTCTCCATAGGCTTTTAACACACTATCGAGTTGTTTATACGGCGCCGGGATCCACCATGTAAACTGCGGATCATAGCCATCATAAAAATCATGAATACTATGTAACGCTGTCTGTAATCCTTTGGTGATAGCAGCCCCTCTGCGGAGCTGAACGATATTCAATCCTTTTGCTGTGCCCAGTTGTTTCGCTTTCTCCTGCAATCCCACAGACATCTCCCGTAAGGTCAGGGCCAATGCCTGTGCATCCTGTTTCGTGCCCCTTCTTCTCAGCTTCTCTGATGCATAGATCTTGTCTGCCAGTGGAAACCAGTCCGCCACCTGTTTATATTCTGTCTCTTCTACTTCCAGCTGTCTTACTTCCTCCTGTAGTTTAAGCCTGAAGAGGACATAATCTACACGTTCTCCGACAGCCAGTTTATCGAAATCCAATCTGTTCAGCTGTTGCAGATAATCATTGTAAAAGACTTTAAATCTGTCTCTTCGTTCGGGCGCATTTTCTATCCGGTAGAAACGCAGCAGACTACCCCTGTCAGCATTATAATGCTGTTGCAGCGATACCATGTCTTTTTCCTGCGCAGTGACCCGGCTGGTTATCAGGCAACCAGCTGTTAACAAGCAGTAAATCAATTTCATCATAAGTTCGTTTAACTGAATCTTTCAACTTTAAAAGGTGAGATATCCATGGATAGTGGTGCCTTGGATACCAGTTCGCCCACCAGCTTACCGGTCCCTGCCCCCAGACTGATCCCCAGCATAGAATGCCCGGTCGCTACGGTCACATTCGGATACCGTTCCAGCGTTCCGATATGTGGGAGGCCATCAGCGCTGCATGGACGATACCCATACCAGACATCCTCCGGTGATGGTAATGGGATATCATAAGCCGGAAAATATCTTTTTACAGACTCCAGAATGCCCTGTACCCGCTGCATACGTGGCGGTGCATTGAGTCCGGTAATTTCCATTGTACCGCCAAAGCGGATCTTGTTGCCATTCATAGGAGAAATGGCCACCCTCGCTTCGCTGAGAATCACTGAATGCCTCACTTTATAAGGCGCATTTTCAAAGGTTACAGAGTACCCGCGACCGCCTACCATCGGGATTTTTAACTGTAATTCCCTCGCCAGTTCCCTGCTCCATACGCCTGCCGCAACAACAATATGATCAGCTGCATATACGCCTGACTTTGTTTTGACGCCTTTTACCTTGTTGCCATCCGTAATAAACCCTGTTACCTCTTCATTGCCCCTGAACTGCACCCCATGACTACGTAACCAGTCTTTCAGGCTATTCATCAACTGATTCGGATATAACTGTGCATCACCGGGGAAATAAACCGCTCCTAACGCATTTATAGCCGTATCCGGCTCCATTTGCTGCAAGGTGGCCTTATCTATCAGCCGGGCATCCAACCCCAGCGCACGGGCTTCTTTAATGGTTTCTTCCGCATGGTGCGCATTCTCTTCCGTATTGAACAATTCCAGCATTCCCTGCGGATCATAAGAAAAATCCAGTCCGGGTACCTGTGTCCAGTCTTCATAGTGACGCTTGCTTAACAAGGCTATATCTCTCAGAGGTACAGCAGCACGCGCTACATGTTCTCTGGTCGCGCTTTTCATAAACTGCCATCCCCAGCTGATCATATCCGGACTCAGACTGGGCCGGATATAAAAAGGACTTTTCGCGTTCAGCATCCACTTTAATCCTTGTCTGACAATCCCGGGTGTAGCTAATGGCACGAAATGACTGGGACAAATGTATCCCGCATTGCCATAGGAACATCCCTGCTGCATATCTGTTCTGTCGATTACAGTCACTGTATATCCTGCCTGTTGCAGATAAAAGGCACTGCTCAGACCAATAATTCCTCCGCCAATAATGAGTACTTCCATAGTGTAGTTTAAATCACCTGTAATCCATATGCATACGGATCATCTTCCGGGTCTATTGTAATGGTATTATATCCGTAAATTCTGGCCCATCCTTCTATACCCGGTCTTATCGCCGGTACACCGGCTACCGTGGTCTCTTCTTCTATTGTTCCTATAAAGCGGGAACCAATGATACTCTCATGAATGAACTTGTCGCCTTTTTTCAGTTTTCCCTTTGCATACCATTGCGCCATGCGGGCGGAAGTACCGGTACCACAGGGAGAACGGTCTATCGCCTTATCACCATAAAAAACCGCATTACGGGCAGTAGACGAAGGGTCCATTACCGCACCGGTCCATAATACGTGTGAACAGCCATTTATATGAGGATTGTCCGGGTGTACGAAGGTGTATTTTTCGTTAATGCGCTTCCGCAGCTCTCTGGCCCATCCGATCAGCTGAGAAGCCGTATAATGCTCCAGTCCGGGGAAGTTCTCCTGTACGTCTACGATCGCATAGTAATTACCTCCATAAGAAACATCTACTTTCAGTGGCCCCAGATCCGGACATTCTACCACAAGGTCCGTTGCTGCCAGATAAGAAGCCACATTCGTCAGCTTAACGCTTTTCACTTTCTTTCCTTCCTGTCTGTACTCAATCAGTACCAGCCCTGCCGGTGCTTCCATGCGTACCAGTCCGGGTGTCTTCGGCTGGATCAGGCCCTCTTCAATGGCAATCGTAATTGTACCGATAGTGCCATGTCCACACATCGGCAGACAACCACTTGTCTCGATAAACAGCACGCCCACATCATTCGCCGGATCATGCGGCGGATACAGTATGCTGCCGCTCATCATGTCATGCCCTCTGGGTTCGAACATCAGGCCCGTTCTGATCCAGTCATATTCTTTCAGAAAATGATTCCGCTTTTCACTCATATTATTTCCGTGGAGCGCAGGTCCTCCTCCGGCTACTAACCTGACGGGATTACCACAGGTATGCGCATCGATACAAAAAAATGTTTTCTTCACGAGTCCTTTTGGTTCTGTTTAACAAGATTTGGTTGATTACCCTTTTTTCAAAAATACCGGTTGGGTCTGAATAGGATATTACAGGTTTTCACCAATGGTGTGCAGAAATTAACATAAATAAGTGAGACCGCACCAGATAAGTTTCTCCTGCCAGTCCCTGTCTTTTTTATTGAAAATCAGTATGTATTGATTATCTGACTATATTGCATCTATAGTTCCATGTCCATATGAATGAGAATGCTGCCCCCAAAAGTGAGATGGAAAGGTTAAGAGCGCTTCAGGAGTACGGGTTACTGCAGCTCATACCGCAGCCGTCCCTCGATCAGTTTAGCATACTGGCGCCCCTTATCTGTCATTTTCCCTTTTCCGCAATCTGTATTGCCGGAAATGACCAACAACTGATTATATCCGCTACCGCTGTACCCGGTGTACAGGAAACAGCGCCTGACTGGGGCTTTATGCAGCAGATCGTGCATAAAGGCTTGTTCACCGAAGTAACAGATACTTTAAATGATCCCCTCACACGCGATAACAAAGCCGTAGTGGCTGCACCCCATATACGCGCGTTCGCAGGTTTTCCGCTAAAGGACAAACAGGGTTTTCTGCTGGGCGCATTCATCGTCATGCATACCGAACCCGCCAGTCTTTCTGCTAACGAGCAGACCGCGTTATCCATCATTGCAGAAAAGATTTCAGATACGATCCAAACCAACCGGCGAAAAGAAGAGATGCATTATTTCACCAGACTATTCGATCTTTCCGAAGGACTGGTATGTATCACTGATTTCTCCGGCAGGTTATGGCAATTTAATAAGGCTTTTACCACAGTGCTCGGTTGGCCGGAAGCCGACCTGCAGACAATGTCAGCACTGGACCTTGTACATCCTGATGATACCGCCAGCACAGCAGCAGAACTGTCTAAAATGGGAGAAGGTCAATCAACCATTTCATTCTCCCATCGCGTCAGGACCAGCGACGGTGACTACCGCCTCATACAATGGGTAGCCACTCCCGAACCGCATACCGGAAATATCTTTGCCATGGGTAAGGATATCACCAGCGAAACACGCAAAGAACAGGCGCTGATTGAAAGTGAGACCAATGCCCGGACCTTCTTTGAAAACTCCCTTGGCATGATGTGCAGACATGATCTGGAGGGTAATATCACTTACGTTAATAAAGCCAGTGCCGATAGCGTCGGATACAGCATTGAGGAACTACTGCAGATGAATCTTTATCAGCTGATCCCGCAGCAATATCATGCTGATCTTGACCAATATCTCAGCAATATCCGGCTCAAAGGGAAAGTGACAGGACTGATGCATACCCAACATAAAAAAGGTTACATCCGTATCTGGCTGTTTAACAATGTACTGATCAATGACGGCAAAGGCAGCGCCTATGTCATTGGCAATGCCGCTGATATCACGGAAAGACACGAACTGGAAACAGATCTTAAACGTACCAAAGAACTGCTGGAACGTACCAATCAGGTGGCCCGGATCGGTGGATGGGAATTTGATCTCAGCAACCAGCGTTTATACTGGTCAACCGTCACCTGTGAGATACATGAAGTCCCCGCAGACTTCCTCCTCACTCCCGAAAATGCCATGTCTTTTTATACCGATGGCAACCGCACAGAACTGGACGCCGTTGTACAACAGGCGACCATCAGCGGTACACCATGGCAGATAGAACTACAAATTACCACCTGGCGCGGCAGAAAGTTATGGATCAGATCCATCGGACATGCGGAGTTTGAAGATGGCGTGTGTAAAAGACTATACGGTACCTTTCAGGATATCGACGAAAAGAAAAAAGCGGACCTCGCCATTCAGCAATCCCGTCAACTACTGGAAGATGTATTAGAATCTGCCTCTGAAGTCAGCATCATCGCGACGGACCACGAAGGCATTATCACCCTCTTTAACAAAGGTGCAGAACGCTTACTTGGCTACCATGCCGGCGAAGTCACCGGAAAGGAATCCTGGACCATTCTGCATGCCGAAGAGGAGATCATTAACCGGGGCATTGAATTATCCGCTATATCCGGACAGCATATCGAAGGTTTCGGGGTATTTACTTACGTCCCCGAACTGGAAGGCTCCGAACGAAGGGAATGGACCTATATCCGTAAAGATGGTTCGCAGATCATCATATCAATGGTGGTAACACCCATAAAAGACAATGCCGTCATTACCGGTTATCTGGGTATTGCGGTGGATATCACTGAAAGAAAAAAGGCAGAACGCGACCTGAAAGAAGCCAAAATACAGGCGGAATACGCCAGTAAAGCCAAGTCCGAATTCCTCGCCAATATGAGCCATGAAATACGTACACCGCTCAATGGGGTAATCGGATTCACCGACCTTGTACTCAAAACCGCATTAAATGAGACACAACAACAATACGTGGCCATCGTCAATCAATCTGCCAATTCCCTGCTGAGTATCATTAATGACATACTGGACTTCTCCAAGATAGAAGCCGGTAAAATAGAGCTGGATATCAGCAAATGCGATATCTATGAATTCAGTAGTCAGGCCAGCGACATATTAAGTTTTCAGGCCCAGCAGAAAGGGCTGGAAATGTTGTTAAATGTCTCCCTGAACTCCCCCGATTTATGTGGGCAGATATCGTCAGATTAAAACAGATCTTACTGAACCTGTTAAGCAACGCGGTTAAATTCACCGAAAAAGGAGAAATTGAACTGGAAATAAAACCGATCGCCTACCCCTCTCTAGGTATGACCACCATCCGTTTTGAAGTAAGAGACACCGGTATCGGCATCCGTAAAAATAAGCAGGAAAAGATCTTCGAAGCCTTCCTGCAGGAAGACATCTCAACAACTAAAAGATACGGTGGTACCGGCCTCGGTTTAAGCATTTCCAATAAGCTGCTGGCCCTGATGGGGAGTAAATTACAGCTGGAAAGTGCAACGGGGAAAGGCAGTACCTTCTTCTTTGACCTGAATGTCAGAACGGAAGACGGCGAACCAATCGAATGGGGTAACATGGATCTGGTCAGGGATGTACTGATCGTGGATGATAATATCAACAACCGCACGATCCTTAAAACCATGTTGCAGCTAAAAAACATCCGTTATGATGAAGCGGCCAATGGCATTGAGGCCCTGCAATTCCTGATGACCAGTCAGCATTATGACGTCATCCTGATGGATTACCATATGCCGGTCATGGACGGCATCGAAACTATCCGCAAAATCAGAGAAAATTTCAGCGATCTCGATAAAGACCCTGCTATCATCCTGCTGCATAGTTCCGCCGATGACGAAAAGCTGATCAAAGCTTGCGAAGAACTGCATGTCAATCAACGGCTGCTCAAACCCATCAAGATACAGGAGATGTTTCATGCCCTGTCCCATTTGTTCATTAAAGAAGACGCTGAGAATACACTACAGGTGAATAAAGAATCCAGAAAAATCAAGGGCAATATCAGAATACTCATTGCTGAAGATAATCCCATCAATATGCTGCTGGCCAGCACTATTATCCGTAAAATCGCTCCGGCGTCCCAGATTGTAGAAGTAAAGAACGGCCGGGAAGCCGTGGAAAGCTGCGAACAGCATCTTCCTGATATGATCTTTATGGATATCCAGATGCCGATCGTGAATGGTTATGAAGCTACCGGCCGGATCAGAGAACTCAGTCCCCATGTACACATCCCTATTATCGCACTGACAGCCGGTAATGTGAAAGGAGAACGTGATAAATGTATAGCAGCCGGCATGGACGATTTTGTGACCAAACCTTTTGTAGAAAGCAATCTGGTAGCAGTATTTGAGAAATGGCTTACCCGGCGTTCCGTCGGACGGTAATTTTCTCCGTGCAAATGCCCGTCTGTTCTGTACTTTTTACCTTTTTCCAGCATTAAACCCTTACTACATCGATATTACGTCATTATTTGTCCGTTCATAAACGAAGGAATAGCGTCGTAATGCAGGTGTAATAACGGTATAATACGGAGAACAGACACAAACATGCTATGTTTGATTTTTGCAGCAAATGGATTGAATATGGTAGCCATCCTCCTTCTCAAAGGATATAATTTTGCACCATCATCATTCAATTTCTACATCATGGACCAAATATATACCGTTGAGGATTTCTACCGCGCCAAACTTAACTGGATGCCGGAAAATCTGAAGAACGAACTGGGTCATTTCAATGTATTCCGGCTGAGTGATTTTGTACACAATAGTACCAAATGCGGATCCTACGTCAGAAAGGAATACTTCAAGGTAAGCCTGATTAACGGACGGCATAAATATGAATATGCAGACAAGACCATCCAGATAGAAGACAACGCACTGATCTTTGGCAATCCCAACATTCCCTATCACTGGGAACCGTTGGATGATGCGCTATCCGGCTATGTGTGTATATTCACGGAGTCTTTCTTTCATCAGTTCGGAGCTGCAAAGTTCAACGAATATCCGGTATTCCAACCCGGCGGCCATCCGATTTACTTTCTCTCTGACACACAAAAACAACGTATCACGGAACTGTTCAACCGTATGTTTGACGAGATTGGTTCTGAGTATACGTATAAATATGACGTCATCAGAAACCTCGTATTCGAACTCATACACGAGGCCATGAAAATGGAACCGGCTACTACCTTATTTACCAGCAGTAATGCATTCGCACGCATCTCGTCTCTTTTTATGGAACTGCTTGAAAGACAGTTCCCGATCTCCTCACCGATGCAAAGAGTGAAATTCCGTTCTCCAACTGATTTCGCCGGACAACTCTCCGTGCATGTCAATTCACTGAACAGAGCATTGAAGGAGACGACCGGCAAAACCACCTCACAGCTGATATCACAACGTATACTACAGGAAGCCCGCTCCTTACTGAAGTATACAGACTGGAATATCTCCGAGATCTCGTGGAGTCTTGGTTTTGAAGAACTACCACACTTCATCAATTTCTTTAAAAGAATGTACAGGTAACACCAAAGTCTTACCGTAGCTAAGCAGCCATAACAACAAATAGCAAAGGAATGACCGGCATCCATATGCCGGAGTGACTTTGTCATGCCCGTACATCACCATAAAACATAAAATACAATACGATGAGCAACGATCTTATCAGACAACAAACACAACTATTATTCGCAGGCATCGTAATAACGCTGTCTGCCTGTACAACAGCTGCTTCTGACAAAAAGCAGGATCATACAACAACAGCCACTCCCGGTATTCCCGTTGATGCGATTATACTCAAACCGGAAGAGCTCTCCGAAAATATGGAGATCTCAGGTACACTTGCTGCTGTGCAGGAAGTCAATATCATGAGTGAACTGAGTAAAAAAGTAAGCACAGTGTATGCCGCAGAAGGTAAACAGGTAGCCGCCGGTACACTCCTGTTTAAACTTGATGATGCTGACTTACAGGCACAACTTGATCAATATTTGCAACAGGAAAAACTCGCTATCATTAACGAACGCAGACTGGCAGATCTGATCGCGAATCAGGCCGCTATACAACAGGACTATGATCAGGCATTGACCACTCTGCGCGTATTACAGGCACAGATCAGACAGATCAGGGTAAATATCGAAAAGACACGTATAACGGCTCCATTTGCCGGTAAAATAGGGTTGGTGAATATACATCCCGGCGCTCTCGTCACACCCGGACAAACACTCACCACACTGGAAGACAACAGCAGGATAAAAGTAGACTTCTACATCCCTGAAAAATATGCCGCCAATTTCAAAACCGGCGATCCTATTCACTTCAAGGTGGAATCTAACAGCAAAGAATACAACGGTAACATCATCGCACAGGAAGCAAAGCTGAACAATGATACCCGCACCCTGATGCTAAGAGCTATCACCGGCAATACGGACGGCGACCTGCTGCCGGTCAGAGCGCCAGAGGGCTGTTAGTCTGCATAATGTCAAAGACGCTGTTATGGTACCTAATCAGGCATTAATGCCTTCAGCAGCCGGCTACAATGTCTTCGTGATAAAAAATGGGCTGGCGGATATCAAAACTGTCAAAACGGGCGAACGTAATGCCAATACCGTACATATCACAGAAGGACTCAATACCGGCGATACGGTTGTCATCAGTAATATGCTTCGCCTGTCAGTAGGTGCTGCTGTTCAATTTACTTCCATCAAATAATTCTCCATCATGGCATCTTTATCTAAAATAAGTATCACCCGTCCGGTACTCGCCGCCGTCATGTCAGTATTGATTCTGCTGCTGGGTATCGTCGGATATTTCTTTCTGGGTACCAGAGAATATCCGGTAGTAGATTCACCGGTAGTCACCATCACAACAGTCTACCCCGGCGCCAGCGCCGATGTGATCGCGTCACAGGTTACCAAACCTCTGGAAGAAGCCATTGCAGAAGCAAATGGTATCCGCACCATCAAATCCGTTTCCCGTGAACAGGTCAGTGTCATTTCTGTCGAATTCAACCTGAATACAGATCTGGAAGCCGCTGCCAGCGATGTACGCGATAAGGTATCCAAGTCGAGAATGCAGCTACCGACCGACATAGAACCGCCTGTTGTGGAGAAATCAGGTCCTTCGGAAGCACTTGTATTCCTGATCGTACAAAGTAAAACAAAAAGCCTCGAAGACATCACTGACTTCGTCAACACCAATATCAAAGAAAGGCTGCAATCTATTCCCGGGGTAAGATTAGTCAATGTCTACGTAGGTCGTAAAAGATCTATGCGGCTGCGCATGGATCCGGTTAAAATGAGCGCTTATGGTCTGACACCATCTGATATACAACAAGCCTTACAGCGTGAGAATGTAGAACTGCCCAGCGGCAGGATCGAAGGACAAAATGCAGAAGTCTCTCTGCGTACAAAAGGCAGACTCGTCACAGAAGATGATTTCAATAACATGATCATCAGTCAGAAAAACGGTGCAATGATCCGTTTCAAAGATATAGGAACAGCAGTCATGTCATCCAAAAACGAGCGTACTTCTATGATTACCTTCAGAGGTCCTACTGCCAATTTGCGTGGGAACGAATGTGAGTCCGCAACGGGGTGCTAACTCGCTGGCTATCGTGGATGAGTTCAACAAACGTTTCGAAGAGATTAAAAGACAGCGCCAAAAGACTACGAAATCACACTTGGTAAAGACTTTACCGAACCGGTACGCAACTCTCTGGCAGAAGTGGAGGAATCACTTTTTCTGGCTTTTATGCTGGTGTCCCTGATCATCTTCATCTTTCTCCGTGACTGGCGTAGTACCATTATTCCGTTGGTGGCCATTCCGGTATCTATTATCTCTGCATTCTTCATCATGTATGTGGCCAACTACTCCATCAATGTGCTGACACTTCTCGGCCTTGTACTGGCGATCGGTCTGGTAGTAGATGATGCCATCGTGGTACTGGAAAATATCTACAGTAAAGTGGAAGCGGGCATGACGCCAAAAGAAGCGGCGATCAAAGGCTCTGATGAGATCTTCTTTGCCGTGATATCTACCACTATCACATTGGCCACTGTGTTCCTGCCTATTCTTTTTCTCGGTGGGGTAACCGGACAACTGTTCCGTGAATTCGCCGTAGTGGTATCCGGCTCAGTAATGGTCTCCGCATTTGTAGCGTTGACATTATCTCCGATGATGAGCGCCTATCTGTTGAAAGCGCATACGGGGCATAACTGGTTATACCGTAAAACAGAACCTTATTTTATCGCCTTCAACAATGCCTACGAAAGGTCATTAAAAGCTTTCCTGCGGGTACGTTGGGTCGCATTTATATTGCTGGCAGCATCATTCGGACTTACGTTCTGGTTACTGCCCAAACTACCATCTGAGCTGGCGCCACTGGAAGACCGTTCCAGTATAGGTATCGCGGTCATTGCGCCGGAAGGTACTTCTTTCGAAAGTATGGAGGCAACCATGAAAGAAATAGGTCAGTATATCAAAGATTCTATTCCTGATCATAAGGATGATATTACCTATGCCGTTACCGCCGGTGCACTTGGCGATCTGGAACAACCGGTTAACAGTGGCTTCCATTGGATATTCCTTGAGAAACCAGCACACAGAAAGAGTAAACTGACACAGGCACAGGTCTATGATAAACTGGTAGCTGCCTCCGGCAGATTCCGTAAGTGTTGTTCATACCGATCCAGTTCCCTACCATCAGTACAGGCGACAATACACAACCAGTACAATACGTGGTACAGGCACCCGGATTAAAAGAACTGACAGACCTCATGCCGAAGCTCATGGCCGAAGTATAAAAGCAAAAAACTGGTATTCTCTGACCCTGATTTTAAGATTAACCGGCCGGAAGTAGGGATCAGCATCGACCGTGACAGAGCAGCGCAACTCGGTATTTCTACAGAAGAAATAGGTCGTACACTGCAACTGGCACTAAGCGGGAGAAGGTATGGCTATTTCATCTACAACGACAGACAGTATGAAGTGATCGGACAACTGGATCGTAAGGACCGTTCCGCACCTGCTGATCTACGTTCCCTGAATATCAAAACACCAACGGGCGAAATGGTATCGTTAGACAATCTCGTACAACTGAAAGACGCGATCAGCCCATCTGCTATCTATCGGTATGATCAGGCATACAGTGCGACCATTTCTGCAACACCGGCACCGGGTGTGAGTCTGGGAGAAGCACTCAAAGAAATGGATCAGATCACGAAAAAGGTATTGCCAAAAGATTTCCGTACCAGTCTCGCCGGACAAAGCCGCGACTACGCAGAAGGCAGTTCAAGTCTGATGTATGCATTCCTCTTTGCTATAGTACTCATCTATCTTGTACTGGCCGCACAGTTTGAGAGTCTGCGGGATCCTTTCATCATCCTGCTGACTGTTCCTATGGCACTGGCAGGAGCATTGCTGAGCCTCTGGTTCACCGCACAGACGGTCAACATCTTCAGTCAGATCGGTATCATTATGCTCATTGGTCTGATCACTAAAAATGGTATCCTGATCGTGGAGTTTGCTAACCATGCCAAACAGGAAGGCGCCTCTCCACTGGAGGCAGCCAGTGCCAGTGCCGTATCCCGGTTCAGACCTATCCTCATGACCACCCTAGCTATGATTTTAGGCACACTGCCTATTGCACTCTCACTGGGCGCTTCTTCCGGCAGTCGTAAGTCATTGGGCATTGTCGTAGTAGGCGGATTGGTATTCGCAGGTATATTGACGCTCTATGTCATCCCTGCGGTCTACTCCTACTTCTCCGCCCATAAAAAACCAGCTGCTCATGCGAAGACAACAAATGAAAGCATCGCAGCGGTATGAGGATTTAAAACAAACAGATCATGAAACAGTATCATCATTTAAAAGCTTATATATTTACAGGCCTGCTTGCACTCCATATACTGGGTGCAGGCAGTAGCCACCTGATGGCGCAGGCTATCAGTCTGGACAGCGTTATCAGTAAAGCGCGCAGGAACAATAACAGTCTGAAGGCCGATGCACTAGAAATTGACCGTGCGCAATCGCAGACGATCATTTCCAGAACTTATCTCAGACCTGAAGTGAGTTTCTCGTCTGCTGTGAATCACTACTTTCAGCAACCTCTTTTCTTTGGATTCGGCGACGCAGGTACAACACCCGCTGACAAGATCGGTTATGGCCGCTTTGGTGGTAAAGATCAGGCGAATGCCTCACTCGATGTGAGCATACCTATTTACAGTCCGGTGAACAGATCTACTATAGAAAAGAATAAACTGGAAGAAACACAAAGCCGGCTGCAACACCGCATGAAAGAGGCGGATATCACAGCTGCGGTCAAACAGGTTTATCTGCGCATACTCGTACTGGAAAGAAGGAACAATTGCAACAGGAAAGTATAGAACGAAACAAACGCGCACTGGCAGATGCGAGATCACTGTATATACAGGGTAAGGCATTATTAGTAGACACCCTCAGGGCATATACCTCGTGGAAGAACCTTGAACCAGATCTGCTGCGGATCAGCTATGCGATCGACGTCAGTAAAGAACAGCTGAATATCCTGATGGGAGATGATCCGGCAGCACAGATCAGTCTTGCAGATACCTTAGAGGCGCCGGGAAATAATATACTCCCTGATGAATCTTCTTTACTTGCGCAATCATTACAGGAAAGACCGGAATTACAATTACTCTCTCTGCAACGGGACATTCGCGGAAAAGAAGTCAGTACGGCAAAGAATGCCAAATTACCTGTCATCACAGGTGTAGGGCAATACCTGTTGCAAACACAGGCCGGTAGTTTCAGATACTATGATGCCTACTACCCTTCTACTTCCTTCGTGGGGGCCAAAATCACACTGCCGATCTACGCAGGTGGCAGGCACAATGAGCGTATCAAAAGAGCGCAGATAGCACAACAACAGGCGAATATTCAATACACTGATGCAAGCGACAAACTACATGGTCAGGTAAAACAGATCGTTGCCAATCTGAATGAAACCTATCAGCGTATACAAACACAAGCAACGGTGACCAGTACAGCTGAAAGCAGTTATCGCCTGACTAAATACCGCTATGAAAGAGGAGCAGCCACAAGGCTTGAACTGGTAGACGCAGAACTGTCATTGACAAGCGCCAGATCAGCTTATCTGGAAGCTGTATATGATTTTGAAGCTGCGAAGATAGAGATGGAAAGGCTGCTGGGGAAAACGAACTAAAAATTAAGCATTAAGAATCAGGAGTCAGGCTGCTGATAAAGCCACAACTCCTGATTCCTGATTGTCATTTATCTGCTGATTACTATCTTCCGTACAAATTCTTTCTTTCCACTCACCTTCAAAATATACACGCCCGGCTGCAGTTTCTCAGCTACAGCGTCCAGCGTAAAATTAGGGGTGGCTTTTATTCTCCTATTCACCACCACAATACCTGCACTGTTATATAATGATATCAGCACATCTTCATCAGTATCAAAATTACGCATGCTGATGTTCAGCTGTCCGCGGACAGGATTAGGATATACAACCACATCTTTCAATGCACCAACAGCTGTATGCGCAGCAGCTAAAGCAGTACAGGCCACACTACCGGAGAAGGCCATCTGTGCATCTGTAATTGTGTATAAGCAGCATTTACATCTGTATTGGAAGTGTGTGAGACGGGTCGTCCATCACATTCAGTACGGCCATTGTTGGTATGCGGCACCTGTAAATAAACGCCCGCTGTGCTGCAACTGCCTATTTCAGCATCTCCTCCTACAGTGACACCTGAACCGAAGCTAACGCCCCATTCCATCGCATTGCCTTTTACAATAGCAGTACCTGATACCGTACAGTTATTCAGGATAGCATTCTCACTAATATTCGCAGAACCGGTGTAAGTGCCACCCCATACATTCGCATTGCCGGTGATCACTACATTATTCTGCACAGTGGCATTTTCCACCCATGCTGTACCTTCTATCCGTGCATTACCAGATACGTTGGAAGAACCCCTTACAATAGCTTTCGGTCCTACGTAGGCAGTTGCGGCGACAGTCGCCGTATTGGATACCCAGCCACCACCGTTGCTATGAGTATGTCCATTTGTTTTATAAGCAGCCCGGTAATCACTTTGATATCCTTCGGGAAGCGCATTCGCAATACGGAGTTCGTAAGGATATCTTTTTATTTTCGGCCATCCCGGTTCCCACACATAAGAAGTGTGCGTAGTCGGCGCTCCCATAACAACCAGATATAATCCCGTTTCATTACTATTCAGCTGAAAACTGATCTGACTCTCATTCGCGCTATTCAGTGCGCCATAACGGGACACTGTACCATTGGCATTTGTCGCCACAAAACCATAGCGCCATCCGGCTGTACTGTTGACCTCTGTATGTCCTTTGAATTTCACCGTTACGGTCCGGGAACTACAGGTAGGATACAGCGGAATGATATTATAACCATAGTCTTGCGGCGCAAATGCATCAGGTACTACATAGCGGCCTGTTGATGCACTGATCTGCGTCAACATCGTATACAGCCGCCATACATAGTGCGGTTCAGACGTTTTCAAAGCTTCTCTGGCGGCACGCATGATACTGCCGAAGTTATTACTGGTATAGTCGTAGGTCACCTCTTTCTTTGCATAGTTGAATAGAAAGTCATTCAGCTGGGATTGGTTCCAGCTTTTCAGGCGGCGGTAAGTAATAAGGGGATGCTCATTGGCGAGTGACTCTTTCCATAATCTGTTGACCATATTAATGCCTTCCGCATCCTGTATGGTATACAACCATTTGAAAGTACCATAGTGATGACGGGTAGAGCTCAGGTGAAAGCTTTGGGTACCCATCCAGCGGGGCAGGTCATCTCCTGCAAAACGCGGATACATCTGCGTACGCATATAGTTGGCGTGCGCTTCCCAGAAGAAGCCGGCCGGTTCCCAGCCTACATAACCTCCACCTACGGTATTCTCCTGTATAGAGATCATCCCCTGCAGAGCATGCGTCAGCTCATGACTGATCACTGCACCATCACGGGTAGCATTCGGATGTACCCACATAGCGCCGATCGTATTGCCATATGTGCCGCCAAAAGCCCAGCCGGAAGGACCACCGGAACCCCATGTGTCATTCATGACAATGATGATTTTGTATTTACCGAGGTTCTTTGTGGCGGCGTCAGAACAGAAGGCCAGTTCAGTGACAAATTTTGTATAGATCTTCTCCAGAGTATCACAGACGGACTGCGGGTTAAAGCGCAGATTAGGGTCTGAATAGGTTGCAGGACTGGTACCCACTATATTTCCCAGAATACCACAAAATTGGCAGACTGATATGACTTACTGTAAGACCAGGTGTTTAACGGAGCAGACGAAAATTCTGACGGAATAAAAACAGTTTTTTGTGCAGCAATACGGCCTGTCAATAACAGGCATAAGAATAACAGTACATGTGTTTTCATGAATTGTGTTTTTAATACAGCGGTTAACGATTAAAGTGGGATCGGGCTACAGACGACTCAGGGCTTTTCTACAGGTGACTATGACGGAAATAAAATTAACGGAAAAGCATACGGGGGTCATGACAGATATTAACGCATATGGACAGGATTTTAACAGAAACAGCCGGCGCTGCAATGCGCCGGCTGTCATCCTTACTTTGGGAGTAGCAACAACTAGAATTTATAAGATACTGTACCAACAAATTGGGTTGGCGGTATCGGATTAATACTGTAATTCTCGTGTACGTAGTAGTTATAAGTATTGGTGATGTTGGATACTTTCGCCATCACGCCAAAACGTCTGAAAGAATAACCGGCACTCAGATCCAGTGTGGAGAATCCGGGCACAGAGATCAGGCGGTTATATTTTTGTGACTGATTGATGGTATTATTCCAACCCGCAAACCGTTGTCCGATATAATAGTAACCCACACCAAATTTCAGTCCTTTCAGTGCAGATTGCTGCAACGTGTAAAACACACTGGCATTTGCCGTATGATTTGGATTACCCACCAGCCGTTCTCCTTCTACTGCACCACCTGCTACACCGCTGGTGCTTTCAATAGTGATGTTGTTATAGCTGTAACCTGCGATTACATCCAGACCAGCCATAGGGTGACCTGCGATATCTACTTCTACACCACGGCTGAGGGTTTTACCGATCAGCGCTTTCAGGTTTGCGTTATTATTAGGCGTCACACCATCTTTCTGGAATGGAGATGTCTGCGCATAGTTATTATTTCTGATCTGGTAAGCCGTTACGTTTACTGACAGTTTACCTTTCAGGAAATCGTTTTTGATACCCAGCTCATACTGGTCAATCACAGATGGCTTCAGGGCATTGCTGTCAACATCTAAACCGTTATTAGGCGTAAAGGAGTTAGCATAGCTGACAAATACTGCTGTACTCGAGATTGGTTTGTATACCAGTCCGAAACGAGGCGAGAACGCATGATCATATTTTGCCTTCGTCTGTGTAGACGCGTTGGTTTTGAGATCAAGTGTGGTGGGTGCTTCATTCTGCAGATAAGAGAAACGTACACCTGCGAGGAAATTCAGTTTACTGTTGATCCTGATCAGGTCCTGTACATATACACCCAGACGATTGATCGGAGTCGTGACGCTCTTGATTCTGGAAGCCTCGGGATATCTGTACGTGGGGTATACAGATCAGGGTGCAGTATATTGATAGTATCGTAAGTGGCAGGCTGATTATAAGAAAATGCTTTCGTGTAATAGCGGTCACCATCGATACCTGCGAGTACATTATGTTGCAGACTACCGGTTTTGAATTTAACCGTCAGGTCTACCTGCGCGATGTAATAATCTTCGGAGTTATATGCTCTGTTCAGCGGACGTGCCCATTTACCGGTCGCATCTGCCTGTATTCTTTCTATTGCATAATAGTCTCTGCTATAACGCTGATAAGTGAACATACCATTGAGGGTCCAGTTATCGTTCAGTTGATGTTTGACAGAGGCGCCTGCAGAAGATTGCTGTGTATGCGCATATTGCCATGGTGTACCATAGAAGTTGTTACGCGGCACATCTGCAATCTTTGTATTATCCAGAGAACCGATACCGAAATCAGGTGTAAAATCATGTTTCAGGTAATCACCCTGAACAACCAGTTCTGTACGTTCGCTTAATTTGAAGAGCAAAGACGGATTAACATAATAACGTTTGGAATGTACTTTATCGCGATAGCTGTCAGTAGTTTCAAAAGTACCATTAACACGGTAAGCTATTTTAGAAGATAGCGGACCATATACATCAAACGCGGGTTTAAACAGGCCATAGCTACCCGCACGAATGTTCAGTTCACCGCCAAAGTTAAACTTAGGCTGTTTGGTCACCATATTCATGACAGCACCCGGCGCAACGTTGCCATACAGGATAGCTGCACTCCCCTTCAGGATCTCTACTCTTTCCAGTGAACTCATTTCAGGCATCACACCGGAATTCACACGTGCACCGTTCTTAAACATATTGGAGCTGGAGAAACCATATCCTCTTGCATTAAAAGACTCCTGAGTACCTGCCCTGCTGGAAGCCATATACACACCGTTTACACTTTTCACGACATCACTCATACGCTGTACCTGCTGATCTTCCAGTACCTCATGACCAATAACAGCAACACCCTGTGGCAGATCGATAGCAGCTACCGGCAATTTACTTACACTGACAGGACGTTTGTTGATCGTACGTGTTCTGCTGCCTTCTACGACGATTTCATTCAGCTGGGCGGAAGTCGCTTCTAATGAAAGGGACATATCGGTGGTCTGGTCGGCGGTAACGCTTACCGGTTTGTGTACTGTTTTCATACCTGTACAGGAGATGACCAGTACATGTTCACCTTGTCGGATGTTCTTCAGTATAAACTCACCCTCTTCACTGGTAACAGCTCCTTTTTTGGTGTCTTTCAGTCCGACGGTGACGAATGCGGCCGGATGGCCATCAGCAGAAGTGATTTTTCCTTTAATGTTGCCGTTTTGTGCAAATGCGGCGAGATTAAATAAAGCTAAGATCAGAATCAGGTATATATGTTTCACGCGGTGATAGAATTTTCTGCAAAGAAAAAATGTATGCACCGCTCTGCCGAGACGTATCCGGAAAAAAACAGCACTATGATTTTGGATAGTCCGGCGACAGAAAAAACACGTTCAGAATTAAAACAGATTCCAGCAAATCCTTCACCACAGAACAATACAGCATCACATAATGTTTTATCATAAAGCTATGCAAAGGTGGATCAGGCATTATTTGTCCATAAAGGGCCTTCAAATTCAAAATTGATTTAGAATTCAGAGATAATATTGTGGTATGAAAATACTGATCATTGATGGCGAGTTGTCTTTATCGCAGGTGATGATCTCCTATTTATCAGCCGAAAACTATATATGTGAGTATGCCAATACTTACAAAAGAGCACAGTCGAAGATCGCGGTATATGACTATGATTGCATTTTACTGGACCTGGACCTGCCCGATGGTGATGGAAGCAAGCTGCTGGAGGAAATCAAGAAGAGAGACAAACAGGAAGGCGTTATTATTATCTCCGCGAGACAATCGTACGAAGATAAAATCTACGCTTTACAAAACGGAGCAGACGATTACCTTACTAAACCGTTTTATTTACCTGAATTGGGTGCCCGGATCTTCTCAGTGATCAGAAGAAGAAAATACAACAACTCCAATATTATCAGACAGGGCGCTTTAACGGTTGACCTGCTGGCAAAAACCGTCTACATTCATGAAGTACCTGTGCCGCTTACGCGCAAGGAATTTGACCTCCTGATCTACTTTATCGGTAACAAAAACAAAGTGCTGTCCAAACAGGAACTGGCCGAACAGCTCTCCGGCGATATTGCCGGTTTGCGGGATGACCATAACGTCATCTATGCCCATATCAAAAACCTTAAGAAAAAACTTCAGGAAGGTGGAGCAGGCAACTACCTGAAAACGATCTACGCTACCGGGTATAAGTGGGATTACTGTACGCAGGATTAAATACATTAAAATAAAATCAATACGAATATTTTATCCATAAAAGATATATTTTATTGGATCCAATCCCTTATTTCTACACTTTTTTGCAGCGAACACTGGCATTTATCCCTCTAAAAGATTAAATTGTAGCTGTCACCCATATACTTACTAACCCATTAAATCCACTGGAATGAGTCTGCCAACTTTACTGGAACACTATGATCAGGGCACCGGCACCTGGGATGAAATGTGCGACCGCCAGCAGATACGGGAGCAATACAATAAGGTCATTGCCACCCTCCGGCAGTTCAGTATCAACGATCTGCAACGGAAAGACAGACTGGCCGGCGAGCTTTTCATGAATCAGGGCATCACCTTTACCGTGTACAGCGAAGATGCCGGTATTGAGCGCATTTTCCCCTTTGATATCATTCCCCGTATCATCACCGGAAAAGAATGGCAACATATCGAAGCCGGCATCAAACAACGCCTCAAAGCCCTTAACCTCTTCCTCAAGGATATCTACAATGAACAGCAGATCCTGAAAGACAAAATAGTACCTGCCTCACTGATCGCCTCCTGTCCGCATTATACCCGGGAAGTATTCGGGATCAGGGTGCCGCATGATATTTATGTCCATATCTCCGGTATTGACCTGATACGGGGGGAAGATGGTCACTTTTATGTACTGGAAGATAATCTGCGTACCCCCTCCGGGGTCAGTTATATGCTGGAAAACAGGGAAGTCACCAAAAGGATCTTCCCCGAACTACTGGCTGCCAGTCATGTGAGAAGGGTCAGTAATTACCCCCTCATGTTGCATGAAATACTGCAGCAGATGGGCCCCGGACAATTATCCAATCCGCGGGTAGTATTACTGACACCCGGCATTTATAACTCCGCCTATTACGAACATACCTTTCTGGCCAGACAAATGGGTATTACCCTCGTAGAAGGCCGGGACCTGCTGGTTAACAACCATAAAGTGTACATGAAGACCACTGATGGTCTGGATCAAGTCCACGTCATCTACCGCAGAATAGACGATGAGTTTCTGGATCCGCTCATGTTCCGGCCGGATAGCGCACTGGGTATACCCGGCTTGATGAGTGCCTATCGGATGGGGAATGTCGCCATCGTCAATGCCATCGGTAACGGTGTGGCCGATGACAAGGCGGTATATGCCTACGTACCCGCCATGATCCGGTATTACCTCAACGAAGAGCCTATTCTGCCCAATGTGCCTACTTACGAAATGAGTAATCCTGACGCCAGACATTATGTGTTTGAAAACTATACCAATATGGTGATCAAACGTACCAATCAATCCGGCGGCTATGGGATGGTCATGGGTAATAAAGTCTCTCCGGAAGAATGGCTGAAAGCCAAAGCTGCCATCGAAGCAGATCCCCGCAGCTTTATCGCTCAGCCGATTATCAGACTCTCCACTGTACCCTGTTTCATAGATGGCACCTTTCAGGCCAGACATGTAGACCTGCGCCCTTATGCACTTTGCGGTCCGCAGGGCGTACAGATCGTCCCCGGCGGACTCACACGGGTTGCCCTGCGAAAAGACTCCCTGATCGTTAATTCCTCCCAGGGCGGAGGCAGTAAGGATACCTGGATTATAGATTGACCTTTAAAACGAACTCATATACATGCTAAGCAGGATTGCTGATTCACTGTTCTGGCTCGCCCGTTATATGGAGCGGGCTGAAAGCTTACTACGCGTTACGGCTACGCATAATCTCCTTTCGCTGGACAAAGACGTCAATGGTCCCCTGACATGGCGACCGGTATTGGAAACCTTTACCAACACCAACGCAGAAGAGATCAACAATATCTCACACAACAGCGGCGCTGCCCTGAAGAAACTATTGACAGATCCGGCCAACAGTAATTCCCTGAAAGCCATCATCGGCAAAGCCAGAGAAAATGCCCGCGGTATACAGGATTATATCACCAAAGAGGTCTGGGAAGAAGTAAATTCATTTTATCACCTGATCAATCAGCCTTCGCTGGACAGCCGGCTCACCAATTATGAAGCCGCCGATGTACTTGACCTCTTCACCCGTCATTCTGTGCTTTATACCGGTATTACGGATATCACTATGGCAAGAGGCACCGGCTGGGGTTTTATGAATCTCGGGAAATACATAGAACGTTGTACAGAAACCATCGTGCTGACCGACAAACAATACGCCCTGAACCACTACCGTGTAGACGATACCAAGGATATCATGCAATGGCGGCATCTCCTGATGTCCCTGTCCGGTTACGAGCTGCACTTAAAAACATACCGCTCTTATCAGTATACCCACGACGTATTGCATCAGGTATTATTTAATGAAGATTTTGCGCATTCCGTTATATATTCGCTGGGCAGAATTGACCGTCACTTACAGGATGTGACCAAAGGTCATATTTCTGAAGAGAATGCAGCACTGATCCGTAATTTCGGGCGCCTGCACAGCAAAGTGAAACACATGGAAATTGACGATCTGACCAACAGGAGCCTGCAACCATTTCTGGAGACTTTACGTCATGATCTCCTGTATTTCGCCAACCTCCTGACGCAAAAATTTTTCTCCTACGCATAAACCAGCATATGGCCATTTTCAGAATACATCATATTACCAGATACGAGTACGACAGACCGGTCAAAGAAAGCGTCAATGAAATCAGGGTATTTCCATTTCAGTGTCCCGATCAGGAAATACTACAGCATGAACTGCTCATTACCGGTCAACCGGAAATCCATACGTTCACTGATTATTTTGGTAATAAGGTGGGTAACTTCAATCTGCTGCCACCACATAAAGTGCTGAGCATTGAAAGTAAACTGCTGGTACGTACCACCGCCTCTTCGCAGTTACAGATCAATTTCCACTCCGGCTTTACACAACTGGAACAGGAAATGACAGATAGCCTCCTGCTGCTCGAACTGGCCCGTCCGGATATGATCAGCAACCAGAGCGCTATTGACAATATCATCACGGTGATCCGCCAGCCGGAGAAAAGTGTCGCCGCTGTAACAGAACATTGCAGCGAATACATCTTTAAAAACTTCAAATACCTGAAGGGTATTACCAATATAGAAACAACTGTTGATGAGATCCTGCAACACCGTGCAGGCGTCTGTCAGGATTTTGCACACCTCATGCTTCACATACTCCGCTCCTGTGGTATCCCCTGCCGTTATATCAGCGGATATATCTGTCCGAATAAGGACGGTATGCGCGGAGAAGGCGCTACGCACGCATGGGTGGAAGCATGGATACCCGGATACGGATGGGCAGGTATTGACCCGACCAACAATATCTGGGTAACTAATAAACATGTGAAATTATCTGTCGGAAGGCATTTCAATGATTGCAGTCCGGTGAAAGGTACCTTCAAAGGGCCCGCCAGACAAAAACTCTCCGTATTTGTCGCGGTCGCCTATGAAGACGGAAAAGTATTCGAAGAAACCAACGACGTACACCTGCACGGCGTAACAGCAATGTCGGTGGAACCGTTTTCCGGTCAGCAGTAACTACTGCTCCTTTTTCCATACCAGATAATACACCGGTATACCCAGCAGGACGATACATAGTCCGGGCCATGTATAAAGTGGTTTATAGACCAATAGCGCCACGCAAATGACACTGGCCGACACAATATACAACAAGGGTAATACAGGGTAACCAAAGGCCTTATATGGCCTTGGAAGATCAGGTCTTGTCCGGCGCAGCCGGAAGATACCCGCAATGGTGAGGATATAGAAGATCAGTACGACAAAGATGACATAATCCAGCAACTGACCATACCTGCCGCTCAGGCATAACAAAGAGGCCCAGATACACTGGATCCACAATGCTTTACCCGGCACAGCGTTCTTATTCAATGTTGCCAGTTGTTTAAAGAATACGCCATCCTTCGCCATCGTATAACAGACCCTCGCACCAGATAGTATCAGTCCGTTGTTACAGCCGAAAGTGGAGACCATCAGCAGACCGGCAATAATATAGGTTCCCCTGGCGCCAAAGATCTTTACGGCTGCGGCTACGCCTACCCTTTCGTTTTCTGCGAATGCAATTTCCCGGAGGGATAACACTCCCAGATAAACCAGATTGGTGGCGACGTAAATGACCGTCACGATCAATGTACCGAGGAAAAGACTTCTCCCGATATTACGCTCCGGCCGCTTGATCTCACCTGCAATGAAAGTAACATTGTTCCAGGAATCACTGCTGAACAGGCTCCCTACCATACTACCGGCAATGGCCCCCAAAGCGGCAAATCCCGCACCGGCGTATGCGCTTAAATGCGTTATTCCTCCCTGTGCAGTCATTTGTTGCAATGAGAACCCGGTCTGCCAGTTGGCATCCCATATCGTCTTATCAGCCGCAAAACAACCGAATAAGATCAGGGCCAGTAAGGCAGCAATCTTCGCCAGTGTGAAACCGGTCTGTATCAGCTTCCCTTCCTTTACCCCAAGGGTGTTAATGAAAGTCAGCAGGACGATCAGCAGAATAGAAGTGAGTTGTGCGGCAGATATGGTAATAAAGCCCAGATCTGCCACAATATTTTTCTCACTCAATACCGGAAAGATATACGCAGAAAACTTCGCAAAGGCCACGCCCACTGCTGCAATAGAACCAGCCTGTATCACTGTAAAGAAACTCCAGCCAAACAGAAAGCCCGTCAGCCGGTTAAACGCTTCTTTCAGGTAAACGTACTGTCCGCCTGCATGCGGAAACATGGCGCTTAACTCTCCATAGCTCAGCGCTGCTGTCAGCGTCAGGAGACCGGTAATCATCCATATCAGCACCAGCCAGCCGGCGGAGCCTACATTGCGGGTAATATCGGCGCTTACCAGGAAAATACCTGAACCGATCATAGAGCCGGCTACAATCATCGTAGCGTCCAGCAGTCCGAAGGACCGCCGGAAAGATGTTGGTTGATCTGACATAGGGTATCTGGGTTTATCGCACAAACTGATTATCCACCTGGCGCCATATGCCGAGGGGATTAGCTGCCTTCAATGCATCGGGCAACATATCATCTGTGAAGTTCTGGAAACATACAGGTCTTACCCAACGGCGGACAGCACTCGTGCCGACGGAAGTAAAACGTTGATCGGTGGTAGCGGGGAAGGGTCCTCCGTGTACCATCGCTGCGCATACTTCCACACCGGTAGGCGGGTTATTGAGAATTACACGACCAGCAAGGGTCGATTGTATAGTGATAACATCTTTCCATTGGGTGGTATCTGCCGGTGTACCGACGATGGTAGTGGTGAGCTGTCCGTGCAGACTTTTCAATACCGCTATCAGCTCGGCTTTATCCGCACATTCCACGAGCAGGGAATATGGTCCGAAGAGCTCTTCTTTCAAAGCCGGATTCACCAGAAAAGCATTGGCAGTTGTTCTTGCAAGTGCCGGCCATGCTTCCATGGTGGCGGGTACGGCTGACTCATTGACCAGCGTTACCTCCGGTTCTGTCAACATACGGGTACGGCCTTTATCATAGGCTTCGCAGATACCTTTGTGCAGCATCTTCTGCGGTGCAACAGCCGCGATAGCCGTTCCAAGCTGCTGTATAAAGCTTTCCAGTGCATCACTTTTCAAACCGATCAGGATACCCGGATTCGTACAGAACTGTCCCATTCCCAATGTAATCGAAGCAGCAAAAGTCTGTGCCAGTTGTGCGGACTGTGTGGCCAGTGCATCCGGATAAAACACCACCGGATTGATGCTGCTCATTTCTGCGAATACCGGTATAGGTACTTCCCGTTGTGCTGCATAATCCAGCAGGGCTTTACCCCCCTGAAAAGAACCGGTGAAGCCAACACCTGTCGTCAGCGGATGCATAACCAGCTCGCGGCCGATCGCATTCCCCTCTCCCGTCACATGTTGCACTGTATCCGCCGGCATACCGCTTTCTTTGATAGCAGTCTGTATAGCGCCATACATTAACTGCGAAGTACGCGGATGCGCCGGATGCCCCTTAATAACAACAGTAGCCCCGGCTGCCAGTGCGCTGGCGGTATCTCCTCCTGCGGTAGAGAAAGCAAAAGGAAAATTACTGGCGCCAAAAACAACTACCGGCCCTACGGGCAACAGCATGCGGCGGATGTCCGGTTTAGCCGGTGTAGCATCCGGTTTTGCAGTATCGATTACGGCTTCTACCCAGCTACCTTCTTTTATCAAAGTTGCAAAAAGCTGTAGCTGCGAAGTGGTACGGGTGATCTCCCCATTTAGTCTGGGTAGTGGCAGATTAGATTCTGCATGGGCCGCCTCCACCAATGATTCCCTTTGTGTTTCAATAGCGGCAGCAATTGCGCCGAGAAACACAGCCCTTGCGGCAGGCGTCGTATACCTGTATTCCTCAAAAGCTGCCGCTGCGCGCTGCATGATTTCATCTGTCTGCATCATAGCTCGTTAAAGTGAAAGATAATCAGGTAATACCGGTCTGCTGGCAATAGCATCATCTATCACTTTCAGGATCCGTGTTCTTTCTTCTCCTACCAGTGCGAGACGTGGCGCTCTTACCGTTTCACTGCCTAATCCCGCCTGTTGTTCTGCCAGTTTGATATACTGCACCAGTTTAGGATGCAGGTCCAGTTCCAGCAATGGCAGGAACCAGCGGTAAATAGCCAGTGCTTCTGCGATACGACCTGCTTTTGTGAGTTTATATATTGCTACGGTTTCCGCAGGGAATGCACATACCAGTCCGCCGACCCAACCATTCGCACCCAATATCATCTCTTCCATTGCCAGTGTATCTACACCACACAGCAGACTGAAACGATCACCAAAACGACTGATCATACGTGTTACGTTAGATACATCGCGGGTAGACTCTTTTACCGCCTGTATATTGCTATACGCCTGCAACTGATCAAAAATCTCCAGTGTCACTTCCACTTTATAATCAACCGGATTGTTATAGATCATAATCGGCAGTTCTGTAGAAGCAGCCACTGCCTTAAAGTACTCCGCTGTTTCACGTTCATCGCTTTTATAACGCATCGGAGGCAACAGCATCAAACCTTTTGCACCCCATTCAGCTGCCAGTTTTGCCTGTCTGATCGCTTCCGCAGTAGCACCTTCTGCGATATTCATGACAACCGGGATCTTCCCCGCTACCTGTTCTACTGCATACTTCGTCAGTGTTTCCTTTTCTGCAGTCGTAATAACACTGGCCTCACCCAGTGAACCGCCTAAAATAACCCCATCAATACCGGCAGCGATCTGGGCTTGCAGGTTCTTTCCGAACAGCGGCAGGTCCAGTTCATCAGCGGCTGTAAACTTTGTGGTAAATGCGGGAAATATTCCTTTCCATTCAATAGCCATAGAAGAACAATTTTTTGTTCAAAAGTATCAGAAAGAGATAAAGGGCACCTATCTGATAGTAATCAATTATTACCTGATATTAACCTGTTTTCAGGGGCTCTGGTTCATATATTCCGGGACTTAACCCTTTTTTGACCTGATCTTATATTTTTTTGCAAAATCCGGGTTAAAATTTGTAATATTGGTACACAGTGAATAATTGTAAGATTCACACTCATTAGTGTCAGAAGTATCAACCAATATAACGCGTACTTACTACGTAAGAAAGATTCAAGACCTGTAAATACATTCCTGCAAGCCAACTTGCGATTACTATTAAAATTGCTACCAGATGAAAGTGTTACAGTTTACCATACCTGTTCCGCTGGACAAATCCATTATTGTACAGAAAGATGTACTGCCTTACTTCTATCCCCATCTGCACAGGCACCAGGAGATCCAGCTCACCTGGATTCAGCAGGGTGAAGGTACCCTGGTGGCCGACAATAATATGCATCCGTTCCGCCCCGGTGAACTCTATTGGTTAGGGGCCAATCAACCGCATATTTTCAAGAGTGAGGCCTCTTATTTTCAACCCAAAAGCCGGAAAAAAATAGTGGCGCTGGTAATATTCTTTAATCCCGACGGTGAACTGGCAGGCTTCTTTAATCTGCCGGAGATAAAGGTGCTGAAGAACTTTATCCAGCAGCATCAGTCAGGTTTTAAAGTACCACAGGACTATGCTACGGAGATTTCCAGCCGCATGTTAAAGGTCACTAACAGTTCAGGCACAGAACAACTGTTACAGTTTGTCGAACTGCTGAAACAGTTATCTGGTTGCCCGGATATGACACCGCTGGCTTCCGGTCAGCGTGCACAACCTGTCAGTGAACATGAAGGCATCCGCATCGGGAATATCTATAACTATATCATGCATCATTATGATAAACCCATCACACTGGAAGATGCCGCCAAACAGGCTTGTATGACACCGCAGGCCTTCTGCCGCTTCTTTAAAAAGCATACACTGCATACCTTCGTATCCTTCCTGAATGAAGTAAGGATCAATGAGGCCTGTAAAAAACTGACAGATGGCAGTTATGATAATATTGCTACAGTGGCATATACCTGTGGGTTCAACAGTATTACCAATTTTAACCGGGTATTCAAATCTGTTACCCAACGATCTCCCAGTGAATATATGAACAGCTATTTCCAGAGTGTATAAGTACTTACAACATATGCTACATGCCGAAAGACTGACAGACAGATCAACTGAAGCAGCGTAGCGTTCAATAACATTATCTTTATCACTGTTTCCCTTCCTGTATATAGTCAGACTATACTTATCCTTCGTTAATGCTACGTAAAAAAGGTAGCATTAACGAAGGATAAGTATAGTCTGACTACTATCAAAGCAACTCCCCTTCCGGTCAGCCCGGTTTTACCGCTATCTGCGGATGTCTTTACGCTCGTTTTTAATAGTAATCTTCTCTCTTTTTACCAACAATACCGGCATAGCTGTTTTTCTTACAAATAGCACTATCTTGTACGTCCAAAAAAAACCACATTATGAGTGCTTATGTTCCTGCAAGTGACCGGTATGATACTATGATATACAACCGTTGCG
Source organism: Chitinophaga pinensis (assembly GCF_007896845.1). Lineage (GTDB taxonomy): Bacteria > Bacteroidota > Bacteroidia > Chitinophagales > Chitinophagaceae > Chitinophaga > Chitinophaga pinensis_C. Next base: position 71,302 of record NZ_VOHS01000018.1, on the reverse strand, counting down.
GTAAGAGCGGTATCCGCCTCCCGGCTATTTCACTGGGTCTATGGCATAACTTCGGGTCTATCGATAACTTTGAAAATGGCCGTGCTATCGTACGTCGGGCCTTTGATAAAGGAATTACCCACTTTGACCTCGCCAATAACTACGGTCCGGTACCCGGATCTGCAGAAGAGAATTTCGGCGCGATCCTGCGAAAAGATTTTACAGGCAACCTGCGTGATGAACTGATCATCTCTACAAAAGCCGGCTATCATATGTGGCCCGGTCCATACGGAGATTGGGGCTCCCGCAAATATGTACTGTCCAGCCTCGATCAGAGTCTGCGTCGTATGAAACTGGATTATGTCGATATCTTCTACTCTCACCGTCCCGATCCGGAAACACCGATAGAAGAAACGATGGGCGCACTGGATACGGCTGTTCGTCAGGGAAAGGCATTATATGTTGGCTTATCTAACTATACTGCAGAACAGACAAAAGCAGCATTGGCAGTATTAAAATCACTGGGTACTCCCTGCCTGATCCATCAGCCTAAATACTCTATGTTTGAAAGATGGGTAGAAGGTGGTCTGCTGGATGTACTGGAAGCCAATGGAGTGGGTTGTATTCCATTCTCTCCGCTGGCGCAGGGCTTACTGACTGACCGTTACCTGAAAGGTATTCCGGAAGGTTCAAGAGCCAGCAAACCAAGCGGCTTCCTGAAAGCAGATCATATCACAGATGAGAAACTGGATAAGATCCAGCGATTGAATGCCATTGCATTGCAAAGAGGTCAGACACTGGCACAAATGGCACTGGCGTGGTTATTAAAAGACAAACGTGTGACGACTGTACTCATAGGTGCCAGCTCCGTAGAACAGCTGGATAACAACCTCGGAGCCCTGCACAAGGTACAGTTTGATGCAGCAGAACTGAAGGAGATTGAAAGCATTCTGCAATAAGCAGCAGATCTGATAATAAAAAAGGCAGCATGATAATCATGCTGCCTTTTTTTAAGATGTATATCCTTATTTTTTGATGTAAATCATGGTACGATTATCAACACTGGAACCGATCTCTATACCACCCTGTACCTCTTTTCTGGTAGATATTTTGGTAATAGGATAGTTCTCCGCATCATACGTATACACGTTGGTAATAGTCTGTTTAGATAGCTCGAACTGGGTTGTTGCTGTCAGAATATTATTGGCAGAAAGTGAAGCTGCAACTTCTTCCACATCGATCAGATAAAGCTCCAGCTGCTTTGCAGTGTAGTTTACTTTATCGTCATAAGTCAGTATGGTAGTAGTTGTATCTGTTGCTTCTTTACCGTCAGCGAAAGCAATTCTGTGTGTTTTCACAACATTGCCTTTTGCATCCCATTCAAACACGTTCTTTTCAAAGAAACCAAGATGGTTAACTACAGCCACTTTTTCTGCAATATATACAGCAGATACGCGACCATCGGCATTATAAGCAATACTATCGTACTGGTTCAGACTTCCGTCTTCTACATCGTAAAAGTTTACAGTAAACACTTTACCCGCAGTATTATAACCAAAAGCTACCGCTTTGTGCGTAGCTGTCTGTTCATTAGGACCAGTAAGGAATGCAATAAGCTGGTTATTTTCATATGACGGTTTTGCAACCATGATGTCATCATCGCTGTCAAAACCATAATACTTATACAATGACAGTTTTTTACCTGCATCATAAGTAAGTACTGTACTGTCGTATTTAGAGGTCTCTTTCGCCAGCAGTTTTACAGGAACATCAGGTTGTGGGGTATTGGTCTCATCATCTTTACAGGCAGTAAAGAACAGTCCGAGTACAGCAGCACTCAAAAGAATTCTCTTCATAGGTTTTCTGGTATATTGTTCTGATTAAAAATTTGTGTGGTTATGTATGGGTTTAAAAGTTGGGAGAATTATCGGGTCTTTTGTTATCAATGAGATGCATATATATATATTTATTTTTAAATATCTATGCTATTTTTAGTACTTCAGACGGACAATCTTCCGGTCAGGAGGCAGAACTTACTGATAATCTTATCATAGCGTCCGGGATAAATGTTCTTTTTACAATAAAAAAAGCCGGTCATTAAGACCGGCCTTCCTGCATATCTGCCATTATTTTATTTCGTTCCGTCCAGATAGAAGTGGAAACTATCCCCGCGTAAACCTACGCGCATCGCTTCGAGGGAAATCACTTCGTTATAAGCAATATTACCCAGATTCGCATTACAACCCATCAGATCGAGGAAATACAGCTGCTGGTCCTTTCTGGGTGCTTCCCAGATGATCTTCTCTCCGGCAACCTGTGTCAGGATCTCCTGTACCAGTCCTTCTCTTACCTCACCGGAGTCACGATACAGGCCTACTGTACCTGTCTCCCTTGCTTCTGCGATGATGTATTCAGAGCCTGCTGAAAGCTCCGTTTTGATCAGTTCTATCCATTTGTAAGGAGGTGTGATATGCTCACGGTCTTTATCTTTTGAACCGATTTCACTCAGTACGGTGCCCAGTTTTGCCAGTTTCTCGATATACCCGCATTTCTCTGCATGTGGGATAGAAAGAGAGCCGTCAGACACTTCAAAATAATTGATGCCATACTTTTTCACTACATCGATGTAATCATCAAACTGATTACGGATGATGAAAGCTTCGAGCAACAAACCACCAAAATAAACAGGGATATTATATGATTGATATACTTTGATCTTTTCATCCAGGTTAGGCGTGACATAAGCCGTACCAAAGGCCAGTTTCACCATATCCACGTGTGCTGAAGATACGGACAGGAAGTCTTTTGTATCCTGCAGGCTCAGCCCCTTGTCAGTCACCATTGTAATACCATATGAACGAGGTTGTTTCGTACGTTCAGGAATTTTGTCCAGGTTAAAATTCATTTTCCTAAGTTTTGCTGCGTTTACTTCCTTATTTAATAAACTCACGGACAAAGGTATTTAAAAAATGCTCAGGCACGTTGTCTGTTAAAAGATAGTTTATAGTTGGGGAAATTAGTTAACAATACGCCTACCAGTATCACAAACATACCAAGTAACTGCATCCAGCTAAGTTGCTCATTTACAAAAGCCCAGCCCATCAGCACCGCTACTACGGGATTAACGTAGGTGTGGGTGCTGACCAATGCCGGCGGACGCACTGTTATGAGCCAGGTAAATGCCATATAGGCTATCAGGGAGCCAAAGAAAACGAGATATAATAATCCGGCCCATGCGGCGGCCGGCACCTGTGCTATGTGAAAGCGGGACCACTCTCCCGTCGCACCACTCAGTAAACCACTGGCCACAGAAGCCGCCAGTAACTGAATAGCACTACTGAGTATATTGGGTGTCCGCTTATCCAGTTTACCTTCTGCATGTAATGCACCTGCCACCCAGAATACCGTTCCCACCAGTATCGCACCATATCCAACCCATTGCATCGTATTATCACCTGCCTGCTGTGCAGCACTATTTCCTCCCCCGAAAAACAGGATGATGCCTGCAAACCCTACCAGCAACCCCGTAATAATAAATGCATTACCAAAATATTCGCGCCAGCGCTTTCTGTCTGCCAGCAAAAACACAAATGGCTCTGTTGCAATCATAATCGCCGCCTGTCCTGAAGTAACATACTGCTCCGACCATGCCACAATACCGCTACCACCTACGAGCATCAGGATACCGCTCACCACACATACCCTCACCACTGACCATCCCGGCCATGCAACCCTTCTGACACCGCACCATCCCAGCAACAGTATAGCCGCCAGCAGATAACGCAGTCCGGACAGCATAAACGGAGGAAATCCCCGCAATCCATAGATCACAGCCAGATACGTTGTGCCCCAGACGATGTACACCGCCATAAAAGCCAGTATGATCAACCACTGCGGCGCATTCCGTTCAGCATTCATGTCTCCGTTTTTACCTGTTAAATCGTATTTACTGGTATAAAAGTAATATTTTTTTATTACCAGCAAACTATTTTTTGATGGTAATAATATCAAATGCCGTATTTTTGAGTACGCAATGAGTAAGGAAAGATCAATAGCAACATTATCCCTTGATGGCGGCGCCCTCTGTTTCCATTTTATCAATACGGTAAATGCATGGAGGGGGATCAATCTGCATGAATATCTGGGTAGCTATCAGGAAGTAGTAGAATGGTGCAAAAAGGTAGACATCCTCGATGAGGCACAACGTAATGCACTCCTGCAGGAAGCGGCCAAAGATGCAACAGCCACGGTACTCGCCCTGCAGAAACTAAAGAAAACAAGAGAAACACTATACCAGTTCTTTTCCGGTATCGCGGAAAATAATGGCAGTACACTCAGCACCGGTGTACTGGATAAATTTAATAAAGCGCTTGCCACCGCACTTTCAAAACTGCAGTTTGATCCTTCCGATACGGGTATACGTGCTATCCTGAAACAGGAATATACCGATCTTCTTGCACCGCTGTGGACGGTGATGAAATCAGCTTATGACGTACTCACTACGGAAGAGCATACACGTATTAAAGAATGTGAGACCTGTGGATGGATCTTTCTGGACCAGACCAAAAACAATAAAAAACGCTGGTGCAGTCCCGGCAGCTGTGGTACTGCGGATAAGTCAAAACGCTATTATCAGCGTAAAAAAGAACAATCAGAAGAAGAATGAAAAACGGGATACCAGTTAATACCAGTACCCCGTCATCAATATATTGACCACTGCTTAAAACAGTGTTACCGTCCAGCTTCTTTCGAAACGTTTGCCGGCATCCAGTATATGGATACCTTCCTTGCCGGTAATATCACCTGTAGCATTTACACTATCAGCAATACCATTCCATGGTTCAATACATACAAAATTGGCGTCTTTAGCCGCCCAGATACCCATATAAGGGAATCCTTCGTATTGCATTTTCAACCCGCGTGGTGACTTATCACTCTTCAGTTCCATAATAGTAGATGCCAGAGTTTTAAACACCAATGCGTCTTTATAGAACAGATGATGTTTTAATGCCAGTTTGTGCGTCTTTACCAGAAATGGCTCCGGCGTCAGTTCTATTAGACCGTCGGCAGACAATGGCCATACGCCATCATTTTCCTCTTCATTAAAATGCAGGTAATAATCCTCATAACTGGTCCCTTCTGTCAGCGGCACCTTAAATGCAGGATGCGCACCTACGGAAAAATACATGGTATCCTTACCGGTGTTTTCTACTATATAAGATACCTGCAGGGAAGTATCATGTATGGCATACACCACCTGAAAACGGAAGTGAAAAGGATATACCTGCAGGGAATCTTCCGACTCCGTCAGGGTGAACACCAGCTTATCCGCCGTCTGTTCTGTCAGGGTAAACACCTTATCACGGGCAAAACCGTGACGGCCAAGCGTGTAGCTTTTCCCTTTATATGTGTAAGTATTGTTCTTCAACGTTCCCACTATCGGGAATAATACGGGGCTTTTCTTGGCCCATTCCGGTCCGGCATGCCACAGGTATTCCTGCTGAAGGTCCTTACGGACGATGCTCTGTAATTCGGCTCCTTTCTCTGCAACAACTACCTGTAGCTTATCGTTCATTAATTCAGGCATACGAAACTTTTTTTCAAAAGTAACCATTCGCCTGCTTATTTGAACCTTATTTTTTCCTGTCGCTCAATACCAGTACCAGCCCTACTACGGCTACAATACCGCCCGCATAGGTAGGCCATCCAACCCAGCGGTTTTCGGTTTTATTCACTTCTACGGGACCCAGGTCCACTACTTTCTTTTGTGTTTTTACGGAGAAGCCGCGGATTACAATCATCGCAATACCGGCTACAATAAGAATGAGACCAAATGTTTTCATGTGTTGCAGATTTAATACTGATGATTAAACAATACACATGCCAGCCCATCCGATTATGTAGCAGAAGGTGTAAAGTAATCACTCAGCTGAAAAAGTCCGCTGTCTTTCAGTGCTTTCATCCCTCCCTGTACATCGACAAAATTATGATAGCCCCGCATACGCATAATGGAGATAAAGATCACAGAACGGTATCCGCCGGCACAATGCACATAATACAACTGGTGTTTATCCAGTTTTCCGATATAATCGTTGATATAGTCCAGCGGTATATTGACAGCGCCGGCTATATGTTCGCTACTAAACTCATTCCTCCTGCGTACATCCAGCAACTGCAAGGGAATCCATGACTGACGTTCCGCCAGTGCGGCCGGTGTAATTGTCACAATATCATCTATTGTACGTCCGGCTGCCCGCCACGCTTCAAAACCTCCTTTCAGATAACCCAGCGTATGATCAAAACCGATACGGGCCAGACGGGTTACCACTTCCTGTTCCCTTCCCGGATCTGCAATGAATAAAATGGGTTGTTGTCCGCCGGGGATCAGTGTACCCGCCCACGGCGCAAAATTGCCATCCAGACCAATATTAACGGCGCCGGGTATAAAACCATCTACAAATACTTCTGGTCCGCGGGTATCCAGTATCACCGCTCCTGTTTCATTTGCGACGGCTTCAAATGCATCGGGTAACAATGGCTGGGTGCCACGTGTGATCACATCGTCTACATTTTCATAGCCCTGTTTATTCATCTGTACATTTAAAGGGAAATAAGCTGGTGGTGGTGTGAGTCCGTCGGTAACGGCCTTTATAAACTCCTCCCTGCTCATGTCAGTCTGCAGGGCATAGTTGGTACGTAATTGTCCGCCGAGGGTATCTGTCCGCTGACCGCTGATCATTTTGCCACAGGCACTACCTGCGCCATGCGCGGGATAGACCGTAATCTCAGGCGGCAAAGGCATCACCTTATTGCGCAGCGAATCAAACAGAATGCCGGCGAGTTCTTCGCGGGTCTTACCGGATGCCTGTTGTGCGAGGTCAGGCCTTCCTACATCTCCGATGAATAAAGTATCTCCGGAGAAAAGTGCCGTCTCCTTCCCGGATTCATCGATCAGCAGGAAGCAGCTGCTTTCCATGGTATGCCCCGGCGTATGTAATACTTTGATCTTTATATTTCCGAGTGTGAGTATTTCTCCATCTGTAGCAATGTAAGCGGGAAAGGCAGGTGCTGCTCCCGGACCATAAACAATATTTGCGCCTGTAGCCGCGGCCAGATCAAGATGTCCTGACACAAAATCGGCGTGAAAGTGTGTTTCCAATACGTATTTAATCACGGCATTATCCTGCTGTGCCCTGCTGATGTAAGCAGCGACATCGCGTAAAGGGTCAATAATTGCCGCCGCGCCATTACTTTCAATGTAATAGGCGCCATGTGCGAGGCAACCTGTGTAAAGCTGTTCTATTTTCATAAATCAGTGCTTGTACAACAAAGGTCCACCTTATGCAGCAGCAGGCAGATGACGGTCATCAGACCTTATACTGATATTGATACAGGAAAAGACTTAGTGCTGTTCTGCTCCTACGAGGATTTCGCGGATCATATTTTTTCCGATAGGTTTCACGAGATAACCGGATAAGGTTGGGAACTCGCGGGCTTTCTGTAAATCACTTTCATGTGTTGAACTGGTAAGGATATATACCCGGATATGTTTTCCGGCAGGTAATTGCAGGCGTACAAATTCAGTCATAAACTGCCAGCCGTCCATATACGGCATATTAACGTCCAATAAGATCAGATCCGGCAATTCTTCCGGATGATCAAGGTGAGACTTGATATAACGAAGCGCCTGTTCGCCATCTGTAAACTTATGGACGTGTTCTACAAGATCCAGCCGCTCAAAGTGCTGCCGCATTACAAACTGGAATAATTCATCATCATCGACAATGCAAACGTTCTTTACTTTACTCATCTGCTGTAAGGTGTATCGCGGTTATTAATTAATAAACGTAGAGCTCCTCTCCCTTCTTTGTGCTCGCCTGACTACAAAATCGCTCAAACGTACGGACCTGGTTTTTAATTTAAAGGCTTACGCCATAGCATTCATAACCGCGGTGTATGCTGTTACTGATATTGGAATAGATGTTTTCGTACTGTTTAATGCCCAATCCTTATGCCATATCCCTTGAAACAGTAAAAACATCATCTTTACCCGTGTCGGAAACTATCCCGGACCACATGTACGATATTGCATTATCGGTCAAATTAAATAAAAAAAATTCTAAATATACTTTCCCATAATTTATAACAGGTATTACTAGTTTGAATGTGGAATGGGCATTTTTTTCAACAAGTTGCGGACTTAGCATGTTCCACACCGTTATTCCATGCCTTTTGTTTGCCTACAGGGATGATTTACATCAATATTTGTTATTTTGACACACCTGGTTACCTTGTCGCCGATTAGTAATAGTTTCTCCGGGGTTCGGGGCATGATACACTTCCTAATTCACTAATAAACAGCAATATAACGAAAAGTACAGGTTTGCCGCCAAAAAACCGGCATTCATCTCAATATTTGCCTGAATGATGGATTTTTTTGGTTCTTTTGAGGTTGTTTAATGTCACACACCGGAATGACTACACTTGTTAACGATACCAGACAGGCTTGGTATTCCAGGAGATGGGCGCAGATTTTCCTGCATGCCGTAGCCTGGATCACGCTCTTTTCTCTGCCTTATCTTTTGCGTCCGTCTCCTGATCAGCACAGAGGGCCTGATCCGGATGAGCGCTACTGGCATATCCATTTTATCATCAATGCCATTTTGCTTACGCTCTTTTTCTATCTGAATTCAAATATTCTGATACCAAAACTGATCTATCGTAAGAAATACCTGCAGTTCGGCGGTGTATTACTCCTCCTTTTTGCCACACTTATCTACTTACGGTACCTTTTTGTACAGTCATTTATCACACATAAACAGGCTGAACTAAAACCAACCATCCTCTTCACCTTCTTTACAGTGCTGTTCATACTGGCCTGTAGTACGGCATGGCGGATGATCAGAGATAAGATGAATGCAGACAGACTGGCAAGCGCCAAAGAGAACGAAAATCTGAAAACAGAACTCTCTCTCCTGCGTTCACAGGTAAGCCCCCATTTTATGTTCAATGTATTGAACAACATGGTGGCACTGGCCAGAAAACAGTCGGATCAGCTGGAACCGTCCCTGATCAAATTATCCTCCCTCATGCGCTATATGCTGTATGAGGCAGATGAAGATACCGTGGCGCTGGATAAGGAAACAGATTATCTGCAAAGTTATATCGACCTGCAACAACAGCGTTTTGGCGCAAAAGTACAGGTCAATGTCTCGATGCAGTTGCCCGAACATGGTTACGAAATAGAACCCATGCTGCTGATCCCTTTTGTGGAAAATGCGTTTAAACATGGTACCGGACTCATTCCCGACGCACGTATCGATATCGAACTCCGCGCCAGACAGGGTTTACTCCAGTTCTCCGTCATGAATAAGTACAATCCTGAGTATACCGAGATCAAGGATAAGACCTCCGGTATCGGACTGACAAACGTAAAACGCAGACTCAACCTGTTATATAAAGACAACTATCAGCTGCTGATCAGCAAAAAAGAGGGATGGTTTGTGGTATCTTTGCAGTTACATTTACATTAAGGAACGAGGCAGGAATTAAAGATTAAGATTTAGCTTTACACAATATGATTATGAAAGAATTATTGAAGGATACAAAAGAAATACAATACACCATTGATAATAAAGTGTTTATATCACTGCTGACGGCTAACCAGTTACTCATTCTTAATTCCTGATTCCTGATTGATTATGACATTAAGATGCATAGCCGTAGACGACGAACCACTCGCGCTTGACCTTCTCGAAGACAATATCCGACAGGTGCCTTTCCTTGAAATGGTGGCCAAATGTGCGGACGCCTTCGAAGCCATCAAGGTATTACAGGAAACTACTGTTGACCTGATCTTTCTTGATATCCAGATGCCCGGACTGACCGGCCTCCAATTCATACAAAGCCTTGCCCATAAACCAATGATCATCCTCATTACGGCATATGAAAAATATGCACTGGAAGGATTTGAACTGGATGTGACTGATTATCTGGTGAAACCTGTCAGCCTGCCCCGCTTTATCAAAGCATGTAATAAAGCCAGAGAACTGCATCAGCTGAAACATCAGCAGCTGACCGCCGCTCCGGGCAGCACACCGGAATTCTTCTTCGTGAATTCAGACTATAGTCTACTGAAAATCAATATAGCAGATATCATCTGGATAGAAGCCTTAAAAGACTACATCAGGATCCATCTGACCGGCACTGCCAAGCCCGTGGTAACGCGTATGCCGCTGAAACAGGTAGAAGAACAGCTGCCACCGGCCAGATTCATCCGTATACATAAATCCTATATTATAGCGGTTGCCCACATCACTGCTATCCGTAAAAACAGTGTTTTTATCGGTACCATGGAACTGCCCGTAGGTGATAACTACCGGGAAGCCGTAGCAGCGCTGACAGGCACTAAATAAGTCATTACCAGCTTATCAAGTAATACAGCCAACACCATTTTTCATGTTTTTTGTCGCGTTATTTCCTTGCATTGTCTCATTTGCTATGTATAATGGAACCGCGCTATTAGTTTTGTGTCTATAAGAATGTTACTTATGCAAAGAATTCTCTGGCTATTCGCCATGTTGACCTTCTCCTTTTATGTATCCGCGCAGCAGCGCCCGGGAGCCGGAGCCGGCCCGGGAGGATTTGCAGGCGGTAAACCACCAAGTATAGGACGTGTCTATGGAAAAGTCCTTGACAACGAAGGGAAGCCAATGCCTTACACCTCTGTGATCGTATTCCAGAACAGACTTGACTCCGCCACCAATACCAGAAAAGATATTCTCCTGAAAGGTGTTATCACACAGAACAATGGTGAATTCAATCTGGAAGATCTGCCGATAATGGGACCATTGATCCTGAAGATATCTGCTACCGGTTTCAAGCCTTACGCACAGACTATTTCTTTTATGACAAAGAAACCTGCGCCGGGCACCATGCCTTCATTTGACAAAGACCTGGGCAATATCAAACTGACCAGCGATATCAGTCAACTGCAGGGCGTTACCGTAACCGCTTCCAAACCACTGATGAAAGTGGATATGGATAAGAAAGTATTCAACGTTGAACAGAATATTTCCAGCGCCGGTGGTACCGCACAGGACGTAATGAGAAACGTACCTTCTGTAAACATCGATATCGACGGTAAAATGACCATGCGTAATGCAGCCCCACAGTTGCTGATCGATGGTCGTCCAACTACCCTCACCCTTGATCAGATCCCTGCGGATGCGATTGAAAGCGTAGAAGTAATGACCGCTCCAAGCGCCAAATACGACGCTTCTGGTGGTGGTGCAGGTATCGTGAACATCGTCCTGAAAAAGAACCGTAAAACCGGTTATAATGGTAATATCCGTGCAGGTGTAGATAAACGCGGCGGTATCAATGGCGGTATTGACTTCAATGCACGTCAGGGTAAATTTAACCTGACCGCCAGCGGGATGATCAACCAGATGCGCGATCGTACCAACGGTCATACCGACAGGCTGGATATTGCGGACGATCCCAATATCCATACCCTGCAGGAAAACACCTCTAAAACAAATGGCGGTTTCATGTTCGGCCGCCTCGGACTGGACTACTTTGCCACCAACCGTACCACCTTATCAGTGTCCGGTATCAAAGTACACGGTTCATTCAAACCATCCAGCATTCTCGACATCAACAGCGATACCCTTTACTCCGGTACAGCTATGACATCCTTCAGCCGCAGGACAACCGAAGGCGAACGTACCTTTAACGGTAACGGTCTGGTATTAGGCTTAAAACACCTCTTCCCACACGAAGGTGAGGAACTGACGATGGACGCCAACTACTTCGGAGGTAAGAGTGACAACAGCTCCAATTACAACACTGACTACTACAATATCAAAGGTGGTGCAGTAAGCGGTAATGAACTGGAAAAGATCGATGGTAGCGGTAAGATGCGCAACATCACCGCACAGACTGACTACGTAAAACCACTGGGTACAAAGAGTAAACTGGAAGCTGGTTTACGTGCGGCCTTCCGTCACATCGAGAACAATAACTACAATTATCTGTTCAACGAAGGAACTGGTCAGTATGACCTCACTTCCGGCAACACCAGCAACTATAAAAATAATGAAAGTGTGTATGCTGCCTATGCGACCTTCAGCAGCAGCATCAAAAACTTCAGCTATAAATTAGGACTGCGTGGAGAAAGTTCGGAATATACGGGCGAACTGGTTCAGACTGGTCAGAAATTCAGCAACAGCTACCCTATCAGCCTGTTCCCGACTGTCTTCCTGAGCCAGAAACTGAAACACGATCAGGAAGTACAGATAAGTGCGACCCGTCGTATCAACCGTCCCAACTTCTTCCAGCTGATACCATTTGCGGATTCTACCGACAAATTCAATATCACCAAAGGTAACCCGGGTCTGGTACCAGAGTTCACACAGTCTCTGGAACTGTCTTACCTGAAAACATTCAAAGGTAACCATACCTTCCTCGGTTCCGTATACTACAAACACACCGATAATACCATCACAAGTTTTATCGATCGTCAGACAGACCCGACTACCGGCAATACAGCACTGATCAATACATATATCAACGCCAGCAGCAGTTATACAACAGGTGCAGAGATCACGGTACAGAACTATTTCACAAAATGGTGGGATATGTCAACCAACATCAACCTGTATAACTCAAAGATCAACGCCAACGCAGGCGCTCAACAGGACGCTCTGTGGAGTATGTTTGGAAAGATCAACAGTAATTTCAAACTGCCAAAAGCATTTGATCTGCAGCTGACCGGTACCTATCAGTCTAAAACCAACCTGCCGATCAATACCAATACCGGCTTTGGTGGTGGCCCTCCGGGTCTGGAAGCACAGAGCGCTTCTCAGGGTTATATCCGTTCTTTCTATGGTATAGACATCGCCCTGAAGAAAAGCTTCCTGAAAACAAAGGCACTGACGGCAACTCTGGGTGTAAGCGATATCTTCCGCTCACGTAAAACCAGTCAGTATTCTTACAGCGACTACTTCATACAGAACTACGAACGCCTGAGAAACCCGCAGATGATCAGACTGAACATCGCCTACCGCTTTGGTAAAGTAGATGCCTCCCTGTTCAAACGCAAAAGCTCAGGAGCCGGTAATCAGGGTATGATGGACGGCATGCAATAACAGCTCTTTCACGGGAACAACATACAACAAACAAAAAGCGAATGGTCAGACAGCCATTCGCTTTTTGTTTTTATAAGCAATTCAGGGGTTAAGCATTCATAAATTCAAGGTCGAAATAGTACTCCCTGTGATCAGCAGGATTCACATAAATAGAGATCTGTTTGTGCCTTTCCAATAAGAAACTGACCGTCATCCTGTCTTTGTAGATATAAGGACTTAACAGCTCCATATGGGTATGCGTATCGGGCTGATAAGCGCAGGAGAGATAACAGATCTCCTTTTCACGCATTTCAACGCTCCGGAGGCCAATCAGGCCATCCAGCATGTGTACCTCCAGTCCGTCACTGTCAGAAGATTCCTCATAATAATTGGAAGTAATAACGGTACAATCCTGTGCACTTACCGTAATCCGGCTCCCCGTCGTCTTAAGGGAGGCATGCGGCTCCGGCGGGCTTTGGGGAAATAGCAGTCCTATGATTCTTTTCAGCATAAACAATTGCTTTTACAAATGAGATCAAGGCTGGCATTGGTTAGTCCTAATATTCTGGCGAAGGGACAGATCCTGGCTGATTAAACAGCCCCGTCAGCGACAGGGCTGTGCTGTTACATTCAAATATACAAAGTATCGTTAAATATCCTCTGCATCATATACAATCACTTTCTTCCAGACAGAAGAACATTCCTCTATGAATTTCAGATGTGCCGGGTCTGTCTGGTAAATGTCCTGTTCTGCTTTGTTCTTAAAGAACAGCAGCCACGACACCTGATAGGAACGGTCAATCACGTCCCTGTTGGTACTGGAAGGCGTACCAATATGATGTTGCAGGATGGTTTTCGCGCCTTTTGCCAGTTTTTGCAAGCCGGCAATCAGTTTTGCCTTGTCCTCCTGACTATCCGGATTGTTCAGCCAGAAATAAACATGATGGACGAATACCTTCTGTGCGGGCGCCTCAGCTGCCATAGCAGCCCCGCCTGTCATGGTCGCGATACCGGTTACCGCGGCAGTCTTACCGGCAGCAGAGAGGAATTGTCTTCTGGTTTGTTTTGACATAGGGTCAGTTTTTATATAGGAAAATAATAAAAATATTAGAATCTGTGCCAATTCTGACTGGTTCGCTTTTTGCAATTCTATATTCTGATTCCACTTATCAGACACAATTCAGACCCCGGACGACCTGTTTATTCCCTCCGCCCTTGTTAGTTCGAATCTATTTACTGCGTTAAAACCTTAGGTATGGATACATTTGACATGAAGCCGGAGATACTCTATGTGAGTACTTATTCCCCCCGTAAATGTGGAATCGCCACTTTTACAGCGGATCTTACCAATGAACTCATGTACTTGCTCAAACATGAGTTTGAAATCAGCGTATGCGCTTTGGATAAACGGGCCAACACAGATAATTATGCCTCTCCGGTTACCATGGTTATGGACGGTTGCAGACTAAACTCCTGTATTGCAGGCGCGGAAGCTATTAATCAGAATCCCGCTATAAAAATGGTATGTATAGAGCATGAATTCGGTCTTTTTGGCGGGAATATGGGCGAGTATGTACTGGCCTTTCTCTCTCTGCTGACCAAACCTTTCATTATACGTTTCCATACTGTATTGCCCGATCCGGATGTAGAGCGGCTGAAGCTGGTCAGAAGTATCTGTCTGCTGGCAGATAAGGTGCTGGTGATGACGCATCATTCCCATCGCTTACTGGTGGAAGATTACAATATTCAGGCAGACAAGCTGGCGATTATACCCCATGGCACACACTTCATTCCGGCGGCCAACAGAGGCGAACTCAGAAGTAAATTACATCTGAATGATAAGAAGATCCTCACCACTTTTGGCCTGCTGAGTCCGAACAAGGGGATTGAGACCGGTATCAAAGCGATGGTGAAAATTGCTGCGGAATTTCCGGAGGCAGTCTACATCATACTGGGGAATACCCACCCCAACCTCGTCGCATCAGAAGGCGAAGCCTACCGTGAAAGTCTTGAACAATTAATCAGGGAAAATAACCTTACTAATAATGTCAAACTGGTAAATGAATTCATCCCCACGCATATTTTGCTGAGTTACCTGTCTCTGACAGATATTTACCTCTTCACCTCCCGTGATCGCAATCAGGCCATGAGCGGTACATTTATGTATGCGATGAGTGCCGGTTGCCCGATCATCTCCAATGCCTTTGTATTAGCAGATGAAATGCTGGACAAAGACACAGGTATCATCATTGAATCAGGCGATGAAGATGCACTCGCCGACAATGCCATCTATCTCCTCCGTAATGAAAACATACGTCAGGAAATGGGTAAGAAAGCATTCATGAAAACAAGAAACACCATGTGGGGAACCGTCGCACGTAAACACGCCATGCTGTTTTATGAGCTGATGAAAAAACAACTCCCTACATACGATAATAACCTCGCAGCACTGTAAACACCGTCGCGTATTATTTCACCAAAAAAAACTACATGCGTTCGCATTTACAGACAGCAGTACCCTTCCCGGAAAAAGCCTTTGTGCCGGATGAACTGGTATTACCACCCTTTAATCCGGCACATCTGCTGAATATGACAGACAGCACAGGCATGATACAACATGCCCTGCGCATTACGCCCAACAGGAAAGAAGGCTATTGCACAGACGACAATGCCCGGGCATTACTCCTGACAGTACTTGCCTGGAAACATGGCCGGTATCCGGAGGCACTCAGACTCCTGTCTATCTACCTCAGTTTTATTCATTATATGCAGATGGATGATGGTTACTTCCACAACTTCCTGCGTTATGATAAACAGATCATCTACGATGGCAGTTCGGAAGATGCCTACGGCCGTACTTTAATGGCACTCGGCTATCTCACGGAATACGGTCCTTCTCCCCTGCTTATCAAAACAGCGGAAGACCTTTTCCTGAAGGCTGCCCCTCATATGGATCATCTCCAATCCCTGCGTGGTATGGCGAATAGTCTTGCGGGCCTCTGCCTGTTCGTCCGCTCACATACCGGCGATCAGGAACAGCTGTCCAGAATAAGTCTGCTGGCAGACCAGCTCGTACATGCATATCATATATACAGTGACGATAAATGGTGCTGGTTTGAAGAAGTACTGACCTACGATAATGCCATCCTTCCATTAGGACTACTGCATGCGTATGAGATCACCCGTCAGGAGAACTATCTGCACACCGCCCTTGAGGCGATGAGTTTTCTTGAATCAAAGGTATTTCATGAGGAGGTCCTTTATCCTGTCGGTAATAATGGCTGGGCAAGTAAAGGTGGCACTACGGCCTTATTCGATCAGCAGCCTCTGGATGCGATGGCCATGGTCTTATGTTATCAACAGGCTTTTCTTGTTACAGGCGATAACATACATCTTCAAAGACTGACACAATCCTGGCAATGGTTCATGGGCGCCAATGCCCTGCAACAACCCTTATATGATGAAATCACCGGTGGTTGTGCAGACGGATTACAGCCCGACCGTGTCAATGAAAATCAGGGCGCAGAAAGTACTATTGCTTTCTGGATCGCTTACTTCACCGTTGCAGAAACACTGAATAAATAGATGAAAATAGCCATTCTTGCGCCCATCAGCTGGCGTACTCCCCCAAAGCAATATGGCCCATGGGAACAGGTAGCGTCTGTACTCACCGAAGGACTCGTACGTCAGGGATTAAATGTGACACTCTTCGCCACCGGCGACTCCATTACCAATGCGAAATTATCTTCCGTCAGAGAACATTCCATGGGTGATGAACCGGGTGATTTTAAAGTCTGGGAATGTCTACATATCTCCTCATTAATGGAACGGGCCGGGGAATTTGATCTCATACACAATCATTTTGATTTTCTGCCACTGACATGGTCACGGGTGATCCGTACTCCCATGGTGACCACTATCCACGGATTTTCTTCTCCTGCAATACTGCCTGTGTACCAGCAATATAACAGTACAACACATTACGTTTCTATCAGCAATAGTGACCGGGATCCGTCACTGACGTATATTGATACGGTATACAACGGACTGAATGAATCATTGTTTTCTTTTACGGCTACGCCGGATGATTACCTGCTGAGTTTTGGAAGGATCCATCCGGAAAAAGGAACACATCTGGCTATTGAGATTGCAAAAGAAGCAGGCATGCGGCTGCTTATCTGCGGACTGATACAGGACGAAAACTACTTCCGCGAAAAGGTATCCCCGCACATCGATAACAAACAGGTGATCTATAAAGGGAATGTAGGTCCGGAAGACCGGAATAACATCCTCGGTAAAGCAAAAGCATTACTACATCCCGTGCTGTTCAACGAACCATTCGGATTAAGCATTGCGGAGGCCATGATGTGCGGTACACCCGTCATTGCCTTCAACAGAGGAGCCATGAAAGAGCTGATTACAGACGCCCGGACGGGCTTTCTGGTAAATAATACAGAAGAGGCGATAAGTGCCGTAGAAAAGGTGGATAATATCCGCAGAAACGATTGCCGCGAACATTCCCTGGCCAGATTCAGCCAGGGAACGATGGTTGCGGGTTATATAGATGTTTACAAGCGTATTCTCGGTACTCACTGAGCCGGTTTCAATAACGCTTTCAGTAATTTATCCAGCGGAATGCTGGCAAAGGAAGAGGCATAATCAGACACTGCATAAGGAATAAATACCTGTCCCTCATGTATCATCGCGCCACAGGAATACACCACATTCGGTACATATCCGTCACGCTCATCTTCTTTCGGCATCAGCAGAGGATATTGTAAACGACCGAGTTCTTTGGTAGGATCTTCCAGATCAAACAAAGCGGCCCCCAGACAATACTTTCTCATCGGTCCGACACCATGTGAAATGATCAGCCATCCCTTTTCTGTTTCAAGCGGAGAACCGGCATTCCCGATCTGTACAAACTCCCATGGAAATTTAGGCTTTTGTAATAACTGTGGTTCTTCCCAGTCATACAGATCATCAGAAAACATGATGTAGTTATTGACGCCATCGATCCGCGACAACATCGCATATTTGCCATTGATCTTTTTGGGGAACAGGGCCAGGTTCTTATTCACCGCTCCCTTACCATACAGCGGGTGTATTTCGAAGTGCTGAAAATCGCAGGTTTTGATCAACTTGGGCAATATAAATGAACCGTCATAAGCGGTGTAGGTAGCGTAATAGGTACAGGATCCTTCTTCCTCTGTAAACTTCACAAAACGGGCATCTTCTATACCATTCTTTTCGGTATAAGTGACCGGGAAAATAACACGTTCTCCCAATGTTGTATGATCAGGGAAATGCAGTTCATAGCTGGCATCTACCAGTTCCAGCACATGTTGCTTCATAGACTGCTGATCGCCCGGATCCTGTACAATACCCCGCAGCGAATTCCGCAGAATGATATCTATTTCCGAATAGGTAAATTCATCTGTCAGCTGATGCAGGATGCCTACATGCAGATCCTCCGGCAGTCGCAGCTGATTGAGCTGACGTGCGAAATGTTCTTTATCATTCCGCTTTTCTCCGGTCAGCTTCCCTTCCGTCAGGAAATGCGCCGGATCATCGAGTGTAATGTTACAGTCTTTGTCAATGATGCCTTCTCTGAACACGATCGACGAGATATGACTTTCACCGGTCGCCCTGAAACTGACAATAACCCGTTTATGTCCCGGTGGAATACCCGACTGGTCAGGTGCTTCCACTACCGACGGATTGAACAATGCAGCGGCTTCCAGTGAATACTCCATCGTAAAATAAGCCCCCAGCAGATGTTGTCTGTCTTTGGTGACAATCACCCCCGGCGGTACAAGGTGAGAGATCCGCGAATAATGATTTTCAAATACTTTATGGATGTCCTTATACCTGCAGGAAAATTCTTTCAGCACACCATTCAGTACGTCACATACCACATTCTCCGGCATATCCACAACCTTATTGATGATCTGCACCGATCTTTCATTTCCGGAGTTAAAGAAGCGGGGAATGACTCTTTTGAAATCAGGGTTAATCCTGATGTTTTTTCTCGTCATGCTTAACATACGCAACAATCTACAGGGTTAATAAAAGATATGTATTTATAAAGATAACTCTTTTAATTGTAAGGCCTTGCAGGCGCTTCACGTGGCAGCGTCACCGTTCGGACCTGTCCATAACAGGAATAAAAATTAACTGTTATGGGCTTTTCAACAAACAATATCTGCGCCAGTAAGTTGCCGGACGATGCTTTTTATACTCCCTTGTCACAAAAGCTGCTTAACACGGTTAATCCAATGTTATTAATGGTTTCCGGCAGACACATCTGCATAAAATTTTGCTACCTTTAACACTGTCAGGGGACATTTATGAAAATTACGAGGTTCTTACTACGCGACTTCATTACAAAAGGTGAGCTTTTTCATCTGTCCAGGGTTAAAATATTCTCTACAGATGATATTTCCCTTCATAATCATGATTATGCCGAAATCTTCTGGATAGAGCACGGCAATGGCATTCATCTCATCAATGGACAAAACACCCCGCTGCATACAGGGGATATTGTCATGATGCGCCCGGATGACCTGCATACCTTCTCTTCCAACCGTCAGGGCATCACCATGATGAACCTTGCTTTTCCGTTTAAAACTGTCCAGTATTTCCGGAAGCGCTATTTTCCTGACTCGGAAGATTTCTTCTGGAAAAAAGGAGACCTGCCTTATCAGGCCACGCTGGACGAAACAGTTTTAAGAAGCATTTCTCATCTGGCAGAAAAAATGTGGAAACATCAGGACTCAGCAATCTACCTCGATAGCTTTCTCCTCTCCCTTTTTAAACTCTTACTCCCAACTGAAAATCAACCTGATAATCAGGATATTCCCGCATGGCTGAACAATGCGATTCAGCAGTTCCCGGCACAGCCTGACCTCTTCCGGCTGGGCGCCAGAGGCTTTGCGTCCATCTGCGGCCGTAACATTGACTATGTCAACCGCACCGTGCGCAAATGTTATGACAAAACGCTCTCTACCCTTGTCACGGAATTACGTATGCAATTTGCAGCCAGACAGTTAGCTATTACCAATGCCCCTATTAAGAGTATCTGCCACGATTGTGGCTTTAATAATCTCGGACATTTCTATAAACAGTTTCAGACCATCTATCAGCAAACACCTTCTCAATACCGGGAACAGCACCAGCGTATGTCGTAGATCGTTATACCGTAAAAAATATATTTGTTAGCGCAATAGTATGAACGGTTTATTACTTTCGCAGATCATAATTTAGCACCCGATGAAAAAATGTATTGTGGCTGCCGCAGCCATGATCGCCTACCTACCTATGAAAGCCCAGCAAGCGGAGTTATCGCTAAGCGTCAAACAGGAATTTGTCAGATCCTGGGATGCTTATAAACGATACGCCTGGGGACATGATGTATTATTGCCGCAAACGAAAACCTACACGGACTGGTACGAACAGCCCATACGTATTTCGCAGATCGATGCATATAGTACCATGAAAGTGATGGGCCTGCAGAAACAGGCCAGAGATATTGAGAAGTTTGTAACGGATAGCTGCAGCTTTGATATAGACGTATACGTAAAGACCTTTGATGTCAATAGTCGCGTACTGGGAGGACTGCTATACATGTACTCCTGTACACACCAGCCTAAAATACTGGAACGCGCAAAAGACTTTGGAGATCGCCTCTTAAAAGCTTTCAAATCACCGACAGGCATTCCCTATTACTGGGTCAATCTGAAAACCGGTAAAGTGAAAGGCGAAAAGGTCAATACCGCAGAAGCAGCCGCTTATACACTTGAAATGGGCATCCTGAGTTACTATACAAAGGATCCTAAATATTATCAGGCAGCGAGGAAGGCAACAGAAGCCGTATATGGCCGACGATCCGCACTCAACCTCACCGGTAACATTATCAATAATGAAACCGGCGACTGGCTCGAAACGATCAGTTGTATCGGCGCAGGAGGCAGTGCTTATTACGAAAGCATGCTGAAAACATGGCTCCTGTTCAAAGATGCGGAACTGAAAGACATGTGGGAGAAAACGATTACAGCTGTTCACCAGTACAATGCAGAAGAAAGTGACACTGCTATATGGTACCGCAGGACAGACATGTATTCAGGAGAAATAAAGAATACCACAGCGACCGGATACGACGCATTTCTGCCGGCACTTTTGTGCATCGATAATGATGCAGAGCAGGCAGCCAGAGTACACCGGACATGGAATAATCTCTGGAAGCAATATGGTATGATACCGATGATCTATGACTTCCGCCGGCAACATATTACGGCGGCAGCATATGACCTGAATCCGGAGATCATCGAATCAGCATGGTATCTGTATGATTATACAAAAGATACCGTGTATCAGCAGATGGGAAGGCAATACTACAATGATATATTACAGTATTGCAGATCGGGCGTCGCTTTTACAGGGGTAATGGATATCAGAAGTAAACAACAGCAGAATAAAATGCCGGTCTATTTCTTTGCCACCACCATGAAGTATCTGTATCTGCTATTTACACCAGACAGTGGCCTGAATACACTTGATTACGTATTCACAGCAGAAGGTAACCCGTTTAGAACAGACGAGTTTAAAGCGGCAGAAACAGCCAGACGTCTGGGCATTAATCAGTAAGTTAACCAGTCTATATACAGGAAGAGGCTATCTCATTTTTGAGATAGCCTCATTATTTATCTGGCAAGTACAACAGTGCCTTTACGTAATACATCTCCACAGACCGTCTTCGCTTTGATCATATAAATATAAGTGCCCGCAGGCTGCGCCATTCCTTTGAAAGTGCCATCCCAGCAATGCCCGGGATAACGCGTATTGAATACCATAAAACCGGTACGGTTAAATACACTGAATTCAAATGTATTCGTCTCACCCCAGAACTTCATTCCAAAACAATCATTCCTGCCATCTCCGTTAGGCGTAAACGCTGTCGGCAACGGATAACGGGTAAAAGCCAGCGCAACATCCACATTCACCGTAATCGCCTCTACCTGCGTACACCCATGTACGTCCATCACAGTTACCTCATAAGTGGCCGATTTAAGCGGCGATACGACCGGATTAGCCACAAGGTTATTAGAGATAGCCACCGCAGGCTGCCAGTTGTAATAAACGCCTCCTTTTGCCTCCAGACTCACTTCAGGATGTGCGCAGTCTATATCACCTGATTTTGACACAGAAGTAACCGGCAGTGCATATACCTTGATCGGCACCATAAACGTATCAGATACTGCACACGTATGATGCTCCATGTAGATCTTAAAAGTAGAATCACAGACAGGCGCAACCGTGATAGACGCATTGGTCGTCAGCAAAGAATCTCTGTCAGAATACCACCTGAACACATCTCCTCCTTTCGCCAGAATATCTACTGTCTGCCCCAGACACACCACCGGCGTATCCGGTATCACTCTGAACTCAGGTGAAGGATTCACGCGCACATTGATGAGCGCCTTGCTGGTACAACCGTACACAGTTGTTGCCGTAGCCGTATAACTGGTGCTGACAGCAGGTGTGGCAACAGGATTGGGAATAATACTATTGCTAAGCGAACTATCAGGCCACCATGAATAAGTCGCCGGTATATCAGAGATAGCGTACAACTGCAGGGAGTTACCGGAACAGATCGCCGTATCACTTCTCTTGTTAAATACAGGAGAAGGATTGACGTGGATGGTGAGACTCGCCTTTCCCGGACAACCATGTGCATCCACACTGTTCACAGTATAAGTAGTCGTCACCATAGGTGTTGCCACCGGATTGGGAATCGTATCTGAAGAAAGACCTGTAGCCGGTGACCACTGATATTTAATACCACCACTTGCATTCAGCTGTGCAGGTTTACCCGCACAGAGCACCATGTTGGAAAGTGTATTGACATTAGCAGCACAAGGCGCTTTGATAGGTACGAGATAATCTTCCACTTCCCCGTCAGGTGCAAAGCCTGTGGGTGTTCTCACCGCCTGTTGATCAGTAGATAAACGAAAACGGAAACCATATTGCGAAACACTGCCTGTAATAAAACCATCAGGTAATCCCGTCCAGTTCAACGTAGCAAATGTAGCTCCGGGAGACACGACGGTAGTCACCAGTTCTGATAATTCAAATACACCATTACGGTTATAATCAAACCATCCGGAGAGATATGCATTTTTACCGCTTGCATTGCTCAGGGGTACATTCACGGTGTAAGCACCACTACCGGTATAATCATGAAATGCACTGATCGCTTCTTCATCCACTCCATGCAGATTATCATCTGTCATCCCTACCGAATCAGCATCTCCCGGCACACTACCCAACTGCAAAGCAGATTGGCGTGTAGTAACCGGATATGGCGCCTGATAATTACAGGCATTTTGTGTACTGTATACCAGCTGGTGAAAAGCACGACCATAACTGCCCGGCAGATCACCTTCATCTACTTTGGCAATGATACCGAAAGCAACTGCACTGCTGCCATGACCAGTTCGTAACAAGCCAACATCTAATCTAAGTGTTGCACCAGCAGCTACATCTGTCGCAAGTATCGGGAGCTGCCCTATGCCGGGCGTACCACCATATGTTTCTGATACACTTACAGTAGCTGTACCACAGCCCACGGCAGGATTATTCACCTGCGTTGAATTACGGAAGAAAGCAATTGATCGCCAATGTCCTGCAGAACTCTTTAACTGCAGTGTTTCCAACGAACTCGAAGATTCCGCATCTGTTGCAACCAGCGTAAAAGCAGCCGGACGACCATAACGTGTAGCACTTGTTGTTATAGTGAAGCTGCTGTTATTGAAGTTGTTAGGTACTGCCAGTGCTGGTCTTACAGCAGTATCAGAAAAATTGTATAGGTTCTTCAGTAAAGCCTGATTCGACATGTTCATCACCACAGGCGATATGGGCGTGCCGGTAACATCGGAGATAGTGAGCGTGATAGAGAGTCCATCTGCTGTTATAATCGTTTTGGTTGCGCCATTTTCAATCTTCATACCTGACCAGTCCATCCACCACACCACTTCCTTCAGATTACCCGTTCCACTGTCCGCATATTGTGCAAATGACTGGGTATGAAATAATAGCAATAACGAGGGTAGCAATAAAAATTTAGGCATTCGGTTTATATTATAGGGATCGTCTTTCAATATATAGATAGGTCTCTTCGGCTAACTGTCTCATTCTCACAGAATAAGCCCAAACGTGCTACTACTAAGGCTTTCAGGGAGGCTCATGTGTAAAATACATAAAATAGTATATAAAAACATAATTTAAAATGGATGTACTTACGGGGAATCACATATTAAAAAATGTATATTTGCAGAATGCTTATAGCAGCTTGTGGGACAAATCATTGAAGACCTGAAGATTAGAAATATCCTGAAGAACCGGAATTCCCTATAACCGTACACTACAACCCTATACATATGAAAAGAAGAATCACGTGGGGCATTCTGCTCCTGCTCACATTCCTGACATTTTATTACTGGATGCCTGCAGATATGTACCTGTATATGCCTGTTTTCCTTGGTATCGTCGGTGGCTTATTATGCTTTGTGTTCCTTGTACAGCTTTTTGCTGATTTTCAGGACATTGATGAAATAAAAGAATGGGACCGTACGCCTAAATACTGGTATCATAACATTGCCTTTCTGTTTATTCCAGGCGCTATCGCACTGATAGTCATCTTCTCAATGCACTACACAAAACTGGAAAACAAAGAACTGAAACAGTTCGGAGAAACAGTACCGGCAACGATCGTAGATGGTTATTACAAAAGCAGTTCTAAAAGCAGCAGCTACAAACTGACCATCTCTTATATCACGAAAAAAGGAAAGCCTGTACGCGTACAGAAAGAAGTAAGCAGTGAACAGTATCATGCCGCCAGCAAAGGGCAGCATGTGGAAGTGATCTACTCCACCAAACATCCTTCACTGGTGAAGATTTTGCTGGGTGAGGAAATGATCAAAGAATTCACAGGTATCAGCAGCAGAAATGTCAATCTGAAAGATATGTCTGACATACTGGACATGTCCGGCGACAGCGTACTAAATACACTGAATAAGATCAGCTATCGCTGGAGCATTGCGGATGATGACAAGAGCAGTTATGTGAATGAACATAAAGACCTTTACATGAGTGTAACACCACACGGAAGCGTAACCTATGTATCACTGGGTGAGAATATGAGAACTATGCTTCAGGAAATCAAAAATTCCGGCTTTAAACAGGACTCTGCAAGTGCCAATGTAAACAAGGAAACTGAAGATGACGGTATGTTCCGCCTTTACACAAAAGGAGACCTGAAACTGGTGGTACGTACCAAGGCTCTGGAAATGGATAACAGCAGCAGCTCCAATGAAACCAGCGTCGCGGCTATGGCAAAGATGTTTAACAAAGAAGTGGGACTGGTCGTGACCATGTTCAGGAACTAATTGATCAGACATACAAAAAAAAGAGCGGCTACTGATAGTGCCGCTCTTTTTTTATGTGCAGACGAGTTGACTACTGTACATTCTTGAAGAAGGTAGGGGAACTGCCATATAAAGCCGTTTTTCCGTCCCATTTTTCGATGAACTGCTGCTGAATGAGCAATGGAGTCAAAGACTGCTGACGCAGCTGATTTGCCTTTGCTTCTGCCTCTGCCTGTATGATCAGTTTCTTTGCATTTGCTTCAGTCACTCTCAGCTCATTTTCTACCTGCATGGCCTGCTGTACCGCCCTGTTCTTCGCATCGATCGCCTGTGTGATCGTTTCAGGATATTCGATACCGCTGGTCAGCTGTTCCAGATCAAACCCTTCCTTTTTCATGGATTCTGACAATTGTGCCTGTACCGCATTTTCAAAACCTTCCCTGCTGCTGATCATGCTATCAGTAGTATACTTATTGAACTGTATACGGAAAGCATCTCTTACATAGTTGTATAAAGTTGTTTTCGTGATCTCATCAATACCCTTACGGTATTTCTTAAAGATCTCAGGGCTTTTACCCGGCAATACACGGAAAGTGATAGTAGGATCTACTGTAAATACAGATCCGTCTTTCGCATTCACCGTGAATGGATTGTAATCAGCTGTCTGTACGAAGATCGGGAATTCATACACGGACTCAGTTAACGGATTGTACCATACCCGTCCTGTTACAAGGGAAATATCCTGTACTCCCTTATCAGTACCATATTGTTTTACTCTGATACCTTCATGACCGGCATCAATTCTGGTGCAACATAAATTACAGAATACAGGGATTACAACCACCACAATGACCAACAGGACAATTGACCGGATTTTTTTCTGGTTCATACTTAAAATTTGAATTTTAATAACTTGTAAAATGCGTAGTGTAGAATAATAATTACGAAAATGCTGACAATACCGCCGAATACGGCGAGATCACTTGGCGCGGTTAGCAAACTTGCAACCCATGTCCAGGCATAAATATCCATCAGGATAATCGCCGGCAGGGATAAGTAAATGATTTTCATGTTCGTATAGGATTAACACGAAGGTAATACATTTTGAAACACAATGAGTTGCTTTTCGTACTTTTGCCCCTTCCTAACCTGTGAAAAATGTCTAAACCGATCATTGCTTTTACCCTGTTGTCAGCATTGTTGTTCAGTTGTCAGCAGCAGGCCGCGCAACCTGAAAAGAAAAAATTTCACCTGCCCTTTGTGTTACAGGATTCTTCTCAGGAGAAAGCTGTGCTAACCGAAGTAAAATCGGTCAATCCAACAAACTTTCCATTTCTGGGTAAATATAAATTCTGCGATACGCTCAGACTGGCAGATGAGTCGAATGAAAAAACCACTGCCGGAGAAAACTATATTATCTACGAAAAAGGCAGCATCGGTACGTGGGATTCTCTCAACACAGACGGCTTTCAGATTTTTGCAGATTATAAAACCACTATTCGTTATCGTACCAATCCTTACGATCAGACGCACCTTTATTTTCCGGTGTATATGGTCAATGAAACAGATACGACAAAGTTCTTCTTTGGAAAAGACCGCCATGCATGGGGTGTACAGGAAGCAAAAGATACGGCTGACTATGCCAGTTGGTACGCTATCGAATGCCCGACATTTGACTTCTGCGGTAATGGCAGTTTTGGGGTTAAGGTTCAGCCGGGAGAGTTTATCGTGCTCCTTGTACCCAGATATAAAGGCAGTCAGACCGGCTCCATGCGGGTAAGATTACAGGTTGATAACACCACTTATGTTTCACTACGTTATGAAGGCGAATACCATCAGGAACAATTCCGTTTCGACATGTCACGTCCAACAAGGTTCCCGGCAAAATTCGCAGACTCCTATATAAACTTTGGGATTTACGGCGCAGCTTTTAAGCGATTCAGATAATCAGCTTTTTCGCCTGTACCATATTCACTTTCCCATGCAATAACTGCTCAATCACATAAGCACTCAGATTAAACCAAATTATCAGCAATACGCCATTACTGTGACTAACTACCCACTATCAGCGATCGTTTTTCAGAAAGAGTGAACTATCTTTGAAGCTGTGAATTAGCTAAGCGGATACATGTACACTAAACAGGAAGTTTCAAAACTCAAACAGGCATTCTGGACAAGCTTCGGTAAATACATGAAGCCTATATTATCAGCGGATGGAGAGATCATCAGCTGGTCCAATTATAAAACCGG
This sequence comes from Chitinophaga pinensis, assembly GCF_007896845.1. Classification (GTDB taxonomy): domain Bacteria; phylum Bacteroidota; class Bacteroidia; order Chitinophagales; family Chitinophagaceae; genus Chitinophaga; species Chitinophaga pinensis_C. Next base: position 43,518 of record NZ_VOHS01000018.1, on the reverse strand, counting down.
CATCTCCGGTATCAGCTTCAAAATGGATGCTGATAACAGAAATGCCAGTATTGCGATCGTTATTGCGCCGGCTGATCCGGCATTACATAAAACATTCTATGACCAGTTTCTCCTGCATAAAAGTATGCTGGCCGCCTCCCTTGGCGAAGATGACTGGCAATGGGAAGCTGATACGACTGATGAATATGGCAGGTCCATCAGTAAGATCAGTAAACAGCTGGACAATATATCCGTATTACGTTCCGAAGACTGGCCCGACATTATTTCTTTTTTCAAACCACGCATTCTCGCATTGGACGAATTCTGGAGTATGGCTAAATATGCATTCGAAGCAGTGATGTAAATTAAGTGCTTAGAAGGCGGTAGCCAGTTCTTTTACAAAATCCTCCAGCTTTACCTTGCCCCATACAGCCGGCTGATGCTTGTCAAAGTCTTCTCGTAAAGCGCCGTTGTGCGTACTCGTTCCCAGATCAATCAGATTACTGATCACATGCGGCGGCAGTCCTGCCTTTTCCATACCGGCTTTTGCCTGTTCTTTGGTAAATAGCAGCCATTGCAGATCGGGTTTTCCGATGGCAGTACCCAGCACCCGCGCGATCTCATTACAAGTACGCTCATCACTCGCAACATAACGTACCTGTACCCCGCTACCGGCACTTGTCAACGCTTCCGCAGCTGCTGCAGCTATATCTGTCGGGTGTACCATCACGATCTTATCTTCTCCCCCATAAATCGCACCCATGATACCCTGATGTCTGATCATATCCACGAAGCTGTAAAGATTGTAAAAGAAGAAGGTAGGTCGCAGGAAAGTGATGGCGACATCGGGGAGTTGACGTAGTATACCTTCCGAATAATGTGACCCCAGAATAAAACCGGTTCCCTCGCTACGATGTGCGCCGTAACTGCTCAGATGTACAACACGTTTAACACCTGCGTTACGGATAGCAGTTACATAGCTCTCTGCAATACGGCTGTAATACGCAATCTGGTCTTCTGCCGCAAAATTGGGCGGCACCATCGCATATACGGCGTCTGCGCCGGTGAATGCAGTCGTCAGAAAGCCGGTATCTTCCAGTGATCCGATAGCAGCCACAGCACCCAATGCCTCAATGTCCTGCTGCCTGTCTGTACTACTGCTGATCACCGTCACCTGATGTCCCTGCTGTATTAATTCCTTTGTCAGTGGCTTGCTGATATTACCCAGCGATCCTGTTACTACAACTTTCATAATTGATTAGTTTTTTTGGATGAAAACTTAACAATGCAAAAGTCCGCATGAAAGGACAGTCCGATGTAGCGGAATCTATTTTTGTTGTAGCCAATTCTCAGCTAGTTGAAAGAATGCCGGAATTCGAGGGGAGAAAGGTTCGTTTTACTCTTAAATAATTTACTGAAGGATTGGGAATGTTCAAATCCCAGTTCATAGGCTATTTCGCTGACCGACAGATCCGTCGTGGATAGTTTCTCTTTTGCTTTCTCTATCAGTTTATCATGGATATGCTGCTGTGTACTTTGTCCTGTCAGAGTCTTCAGCAGCCCACTCAGGTAATTGGGAGAGACATGGAGGTTGTCAGCTACATACTGTACGGAGGGTAGTCCGCCCTGTTGTATCTCCTGACTGCCAAAATAGTCATTCAGCAGACTTTCCAGCCGGTCCAGTATTTTATGATTGCTGATCTTCCGGGTGAGGAATTGCCGGTGATAATAACGTTCTGCATAAACCAGTAGCAGTTCCACCTGTGCAATGATGACATCCTGACTGAATTTATCGATATTGGAGCGGTATTCCTGCTCTATCTGCTGCATGATACCCATTACAGTCCACTCTTCCTTTTCAGACAAATGCAGGGCCTCATTGACGGCATAACCGAAATATTCATATTGCGCAATCTTGTTAGCTAACACCGTCTTCCATAGAAAATCAGGGTGGATCAGTAATAATCTACCGGAATGCCTCAGCTCTTCTTCGTCTTCCCGCTCGATCCTGATAACCTGACCGGGGGCCGTAAAGGTCATCAGCCCTTCATCGAAATCATATTCCTGCTGACCATATTTCATGCGCGCATTGAAATTCTTTTTCAGGGCAATGGAATAAAAATGCAGTAACAGACTGACAGGCTGATCTCCCGGTACATGTTTAATCAGCGTAAAATCAATTACACTGATCAACGGATGATCAGGTTTGGGAATACCCATAAAAGCATGGTATTCGGTAATTGTCTTTATACGATGATGTTTTGCCTGTTTCATACCGTCTGCGCGCTAAACAAGTGAAGTGATGTACGGCACAAAGATAATCTAAAAAGGTTCCTCATCTGCCTTCAGAAAGAGCGCTATAGGTAAGCGAGGGTCGTTTACCTGACAAAAAATATTCATACAGTGCTACTTCTACACCGATGAGCAACAATCCGTACGCGATGTCTTCCAGCGGGATTGTCATCAGCCTCGGACCAGCAATTTCAGCAGCATTATACCATACAACCGGTTCCTGTATCCAGGAACCGGTCAGGAGACCGTTTACTACCAGAAATGGTAATAACATCAATCCATAACAGATATAAAAACGGTCCACCCATTGGTTCTTAAACAGGATGGTTATACCAAAAACGAACAGGGACATCAATAACAAAGTCAGAAAAGTATAGCTTTTGTCACTATACACATATGCGGCACACAAGCCGGCAGCAATGAGTCCCCATGAAATAAGCTTTGTCAGTATATGTGGCAAATGCAATTTCGGCCAGAGTGTAAAAATACTATGATAAGAAAAGAGGCAGGCATAAGGGATACACAGGAAAAACAATATCTCTTCCAATGGCAGATTGACCAGATATACACCTGATACATATTTTGGATTAAATCCCCACACACCTTTGGCAGTAAAGAAACAATCCCAGCAGATAAAAAACAATCCGGGAATAAAAAGAGCCGGCCATAAAGCGCCCCAATGCCTGTAAAATCTCAGCTTAGGATGAAATGAGAAGATAAAAGGCACGGCAATGGAAGCCAGATCTATTGTGAGGTAAGTATACCACATCTCAGGAATAACTTTTTTCTTTACTGAAGGCATCTTTCAGAAAACGTACCGGAAAAAACAACATACCGAAACACTCTCCTTTTTCTTTACCGATATGTTTATGATGCATTTTATGCGCCCGTCTCAGCGCACGCAGATAAACATTATCCGAATTTCTCAGCCAGCGAAAACGCTGATGTACAAAAACGTCATGTACCAGAAAATAGGTAGCGCCATACAAAGTAATGCCTGTGGCAATAGCTATCAGGTAAGGCAGATGCTGCAATGTACCTAACAGAAACAACAACATTCCGGGCAAAGCGAATATCACAAAGAAGAAGTCATTCTTTTCAAAGAAATGTCCTTCATCTTTTCGATGGTGGTCCTTATGCAAGGACCATAAAAATCCGTGCATAATATATTTATGCGTGAACCATGCGACCATTTCCATAAAAACAAACGCGCCAAGACCCACCAGTATATAAGATAGTAATATCATCCTGTTTCAATATAGTGTATTAACAATGATCCTTATCTGACCTGCAACAGCATCGTCTGTAACATAATACCGATCTTATGACTGTTGGCAACACGAATCCTTTCCGTCATAATTTTCTGCGGTGGAAGGTTTCTGATCTTATTAAACAAGACCCGGTAATAAGCATATGCCAGATATACCCCCTTTCTGGAAGACATAGGTAATGCCTTTATACCTTCAAGCGCTTCATTGAAATCACAGGCAATTTCCGCTTCAATAGCCGCTTTATCCTGACAGGAGAAATTATTGAGGTTAATCTGCGGGAAATAATGCCTGCCCAGTTCCTGACTATCCGTTCTCACATCCCGCAGAAAATTAACCTTCTGGAAAGCAGCCCCCAGCTTCATAGCAGGGTACTTTAGTTGTTCGTACATTGCATGGTTTCCGTCTGTAAAAACCTTCAGACACATCAATCCAACTACTTCAGCCGAGCCAAGTATATACTTTTCATAAATACTTCTTGTATAAAAGTGCTGTTGAAGATCCATTTCCATACTATCCAGAAAGGTATCTATCAACTCCTGCTCTATATGATAGGTATGGACTACCTGTTGAAAACTGTTTAAGATAGGATTGAGACTGATCTTGTCCCTGATCGCTCTGTAAGTCTGTTCTCTGAAATCATGCAGCAACTCCGCTTTAGGATATTCGTGGAAAGAATCTACAATCTCGTCAGCGAAACGGACGAAACCATAAATGCCATATATAGGCGCATGAAATTTACCGGCAAGCAATCGTATCCCAAGAGAAAAGGAGGTACTGTAAGCTTTGGTTGTAAGCTTACTGCAAGCGGCACTAACCCTGTCAAATAACGCTTTCATAACGAGATACTTTTTGTTTTGAGATATATTCTGCGACTACCTGTCCGGAAATAATGGCCGGTGGTACACCGGGCCCCGGAACTGTCAGCTGACCAGTAAAAAATAAATTGGTAACAGACTTATGTCTGATGGATGGTTTTAGAAAAGCAGTCTGTCCCAATGTATTGGCCAGCCCATAAGCATTCCCTTTAAATGCGCTGTAATCAGCTATAAAATCTGTACAGGCATAACTGCGGGAGTATACAATCTGCTCCCCTATTTTCTCTCCACAGAATTCTTCTGTTTTCCTAAGCACAAATTGCAGATAATGATTTCTGATGTCAGGCGTATCCAGCAGTCCGGGTGCTGTAGGAATGAGAAAAAACAGGTTCTCCATACCCGGCGGTGCAACCGTATCATCTGTTTTTGAAGGACAGCACAGATAGAAAAGCGGTTGCTGCGGCCATTCGGGTGAGTTGTAAATAGCTTCCGCATGTTGCCGGAAATCGTCTTCAAAGAAAAGATTATGATGCTGCAGGCGGGCAATCTTTTTACTTACACCGATGTAATAAATAAGACAGGAAGGAGCCATCACCCGTTTCTCCCAATAATGAGCGCTATAATTCGCTTTCCCTGATGGCAACAATTCATGATCTGTATGATGATAATCCGCTCCCGATACGATGACATTGGCAGTCAGCACCCCTTTATTGGTACGTACTCTCTTTACACGATTCCGTTCCACATCCATGCCTTCTACAGTCGTGTTCAACATTATCTCTACACCCGATTCAATGGCCAGTCTGGTAAAAGCGTTGACCAACATATGCATTCCTCCTTCCGGATACCATGTACCAAGTTTCATATCAGCATAGTTCATCATGCTGTACATCGCAGGGATCCGCTCAGGTGTGGCGCCAAGGAACAGCACAGGGAACTCAATAATTTTCAGCAGCCGTTCATCTTTGAAAAACTTACGGGCATGATGACTAAAAGATTGCAGCATATCCATCCGCAGAAATGAACGCATCACTTCTCCATTACATAATTCATGCACATGCAATCCGGGCTTCCTGACATAGGCAGACATCGCTGTTTTATACTTATACTCTGCTTCCTCCATAAATCTGGCAAGACGACTGCCCGCACCTGTTTCAATCCCCTCAAATACCGCCTGTAATGCCGCAAATGAGGATGGCAGACTTACCTGCTCTCCTTTCCCGAAAATAACCTGATAAGAAGGGTCCAGCCGCTTCAGGGTCATATAGTCATCAATCGAACGTCCATGCTGTTGGAAGAAATCCGCTGCCACTTCCGGCATCCAATACCAGCTGGGCCCCATATCAAACCTGAATCCCCCAGCCTCAAATACCCTTGCCCGGCCACCTGTCTGATCATGCCGCTCTACCAATGTCACCGCATACCCCTCCTTCGCCAGACTAATGGCCGCCGAAAGCCCTGATAAACCCGCGCCTATGACAATAGCAGAACTGGCCATATTTTGTTTAACCATTTAATTAAAATCTTAAACAAATGTATTGTTTAACTTTTGAATTAAAAAATTAAACAAAATAGGACCAAAGGTGTTTCTATTTAGACTAATTGCAGAACCTGGAACCTTTTTACACAGCAATAGAGGGGATTTTCTGTTTGAAAACCGGTGAAATGGGTACCAGTAACAAGCATATAGCTGCTGAAGATTCCGGAGAAAATGAGTGCATTTTGTTTAAGCCCACAACATATTATTACTACATTGCGCTCTGAAAATAGGTGATTATGGCATCTGAGAACTACTCCATAAAGGATCTGGAAAGACTGTCCGGTATCAAAGCGCACACGCTGAGGATATGGGAAAACGCTATGGTATCATCAAACCGGGCAGAACGGATACTAATATCCGTTACTACGGTAACGACGAACTTAAAAAGATCCTGAATATCAGTCTGCTGAATCAGCATGGGTATAAAATATCCACGATCAGCGAAATGAATGATGAAGAGATAGCAGAAAAAGCCTCTTCCGTCGGATTATTCAGTCAGAACGGCTCCACGGATGAAAACCTGTTGCTTAGTCTCATAGACATGGACGAACAACTATTTAACAGTACATTTTCAGGCCTGATGATGAAAAGAGGGTTTGAAGACACCATCATTTCCTGTATTTTCCCTTTCTTCCACCGTATTGGTATTATGTGGCAGGCGGGTACTATCAATCCGGCACAGGAGCACTTCTTCTCAAATCTTATCAGAAGTAAGATCATTATGGCCACAGAAGCACTCAATAAACATCCTGAAACCAGTGCGAATGTGGCACTCCTGTTCCTCCCTGAAGGAGAATTACATGAAATCGGATTATTGTTTTATAACTACGCACTTCGTGCAAGAGGCTACCGTACTATTTATCTGGGGCAGTCCGTTCCTCATGACAGCCTTTACAGGGTCATTACAATATGTAAACCTGACCTGATCATCACCGGCATGACCAATCCTATCACCTCCAACGATTTTATGTCCTTCTCTCAGCAACTTTGTGAGTTTGCACCCGGTCTTAATATCTATTTCACAGGGCCTATCCCTGCCGGCGTCCGGGAAATGCTCCCTCCCAATGCACGCACAGTCAACGATCTGCTTTCTTTGATGCACATCACACAAAAAGCCTGAGCGCTTTCCCACAGTTCCAGAGCCATAAGACAGTGCTTGCCGCAACAAGCCTGCAGTAAATGGTCCTTTTATGGAAAAGTTCCGGTATGGATACATCGTATATACGCCGTGTATACTTCATATTTGCAGGCCTTCTTCCACAGCCGGATTATATCCTATAACATTCGGGCTTCGGTTTAGTTATAAGGCTGACAAAGTAACCACTATCATCCTACCTGTAAAAAGGAGACCGCATGCAATAATTCAACCGTAAGGTTTTGCTGTACCAAGACAATTTACACCTGTAATGCGCCCGCTGAATAAACTTTAATATGTAGGGTTAATCCTGCATGCAATACGTCAACTGTAAGGCTTTGCTGTATCAGGACAATTTACACCTGTAACATGCCCGTTGAAAATGGACTCTAACAGTAAAGTTAATCCTGCATGTAATAAATCAACTGTAAGGCTTTGCTATATCAGGACAATTTACACCTGTAACACGCCCGCTGAAATAAACTCCAACATATAAAATTAATTCTGCTTGCAATACATCAACCTCATATTAATACAAGGTCCTGACGTCGTTCCATAAAACAATATAAACCATACGATTGCCCTAGATAACCCGTATATAAGCCGTATATAATCCGTATCTATATAGAATGGCTTATATACGGCTTATATACGGGTTATCTACGGAATATCTGCCAATTATCTTCCTGATAAAGACACGACTCAGCAGACCAGTCGCTAACCCAATTTTTTCCTTGTATCAGCACCGGCAACTTTTGTTAAATAATGTTTTTTGTAATTTTTTGTAGCTCAGGAAGCTGTTAAAATGAGCTTTCCGATATGCTCACTGCTTTCCATTACACGATGGCAGCAGCGGCTTCTTCGAATGGAAAAAGGGTGTAAATAACCGGCTTGAATTTTCCGGCCTTCAGCAAGGGCCATACCTGTTGAAGAATATCCTCTGTGAGGGCTTTTTTGTAAGCGTACTCCCTGCCTCTCAAAGTACTACCGGTGATTGTCAGCCGTTTACGCATAACGAGGCTCAGGTCCAGTTCCGTGCGGTTACCTCCCATTGTGTTGATATAAACCAGACGCCCTTCCTCACGCAGTATACGGAGGTTTTTAGGCAGATACTCCCCTCCGACCATGTCGAGGATCACGTCTATCTTTTCATTGGCTAATTCCTGCTCAAAATCGCTGTTTTTATAATTGACAAAACGGTCAGCGCCCAATTCCATACAGGCCACTCCCTTTGCCTCTGAGCCCACTGTTACAATCACCCGGTTTCCCAACGCATGCGCCAGCTGAATAGCCGTTACACCGATACCACTGGAACCACCATGTATCAGAAAGGTTTCCCCTGTCTGAAGACGTGCTCTCTGAAAGACATTAGACCACACCGTATAATAGCTTCCGGCAGGGAAGCCGCTTCCGCAAAGCTATACCCCTCCGGTACCGGCAGGCATTGCCCCTCAGCAACCGCTACTTTTTCGGCATAACCACCTCCCGCCAGCAAAGCACAGACACGGTCACCTTCTTTCCATTGGGTAACGCCCTCTCCACAGCGGATAACAATACCTGCCACTTCCAGTCCCGGAATATCAACTGTCACACCCGGCGGAGGCGGATATTTACCTTGCCGTTGCGCCACATCTGCGCGGTTATACCAGCCGCTTTTACTTCGATCAATACTTCCTCTCTTCCGGTGTCGGATCTGCATACTCCTTCCATTGCAGAACTTCTGGTGCACCTGCCTGTGTAATGACTGCTGCTTTCATATCGTTAGTAGTGGGTTTATATGATGCTTAATGGGTTATTCTACATATCCAGCCAGTTTTTCCAGCGAGGATGCTGTACCGGCTTCATTATCTTCCGGACGGATACCGGAAGGAATATCACTGAAGAAAAAACTGACCTTCGTTGCCGTTCCCTGTTCTTCCAATGTGATATCCATGATCATCTCACCTTCAAACGCAGGATTATCCGTGTCAAAACGAACCGCCTGTATAATGCGATGCGGTGGCTCAAGCTTTACAAAGCGTGCACTGAAACGATCTTCTTTTCCCTGCGTTTTCCCTTCGGAGACACTATCCGTTTCCGCATAGAAAAGTGACATGGTGTAACCACCTCCTTCCCTGCCATCAAAGTCGTGTACTTCCGCAGTCATATCTCCCGGCGCCTGCCAGCTGGCCAGTGCCTTTGGATCAGTCAGTGCATGATAGATCTTTTCTGCAGAAGCCATGATGACCCTGCTGTTATAAGAAGTGTTTTTCATCGCTTTTTATTTAAAAGCCCCTTCCTTGTCTTTAAAGGACCATTCCGCCATCGCATGAATAACCGGTAGTAATCCCTCTCCTGCTTTCGTCAGCCGATACGTCACAAAAGGTGGTACAACTGGTCTTGATTCCCTGATCAGCAGATTGTCTGCCTCCAGTTGTTTCAGGTGCTGGATCAGCATCTTTTCCGTAATCGCCGGTATCGCGCGTTTCAGTTCACTGTACCGTTTATCGCCGCTGGAAAGTTGCCAGAGAATAATCGGTTTCCAGTAACTGCCGATCTTTTCCATCAGGTGCGTCACCGGACATTGATCCAATGCAAACTGCTTATTCTCCTGAATGGTAGAAGATGTTTTAAATATTCCCATGATACATACTTTGGAGTAAGTACTTGCCAAAAAGTAAGTACAAAAATACCTTTGTTTCAGCAAAAACAAAAGCAAACATGAAAATTACAATTTCAGGTTCCCTCGGGAACATCGGCAGATATCTGACAGAGAAACTGGTAGCAGGCGGACATGACGTAACCGTTATCAGCAGCAGTACAGACAGGCAAGCAGCCATCGAAGCAACAGGTGCAAAAGCCGCCATTGGTTCAGTAGCCGATATTGCATTTCTGAAAACAGTCCTGACAGGCGCCGACGCACTCTTCGCCATGACACCTCCAAAAATGGGCGGTAGCAATGTCATCCAAAATACGATCGATGCCGGTAAAGCTTTCGCCGAAGCTATCAGCGCAACACATGTGCCACGTGTTGTCATGCTCAGCAGCATAGGGGCAGATCACGCTACCGGCAACGGCCCGATCGCCAGTCTGCACCATATTGAAGACCTGTACAGACAACTGGAAGGCACTTCTGTTACATTCCTGCGTGCAGGTCTCTTCTATACCAATTTTTACAATGATGTACCACTGATCAAAGGCATGGGCATTATCGGCGGTAACTATCCTGATACACTGGGTCTGCCACTGGTACACCCTGCTGATATCGCAGCAGCGGCCGCAGAAGAACTGGTCCACAGTCCTGCCGGCAAAAATATACGCTATGTTATCAGTGATATCCGCACACCGGCAGATTTCTCCAAAGTACTGGGTGCTGCGATCGGCAAACCGGAACTGCCATGGGTAGAATTTACCGATGAACAATCTCTTCAGGGAATGTCACAGGCAGGTATACCGGAAGAAATCGCGCACCTGTTTGCTGAGATGGGCGCTGGTTTCCGTAGCGGTAAACTCTTTGCAGACTATATAAAAACAGGATCACCGGTAACAGGCAGCATCAAACTCGAAAGCTTCGCAAAAGAATTTGCAGCCAACTTCTGATCACATTGCTATAAAACAGGGATTCATGAAAAGTGCTTACTTTTGAGAGAAGTTATTTAAGCACTTTTCTTCTCTTCCATGGACAGCATACCTATCAGACATATTCATACGGTGTTGAAGCAACAGGAAGCCTCCTATCGCTTCAGCATCCGTAATGTACAGGACTTACTGACCGGAGAAGATATGCAAGAACCATTACACCGGCATGACTTCTTTTACATACTTATCCTGAAAACAGGCACAGGTCAACATCATATTGACTTCCAGCCGTACCCTATTACCAATCACTCCGCTTTTCTGGTACGTCCGGGACAGGTACACGAACTGACATTACACACCGGCAGCAGCGGTTACCTGATACAATTCAGTGAAGGTTTCTATACCGCCCATGATCAACAGGCCCGGCGCCTTCTGCGGAAAGCGGGCAACATCAATTACTATACTTTTGACGCCCGCAGATTTCAGAAATTAGCCGGTATCCTGCAATATATCTCCGACGAATACACGCATCAGGAAGAACGTTATCAGGAGGCCATCAGGTCCCAGCTCTCTGTTTTCTTTATCGAACTGCTGAGAGATCAGAGACACATCGCTGCTACGCAGGAACCTCACTATTTTCAGGAAAGACTGGACACCTTTACAGAACTGGTAGAAACACATTACGCGGAATACAAACAAGTGTCGCAATACGCCGCCATGATGCACCTGACCACCTATCAGCTAAACGCCATCACCAAACAAACACTGGATAAAACCTGCTCTGAAGTCATCAACGATATATCATACTCGAAGCCAGAAGACAACTCCGCGCCACTACGGAACAGATTAACAACATCGCCTTCCGGCTGGGCTATGAAGACGTCTCCTATTTTATCCGTTTCTTCAAAAAACATACAGGTTATACCCCTGACGCCTTCCGGCAGAACTGCAGATAAATCCTATTGAACTACATTTTTGTCCTACACCTGATAGCCGCTACCGGTCTACTTTTGCATTGTAACAAGTAATCACGCAGCTATGACGACAAAAAACAGACTGATCGCTTCCCTGAAAATATGGATAGTCATCTATCCCTCCATCACACTATTCCTCTATTTCTTCGGACAACCTATCTCTTCATTACCGCTGTACCTGAGAACATTCCTGCTCACGATCATCCTCGTGCCATGGATGGTATTCGCAGGATTACCATTGGTAGAACGTCTCATCAACATAAAGCGCGCGAAGAAAGCAAACAACTTATAAAAACAATACACCATGATCAATGAAAAATATATGGACGTCATCATTATCGGTGGCAGCTACGCAGGGCTTGCAGCCGGTATGGCTTTAGGCAGGGCCTTGAAAAAAGTCCTGATCATTGACAGCGGTCTGCCTTGCAACAGGCAAACGCCTTACGCTCACAATTTCCTGACACAGGACGGACAAACACCGGCCAATATCAGCGCTATTGCCCGGCAACAGGTGGCACAATATCTACCGTACAATTCCTCAGCGACCTTGCCACCGATGCTGTCCGGACGGCAACAGGATTCAGCATCAGCGTTGCTTCAGGAGATAGCTTCCATGCCCGTAAACTGATCTTTGCAACAGGCATCCGCGACCTGTTACCTGATATTACCGGTTTGTCTGAATGCTGGGGGATCTCCGTATTACATTGCCCCTTCTGTCATGGTTATGAGGTCAGGAATGCCAGCACCGGTATACTGGGTAATGGCGACTATGGTTTCGACTTCTCCCTCCTTATCCGTAACTGGACTGCTGATCTAACGTTGTTTACCAATGGAAGTGCTAAATTGACGCCCGGACAGTATGCCATCCTGCAGGAACAGCATATTCCCATTGTTGAAAAACAGTCAGTCAACTGGTACAGGAGAATGGCTATATCAGCCATATTGTTTTCGCCGACGGAACAACTGCTGCCGTCACGGCGTTATATACACATGCGCCTTTTGAACAACATTGTTCTTTACCGAAAAAGCTGGGTTGCGTATGCACAACAGAGGGGTATCTCATAACAGATAACACACAACAGACAACTATTCCCGGTGTTTTTGCCTGTGGAGATAATACGACTCGCCTACGCACAGTAGCGAACGCAGTCGCCATGGGTACAGCAACCGGTATAGCGGTTACTAAGTCTTTTTATACAATTCAATCATAAAAGCTAAAAAAGAATAATAATGAAAATCGTCCTTATAGGAGCATCCGGTACAATCGGTAAACACATCGCCGGCTCACTGGAAAAAGAGCACGAAATCATCAGAGTAGGATCAAAGAGTGGCGTACTACAGGCAGATATCAATTCACCGGCATCAATAGAAAACCTGTTCAAACAGACAGGGCCTTTTGACGCACTGGTAAGTACGGCAGGCGACGCGCATTTCGGCCCCCTGAAAACTATGAGCGATAAAGAATTCCGGATAGGTGTCAACAGCAAATTAATGGGGCAGATCAACCTCGTATTGATCGGACAACATTACATCAAACCAAAGGGATCTTTTACACTGATTTCAGGTGTCCTTTCACAAGACCCGGTGTTAAGTGCTGCTAATCCTGCAGCCGTGAACGGCGCCATCGAATCATTTGTACGTGCCGCAGCCATCGAACTCGAAAATGGCGTAAGGATCAATGCCGTGAGTCCGACTGTTGTGGAAGAGTCTCCGGAGTATTTCCCCTACTTCCCCGGACACATACCCGTGACCATGAAAGAGGTGATAGCCGCCTATCATAAGAGTATATTAGGCGCTGGCACCGGACAGGTGATCAAAGCATATTAAACACAAAAGAGGCTGACTCACAGAGCAGCCTCTTTTTGTCCGGATAGATGATGGAATCAGTTCGCCATATCTCTTTTCTGTTTTAATCTTTAAAAGTAAGTACCGGTCTCCAGATCGGCTACCAGCCCTACATGTTCCGGTTTCCAGCCCAGCCATTCTGCTGTTTGTTTTGCAGAAGCCGGAATGTTCAGTGATACAAACATGCCCAGCCAGCCGAAATGATTAACTGCTTCGTCTTTCGTTACCGATTGCAGTGGTAAGTTCAGCTTGTGGCTGATCACGCCTGCCAGCTCTTTTACAGCTATCCCTTCGTCTCCTACCGCATGAAAAACAGGTCGTCCGTCTCCTTTTTCCAGAGCCAGTCTGAATACCTTTGCAGCATCCAGTCTGTGTACAGCAGGCCAGCGGTTGGCACCATCCTCCACATAAGCAGACACTCCTTTTTCACGCGCGATAGCGATCAGACCGGGAATAAACCCACGATCACCATCTCCATGTACAGATGGCGGCAGACGCACGATAGAAGCCTTTACGCCTTTTGCTACCGCAGCTGCAGCAGCTTCTTCAGAAGCCACCCTTGGAATAGCTGCAGATCCGACAGCTGACAGATCGGTTTCTGTTACCAGCCGGCCGGGCGCTATAACACCCGTTCCGGAAGTAATGATCAATGGACGATCAGTCCCTTCCAGCCCTTCACTTAATGCGGCAATGGCAAGTCTGTCGGTTTCACAGTTTTCTTTATATTTCGAAAAATCATGGATAAATGCCAGATGGATGACGCCATCTGAAGCGGCCGCACCCTGTTTTAAACTATCAAGGTCTTCCAGTGAGCCGTAGTGTGCAGCAGCACCCGCTGCCTCTAATGCCTTTGCAGATGCCTCCGAACGGGCCAGCCCCGTTACCTGATGACCTGCTGCGATTAACTCCTGAACAACAGCCGAGCCGATAAATCCTGATGCGCCGGTTACAAAAACTTTCATAGTTGTTTGCTGATTTGATGAATGCCTTAATTTTCATCACAAAATTCCGCCGGAACCCCTCCCGGAAACAAGGACATTTGACACAAATTTTCGAGGTCATTTGACCTAACTTCGCTAATTTCAGGTAAAGGAATCAGAAAGGGCATCTATCAATGTTTGACACATTCGAAGCATATATCACCGCTAAGGGGCAATTTAGCAAAGAGGAACTGCAGCTCATGCGCTCGCTGGCCATCGTAAAAAAATACCGCAAAAGACAGCTGCTGCTCAAGGAAGGTGAGATCTGCCAGTACAAAATGTTTATCACCAAAGGCTTGTTAAAAACCTATTGTCTGAAGAATGACGGTACTGAGCATATCATGCGCTTCGCACCAGAAAACACGTGGACAACAGATCATGAAAGCTTCTCCAGACAAGTCCCTTCCAAATGTAATATCGAAGCTCTGGAACCCACGGAAGTATTGCTCTGGACACAGGACAGTCTGAATAGGATCATGCAGGCAGTACCTGCCTTCAAAACTTATCTTGACGCATTGATCTCTAATACCCTGAATTCAAGTTATGAGAGGATCCTCATGAATATCAGCTATACATCCGAAGAAAAGTACCACGACTTTGTCAGCACCTTTCCGGACATTTTCAGAAGAGTACCCTTGCATATGGTAGCCTCTTATCTGGGCGTTTCCAGAGAGACCCTGAGCCGGATAAGACATGCACAATTGAAACAACAGAAACTCGAACCCTAGTAACTTCGTCATACCATCGCTCCTATTCGCCAATAAATGGCCTTTTATCTGCCGTTTATACCTCCTTCAACCATGTTTTTCCATAAAAAGTTAGGATTTTTCTGCTCTGGTGCCTATTTTGGTGCCACAGGTCCATTTTAATTGAAATTTCCACAAACATCCTATCATGAGAAAAAGAACAGGTTTTCTTTTACTGACACTCCTATTGGCCCGAACGAACGGCTGGAGCCAATCGGCACCACCTGTTTATACTAAGTACGTCAATACATTCATTGGTACAGCCCCCCTGACAGACCCGAAGATCCTTGGTTATAAGCTGCCTGACGGCTGGAGATCATGGGCAGGTCTGACATTTCCCGGCAGCTCATTGCCAAATGCAATGGTACAGTTAAGTCCGATGACAGCATATGGCTCCGGTGCAGGGTATGAATACGAAGACAATATCATTTACAGCTTTACGCATACCAACAAAGGCCACTGGAACCTATGTAATATTCCGGTATTGCCGATGTCTCATCCGACAGCACCCTTCAAATCGAAGTTCTCTCATCAGAAAGAAAGTGCTGCACCCGGCTATTATCAGGTATATCTGGAAGATTATGACGTCAATGTCAGCCTGACTTCTACCCTGCGCTGCGGGTTTCATAAATATGAATATAAAAATGAAACCGACAGACAAATCCTCTTCGATCTCGCTAAGTCCAATAACAGGATCTCCGAATGGCACATCGATCAGGCAGGTGATTTCGCTATACAGGGATACCAGCGCGCAGGTGGTAATATATATTTCTATGCAGTGCTGAACAACAAGATCAGTCAGCTGGAAAAGAAAGCAGAAAGTACGCATGACGGCTACGCCATCGTTCACCTTGCAGATGGTAACAAAGGTCCTGTAGAAATGAAAATAGGCCTGTCCTTCGTCAGCACCGAAAACGCCAGACAAAACCTCGAACAGGAAATAGGCAATCATTCCTTTGACGATATCCGGCATGCGGCTACCGACAAATGGGAGCAGTTACTGTCTTCAGTAGCAGTAAAAGGTGGTACTGAAAAACAACGTACCATGTTCTACTCCTGCTTATACAGGTCATTCCTCTGGCCCGCTTTGCGTAGTGACGTGAATGGTGAGTTCAGCGACGCCAAAGGCAAAGTAACAAAAGCAGATTTTAACTATTACACAGAGCCCTCTCTTTGGGATACCTATCGCAATAAAGACGTGCTGCTGGGATTGATCTCTCCGCAGGTAACACTGGATGTGATCAAATCCATGAAAGATGTAGGTGATAAAACCGGCTTTATTCCGACCTTCTTCCATGGTGACCATGGCACCTCTTCTATCGCAGGTGCTTATCTGAGAGGGATTGATAATTTTGACGTAAAAGGCACTTATGCGGTACTGCTGAGGAACGCGAATGTGGCTAACGGCGCCAGACCTTTCGTTACAGAGTACATCGAAAAAGGATACATCTCTGATCCGGATATTGCTAATCCGCATGTGGAAACAAAAGCTAAAGCAGGTGTGTCCAAGACGCTGGAATATTCTTATGATGACTATTCACTGGCACAGATTGCCAAAAAGCTCGGTGACACGGCGAACTACCGTATCCTGATGGCACGCTCAAAGAACTACAAAAACATGTTTGATCCTTCCACCCGTTTTATGAGAGGCAGACTGGAAAATGGTGAGTGGATCAAAAATTTCAATCCGCAGTACCCTTATTATGAATATATGTACAGGGAAGCCAATGCATGGCAGGTATCTTTCTTTGCACCACATGATATGCCGGGACTGATTAAACTGTATGGTGGTCCGAAACCTTTCGAATCTAAACTGGATTCTCTGTTTACTGTGCCATGGAATCCAAATTACATCGCCAGAAACGTTGAGACCATGATTGGTCAGTATTGTCATGGTAATCAGCCGGACCATGAAGCGCCTTTTGCGTATTACTTCATCAACAAACCGGAGAAGTCTCAGAAAATCATTGATACTATTCTGAATAGTCTGTATGGTGTGGGAGACGATGGTATTGCACTCTGCGGAATGGATGATGCGGGAGAAATGTCGGCATGGTATGTATTCTCCGCTGCCGGTCTGTATACCTTCTCTGCCACTGATCCGGAATATCTGGTAACGGTGCCACTCTTTGATGAAGTGAAATGGAGAACCAGCACCAACAAGATACTGACCATCACCCATCAGGGCAAAGGCAGAAAACTGACTGCGATAAAAGTAAATGGTAAACCTATTAAGGGTTACTTCGTACCACATGACCTGTTTAAAAACGGCGGGAAGATTGAGGTTGTAACAAAATAAATAATGACTGTAAATAAAAAACCATCTGATGATATCGTCAGATGGTTTTTTTTATATGCTAAAACAACTTGCCTGTTGGAGTGATACGCCAGCTGCCCTCATCAATCTCTTCATCCAGTTCTTTATAATCCCAGCCACAATACCCAATAAAGATCTTGATATCTTTTTCGGTCAGAGTATGCTCATTGATATGTTTCACAGCGGCCTGAAAATCGCCACCCAGAAAGATATTCTCTCCTACCTGCTCACCTCCGCTGATCAGGTCAGGACGCTGGTGTATGAAGAAAAGGTGCTCCTTATCTACCGGACCGCCCTCCCATAAAGGGAAATCCCTCCCATGACAGAACTCTTCCAGTTCATTCAGTTTGCGCGGGAAAGGGTTGTTGACAATGAAACCCATTGCTCCATTTTCGTTATACTCGGTAATGTAGATCACCGTACTTTCGAAAACGGATTTCTCCAACAGAGAGGTGCTGTTTATAAAGATGCCTGCCTTCATAGACTGAAGGTAACATAAAGTTGTTGTTACTTTGTCGCAGTCATCAATAATCTTTCACCCAAAAAGCAGTGCAATGAAAATCGACAGACTGGAGAGATCATCGCTGTCTACTTCCGGAATCCCGACCCGAATCTCATTGAGGTAAGTAATTACATGTAGATAAAAATATTCATTTCTATTTAGCGTAGCTTAGCAGCCGGAACCACCAAACCATTTTGTACACTAAAAAAGCTGCTAAGACTATGGCGCTTCCCTGACGGCCGGCAAAAGCCGCCGTATTAAATCTATTGATCTATTGCGTGGCATTATCATGATAATCATGTCACTCGATCATGTACGCGATTATTTTCACGCATTTTCCTATTTACACGATCCGACTGATCTGCCACATACCAGCGCACCTATTTTCCTGACCCGCTGGATCACACATTATTGTGCACCGACCTTTATGCTGCTGGCAGGTATATCTGCCTGTCTGTATGGTGGGAAAAACGGGAAGAAAGCACTTTCTTATTTCTGCTGACAAGAGGCATCTGGCTCGTGGTCGTGGAGTTATTCATCATTACCCTTGCGTGGACGTTCAATCCGCACTACCCGGCCTTTATATTACAGGTGATCTGGGCGTTTGGTATCAGTATGATCACCTTATCCCTGCTGATCCACCTGCCGCGGAAAATACTGCTGCCTGTGGGCATACTATTGGTTGCAGCACACAATCTGCTTGACAATGTGCATGTTACCGGCAATACGCTGCCGGCATTCCTCTGGGCTGTACTGCATGAGCCTAACTTTGGCGGCCTGCACTTCGGTCCGTTCAGTCCGATCATTGGTTACCCGGTAATGCCATGGTTAGGCATCATTACCCTCGGCTACTGCATCGGCAGCCTCTATACCCCGGATGTGGCACCTGAAAAACGGCAGCAATCCCTCCGCAACCTCGGTATTGGCAGCATCATACTATTTATCGTACTCCGCTGGACCAACTTCTATGGCGATCATTCTCCATGGTCTGTACAGGAGAACTGGATGCTGACGATCTTCTCGTTTGTCAATGTGACCAAATATCCGCCATCACTCCTGTTTATTCTGATGACCATGGGGCCCTCACTCCTGTTCCTCGCATATGCAGAACGTCCTTTGAATAAAGTAACGGCTGCACTGACCGTATTCGGCAGAGTACCGATGTTCTTCTATCTCCTGCATATTCCACTCATACATGGAATGGCGGTTGTAGCAGCTGTACTCACCGGACACCCGGCATCAGATATGGTGAACCTGACGACCTGGGTGACCTCCAACGAAAAACTACAGGGCTATGGATTTTCACTACCGGTTGTGTATCTGGTATGGATAGTAGTGATTGCCTTACTGTATCCGCTTTGTCTGCGCTTCAGTAAATACAAACAGGCCAATCAGGCTACAAAGAAGTGGCTGAGCTATTTTAATTCTTAATTATTCTTTATCCTCTAACAGTTAATTGCATATTGCCTTCTATAGGCGCTCGGGCTCATGCCCTTTATCTTTTTAAAAGTCCGGTTCAGGTGACTTTCATCTGTAAAATTCAACTCGTGGGCAATTTCCGTGATCCGCATATCACTATGCAGGAGCCTTGTCTCTTTACAGGAAAAGACGCCATCTCTTTCACCTCGATCTCGAAAGGCTTGTACAGGGTCTCTTTCATGATCGTAAGTTACCAAATTAGCATCGGATTCAACGGATACGCCTGAAAATGGAAACAGGCACTTCTCCATTAGGACGAGGTGGTAATTGCCAGCTAAGCTGGTCATCTTTCAGGGTAAAAGTATGCTCGCGGGTAGTACCATCCGAATTGGGAAAACTGGCCTTATCAATATGAAAGCGGATCGTCCCTTTTGCAGGATTCACTTCATAGGTTCCAAAATGACAGCTCATGCTCAACACCGCATCTTTATATTCTTCCGGCGTTCCTTTTTCCCTGTCTTTTGCAGCAAACGGCATACGTTGTTCACGGAAGATTTCTACGGCATAATGTCCATCCGCAGTGAATATTGCGATACCATGGGGATGAGGGCCATAATCTCTCTCCTGCTTACCATCCGGCATGATCTTATCGGCAGCTGTCAGTTGCCAGGTGCCTGTCAATTGTTGCGCTGTCGCCGGTAAGGCAATATAAGCACCCAATGTCGTCAGCAAAAAAGGAAGTATGTTTTTCATATTTCATCTGATCGTGCAGGTAAATGGCTGCACTGATCTTACAAAACTAGGCTGGTCCAGCTGCCGGTACCTGTACGATTTTACTAAAAATCTGTACATTCCGGTAAGAATATCCGATATCCCCATGCATATGCCGATATGCCATACTGTTGAGTGGTGTTACACAACTGGTGTTAACCAAACCCGATGTATTACAAGGGATGGACCAGATAGAGAACAACTGATTGGTGTATAAAGAACACGTTATTCTCAGCGCCTGCATTAACCAGTGCTTAACAACCACTTATACGATTATGTCTTTACTTTTGCACTGTCCCTCGTGAGGTTGCTAAAGAATGACGTATGAAATTAATTATTGCCTTTGCCATCTTTTCGCTTCAGTGTGCCGTAGCGTATGCACAGCCCACTGATACAGCGTCCCGTAATGCGGGGAGTACGCTTACACCTGTTATCATCAGATTAAATTTACAGCCGCAGCAAAAGTATCAATGTTCATTTCCTGTAAGGGATGTAGAAGTAATGATCGCTAACGGAGATACCAGTCGTCTTGGTTTTGTGCAGACCGGCATGAACAACAAACTAAGAGAAGCACGGCCGGACAGGCCAATCCGGCAATACATTCATGACTACATTCAGGATACTTACAAAGAACAATACAAAAGCGAAGCACCGTACCTGTTACTTGTCATTAAATATTTTCGCATCGGCGAGCGCACAGGTATTGGCAGAGAAAAAGCCTTTGTACGTTTGAAAGCAGACGCTTCAGATCAGATGATAACCTGTCTTACCAGCTTGCCTGCACGTTCGATACCGTACTGGAAAGAAAGGGTGTTGATGTTACAAAAAGGTTTAGTCAATATATAGGTGAAACCATAGATCTTTTAATGGCGGCGGCTGATAAACAATCTGCTGCTTCCCGCAAATATTCCAGAGAGGAAATCGTTAAGCGGGAACTACGGCTCTATGAGGCGCCTGCATATAACATGGAAAATTATACAGACGGTGTGTATCTGACATATAATGAATTTATCAACAACACACCTTCGGTAAAATCATTCAAACCACTTTTTGAAGCGAATTGGGCGAAGATATATGCTGTCAATCAGGATAGCAGCAAAACGCTTATTCCTGCGCCCTGGGGCATGTGTTATAACGGACAGTTATATCTCTACGCACAACGCAACCTGATACCGTTTTCGCGTGATGGCCGGGCCTTTCTCTTCCGTCAATATCTGCATACAGAAGACCGGAATAAATCTGTAGCAATAGCCTCTGCTGCAAAAGCGGGTCTGATCGGACTGGCAGCTCCCAATCCGATGTACAGTCAGGATATCATGAGTGTTACTGACATTCCACATATTGAAGGGATACTACCTGAAGCGACGACGATAGACCCGTTTAGTGGAAAGCTGATGTTTTAAAAGAATTGCAAATCAGGAATTAACGCGGAGACCTGTGCGAAAGAGGCATAGATTTGAATAATTAATTGGTAATATAAATGAAAAGGGCGTCCAACATTTATGGACGCCCTTTTCATTTATATCATTTAATAAATCAGCTGATAATGTCCGGCGTTGAAGGCCTGCATCACAGCAATTCCAGATTCCTGACTGACTATTGCGGATTCACTGGCAAGCCATTCGCCTCCCGCATCAGCTGAAATATATATGCTTACTACCTGATAATTCGTATTCAGTGAATTGGCAACATTCTTAAAGCTGGTTGGTGTTACATTCGTCCAGGGCTGTGCCTGTATAATGATAAACCTTGGTGAAGTACCATTCCAGCCGGCAGCTGCGGTAGCAATATGGTCTTTCATCGCCTGCTCATTGGTACAGTAGTTACAGGAAAGCGCCATACCCGGCAGACTGTTATTATAGATCGTCATACCACCACCGGTATTTTGTGCGGTCAGTCCCAATGTATAAGGGGCGTTGGCAGCAAATGATTGTCCCACGTTCTGATTAATACCTCCGGTGATCGTATTCCAGATGGTAATTACCCGGAATCCTGCACGGCGGTTATAGTTTTCCGTTTTGGCAACAAACTGGTTTAAAGCAGTCTGATTCGGCCAGTTATTAGGATAAGTATACCCATAACCAGAAGGACCTGAGATCAGATTATCATTATTCGTTGCACTCTGGTAATATAGTTCAGTGCTCCCGGCATTGCATCCAGCATTGCGGGGACAATGTCCATCCTATCGGAACAGCACCCCGGTCAGGGTTATTCCAGAGCTTACGCATCAGGTGTTCAACATACTGTAAGTTATCACCGTCACTGAGGATGAAAGCCACGTACAGTTATTCTGCAATGCAGGTTTTGCCGGCATCGGTTTTACATTCACTGTTCTGGATGTACCACTATGTACGTGAGGTTCGTCGCCCAGTCACTGGCAATCGTTGCGATACCATATTGTGAAGCCCTTTGTACACCCGGCGCCTCTTCCGGCCACCAGAAGCCCTTTGTACACCCGGCGCCTCTTCGGCCACCAGCCCATATAGTTGGAGCCTGCAGGCATGGTACTCAGAAAATTGTTGAGCAGAGTACTTTCTGCGGCCACGTCCGGATCCAGCCAGATAGTCCCAGTCCGGTTGCTACGGCATACTCGCGTAAAGCCGCTTTGTGTGCATCGGGGTTCAGCCCGATTAATACGCGATGATCCAGATTAGGCCAGTAAGTATTGTACAGTGCCTGATATACCGCCAGTTTGCTGCTGTACTGTCCACGTAAGTCCAGCAGGATCGGCAGGTTATAGGTGCAGCCTGCAGTCTTGACAGGAGCAGTGGAGAAGCGATCAGCGCTTTCTTGTCTTTAGCCAGCACGGTTGCCAGATTCACGTATGGATCTGTGCCGGATCATACACGATCAGACCGGAAATTTCATTACGATACTTCGTGATAAGGTCCCACTTATTACTGACCTCATTCCAGTTTAAACCCAGTGATTGCAGCCAGGTATATTGTCCTTCTGCAAGGCGTCTCCTTCATAGTGAGAGACGTGGCTGTGTTCTGTTAACAATCCCTTCAGGGAGGCAAACAGATACATCTCCGCGGAAAACCGTTTTGCTGTACACCCACCCAGTCTACTTTCGTATAGGAGGTACCCCCCAGTATACGCGTAATTCAATCGACTGGTTGTTGGTCGGCATGGTAAAAGGGAGGTAATACTCGTGTAGTCTCCTGCTATTATCGACTTTCATTCTGAATTCGGCTACGTTAGGACCGGCAGGAATACTCATGTCATAAGGGCCATAGATCATATGCTCATCGGCAGCATCGATGCCCGTCTGACAAAGCCAGCCGTCCGACTCTAATCTCCCTGTCTTATGACTGAGACTGGAGCCTTCTCCCTCCCAGCGGGTGGAAGATTCACGTAAAATAAATAAGTCCTGCGTTTGCGCTGTTGAGGGAAACGAAGGCAGCAGTTGTCCCTGTGGCCATGATATCTGGGCCACTACCGGCGTGATGAACAACTGAAACAAAAAGACGAGCGCTGTTGCCATGCGAACAGACGGTTCAAAGGTTTGATCATAGGTTAACGCTTAGCAGTTAATGAATAGACTTGTAAGGAGAAAGTTCGGATAAGTATATGCACGTGGAAGCAACATACTTGTACTTTGGACACAATGGTTAACAAAATGAATACCGGGAATAAATATACAAAAAAACAGCAGCGGATCAAGTTAAATATAAGCTGATCCGCCACCGGTATCACCAACACCTTGCATATCAGCCAGCTCTGAACCAACGATATCCGTAAGCTTCCAATGTGATGGTATGTCTGCCTTTGTCATCTTCTATACTTTCAATATTGTTCATCAGGTCTACCAGTCTGCGGGTGCCGGCTTCCTCGGCTTCCTTCGCCATAAATACAAGTTCCTGTGGCTTTTCGCTGAAGTTATGCCAGATAAAAAGCTGCCTGTCTTTCCACTGGTAGTACATCCCTAATATATGCTCATAGCCTGTATTCATTATTTCCCAGGAGCCATTACCTATTTCGGGGCACTCCCTTCGCAGTCGTATCATTGATGTCATCCAGTTCAGCATGGAATCCTGCTCCCGGCGCTGTGTCTCTACATTCACGTGCACATAGAATAGTAGCCATCATCAATCACCGGGTGCACCAGTTTTTGGCCTTAGAGAAACCAGCCTGATACTCTCCTGACCATTGCATTGGTGTTCTTACACTGTTCCGGTCATCCAGACTGAGATTATCTCCCATTCCTATTTCGTCGCCATAACTGTTCTTACACTGTTCCGGTCATCCAGACTGAGATTATCTCCCATTCCTATTTCGTCGCCATAACGAAGCACCGGGTACCCGCAGGGAAACATCACACTATAAGCCAGTTCATTCTGCTGTCTGCTCCCTAACATCGGCCCCAGTCTGCGGCGGATACCTCTGAATATAACTGCATATTCTCATCCGGCAAAACGCCGGAAAACCTCCGCTCTTTCTTTTTCGGTTAATCGCCCCAGATCCGTTCATCATGATTACGGAGAAAATGGGCCCACTGAGGAGCAGATGAGCTTAATCTTGTCCTGCTCGAGTGCCTTGATCAGCGGAGCCGTTTTACAGGTAGCCAAAGCGTAGAACAGGTACTGATTTACGAAAAAGTTGAACATCAGATGAATACCATCACTATTTCATCACCAAAATATTTCATGCTGTCTTTCGGTAGCACATTCGCCTCTCCCAGCAGTACCGCGTCCCCCTTTCGCCATTGAGAAAACGGCGCATCTCCTTCAGGTAATCAAATTCATTTGGCTTTCTTCTTACGGGTGCAGGCGATTCCAGTATAAAGGAACAGCATCTACGCGAAAACCCGCTACACCTAGTTTAACCAGTAGCCCATAATACGTGTAATCTCCTCTCTTACAGCAGGGTTTCTGTGTTAGATCCGGCTCGAATTCATGGAACCTGTGAAAATAATAGGTCGCTTTTCTTATCCAGCGTCCAGGTAGCTTTCTGTACACCGGGAAAAACATCCCCTCATCCCAATTCCGAGGGCTTCTTCGGACCATACATACCAGTCACGTTTAGGACTATCCTTCGCTGACCGCGCCATCTGAAACCAGGATGCTTATCCGATGTATGATTGACAACCAGATCAATGATTACCTTTATACCCAACTTATCAGCCCTGTGCATAAATCCACAAAATCTCCACTTGAGCCATGCCGGGATCTACACCATAGTAATCCTGTATATCATAACCGTTATCTTTATTAGGGTTGGTTGAAAGGAGCCAACCATACAGTATCAACTCCCATCGCATGGAGATATCGAGACGATCACAAAGACCGGCAAAGTCTCCGGACCATCGTTATTACCATCCATAAATGTTTCAAGATCAGACTGTAAATGACGCAATGCCTGAGCGACAACGTATTTTATTTTGCCAGTCCGAGGGGGAGAAAAATAAACAAAGCCACCATCGCCAGTAACAGCAGCGCAGTATAGATATGTCTTTGCTTCCATGGTTGCAGATCTACCACATTATTCCATTGCTGTACAAAGGGTTCTTTACGGGGAGCAATAGCCGCTACTCCTAACATCAGTAATACGGTTACCACAAACAGAATAGCCAGTACGTGCAGGAAATGCAGCCCTGTATCCACCACAAACTGTGCAATTGAATAAGTAAAGATAAAGAAGGTCAATCCGATCTTCGCCGCAATAGCCGGCATTCGTTTATGGACTAATCCTAAGAACAGGATAGTAAAAATAGGTACGCTGAAAAGACCGCTGACCATCTGGATATAGGTATATAAACCCTGCTGCGCAAAGACGATAAATGGCGCAATGATCATCGCCAGCAGGCAAACCAGCAGTTCAAAACGCCTGCTGATACGTACCAGCTGACGTTCGCTTACGGCCTCCTGCCGCCATGCTTTAAAGGGCATATAAAGGTTCAGTACAAACAGGGTACTGGTACTGTTCAGACCTGCGTTAAAAGTGGTCAGGGCAGCCCCGAAAGTGATGGCTGCAATAAAGCCGGTCAACATAGGGGAACAGACGTCACTCACAATCTTCGGAAAGACTTCCGCCGTATTTGTCATATGCGGATAGAGCAATACGGCTATCAGACCGGGTATATTCAGCAGCAGCGGGGAAATGATCTTTCCCAGACTGGCAACGGCAATCCCTTTCTGGCTTTCCGCCAGACTACGGGAGGCCAGCGCCTGCTGAACGATGTATTGTTCTGTGCCCCAGTAATAGAGATTCACCAGAAACATACCGGTGAAGATGGTGGGAAAAGGTACAGCATCATGTGGCCCGCCAATGGCATTAAAATGGTCCCTGCGCGCGGCTAATAAGATATCCAGCCCTGTGCCTGCCGAACCATGTCCGAGGTATTTCAGGGCGGCATAAGGCAGCAAAATACCCCCTGCAAACATCCCTACCCCCAGCACCGTATCAGAGATGGCCACGGCTTTCAGTCCGCCGAGAATCGTATACAGACAACCAATAAACCCGATCAGCCATACCAGTATCCAGATCGTGACCCAGTAATCAATGTGCAGGGTTTCTGATACCCGGAACAGGCCGTTAAAGGAAATGGCGCCACTGTATAGTACAGATGGCAGCATATTGACAATATAGCTGACAAGGAAGATCACCGACACAAATCGCTTTGTGCCGGTGTCATATCTTTCTTCGAGAAAATCGGGTGTTGTAGAGATACCGCTGCGCAGGTAAACCGGCATGATGAATTCAGAGACCAGTAGCATGGCAAATACGGAGGACAATCCCCACGCCATCACGCTCATATTATTGGTGTAGACGAGTTCATTCTCACCGATAAACTGTACCGCGCTGATATTTGTAAAGAAAAGGGCGCCACCGACTACCAGAAAACCGAGGTTACGGTTGGCGAAGAAGAGGCCCGCGGCGGTCTGCAGGTTTTCTCTCCGGGTCTTATACCAGGAAATCAAAGCCACAAGGATGGTTACCAGCAGAAAACTCAGTAAAGCCCCAACATTCATATTATCATAGAGAGTTACGTCGGATCAGGTTGGTGGGCAGCACCTGGTGCACCGGTTCCCGGCTCAGGACTGCGCAGGCAGCCCTTTTACCCATCTCGCTGAAACTGACCGAATAGGTCGTAATACCATTGCCGACAAGCTCTTTTACAGGCTCGTCATTATGGGAAAGGATACCAATATCCTTGCCCGGTTCTATTTTTTTTGCATTGCAATCCCTTAACAGATTCCACAACTCAGCATTCTCATTCACATAATAAACCACTCCTTTTTCTACTGAGCCGGGCTCATATTCGCGCAGTACTTCTCCTTTGATACCGTGCTGCTGCGTGAAGTTCCTGAAAGATCTGACAATTTCCGGAGGAAACAATGAATCCGGATTATGAAAGAAGACCATCCGGTCAAATTTCCTGATCACGTCTGCCAGTTCTTCAAAAATATGATAGGAAGATTGTTCAAATTCCTGTACCACATAATTGAAATCCCCTTCCAGCGGCTCATAACGGTCAAACATCAGCAGCTTCTGACGCGGGATGGTATTCAGTAGCTCCCTTGTACGGGGATGATGAATAGGAGAAATGACGTACATACCGTAATGCCTGTTCTTCACCAGCGAGAACATGGTCTCAAACACCTCAATGTTCCCGTGGTGAAAAAACACGTCCAGATGAACGTCAGCACCGAGTTCGTTGCGGAAGCTACGGTAGAACTGTTCCTGGAAAGTATCGATCGTATACATCAGCAGGGCTACCTTCAGCGACTGCTTTGTATTATCGTCAGCAACGAAGTAGCCAAGGCGGTTCTTGGCCTCGATCAGACCACGGTTCTGTAGTTCGCGGTAACCTTTGATCACCGTTTCCCTCGCAAATCCCAGTCCTGAGATCATTGAATTCACCGAAGGCAGTGCATCTCCCACACAGATAATCCTGTCATTGATCGCATTGACAATGCCCTCGACAAAGCGCTCATGCTTGGAATAAGAAGGTACCTCATCCAGCTCCTGTATCTTTTCAAAAATTGTCTTCATCACTTCATAGTTGTTTATGCATTTAGCACGTCTCGCCATTATTCTACAACTTCCAGTTCCAGTATGCGGCTATGCAATTTAGTCGAAGTAAATAAATCCAGTCCGATTTTCATAAGGTAATCTCCGGAATACACCTTGCTGTTGAAAGCATCAGCAGGGTTATTACCCGGCATGAGGTTGATTTCCTTTACACGGTATTTCGCGGCAGGATTCAGTCCCTTGCACAATACCGGCTGCAGGATTTCAGAATAACGCGGGAAGATATCATACGCATATACCAGCGCCTGTTTTTGAGACTGGCTCACATACATGATGGCTGAATGATTACCCTCATATGGAGATACCAGTCTGTACTGGTCGCCATCGTAGTTTATATTCTTCAGTCTTTCGTAGTTTGCCACGGCTTCTTTACAGAAAGTCTGCTCTTCGGCACGCAGTTCTTTAATATTGATATCAAAACCCAGTTTGCATTGCATCGCCACGTCTACACGGAATTTGATGCCGGCATCATGGTTCCAGCTGGTTACGTGTGCGGCCATGGCTTTTGCCGGGAAGAACTGCGAATAACCCCACTGAATATATAAGCGTTCTACCGGGTCGGTATTATCGCTTGGCCAGAATTCGGTGAAATAACGCAGTCCTTCGTAGTCTGTACGGCCTCCACCACCGGAACAGAGCATCATCGGCAGATTAGGATATTTATCTTTGATACGGTCCAGTACTTTATAAAGACCGCGTACATATTCTATATAAAGGTTACCCTGCTTTTCCTTCAGATAAGGAGAATAGATATTGGTAATAGGACTGTTACAATCCCACTTCATGTAAGCCAGATCAGGATTCTCCGTCATCAGGTGATCTACCACATTGAATACATGCTCCTGTACTGCCGGATTGCTCAGATCCAGTACCAGCTGATTACGGAAATAGTAGCGCTCCCGGTTAGGCAGCATGATCACCCAGTCAGGATGTTTTTCAAAGAGTTCGCTCTTTGGATTCACCATTTCAGGCTCGATCCAGATACCGAATTTCACACCGGTAGTGTTAGCAGCTTTTACCAGAGCAGGTATACCGTTTGGCAGTTTATTAGCGGTAGGCGCCCAGTCACCCAGCCCCTGTGTGTCACTGTGACGGGGATATTTATTGGCAAACCAGCCATCATCCAGTAGGAACATGTCCACGCCCAGATATTTGGTTTCTTCGATCAGGCCTTTCAGCTTCTCTTCGTTAAAATCAAAACCAGTTGATTCCCAGTTATTCAGCAGGGTCATACGGTCGCCATTACCATCTTTCAGACGATAGCTACGCGCCCAACGCTGCAGGTCGCGGCTACCTTTACCTGTACCCTGATTGCTCAGTGTAAAGATGAAAGAAGGGGTGGTAAACACCTTCCCCGGATCCAGAGTATACTCGGAAGCGAATGGATTGATACCTGAGATCACGCGCAGGTTGTTCTCATTATCTACTTCGAAAGTAAAGCGGAAGTTACCGGTCCATGCGAGGGTACCCATCAGCACCTGACCATCATTTTCACGGGGTTTATCGCCCAGACCTACAGTAAAGAATGGAGATACAAACAGGTCTGCTCTGGAGCCCAGTTTGGAATCCACCATCTTTTTACCAAAAGCCAGCGGTGTAGTGGTCATATTTGCTTCTTTTGCCCAGTCGCCGCTGAATTCAGTCAGGAAGTACTGACTGCGTTTCCAGTATAACATGGAAGAAGCATAATTATTGATGCTGACTGCTTTCTTTTCGTTGTGGCTGATCTCTGTCCAGGATTCAATGATATTATCCTTTGCAAATGTGCGGTAGAAGAGTTTTACCTGTACCGGGTACAGATCGTCTTTCAGTATAATAACCGTTTCGGTCACATCGTCAGAAACTTTCTTTTCTGTATGAGAAACGTACTTCAGCACCGTTGCCTGATTACCATCATTGTGACGGATACCAAAAGCAGGTTCGAAATAAGTTTCCGTGCCGGATACAGGGTAGGCTTCCCATGCCTGTCCGTCGCTCTTACCCTTCATATTGGCGGTCAGGTGATTATAATCATCTGCTACAGCCAGACGGGGGCCGAGGTACAGTTGAAACAGCCGTCCGTTTTGTGCGGTCTGTAATACCAGTTCTGTCTCTTTAGTGGCAATGTGGATCGTCTCCGCACTCGCGGAAAGGGTTATAACAACCAGGAAAAACAAAATGGATAATATCTTTCTGCTCATGGATACAAGTTATTAATCTGCTTTATTTGCTATTGATTTTCAAAAAAAGAACGTCTTTGGCCGGAATCGTCATGGTGCTGTTGGCATCGACATCAGCGTGTGACCAGAGGTTGCGTACCCCGTACTGTTTAGCAGGATTCAATCCCAGTCTTTCCAGTGGCAGTTGTATACTACGTGGCTCTTCTGTATAGTTGAAAACGGCATAGTAAGTATTTCCTTTTGCGTCAGTCAGCACAAACTGGTTTTCAGAACGCTCGCCTGTTCCTTCTACCGGACGGAAGCTGTGGCCCATGGCGGCAGCATTTACTTCAGCATTGGTTAAAAATTGCTTCGCTTTTGTTTTTCCTTCCTCACTACCATCTTTACTGAAATCATCGCCGGCAATAAATAAACCGGTAATTACGGCAGAGGTCACGCGGGCACGGTTCTCTCCTTCTGATGCCTGCTGGAGCACAACGTGGTCAGCATCATTGAACTGATAGATCTTATTGATCCACCATCCGTAAGAAACCGCATTCAGGGTGTATTCTGTGTCCTTTATTTTATTCCAGGCATCACAGGCAATACGACGGGACTGTGCATACTGCGCAGGGAAGATCGGTGCAATGGACAGGTTGATATACATATCACCAAAGTATTTGTCCAGCAGCTGCATACCATAATTGTAAGCGGCAATACCGGATTTCACCTGTGGATTGTACCACTTATCCGCATTGATCGCACCATGCGCCATAAAGTCAACCTTCACATACTGGAAACCACAACGATGGAACAGGTCAGCCACCTTTTTCATACGCTGCTCAATGGCAGGATGAGTAGGGTCTATGGCATAGGCGCCGTCAAGATCTTGCGGCTGACCATTCGCATAAAGATAAACATCTTTGAATTTATATTCAGGTGCTTCTTTGATCGTTCTGTCCGGGCTTTTACCCCAGTCTGTGAACGGTGTCCAGTAAATACCTGCGATCTGGCCATTAGCCTTGCAGTGGTTTACAAAATCCTTTAGTTGTTCTTCGCTGAAACGATCCCAGCCCGAATCCAGACCAATCACTATTTCGTTGTCTTTATTGACAAAGTGTTGCGGCTGAAGATTTTGATGGAAGAAATCAGATACTTCCAATGCTTTCTCGTAGCTGATGTTAAACTGTAATACCCCCCAGCTGTTCCAACCCATCGGCATTGCTTTTTTCCACGCTCTTGGCGGAGCAATGACTGCATTTGCAGCACCATAAGCATCCATACCATTGCGCCAGTCGGTGAATACACCCAGCATTACCTTCGGAGAACGGATCAGACGACCTTCTTTTGCACCGTGTGGTATAAGGTCGCGGGTGGTAGAATCAGCAGCGCCACCGTAGCAGGTCAGTGTGTAGGCAGACCCGTTTTCGGCTTTGTTCATGATAACAGCTGATTTCCAGAAATCGTGTTCTACAGAACCGACTACAAGTCCCTGACGGGAATTGCCATTAAAAACGGCGGTAGCCTCGTAGCTGGTTAAAGAAGTAAAGTCCAGTGGATGGGACTGAAAGCGGATCCATTTGTCATTGTCAAACGGAATAAAAAGTGCACGTTTGTCACCTGTACCCAATATCCGGGTCATGTCTTCCAGATTTACCGGCGCCATATAATTAGACGCTATGCTGCCGGAACGCGCTTGTAAAGTAAAGTCAGTCAACAGGTAATCTTTGCCTGCGTACTGATAAAAAGATTGTACCAGTGTTGGTAATTTCTCAGCATAATAAGTGACCTGTAACAGTGAGCCTTTCCCGAAAGCGTCATTCAGTGGCTTCACTACGATTGTGTTGCGCGTGTAGTCTTTGGTGGTGATCAGCTGGCCGTTCCATTTAAAGGACGCATACTGCAGGAGATCCACATTACCGGCTGCTCTTTTGAGACGCAGCGTTTTACTGGTTTTTTCATATACTATTTTCCAGTCGGTGGGAGTGCCTGCCTGTAAGGCCCCCGAGATTAGCATGATCACCGCAAACAGTAACAGCGGCGTAATCCGTGATATATTTCTCATAATAATGTTAAAAGCAGGCCAGCTGCTACCTGCAACGGCCTGCTTCTTTAAAAATAATGATTAACGATAACCTGGATTCTGATCTGCCGGAGTAATATCTCCGTTCAGTTTCATTTCCGTATCCGGAATCGGGAATAAAGTGTTGAATGCCTGTATGGTACCTGATTGTTTGGTCCATTTGTTACGGGCTTTCACTAACTCTACGTATTTGCCTGTACGGATCAGGTCTATACGGCGCCAGTCTTCTGCGAACAGCTCACGCATACGCTCGTCCAGAATTGCTGTACGGAACGCATCCTGCGACATGGCTTTCCATTTCCTTTCTTCTGGCAATACGCCACCCCATGCACGTGCTCTTACTTCATTGACAACAATGATAGCTTCTGCCCCACGGTTCATTTCATTCAGACACTCTGCATAACTTAACTTAGCATCAGCCAGCCGAAGCACCGGAATGTTTTTACCGGAGTTCCACATGTTATTGATCTTGTTTTCAGTATGCTTATCGGTACGGAAATCTTCATATTTTTTTACGTGTGGCAACAGCTCATCATAGTCGTTACCCAGATCTTCCCATTTCAGCGGATCCAGATTCGGCACTTCACCATAATAAGTGAAATCGTAACGGATCGCTTCAAAACGGCGCTGATCGCCAGGCTCCCATACACCACCGCTATCTACAGAAGAATAAGCGTACTGTGTAGGTACCAGTTTATCATAACCAGAATAGTAGCAACCATCACCAAAAAATGCCTGTACAGCACGGGAACCTATCTGGAACTGTATTTTATTATTATTTGGATAGATCGGACTAAACTGGAATTCCAGTACTGCCTCAGCGGTGTTGGGTGTGGCATAATCAAACAGATTCTTGTAAGGTACCAAAGAATAATCACCCATCATCTTTTCAAAGCAGGCAGCTGCTTTGGTAAAGTCGCGCAGACCAGTGCTTACCGGTGCTGACATATACGCCTTACCCAGCATCATCCACGCTGCACCTGAAGTAGCACGTCCCGGATCGTTTGTCTTCGGACAGTTGTCGGCTGCACGCTGCAGATCTGCAATGATAAACGCCCACACATCTTTTAAAGGCTGACGGCGGAAACCCAGTTCAGCTTCACGGTCTGCATCACGGATAGGAATTTCACCCCAGTACATCGCCAGTTGAAAATCAAGGAAGCCACGTACGAAAGATGCTTCACCTAATAATTTCGCTTCACGGGAACCCGGTTCTATCGGATTGACGCTAAGACCTTTTACAATTTTAGCTGCCTCATTTACCATCGGCCAGCGGATATTCCACTGATTGGTGATATGGCCCTGTGAAGAGTTCAGGTTACCGTCAAAACGGTCCAGTCCACCTTTACTCGCATCACTTTTCATCTGTAAAGCGCCCTGCTGGGTTTCATCAGTACCCATCATCGGGATGAGCCCCTGCTCATCTGTACGGATACCCTTCCAGTTAGCGTAAATACCTTTGAGACTTGTTTCCACGAGATTTACGTCAGAGTACACCTGGCTTTCATCCAGTCTGGTCAGACTCTTTTCGTCGAGGAAGTTGCTGCAGGAAGCTGAGAACATTGCAATACCTGCAACCAGCGTCCATTTTATAGTGCTTTTCATAATAATCTAGCAGTTGAAGTTTAGAAACCTACATTCAATCCTAATACATACATTTTCACCGGAGGGTAACCGTAGTCGCCGGTTTCCGGGTCCATACCCTTGTACTTCGTGATACAGAACAGGTTAGAACCTGTTGCATACAGACGCAGGTTGTTCATTTTCCAGCTGCTCAGCATTTTCTCAGGCAGTGTATAAGACAGCGTGAGTGCGGAGAGGCGCAGGAATGAAGCGTTCTGGATAGCGTAGTCCAGATCGGATGGATTAAAACGGTTGTAGCTGGTATTACCGATCACACGTGGAACAGTTGTATTGGTATGTTCTGGTGTCCAGCGATTCAGCAGGTCTACAGATGCCATACTTTCACCTATGCTGTTAGCCAGACCTTCATAGTAGCTGCTGATCTTTTTAGCACCATAAGAGTAAGTAAACATTGCGTTCACGGAGAAAGCTTTGTAGCCAAGGTTGGTAGAGAAACCACCATAGAATTTAGGATCTGTTTTCGCTACGACAGTTCTGTCATAGGTCTGATCCACTACGCCATCAGGTACACCATTAGGACCTGAGATATCCTTTGCAAACAGGTCGCCCGGATTAACGGTCTTACCGTTATAGTTGATATTTTCCCAGTCACGACGGTTAGACTCCTGTGCGATACCACCAGATCTCAGTGTATAGATGCTATGGATAGATTGACCGAGGAAGATATTGCCTTCACGCTGGATGGAGTTTTCGTAGAGATTATAGATCTCTGTAGCATTACCATACAGACGGGTCACTTTGTTCTTATCGAAGGAGATGTTAGCTGATACGTTCCAGTTGAAGTTTTTCGTCTGGATCACTTCACCGTTTACAGCGAACTCCATACCCTTGTTATTTACACGACCTACGTTCGCCCACTGTTTATTATAACCGGAAGTAAGTGCCAGAGAACGGTCGAGTAACAGGTTATCATTATTGATGTAGAAGAAGTCCGCAGTTACTGTCAGTCTTGATTTCAGGAAGCCCATATCCAGACCGAGGTTGGTCTGTTTTTGTTTTTCCCAGGTGATATCCGGATTACCACGACGGCCATCATTTGCGATCAATGCATTACCGTTGTCAACCTTGGAGCCATACAGTGTCTGGAATGCGTAGTTACCAATGTCCTGGTTACCTACAACACCATAACCTGCACGCAGTTTCAACTGTGTGAATACGGGTACATCTTTCATGAAATCTTCCTTGATGACATCCCATGCAGCAGACATAGACGGGAAAATACCCCAACGGTTGCCTGCAGCAAAACGGGATGAACCATCATAACGTGCGGTAGCAGTCAGGTGATATTTATCTTTATAGCTGTAGTTCACACGACCGATAAAAGACATCAGACTGTAAGCGTAGAAATCAGAACCGAGTACTGCTTTTTCCAATGCGGCAGCGCCACCCAGATCATAATAACCCAGATCATCACTTGCAAAACGATCGCCCTGTGCTTTGGAATAGTTGGAAGAACGTTTACTTGAGCTGGTACCTACCAACGCCGTCAGTTTGTGATCAGTTCCTAACATTGTGTTATAAGTCAGGGTGTTGTCCCACTGCCAGTAAGTATCGCTCCATCTTTCATGTTTAGCACGCGCATCGCCATTGTAGTGACGGATCGCTTCCTGAATGTTGTGCGGTGTGAATTCGAACCAATCCTGTGCACCATAGTCCAGTGAATAGCTGGAACGGAAGTTCAGACCTTTTATAGGAGAAATGTCTACGTAGTTAGCAGTAGTTACACGACTACGGGCACGATCACGCTGCATCAGCAGTGAGTTGAACGGGTTGAAATCGTTGTTGTTCTGCTCACCATGTGAACGGTAATAAAGTGTCAGGTAGTCGTAAGTAAAACGGGTAGCCGGATCGCGGTAAGGCGCATAGTCCAGCAGCGGGTTACCATTCAGGGCTTTACCATAAACATCATCAGATGGCATGCCATCATTGAGACGGGTGAAGCCGGTGTTAGTACCCACCTTTAACCATTTTTTGATATTGTATTCGGCATTGAAACGGCCGGTATATTTTTTCTGGTCGGTGTTTTCTACCACACCTTTAACACCTGCGTATCCAAGGCTGAGATAGAAGATACCACGGTCAGATCCACCGGAGAAGCTCAAAGCATGGTTCTGCTGGAAGCCGGTACGGGTTACCTGATCGAGCCAGTTAAAGCTCTGGTTTCTGTTGTGCGTATCGAACTCCTGATTAGAGAAGGCAATGTTTGTCTTCATCAGGGTGTTATCGATATAATCCTGACGGTTTGCGTTCGGATTGTCTTTCATGTAACCATTCGCATAAGCGTCTATACGCAGATCGAACAGCTGCTGTGCGTTCATCGTTTTAGGAATGCGGGTAAAATCAGACACACCAGCCCATGCATCGTAGGTCACAAGACCATCTCCGCCTCTGCGCTGACCTTTTTTGGTCGTGATCACCACAACGCCATTCGCACCACGGGAACCGTATAACGCTGTAGCAGAAGCGTCTTTCAGTACCTGTACGGAAGCAACGTCGTTTACGTTAACGGAGTTAAAGCCACCCTGGTTATTTTCCATGATGACACCATCCACCACATAAATAGGAGAAGAACCAGCGTTAATGGTATTGATACCACGTATTCTGATGGTCGCATCGTCACTCGGACGGGTACCATTACTTACGAATACACCGGCAGCATTACCCTGTAAAGCCTGATTGATGTTGGTAGCAGGACGTTCCAGCAGTTTCTTTGAATCTACTGTAGCAACCGCACCGGTCAGGTCAGATTTTTTCATGCTGGCACCTACCACCACCACTTCGTCCACATTGGCCGTAGCCTGTTGCAGTTTAACGGTGAGCGGCTGTGAGCCGGAAAAAACGACTGTTTGTGTTTCAAATCCGAGGAAACTGAATTCCAGTGTACCTTTTCCTTCTGCATTCAGAGAGAATGCACCTTTCAGATCAGTGACAGTACCGGTTTTGGTGCCGGTCAGCTTCACCGATACGCCGGGAAGTGCTTGTCCTTGAATGTCCGTGACGGTCCCGGAGATTTTGCCACTCTGGGCGAAGGCAGGCATGACGCCGGTCAGCATAGCTATGAAGGACAGGAGCATCCATAGCCTCTTAGAAGCATTTTTTACATGCATAACGTGAAGCATAAAGTGTTTGTAAAGATTCTTTTTAATGACAGGTATAAAAGCTAATTGGCATTCCCCTATTAACGTGAAATTTGCGATTCCGAACTTGTCCCCCCGACTATAAGGCGCCACCTCTCAGACATAAATGACTGATTACCAGCAATAACCTATAGACTCTAGTTGGTTTGTTCTATTCTGGTCTACTCAACAAATATAGGGTTAGTTTGGAATATTCAAACTTTATTTTTTAAAATAGTAAAGTGCCGGCAGGCTCAAACGGTGTCAGTGCCGCAAGGGCAGGGAAAAAGCCCTCTTTTTGTATCTTCACCGGACAGATATCTTGTGGCGATCTGAGACCCTGTCAAGCTATCTTGTACTCATAACAGACCAGCTAAATAGCAGACTTGTGAAACGTAAAAACCCGGCACCGCCAACAACAAGCAATATCCATGCGCCTCTATTGACAGCCATCAGAACACTCATCCCGCTCAGTGAAGCGGAAGAAGAGATCGTATGTCAGCTCTTTAAAGAGAAACACTATAAGAAAGGATCATTTTTTCTTGCTGAGAATGAGATCTGCCGGCAAGCCGCATTTGTGATCAGCGGCTTTATGCGTTATTACATCAATGACGATGGGGAAGAAAAAACATATGGCTTCGCCAAGCCCTTCAATTTCGCTTGTAACTATGAAAGTTTTGTGCCACAAAACCCCTCTTCACAGATCATACAGGCGCTTGAAGATTGTGTGCTGCTGACGATCTCCTATGATGATCTGCTGCGCTTTTATGAACAGGTGCGTTATGGCGACCGTTTTGGCAGACTGGTCATAGAACAGGTATTCATTCAGACACTGAAAGACAGGAATTCATTTTATACAGATTCTCCGGAAGGCAGATACGAACAGTTTATCAGAGAGCATAAAGATCTCTTACAACAGATCTCACAATATCATATTGCCTCCTTTGTAGGTATCAAACCGCAGTCACTCAGCCGGATCAGAAAACGTCTTGCCCGTAATTAATTAACCCAGGTGCACGAAATCGTCTTTTAATCGCCGGAGCTTTGTGTTATAAAATTCAAACACAATGCAAACAACGATTAAACACATCGCAGGCTGGCTGGCAGCGCTCACCGGTATCGGTATTATCTTTATCGGTGCACGCTTTTTCTTCATGCCAGAGACAGCAGAACACGCCTTCGGCATACACGTAACGGCAGATAATCACGCTTTCCACTATATCAAAGGCATCAGAGATATTTTCTCAGGCATCATTGTACTACTGCTGCTGCTGACGAAAGAATACCGTGCATTAGGTCTGATGATGCTGGCAGTCATGATCATACCGGCTACTGATTTCCTGATCGTCTGGCAGCAACCGGACTACGAAGTAGCCAGACTGATTCCTCACCTTATTGCGGTGATCATTGCTATAGTACTTGGCGTATACTATTTCTTTAACGCTCCTAAACGCAACCGCCATGTTATTTAATATTGTGCTCCTCCTTCACTTCGTGGCGTTCCTCGTTTTCGCCGGACAACTATTATTACTCTATCCGCAGCCGGAAAAACGGACCAATCATCTCACAAGAGTACTCGGCATCGCGTTAATTGTCACCGGTTGTTTATTAGTAGCATTCAAATACCCTGCGGTGAACTATTTCAAGGTAGTACCCAAGCTCGGCATCTTTATACTTTGCTCAGTATTGATAGGTATCTACAGCGGACGAACAATGCCGGAGAAAGTCTATAAAATCGTCTTTGGTCTTGTGATATTAGCGGGGCTGATTGCAGTCGTAAAAGTCTGAGATGACAACTGAATCATCCTGCAAAAAAAGAAGCTGTACATCACTGTACAGCTTCACATCAACACATCTTATCCTTTACCGGACCTTTGAGGGATGAAAGCAGATCAGATCTGATTGGACCATGCTTTTGTCTGATGCTCCTTCAGCATATCTTCCACGAATTGCGGTAATACATTCCTGAACTTTCCGGTATCAGATGGTACGATCTGTACCATTGCTTCGATCATTTCTGCAGGATCAAGTCTGCCTTGTGGCGTACCCAGTAAACTATCAAACACCGCTTTCATATCAGCACGTTTGGTGACGTTCTTACTGTCATCCAGCCAGCGGAAAGGATTCTCCGCCATCGTTTCATTATAACCAGTAAGATAAGCACCCGGATTGATCGTCTGTACCTGAATATTATATGGACGCAGCTCATCCTGTAATGCTTCGGCAATAGCTTCCAGCGCATGTTTGGTAGATACATAGATACCGTAACCAGCCGGGGTAAACAAACCTCCCATGGATGAAGTAAAGACAACCTTACCGGGTCTTTTCTGGTCAATTAACTTGCGTACAAAACGTTGTGTCAGGTGAAGCGGGGCAAATACATTTGTTTCATAATTCTTTCTGACGAGGTCAACAGGAATTTCAAAAACAGGGCCTGCTTCTCCCATACCTGCATTGTTGAACAGGATGTCAAAATCCCATGTAAGTGCATATTCCACATCATAAGGATCCAGCAGGTCGAGTCTTTCTACCCGGAGATTGTCCTGTAAACCTAATGCTTCTGCCTTTTTACGCAGTGGCGTTACCTGCGGAGATATCTGTACGCCTGCAATTACTTTGTGGCCCAGTCTCGCCAGGCCAATAGCCGCGCCTTCGCCAAAGCCTGAGCCGGCGCCGGTGATCAGAATTCTTTTTCTGTTTTCCATGGTCTTTTAATTTGTGAGGTGATGAGATAAATTATAACTGAGCCCCTTCTGAAGCAATCGCGAAATCCTGCGGTACCGCGCCTCCTGAAACTCCGATAAATCCGATAATAGCTTTGTCCTTCCTGATGGGTAGTCCGCCGGCAAATCCAACCAGCCCACCATTTGTACCAATAATACCATAAGCGCCTGCTTCCGGTTTCATATACTCCCCTACCAGCTCGCTGTTAATACCAAACAGCATAGAGGTTTTCGCCTTTCCTATAGCAATATCCAATGAACCAATAGGCGCTCCATCCATGCGTTCAAGCGCTTTGAGGTGGCCACCGGTATCAAGAACAGCGATATTGACCGGCACCGCTATTTCAGTTGCCTTAATACGGGCTAATTCGATGGCTTGTCTGGCCTGTTGTAAACTGATACTCATAACGGATACTTTACTGTTTACCTGTTTGTTTTTTGTCTGCAACAAAGTTGGATCAAACAAAGAGGAGAACTGCTTCACTTTCCACAGGAAATACTGGATATTTCACAGGCCTGTTTTTAGTCTGTTATAACGCCCTGTTGTGATATTTCATCATTCTATTATCATCTCTTGAAATATCATTGTACACAAAGCAGTAAACACCTCATAACAAATACATAATCAATACTTACAATCTGGTACAATATTGTAGTAAAGACATCAGATAAGTTCACCATCCATCCCCGTCAATTACCATTTATGAAGCAACACAGCATACCGGTATTCAGGAACATGAAAGACTTATATGCCTCCATCGGCGCTGTTCCTGATGCCACTCTGATGACAGATGATTTCTCCTTCTGTAACCTCGGAGATCTTGCCATTCCCGGTGCCTTTATTTCTCCTGCTGTTTACCGGACTGGCTTCTATTCCTTTCTCTTTGTAAAAGACGCCGCCGGCAAATACCTTCTGAATCAGTATGATGCGGACGTTGTACCGGGATGCATCTGTCTCGGCAACCCCGGAGATATTATACAATTTTGTTTCAACGAGGTGAAAGAGCTGTATCTGCTGACGGTAAGTGAATCGTTTCTGAAAGAAAATACACACGTTTGTATCATGCAGGAATATCCCTTCCTGCAGGCAGAAGCAATGCCTCCTATGTTGCCGGGAGCGGATGCCTTTGCGGAGTTTGAATCATTCTACAGACAAATAGAGCAGGCAGGTAATTCAGCCTCTCCTCTACGCAAAAAACAAATTGCCTATCTCCTGCTGCTGATCCTGCTGAAGATCAAAGAAAGATGTTGTCATGATTACAGGCCCGCAGCTACCAGAGGACGGCAAACTGATATTGTATGCAACTTCAGAAGAATGCTGCAGTTACATTATCAGGACCTCTACAACGGAGATGCAGAAAGGGTATTTACCGTAAAAGAATATGCAGATGCGCTGGGCTTACATCCTAATTATCTGAATGATATTATCAGAAAAAAGACAGGCAGGTCAATCAGTAAATGGATCATTGATAAAACAATTGCGGAATCAAAATATCTGCTGGATCATTCCAGTTTATCTGTCAAAGAGGTTGCTTACCGCCTCGGCTTTGCAGAAGCCAGTTATTTCTGCAGATATTTTAAACGGTATACGCAGACAACTGCCGCAGTATACAGATCACACTCCCATCATGCGCAGCTATTGCCGGGTATATTACATCCTGTCATCAGTACACAAAGTATGACTGCATGAAAGGAAAGCTGATCACCGTCGGACTGCTGTTCTTTCTCTGCATATAGTCCATACAATCTGCTCAGAAACAGAAGACCCGGTAGCGGCATGGTTGCTACCGGGTGCATTCCGGAAAGTATCAGAAAAGATAGTCTGTTCGGTGAATTGGGATATAACCGCTATTACAGAGCC
This sequence comes from Chitinophaga pinensis, assembly GCF_007896845.1. GTDB lineage: Bacteria > Bacteroidota > Bacteroidia > Chitinophagales > Chitinophagaceae > Chitinophaga > Chitinophaga pinensis_C. The sequence goes on along the minus strand of NZ_VOHS01000018.1, from coordinate 1,772 downwards.
GGACTTGCCTATATGCAGGCATATATTACCATACACAAAAACGTCGTGCTGAACCCCGGGTACCTGTATTTTATTTACAAACGTCCGGGGCAACCTTACGGACAGGAACATTTTGTAATGCCTGCCGTGATCTTTCAGATTCCGGTCAGAAAAATACTGATCGAAGACCGGAATATGCTCTGGAACCGCATACGCACGATTATGCGCCTCTTTATTATTACAGAAACAGGTTAAGGGCCACATGGCCATTTCAACTATGGGCAGCTGACGCTAAACTGTACGGATACGATGAAGGTTTCTACTCATTTAGTAACGGAGAGTGGTCACGCAAACAGACTCGCGATAGGATCAGCTACGATATATGCGGCATGTGAATATAGACATCACCTATATCCGCAATGGGACCGTACAGCAGGCAGGCTGCATCTGTTCTTTATCATGGGTACATGGAAATTCCCTAGTATGCCTTTTTACCTGTAACATGCGCTGCTGACATATACCCATCAGGCACTGAACTTTCTGCGGATGCCCAGCTTTTTCATCTTGACAACAAGTAGAGGCATTAATATTCAGTAGTGTAGCCGCACCTCCCGGACCATGGATCTTATCATTACAGATCGACAAGGCCTTCAGAATATGATCTATTCATTTTGGGTGATGGTCTTCAGTGCGGAGGATTCACTTTGCCTGTCATTCTCCTGTACCGTGCTACAAACAGGATAACCATAAACTCATCGTCTGTGCTGAGCAGCACACTACGGGCAATAATGTTTTCAAGTTCGCGGATATTACCCGGCCAGTGATATCCCGTAAGCATATTCAGATAAGCAGCAGGAATATGTTTAATTGTCTTCTTTTCCTTAAACAATAGCGGTGCGAAAATGAGTCGCCAGTGCAGCAATGTCTTCCCGTCTTTCACGCAGAGCGGGTACTGTAATCGAAAAACATTCAGCCGTTAAAAGAGGTCTGAACGGAATCTGCCGGCGAGCATATCATGCTCCAGATTACGGTTAGTAGCAGCAATGATACGCACATCTGCCCGGATGTTTGTCCTCCCACCGATGCGCCAAATTCCTTCTCCTGTAGTACGCGTAATAATTTCACCTGCAACTCCAATGGCATTTCTCCTATTTCATCCAGAAACAGAGTACTCCCCTGCGCCATTTCAAACTTGCCGATACGCCGTTCAATAGCACCGGTAAACTTCCCTTTTCGTGGCCAAACAATTCACTTTCGATCAGGTTGACCGGCAATGCGCCACAATTTACTTTGATCATGGGTCTGTCGCCACGTGGCGACTGTTGATGAATGGCACGCGCAATCAGCTCTTTCCCTGTTCCTGTTTCACGAGAATGAGCACAGAACTGTCAGACGATGCGACTTTGTCCACTAATCTCATACAGTTGAGTATTCCGTTACTATCTCCTACTATTTCAGATACATACGGCGGACTGGTATTCCGTCTTCCATTGATCCGCTTCAAATTGGCATGCATGGTTCTGTTAAAAGGTAATCATGTTGAGTGTCAGCATTACTGCATGGTGATCTTGTTTTAATGTGTATGCTGATGAATCCTATTAATGTGCCAAAAACAATGTATATACCTGACAATTCTCTTATGCCTTGTGCTGGCGGTTTTCCGGAAGACGCACCCTTACCGGCAACAGGTCTCCCTCTGAAAAAATCGGAGTCTTACAAAAGTAAAGCTCCGAAAAAACCGGAGTTTACGCTTCCGCATTTCTGTCTTTGAGAATATGCATTTTTTTGATCCC
>NZ_VOHS01000017.1 GCF_007896845.1 Chitinophaga pinensis | reverse complement strand
AGGAACAGCATGCCTAATAGCCGATAATGGATTGTCCAGTTCCGCAATGTGAAGCGTGATACTTTTCTTTTTAAAATAACTGTGACTATCTACGACATCTGCTCTCATGACCCGCCATTGCTGATCCTTTATATGCAGCACAGTAGCTTGTCAAAAGCCTCCGGCAGGTTAATGACTTCATTATCATAGTTCATCACCATACCTGTTCCCGCATGCACGAATTTAATATTCACCTTCTGCTGGAAAGGAGAAAATGGAATCTACAGTATCAATTATTTTCATGTCTTAATAAATATGAAGTGATGTTTGAGCTTGAATGATGGATGAGTTGCTTTCCCGGCAGCATAGGAAATGAAATAGATGTGGGGTTGATAAATCTTAGCAGAAAATGGAGTACACCAGTTACACCTGTGGAAAAAGTAGGAATGGGCTGACGTTCATGTTGGGCGATCCAATAGCGGCCGTGTCGGATGCATATTTGCAGATGTAAAATATGTTGGGTGATCCACTCAGCGCGCTCGATCCATATATCATCATTGAAGGTTTTATAAGCGTCGAGGTATATTTCTCCTAATCCGCTAACCCGTTTGAGTGACTCAGATTAGCATTGACGATCTGTTGAGGATGATTCAACAGTGGGCCTGTAGCGTATTTATTATATTTGTGATGACCAGTTACGGCAAAGGCCTTAATGAAAGCCAAAGCGATACCTGCTTCTCCCTGATCCAGCCATGGACTTAACTTTTTGCCGAACTCGAACTCCAGTTGAACTTATTGCCATGGCTGATGGCTTTATTGATAAGCCATTGTAATCCTTTTTCAGCGGCTTTAACCGCTTCCTGATTGCCTGAATGTTCGCCATGACACAACAAGAAATAGATAATTCCGGCAATACCATTTGAAAATCCGGTGATTGTTTTCAGCTTATTTTTGCCGGCATTGAATAACCACGAGCCATCTTTTTGTTGTTGACCGAGTATTGTGCTCAGATATTGTTGTAACCTGTCAGCAGACTCCTGACTATCTATACCTCCGGCACACATGATAGTCGCCAGACCTTGTCCGGCAATACCATTGGCAATATCTGATACCTCACCGGGTTTGTTGAGTAATGGACTGATCTTAGTATAAAAATCGTTGTCGATAAGACCGGCTTTCAGCGCTTCCAGTAAAGTAACTGCAATGCCGGATGATCCTGTATAGAGCGACGCACTTGTATCCTCTGTTTGCAGATTTTGTATTAATCAGCTCCATGCTTTTTTTGATAAAGGGCATCGTCCGACTTATATCAAATCCTGCATTTTGCGCCCTGCTCAGGAAGTAGAGGACACCTGCAGCACCCTTACTGAAACTTGCATACCATGCTTTGTTGATTAATTTTTCTCAGCGAGATCTGCTCCTTTTTTCGTCTCAGTAAACCATCCTTTCTCCGCGTCTGCAAGTAAAGGAGTGCTAAGGGTATTTATAACCTGTTGAATCGTATTGTGAACCCTTCTTTATTGTATTGATAAACATCAGGACGCTGCCTTTGTACACTCGGAGCTGCACGTTTATAGTCGTTTATTACATTTCTGATCGTCGGAAGATTGGGTCTTTCCGCCGGATCCGGATGCATGCACTGTATAGCAATATTGGCAATAAGAAGATCCGGAATGAAAAAGTAGAGTCGCTTTTTTAACTCCTCAAATGAAGTATCATTCATTTTGCTGGGAGAAATATAAGTCCACATCTGGGCTATTATCGCTCCCAAAGCGAAAATGTCTTCCTGTGTGGTAGGCGTGAGTGTCCTTAACTGTTGTGGAGACATAAAGCCATGTGTCCCCAGCTGATAGGGGTGGAGCGGCAGATTTTGCCCGATGGAATAACTGAGCTCCATATCAATCAATGCAATCTCACCACCGGGAGTGATCATAAAATTGTTGGACGTCGCATCCCGGTGAACAACCTGCTCATGATGTAGTTTTCCAGTAGATCAATAATGCCCAGCAGGTGCTGAGAAATCTCCGCCCTGTTTTGTTTTTGCTGATTAATCCTTCCCTGATTTTATCGCTGTTCTCCTTCAGGCGCTGTGTGAGTGATTTACCCTTAATCCGCTCAATCACGAGATAATAGTTGCCGTTTTCTTCAAAGCTGTCAATATACCTTGGGATCCTCACTTTGTCCTGCAGCAACTGATGTAATTCTTTCTGCCACAATAACCGGTCTTTGATGTCTCTCCCGTGACTATCTTTACTGTCTCCGGAACATCCTTCTTTGATCACACAGGTACAAAGTGAACAAACCTTTTATGTAGATACATCTCATTACATCATTTTTCTGCTTTCTTTAGGCTTTTCGTAATGATATAATAATAGCCGACACGCTGACCGTTTTCTTTGCCACTTTGCCTGAGACTTGTTTCAGCGCCATTGTCAGAGAGTAATGAACTGTGCTCGTTTTGCATACGCCTTATTTAATTAGATGCTGATTTCTTCTCCTTCTTCTTTGAATTTGCAGAGCGCCATGAAACGCCCTTCCGTTTCATAGTAATAGCTTTGACGCTGTGAACAATACTTGATGGGCGCACCATACTCTTTCATCAGATTCAGGTAATCAAAAAGACTTCTCCTTGATATGCCTAATCTGTGGGCTAACTGGTCTGGAGTGCCAGTACCTTTAATCCGTATAAGGTTGTCAATGTGCTTAAGCTTATACAAAATGTCAATTGTCATATGCTTAGTTGAGTTTATGAAAGTTGGTTGTGATATTTTAGCAAAAAATATAAGCTGCTATATTTCTCTCCCGTAATACCCCATATTCAATAGGATACTTCCGGGTACATGGTTAAGCAAATGATGGTCTGTATCGTCCTTCATTCCGAAGCGATATGGTGTTTGGGTTACCATATAAATCAAGTATGGTTAACTAATACTTTTTGTAGTCAGGTTGACAGGGCTAACGTGCCTGACGGCTCATTCAACATGGGGCCAGTGCATGATAGTCATAGCTGTTTTTATTACGGGTATAACAGAGTCGATGGTGCTGATAACAGGGTTAAATTATTCTTCGATTGGGCAAAGGCTTGTCTATAGGCTGAACTTAATACTATCGCAATATTAAAGTTAGGTTAATAAAGCTATCATAAATTATCCGGGGAGGCATATTTACTTATCCTATGTTGGAATTTTCGCAGTCAGTTTTTGTTTAAATTATCATAGTGGAAAAAATGGATATTCACTCACTGCCTCCATTTCTTCTTGTTTCACTGGGTGTTTCTCCATAGTGGTGTTTATAGACTTTCGTCAAGGCAGAGGGATTTTTATAACCCACCACATAAGCGATATGCGCGATACTGATGTCATTGGCAATACATAAAGAGCGGGCTCTTTCCATGCGCATTTTAAGCTGATAATCGGAAAAAGACATTCCGCAGTATTTAACAAAACTTTGCCGCAGTTTCGAGGGACTGACAAAATAGGTGGAAGCAAGCTGAGATATGCTTAAGTCTTTGTCAAGGTTATTCCGTATGAATGCCTTGATCGTATTGAACGTTACATCATGAGAGGACGAAATTGTATTGGTATCCTGCTGCTCCAGAATGAGAATCAATAATTCCTGCAATTTCCCGGATAGCCAGGTTCTTCTTAAAGGGGTATTCACAATACTGAATTTTAATTCATGATTCAGGTGATGTAGACCTTCCCATATAATACCGGGAGTAGGCGTCAGATACGCAGGCATTCCCATGTCTGTTTTGTATACCCATCTGTCCGCAAGGCGTGAATGAGTTGCATAATATGCAAGCATATCACGGCTAAAAGTATAATGCTGTGCCTCATAGATGCCGGGTACAAACAGTGTAGGCTGTTGTGAACCTGCCAGATGAAAGCAGTTATACTGACCCTGTAATAGTGGTATGGTAGTCAGATCAACGTGAGAAAAGTTTACACTGCCCTTCACCATACAACATACTATATTCAGTGCTTCTTTCATTTTAGGCAGTAATTGCACCGGCTCTTTCACAATAAACACATTGTTACTCATACTACACCCATTAGCCACTACCGTATGATAGATAATGTCCACTGCAGGTGAAGTCACTAAAACAGGATCGGCAAAGTCACAGCGATAGGCTGCGTATTGTGGTGGAAGCTGATGTGTCACTTTAATATGGTGCTCCGGAATACCGACTATACCATATTCTATAGTCACGTTCATATAGGTAAAGTTTGCTTTGAGGGATGTTGGCGAGGTGGACTCAGGTCAACAGACTGGGTTAAAGTCAACAGTAATATTCGCCAGAATGGCCGGGAGCGCAAAAAAAAACGGGTTAAGAAATTATTAAGAATAAAGGAGCCAGGCTAAAAAACCTGGCTCTTCACTTAAAACAAGAAAACAACCTGTTAAAATATTTAACACCTGCGGAGTGCGCAGGTGTGGATTAAACATTTATTAGATAATCAAATGTAGACGCTTGAAAAGAGAAATCTGTGAATGAGATGTTAATGAAAAAAAATTGTCCCGGGATACACCCGGGACAATAACTAAACAACAGCTATGAATGAAAATCTTATTTGTACAGATAAAAGGTCAATTACTATACCACCTCCGGGAATGCCAGTTTTCGATGTGAATGTTATCGCATTTAGTGGACACTCTACAGGTATTGTGGAAATAATTCCACAACTTTGCAGTGCGTGGGATTTATTATCCCTGTGAAAATCATGGGTTTGGTAATGGATTGATATTTGAATGATAAAGTGAAGGTATTTAGGAAGGATAGGGTGGATTTAACGGAATGGATCGGCTTTATGTATAGAATACATCTACAAGCATTTGATAATCAATTTTTAATGGAATAAGTGAAAGCATGGCACAGCATATAAAAACGGATGTGGACCACCCGTCCGATAAAATATTGACTACTGAGGGGAAAAAAGGATCGTTTATTCTGATCATAGATGATGAACCTGATATCTGTAAACTGTTGCAATTAAGCCTTGTAAAACACGGCTATAAGGTGAAGTACGTACATGCACTCACAGAAGGTATGCAATACTTACAGCAACAACAACCTGATTTGCTTTTCCTCGATATACATCTCCCGGATGGTTCGGGCTTAGAAGCCCTTCCTGCCATCAAAAAGAAATGTCCCGCACTGCCGGTTATCACTATCAGTGCTTACGATAATGGAATGGAAAAGCAGAAAGCATTGAATGCAGGCGCCAGTTATTTTATGGCAAAACCATTCAATGTGACCAATCTGGATGAACTGATGAGTAATATGTTAAGCCAGAAATAAGCAGATGATAATTTGTAAATTTAAAAACGCTGTTGTCTAACACCACATATAAATATTATGAGAAATATTCTGATAATTGACGATGAGATCAATATTTGTACGTTACTAAGCAAGTTTTTAGGTAAACATGGCTTCAAGGTGGATACTACCATGAGTGGTGCGACTGCATTGAAGATGATGAAAGAAAAAACTTTCGATCTGGTGTTATGTGACTACCGGTTAAAAGATACCGATGGTGCACAGTTGCTGCAGGATATTCTGCAGATAAACCCACGTACGATCGTTATCATCATCACCGGCTATACTGATGTCAGAGTCGCAGTTGATATGGTGAAGAATGGAGCGTATGACTACCTGTCAAAGCCACTTTATCCGGATGAAATATTGAACCTTGTACATAAAGCATTTGCACATATGGACTCCGAACGTGAACGTGAGTCGTCCATGCCAATGCGTACGGTTAGCGCAGCTCCTGCTGCCAATGGCTCCTCACAGCCAGTGGACGATGGTGGTGCTGACGGTGAAATGCTTGATAAGAGTCATAAATATGTATATGGTGAGAGTGTAGGAGCAAAAGAACTGTTCCGCCAGATTAAACTGGTCGCACCAACTGATTACAGTGTGATCATTTTCGGTGAAACAGGTACTGGTAAAGAATCTGTTGCACACCTCATCCACCATCACAGTAAACGACATAACCAGCCTTTCGTAGCGCTGGACTGCGGTAGCCTCTCTAAAGAATTGGCAGCCAGTGAGCTGTTCGGACACGAGAAAGGCGCGTTTACTGGTGCTATCAATACTAAAATTGGTGCCTTTGAACAGGCGCACGGCGGTACCTTATTCCTCGATGAGGTAGCCAACCTTTCCTACGATATTCAAGTGGCCTTACTGCGCGTGATTCAGGAAAAAGTGATCCGCAGAGTAGGTAATCTGAAAGAGATTCCAATCGACGTACGTATCATCGTAGCGTCCAACGAGAAACTCTCCGAATCAGTAGCCAAAGGCCGCTTCCGTGAAGATCTCTTCCATAGATTCAACGAGTTCACTACCTACATTCCACCACTGCGTGAAAGGGTAGAAGACCTTCCGCTGTTCGTAGATGCATTTATGCGTCAGGTAGAAAGAGAACTGCAGAAAAATTGTGGTAAGATCGCCAATGAAGTATGGGAATGTTTCAGCCGTTATAACTGGCCGGGTAATATCCGAGAACTGAAAAACGTGATACGCCGTGCATGTCTGCTGACGCCGGAGCATGAGGACATTACCCTGTCCACACTGCCACTGGAAATGAAAGAGTCATTCGCACAGCAGCCATATGAGGAAGATCATCAGGTAAATATGTCAGGTGAACTGATCTCTATCACAAATGAAAACGATCTGAAAACAGTTGCTTTACAGGCAGAGTACAATAAGATTATTAATGTACTCAAGGAAGTGAAGTATAATAAGACGAAAGCAGCGCAACTGCTTAACATCGATCGTAAAACCTTATACAACAAATTAAGGTTACTCAATATTAATTACTAAGCGATATCAATATAATGTTTGTTTAATATTCAATCAGGGGCCTGCTTTCCAGCAGGCCTTTTTTTATGCTGCACGGTATGCTATTTGCATTTTTAAGAAACATAAAACCGTGCATTATGAATTCGCAAAATAACCTGCAACAAAAAAATAGTGACGATAAGAAAAGCGCGAACTTCTTTGAGCGATTTTCCAGTAAAGTCGCTCAGGCCACGGGCTCTCCCTGGGCATTCTTTATCGCCATGGGCGCAATCCTGATATGGGCAATAACAGGCCCCATATTCCATTATTCAGACACCTGGCAACTGGTCATTAATACCGGTACCACTATTATCACTTTTCTGATGGTATTCGTTATCCAGAAGTCCCAGAACAAAGACTCAAAATCCGTACAATTGAAATTAAATGAATTGATTGCTGCCAATAAAATGGCAAGTAACAGGTTGATCGTAGTGGAAGATCTTACTGAGCAGGAACTGGATACGCTGCATAACTATTACTGCAGACTGGCGGAAGAAACGAAAAAAAGAATGGATATGAAAGAGTCACATTCTGTGGAAGAAGCGATAGAGAATACTGAAGAGAAAATGAAAGAAATATAGCTTGATCATAGTCTGACTATACTAATGCTACGTTAATGCTACGAGATAAACGTAGCATTAACGTAGCATTAGTATAGTCAGACTATGATTAGTTAGTAGGCAGTACGATTGTAAATACACTTCCTTCTCCCTCTTCACTTTCTACGTGTACTGTGCCCTTATGGTTCATAATGATGTTTTGCGTGCTGGTTAATCCCAGACCGGTTCCTTTAGGTTTATTGGTAAAGAACGGATCGAACAGGCGACTCTTTGTTTCTTCCGGAATACCGGGCCCATTATCACCGATGGTAATAATGGCCTTGTCTCTTTGTTTTGTCGTCTGCAAAGTAAGCAATCCTTTACCGGGTGTCATTGCCTCAACAGCATTAATGATAATATTCAGCAGTGCGATCACCACCTTATCTTCATCAGCCGGAATCAGCACATCCTGTTTCAGATAGTCTTTCTTCACGTTGATCTCGTTCAGTTGTAAACGATCCTGCGCTAAAGCAAGCGCTTTATCAGTCAATTCATTTACACCATGCTGATGTACATTCAGTTCGATCATTCTGGTAGAATGCAGCAGTTCCGTGATCAGCTGGTTGATGCGGGTACAGTTACGTTCGATAATATCAACATATATCTGACTGTCTTCCACACTGACTGGTTCGCCTTTAAACTGACTGACTGCCAGTAATATATTCGTAAGCGGATTTCTTACCTCATGTGCGATCACACGGGCAATACGACCTGTTACTACAAATTTCTGCTGCTGCTGTTTTTCCAGTTCCTCGCGCTTTCTTTCCGTGATATCCTGTACGACGCAAAGGAATATCTGTTCGGCATCGTCTAGCATCACGGCACTCACCATCACATCCAGTTTCTTTCCGTGTTTGGTGACGAAGTTATACTCTGTACGCAGACTGGAATCTTCTCCGCAGATATGATCGAAGAAGTGTTTGCTTTGCTCTTCCAGAAAGAATAACTGCTTGAGATTTAACTCCAGCATTTCTTCCTTACTGTATTGGAGGGTCCTGATAGCAGATGGATTCGCATCAATAACGTTCTTATCACAATCTGCGAGGATAATCAGGTCATGCGCTTTTTCGAATACACCGAAGTATTTCTTTTCGTTTTCTTCGATGATCCGCAGGTGACGTGCTTCATCCAACGCGTAACGTATAGACCTTTCCAACAGATCGGCACTGATTTCCCCTTTGACAAGGTAGTCAGAAGCACCTGCCTGCATGGCTTCCTTATCGATCGTATAGTCACCTTTACCAGTCAGCATGATCACCGGCGCTTTATATTCCAGTTGCTGGAAATGATGAAGGATATCAATCCCTGTATAAGGTCCGAGGCGATAGTCAGCCAGGTAGATATCATGTACCTTCCGGTCTATTTCTTCTACTGCCTTGGAATAAGTAGGCGCCCAGTCAAGCTGGTACTGCCCCGGTGAGATGTCCTGTAATAACTGGCTGACGAGATAAAAGTCATCTTCATCGTCATCTATCATTAATATATGTACGGGTTGATCTGTCATTCTCTAAACATTTGGCAGTTCTGCTATTTCGAACCAATATTGTCCTAATACGCGGGTAAATTCCACGAGGCCCGAATAGGTGACCGGTTTTATAATAAAGCTGTTTACACCCAGCTCATAACTGTTAATAATATCTTTTTCTTCCATGGAAGTGGTTAAAACGATAACAGGGATACTCTTAAAAATGTCGTTTTCCTTTAGTTCGCGTAATGCCTCCCTTCCGTCCTTTTTAGGCATGTTCAGGTCCAGCAGGATAATTTGTGGAAAAGGGTGTAGCGTTTCATCCGCATAGTGACCATCACGGTTTAAATAATGCAGGAGTTCTTCGCCGTTTTCCACAAAACTAATGTGGTGCTGTGTACTGTTTTCATCAAAAGCTGCCTGGATCAGCTCTCTGTCATCAGCATCATCATCAGCAATAAGGATGCTAATTTTTCCGGCAGTTTTAATTTTATTCATTGTAGAGGGTTTGTGTTAGTGGTAATTCAATAATAAAGGTTGCACCTTTACCAGGTGATCCCAATGCGGTGATGTGTCCATGATGGCTGTCTACAATTTTTTTACAGATGGCCAGCCCGATGCCGGTACCGGAATATTCGCTCATGCCGTGTAACCTTTGAAACAACAAAAAGATGCGCTCGGCATAAGCCGGGTCAAAACCTATACCATTATCTTCTATATAAATACGACATTGGTTATTTTCCTGTTCAGACCTGATATTGATAACCAGCTGTCTGCCGGGATCTGCGAATTTGATCGCATTGGCGATGATATTCTGAAATAACTGGTGAAATGCGGTGGGCATGCCCTCAATGACCGGCAACAGAGAGATATTGACCATCGCCTTTTTCTCCTGCAGACTTACTTCAAGATCTCCCGTTACTTCCTGCAGGATCGCTGTCATATCTACTTTTACGATATGCTCAGGTGTAATACGGCCGGCACGGGAAAAGAGTAACAGATCATTGATTAATACACGCATGCGTCCTACGGCGCCTACCATACGCACAATCAGATCAGATGCTTCCTGTGGCAACTGGTCTCCGTATTTTGTCTGTAAGCGGTCGCTAAAGGTAGATATTTTACGTAAGGGTTCCTGTAAGTCATGCGAGGCGACGTAGGCAAACTGCTCCAGTTCTTCGTTTGATTTATTCAGCAGTTTGATATTCTGTTGCAAGTCATGCTGATAGGATTTCAGCCTCGACTCGATATGCAATTGTAGCCTGAATTCCCGTGTCAGCGTGACGTAAGAATAAATACCTATCAGGATGGCCATCAGCGAAGAAATAAAGATGACAGGTATCCAGATGGCAGAGAAAAAGTCCTGTAACCGCGATTTCTGATGCAGTTTTGCATTTTCGATATGCAGCATGTCCTGTACTTTCACATCTATTTTGTCCATCCACTTTTCCCCTTCCTGTACCGCACTCGTGTCTGTCTGACGTACAGATAGTCTCGCTTCACCTGCGATCAGTTGCTGGTATTTCTTTTCGAGCAGCTTTTTCAGGGTATCGAGGTGTAACTGCTGCCGGTGGCTGTCAGCCGTAATACGGCGCAACAACATATACTCTTCCTGAATTTTGACACTGCGTTCATGCATAGTGGGCCGCAGAAAGGCGGTATCCTGCGTAAGCCGGTACCCCCGCAGGGCAGATTCTGCATCCTTCAGCTGTTTGGTGATTACTTCCAGACTTTTAGAGATCTCTATCGTCTGGTTCATCCACCGGGCATTATCCAGCAACGTTTTTGTTACCAGAAACGAACATATGGAGGCGACGATGATCACAGTAAATGCGATAAAAAATCCCAGTCTGATCTTCTTTTGTACAGGTATATGCATTTTTCCCGCTGATTGTGTGGTGAGCTTTCTAATTTACGTTAATTACATGATAATCAGAAGCCAATAAAGCTTCTCTTTCACAGGTAATGTCTGCACGTATATCCGGTAACTGCTGTCATATGTATACAAATATTGTGCTATGTATGCCAATTCCACAATTATAATTTCATAAACAGTATCCATCAATTTCCACATAGTGAAATGCATATTCTACATGGCTACCGGTCGTGGCTGCTAAACTGTTTCATATATGCTTTAAAGTGAAATGATGGTCTATGAAATGCTGTGCTGTAAAAGGTTTGGTGGGTTTGGTAAGATGCATTAAAACCGTCAGGAACAACAGTTATATGCCACTGGAATGAACTTTGTCTTTTCAACACTATAGAATACGTTGAAAAACATCGCGATACAACTGCTCATTGTTACAGGAATCGTTCACCCAAAAAATTAATCTTATGCAATACTATTATATGGCAGCGGGGAATCCGAATCCGGGTGGGGTACCGGAAAAGCAACCCATTCCACAGGAAGAACCGCCAAAACCAAATAACCCGGAAATAACGCCTCCTCCTTCACCGCCAGGTCCTCCGCCTCCTGTGCCGAACGAGATACCGGATCATGATATTAAACGTACGCCTCCCAATCCGAAGGCAGAAGAAGAAAGGATAGAAGTGATGGCAGAACAGGACAGGGAAGACGTACAGGAGAGATCACCAGATCTTTTCCCCGATAAGGATATCATGGAAACAGGTCATACGTATGACGAAGAAGACACGAAGGTCATTCCTGAAGAATAATTTACTAATCACTATTAAACTCCAAAAATATGGCAACAAGAACCCAATCAAGGACCAGCAAAACTGCTACATCAACAAGAAGTACTGCTGGCAGCAAATCTATGTCAGCATCTCGTACTGCTCCAAAATCATCCTCCAGGAGCAACAGTAAAAATGAAGATATGCCCAACTCTAAGTTTCACAAACTGTTTGTGGATGAACTGAAAGACATTTACTGGGCAGAAAAGAACCTTGTAAAGGCACTCGGAAAAATGCAGAAGGCAGCGACTTCAGAAGAACTGATCGATGCTATCAGTCATCATCAGGAACAGACAAAAGAACATGTGGCTCGTCTGGAACAGGTGTTTGAAATTATTGGTCAGGCGCCAAAAGCAAAGAAATGTGAAGCAATGGAAGGATTGATCGCAGAAGGACAGGAAGTAGTAGATGATACAGAAGAAGATACTGCTGTGAGAGATGCAGGTATCATTATCTGCTCTCAGAAAATAGAACACTACGAGATTGCCGCTTATGGTAGTCTGCGCACACTGGCCAGTAAAATGGGTCATGACGAAGTAGCACAATTGCTGGAACAGACGCTGAATGAAGAAAAAGAAACAGATAGCCTGCTGACGCAGATAGCAGAATCTTCTGTTAATGAAGAAGCTGCTGCTGAATAAGCATAACTTATAAATGAGAACCCTAAGGCCTCTGCATACTGATATGCAAGAGGCCTTTCTTAAATCTACATGATCATGCAAAAGTCAGAAGAAAAGAAACCACTGAGACCAGAACAGGAACAGCCCCGTCAGCCGGGAATAGAAGCCGATATGGATCCAAAGCCGGTGTTTGAGAAAAAAGATGTGCCGGTGGGTAAACTGATGGATAGGGTAGCGGTTATTACCGGAGGTGACAGTGGTATTGGAAGAGCCGTAGCAGTTGCTTTTGCCAGTGAGGGCGCTGATGTGATTATCGCCTATTTTGATGAACACGAAGACGCGGCGCTCACCCAAAAACATGTGCAGGAATACGGTCGTAAGGCAGTACTGATACCCGGTGATGTGACAGATGAGAAGCACTGCATAGCAATAGTTGAAAAAGCGGTAGATACTTTCGGCAGACTGGACATCGTGGTAAACAATGCAGCCGTACAATATCCGCAGAAAAAACTGGAAGATATTACGGCAGAGCAGTTACAGAAAACTTTTGCTACCAATATCTTTTCACAGTTTTATCTCACAAAAGCAGCTCTTCCGCATCTGAGAGAAGGTGCCGCGATCATTAATACAACATCTGTGACTGCCTACAGGGGAAGCGGACACCTGATCGATTATGCCAGCACCAAAGGAGCCATTGTAAGTTTTACACGCTCACTGGCTGCTACGCTGGCAGAGAAAAAGATCAGGGTAAATGCAGTAGCCCCGGGACCCATCTGGACGCCGTTGATACCTGCCACCTTTGATGCAGAACATGTGGAATCATTTGGTTCGGATGTGCCTTTAAAACGAGCCGGAGAACCTGTGGAAGTAGCTACCAGTTACGTATTTCTGGCCAGTGATGATGCCAGCTATATGACAGGACAGGTACTGCATCCGAACGGGGGCGAAATCGTGAATGGTTAGTATAAAATACTACAATTATGGATCTGCTTGCTGAAGCAATGGCTACTGCCAAAGCTGTCAAACTACGTTATGTGAAGTCTGGTACGACAGGTTATAGCCGTGAAAGGATAAAGGGCGGCTTTCGGTATCGTGACCAACATGGAGATATTATCAAAGACGAGGATGTACTGAAAAGGATCCGGGGGCTGGTATTACCTCCTGCATGGGAACAAGTATGGATCTCTCCATATGCCAATGGTCATCTGCAGGCGACCGGGATTGAC
Source organism: Chitinophaga pinensis (assembly GCF_007896845.1). GTDB lineage: Bacteria > Bacteroidota > Bacteroidia > Chitinophagales > Chitinophagaceae > Chitinophaga > Chitinophaga pinensis_C. Next base: position 109,238 of record NZ_VOHS01000017.1, on the reverse strand, counting down.
GCCATGGGAAGAAGACAATACCGCTATCATTCTACCTGGGCAAAAGTGCGTAATGAAACCAAGTACGATCGCCTGCTACATTTTGGGGAGAAACTACCGCAATTGCGTGAACATATTACAGCTGCATTGCGTAAAAAAAGCCTTGATAAAGAGAAAGTTAGCGCCATCGCATTGAGCGTTATGCAGGAAACGCTGATAAGAGTCGGGAATGCATCTTATGAGAAATTATATGGTTCTTACGGCCTGACGACATTGCATTCAGAACACGTGAAAATAGACGGAAATACGGCCTTTTTTAAGTTTAAAGGGAAGAAGGGCGTGATGCATAAAATAACGCTTAAACACGCCCAATTAGCCAAACTACTGCATAAGGTGAAAGACATTCCCGGACAGGAATTATTTCAATATTATGAAGGGGAAGATCATAAAAGCCTTGACTCAGGAGATATCAATGAATACCTGAAGCAATGGACCGGCGATGATTTTACCTGTAAGGATTTCCGTACATGGTCAGGTACCGTGAATGCCCTGAATCTACTGGCAGATCTTACCCCATTTGCCTCAGCACATGAATGTAAACAGAACCTTGTACAGATTATAGACAGCGTGGCCGGCAAACTCGGTAATACAAGAGCTGTATGTAAGAAATATTATATCCATCCAAAAATTCTGGAAGCGTATGAATTATGTGAACTGGAACCTTATCTGGAAGAACTGAGAGCAGCGAGAACGGAGCCTTCTGACGATGGCTTACATAGTGACGAAAAGGTACTGCTGAAGTTTATGAAAGAACAGAAAAAAATGGAAAGAATTAGAAAAAGAGAAGGATTAAGAATTAGCTGACGCTATTAATCTTAATCCTTCTCTTTTTCATCTTCTGATTGAAAATATCTTACGCGAAGATCAACTGATCTTCCCTGTCTTCTACCGGTATTTTCTGGATAAATTCATCGAATCCGGCCTCCTCATGGGTACTGTAAACACCATAGGCATCCAGTACATAGCCGATTTCGCCTTCCTTGTCCTCTATCAGATACAGTACGGACATATCGCCCGGATCTGACTCACCTTCAAACCGGTAGGTTTTAATGATCTTCAATTCTTCCGGATTGTAGATCTTTTGTTTTTCTATATTCTGCATTCTGCCATGATCACTCATTTTTAGTTCGTGGTCTAGGCCTTTTTCATGTAATTTTTGCATCACCCGGCTAAGGGTGGTCATTTCGCCTGGCTTTTCCATAAACAAAGGTTTTTGTTAAAGGATAAAATCCAAAACACGTGCCATGGCATATAGTTTGGTTTTCACTCATTATCACTACTAAATTATCTTTTTATGAGAGCTGTATGGTCAGGAACAATCGGTTTTGGGTTAGTGAATATACCCATCAAATTGTACAGCGCAGTACAGGACAGCAGACTGGACCTGGACATGCTGGACAGGAAAGATCACGCCCATATAAAATTTAAGAGGGTGAATGAAGATACAGGTAAAGAAGTGCCATGGGAACAGATCGTCAAAGGATACCTGTATAACGATGAATACGTGATCCTTGAGGACGAGGATTTTCAGGAAGCCAGTCCTGAAAAGAGTAAGATCATCACCATCGAATCATTTGTAGAACTGGAGGAAATAGATGACATCTATTTCGAAACACCCTACTTTATTGAGCCGGATAAAGCGGGCGTAAAGGCATATGATCTACTGTTGAAAACCCTGCAGAAAACGGGTAAGGCCGGTCTGGGGCGTTTTGTACTCAGAACGAGTGAACATCTGGCCATCATCCGCCCAAGAGAAGATTATCTGATGTTGCAACAGCTAAGGTTTTCACAAGAAATCCGTTCTCCTGAAGAGCTGTCTTTTCCATCCAATACAAAGATCAGTAAAAAGGAACTGGATATGGCGATACAACTTGTGGATAGTTATACCACCGAATTTGATATCAGCCAATTCAAAGATACTTATCATGAAGAATTACTGAAGATTATTAAAGCAAAAGCCAGTGGCAAACGACGGACCGTGAAGAAGCTGAAAGTAGTACACACGAAAAGCAGCGATCTGTTCAGTCAGCTGAAAGCAAGTCTGAACCCATCTACAGGAAAAACCACTAAAAAACGTGCATCATGAGTAGCCTGAGAACATATGATGAGAAACGTGATTTTAAACAGACGGCAGAGCCTAAAGGCGGGAAGAAAAAGAGTGCCGGTAAGCAACACATTTTTGTCATACAGCGACATCATGCATCACGTCTGCATTATGATTTTCGGTTGGAAGTAGATGGTGTGCTGAAAAGTTGGGCGGTACCCAAAGGTCCCTCCATGAATCCTTCAGATAAAAGATTGGCCATGCAGGTGGAGGACCATCCATATGACTATAAAGATTTTGAAGGTGTAATTCCGGAAGGAAATTATGGGGCAGGGTCTGTTTATGTGTGGGATAAAGGCAGCTACGAGTTACTGCATCAGGATGGTAGCAGTTTTGACAAAGAAGCGGGTAAAGAAATCAAAGAAGGGAATCTGAAAATACGTTTGAAAGGCAGGAAAGTAAAAGGAGAATTCGCATTGGTGAAGATGAAAAATACAGATGATAATGCGTGGCTACTGCTTAAACATAAAGATGATTATGCCGTAAAAGGAGCATACAATAGCGAGGATTTTACACCGCAACGCGTCAAAGATAAAGGTGTGAAAGAGAAGGAGAAGATGAAAGCTGAGAGTAAAAAAAAGCCTCACCGGTAAAAGCAAAGGCGTCCACAAAGCGTAAGAAAGAACTATTTACGCCCATGATGGCTACGCTCGTAGATGCACCTTTCAGCCGGGAGGGTTGGATATTTGAAACGAAATGGGATGGTTATCGCGCAATTGCAGATGTGAGAAATGGAAACGTGGAATTGTATTCGAGAAATCATTTGTCATTTAATAAGGATTATGCGCCGGTTGTAAGCGCTTTAGAGAAGCTGCAGCATGATGCTGTGCTGGATGGAGAAATCGTTATTTTGAAAAAAGACGGCAGCTCCGATTTTCAGTCATTGCAGAACTATAAAAACGACCCTTCGGGTCATCTTGTATACATAGTATTTGATATGCTTGAGCTGGATGGAGAAGACCTGAAAGCTATGCCATTGCTCCAGCGCAAAGAATTGTTGAAAACAGTCGTGAAGCAGCTGAAGCACAAAGATATTCTTTATTCAGAGCATGTTCCTGATAATAGTGAAACGCTCTATAAACAGGCAAAAGAAAAGGGTTGGGAAGGGATTATTGCAAAAGAAGGCGACAGTTTATATGCAGAAGGTAAACGGTCTATGGCCTGGCTGAAGATAAAGATCATTGATGAACAGGAAGCGATCATTTGTGGTTATACTGATCCAAAGGGAAGCAGAAAGAAGATAGGTTCTCTGGTATTAGGAGTATATGATGATGATAAGCAATTGCGATATGTGGGGAACTGTGGCGGCGGACTAAACGGCACGCTGATCAGTGAACTATATGAAAAGATGCAGCCACTGCGGCAGAAAACCTCGCCCTTTGATAAAAAAATCAGGACAAATACACCTGTCACCTGGGTTAAACCACAACTGGTGTGTCAGGTGAAATTCTCTTCATGGACGAGTGACAGGCAGTTACGACAGCCGGTATTTCTGGGATTGAGGAAAGATAAACCGGCGAAAGAGGTACATCAGGAAACCGCAAAACCGACAAAGATGGCTACAAAAAAAGCTGCGGCAAGTGCCGCCCCGGCGAAAGCAACACGTGAAAAAGAGCGGGTGGTGACACTCAACAGTAAAAAGTCCCATTGACCAATCAGCAGAAATTGTACTGGCCTGATGAGAAGATCACAAAAGGTGACCTGATCGATTATTATATGGATATGGCGGACTATGTATTGCCATATCTGAAAGATCGCCCGCTTAGTCTGCATCGTTTTCCGAACGGGATTAAAGACGCTGGCTTCTATCAGAAAGATGTGGATACGGAGTCAGCACCTGACTGGATAAAAACTATTACACTGCATGCGGCATCTGCATCCCGTGATGTAGATTATCTCGTGTGTAATAATGCTGCGACCTTGATTTATATGGCAAATCTGGGTTGTATTGAAATGAATCCATGGTTATCGCGGGTAAAAAAGCTGGACAATCCGGATTATATCGTGCTGGATCTGGATCCGGAGAATATTGCTTTTAAATATGTCGTTGAAACGGCACTCGCTATAAAGGAGTTATTGGATAAAGTAGGGGTACAATCTTTCTGTAAGACTTCCGGGGCTTCAGGATTGCATATTTATGTTCCTACGGGAGGAAAGTATAATTATGAAACCTGTCGCTTATTTGCCGAGTATGTGGCCAAACAGGTACAACAGGATCTGCCGAAGATTACCAGCGTGATCCGTACAAAGTCTAAACGTAATAAGAAAGTCTATATAGACTATATGCAGAATAGCCGTGGACAGACAATCGCATCGCCCTATTCAGTACGTCCGAAACCAGCAGCTACGGTGTCAGCTCCTTTAAATTGGGATGAGTTGAATGATGATCTCGCAATCAGCAATTTTACAATAGAAAATATGCGTGACAGAGTGAAAGAGGTGGGTGATCTGTGGAAAGATATTGATAAGACGAAGAATGATCTGCGGAAGGCGATAGAGAAAGTGGAAGAGATGGCACAGGCGCATGTGGAATAATAATTGTTTTACACTGTATAGCAGTTTGATTTTTAGAACCTAAAAATGAACCGTTATGCAAACAGTCAATCATCAACATCATCATCACGTTAACCTGGCTCCGGTGTACGGAATCATCATTGCGGTCATCTCTGTGGTGTTTACGGTTATCTTCTATTTCACCAATATGTCAGGTAATTTATGGACAGGGTATCTGGGCAATCTGCTGATGTTTCTCGGTGTATTGTTTTCCGTTATTCATTATAACAGTCAGCATCATGAGCGTACGTCTTCCATGGCCTTGTTTGCGATGGGATTCAGAACGACATTATGGGCGATTATAATCATCGCGTTGTTTACAATCGTTATGCATTTTATTGCAGCATCGCAGACGGAAAACCCCAATTTCTGGATCTATCTGGCAGGTAATATCTTTTTTACGAATGCTGTATTAGGGGTGGTAGCATCAGCATTGTCAGCAATGGTGTTTAAGAAAAATCAGAAAACGACGCGTCCGGAGTAGGCGACTATAATAGCCAGCCTAAGATGAGGCAGGCGAGTACTATAAATGGGGACGGTATGCGTGAAATGCAAAGTACGGTCAGTGTAACAGCAGTTACCGCAATCGTATATCCGTTTTGTGGGATGGCCATGAACAGTATGATCGTGGCTGCCCACATGATCCCTACCACTACGGCATTAATACCTTCCAATGCCCTGTAAATGACCACATATTTCTTCAGGTTATGCCATATGGGGAAGAAGAATAAGACGAGCAGTAAGCTGGGCAGGAATATGGCGACAGGTGCCAATATACATCCCAATAGCTGATAACCGGGCCCCAGACTATGCATTACCATACCACCGACATATGCAGTGATAGAGAAGGTAGGGCCTGGCAAAGCCCGCATAATACCGGCTCCTGTCAGTAATTCTTCAGCACTCATAAATTGCGTCTTAGCGCGGGATACATACTGTTCCAGCATCATTGCGATCAGGATATCTCCTCCACCAAACACAAGACTGCCAAAACGGTAAAAGTTCTCAAATAAGTTGAAGGGACGACGTGTGATCCAGTCATGCGTACGGGCCAGCTCGGAAAAGAACCCTGCCAGTATGAATAATAGGGCAAAAAGCCAGATGTTGGTCCACCGGATCTTTTTGGGCTTATCCTGAATATCCGGAATGCGTTTATCACTGAAATTCGACACGATTCCGCCTAATATAATAAGGCAGGGAAAGGTCCACGGAGATTTGAAGAAATAGGCAATCACCAGTGATGATATCATGATCATTGCCGTAGCGAGGTTGCGTATACTGATCCGGAATGCCCGCATGCTTCCATAGATAAGGAAACCTACGGCCATTGGCTGTACGTACTTAAAGATATCCGTATTAAGCGCTTTCTGATCGAAATATTGCAAAAGGAAGCTAAGGGAGCCCATAAGTATACAGGCAGGAGCTATCCAGATCAACAGGGTGGCTACAGCCAGCGAGATGCCGCCACGTTTATATCCGATGAGTGTAAGCGTCTGGGAAGAAGAAGCGCCGGGTAACAATTGACAGAAAGCGTTGTATTCCATCAGTTCCTGTTCTGTCACATCCCGTCTTTGGTGTACAAATGTTTTCAACATCATTGCCAGGTGACCTTGTGGGCCACCATATGCTGTGATGCTATGCATGAAAACAGCGCGCAGGAAAGGAATATGACGAAGAAACACGCTTTAGTATTTATTAGGCTGCCCGAATTTCAATAATTTCCTGACAATATCAAACTATAAAGCGACAAACTGTTGATTTTCTTCGGTTAAGTCTTTGAGGTACAGGCATAATACTTGTTGTACATTGTCAAGACTTTACAGGATATTGAATACTTCCCACCTCTATCTGGTAGCCTGTCAATTCATTGGTAATGAATGTTTTAATAATAGAAGCAGTTTTATGAAGAGATTTCTTGTTATCCTATGCATAACACTCTCACTGAACGTACATGCTCAGTTATCATTCTACAACAGTGACGATTATTGGGCAAATTTCTGTTTACAGTCAGATAGTGTTACGCCGTCGGCAACAGATACCTGTCTGGTTTTTGTGAGCAACCGACACCTGCACAAGGATAATTTGCGCTTTGTAGATGAATATGTGGATACTTCCGGGCTGAAATACTTCTTCTTGCAGAAGCACGGTGGGCAATGGAATGTATTTCAGACGCCTACACTGGCAGATGCGATGCATCTATTGCCGGAAAAGCGGGATATCGTCGTTTATGCAGAGGGGATGGGTAAGATCTTTACTACCAATGTGGAGAGGGCATTGCTCATGCGGTCACAATATCAGGTGAATGTGATCATGTTTGATTATGCCAGCATCAATACGACGTACCGGCCAGCACGTAATTTCAGGTTTGCGCGGGAGAATGCCCGTTTATCTGCTCCGCATTATTACCGGCTGCTTCGGGTTATACAGCAGGCCAGGAGGGAGAAGGAAGACTGGATGCAACAGGTGAAGGTGTCTACATTCTGTCATAGTATGGGCAATATCATACTGATGGAAATGATGAAAGGGCAGGATTACCAGCAGTTGAATAATGAACCGTTTATTGATAATGTGGTGATCAATGCCGCCTGTGTTCCTTCGAAGGGGCATCAGGAATGGGTAGAGAACATTCATTTTGCGAATAAGATCTATATTCATTATAACAGGTCAGACTGGCAACTAAAAGGTGCTCATCTGCTGACATTGAAGCCGCAGCTGGGAGAGAAACTGAAAGGACGATTGGCCAAAATGCAAATTATGTCAACTTTCGGGAGCAGGTGGGTCGGCAGCATAGCTATTTCCTGAATTTCCCACAAAACGAGTACCGTATGACGAATGAGATGAAGGATTACTTTGTACAGTTATTCAGCGGTAATACAGCTGTGCTGGAAGAAGATAAGACGCTGGTGAAGAAGGAAAGTGGCGGCGCGGGTAGCGTGAATTAGCGAGTAGTATAAATCAGCATATAAGAGAGAAAAAGAAAACGCTCCGTAATGGAGCGTTTTCTGTGTATGGTTATTTTTTAAGACCGATTTCTCTCAGACGTTCATCCAGATATTCGCCGGCGGTGATAGGTTCGTAGGCGAGTGGATGTTCGGCAGTAACACAGCTTTCCAGTGCATTCAGTGGCATTTCTGATTTTGGATGCAGGAAGAATGGAATGGAATAACGACTGGTATGCCACATGTCACGCGGAGGATTCACGACGCGATGTGTGGTTGATTTCAGGCGGTTATTGGTAAGGCGTTGGAGCATATCGCCAACGTTTACAACGATCTGTTCAGGCAATGAGGTAACGGGTACCCAGTTGTTCTGTTTATCCAGGATCTGTAATCCATCTGCGGAAGCTCCTACCAGCAGGGTAATGAGGTTGATATCCTCATGTTGTTCTGCGCGGATGGCCGAAGAAGGTTCTTCCGTGATAGGAGGGTAATGTATAGCCCTCAGAATGGAATTACCATTATGAATAAACTGATCAAAGTAATACTCATCCAGTCCGAGGTAGATGGCAATTGCCTGCAGCAATGCTTTCCCTGATTGTTCAAAACCACGGTAGGCGTCAAAGAAGGTAGGCGTAAACGCCGGAATTTCTTTTACAGCCACGTTGGGAGGGTATTCTGCGCCGATCGGGTCATCATCTTCTACAGTCTGACCAAACTGGAAGAATTCTTTCAGGTCAGGCGCTTCATAACCCTTGGCGTGTTCTTTCCCGAAGGAAGTGTAGCCACGCTGACCGGCCAGCTCAGGAATCTCATAAGACCGCTTGATGTCGGACGGCAGGGTAAAAAACAGTTGTACATACTTGTACAATTTTGCAATAAGATCGTCAGAAATACCGTGATTTTTTACCGCCACGAAGCCTACTTCTTCGTAAGCTTTACCAAGCTGCTCTACAAAAGCGGCTTTACTGGCGGCGTCGCCTGAGGTAAAGGCGGCGAGGTCCACAACCGGAATGGAATGAGTTATTGCCATAGTAAATGAGTTTTACCTTACTAAGGTAACTCATTTTAAGAAAGCTTCGTCTTCTGCTGTGATGTCTACTACCGCATATCTGCCTACATGGTTGATGAGCATTTCATCCATGATATCCACTACATTTTTATAGCTGGCATGTTTGTCTGCTTTGATCAGTACCATCAGGTCATCCTTCTTATGCATGGCCATCACACGATCACGTTTGTCGATAATGACATCGCGTATACCATGGTTATTGGCATAGGAAGAATTTTTTACTACAGGAGGATGGGCAGGGTCATTGCCAATACCTTCGTAATAGCTGACTTTATTGTTGGCACCTAACAGGATCGTAAGTGACTTACTATCTGCCAGTACGGAAGGATGGTCTTTATCTTCAGCAGGCATCAGCAGATCAGTTGTTCTGTGTTTCATCATAGTTGTGGTGAGCATGAAAAAGGTAATGAGCAGGAAGCCCAGGTCTACCATAGGTGTCATATCAACACGTGTACTGTTCTTTTTTGATCGGGTGCCTCTTTTACGGCCACGTTCTGAGCCGCCGGTATTTATTTCAGCCATTGCATAAGGGTTTAATGGTAAATAATTAAATGACTGAAAGCGCTTTCAGGTATATAGATGCAGGCGCAAATAGATTCCATAAAAATTTAGTCAGGAATCAGGAATTGGGCAGGATGGGGCAGACCGTGGGGAATCGGGCTCTGAAAGCATGAGGGAGTAGTCAATAAAAAAGGGCGCTTCATTTAATTGAAGCGCCCTGTATAAGGCTTTAAAAAACGTCTGTTTGAATTAGAAATCAGCGCTCTTCGGTGTTCTTGGGAAAGGAATAACGTCTCTGATGTTACCCATACCAGAAGCAAACAGCACCAGTCTTTCGAAACCAAGTCCGAAACCTGCGTGTGGTGCAGATCCGAAGCGGCGTGTATCCAGATACCAGCTCATTTCTTCAACAGGCAGGTGCATTTCTTCCATGCGGGCAACCAGTTTATCATAGTTTTCTTCACGTTGTGAACCACCTACGATTTCGCCGATACCTGGGAAGAGGATATCCATTGCTCTTACTGTCTTGCCATCTTCGTTCTGTTTCATGTAGAACGCTTTGATTGCTTTCGGGTAGTCGGTGAGGATAACCGGTTTTTTGAAATGTTTTTCTACCAGATAACGCTCGTGCTCACTTTGTAGGTCAGCACCCCATTCTTCGATCAGGTAAGAGAATTTCTTGGTTTTGTTAGGCTTGCTGTTTTTGAGAATGTCGATCGCTTCGGTGTAAGTGATACGTACAAATTCGTTGTTCAGCACGAACTCCAGTTTCTCGATCAGGCCCATTTCGCTGCGTTCCTGCTGAGGCTTTTGTTTTTCTTCCTCCAGAAGGCGCTGCGCAAGGAATTCGAGGTCTTCTCTGTTATTTTCCAGTGCGTAACCAAGTACGTATTTGATGAAAGCTTCAGCCAGGTTCATATTGTCTTCCAGATCGTAGAACGCCATTTCAGGCTCGATCATCCAGAATTCAGCAAGGTGGCGGGCTGTGTTGGAATTTTCTGCACGGAAGGTAGGACCAAAGGTGTAGATATCGCCAAACGCCATTGCGCCAAGTTCGCCTTCCAGCTGACCAGATACGGTCAGGTTGGTAGCACGGCCAAAGAAGTCTTCTTTATAGTTGATCTCACCACTTTCTGTCAGCGGAGGATTTTTAAGATCGAAAGAGGTTACATGGAACATTTCACCGGCGCCTTCAGCGTCAGATGCTGTGATGATCGGCGTATGCAGGTATACAAAGCCTTTCTCGTTAAAGAATTTGTGTACAGCAAATGCCAGGGAATGGCGCAGACGGAAGATGGCACCGAAGGTGTTGGTACGGAAACGCAGATGTGCGATTTCACGCAGATATTCCAGGCTGGGGCGGTTTTTCAGCTGAAGCGGGTATTTCTCAGGATCGCAATCACCCAATATTTCCAGTTCAATAGCTTTCAATTCTACACGCTGGCCCTTACCCATAGAAGGGATTACCTGACCGGATACGCTGATAGCAGCCCCTGTGGTAAGGCGTTTCAGCAGTTCGGGGGTAACTGATTCCTGGTCTATTACTACCTGGATATTATTATTGGTTGAGCCATCGTTCAGTGCTATAAACTGATTGTTACGGAAAGACCGTATCCAACCCTTTACCACTACATTGTAGTCTGTTTTTTCGTCCTGCAGTATCTGCTTGACTTTCACTCTTTGGCTCATATAAATATATATTTTAGGATTGCAAATTTAAGAGATATGGATCATACTGCATAGGGTATTAGGGAGCTTCCGGGAAAGGAACTAAATAAAATGTTAAATTAATTCTGAAGCCCTGACTGGCTGTTTGGCAGGAATGTTGATGGATATTTTGCGGCCAAAACCATAGAGAGGCTATGGGACGGGGTTTTCAAGGGGGAAGAATGGCACGGACGCTTGTCTGGCTGCTGTTGTAAGAGGTTGCAAGAGTGCTTTTTTTTTGGATAATAGCGAAACTTGTTTTAATCTTGCGTTACAAACCTGCCTGATAAAGTTCTAAATTTCCATATTTCCATCTTCGTCGGCAGTCCTAAACTCAACATTCCCTATCAGATTTAATAACCAGATTAAATTTATTGGACTCAAAAAACAATTATTTGTAATTGGTGTATGTTGGTATGTAGTGGTACCCACCTCACAACACTTTTAAATTTGACAACACACGATGATGTACGACATCTTACAATTGAACGACATGCTCGTTCCTGAGCTGCTTGACATTGCAGAGAAACTGGATGTGCCAAACGCCAAAAAACTGAGCAAACAGGATCTTATCTATAAAATACTCGATAAGCAGGCAGTAATGGCCTCTGAAGGTAACCCGGCAAATGGTGAAGAAAAGAAAACACGTAAACGTAAGACTAAAAAAGAAGAAGAAGCTGAAGAAGCACCTGTAGCAGAAACCACAGCTGCAGACGAAAAACCTAAACGTGGCAGGAAGCCAGCTGCCAACGGCCTTAAAAGCAAAGAAACTGAATTGGAAGAACCTAAGGCACAGGACAACAAACCAAAGAAAAAGAACTTCGATATAGACTTAGACATCCCCTCTCTTACTTTCGATGACGATGATGATGTGATCATTCCACAATTCACTGAAGATATTGAAGAAGAGGAAGAAGAAGAGGATGATGTAATTACCACTCTGCCCAATGCTCAGGAAGCAGAAGAGGAAGAGGAAGAAGAAGACGAGGATGATTTTGTAATGCCGGAAGAGCCGGTAATGGCGCAGAAACAGCGCACTCCTTCAAACAAGAAAGAACCTGCTTTTAATATAGAATTTGATGGTATAATTATCAGTGAAGGTGTACTGGAAATGATGCCCGATGGCTATGGTTTCCTCCGCTCTTCTGACTATAACTACCTCAGTTCACCAGATGATATTTATGTTTCTCCTTCACAGATCAAATTGTTCGGACTGAAAACCGGGGATACCGTGAAAGGTTCCGTGCGTCCTCCGAAAGAAGGTGAAAAATATTTCGCACTCCTGAAAGTAGAAACGATTAATGGTAAGTCTCCTGAAGAAGTACGTGACCGCGTACCTTTCGACTATCTGACACCATTATTCCCATTCGAAAAATTACGTCTTACTACTACTTCCAATAACTACTCAACACGTATCATGGATCTCTTTACCCCAATCGGTAAAGGTCAGCGTGGATTGATTGTAGCACAGCCTAAGGTTGGTAAAACCATGTTGCTGAAAGAAGTAGCAAATGCGATCGCAACAAACCATCCTGAAGTATACCTGATGGTAGTGCTGATCGATGAGCGTCCGGAAGAGGTAACTGATATGGAACGTAGCGTTAAAGCAGAAGTAATTGCTTCTACTTTTGACGAACCGGCTGAGAAGCACGTAAAAGTATCTGCTATCGCTTTACAGAAAGCAAAACGTCTGGTAGAATGTGGTCACGACGTAGTAATCCTCCTGGATTCCATTACCCGTCTGGCACGTGCGCACAACACCGTTGCTCCTGCTTCTGGTAAAGTATTGAGTGGTGGTGTGGAAGCAAACGCTATGCAGAAACCAAAACAATTCTTTGGTGCTGCGCGTAAGATCGAAAACGGTGGTTCATTGACAATACTTGCTACAGCATTGATCGATACAGGTTCTAAAATGGATGAGGTGATCTTTGAAGAATTCAAAGGTACCGGTAACATGGAATTACAGCTTGACCGTAAACTGGCCAACAGACGTATCTTCCCTGCGATCGATGTATCTGCATCTTCTACCCGTCGTGATGACCTGCTGCTGGAAAAAGATATCCTGAAACGTATACACATTCTGCGTAATCACCTTGCAGATATGAATACAGAGGAATCAATGCACTTCATGCTGCAACACATGAGGGGAACCAAAAACAACGAAGAGTTCCTGATCTCCATGAATGGATAAAAAATTAAAGGTCCCGTCTCAGACGGGACCTTTTTTATTGTTATCTGTATTGTTTCCAGTGACTGATAAGATCCTTTTTCCTTCGGTCTGCAACTTCCAGTCTGATCCCATTCTTCAGCAATGCCCTGCTGCCATCCCCTTCAATATTATTGATCTGAGATAACTGCACCATCTGATGGTTGTTGATCTGATAAAAACGTAAACTGCTGAACAGGTCTGTGTAATAACGGAATGAACGATCCGCCAGTATGTGTTGCTGATCTGACAGGTGTATGGTTGTCTTTTCTGCAGATGCTTCGAGATAGGTGATCCTATTGAGTCCGATGATCATATCCTCATGTTGTGTCACCGGTATGACCATATCCATATTGATGTTACGGCCATTATTAAAGTTTTCAAGTAATACTTTATAACGGGAAGTGCTGGCATTCGCCCGTATACGATCCGTGATCTTGCTCACTGCATTCATCAGACTTTCCCTGTCAATTGGTTTAAGTATGATTTCTACTTCACTAAACCTGATGGTATGCAGGAATTTCTTTTCGAAAGCGGTTACAAAAACAGCTTCAAACGGAGGGGCATCCTGTGTGCCTAATAGTACATCAAAGCCGGTGCCATCAGGCATTTCAAGGTCAAGGAATACTAGCTGTGGCTGATGTTGCTGAATAGTGGCAATACCATCTGCACAGTCAGACGCAGTAGCGGCTACCTGTACTTCAGGGCAATATTTTTCCAGCATCAGTGATATGATATCACGGCTGTTGCGTTCATCATCTATTATAACGGCCTTTATCATAGTATTCCAATAAGCTTGTATGGCCTAAAGTTGGGGGATCAGTATCCTTACAATAGTACCACTTTCTGTATTATTATTTTCCGATTTGTCAATGATATCGATATGTATACCCGTATTGTACATCTTATTCAGGAGTTCGGCACGGTTAAAGCTGATCTCCATACCAGAAGACTGATGATGTTTGGGCAGGGTACGCAAGGTTTTGGAGCGAATAATGCCGATACCATTGTCTTCTATCAGGCATTCCAGCATATCCGGGGCTATCTGATTAAAATGTATCAGCAATTTACCTATTGGGTAGCTGGTATTGGTCATGCCGTACTTTACTGCGTTTTCAACATAAGGTTGTAATAACATAGCAGGTACCTCTGATTCTGCGGTGGCAATAGCAGGATCTACATAGATCTCGTATTCCATCTTATGCTCAAACCGCATTTTCTCCAACCCAAGATAAGTATTCAGGTAGGCAATTTCGTCTGATAGCGAAATAAAATTACGGCGGGAAAAGTCAAGTGTTTTACGGATCAGGTAGGAAAAGTCAGAGAGGTATTTTTGCGCATATTCAAAGTCCCGTTGCATTACAAACAGCTGAATGGAATTCAGGCAATTGAAAATGAAATGCGGATTGATCTGTGCACGGATCGCCTTGAGTTCTATTTCCGTTAGTTTTTTATCGTACTCTGTTTCCAGATGTATTTTGCGTTGTTCTTCAAGTTCCTGTTTTTTGCGCAAGATCTCCGTGGTCTGTTCTTTTACCAGTTCTTCCAGCTGTTCATTCAGTTTTCTCTGCAGTTCTTTATTCTTATTCAGCTGTTTTATGAGCAGTTCCTGTGTGCGTGTTCTTTCATGGTGTACCAGTTTATTGCGATAACTGAGTCCTGCGAGGAAGAACATAGATTGCAACAAAACACCTGCTACAATAAGCAGGGAAGGGGCAGAGATTTCTCCCAGTGCGTTGATAAGACCCAGAGGTCTGATCAGCATCAGGAAAGATCCGAAACTGGCCATATAGAAACAGAGCGAACCGAAGAGAAAAAAGCGCACCAGTGGATGATGACGCGAACGTCTGGCCAGAGCAATGAATACGATCAGGAAAGGGAGCAGGGTAGAGATATAGACATAGCTATAGATCATAACCGGCACCTGGTATTGTTCCAATGCAATGCAATAGAAGCAAATAATGATGATACCTCCGATGATGGCAGCTACTGAAGTAAATAGTTTCTCCATGAAAGGATATCTTTCCTGCAGATTCAGGAAGGTATTCCCAAAGGCAAGGTACATCAGGTAGAAACAGAATAATAGCGCCGGGATATCCCAGTAATATTTCAGCATGGGCCATCGGTAGAATACAGACAGCTGGTACGGCTGGCTTTCCAGACGGAGCGTGAAAAACACGATCAGTCCTAACATGTAGGCAGCGAAGTACATGTAGGATTTGTCGGGTAACTGGATGTAATTGATGACAGCAATAGCAAGGCAAACTAACAGCATACCGAGCAACACATGTATCAGGATGGTTTCTTTGCGATAGTATTCAAATTGTCCATTACGGAACTGGCCATATTGGAGGTCATTGAATAAGAGGGGCATTAGCCCATTTTCGTTATAGTATTTGTTGTTGATATGCAGAAAGTAGGTGTGTGTGCTGCCGGGAGGGACGGTAACATTGAAGCCATAATGTTCCCATCGCTGTACACCTGCGCGGTCCCGCATCAGACCGGTATGCATGATGAGGTGAAGTTTGTGGTCGGCGCTGTCCTGTCTGTACCAGCTCATATCATCATGCCAGCCGGCAAAAAGTGTAAGCGTGGAATCCCGGGTACCTGTGTTTCTTACATGGAGTTTCAGCCAGCAATTATTTCCTTTTCCAATATGTTTTTTCTCTACATGGAACAGGTGATAGTTGTGGTTAAATGATGCTGATGAAATCTGTTGCGGTGTTAAAGATCCTCCTTTATCTACCAGAGACAGGAGATACGGTCGCAGATCGACAGCAGCAGGCAGATGATCGAAATCTGCCACCAGCGTATCTAATGCGGGTATGCCAGCCCTGGTAACAATGGAGCAACAAAACAACAGGAAAAGTAAAGAAATACGAATCACTGTGTGTTAATAAAAATTTACAACAACCCATCGATGGCTTTCGCCAGCTTATGGTCTTTATCGGTGATCACATCTCCCGCGTCATGTGTATTCAGGTATATTTCTACCTTGTTATAAACATTTGTCCAGTTGGGGTGATGGTCCATTTTTTCAGCAACAAGGGCCACTTTTGTCATGAATGCGAATGCTTCTTTAAAGTCTTTAAATTCAAAGGACCTGTATAGTTGGTTCTTTTTTTCTTCCCACATAACAAAAGGATTTTAACATGAAACAATGCCTTGTTCACGGGTGTAATTCGGTGAAGGAAACCGGGGTGGACCGGTTAGAAGATGAGGTTCATCTTATTCTTAATCTCTCTAATATCCAATAAAGATACTAATTGTACAAGCTCTACGTGGCGTAACTGGTCGATTAATTTTTTGATGTCATTTAACTGATAGTAGTCTCCTTTGACCATCCAGAGGAAGTCTACGTTTTTGAGTTCCGGCAGCAGGTATTCTGCCTGACAATGATTGTTATAGAAATAATGTACAGAAGATTTTATTGGTTCCTCAAACTCAAAAACGCTGAAATAGAACGCTCTGTTGTTTTTGGAGAGGTTAATTTCCAGAGAATTATTAATCCGGAAATCGAGGTGCATATGCTTATTGATCTGCCAGCAGAGTTGATAGTCGCGTGCGGAGGATACGATTCCGATAACATGGGTAGATTCAAAGAAATCCTCCAGTAATTGATCATGATCCAGCTTTAGCTTAAGTACCGACATATGACAATTGGTATTATCGTTTTCAGTCTGACTATTTGGTTGCTCTATGCTTTCTTCCTGATACCCAAAGTACATCTTTACAATTTAAATCGTCGTCGTTAAATCCTTCTAATCTGATACATCCTGCATGTCCATCCTTTGGGGAGGACCGGCTTATACCGGTAGGTAATGGGGACTGTAGGTAGTAGAAAGATACGTTACTTTTCGTTGTCTCTGTTCAGCCTGTTGGTAAGTAGGGTGGTCCGCCGGGGTTCGGGTACTTTTTCGTACCCGTAGGGACAATGTTTACAGCCGTTCCCGCAGCAGTACCCCCTTTCCAGGTGATAATGTTCAGTGAATACCATGTATCCCTGTTCATTATAGTAGAAGTCAATCGTCTCCTTCAGTGGCTTCTGCATGAGAAGGCAGTTTTATTTCGCGCCAGTCGAGCGGTGCTTCAGGCAATCTGAATTTCAGGTACCTGATGGTACGGCCGTCTTCTAGGTGCATTCCTTCATAATAAGTACGGATCTGCAGCAGGGGAGGTACTTCGGTCATGGCATAGATGTCCGGAATATCTTCTATTAAGATACAGCCTGCAGCTTCGATCACTTCTTTTGTGAAGATATATAATTCAGGAGAGTCTGTTTTAAGATTAATTGTTCCATCTTTTGCCAGCAGGGGCTGGTAGAGTTGAAGGAATTTAGGGTGGGTCAGACGCTTTTTCTGTTTGGAGTTCCTGAGGAATGGATCCGGGAAGGTGATCCATATTTCTGAAATTTCTCCAGGTGCGAAATAGTTGGCTAGTTTATCGATCTGTGTGCGGAGGAAGCCAGCATTTGGAAGAGGCTCTTCCATAGCAGTTTTAGCGCCGCGCCAGATGCGGTTACCTTTCAGATCTACGCCGAGGAAGTTCTTTTCCGGGTAGCGGCGGGCGAGGCCCAGTGTATAATCGCCTTTACCACAGGCAAGTTCCAGCGTAAGCGGATGATTGTTTTTAAAGAATGTATGCCAGTTACCGGGCATTCCTTCCGGGTATATTAAAACATTCGGAAAGGTCTCAATTTCTGCGAAGCGTTGTAGTTTCTTTTGTCCCATCGCTGCAAAAATAGTGTTTTTCCCGGCGGGGATAGCAGCCGGGTGGCTGAATAGGAGAGTTGAGTCCTGTAATAAATCAAAAAAGCCTGCTCCACATAGGGAAGCAGGCTTTTAAATAGCTGTAGGGGAAGGAGTCGAACCTCCACGAGGCAGTTAGCCGCAGCACAAATAAGATTAGTGGTCAACCCATTATGCTGTGTTTATCCTGTGATCCCCACCCCCGAGACAAGAGGGCATGTCTGCCAGTTTCATCACCCCACAATTTAAAGATCTAGTTATTCAAAAATTTGCGGTATTTTTTCAAATCTGTTCAGTTTTTTACACTGTCTGTTTGTAGAAAAGCGCCGTTTGATGAACTATTATGATGCAAATCTAAAGACATAACCGTTTTCTTGAAAATTTTTTAAGAAAAATTTTTGAATTTTCGAAATTTTTCAAATATTTGCATATAGGTTTAATACATTCCAAAACAAATTGTAAAAATGAGCCACAATTTGAATATTGACAAACTAGATTTGCAGATCATCAGTGAAATGATGCATAATGCAGAAATCTCCTACGCTGACCTCGGGAAGAAGCTTTTCGTTTCCGGTGGCACGATCCACGTTAGAATGAAGAAATTGCAAGAACTGGGTATCGTTAAAGGTACAAAATTGCATGTAGATTTAAAAATGATCGGCTATGACGTGATTGCCTTTATCGGTATCTACCTTGAAAAGAGTTCCATGTACGACACTGTGGCTAAAGAATTGCGTAAGATCCCCGAAATGGTGCGCCTGAACTATACAACGGGCAGCTATAGTATGTTTGCAGAGATCATCTGTAAAGATATTACTCAATTAAGGAGGATATTGCATGACGAGCTGCAGAAGATAAAGGGGATAGAGCGGACTGAAACGCTGATATCGCTGGAGGAAAGTTTTTACCGCACCATCAATGTTGTGGAATAAGGGAGTGATCCCGGCACCCTTCCCCGTCAGCTTATATGTAATATTATATGCATAGGCGGCCGGGAAGGGTTCTTTTAATTTACTTATTATATCATGGTTACAACTGAAATCGCTGACAAAATCAAGCGGCTGGAAGAGAAGTATGCCGCAATGGGCCAGGATCTTTCATCTTATCTTGATGGGCTCCTGTATGCCGATTACCTTACCTATTGGGATTATATTCAACTGGATGTATTATTAAACCTGCAGCATCCCCGGACCCCGATACCGGATGAGAACATCTTTATTATCTATCATCAGATTACCGAACTTTATTTCAAGCTGACTTTACAGGCTATTGAGCAGGTTTGTCAGGCGCCGGAATTGACCGCGGAACTGTTTAAGACACAGTTGAAGCGTATCAATAACTATTTCCGGAACCTGATCAGTTCATTTGAGATCATGGTGGATGGCATGGATAAGCAGCAGTTCCTGCAATTCAGGATGGCTTTATTGCCTGCCAGCGGCTTTCAGAGTGGTCAGTTCCGTAAGATAGAAATTTGCTCTACCGGACTGGTAAATCTGGTCTATGAGCAACAGCGGGAAGGACTGAAAGGGAAGGAGCTGTCAGAAATACTGGATAATATTTACTGGCGCAGTGGAGCTACAGAACTGGCTACAGGTAAAAAAACGCTGACCCTTCGCCAGTTTGAGCAGAAATATATGCGCGATTTCCTGTTCCTCGCAGAGCGTTATCAGCAAAACAATATGCAGTTGCGCTATAAACAGCTGCCGAAGGAAGTACAGGAGGAAGTAATGCCGTTATTGAAGGAGTACGACCTGAACATCAATGTAAGATGGCCGCTGATGCACTATAAATCTGCCGTACGCTACCTGAACCGTAAACCGGAAGATATTGCGGCTACCGGAGGAACTAACTGGCAACAGTACCTGCCTCCACGCCACAAACGTATCGTATTCTTCCCTGAGATCTGGACAGAAGAAGAACTGGAAAACTGGGGAAAACTAGCATTTGAATAAATTATTGCACTGTCCCGGTTCTGGCCGGGACAGTGCTTTTGCCTTTTGGGCCGCCTGCTCCGTTAACCCGAGCGGCCTTTTACTCCGGCCATCTGTAAACCAGTTATCTCCGAAAAAATCGCTCTGTTACGGTATTATGAAAATGCGCCATGAATGTTTCATAGAAACTGTTTTGGGACGAATTTAACTATTGATATAATTGAACTATTTTTCATAAGTTTGCAAGGAACGGTAGCTTTCACATTAAAAGTCATTCCGTCCTGGATACGATGACCAGGTACAAAGATGTTCTCCAATCAGCTTTTGTTGCTTTGTGAATGCGCAAGCAGATCTTACCTTTCAAAATTTACACAGACATTATTTTAAGTAGCGATATGGAATACAATACAACCCGTAACCATTTGATAATGAAGGAGTACGGACGCAATATCCAAAAGATGATAGAGTATGTGCTCAGCATCGAGGATACAGAGCACCGTCAACGTAACGCGATGTCACTGATAGAGCTGATGGGTACGCTGAATCCTCACCTGCGCAATGTGGAGGACTTCAGACATAAGCTGTGGGACCACTTGTTTCTGATATCTGACTTTAAACTGGATGTGGAATCTCCATACCCGATTCCAACCAGAGAGACCCTGAGAGCAAAACCTGAGCGTCTGGCTTATCCTAAAAAATATCCCCGTAACCGCCACTTTGGTAAAAATCTGGAGATGGTGATTGATAAAGCGATCAACGAGGATAATCCTGAAAAGAAAGAAGGATTCACCCAATGTATAGGCAACTACATGAAACTGGCTTATAGCAACTGGCATAAGGAAAGTGTTCATGACGATGCAATCAAGGCTGAACTGAACGGTATCACTGATGGCCGTCTGGAATATCAGACAGGTCATTCACCAGCACCGACTGCTGCTTCTATGGCTGCTGCCCCTAATTTTAATACGAATGCCGAATACCAGCCACGTTCTTCTAACAGCGGCGGCAGTGGCGGCAGCAAACGTAATAATAATAAGAACTTCCAGCAGAAGTTCAAAAGCAACAATCAGAAGAATAACAATAAGCACAATAACAACAAATACAATAAAAACAGGAACAAGTGAGTAGTGCTTTCGAAGTAAGAGGCGGCAACCGTCTTAAAGGGGAAATTGTGCCCCAGGGTGCCAAGAACGAAGCTTTACAGATTATCAGCGCTGTCCTGTTGACAGCTGATAAAGTTACTATCAGTAATATCCCGGATATCGTCGATGTGAACCTGCTTATAGAGCTGCTGGGCGATATGGGTGTGAAGACCAACAGAATCAGCCGTGATACCTGTGAGTTTCAGGCTGACCAGATCAATCTTCCTTATCTGGAGAGTGCAGAATTCAAGAAAAAATCCGGACGTCTCAGAGGTTCTGTTATGATTGCAGGTCCTTTGCTGGCACGCTTTGGTAAAGCGTATATCCCTAAACCGGGCGGTGATAAGATCGGCCGCCGCAGGCTGGATACGCATATCATCGGTTTTGAGAAATTGGGCGTGCAGTTCGTGTATGATAATGATGATAACTATTTCCGTCTGGAAGCCGGAGAGGGTGGTCTGAAAGGCGCTTATATGCTGCTGGACGAGCCATCTGTAACCGGTACTGCCAACATCGTGATGGCGGCTGTAATGGCTAACGGAACAACAACTATCTATAACGCGGCATGTGAACCTTACCTGCAACAGTTGTGCAAAATGCTGAACAGCATGGGCGCCAATATCAACGGTATCGGTTCTAACCTGCTGACCATTCAGGGTGTTTCTTCCCTGAAAGGTTGTAGTCATGCGATGCTGCCGGATATGATCGAGATAGGTTCCTTCATTGGACTCGCGGCAATGACGCGTTCTGAGATCACTATTAAGAATGCCGGTGTAG
The DNA here is from genome assembly GCF_007896845.1 of Chitinophaga pinensis. Lineage (GTDB taxonomy): Bacteria > Bacteroidota > Bacteroidia > Chitinophagales > Chitinophagaceae > Chitinophaga > Chitinophaga pinensis_C. The sequence continues at coordinate 87,522 of NZ_VOHS01000017.1, read as the reverse complement.
AACATCTGGGTATTATTCCTGAGAAGTTTCGTCAGTTAGGTATTAATCTGGAGATCAGAGGTAATGATATCTATATTCCGGAGCAGGATAGTTATGAAATCCAGACTTTCCTTGATGGTTCTATCCTGACAATTTCCGATCATCCATGGCCGGGATTTACACCTGATCTTCTTAGCATTGTGCTGGTTGTAGCCACACAGGCAAAAGGCAGTGTGATGATACACCAGAAGATGTTTGAAAGCAGATTGTTCTTTGTAGATAAGCTGATCGACATGGGTGCACAGATCGTATTATGCGATCCGCACCGTGCAGTAGTGATAGGTCTGGGCAGACAGCATGCACTGAGAGGCATTACCATGTCATCTCCGGATATACGTGCGGGTGTGTCCCTGCTGATCGCGGCATTGAGCGCGGAAGGCAAGAGCACTATTCAGAACATCGAACAGATAGATCGCGGTTATCAGTACATTGACGAGCGATTGAGAAAACTCGGTGCAGACATCAAGAGAATTTAAAGTATTATAAGATATACTACAGGCTGCAAGAGATTGGCGCGAACGATCATATTTAATATGGTAAATGCCCGCACCAATTGCTTGCAGCCTGTGATTTATAGCGGAACCAGGATTAATCAGATCAGAACATGAGCAATAAGATTATTATTATAACTGCTCCCTCAGGAGCAGGCAAAACCACCATCGTAAAAAAGCTGTTGTCTGAATTGCCACAGCTGTCTTTTTCTATTTCAGCCACAACGCGTACTGCCCGGGAAAATGAAATGCATGGAAGAGATTATTACTTCCTGTCACTGGACGATTTTCACCAGAAAATTGATGACAACGCATTTGCAGAATATGAGATGGTGTACGCCGGTAAATATTATGGTACCCTGAAAACAGAATTACAGCGTATATGGGATAATGAAAAAGTACCTATGGTGGATATTGATGTGAAAGGGGCCCTTTCTATCAAGGAAAAGTACCATACGGGTGTACTCACTATCTTTATCGCGCCACCGACATTGGATACCTTACGGGTACGACTGAGTGAACGCGGTACAGAAACGCAGGCTTCCCTGGAAGAAAGACTGGGAAAGGCCCGTTACGAGCTGTCTTTCTCTCATGAATTTGATGAAATAGTAGTGAATGACGATCTGGAAACGGCTTACACAGCAGTAAAAAAACTGGTAACCGGATTCCTTGGACAGTAAACATAATGTTCCGGTGCAATCTTTGTATAAGGAATGACCGTACCTATTATGTGGAATCTATAATTCCTTACTTTTGAACTCTATGGATACTTATACACTCCTGATCCTGGCTACACTGGTATTGCTGGCAGGTTTCTTTGCCGGACTTGAAACGGCATTCGCCAATGTGAACAAGTTGAGCATTGAGCTGAAGAAGAAACAGGGGCGAGCTACCGGTAAAATACTGGCCAGCTTTAATGACAACCCTTCCCGCTTTCTGGCTACCAGCCTGTTAGGATTGACTATTGTTGTGGTGATATATGGCATTCTGTTCGCCGGATTTTTCCAGCCGATATGGAACCTTGTATTACCTCCCCAGCAGAATACGAATCTGCAGCCGGTATTGTTGTTTATCGATGTAATCCTGAGCACATTAATACTGCTGACCTTCGGGTTCTTCATTCCCCGTGCTATTTTTCGTTCACGGCCGGAAGCTTTATTGAGCTTTTTTGCATTACCCATTTCCGTGATATCCAAGCCTCTGTTTGTAATAGGCAGTCTGCTGGTCTCTATTTCTGAATGGATACTGAAATACCTGTTCAATGTACGTATTATAGAGACGGACACTTCCTTCCCGAGAGTGGATGTGGAGCATTTTATACGTCAGTCCCAGCAGCATATGACGGAGAATCAGGAACTGAATACCGAGTTGTTTGAAAATGCACTGTCGCTGGCACATGTGAAAATTCGCGGTTGTCTGATTCCGCGTAAGGAGATAGAGGCATTGGAAATAGGAAGCCCTATCAGTGCTGCACAGCGGAAGTTTGTAGACACGAAGCTCTCCAAGATCATCATTTACGAAAATACCATCGACAATATCCTCGGTTATATCCATCAGCTGGATATGTTTAAGAGTCCGGGAGATATTTCCGTGATCCTGCACCCGATATTGGCGGTACCTGAAACAATGAGTGCAATTGATCTGCTGAGTAAGTTCAACAAGGAGCATAGGAGTATTGCATGGGTAGTGGACGAATTTGGCGGTACGGCTGGTATCGTGACCATAGAGGATGTATTGGAAGAGATCTTTGGAGAAATCAAAGATGAACATGATGTAGAAGAGTTTGTGGAAAAACAGATCGCGGAGAAAGAATATATTTTTTCCGGTCGTCTGGAGCTGGATTATCTGAATGAAAAATATGGTTTTGATTTTCCTGAGGATGAGAGTGAAACATTATCCGGCTATATCATCAATCACCACGAAAAGATTCCCCGCTTAAAAGAGCGCATTATCATAGACGATTATGAGTTTGATGTGCTGAATGTGACTGAAACGAGGATCGAAATGGTGAAAATGAAGGTGCTCTGATTACATTTCAAGTTAAATTAAACTTTTTTATCTATGAGATATGAAGTTTTAGTTGCTTATTTTTCAACAATTTAGGAGAGCTTACTAATTTTTTATAAAAGAAAAGAAATCAATAGTTGATATTGTGATATTTTTTTTAATATATTTGCAGAGTGAATGAGACGCTTCGCGGATGGATTAGCATCGCCCCTGCTAAAACGATTTAAAAAAAGTAGTAGGGATTTAACACGAATTTTATACATTTGCTACAGATGATGTAACACAATGATTTGATTTTTGTTAAAAGGATGTAAAAAAAATTGTTACAACATTGATAATAACATATTTCTTTCTATTTTTGTGATAGAAATTTAAAAGTAACCAGAAACACGAACATCTTGAAAGCTTGCCATCAATCGGATGCAAAGTGAATCTGGAAACAAAGACATTCTCGAATTCAACTTTTTTGGGGTTAACAAACAATGGATGAAAGGCCGGCTCTTGATTCTTCTCGGGCTGGCTCTTTTTTTGTACCTACCTCAAAGTTCATTATATATATTCTTTCTCTTTATCACCTGCCGGTTTGCGGCGTTTTTTCATCATCAATAGTTAAGACAGACGTACAGCAGGCAGGTAGCGATAGTGACCGGTCTCCCGGAAGCTTGCGTATATACCTTTAAATTCGCTTAAAACTTTCTACTAATAGGGGTAGTTGCTCTATTTTGTTGGAAGCAACAGCTATATTTGTGCTCCTTAGCATAAAAAATAATCACAGTCCGACTAACTGATATGTTCAAGAAAATTTTTTCGAATAACGAGGAAAAGGCAGAGATGTCTTTCTTTGACCACCTGGAAGACCTGCGCTGGCATATAGTGCGTTCGATCATTGCGCTGATAGTGGTGAGCATCTTCGGCTTTGTTTATACAAAGGAGATATTGGATGATGTCATCTTCGGACCCACCAACCCAACCTTCCCTTCTTATGTTGCTTTATGTAAACTGGGGCACCTTGTTGGTCTGGGGGATAAGCTTTGTATCACGCCGGTACCTATTGTGTTTCAGAACCACATCCTCGTAGGACAGGTAATGTTGCAGTTCAAACTGGCATTTATATTTGGTCTGGTAGTAGCTTTCCCATATATCTTCTGGGAATTCTGGAGCTTTATAAAACCAGCATTGAAAGAGCGTGAACTGAAAGGTGCACGTGGGGTGATCTTCTGGGTATCTTTCCAGTTTTTCATGGGTATCGCTTTCAGTTATTTCCTGATGGCGCCTTTCACGATCAACTTCCTGGCAGGTTATACCGTTACAGACAGGGCTGTTAACCAGTTCTTCATAGATGATTACTTCGGATTGATGTCACAGATCGTACTGGGTATGGGTATTCTGTTTGAATTGCCTGTACTGGTGTTCTTCCTGACGAAAATCGGATTTATCACACCGACGTTCCTTCGTACTTACCGCAGGCACGCCATCGTTGTAATACTGGTACTGGCAGCGGTAATTACGCCGCCGGATGTAATAGACCAGTTGATTGTATTTACACCATTGTATCTTTTATACGAAATTAGCATATATATTTCGGGCAGAGCGCTGAAAGGAATGGAGCAGGCAGAGAAAGAAGCAGAAGAATGGTCTTGATCTGACGCTGATAAAATATAAAACAGACGCGGAATGTCCTTTGTTATTAAACAGGATATTCCGCGTTGTGCTTTCTGTAACTTCCACTTCACTATTTAAATTTTTGTTTTATGGCATCACAACCACTATTTAATCTTACGCTGCCGGTAGCCATTGGCTCTGATCATGCGGGATTTGAATATAAAGAGGAGATTATTTCTTATCTGGAAGGAAAAGGTCTGAAGGTAAAAGACGTAGGTGCACATTCAAAAGACTCGGCTGATTATCCTGACTTTGCGCATCCTGTCGCAACACTGGTTGAACGTGAGCAGGCCGCGTTCGGTATACTGGTATGTGGTAGTGGTAATGGCGTAGCCATTACGGCTAATAAACATCAGGGTATACGCGCAGCTATCTGTTGGGGCGAAGAGTTATCACGTCTGGCGCGTTCTCACAATAACGCCAATGTACTTTGTATTCCGGCCAGATTTGTAGATGATGCTGTTGCTAAGCAAATGGTAGATGTATTCATTGATACACCGTTTGAAGGTGGCCGTCATGAAAACAGGGTGAGAAAGATCGCCTGTTTATAGTTTTTTATACCACTCAGAGTGTATAATATCAAACGCTGATTTTCCCGGTTTAAGCCGGTGATAATCAGCGTTTATTATTTATATGTTATACCACCTTGTTTTTTTGGTAAATACAATTGCTTTCGTTAAATTGTGTTAAGAGTCAGTCAGTTGAATGTTAGTTCGTATTGTATTTAGCATATTCAGATGTGTGTGTGTTTAAGTATTTGATGTACCCAAAGAAATAGAAAAACTAAGAGAACACTAATTGCGCGTTTAACCGTCAGATACTAAACAATCGGGATAGAAAACAATCGTCGAGAAAGTTAAGAAAACAAACAAGTTAAAGGACCTTAAGAAAAGTTACAAACAGTACCCCAGTACGCTTAACCAAAAAGTACAATCATGGAAACACCTCACATAATAAGGTGGAATCGTCAGGGCTTTTCAGAAAAGTCAGGAGCGAAGTATGTCCGATGGCGATCGTGAAAAGTAATTGTCTTTGTAATATCCAAAAAGAGAAATGTGTATGTGTACTTCCGTTTGAGAAAGCAGCCTTTAAGATTTGATTCCCCCAGTATCATTCGAATGTTCATTCTACGTACAAGACTAACTGACTAACTAACATAACCATTTTAAGTAACTAATACCCTTACATATGATAATCAACATTTACATAAACGACTGTTTCCCTTAAAGCAGGTTTATCAGCTGAATCAACAATTATTTCAGATGCTTAAACGATCACCATTATGTCATCCTCAGATTTCAATACGTTGTTACTGGGAAATGCGGATTTTCTCAGACCGTATGCAGTTACCTTAACGAAAGATTCAGAATCAGCGAAAGACCTTTATCAGGAAACGCTTTTCCGCGCACTGGCCAACCGTGATAAGTACCTCGCCGGTACAAATATCAGAGCATGGTTGTATACCATTATGCGTAATATCTTTATCAACAACTACCGTCGTGGTAACAGGCAGTTCCGCCTGCTCGACAATTCCGCAGGAGAATTCTTATTACACCAACAGCAACCCAGCATCGGCAATGCAGCAGAAACCAACCTGCGTATAAAAGATGTTCATATGGCAGTATATAATCTGCCCGTGATATTTAAACAACCTTTCATGCTTTATTTTGAAGGATATAAATATTACGAAATAGCTGCCATGCTGAATGAGCCTTTGGGTACCGTTAAAAGCCGGATCCATTTCGCGCGTAAAATGTTGAAGTCCCGTATAGCAAGATATTAATAACCCCTTTTGAAAAAGGGGGAGAGGGATTTCCTTTTCTCCCTTTCTTCATTCTTTCGTACTTTTATGCCTTCCCTTTTAAATATTCAAACATCATTTCCTGATGCAGATCAGGGATTTTTATAAAGAGAATGAAGGCAAATTATTTAGATGAACTGAACGAGCAACAGCGTCTGGCAGTAGCACACATTAATGGTCCATTAATGATCGTTGCAGGCGCAGGCTCCGGTAAAACGAAAGTGTTGACCACCCGTATCGCACACCTGATGCGTAACGGGGTAGACGCGTTTAATATCCTTTCGCTGACATTTACAAATAAGGCAGCCCGTGAAATGAAGGAACGTGTGGAAAAGATCCTTGGCGGTACAGAAGCACGTAACCTCTACATTGGTACCTTCCACTCCGTGTTTGCCCGACTGCTCCGCGCAGAAGCACACCGGCTCGGTTACCCCAACGATTTTACAATCTACGATTCTGACGACGCGAAAAGTGTGCTTAAAACCATCATAAACGAGCAGAATCTGGATGATAAGCACTACAAGCCTAATTTGGTATATAACCGCATTTCCGCGGCTAAAAACAGCCTTATGGGGCCTGAAGAGTATCAGCATGACTATGCCGTACAGCAGGAAGATATGCGCGCCAACAGGCCGATGACAGGTAAGCTGTACGATATGTACGCGAAACGCTGTTTTAAAAACGGCGCCATGGACTTTGATGACCTGCTCTTCAAAATGTACCAGCTGCTGAAAAGCTTCCCTGAAGTACTGCACAAATACCAGCACAAGTTCAAATATATCATGATCGATGAGTACCAGGATACCAACCCGGCTCAGTACGAGATCATCAAACTGCTCGGTGCCGCCCACGAAAATATCTGCGTGGTAGGCGACGATGCACAAAGTATCTATTCCTTCCGTGGTGCTACCATCCAGAACATCCTCCAGTTTGAAAAAGACTACGACGATGCAAAAGTGGTAAAACTGGAACAGAACTACCGCTCTACCAAGTCCATCCTGAACGTAGCCAACGAAGTTATTGCCAATAACAAAGGACAGATCGAAAAGAACCTCTGGACAGATAATGCAGACGGTGAAAAGATCAAGCTGGTGCGTACTATGACAGATAATGAGGAAGGTAAGTTCGTCGCAGATACCATCGCAGAACAAAAATTGCGTAACCACTACGCCAACAGAGACTTCGCCATCCTCTACCGTACGAACGCACAAAGCCGCGCATTTGAAGAAAACCTGCGCCGTAAAGCGATTCCTTACCGCATCTTCGGTGGCCTGTCCTTCTACCAGCGTAAAGAGATCAAAGACTTCATCGCCTACCTGCGCATTGTAACCAATCCACAGGAAGAAGAAAGTCTGAAACGTATTATCAACTACCCTGTACGCGGTATCGGTAAAACCACTGTTGATAAATGCACCGTAATCGCCAACGACCAGAATATCACTTTCTGGAATGTACTGGAAAGAGCGCGCGAGTTCGGATTTAAGAGCGGTACCCTCGAAGCCATTGAAGGCTTTGTGATCATGATCCGTAGTTTCCAGGCAATGCTGGGTAAACACAATGCTTATGACATTGCTTTACAGGTTGGTAAGTCTACCAATATCGTAAAGGAACTGTTCAACGATAAAACAACAGAAGGCCTCGCCCGTTACGAGAACATACAGGAATTACTGAACTCCATCAAAGAATTCACCGAAACGCCCACAGAAGACGGTGAACTGCTGGAAGCTGAAAAATCCCTCGGTAGCTATCTGCAACAGATCACACTGCTGACAGACGCCGATAAAGGCGATGATGCAGACAGCGATGTAGTGAAACTGATGACTATCCACGCCGCAAAAGGACTGGAATTTCCGGTAGTATTCTCCGTAGGACTGGAAGAAAACCTCTTCCCAAGTGGCCTTTCCATCAATTCAAGGGAAGAACTGGAAGAAGAACGCCGCCTGTTCTATGTAGTGATCACACGCGCCAAGTCCCGTCTGTTCCTGACATATGCTAACAGCCGTTATCGTTTCGGTCAACTGGTAAATAATGAATCCAGCCGTTTCCTCGAAGAAATGCCGGAAAAATACATTGACCGCAGCTATGCCGGTGGCAGTGGCGTAAACCGTAGTCCGATCAACAACGGTGGCGGTCTGTGGGGTAACAGCGGTGGTGGCAATATGTTCGACCGCATGCAGAAGAAAACGCCGTCATCCGGCCAGCAACCAGCTGGTCCGCGTCCGGCACCAAGACCTATGCAGACGGCAGCCCCAAGTACGCACGTCCCTTCTCCTAACTTCGCACCGGACGACCCGGCTACTATGGAAGCCGGAATGGAAGTAGAACACCAGAAGTTCGGTTTCGGTACCATTACCACGATGGACGGCCCTATGAACAATCGGGTAGCTACAGTAAACTTCCCGAAGGCAGGTGGCGAAAAGAAGATCATGCTGAACTACGCGCGCCTGATGATCGTAAAAAAATAACTGCACTATAACTGACTGCAAGAGAAGGGGATAACCCGTCTCTTGCAGTTTTTCTTTATACAGAATGATAGCTTCCGCAATACTGAAACTGCGTCACTACTGTGCCTACCAGGAACGTTGCCACAGCGAGGTGAAAAGCAAATGTTTTGAACTCGGATTAAGAGGCGAAGAGGTGGATGAGGCAATCGCCGCCCTGATTGCCGATAACTTCCTGAATGAGGAACGCTTTGCCAAAGCGTTTGCAGGTGGTAAATTTCGCCTGAAACAATGGGGACGCAAGAAGATACAGATGGAACTGAAACAGCGTCAGGTATCGGCGTATTGCATAAAAAAAGGCATGGATGAGATCGATGCGGAAGATTATGATAAGACCCTTTATACCCTCGCCGAAAAGAAATATGCATCCCTGAAGGGAGAACAATATCTTAAAAGGAAGTATAAAACGATCCAATATCTCCTGCAAAAAGGGTACGAACCCGAGTTTATACAGGACGCCGTTGAACAAATCGCAAAAGGAGGGGATTAGCCGGTGTATAATTTTCATACTTTTTAAACGAAGTCATCGTAATTTGCAAATCATAATTTGCAATTAAGGGTTAATAGGTCAGCATGATGCATGGAAAACCCCTGCATCTTTTTAATGCACATTACCAAGCACTCTTAATGCCCAATTTTTAATTCCTAATTGACCAACAATGTCAGATCTGAAAGTAACGCTGATACAGCCTAACCTGCACTGGGAAAATATTGAAGCGAATCTTCGCATGTTCGATGAAAAGATCGATTCAATCAAGGAAAGAACCGAAGTAGTAGTGCTGCCGGAAATGTTCAGCACAGGCTTTAGTATGGCTCCTGAAAGACTGGCACAAAAAATGGACGGTTCTGCAGTACAGTGGATGAAGCAGAAGGCAGCCGAAAAGAATATTATTCTGACCGGAAGTCTGATCATCGAAGAAGATGGCCAGTATTGGAACCGCCTGATCTGGATGCAGCCTAACGGTGTTTATGGCACTTACAATAAACGTCACCTGTTTGGTTTCGGTGGTGAGCATGAACACTATCAGGCGGGTGATAAACGCCTGATCGCCTCCGTAAAAGGATGGAAAGTATGTCTGACAGTATGTTATGACCTGCGTTTCCCGGTGTGGTCAAGGAATGCAATTACTCCTGAAACCGGCGAACCTGCATATGATGTGCTGATCAACGTGGCTAACTGGCCTGAACGCAGAAGCACACCATGGAAAACATTAATTCACGCACGTGCCATTGAAAATCAATGTTATGCGATCGGTGTGAACAGGGTAGGTAACGATGGTAATGACATCTATCACAGCGGTGATTCCAGCCTGATCGATCCTCTGGGTGAAATCATCTACAGGAAATCACATGAGGAAGACGTCTTTACCACTACACTTGAACGCTCCCGCCTGGAAGAGGTGAGAAGTAAATTTCCTTTCCTGAAGGATGCAGATAAATTCCAGGTTTTTTAATGTTAAAAGGTCTACACCATATAGCAATCATTTGCTCCGATTACGAAAAGAGCAAGCGTTTTTATACAGAAGTACTCGGTCTCAGGATCATCCGCGAAGTATACCGGCTGGAACGCCGGTCGTACAAGCTGGACCTGGCGTTGAACGGGTATTATGTGATTGAATTGTTTTCATTTCCCGATCCGCCGCAAAGAGTCAGCGGACCGGAAGCAGCAGGATTAAGGCACCTGGCCTTCGCTGTAGATAACCTGGAAAAGGCAATAGCACATCTTACAACTTATAATGTAACTCCCGAGCCTGTACGTATTGATCCCTACACCGGCAGACGGTTTACCTTTTTTACCGACCCTGACGGCTTACCTCTGGAATTATATGAAGCGTAACCGACAGTCATAAGCATGCCAAACGGTATTGACTATGACTGTTATCTATAGATAATTAAAACATAGTCAATGCTTAGGGCTTACATTAACACCCGGATCTTTACAGGAGACTTATGGCTTGACGGCTATGCCGTACTCACAGAAAATGGCCGCATTCAGCATGTACTGCCACAGGCGCAGGTACCTGAAGACGCGGAATTAACCGACCTGAAAGGCGATATTCTGGCCCCCGCATTTATTGATCTCCAGATTTATGGAGGTAACGGAAAGCTGTTCCCGCTAACACCTGATGTTGCCACCTTAAAGGCCACTTATGAGTATTGCCAGTCTGGTGGTGCAGCGTTTTTCATGCCTACCATTCCCACACATTCTTCCGAAGTGATCAGCAAATCCATAGAAGCCGTACGCCAATATTGGCAGGAAGGCGGACAGGGAGTATTAGGGCTGCATCTGGAAGGACCATTCATCAATGCCGAAAAGAAAGGCGCACACCTTCCGCAATATATCAGGCGCCCGTCAACAGCTGATATAGACGAGTTGCTGAAACAAGGTGAAGGCATCATTAAAATGATGACACTGGCGCCCGAATGCGTAGACGCTGATCTGATCAAAAGACTGCAGGATGCCGGAATACTGATATCCGCAGGTCATAGCAACGCCGATTATACCACCGCCTACCAGTCATTCGAAAACGGTATTACAACCACTACACACCTATTCAACGCAATGTCACCTTTCCAGCACCGGGCACCGGGTCTGGTCGGAGCGATTTATGATCACCCCAGCGTACATGCCAGTATCGTACCCGACGGTATACACGTGGATTTTGCCGCCTTGCGGGTTAGTAAAAAGATCATGGGAGAAAGACTCTTCCTGATCACAGATGCTGTTGTGGCGGCCAGTGAAGGGGACTATATCTACGTAGAAGAAACAGATCGCTATAATAACGCTCAGGGCGTACTGGCTGGTTCCAGATTGACCATGCATAAGGGAGTGTTGAACTGTATCAAGGCTGCCTGTATATTACCGGAAGAGGCATTACGTATGGCTTCCCTGTATCCGGCTACGGTAGCAGGACGTGCAAATGAACTGGGTAAAATAGCGCCGGGATATACCTCCGCCATGGTCGTGCTGGACACGAACTGGGAGTTCAAACAGTTAATTGGGTTATCTTAGCGGTTTCAACCTGTAATACGCATGGCCATCGCAGAATATTTTAAGAAGAACCAGTACAAGAATCTTTTCCTCCTGATATGGCTGCTACTGGCCCTGTTTCAGGCAGGATTTACAGAGCTGATGGATGACGAGGCCTACTATTGGGTCTATTCCCGTCATCTGGACTGGGGCTACTTCGATCATCCGCCGATGGTAGCTTTGCTGATCAAAATGGGATATGGCTTGTTCCATAATGAGTTTGGCGTGCGTTTAGGTATGGTCATACTCAACCTGTTTATACTGATCATAACAGATAAACTGATACCCCGCAGGGATAACAAACTGTTTTATCTGCTGCTTTGCCTCATGGGAGCCATGCAGCTGGGTGGTATACTGGCAGTACCTGATATTCCTCTGATCTTTTTTACTTCTCTCTTCTTTCTGGTATATAGCAATTTTCTGGAACAACAGAGCTGGAAGAATACAATGCTGCTGGCCCTGAGTATGGCGTTGATGTTCTACAGTAAATACCACGGTATTCTGATCGTTGGCTTTACTCTGATCTCCAACCTGAACCTGCTGCGCGTATTTAAATTCTATGTAGCCTGCATCGTTACGACCATCCTTTTCATACCGCATCTCTACTGGCAGTATGCACATAACTTTCCGTCATTGCAATACCACCTCGTAGAACGCAATGCCAGCAGTTATAGTATCAATTACACCATAGAGTATGTACTCGGACAGATCATGTTGTTTGGTCCTGTAGCCGGATGGCTCGTGCTGTATTATGCATTTGTATGTCCGATACAGAGCGCTTTTGAAAGAGCACTCAAATTCAGTGTGATCGGCGTATTGGCATTTTTCCTGCTCAGCACTTTCAAAGGCAGGGTAGAGACCAACTGGACGGTGATGTTGTTCACGCCTGCCATGATACTGGCTCATCAGGCGGTACGCAGAAAACGCTTCCTGAAATGGTCATTACGTATACTGCCATACCTCGCTATTATTACGCTTTTTTTGGTGATGGTGACAAGGGTATATATGGTGTGGGATTTCATACCGGGAGTAACGATCCGTCCCGAGATCCATCATAATAAGCCATGGGCAGAAGAGATGAAAAAACATGCTGCCGGCAGACCGGTAGTATTCATCAACAGTTATCAATGGCCTTCCAAGTATATGTTCTATAGCGGTGAACTGGCATATGTAGTCAATAACCGTTACAACCGCCGTAATCAGTACAACTACTGGGATACAGAAAAACAGCTGTGGGGCAAGCCCGCAATGATCACATTCACCCCTGACAACAAACTGCCCTATTCAGAAAGCTTCACTACTGTAAAAGGACCATGGAATGCCTATAGCGCGGATCCATACTACTCTTATTCCCTGATCACACTGGAAACTGCTATGAAAAAAGTGAAGGTGAAAAGGGGAGAGCGGATGCCTTTTATCCTGCATTTGAAGAATGGGTATAACGGACCGGTACCGGTTGACAAAGCCAATGAGGCCGTAGTCGGTTATGCGTTTCTTGAAGCACAGAGTGGTGTGAAATCAGACCTCGCTGTCAGCCGGGCGATCGAAAGACGTTTGATACGTATGGAAGTAATTATGCCTGATGAACCGGGAACTTATCATCTGAAATTCTGTGTATTCTCAGGAATATTGCCGCCAACGCATAATAGCCAGACGGTCATCGTAGAGGTCAATTAAATGAAGCATCAGTCGGGTGTAAATAGTATATCCCGCTATTCAGATATTAAAGACAAAAGGCGTCCTGTCACAGGACGCCTTTTGTATGATGGCGTATAAATTTATTGCTGAAAGGCATTCCATCCCTGAGAAACAAGTTTGAATTTGTTGCCACCTTTTGTCAGGATATGCGCGCCTTCGCTGATATCATCCATATAACCGATAACACTGATCTGTTCTGACAGCACGATCTTATCGTGGTCTTCCTGTTTGATGGTGAAGAGCAGTTCGTAATCTTCTCCACCGCTCAATGCTGCCGCTGTAGGGTCCAGACTGAATTTCAGTGCCAGTTCCTTTGTTTCGTTGGCAATAGGAATTTTATCCTCATACAGTTTTACACCAAGATTGCTTTGTTTGCAGATATGCAGGATTTCAGAGCTCAGTCCATCACTTACATCCATCATAGAAGTAGGGTGAATATCCTGTTCTTCGAGGAAACTGATAATATCACGGCGGGCTTCCGGCTTGAGAAGGCGGCCGATCACATAGCTCTGGTTTTCCAGATCAGGTTGTAACTGCGGACTTTCCAGATAGATTTTCTTCTCTCTTTCAAGTATGGTCAGACCGAGGAATGCGGCACCCAGATCGCCGGATACACAAAGCAGATCGCCTTTCTGTGCGGTGGATCGTTTTACAAATTTGTCAGGAGCTACTTCACCGATAGCTGTAATGCTGATAATAAAGCCTTTCTGGGAGGAGGATGTATCGCCGCCGATCAGATCTACGCCATATTTCTCGCAGGCTGCATAAACGCCTTCGTAGAATTCGCTCAGCGCATCTACAGAGAAACGGTTACTGAATGCAATACTCACAGTGATTTGTGTAGGAGTTGCATTCATTGCATAGATGTCAGAAAGATTCACCACAACAGATTTATACCCCAGGTGTTTAAGTGGTGTATACATCAGGTCAAAGTGAATGCCTTCTACGAGCATGTCAGTGGAAATAACTGTCTGTCGTCCGAAATGATCAATGACAGCCGCATCATCGCCTACTCCGAGGATGGTGCTTGCCTGTTGAATTTCGATATTTTTTGTAAGGAGTTCTATTAATCCGAACTCCCCGAGGGAGTTAATCTCTGTTCTTTCGTCACTCATGGTGTATGAAGATTAGTATTTACCGTTAACGATATCTACCAACGGCTCGTGGATAAGGCCATTGGTGGCAATCAGTGTACGCTGGTATGGAGAGTAGCGGTTGCCTTTGAAGTCAGTTACCTTACCACCAGCTTCTTCCACCATCAGGAAACCGGCAGCGGCATCCCATGCGTTCAGACTGTGTTCATAATAACCATCAAAGCGACCGGTAGCTACCCAACAAAGGTCAATAGCAGCAGAACCGAGGCGGCGTACCGGCTGACCTTGCTTTACGAAGTACTCAAACACTTCGATCGGGCTATGAGTATATTCACCCCAGGTATACGGGAAACCAGTTACCATGCAGGCTTTGTTCATTTCTGTTTTTGTTGATACCCGGATGCGTTTATCATTCAGGTAAGCGCCCTGTCCTTTTTCTGCAAAGAAGAACTCATTCAGGAATGGATTATATACAGCACCCAGAATCATTTCACCATCCTGTTCTACACCGATAGATACGCAACAGATGGGAATGCCATGCGCAAAATTGACCGTACCATCCAGCGGGTCAATGATCCATTTGACATTGGAGTCAGAGACAAGCTCTCCGGATTCTTCGCTCAGGATAAAGTGCTGGGGAAAGTTTTCCCTGATCACACTGAATATCGCCGTTTCTGCATTCTTATCGGCTTCGGTAACGAGGTCATTCACTGAACTTTTGCTGGTTACCTCAAAAGAGCCGTTAAAGTATTGCTGTAGAACATCTCCGCCGGCTTTTGTTGCTTTGAGTAGGGTAGCTTTTAACATGGGGCAAAGGTACGCGGGAATTTTTTTTCTAACCATATCGTTTTTGTTAATATGTTTGTGTAAGATTGGCAGTGGTCAAATGCCACTGATTCAAATTCCGGCCGTCGCAATCTAAAATCGGCGTATTTTTGCAGCTAATAAATGAGAAGGAAAATTAAATGGCCATTTTAGGTAATCTTATATCCAGGTCACTGCGCATCAGGAAGAAATTCACATTTAAGTTAGGGACACCCCGCCAATATCAGCTACAGGTATTAAGGAGATTGCTGGGGAAGGCGAAGGACACGCAGTTTGGACAGCATTACAAATTCCAGGAAATCCTGAACAGTCCAAATATTACGGCTCAGTACCGTTCTGCCATACCGGTGCATAACTATAACAAGATGCACGCTGAGTGGTGGCATAAGTGTCTGGAAGGACAGGCAAACGTAAGCTGGCCTGAAAAAATCAAATACTTTGCTCTGAGCTCTGGTACATCGGAGTCGGCAAGTAAACATATTCCAGTTACTAAGGATATGCTGAAAAACGTCAAGAAAGTGGGCGTAAAGCAGCTGTACTCCATGGCTAACTTCAATATTCCTCCCAAGTCCTTTACTAAGGGAATCCTGATGCTGGGTGGTACTACCGCCCTTTATGAGAAAGGTGACTACTACGAAGGTGACATGAGCGGTATACAGGCGAAGAACATTCCGCGCTGGTTCAGACGTTTCTATAAACCGGGAGGTAACATATCGAGGAAGCCGAACTGGGAGCAGCGTATCAAGCTGATCGTTCGTAAGGCGAAACAATGGGACGTAGGAACGGTATGTGGCGTACCGGCATGGGTGCAGATCGTATTAGCCGAGATCATCAAGTATCACGGTGTAAAAAACATTCACGAGATATGGCCGAACCTGGCTGTATATATTCATGGTGGGGTATCTTTTGAGCCTTATCGTGACAGCTTCCAGAAATTACTGGGTAAGCCGATCAACTTCATCGAAACCTATATGGCTTCCGAAGGTTCCTTCGGTTTTCAGGCCAGACCGGGTGTAAGAGGTATCAAGCTGGTACTGAATACCGGTATCTTCTACGAGTTTATTCCTTTCAATGAAGAAAACTTTACTGCTGATGGCGAGGTAAAGCCCAATCCGAAGGCTTATATGATCCATGAAGTAGTGGAAGATGTGGAGTATGCAGTAATGCTGTCTACCTGTGCAGGTGCATGGCGTTACCTCATCGGTGATGTGGTGAAGTTCACCTCGGTAAAAGAACATGAGATCGTGATCGTGGGCCGTACCAAACAGTTCCTCAGCCTTTGCGGAGAACACATGAGTATCGACAACATGAACAAAGCGATCGATATGGTGCAGAAGAAGATGGGTATTACCATCAGAGAATTCACCGTAGCAGGTTTCCCGTATGATGGATTGTTTGCACATCGCTGGTACATCGGTACAGATGATGTGAATGTAGACAGTAACCGTGTACGTGAGATCATCGATCAGACACTCAGTGAAGTGAACGATGACTACGCAGTGGAAAGAACTTCCGCCCTGAAAGAGCTGTTCGTAGAAGTATTGCCGAATGAAGTATTCATCGACTATATGAGAGCGAAAGGCAAGGAAGGTGCGATGAATAAATTCCCACGTGTACTGAAAGGCGACAAGCTGAAAGACTGGGAACAGTTCCTAAGCGTGAAGTCAGTTTAAGAATTTTAACGATTTTATTAATAAAAAGATGGGTAACTTTCAGCAATTAAAGTTACCCTTTTTTATTACTAAGGATAGCCGTAAGAGTAACGGCAACGGAATTTTGTAGCGCATGATAGCAGCACTGGCAGCGGGCATGGTGTTGGGCCTCTTTCTATCAATATCGGTAGGTCCTGTCATCTTTGCCATTATAAAGTATAGTATCAACAACGGTTTTAAGGCAGGGGTCAGCTTCGCTTTGGGAGTGTCATTCAGTGATATCTTTTTTGTACTGACGGGCAATCTGGCTACGTCTTTCATTACCGGTCTTGAAGAATACAAACAATATATCGGCATTATCGGAGGTATCCTTCTGGTATGCATGGGTATCTACGGCCTGTTTTTCAAAAAGGTCACTATCAGTACAGGAGACGAACGTCCTGAGATGTTCCGCACACACGATTATCTGAAAATATGGCTGGCAGGGTTCCTGATGAATACGCTGAACCCGGGTGTGATCATCTTCTGGTTGGGAGTATGTGTGGCCAACAGCTCTACTACTGTAGGGCATCGCGTAGTGATGTACCTGACCTGTCTGGCATGGGTATTATCCACCGATGTACTGAAAGTCTTCGTAGCTGATAAGATCAGGCATAAGCTGACTTTAAGCAATGTGGTATGGCTGAACAGGATAGCCGGGGTGAGCCTGATTGTGTTTGGTGTGATATTATTATACAAAGTGCTGTTTGATCCGGCAGCAATCACAGGACACTAATACAAAGACATGTATATAAAAAGAAAAGCCATTCATAACGAATGGCTTTTTCTTTTTTATTGGTGGTGGTAATTAACCTATTTGATAGTCCAGGTTTCTCTACCTGCCAGTAACTTGTCCAGATCGCCAGGGCCTTTTTTAGCCAGTGCGTCTTCTGTCTGGAAGTTCAGCTGATCTTCGTAAGTAGGACGGAAGGCCTGATAGAACACGCCAAAAGGACGTGGCAGGTGACCTTCTATACGAGGATCGTCGAACATGCGGGTAAGGATCTGTGCTTTATAAAAATCTTTCTCATCATGGATCCAGAGGTCTTCAGCGCTGTATTCGCCACCCAGTTCCACTACAACAGGTTTTAAACCATCCAGACGGATACCCTTATTCTTCTGTGCACCAAAGATCAACGGTTGACCTTGTTCCACCATAAGGGTTTCTTCAAGCTTGCTGCCTTTTTCTGTAAATACCTCGAATGCACCATCATTGAAGATGTTACAGTTCTGATAGATCTCAAGGAAGGAAGCACCTTTATGAGCATGGCTGCGTTTCAGCATTTCCTGCAGGTGTTTCGGATCACGGTCCATACTGCGGGCAATAAAGGTAGCATCAGCTCCCAATGCCAGCGCCAGCGGATTGAACGGATGGTCAATACTGCCGAAAGGAGTGGATTTCGTCACTTTGTTCTCTTCTGAGGTAGGAGAGTACTGGCCTTTCGTCAAACCATAGATCTGGTTATTGAACAACATTACGTTGATATCGAAGTTACGGCGCAGCAGGTGGATGGTATGGTTACCCCCGATGGAGAGACCGTCACCATCACCGGTTACTACCCAAACGCTCAGTTCAGGGCGTACAGCTTTCAGGCCGGAAGCGATAGCAGTAGCACGACCATGGATGGAGTGCATACCGTAAGTGTTCATATAATAAGGAAAACGTGAAGAGCAACCGATACCGGATACAATCACAATATTCTCCTTCGGAATGCCCAGACCGGGCATAATAGTCTGTACTTGTTTTAATATAGAGTAGTCTCCACAACCTGGGCACCAGCGTACTTCCTGGTCCGTTGCAAAATCCTTCGCCGTTAACGTCTGCGGAGCTATAGTAGCTGTTGACATCTGAATGTTTTAAAGAAAAAGAAAAAAACGGTGGGCAAAGTTACGAATTGTTACTCTTCGCGGTTTACGCAAAAAGGAATACTTCTCCTTCCCCCTTTAATTTATGCCTGTTCCTGTTGCTGTAACGCTTCCCAGTATTCGGCCGCTCTTCTGGTGTGTGGTATCACTATAGTACCGCCAACAATGTTAGCTACGGCAAAGATCTCATACATTTCTTCTGTAGTAATGCCCTGTTCGTGGCATTTTCCCAGGTGATATTTGATACAGTCATCGCAGCGGAGCACCATTGACGAAACCAATCCCAGCATTTCCTTCACCTTGGTGCTCAACGCACCCTCAGCGTAAGTATTTGTATCAAGGTTAAATAAACGGTTAATGACCTTATTCTGTTTTCCCAGGATTACCTCGTTCATTTTGGCGCGGTAATCATTAAAAGCTTGTATCTCGTCTGCCATTTTGTTGTTGTTTACACACCTTAAAGCTATGAATTGATTCGCAAATATAAATCAATCTACTTGTTTGGTAGACTATGCTCGTCGGGTGAAAAAGCGATAATTCAGTTGTGTGTTGTAAATGAGTGAGTTATATAGGGTGGGATAACCATAGGTTATTGCTCATAACAAGAAGTGATGCCAATAGGGGAACCACAGCTGTCAGAAGTGGCGTCGTCAGATTCTATCCGGAATACAACAGAAGACTTGCCCGCTTAACAATAAGATAACATTCATGCTGTTTCTTTGCGCTTTATCTGCTGATTATGTTTGCGATGCGTTTCTTTCTACTGTTGATTTTAGGCGGACTATTGTCCGTTGAGCTGCCTGCACAAAATGAAAAGCTGTCAAAACTGCAACAGTTCGATGGTGATGATTATGAACAGATTAAACCTGATTCCAGCTTTCTGGAACTGAAAAACGCCTATAACCGGGCCATAGAAAAGAAAGATCAGCTGGCAGCCGCTAACTGTCTATCCCAGATGGGACAGGTCTGCTTCCACCTCGGGCATTTCCCACAAGCTTTGGATTACCATCTGCAGGCTATCAGCATCTATCGTAAAGCAAACGCCTCCCAACAACTGGCTGGCAATCTTAACGAGATCGGTGTATTGTATTATTATAATAAGCAGCCTGAACGCTCTCGTGAAAACTATGAACAGGCACTTGATATCTATCGTTCCATACATGATAACGCCGGTGTCGCCCTCACCTATGGTATGATCGGTCACCTCTATGAGAAAGAACAGGATTATGACAGCGCCTTTCTCTATCAACGGCATGCCCTCTCCACCTATCTGCTGGCAGATGATAAAAAGGGAATGTCCAAGATCTATGAGAACATTGGCAGTATTTACGAGGATCAGGCCGTTTATGACTCCGCCGCCTTGTATTTTAAAAAAGCACTTGACCTGAATATGGCCGCCGGCGATAAACTGGCCCGTATAGAAATATTAAACAACCTCGGCGATGTATCCCGCAAAACAGGTCATTATCCTGAAGCACTTTATCAGACGCGCCGTGCCCTTGTACTCGCACTGGAATTACATGAACAACGTCAGCTCAGTGGCGCCTACCGCGATCTGGCCAAAGCGCATCATCTGGCAGGGACCAATGACAGCGCATTCTATTATCTGGAATTGAGTCGCCAATACCTGCTGGAAACCTACTCAGACGAAAACAGTAAACAGGTAGCCCTGTTGCAGTCTGTTTATGATATTGAAAAAAAGAATAATGAAATAGAGCGCTTACAGAACGCCCGGAAAACCAACCGCATCATGACCGTTGCCATCGTGCTCGTTGTATTATTACTCGTTGCCCTTGGATTGCTGATCATCAGCCGTCAACGCCTGAAGATCCGTAACGAACAGATACTGCGCATGCAACACCGGCAGATCTTCGAAACAGAGAAAGAACTGATGGAAGCCGCCCTGCAGAACAAACAGCTACAGGAAGGTAAACTGAAGGAAGAACTGGAAGTCCGCTCCCGCGAATTGACCACACATACCCTGCACCTTATTCAGAAGAATCAATTGCTGGAAGAACTGCGCGTGCGTCTGGACGAAATGGTCAAAGAAGACAAGCGCGATCAGAAAAAACAACTCAAACAATTGCTCTCCCAGATCAATCATAGCTTCAATCATGATCAATATTGGGTAGACTTCAGGAATATCTTCGAACAGGTACATCAGGCGTTTTTTGATAACCTGAAACGTTACTGTGATACACTGACCTCAAACGACCTCCGACTGGTAGCCTTGCTGAAAATGAATATGGAATCCGGAGATATTGCGACCTTATTAGGTATTTCTACGGATAGTTTGCGGGTGGTAAGATATCGGCTGCGAAAGAAGTTAAATTTGCAGCAGGGAGAAAGCCTCACCGCATTTATCCAGAGTTTATAAGCCATTATGCCTGACTGTGTCAATTGAATATTTGATATGGTCAATTTTGATAATGCACTATTCCTTCTCTCAGGGGGAATTATTGTTGTCTGGTTAATAATAATAAGATAGCATCGCTTTAGTATAGTCTGATAATAGTCGTTCTACGTTAGTGCTACGTTTAAAACGTAGCACTAACGTAGAATGACTATTATTTAAAGCCTCTTTATATACAGGTATCGTGATGCAACATTATTTGTCATTTTGATTGGGTTGTTTTGTATATGCGTAAAATGTTGTTATTTAATTATTAAGAAGGGTTTTGCTCGTATATTGCGATCTATGTTTGGTCTGGATAAATACCATTACACAAGTGACACAAGTTTTATGGCTTACCATTTTATAAGTAATGGTCCCCAGGGCGCAATACAAAAGATTGCGAAATTTAATCTTATTGGAAAACAGGTTTATAATTTTGGTTTTGGAGATTTTGATATAGAAAGTGGAGATATATCAGACACTGTCGTAAGTGATAACAAAGACGTTGATATAATCATGGGGACCGTAGGAGCAATCATCTATGATTTTACGAATGTATTTCCTGATTCTCTTATTGTTATTCAAGGAACTAGTAACGCTCGCACAAGATTATATCAAATGAATTTAAACAAGTACTGGGAACGGATAGAACCTTTATTTAAAGTCTATGGTTTAATGGAAGATGATCAATGGGCTCCCTTCAAGCGAGGTATAAATTATCAGGCATTCTTAGGTGAACGCAAAAAGTAATAATATTATTGATTATTAGTGAGTTAGGTTGTGGCTTAGTGAAAGCTTAAAATGAATTATCTTTGTGTATATGGCAAATAAATCAAGAAAAGCGGATTTTAATCATATCGGTATCAAGCCATTGATCACCGTAGATCCTACATTACCATCCTTCGAGGGACATCCCTTTTTTGAAAAGAAAGCCAATATTGCCAAAAAGCTCTTAAACCGCGTCGGACTTCCCAAATCAATCTCCCCCAAAAGTCGTTAATCACTCACTTTACGCATTTCCCCTAAAAGTCCAAAGCAACCCAGTAACACAGCGGAGGCTTTCAGATGGTAAAGCGGACCTTAGCTCGTCCCCTGCATCCAGCTAAAGCTCAATCAGCCCCCCAATCCCCAGCCCTCAACGACAGTAACATCCATGCACTTAACGGGCCCCAGTCCGCGCCACCATCTGAAACCGCAGCATAATCCCCCAAAAGTCGTTAATCACTCACTTTACGCATTTCCCCTAAAAGTCCAAAGCAACCCAGTAACACAGCGGAGGCTTTCAGATGGTAAAGCGGACCTTAGCCCGTCCCCTGCATCCAGCTAAAGCTCAATCAGCCCCCCAATCCCCAGCCCTCAACTACAGTAACATAATGTACTTAACGGGCCCAGTCCGCAACACCATCTGAAACCGTAGCATATCCACCTGTTAACATTCCCTTAATGTTGCGGTAATATTTTCTTAACTGACATTTTGTTACGTATCTGTATATTGATAATCATTCAGTTGCGTGTGTTTTGTTTCGCTTGTTGCCTGCTTGTTCACGGGGTTTGTAACGGTGTATCCTTTTTGTATACCCCCTTAATTTGGCTTCAGCAATGCTCAAATGCACCTTTGCGGAAGTAAACGGATTAACTCACTACCGATATGCAAAAATTTCTATTCACCATTCTTTTCTCCTGGATGAGCATTTTATGCTTCGGACAGACAGCCGGCCTGGTGACCGGTAACATCGTCGATAAGAACCAGCACTTATCCCTGCCTGGTGCGACACTGAAATTAAAACCGGGTAATCATTACACTGTTTCCAACCAGCAGGGTAAATTCGAATTCCTTGGTGTACCTGCCGGTACCTATACACTGGAAGTAACCTATATCGGTTATCAGACATTCACACAGGAAGTGACTGTTGCCTCCGGAAAAACAACAGACCTGCAACTGAAACTCGAAGCCGGCGGTATTGCCGGTAAAGAAGTACTGGTGATCGGAGACCGTCTCCGTGGTCAGGCGAAAGCCCTCAACCAGCAGCGCAACAATCCTAATATTACCAATATCGTATCTGCTGACCAGATCGGTCGTTTCCCGGATGCAAACGTAGGTGATGCGATCAAGCGTATTCCCGGTATTACTATGCAGAATGATCAGGGTGAAGCCCGTAATATCATCATCCGTGGTCTGGCGCCTGAACTGAACTCAGTTACCCTGAACGGTGACCGTATCCCTTCTGCTGAAGGAGACAACCGCCGTGTACAGATGGACCTGATCCCTTCCGATATGGTACAGACCATCGAAGTAAATAAGACACTGACGCCTGATATGGATGCTGACGCAATCGGTGGTTCAGTGAACCTTGTAACCCGTGCCGCTCCAAATGGCCTGCGTGTATCGGCAACTGCTTCCGGTGGCGTAAACCCTATCCGTGGTAAAGCGCTATATACCGGCGGACTGGTAGTCGCTAACCGTTTCTTCAATAACAAACTGGGTGCTGTAGTAAGTGCTTCTTATAATAATAATGACTATGGTTCCGATGATATGGAGGCTACATGGAGTAAAGATGACTTCGGTAATGTCTTCGTTTCCGAATCAGAAGTACGTAAATACAATGTACAACGTATCCGTAGAAGTGCATCCGCAGCATTAGATTATAAGATCAATGCCAAAAACACCATCTACGCTTCTGCAATGTACAACTGGCGTGATGACAGGGAAAACCGTTACCGCCTGCGTTTAACTGATATCGAACCTGAATATGATGCAAATGACGCCATCACCGGTTATGTTGGTTCCGTACGTCGCGAAACCAAAGGTGGTATCGATAACGGTCGTAACAAAAGCCGCCGTCTGGAAGACCAGCGTGTACAGAACTATTCCGTGCGTGGTGAACACCTGCTGGGTAGCAAAGTAGATCTGGACTGGTCAGCCAGCTATTCAAGAGCAAGCGAAGACAGACCTAATGAGCGTTATATCGAATATCGCGCGGATGACGGTCCGGTAAGTCTGGACGTCAGCAATCCGCGTTTCCCTCTGGCGACTGCGCCATCCCTGAGAGACGAAGATTTCGGATTCAAATCCCTGACAGAAAACCACGACTTTACAAAAGAGAACGAATACGGATTCAAACTGAACCTGCGTTTCCCTCTGAGTGTGGTACCGGGTCAGAAAGGCCGTCTGCGTGTAGGTACACGCCTGCGTCTGAAGGATAAAGAAAGAGTTAATAACTTCTTCGAATATGAGCCAACTACCGAATTCGGTAACCTCGCGGAGATTTCAAACATCAAAATCAGCGGTAAAGGTTATCAGGCTGGTGAAAAATATGTACCGGGTACTTTCGTAGTAAATACCTTCCTCGGTGCACAACGTCTGGATGACGCATCTAAATTTGAGAAGAACGATAATCCTGCTGAATACCTCGCGGTAAACTTCAACGCAAAAGAAAGAATCTCTGCCGGTTATATCCGCTGGGATCAGGACCTGACCAGCAAACTGTCTGTAATCGCAGGTGTACGTGTTGAAAATACACACATCAATTACGAAGGTAATGTGGTTGCAGAAGAAGAAGATCTGGAAGGACAACGTAAAGTAACTAATAGCTATACCAACGTCCTGCCGGGTGTTACATTCAAATACAATGTAAACAGTGACCTCGTATTACGTGCAGCAGCAACAACTTCTATCGCTCGTCCCAACTACTATGATATTGCTCCTTATGTAAGCAGTGTTGCGGATGACGCAGAACTGAGCGCAGGTAACCCATCCCTGAAAGCAGCTTACGCATGGAACTTTGACCTGATGGCTGAACAGTATTTCAAATCAGTAGGTATCCTGTCAGGTGGTCTGTTCTATAAGAGCATCAGCGACTTTATCTACACTTATAGAGATAATGCTTATACCACTGAGAAATTTGCAGCTGATTACAAAGACGTAGCTACCAACCCAATCCCTGCAGGTGAAGAATGGGTGTACAAACAGGCACGTAATGGTGATAATGTAAGAGTATATGGTTTTGAAGTAGCATTACAACGTCAGCTGGATTTCCTGCCGGGCTTCCTGAAGGGTTTCGGTGTGTATGTAAACTACACTTATACCAAATCTAAAGCAGACGGTATCTATAATGCGGATGGCGACAAACGTGACAATGTATCTTTACCGGGTACTGCTCCTCACATGTTCAATGCATCCCTGTCTTACGAAAACCCTCGTTTCACAGCAAGACTGTCCGGTAACTATACCGCTTCTTACCTCGATGAACTGGGTGGTGATGATTTCGACGATCGTTTTTATGATAAACAATTCTTTCTGGACCTGAATGCTTCTTTCAAACTGACTAAGACATTAAGAGTATTCGGTGAAGCAAACAACCTGACCAACCAGCCACTGCGCTACTATCAGGGTATTTCTTCCAGGACCATGCAGGCAGAATACTATCGTCCGAGATACAACTTCGGCGTGAAGTTCGACTTGTAGTTTGTTGTTTCCTTAAATAGATAAGATACATGTTAAAAAAAATATTGGCGCCTCTAAGCGGTCTCGTAATATTTGGCGCCTGCCAGATGAATTCAACAAAAACTGTTGTCAGACAGGATGGTATCAAGCCAGCAGTGGTTACAGAGGAAACTGGCCATGATACAGACGATCCTGCCATCTGGATCAATAAAGCAGATACATTGAAAAGCCTCATCATCGGCACAGACAAGAATAGTGATGGTGGATTATATGCCTTTGATCTTGAGGGAAAAATTGTCAACAAAGTATTGGGTTTAAAACGCCCTAACAATGTGGACATCGCTTACGGCTTCAAATTAAATGGTCAGCCGGTAGATATTGCCGTACTGACAGAACGAGAAACAAATACGATCCGCATATTCCGTCTGCCTGATCTGACGCCTGTTGATGGTGGAGGTATTCCGGTGTTTCAGGGTGAAAAAGAACGCGCTCCGATGGGGATAGCGATGTATACCCGTCCGGAAGATGCTGCTATTTTCGCTATCGTTGGCCGCAAGAGTGGTCCTGCTGAAGGATACCTCTGGCAATACCGGCTGGTGGATGAAAATGGTGTGGTAAAAGGCCGTCTGGTCAGGAAGTTTGGTACATACAGCGGTAAAAAGGAAATAGAATCTATTGCGGTAGATAACAAGCTGGGGTATGTTTATTATTCTGATGAGACGGTGGGTGTACGTAAGTACCTGGCCGATCCGGCGAAATGGGATAATAAAGAACTGGCCTTATTTGCCAAAGAAGGGTTCGTTTCTGATCATGAGGGTATTTCCATTTACCCGACATCCGACTCAACAGGATATATACTGGTATCCAATCAGCAGAATAATTCATTTATGATCTACAGAAGAGAAGGGGAGAATGGTGTAGCGAATGAACATAAACTGATCGGAGAAGCGCCGGTATCCACACTGGAGAGCGATGGTTCTGAAGTAACAGCTGTTCCACTGGGAAGTAAATTCCCGAAGGGAATGTTTGTAGCCATGAGCAATGGAAAGGTATTTCATTATTATTCCTGGGAAGATATACAAGCGAAGATCAAAGAAAAATAGACAGGGGAAATACAATAGTAATAAGGCAGCATCTATCCGGATGCTGCTTTTTTTTTGCAGAAAGATCGGATGTTGTATATGTATATAATGTTAATTATCAGGTGTTTTAGGCCCAGACGCCCGGGGTTAAAAAGGCGTTATTTGTCTGGATTATATATCTTTGCCCCTTCATTTATAAAGAACATTACATCAGATGTTATTTAACTCTTTCGGGTTTGCCTTATTCCTGCCTATAGTGTTTATGCTGTATTGGTTTATTGCCAATCGCCACTTCAGGATACAAAATATAGTGCTCCTGCTTGCAAGCTACCTGTTTTACGGACTCTGGGATTACCGGTTCTTATTTCTGCTCACTTTCTCCATTCTGCTGGATTATTATACAGGGATAAGGATACATGAGGCAGCGACTCCGGCGAAAAAGAAGACATGGTTATTTATCAGCATATCCATTAACCTGGGCTTTCTGTTTTTCTTTAAGTATTATAACTTCTTTGCAGAGTCTTTTGCCGAACTGTTAACCAGCGCAGGATTTCATCCTGATATCTGGACGCTTAAAATTATTCTGCCCGTTGGTATATCATTTTATACGTTTCATGGATTGTCTTATGTCATCGATATCTATAAGGACAGGACAACGCCTACAAAAAACTTTGTTGATTACGCCTTGTTTGTAAGTTTCTTTCCACTGCTGGTGGCCGGACCAATCGAAAGGGCTACCCATCTGTTACCACAGGTGCAGGCGCCGAGAGAGTTTGAGCTTAATAAGGCGGTAGACGGTCTGAGGCAGATCTTGTGGGGTTTATTTAAAAAGATCGTACTGGCTGACGGATGTGCAAAATTTGCTAATCTGATTTTTGCATCTTCTGATACAGTGAATGGTAGTACGCTTGTCATTGGTGCTGTTTTATTCGCATTCCAGATCTATGGAGACTTTTCGGGTTACTCTGATATCGCACTGGGTACCGCCCGCTTATTCGGATTTGAGTTACTGAAGAATTTCTCTTATCCATACTTCTCCCGTGATATTGCCGAGTTCTGGAGAAGATGGCATATCTCTTTGTCTTCCTGGTTTAAAGACTATGTATATATTCCTCTGGGGGGGAGCCGTAAAGGCCGGAACAGGGCGATAATAAACACTTTCATCATATTTCTGTTAAGTGGATTCTGGCATGGTGCTAACTGGACGTTTATTGTCTGGGGAGGTTTGAATGCAATTTATTTCCTGCCTCTGCTGCTGTCAAACAGAAACAGGAGTAATATGGAAATAGTAGCAGAAGGAAGAATGCTGCCTACATTCAGAGAGTTATTTGCAATGATTTTCACATTTGCACAGGTAGTATTTGCATGGATCTTTTTCAGAGCTGATAACCTTTCGCATGCGTTTAGATACATCTCGCGCATGTGTACCACATTATTCCATAAGCCGGATATTTTCCCTGTAACCACTTTTGCTATCATTGCCATCTTCCTTGTGATCGAATGGCTGGGAAGGGAATCGCCATATGCTATTGCAAAAATTGGCATCAGAATACCGACCCCTGCAAGATGGAGCTTTTATCTATTATTAATCCTTACAATGATTGCTCTTCACGAGAAAAATCAGCAATTCATATACTTCCAATTTTAACATGAGAACATTTCTTATTAAAGTAATATTTTTCTCCTCCCTGCTATTAGCTATAGTTATAGGGTGCGCCACCAGAGTACCTGAATTTGAGAAGGAAAACTTTATAGGCAGTATCGTGGAAAAGCATAAAAGGCTGGATAGTATTTCCGGTCCGCGATTGTTGCTCGCCGGAGGATCAAACGTAGCATTTGGTGTAAATAGCAAATCTGTAGAGGATTCCTTCCACTTACCAGTAGTGAACATGTCATTGCATGCGGGCCTTGGTCTGGATTTCGTACTGGGAGAATTGAAAGCCACTGTAAGGAAAGGGGATGTTGTGCTGCTCGTACCAGAATATTTTGCCGGTGAAGGAAGAAGTGTCCTGAAAGAGTTAGCTGCTTACTATTATGCGCCATCTGAATCGTACACGATACCGACATTTGAAGAACAATTGGATAAATACCTTGACGGTACAATGTCAAGGATCAAATCCAATAAAGAAAATCTGATAAAATACCTCAGGGAAAGAGCACGTGGAAAGAAAGATGAAAGACCAGTTTATAATCGTTATTCATTTAATGAATACGGAGACATGGTGGCACATCTGAATGAGAAAAAACTTGAAATATTAAAAGATGGAGACGCGATGGAATACCAGCATTGGGATGGTATTGCAAAGATCAATGCGTTTGCGGCATATTGTAAAGCAAAGGACGTAAAACTGATGTTTACATATCCTACTTATGCAGCGTCCTGTTACGAGAAAAATAAACCTGTTATAGCCCAATACCATTCGGATATAGTGAAAGAAATGCATATACCCGTTGTTGGTGTGCCTGCTGATTTTGTGTATCCTGATGAGGAATATTATGATACCGTCTATCATCTTCGTAAAGATGCGAGAGAAAAAAGAACAGCAAAATTAATTGCACTGCTGAAAGAACAACAGGTTTTAATGAATTGACAAATACAATGGGATCAGTCATCTGGTCTGCTGAAAATAAAGAAGGCGTCCGCTATTAGTGGACGCCTTCTTCATTATAAATGCATTTGTTTATTATTTCAGTTGTTTTTCTGTAAAAAAGAAGATCACTATGCCGCCGGCAAGCGCAGATACTCCTGTCAATACACCCATTACCGCCTGATTGAATGCAAAGAACGATAGTATAACACCAATCAGCATAAGCCCCAGACCGGCTTTCAACATCACACTATTGGAATACTGGTTAGCCAGTTGCCAGTTTTCATCACTCTCCATTGATTTCCGGGTACGGTATCCGTAAACGGGATTGATCTTTTAGGTGGAAACTGTTTGCTGATCAGTGCCGCCAGCACAAAAATAATTCCTGTTAAAAAAGGTGAGATCAATAAGCTGCTGAATGAAAACATAGGCGTACAATTTTATGGGTTATTTACCTGCATCCTGCAGAAAATCCTTCAGTCCCTGTACAATCTTTTCTGTCAATACCAACCGGAAGTTTTCGTCAAGTATACGGATCTCATCCTCCGGGTAACTCAGGAACAGGGTCTCTATCAATGCCGAGGGCATTTCTGTAGGCATGTTAAGAATGAAATTGAAGTTAGCATTATTCTTAAAATCCGCCAACCCCGTTTCCAGCAGGCGATTATGAAGGAATCGGTTCAGTGGTTCGCAGAATGGATATTTATAGTAATTAGCCGTTCCTTTTACATCTACCGGATTGATAGAAGAGTTCATGTGGATACTCAGCAGGAGGTCTGGTGCCAGTTGACGATAGTTGTATAATCTCGCCTGATTGTCAACAAATACATCGCTCATACGCGTGGTAATAACCTTGGCGCCTTCTTTTTCCAGTGCTGCTTTTACCAGCAGCGTCATGTTCAGAGCCAGCTGTTTTTCGGCAATACCCATAGCGCCGGCAGTACCAATATTTCCTCCACCATGGCCTGCGTCGAGTCCTATTGTCAGATTCTTTAACTGGAGATTGGCAGGCTGGTGTTTGATACGGATAGTCAGACGGTTACTATCCGCGTAAAAGATCTTATATCCCCACGGCTGTTTATGCGCAGGGAAATAGCGATCCGGAATACTTCCGGACTGATTTGTTTCCAGTCTATACGACTGATCTCTCCGGTACCATCAGAAGAGGGAAGAAAGCCCGGTTCTGAAACGGCACCATGTATATCTACAACCACTTTTCCCGGATTAACTTCCTGTGTGGAGAGATAGGGGAGCTTGTCTGCCAGCCCGACGGAGATATAATCATACTGTTTATCACTCCATACCGGCTTCGTTGACAATGCTTTGTGGTACAGATTCTGTCAATGTCATAGTGTCTACCAGTCCTTCAGGAATGTAGGCATATTGGTATTGACTCAACCTTACCCGGTAATGGCTGCCTTCCCTGCCGGAAATATGTAACAGGACATTTCTATCCAGATATCCCATCTTTTCAGGGCCGAGGCGGTCACAGGAGTCACCGTCAGATAGCACTGATCATCGATGGTGCGGGCATACAGTCGGTATTACGCAGATAGGTGTCCTTTATATTTTAATGATACATTGATCTTTCCGTCCAGCATAGAATCAGCTTCTGTCACGACATGATAGCCGGTGTAAATGCCGGGAATACCGCCTGATTGCGCTGCCGGTAATTCCGCGATGGGGGAGCCGTTGAACCAGCTGGCCTGACCATCGGGATATCCTTTCATGCGCACCCGTAAGGTGTCGCCTGCTGAAAGCGTGGTATTGGTCTTCGGAGAGATCGTAACGTTATCAATCCGGAAGGAGGGGGTTACCCTTACTGGTGGAAGTGTTGTAAAATAGATGTTATACGTGCGGGAAACGAATTTACCGCTGCTGTCTGTAGAAGAGAGTACATAGGTATTTCTTCCCGGCCTTGCTTCGCGTTTGATAGCGAAGACGCCATTGGGGTATACATAAATGCTATCATTGTTGAGTAGTACCTTACAGCCTGTACAGGTACGTCCTGACCAGTATTGCTTTGAGCTGCCGGTATTAATTTCTGTCCTGAGTGGCTGTGCCATTTTCAGGAACGCCTGTGCATGTAATTGCAGACCTGTATATGCTGTTTGTAACAGTAGTAGTAATGCGAATCTCCTCATAGTCCCGCGACAAAGTAAACAAAAAAAATGCCACCCGCTCTTACGGATGGCACTCGAAAATATTGAAAAATTGCGATGGTCAGCTTACCAGGCGTATTTATTTTCTGCGATTAATTTATCGGCTATACGTCTGCGTGCATCCCTTGTGTTGAAAGGAGCCGTTTTAGTGAAGCGTTTGATACCAAGCAGCATCATACGTTGTTCATCACCGCTGCCGAATGAATTAACCGCATCCTTTCCGTATTTGTTGATACGGTCAGCCGCGTCATTAATATAAGTGCGAACGATGTCTGCCTGTAAGGCATTTGCGGCTTCTCCTTCCAGTTCTACACGTTTCAGGAGACGGAGCAGCGCACTTTCAGCAGCGAAGGTTTCAATCGCCATATCAGCAATGTTCATGAGTATTTCCTGTTCGTTCTGGATATCCTGCATGAGTTTCTGTACGGCGCCACCTGCTACCAGCAGGATCGCTTTTTTGAAGTTGGATACCACTTTCTTTTCAGCAGCAAAAGGTGTTTCGTCATCATTACCGAAATCAGGAATGCTCATGAGTTCTTTCATGACATTCATGGCTGGGTTCATGAGATCGAGACGACCTTTTAAAGCGCGTTTTAAGGTCATATCCAGTGCCAGCAGACGATTGATCTCGTTGGTACCTTCGAATATGCGGTTAATACGGCTGTCGCGGTATGCCTTGGAAATAACGTATTCATCGCTGAAACCGTTGCCCCCGTGGATCTGTACGCCTTCATCCACGGAGAAATCCAGTGCTTCGGAACCGGCCACTTTCAGGATGGCACATTCCACGGCATATTCTTCTGCAGCACCCAGCAGGGCTTCTGCGAATGGCTTGCCCGAAGCGATGAGTTCTTTTTCTTTATCGTCAATAAGTTGTGCGGTGCGGTACAGGGCAGATTCGCATACCCAGTTCCGGATCACCATTTCGCCCAGTTTATGTTTGATAGCGCCGAAATTGGCAATAGGCTGTTTGAACTGCTCGCGCGTATTGGCATACTGTACGGTAATGCTGGTGACGTTTTTAGCGGCGCCGACAGCAGCAGCACAGAGTTTCAGACGGCCAATATTCAGGATATTGAATGCAATCAGGTGACCTTTACCGATCTCTCCGAGTACATTTTCTACCGGTACCTGCGCATCCTGAAAATAGATCTGCCGGGTGGAAGATCCTTTGATACCCATTTTATGTTCTTCTGCTCCCAACGTAAAGCCGGGAGTATCTTTATCTACGATGAATGCAGTGAACTGTTCCCCGTCGATCTTTGCAAATACGGTGAACACATCTGCAAAGCCGGAATTGGTGATCCAGCATTTCTGACCGTTCAGTATATAGAATTTTCCATCTTCAGACAGTTTCGCCGTTGTTTTGGCGCTGAGCGCATCTGAACCTGAGTTAGGTTCTGTCAGCGCATAGGCGCCTTTCATTTGTCCGCTGCCAAGGAAAGGAATGTATTTCTGTTTCTGGGCTTCTGTACCAAAGTACAGGATAGGAAGAGAACCGATACCCGTGTGTGCTGCCATTGCTACGGAGAAGGAATGGCCGGCGCCAAGGGCTTCATTGATCAGGGTAGCTGTGACAAAGTCTTTCCCGAGTCCGCCGTATTCTTCCGGAAATGCTGCGCCCAACAGGCCCAGTTCACCCGCTTTATCCAGCAGGGAAGGCATCAGGCCTTCTTCCAGTTTATCAATACGGTCCAGTACGGGAGAAACTTCTTTGGTTACAAACTGCTCTGCCATTTCTCTGATCATGCGTTGCTCTTCAGAGAAATCTTCCGGGGTAAAGACTTCATTGGCAGGGGTTTCTTTAACGAGGAATTCCACGCCTTTCAGGGCGTGTTTGTTATCAACTGTAGCGTCCATCCTGAATTTTTTTTGGTCCTATTGTAATTTACTTGTTTTAGTGCAAACGGCAAAAGTTGATACATTTGTAACATGTCGTCCTTTTTCCTGCCATATCTGAAAAGCCGTTTTCATACCATTAGTGATGGAACAGGAGAGGAATTGCTGATATGTTTACATGGTTTCGGAGAGAATGCGGAGACTTTCAGCCGTTTACACTATTCATTGGGAGGATATTTTACCATTGTGTCACTGGACCTGCCACTGCATGGAAAAACGGAATGGAAGGAAGAACGGCCATTTTCTATGGAAGATCTGAAAGCAGTAATATTACTCATTCTGCAACATTATCGCTTTAAGACCTTTTCATTAATGGGATATAGTATGGGAGGACGGGTATCCCTCTGCGTTGTGCAATTACTGGCAGAAAGGATTGACCGGCTTTATCTGCTGGCGCCCGACGGACTAAAAGACAACCGTTGGCATATGTTTGCCACACAGACCCGTATAGGAAACAAGCTGTTTAAATACTGTACCTACCATCCGCAGCTATTTTTCGGTTTGTTACATACCTGGCGGTTCTTGCGTTTCATCAGTAAAGGCCTGCATAAATTCACTTTCAACAGTATGAATACGCTGGATAAGCGGGAGAGGGTGTATTTTGTGTGGACTTGTATGGGCCAGATGATGCCTGACAGGGAATTGTGTAAGCAGCAGCTGAAAAAATACCGTATCAGCTCATTACTGCTCTTCGGGAAATATGACCGCGTTATTCCTCCCGTATTAGGTGTCCGTTTTATGGACGGCACATTTCCCTGCGAAATGCAGGTGCTGGAAAAAGGACACCAGCTGATCTGTGAAGATGCTGCAGAAGTGATCCGGGCATATAGTTTTTAATCAATCAACAACAACATACCATCCGCTGCAGGTTACACAAAGCCGCAGCCTAATGAAGCAGTTTATGTACATTATTCTATCGATCTTGTCTCTGTTAGGTATTATTTATGGTTATCTGATGTTTCGTTATGGAGAAGGCTGGAAAAGGCTGCAATCTTTTAAGCCCGTTAACCCGATAAGCGGCCGCACAAAAGTAACTGTGATCATTCCCGCAAGAGATGAAGAAGATAATCTGCCCCCTCTGTTGCAGGCATTGAAGGCCCAGACCTACCCGGCAGAACTGTTTGAGGTGATTGTGATTGATGATTTTTCTACGGATGGAACCGCAGACGCAGTACGCAACTTCCCGGCATCCAATGTACGCCTGTTACAATTGAGTCAGCACCTGAGTGCAGAACAGCGACTCAATTCCTATAAGAAAAAGCCATTGAAATGGCTGTGGAACGTGCCACCGGCGATATCATTATGACAACGGATGCGGACTGTGAAATGGGACCGGAGTGGATCATGCGGATGGTGCAGTTTTATGAAACCTATCAGCCTAAATTTATCGCAGCTCCTGTGAGTTTCCATAAAGAAGATAACTTCTTCAAAGCATTGCAATCACTCGACTTTATGACCATGCAGGGCATAACAGGTGCCCTGGCTGCTTTGAAATCAGGTACCATGTGTAATGGCGCTAACCTCGCATACGAGCGCAAGGTTTTTTATGAGGTAGGCGGATTCAAAGGGATTGATAATATCGCTTCAGGAGATGATATGCTGCTGATGTTTAAGATATATCGCGCATATCCCGAGGGCGTGTTATACATGAAAACAGAAGACGCCATCGTGCGTACACTGCCGGTAGATACCTTTAAAGCGTTTATGAACCAGCGTATCCGTTGGTCTTCCAAAGCAGATAAGTATGATGACAAACGACTGATATGGGTGCTGGCACTGGTATATTTCTGGAATGTGGGTATCCTGCTGGCAGGCATCGCGGCCTTGTTTATACCGGGATTACGCCTGTGGATGCTGGGACTGCTCATTTATAAAGTACTGGTGGAATTTTATTTCCTGATACCGGTAGCCCGTTTCTTCGACAAAACTTCACTATTGTCGCGGTTTATACCCGGACAGTTATTTCATATTCCTTACATTGTAGTAGCAGGTTGGTTGGGTAAGTTCGGTTCTTATCAGTGGAAAGGCAGAAAAGTTAAATAACAGCATGTCTCTCAATAACAGCAATACTTCTTTCGGCCGTCAGGCCTGGAAACGGCTGCGGCGCAATAAAGGCGCTGTGGCAGGAATGCTGTTGATCATACTGGCCATCATTGTGAGTATACTGGCGTATGTCATTGCGCCTGATGGTACGCCGTATGCAAACAGGATGTTACTGGAAGCCGGCGGACAAAAGCCCGGTTTTCACCTGCGCCTGCTGGCTTTGAAACAGGACCGGGAATCAACAGGTGTCAACTTCTTTTCCCGCATGATGAACGGACAGCCGGATACACTTAGCTATATTCCCATCCGGGAATGGCATTTTCAGGGCGATTCCCTTGTGGTGAACCGATATCTGGACGAAGAAGAAACTGCCGTGGAAAAATATAGTCTCAGCAAGGTATTATTTGCAAAAGAAATACCCGTGGGAGAACATGTAAAGGAATGGCAGGAAGCGATCAGGGCACATCATATACAGGAACGTACCTACCGGCTGGGAACCGATAAATTTGGCAGGGATATTCTAAGCCGGCTGCTGGTGGGAACGAGAGTCAGTCTGAGTGTGGGCTGTATTGCTGTGATCATCTCTCTGACCATCGGTATACTGCTGGGTGCCATAGCCGGTTATTTCCGTGGTGTAACAGATGATGTGGTCATGTGGGGAGTAAATGTAATATGGTCTGTGCCTACTCTGTTGTTGGTGTTCGCTATTACACTGGCTTTGGGTAAGGGGTTCTGGCAGGTATTTATAGCAGTCGGACTGACCATGTGGGTAAATGTGGCCAGAATTATCAGGGGACAGGTATTAGCTCTGCGGGAACTGCCTTTCATAGAAGCCACAAAAGCCCTTGGTTATGGACACACACGTACGATAGTGCGGCATATACTACCTAATATTCTGGGGCCTGTAATGGTCGTGGCAGCCGGTAACTTCGCCACCGCTATTGTGATAGAAGCCGGCCTGAGTTTCCTCGGAGTGGGGGTGCAACCACCACAGCCTTCCTGGGGCCTGATGATCAAAGAGAATTATAACTTTATCATTACCCATAACCCCATGCTTGCATTAATTCCGGGATTGGCGATTATGATCATGGTATTGGCGTTTAATCTGTTAGGAAACGGGTTGCGCGATGCAATGGATGTGAGACAGTGAACACTTGGATCGCATTATAAAAACAGTTAATTTTACTTTATCCATAATTTTTTACTATGCCTTTGAAATCATATCTCTTTATTGTACTGGCTTTCCTCGGGCTGACATTTACATCCTGCGGCAAAAAAGGAGCCATTGAACCTAAACCTGAAGAAGAAGGCCTGAAGGTGTCGTTGGAAAACGTAGCAGAAGGTCAGTATACCGCTGCTCCCGGCGAGAGTTACACTTTTCAGGTAAAAGTCTCTTCAAAAATGCCTGAAAAAGGTGTTAACGTGAAAGTAGACGTTATTACTGATCCGGGTGGAATTGTATTCCCACAGAATCCGGTGGCGCCTTCTAAAGACAGTGTTATCAATGTAACGCTGATAGGACTGCAGCCCATCCGTACGGTGAAAGTAACCATTACTATCACCTCCGAAGGTAACGACAAGAATGTGGTGGTAAAGACCTTCTGGATTACCAATAAGTCAGAAGAATAATGTTAATATAGTATCAGATAAAAATATCAGATAAAAGCCGGATCCGCTACCAATAAGGGTCCGGCTTTTATTTTAGGTATTGGACGAACAAGCGACGAATTAGTGACGAGTTAGCGACGAATAAGCGTTATGAAAGCAATACCCTCGAATACCAGCTTTTTAATACTATTTTAACTGCCATAGCGGGTATTTATACCTTCGTAGTCTTTATTTCTTTCTAGTTTTGCACCTGCAGAATAAGCAGCCAAATTTATGCGTATAGGAGTGAATGCTTCCTGTGTACTGCGGGATACGCCTGCTGACACGGGTAATATAGCCAGGGATTTATTGTTGGGACTATGTAACCACCATCCGGAACACCAGTTTATCCTCTTCTTTGATCAGACCCCATCAGTTGCCATACAATGGCCGGGTAATGTGACGACTATTGTGATACCCCTCAGCGGGACACAGGTCTGGCGTCGTTACATATGGCTGGAGTGGAAGCTGGTCCGTGCCATGAAAAAGCAACAACTGGATCTGTTCCTCGGATTGGATGGGCAATTGCCGTTAAGAAGTAAAATACCAGCTCAGCTGTTGATCAGCGATATGGGCTTTTTGCATGGCGCAGTAGGGATACCGGCTGCGGAACAGCGTTTTCTGCAGAAAAACCTGATTAAATATATCAGGCAGGCAAAAAAAGTGATCGTGCTGTCCGATACCCTTGAAAAGGATGTATTACAGTATGCACCCGAGGCCGCCGCGAAGCTTAAAGTGCTGAAACCGGCGGTTGATGCAAGTTATCATCCTCTGGAATGGGAGGCGAGAGAGGAAGTGAAAGAGACTTATGCCGGTCGTGTGGAATACTTTGCCGTAGTAGGCAGCGTGCATCCGAGAAACAACCTCATGCCTCTGCTGAAAGCATTTTCAGCTCTGAAGCGTCGCCTGCATTCCAATATGAAATTATTGTTAATAGGAAGACAAACGACCGCAGGCAATGAGATCACAGAAGCGTTGGCCTCCTACAAATACAGGAATGATGTGATACTGCTGCCTGAGGTAGATCAGGCAGAACTGGCAAAGCTCATAGCAGGCGCTTATGCTCTGGTATATCCGCCCCGTTTTGAAGGGGTGGCGATGCCGGTCTATGCGGCTATGCAAAGCGAAGTACCGGTAATTGCGCTGAATGGCGCTGCCGCAAGAGAAGCAGGCGGAGAGGCGGTTTTGTTTGCTGATCCGGAAAGTCTGGAAGATCTGGCTGATAAGATGTGCCTGCTATACAAAGACGAACAACTGCGAAGCCGCTTACTGGGAAATATTAAAAAAGCTGACTGGGCGACAGCCCCGGACGTGCTGATAACAGATTAGGCAATTAATACCTAAATTTGCGGTTCTTAAAATTTGGGAACAAATATCATGGGAAAGACATCTACCATACAGATTCAGGTGGGACTGGATAATGACCGGGTACCTGAGAAGATAGAATGGAGAGCAACAGACAGCTCTGAAGCGGACCGTTTCCAGGAGGCCAAAGCAATGATGGTCGCTTTCTGGGATGGTGGTGATAAAACCGCTCTGCGTATAGATTTATGGACTAAACAAATGATGGTGGATGAAATGGCAGATTTCTTTTATCAGACCATGATGACCATGGCTGATACCTACCAGCGTGCAACTCCATACAAGGATCAGGCGGATGACCTCCGTGCTTTTGCAAAAGACTTCTTTAAGAAATTTGAAGAGAAGCAGAAGCTGGAACAACAATAAGCCATAACCTTAAAACAACCACATATGTCATTAGAATTAAATATCAATGCTGCTATCAAAGCAGCGATGCTGGCAAAAAGCGAAGCTGAATTGCGTGCACTCCGCGCTATCAAAGCTGCTGTATTGCTGGCCAAAACAGCAGAAGGTGGTGGAGCAGAACTGACAGAGGCTGACGAGACTAAACTCTTGCAGAAACTGGCGAAGCAGCGGAAAGACTCTCTGGAGATCTTCCGTCAGCAGAACCGTGAAGACCTGGCAGTGAAAGAAGAAGAAGAGCTGGTTGTGATCGAAAGATATCTGCCTAAGCAGATGGATGAGGCTGAATTGAAAGCCGTTATTACTGAGATCATCGCAACAACAGGCGCCAGTTCACCTGCCGATATGGGTAAGGTGATGGGTGTAGCTTCCAAACAACTGGCCGGTAAGGCCGATGGTAAAGCTATTTCCACAATGGTGAAAGAGTTGTTAGCCAAATAATTGCAGCAACAGGACCGGCTCAGGCAGATCGTAAACGGATAAGCAAAGCCGGTTCTGTTTTTTCCCTTCTTTATCCTATTGAAATCATGGGCATTGACATAGTTTTTGCTATCCTGATGGTATTAGCCATTTATAAGGGTTATAGCCGTGGGCTGATCGTAGCCGTTTTCTCCTTTATTGCGGTAACCCTGGGACTGGCAGCCGCGTTGAAATTAACCACTGTGACGGCCCTCTACGCCCAGGAACACTGGAATATCCACACAAAATGGCTACCCGTACTGTGCTTCATCGCACTCTTTGTTGGCGTCGTATTTCTGGTGAGGTTTGGAGCCACACTTATTCAGACCATGGTAGAGGCCGCAATGATGGGTTGGTTAAACAAATTAGGTGGAATTATATTATATAGTGCTATCTTTATCACTGTTTATAGCATCCTATTATGGATCGCCAATCAATTATATTGGTTAAGCCCGGAAATAAAGATGCAATCTGTAGTATACCCCTACATAGAGCCTCTTGGTCCGGTAGTGATGAATGCATGGGGTAAAATTGTTCCCATCTTCAGGGATATGTTCGAAAATCTTCAGTCATTTTTTGACAACGCGGCGAAGGAAATACAAGCTACTTAGCTCGCTTCAAAGATTATTTGAATTAATAAAAAGAATTATTTTAGCGCAAAATTGACTTTCAAGCTTTGGCAATGGTTTACGAAATAAAAACACAGGGAAAGTTTAAATTCATTGAGGAAGGAGAGGGGGAGCCTTTAGTATTATTGCACGGTTTGTTCGGTGCAATGAGCAACTTTGGCGGTCTGATTGATTACTTCCGGCACTACAATAAAGTAGTAGTACCGATTTTGCCTCTGTTTGATCTGAATATTCTGGACACTTCCGTATCAGGACTGGCGAAATACGTGCACAAGTTCATAGAAACCATGGGATACACCAATGTGCATCTCCTCGGTAACTCTCTGGGTGGTCACGTAGGACTGGTATACCTGCTGAAACATCCGGAAGCGCATACAAAATCATTGACACTGACCGGTAGCTCCGGACTGTTTGAAAATGGTATGGGAGAAACGTATCCTAAACGCGGTGACTACGAATATATCCGTAAGAAAACGGAACTGACTTTCTATGATCCGGCAATGGCTACCAAAGAACTGGTAGATGAAGTATTCGATATTACGACCAACCGTCTGAAAGTAATCAAGATCATTACCCTGGCAAAATCCGCGATCCGCCATAACCTGGGCGAAGAATTGCGTGATATCAAAATACCTACACTGCTGGTATGGGGCCTGAACGATACCGTAACACCTCCAATGGTGGGCGAAGAGTTCAAAAAACTCATTCCTAACTCAGAACTGCACTTTATTGATAAATGCGGTCACGCCCCCATGATGGAGCGCCCGGATGAATTCAACAAGATCCTGCATCCGTTTCTTGAGAAGCTGAAAAACCAGTAAAACAACAAACTACAAACCTTCTTGCGAATAACATCATTAAAGAGGCTGTTTACCGGATGGTAGACAGCCTCTTGTTTTTCTGCAAAGATTCCCTGTCTCTCATGTAACAAACCATTCTGACCCGGCGTTTCGTATATAAGTGAGAGCATGTCCGTTTATCACAAATCTTTCCTGTAAGGACGGCGTTCGCGATTCTTTTCTTATTATTGTATCATAATAGCTCAAACACAATGCTGGCAAGAGATCTCATATCAACCGTCGTCCCAATTCTGCATCCACTGGATCCAGGTTCGAGAGCCCTGCGACTGATGAATGAATATCATCTGACGCAGTTGCCACTCGTGTTGGAGAATAAGTATCTGGCACTGGTAGAAGAAGATGATATACTGGACCTGGAAGATCCGGAAATTGCTCTGGAAAACATGGAATATAATGGCCCTAAACCCGCCGTTGCTGAAAATGCACACTTCTTTGAAGCAGTCCGCCTTTTTCATGAAATGAAACTCGCAGTGCTGCCCGTTATCAGCCATGAAAAAGAATATATTGGCGTACTCACCAAAGACAGTTTACTGACAGCACTCGCACAATACAACGGTGTGAAGGAACATGGCGGTATACTGGCACTGGACATCGATCCGCGCGATTATAGCCTGAGTGAAATAGCACGTATTGCGGAGTCCAACGATGTGACACTGCTCAGCGTGAATACAATCACCTTTCCTTCCGGTCGCCTCGAAGTACTGCTGAAGACTAACCGTCAGGAACTGCATGGTCTGGTCGCTACTTTCGAAAGATTTAATTACATCATTAAGTATACCATTACTGAAGAGCAGGAAGAAGACCTGCTGAAGAAAAACTATGATCTGCTGATGAACTACATCAGCATGTAATTGTACTACCATGCTCAGTAAAAGCGAAACGCATAGCGGACCCTCCGTTATGCGTTTCGCTTTTACTGAGCAGTAGTAAAGGAAGGAGACGAGCGTATATTCACCTGCGTTAAAACCACTTCTTACAGCATGCCGTAAATCATGCATCAGCTGTACTGCCGAAACAGCGAAATCAGGCCGGGTACGTCACACCATTTTTTATTTGGCACTGGCAGGTTAAAAAAGGCTATTTTTACGCCTGACCATGGTAAAGGATGTTTTGCTGTATCCCATGGTTCAACTAAGATCAGATTATGCATATTGCTATTTACAGCCGGGGATTTGTAAAAGAAGACCTGCCCATTATCCAGTTATTATTGGATGAGCTGGCGCGGGAGGAAATGGAGACTGTTATTTACCAACCTTTCTGCGAATCATTGGCGCCGTATATCCGCTTCAGTAAAACGCCTGACACATTCTGTTGTGCAGACGACCTGCACGGCAAAGCAGATATCCTCGTCAGCCTCGGAGGAGATGGGACACTGCTGGATACCGTTTGTTATGTCAGGGATACAAATGTACCGGTGTTAGGTATCAACTTCGGCCGGCTGGGTTTTCTGGCCAGTATCGGTAAAGAAGCCATTAATGCCGCTGTGCAGGCATTAAAAGAACGCACCTATGTGGTAGACAGACGTGCCTTACTGCATCTGGATTCCAATATAGGATTGTTCGGAGATGTACCATACGCGCTGAATGACTTTACCATTCACAAGAAAGATACCTCCGCAATGATCAAGATCCATACTTACCTGAATGGTGAGTTTCTGAATACCTATTGGTCGGATGGATTGATCGTGGCAACGCCTACAGGCTCTACAGGGTATTCTCTGAGTTGTGGCGGACCAGTCGTATTTCCGGATGCAGGCAGTTTTGTCATCACCCCGGTAGCGCCGCACAATCTGAATGTGAGACCTGTCATTGTACCGGACAATCATGTAATATCATTCGAAGTAGAAGGACGCAGCGATCAGTTTTTATGTACGCTGGACTCACGGATGGAAATAATTGATAATACGGTTCAGCTGGCTATCAAAAAAGAAGATTTTAAGATCAGTCTTTTGAGACTGGATGATAGCAATTTTCTGCATACATTGCGGAATAAGTTGTTGTGGGGAATAGACACGAGAAATAGATTAAAATAATTATATCTGTACAGGGAATTGCAAATAAGCACATTAACATTTTTCATTACATTTGTTTGATTTATTTAATACCAAAAGCAGGGATAATCGCGTTTTAGGAATTATCGTCGCGTTAAGCAGTACCGATCTATGGGTAAACCTTACTTTTTCTTCAAGTGTTTCTTAAAGTCCGGCCTCGTAGCAGTAATATCCCTGTTCCTGACGCCCGCTTTTGCTCAAAACGAGCTGTCATATACCGGAGAACTGGGTCTTTCAGTAGGCGCAGCTCACTACTTTGGTGATCTCAATACCAAGGGAGCATTGAATGCAGCCAAGCCGGCTATAGGTATTTATTACCGCAAATACATGAATGACTATATCGGTCTGCGTGTACATGGCCGTTTTATGCAGCTGGGCTATTCCGATATTTACAACAAAAATGACTTTCAGCACAGACGTAATCTCAGCTTCAATACGGATGTATTTGAGCTGGGGGTACAGGGTGACTTTAACTTTTTCCGGTTTGAACCGGGTTCTCAATACTACCGCTTTTCGCCTTATTTCACGGGCGGAGCCTCTATCTTCTACTTCAACCCTTATGCTTATCTGAACGGGATCAAATACCGTCTGCAGCCTTTGCGTACAGAAGGTCAGGGTAGCGCCATGTATCCGGAGCGGAAGCCTTACAGTCTGACTTCCCTGGCATTTTTGCTGGGAGGAGGCTTCAAGTACAATATTTCCCGCAAGGTGAACCTTGGTCTGGAAGTACTGTACCGGTTTACAAATACCGATTATCTGGATGACGTGAGTACTACTTATGCAGGTACGGGCGTATTTCCGCCTGATGCTCAGGGACATAACACCACCGCCTACCTTTTACAGGATCGTTCCTATGCGACAGGTGACCGTATCGGGGTTGCCGGACGTCAGCGGGGTAATAGCCGGGACAAGGACCAGTTTGTCACTGCGGAGCTCACAATCAGCATTTTATTCACCTCTTACAGATGTAAATTCTGATTTCGCAGTCATGGTCAGGCTATTGGCAGTTCAATAATGCCAATTGGCCTATTTTGTTAAATTTTCATTACCGTTTTTTGGCGCAAAACAGCGATCAGTAAAGGATTTCGCTGTTAAAACTACGTTAAAACCCCAGTCCCCCCTTTGCCGGGAAAGGCATAATTCTATTTTTGTATCTTTGCAAACTTTACTAAAAATCTGTATCGATATTATAATCCGCCGGAGATACTCATGAGTTTGAAGGATAAATTAGACTTGCAACGGTTACCACGACATATTGCCATCATTATGGATGGAAATGGCCGTTGGGCTAAAGAGCGTGGCCAGGACAGACTTTTCGGACACCATGAGGGCGTCGAAAGTGTTCGCAATATTACCGAGGCCTGTGCTGAATTAGGTATCGGGTATCTTACCTTGTATGCTTTTTCGACAGAAAACTGGGACCGCCCCGTTTACGAGGTAAACGGTATCATGGAATTACTCGTAAATACCATCCGCAATGAGGTAGCTACCCTCATGAAAAATAATATCAGGCTACATGTGATTGGAGACATGAACATGCTG
Organism: Chitinophaga pinensis; assembly: GCF_007896845.1. Lineage (GTDB taxonomy): Bacteria > Bacteroidota > Bacteroidia > Chitinophagales > Chitinophagaceae > Chitinophaga > Chitinophaga pinensis_C. The sequence continues at coordinate 43,252 of NZ_VOHS01000017.1, read as the reverse complement.
CCGGGTAACTGTAAGAATGAAATGGAGGAGGCTATGTCCATCACCAGCCAGAATACCGGACTTAATCTGGTAATGGCCCTCAGTTACAGTGCCCGCTGGGAGATCGTGAATGCCGCGAAAAATATCGCCCAGGATGTAAAAGATGGTAAGCTCGCACCAGAGGCAGTAACCCCTGAGATGTGGCAGAAATATCTTTGTACTGCTACACTGCCAGACCCCGAACTGATGATCAGAACGAGCGGAGAATGCAGGATCAGTAACTTTCTACTATACCAGTTGGCCTATGCGGAGTTATATTTTACCGACACGCGTTGGCCGGATTTCCGCAAAGAACACCTTTACGAAGCCATCCTCAATTTTCAGAACAGAGAAAGGCGCTTTGGCAAAACAAGCGAACAAATACAGCAGAATGAAGAAATTATTTCCTAAGAGCCTACTGGCCATAGTATTATGTTGCAGTGCCGGCATCCGTGTGTCCGCCCAGATCAGGGACACCAGTGTTACGCCGGTTCCAACACCTGACCAGCAAGCGGCGGGATTGAATTTATCAGGTCCGTTACAGGCACAGCCTTACGAAATTGCTGACATTACCATTGTAGGGACGCAATACCTTGATAAATCTCTGCTGATTTCCCTGTCAGGCCTCAATGTCGGTGATAAAGTGGTTTATCCCGGCGGTGACCAGTTCGCAAAGGCCATCCAGAGTCTCTGGGGTCAGCGTTTGTTTGCCAACGTTGCTATTTATGTAACCAAAATAGAAGACGGTAAGATATGGTTGGAAATTGAACTCCAGGAACGTCCCCGTCTGAATAACTTCGTTTTCAGAGGTGTTAAAAAGTCTGAAACAGAAGAACTGATTAAAAAAGCCGGTCTGCGTAAAGGATCCGTAGTTACCGAGAGCATGAAACAAAATGCAATCGGCATTATCTCCAAACACTACGGTGATAAGGGCTTCCGAAATGCTGTCGTTAACATCAACGAAAGAGTAGATACCTCTCAGGTAAATGCTTCCGATCTGGTAATTACCGTTGTAAAAGGTGGTAAAGCAAAAGTGAATGATATCCAGATCGTTGGTAACGATAATATAGACGATACAAGAGTGAAGAAGAAAATGAAAGGTACAAAAGAACGTACCCGCTTCACACTGTATCCGGATATTGAGAAAGTATATGAAGATTCAACCGAACTGCAGGAAAACTACTGGAAAACCTTTGGTTTCCTGTACCCTTCCCGCACAATGGAAGAACTGGATCCATATTTCCGCTTCAAATTATTTTCTTCTGCCAAGTTCAATGAGAACAAGTACGCAGAAGACAAAGAGAAAGTAATCGCTTATTATAATACACAGGGTTATCGTGACGCCGTACTGGTGAGAGATACTACTTACCGTGCCCATAACGGTGGCGTGAACGTAGCAATGCAGATCAGCGAGGGTAAGAAATATTACTTCGGTAACATCACATGGAAAGGTAACAGCCGTTATAATGACTCCCTGCTGACCCGCGTACTCGGCATCAGAAAAGGGGATACCTACAATCAGGAACTGCTCCAGAAACGTTTATTGTCTTCTGAAGGTGGTGACATCGGTGGTATGTACATGGACTTCGGTTATCTGTTCTTCCGTGCTGACCCTGTAGAAGTAGCCATCCATGGCGATACCATTGATTATGAGATCCGTATCTCTGAAGGTCCGCAGGCAACAATCAAAGAAGTACGTATTGCCGGTAACGAAAAAACCAACGAGCACGTAATCCGTCGTGAATTACGTACCCTGCCCGGTGAGAAATTCAGCCGTACTGACCTGATCCGTTCTAACCGTGAGATTGCAAACCTTGGTTTCTTCAACCCTGAGAAAATCGGTATGGACCCCATCCCGAATATTCAGGATGGTACCGTAGATATCAACTATACCGTAGAAGAGAAAGCGAATGACCAGCTGGAATTATCTGCCGGCTGGGGTGGTTACATCGGTCTGACCGGTACTTTGGGTGTGACCTTCAACAACTTCTCCCTGCGTAACATCTTAAGAAAAGAAACATGGGATCCTTTACCAAGTGGTGATGGCCAGAAATTATCTGTGCGTGTATCATCCAACGGTAAAGCATATCGTTCTTATAACTTCTCATTCACCGAGCCATGGTTAGGTGGTAAAAAGCGCAACCAGTTCTCTGTCAGCTTCTATAGCAGCTACCAGAACCCGAACGCTTATTCCGCTTATATATATGGTAGCACCCTGTCCAACAATGCTTATTTCAAGGTATTGGGTGGTTCCGTATCATTGGGTAAACAGCTGAAATGGCCGGATGACTTCTTCACACTGATCTACTCCCTGAACTATCAGCAGTATAAACTGAAGAACTATAACTATTTCAATATTCCAGGTTTCTCCAGCGGTACTTCCAATAACGTCAACGTGAAACTGACACTCGCCCGTTCATCTGTTAACCAGCAGATCTATCCGAGCAGTGGTTCCAACTTCATGTTGTCCGGACAGTTCACACCTCCTTACTCCTTATTTAATCCGAACAGGGACTACAAACTGGAGTCTATTCAGGATCAGTTTAACCTGATCGAATACCAGAAATATCGTTTCAATGCGGAATGGTATGTACCATTGAGCAGACCTAAAGGTTCTGATAACAAGGTGTTCGTAATGAAAGTAGCTGCTAAATTTGGTTACATCGGCCGCTACAACAACCGCACAACATTGTCTCCATTTGGTCGTTTTGAACTGGGTGGTGATGGTCTGAGTAACTTCGCTATCTATGACCGTGATATCATCTCTCAGAGAGGTTATCCGGTGTACTATACTTCCGATCCGAGAATGAACTCAGAAACCGGACAACCAACAGGTTACGAAGGTTTCACGGTGTTCAACAAATATGTAATGGAGTTACGTTATCCGTTCAGTCTGAACCCAAGTTCTACCATCTTCGGTCTGGCGTTCCTGGAAGCAGCAAACGGTTATCGTGATGTAAGAGACTACAATCCGTTCAGATTGCGCCGTTCAGCAGGTCTCGGTATGCGTTTCTACCTGCCGATGTTTGGTCTGCTTGGATTTGACTACGGTATCGGTTTCGACCGTCTGCAGTCCGGAAATGGTCTGAAAGATGCGGCTAAGTTCACCTTCATGCTGGGCTTCGAACCGGAATAACAGGTATCCCGATTGGCATAAAAAACGCGCAGGCGTTGATATTCAGTCAGTCGTATGAGCACGGAAGTGCAGTATAATGGACCTAAAGTGGTAGTGCCGAATGATGTTAGAATAAATTTTAAATTATATATTGCAATTTCGAACCCTGGTATCAATTTGGCAGGTATTTTGAAAACGACAAGTATGAAAAAAATATCCCTCATAGCCGCCGTTCTGTTCTGTTGCACATTTACGGCTTTTGCACAGCGTTACTGCGTGATCGACACAAAGTACATTCTGGAAAACGTACCTGACTATAAAGAAGCACAGGGCAAGCTGGATGCTGTCGCAGAACAATGGCAGAAAGAAATCGATGCGAAATTCCTGGAAGTAGATAAGATGTATAAGTCTTATCAGGCAGAACAGGTGATGCTGACGGAAGAACTGAAACATAAAAGAGAGGAAGAAATAATAGCAAAGGAGAAAGAAGCGAAAGATCTGCAGAAGAAACGTTTCGGATATGAAGGAGATCTTTTCAAAAAACGTGAGGAACTGGTAAAGCCTATTCAGGATAAAGTTTACAACGCCGTACAGAAATTGGCCGCACAGAGGATGTACGACTTCATACTGGATAAATCGGGAGGCGTGACTGTCATCTTTTCTGACCCTAAACTGGATAAGAGCGACGATATTCTGCGTTCCCTGGGTATTAAGAAAGACGCACCGGCTACAGGCGAGTAATCGTATAAACCATTTTATAACCTTTGTATTAGTATTAAAAGTTTTTTAAACACAGACAACATCATGAAGAAGTATGTAATTATTGCTTTCGTGGCAGTTTCAGGATTGTTCAGCGTAAATGCAATGGCTCAGTCCAAGGTTGGACATATTAACGCGCAAGCTCTGATCGAGGCAATGCCGGAGGCACAGACTGCACAGAAAACACTGCAGCAGTTTGCAGAGGAGCTGGATAAAGATGGTAAAGGGCTGATTGATGAATACCAGAAGAAACTGGCTGAATTCGATAAATCTGCAGCTACTATGACTGATAACATGAAGGAGATCAAAACTAAAGAGATCCAGACTGCTCAGAAAAATATACAGGACTACCAGGAGTCAGCTCAACAGAAAATCGAGCAGAAACGTGGTGAGATCCTGAAACCAATCTACGATAAAGCACGTAAAGCAATCGAAGATGTAGCAAAAGAAAAAGGTTACGGTTACGTAATCGACAGCTCTGTAGGTGTACTGCTGGTATCCCCTGCAGGTGATGACCTCGCTCCGGCTGTTAAAACCAAACTGGGTATCAAATAATTTGCTATAAGCAGTTATTAACTTTTTATAGCTGCCCTGGAGTCACTCCGGGGCAGTTTTTTTTAGAAAACACTTTACTATTTGATATTTTTCCCTACCTTTGCCTTCCGTTTTAAAAACAGGATTCCGCAATACGGGATAGTGTTTAGTATAGTACAGGTAAAAACAAAATATTAAAATGAAACGTACTTTTCAACCGCATAACAGACGCAGAAAGAGCGTTCATGGTTTTAGAAAGAGAATGGAAACTGCTAACGGCCGTAAAGTATTAGCTTCCCGCAGAGCTAAAGGACGTAAGAAATTAACTGTTTCTGACGAGCGGAAGCTGAAATAAGAACCGCTGTTTAACTGTGTAACTGAGAAGTGCACAGGCTTTAAGGCTGGTTCCTGATAGAACAGAATGTATCGCTATAGGTTGATAAATCGAACTTGCCATAAAAACTTATTCTTTTAATAAGGAAGAAAGGTTAAAAAGCAGAAAACTCATTGAAACGCTTTTTCGCGAAGGAAAAGCGTTTTCTGTTTTTCCCTACCGCATAGTATATATGCAGGTGGATCAACCTCTCAGTAAATATCCCGTACAGGTCGGCTTTAGCGCCTCTACGAAACGGTTCCCCCATGCCGTAGACCGGAACAGGGTAAAACGTCTTACCCGCGAATGCTGGCGCCTGCAAAAGCAGGAATTCTATAACACACTTCAACAACAGTCCCGTCAGCTGCTTGTATTCTTTATCTATACAGATAAGAAAATAGCTCCCTACGCCACCCTGCACCATAAAATTTCGGTAATTTTAAAGAAGCTGGAAAAAGAAGTGGTGCAATAATGAAAGTCTTTCAATACTTAAGCTACCCGTTTATATGGCTTATCAGAATCTACCAATGGGGTATCTCCCCGCTGCTGGGTGCTAATAAATGCCGCTATACCCCCACCTGCTCCCAATACGGTGTGGAAGCCCTGCAGAAACATGGGCTGTTCAAAGGCGGCTACCTGACCATTAAACGCATATTGTCCTGCAACCCCTGGGGTGGCCATGGACACGATCCCGTACCTTAGTCCGGAAGACCATCAGTTATTAGGATAGATCCCAATGTTTTAACAGTTTATGTTTAATAGATTGACTAATTTTCACAACAGAAGCTTTTCTCTGTAACAGACTAACTGAAAGAACCTATGCGTGCATTTTTTCGCAGAAATAGAAGAATGATGCTGGTATTGGTGCTGCTGGTAGCCGGCGGTATGAGTATCATGGCTTATAATGAGAAGGATAAGTACTTCGAAATAGCCAAGAACCTTGACATATTCGCCGCATTTTACCGCGAACTCAATACCTACTACGTAGATGACCTGCCTCCGGAAAAACTCATGCATAAAGGCATTGACGCCATGCTGGAAGAGACAGATCCATATACTGATTTCATACCGGAAGAAAATCTGGATGAACTGAAATTCATGGCTACCGGTAAATACGGTGGAGTAGGAGTATCCGTCAATACCGATAGCGAACGTACCGTCATCACAGACGTATACGAAGGCGGCCCTATGGATAAAGCCGGCGTAAAACCGGGCGATATTATCCTCTCACTCGATGGAAAGGATATCAAAGGACTGGAGCAGGAAGAGATCAGCCGTATGCTCAAAGGTGCTCCGGGCTCCTCTCTGGATATGGTCACCAAACACCCTGTTACCGGCGCACAGAATACCAGAAAGATCAATCGTGAAGAAATCAATGTAAAAGCTGTCAGCTTCTCCGGTGTTACCAACCGCGATATAGGATATATCAGAATGACACAGTTCACCGAAAACAGCGGCGAACTCGTACAAGGCGCCTTCGCAGAACTGAAAAAACAATACCCTTCCATGAAAGGGCTCATACTGGACCTCAGAGGTAACCCGGGCGGTTTACTCGATGAAGCAGTAATCGTGGCCAATATCTTCGTGGACAAGAATAAAACAATCGTCAGCACCAAAGGAAAAGTAAAGAGCTGGGACAGGGAATATAAAACCGAAACCTCCGCATTCGATGCACATATCCCATTGGTCGTACTGACAAACCGCTCTTCAGCTTCCGCTTCAGAAATCGTGGCTGGCGCTATTCAGGACCTCGATAGAGGCGTTATCATCGGTCAGCGTTCCTTCGGTAAGGGATTGGTGCAAACGACCCGTCCGCTGCCTTATAATGCGAAACTGAAGGTAACGACCGCGAAATACTATACGCCAAGCGGCCGCTGTATACAGGCAATTGACTATTCCCACAGAAACAGCGATGGTGAAGTTGAATATGTGGCAGACTCCCTGCGCAAATCCTTTAATACCGTTGCAGGCCGTAAAGTAAGAGATGGTGGTGGTATCGAACCGGATGATACAGTAGAACCAACCCTGCTTAGTCAGGTAGCTATCACCCTGCTGCGTAAACAATACATTTTCGACTTCGCGACACAGTATTACTACAGTCACCCGAAAATTGCAGCTGCCAACACCTTCGAACTCAGTGAAGATGATTTCTCCGATTTCCTGAAATATCTCGACGGCAGAAACTACAGCTACAAGACCCGTAGTGAAGAGGCACTGGAATCATTTCAGGCAACTGCCAGAAAAGAAAAATACTATGATGCAGTAGCAAAAGAATTTGAAGCTCTGCAGGTGAAAATGAAACATGATAAGAAACAGGATCTGCTGAAGAATAAAACCGAAATCAAACGTCTGCTGGAAGAAGAGATCGCCAGCCGCTACTATATGCAGCGCGGACGTATTGAAAAATCATTGTCCAGTGATAATGAAGTGAATGAGGCCATTGCCGTGTTACATTCACCGGAACGTTATCAGCAGTTATTGAAATAGCAATATCTTTTTTAACTTATAGTCCATAAGCAGGATGTTCATCCCCCTGCTTATGGACTTTTTTTTCAGGCTATGTTCTATGGAAGAGTTGATATTTAGTTAATTTAATGATAACATAACAGGCAGGTCATTATCAATAATTTTACGTTTTTCCGTCAAGAATGAGATATACGTAATGCAACATATAGATCCTGCTGTATGGGAAGCTTGTAAAGCCGGAGACAAAGGCGCCTATGCTGCCATTTACAGACTGTACTACCCCCGTTTATATAATTACGGGTACAAACTCACCGACAATGTTGTACTGATCGAAGACAGCATACAGGAGATCTTTGTACGTTTCTGGATCAATCGTGAGCAATTAAATGCGATACGTGAATTCAGAAGTTACCTGTTCGTTTCCTTCCGGCATTGTCTGTTACGTTTATTGTCACAACACAGACAGCAGCAGGGAGATCTGCCGGATGAGGAGCAATATGTATTTGCGCTTGAAATGTCAGCAGAACAGCAACGGCTGGCAAAAGAAGAAGAACATGAGCAACTCCGTACCCTGAGAAGTGCTATGGACCACCTTACCCCAAGACAGCGGGAAGCAATCTTTTTCCGCTTTTATGAAAACATGGATTATGATGAGATCGCAGCTATTCTGCAAATCTCTGTAAAGGCAACTTATAAGCTGATGGCACGCGCTATCGAAGTATTGCGCAGCGCTTATCATACAATGCCATTAGTACCTGCTTTGATGACACTGGCTACACTCGCGACAGCATTGGGCAGTTTACAGTTGTCAATGGCGATTATGGATACCGGCATTATCTATAAATGCTGAGGTTAAAAAAAAGTTGCCTTTCCGTGGGGTAAAATCTAACCCGCCCCGCTCCTTTAGTTGTAAGCGGCTAAAATGGAGTATTCTAAAGACTATTCATCTTATACAACGAATGATTTTATTGCAGATGATGCATTCCTGCAATGGGTAAGATCGCCTGATACAGCGAGTGATGCCTGGTGGCAGACATGGCTGACTGCCCATCCTCATAAACAACAGCAGGTAGATGAAGCGCGTGCTTTCATCATTCAATTACAATTTGCAGAACAGCTGCCTGATCAGGATGCTGTTAATGCATCGTTAGCGCATAGTCTATTACGCATTGAAGCCGCAGAAAGAGCCGCTGTTCCGGAAGTAAAACAACGCCCTGTCAGAAAATTATACTGGTGGGCTGCCGCGGCTGCATTGATTGCAGGTATCATGATCACTGTAAAATATCTGTTACCGGCATCGCCTGAAATGATAAAAATCAGCGGATATGCACAAGGCGTCAGAACGGTAAAATTACCGGATAATTCTATGGTAAGATTGAATGCCGGTGCTGCATTGTCTTACCGCAAAGACTGGACATCTGCCACGAATCGCGAGATCTGGTTACAGGGAGAAGCTTTTTTTGATATTAAGCCATCTGCTACAGCTATGCGGGCAGCTAAAGGATTTGTAGTGCATAGCGGGAATGCACTCATAGATGTATTGGGTACATCTTTTAACGTGAGAGAGGGCGGCGCTTTTACAACCGTTACACTTAACACCGGTAAGATCAGACTCTCTTTCAACGACCTGCCGGACAACCCGTTTATACTCAATCCCGGCGATTTTGTACAATATCAGACTACCAGCAATAAGATCATCAGGAAAAAAGTAAACCCGGCCTTGTATGCGGTGTGGAAAGAAGAACGGCAATACCTCGAAAAAATCACCCTGCAGGAGCTTGCATGGTATATTGAAGATACCTATAACTATCGCGTGAAAATCACTGATGAACAACTGGCAGCACAACAGCTGTCAGGCAGTCTGCAGGTCAGAGACGAGACTTCACTGCTGGAAACATTGTCATTGCACTCAAGCTGAAAATAGAAAAGAAAGCGGACACACTCTTCATACATCCCACTAATAATAAAATTTTCAGATATGCTCAAAAATGTACCTGTTAAGATGTTGGGCAGATATACTCTGTTATATGCCTGCCTGATAGGGCCGCCTGCTATAGCGCAGGATATGGCACTGCTAAGTTCCGCGACACACGCCTCGTCCGACCGTACATCCGGACAACGTCAGATGCAGACTCTGGGTCAGATTCTGCAGGATATAGAGAAGAAACATGCTGTTAGCTTCCTGTGCAGATCAGAATTGCTGCAACTACAGATCAACAAGGAAAAGAAACGTTTCGGGAGAAAAGCTTCGCGAGGGTATTACAGTCATTGATCAGACCATATGGACTGGAAATGAAACAGATCACACCTCAACAATTTGCTATCTCCTCCGATGATAAACAGCCAGATAGTAAACAGCCGGAAACAAATGCTGATGCAGTAACAGCAGAGCTCAGCGCTGTATGGGGTAGCAGCGCTGTGAATGATCATGTTGCGTGGAAACGTATCCAGGTGATGAGAGTAGAAGGTACCGGTGAAAAATACAGCAGGGTATCCTTACCTGGTGTCACCGTTACTGTGAAAGGAAAGGCAAATGGCACCGTTACAGATGTAAATGGTCATTTTGAAATCAGTGTTCCGGGAACGGATGCTATATTGTTATGCTCTTACGTAGGTTATTTCTCTAAAGAAATACCTGTTGGCGGACAACAATCAATACAGGTGGTGTTAAATGAAGATACCCGTCAACTCAATCAGGTAGTGGTGGTGGGCTTCGGCACACAGAAGAAAGTAAACCTTACGGTGCCGTAAGTATGATTGGAGAAAAGGAACTGGCCAGCAGACCATTGACATCTATGTCTGTCGCATTGCAAGGGCTTATGCCGGGATTGACCGTTGTCAGTAATAGTGGTTTTCCGGGAGATCCTAAATCTACGATCAGAGTACGGGGCGTCGGTACTACCAATAACTCAAATCCATTTATTCTGATAGATGGTGTACCGGGAGATATCAACTTTCTCAACCCTACAGACATCGAAAATGTATCTGTGCTGAAAGATGCTGCGTCTGCAGCTATTTATGGTTCGCGTGCTGCGAATGGTGTAATACTTGTCACCACTAAAAAAGGGAAACTGAATCAGGCGCCTACTGTTAGTTACAACGGTTATTACGGTACACAGCGTCCTTATGCATTACCTAAGATGGTAGGTTCAGCAGAATACATGTCTATGCTCAATGAGGCACAACGGAATGTCGGGCTGCCGGAAACTTACACCGAAGCAGATATCCAGAAAGCGAAAGATGGCACTGACCCTGATTTTTTTGCCAATACCAACTGGCCGAAGGCATTGTTCAAAGAACAGGCCCCCCTGCAGGAACACAATCTCAGTCTCAACGAGGTGCACAAAGAATGTCCTATTACCTTTCTTATGGAAGACAGGATCAGAAAGGGCTGATTGTAGGCGATCAGTATAAGGCATTGCGTAATAACCTGCGTGCAAGGATCAATGCTTATTCGTTATTTGATATACTTGATCTGGATGCCAATATCGGGTATATAGACCGTACCCAGAATCAGCCGGCCGGTGGTACCGATGAAAATTCAGGTCCGATCTATACTGCATTGACAATGTCCCCCCTCAACCCCGTAAAATTCGGTAATGGTAACTGGGGATATGGCGGTGGTTCCAGTAATCCTGTCGCTATTGCTACTGACGGTGGATATAACAATTTTAAATCACAGGAACTGACAGGAAATATATCCGGCAAACTGCACCTGTTACCGCGTCTCGACATAACGGGTCAATACGGTACAAACATCATTAACCAGCGACGCGCAACATTCTCCCGGAAAATTGATTACTACTATCCGGACTCCGGTGAATTCTGGTATACCAACTCCACCAGCAACAGCCTCGAGATGAGAGATTATACCAGCCGTATGAACAATCTTTCTTTACTGATTGACTATGGATTTCATGTGCAGCAGCATCATGTAAAATTATTAGGTGGTTATCAACAGGAAACTTACAGATATGAGTCTTTCGCCGCTAGTAAACAGAATTTCGTGAGTGATGACGTCCCCGTCTTTAACCTTGGATCTGATAACCCTAACGCTTCGGGTGATGGATATCAATATGCGTTACGCTCATGGTTCGGTCGTGTGAATTATGTTATAAAGAGAAATACCTGCTGGAGTTCAATTTCCGTTATGACGGATCCTCCCGTTATGCACCTGATGAACGTTATGGCGCTTTCCCATCTGCATCGGCAGGCTGGCGTTTCACACAGGAAAACTTCTTTAAGAACAATAGCAGTATGCGTTGGCTGAACGAAGGTAAACTGCGGGTTTCATATGGTGATCTCGGTAACCAATATGGCGCAGATGGAACTGCCTATTCGGAATGGTACCCTTATCAACAGGTAGTGACAGGTGTGAGTACAATGCCTATTGGTAATGTTCAGACCCGCGGACTGGCACAGACGAACCTTGCAAATCCATTATTGAGATGGGAGAAAGTGAATATGCTCAACCTGGGTGTTGACTTCGCTTTCCTGAATAACCGTCTCTCTGTTACTGCTGACTGGTTTAATAAACGTACAATAGACATACAATTGAAAGTGCCGCAGCCGGACGTACTCGGATTAGAAGTGCCAGATCAGAACGCGGGAAATGTGTCCAATAAAGGATGGGAAATCAGCCTCGGTTGGAACGACCATATACAGGATTTTACATATGGACTTACAGCACAACTATCTGATGTGAGAAATAGGGTGGAAGATCTTGGTGGAGCACCGCCGGTATTAGACAACAGGATCCGTCAGGTAGGATATCCGATCGACGCTTTCTATGGATACAGAACGGATGGTCTGGCACAGGAAGCCGACTTTACAAAAGATGCAACTACCGGCGCACTCACTCCCAAATTTGCCATTTTCGATGCAGATCTGGGTAAAGTTGCTCCCGGTGATCTGAAATACAGAGACCTGAACGGTGATGGTAAAATAACGGCAGATAAAGACCGTGAGGTGATCGGGAATGCTTTCCCCCGTTATACTTATTCTCTGAGAGGAAATATGGGCTGGAAGAATATTGATTTCTCTTTCTTCCTGCAGGGAGTAGGTAAGGGCAATGGCTATGTAGGGAGTATAGGAATACACACCTTTCAGGCTTATGGTTCCTACCCACAGGAGGTACACAGAGATCACTGGACACCAGAAAACACAGATGCATGGTATCCTCGTTTCACCTTTCTGGATACCCGTAATACGACAGCTCGTCAGTCAGACTACTGGTTGCAGAACGCCGCTTACCTGCGCTTGAAAAATATCCAGATTGGTTATACACTACCTTCCAGATGGCTCAGCAAAGCAAGAATTCAAAGACTGAGAGCATATGTGTCAGCAGACAACCTGCTGACCAAAACGAAATTCTTCTATGCTTATGATCCTGAAACGGTGACTACCAGCGGAGGAGAGTATCCACAAATCAAAACAGTGGTATTTGGTATTAATGTCAACTTTAAATAACTACAGCAATGCATCGTCCATATATTTTATTTGGTATTCTGGTCATACTGGCAAGCAGTATTGCCGGCTGTACAAAAGATTTTCTGAACCGTTCCGCATTGGATGCGATCACCAGTGAACAGTTCTGGAAAACAGAAGCGCAATTGAAACTGGCCGTAAATGGTTGTTATGATTATCTGAAAGGTAAGAATGTAGTCGATATGGAGAACCTGGGAGATAATACGATCTATCCCCCGTTAAGTGACTATCTGAATATCTCTACAGGCAACTATGATTTCACATTAGGCACTCTGAACTCAGAATGGGTAAATCAGTATAAAGGTATCCGTCGTTGTAATCACTTCCTTGAAAACTACAAAAAGGCACAGGGTATCAAGGACGCAACTATGAACCAGTATGCAGGTGAGGTACGCTTTCTCCGCGCATTCTTGTATAGTTATCTCAGCTTTTTCTTCGGAGATGTACCATTGGTGACCAATACGCTGAATATAGGAGATGAACAGGTATACGGCCCACGTACACCGAGAGCAACAGTAGTGGATTTTATCCTGCAACAACTGGATTCTGCAGCTGTTGAACTACCGGTCTCCTACGGTGCAGCTGATCTGGGTCGTATTACCAAAGGCGCAGCGCTTGGCTGGAAATCCCGGGTAGCACTTTTCTACGGCAGATATGATGTGGCTGAAGCAGCAGCAAAGGCGGTAATGGATCTGAACCAATATCAACTCTACTCAAATGGCAATACTGCCACCAGTTATAATGAGTTGTTCACCCAGAAAGGGAAACTGGCCGGAGGTGCCAATAAAGAAACAATGCTGGCACGTCTGTATCTGTTGAATGTATCCATGCATAACATGAGTCGTGAGGCACAGGTACCTGACCAGACGGCACGTTTCAATCCTACTAAGTCATTAGTAGATGCCTATCTGTGTACAGATGGAATGCCTGTAGAGAAATCGCCTTTATACAATGAGGCAGCACAGACGGCTTATGGAGACGTATTCAAAAACAGGGACCCGAGAATGCAGCAGACCATATTGACACCGGGTGCCAGATGGGGCGGAAAGGATGATGGAGATGCAGATGCTAATCCGGCTGATATTTATAATCTGCCAAAATTCAATTCCGATAAAAAAGGCTGTGTAACAGCAACAGGTTATTATTTTACCAAGTACGTGGATATAGCCGCAGTAGCTACTTACAATAAGGATCCCAACGATATTCATATTATGCGTTATGCCGAGGTCTTGCTCAACTATGCCGAAGCCAGAGAAATGCAGGGTAAACTGACACAGGCAGACCTCGATATCAGTATCAATCTGCTCAGAGATCGTGTAGGGATGCACCACATGATCATCTCAGAACTCAATAACTGGGGAATGGATCTGCGTGAAGAGATCCGTAGGGAAAGAAGGATAGAACTGGCGCTGGAAGGTCAGCGTTATTTTGACCTCTTACGCTGGAAAAAAGGTGCATTGCTGGCGCAAGATGTAAAAGGTATGAAAAAGGCATTTATTCCGGATTATATGCAGCCTTATGTAGCTGCTGTACCAGTAGATGCTGGCGGATATATGATCATTAATTCTAATCGCCGTTTTGCCGATCCGAAGAATTATCTCTGGCCGATACCATTAACACAGGTACAGCGTAATATAGATCTGGGGCAGAACCCGGGATGGGAATGATTATAAACTAATAATAAAAGTAATAATGAAGATCGCCATAATTGCTGCTCTCGCCTTGTCTGTAGCAGGATGCAGCGGAGAAAAAATGATTACGGGAAAAACAGCTCAGACTGCGGATACGCTAAAGGTATTGACATATAATATCCACCACGCTAATCCGCCTTCCCGCCCCGACGTAATAGACCTTGATGCCATTGCGCGGGTGATCAATGCACAGCAACCTGATCTTGTAGCCCTGCAGGAAGTTGATGTACATACCGGTCGTTCAGGGAGGGATGTACATGAGGCAGCATTATTGGCGGCAAAAACAGGCATGCACGCTTTTTTTGCAAAAGCGATTCCTTATGATGGCGGAGAGTATGGCATTGCCGTACTCTCCAGATATCCGGTGAAGGAGGGACAGGCTTATGCCTTACCATCAATACCCGGCGTGAAGGCTGAGCCGCGTGCCTTATGTACTGTTACAGTCACATTGCCCGGTGGAAAACAGGTAATGATGGCCAGCACGCATCTCGATGTAACGAGAAATGACAGTATCAGGATATTGCAGACAAAGGAGATCATCCGTATCGCCGGGAAAGCCGGTATGCCCGTTATTCTGGCGGGGGATATGAACGCAAAAGAGGGGAGCAGGGCTATTAACATACTGGACAGTACATTTACCCGTACCTGCCGGAGTTGCCCCTTCACAATTCCTGTGGAAACCCCCACCAGAGCCATTGATTTTATCATGTACTCACCCTCTGCCGCATTTCAGGTTGCACAGCACCGCGTGATAGATGAGCGCTATGCTTCCGATCATCTGCCGGTAATGGCCACTCTGATATTTAAGTAGAAATGTGGAAAAATTATGATTTCCGGCATTTTAATTTTAAATTATGCTTCTCTTCTCTACACACGTTATTAAAAACCAAAATAAAGAACTGCATGCCTGAAAATGCTAATAACAACTCTCGCAGGGGATTTATCACCAAAGTGGCGAAAGGAGTAGTGGGCGCCTCTTTATTGCCCAACATCATTACAGCAGCCGACAGAAAGCGTAACCTCGAATCACTGTCGCGTGCAAACGAAAAGTATAGTGCCAACGACCAGATCCAGATTGCTCTGATCGGAGCCGGTGGAATGGGTACTGCGGATACAAATACCGCTATTACCGTACCCGGTGCTAAACTCATTGCTGCCTGTGATCTGTACGACGGACGCCTCGCAGATGCAAAAAAGAAATGGGGTAATGACATCTTTACAACCCGCGATTACCGCGAGATTCTGGAACGTAAAGATGTAGATGCAGTTATCATTGCAACACCCGATTTCTGGCACAAAGACATCTCTGTTGCTGCGATGAATAAAGGCAAATCTGTCTATTGTGAAAAACCCATGGTACATGACATTTCTGAAGGCCCTGCCGTAGTAGAGGCGCAACAGAAAAACAGCAAAGTGGTATATCAGGTGGGAAGTCAGGGGATGAGCTCTCTTGGGAATGAAAAAGCCAGACAATTGCTGAAAGATGGTGCTATCGGAAAACTTAACTACGCAGAAGGTTTCTGGGCACGCATGTCTCCCTTTGGCGCATGGCAATATCCTATCCCGGCTGACGCTTCTACGAAAACCGTTGACTGGACCACTTATCTGAAAAACGCTCCCAAAAGAGATTTCGATCCCTTACGCTTCTTCCGCTGGCGTAACTACCGGGATTATGGCACCGGCGTATCCGGCGACCTGTTTGTACACCTGTTCTCCAGTCTGCACTTCGTCACCGGTTCTATCGGACCAGAAAAAGTAATGGCTACCGGTGGTCTCCGTTACTGGAAAGATGGCCGTGAAGTACCAGATGTCATGCTGGGAATGTTCGACTATCCTGAAACGGAAGTGCATCCTGCATTTAACCTTTCCCTGCGGGTAAACTTTGTGGATGGTACCGGTGGTACCAACTATCTGAGAATGGTAGGCAGCGAAGGCTCTATGACGGTAGAATGGGACAAAGTGACCCTTTATCGTAACAAAACATATGCGGCTACAGACGATCCTTTATTGCAGAGCAAGAAAGACGTAGATCATGGCAAGCAGTATGTATACGACCGCAAAGAAATGCTGCCGCCTGATAAGTTGGAATATGTAGCAGAAGAAGGCTATAAAGGCGCGCATTTTGATCACTTCTATAATCTGTTCAATGCAATGCGTACAGGTGGTAAGGTAAGCGAAGATGCCTTGTTTGGTTATCGCGCAGCCGCACCTGCATTACTGTGTAACGACAGTTATTTTAACAACCGTATTATTCAATGGGATCCTAAAGCCCTGAAATCGATAAACAAATAAACCAAAGATCATGATGAAATTATTTGTTCCGGCATTATCAGTAATGGCCATCAGCCTTGTAGCATGCGGCGGTGGTTCAAATTCCACGTCGAATGACAGTACTACCGTTACCGCCGATACGTCTGCTGCGCAGGCGCCTGTAACAGATGCAGCAGATAACCTGCTGTCAGATACAGAAAAATCAGAAGGATGGACTTTGTTGTTCAACGGCCAGAACCTTGATGGCTGGCATATTTATAAAGGCAAACAGTCCAACAGCTGGGTGGCTGATAATGGCACCCTGCATTGTCTGGGAAGCGAAAAAGATAAAAGTGATAAACGTGCGGACCTGACTTCCGACAGCACTTATGAGAACTTTGAGTTCCGTACTGACTGGAAGATCGCACCAAAAGGAAACAGTGGTATTATCTATCTGGCTTCTGAAGATCAGGAATCAGCTTACCTGAGTGGTCCCGAGTACCAGCTGATTGATGATGAGAACTTCCCTGAGAAGCTGGAAGACTGGCAGAAAACAGGTGCTAACTACGCAATGGGTGCTCCTCTGGTAGCTGCAGCTAAGCCGGTTGGGGAGTGGAACCATACCCGTATTGTTGTAAATAAGGGACATGTGGAACACTGGCTGAATGGTCAGAAGACCGCTGACTACCAGATCGGTTCTCCTGAATGGAAAAAAGCCCGTAAAGAAGGTAAATGGAAAGATGCCAAAGCTTACGGTGAAACTAAAAAAGGTCATATCGACCTGCAGGATCACGGAAGCGAAGTATGGTTCAGAAATGTGAAGATCAAACAACTGTAAATAATAAGGCCCGGTCATTGACCGGGCCTTATCTTTATCGGAAAGCCGTTAAAATTATTTAGCAGCTTCGTAGTTCTTAGCTACTTCGCTCCAGTTAACCACACTCCAGAAAGCTTTCAGATATTCCGGACGACGGTTCTGATATTTCAGGTAGTAAGCGTGTTCCCAAACGTCGATACCCAGCACTGGTGTGCCTTTTACTTCAGCAACGTCCATCAGTGGATTGTCCTGGTTTGGAGTAGACGTGATTTCCAGTTTGCCGTCTTTTACGATCAGCCATGCCCAACCGGAACCGAAACGGGTAGCACCGGCGTTAGCGAATTTCTCTTTGAATTCTTCGAAAGAACCGAAAGTGCTCTTGATAGCATCTGCCAGTGCGCCTGTAGGTTCACCACCTGCATTAGGACCGATCACTTTCCAGAAGAAGCTGTGGTTCCAGTGACCACCACCATTGTTTCTTACAGCAGGGCTGATCTTACCAGCGCTTGCTACCAGCTCTTCCAGGGATTTATTTTCATTTTCAGTACCGGCAATCGCTTTGTTCAGGTTGTCTACATATGCCTGATGGTGCTTACCGTGGTGAATTTCCATTGTCAGTTTATCAATATGTGGTTCCAGTGCGTCGTGTGCGTACGGTAAGCTCGGAAGTGTAAATGCCATAACTTAATGTTTTTATTGCGTTAATGAATATGTATCTCAAAAAGAGTTTCCAAATTTACTGCCTAATATCATAAATATCAAACAAGGCTGTGACCGGCGGATGCCGGAATCAGTAATCAGGAATGAACAATCAGCAATTACGCCGGCCAATAGTCCTCAACAGCATGAATAAAGCCGGTTTCATATCTTCCCCGAAATCAACTTTCATATGCCCTGAAACCTGTTATTGCAAGATAACAGACTCTTCCTGCCGTCCAACTAACCAATCTTAATTGACTAGGTGGTTTCGCCCAATTCGCATACCAATTATGTTGGATATATACTTTTTTATTTTATATTTACGTTAAGCGTTGTAACAAATTTTCGTGTTACATTCCTGTTCGTTTAAACTTGAAAGTTACAATACTAGACAATCCTGCGCTGCGTAGGATCAGGTTTACTATGTCATTCCTGAGCCCTTAAGTTTCAGCTATTGTTTGTATAAAACTTAATGTATGTTGACAGATTCGGACATGGGCCAGAGCTATTCCCTCAACGCCTTACAAAAGGAAAATGAACTGTTAAAGACCCGCATCCAGTCACTGGAGAGTCTTTTAGACCATTTCCCGGCTATGCTCTATACACACCAGAATAATTCCAAAACAATCAACTGGTGTAACCGCTATATGGAAGACGTAACCGGATATACTTTAGCGGAGATGAATAGTCTGGGATTGGATTTTTTCAAAAAAGTCATGCATCCCGATGATTTTGAACTGGCTGTCATAGCCCAACAGTCGTTCAAAGAGAATAAAAATGTATTTGGGGGAGTGTTACGATTTCGTAAACGGGGCGCCGAAAACTGGCGCTGGCTGACAGGGATCGCCATTCCCTATAGCAGAGATGACGCAGGAGGAGTGAAAGAGGTGATCTGTGCGTTTGTGGACATGACCATGGCCATGGATACCAACGACCAGCTGACCGAAGCTATGCTGGATGTCATGCGCCGTAAACACGAAGACCTCATCAGTAAACTCACTCCAAGAGAGAAAGACATTCTTAAACTCACCGTAAAGGGATTGAATAACAAAGAGATAGCAGCTGAGTTGAACCTGAGCCGTTATACGATAGAAACGCATCGTAAGAATATCCGGATCAAGCTGAAAGTGCGGAATACAACCGAATTAATAGCTTTGGCAAGGAAGGTTGGTTATCAATAAATTATGTAGTTTAAACTGTAAGCAGGCATAGGAAATACAGGTAAAAATACCCAAGCTTGGGTATTTGATGCCAGGATAATGTCGACTAATTTAGTGGCATAAAGAAAAACAGATTTATTAAACGTTAGAAAGACATCCGAAACCCCTATTGCTATGATTACAGATGAAAGTGCGTTAAGTATCTTGCAGCTTGACCGTTCAGCAACAGCAGAGGAGATAATGGCGAGATATGAAATGTTGAAATACCAATATAAAAAGATCAAGGACGAGACGGGCGATCTCAGAACCCGGCTGGCTTACCAATTGAAACAGATCGAACTTGACGACGTATACATTTACTTTAGAAGGAAACAAAGAATATGACCTAAGCGAATTTAACATTCATTCGTTGTGTTTTTAACTCGGCTTTCGTCCGTTGTTTGTATCTTTTCCGAATCTTAACTTTCTCAGATAAAGTCATTTCTATATTGTCGTCTTTTATCATACATTTATACTCATAAACTCCAAATTATGAGTATTGCTTACATTGTAATCGGCGTCATTATCCTGTTGATTATCCTTTCCAGTTTCGTAACTGTACAACAGGGTACAATAGGTGTCACCACAATCTTCGGAAAGTATAACCGGATCCTGTTCCCCGGTCTGAACTTCAAAATCCCACTTGTTGAAAAGGTATTTAAACGCATCTCTATCCAGAACCGTTCGGTAGAACTGGAGTTTCAGGCGATTACTGTTGACCAGGCCAATGTTTACTTCAAAGCTATGCTGCTCTATTCCGTATGGAATCAGGATGAAGAAACCATCAAAAACGTAGCATTTAAGTTTGTAGATGAACGTAGCTTCATGCAGGCGCTGGTACGTACTATTGAGGGTTCTATCCGTGGTTTCGTGGCTACCAAACGCCAGTCAGAAGTACTGGGTCTGCGCCGCGATATTACCGAGCACGTAAAAGAGCAGATCGACCAGACTCTGGAAGCCTGGGGTTTTCACTTGCAAGATCTGCAGATGAACGATATCACCTTTGATGATGCCATCATGAAATCAATGGCGCAGGTGGTTGCTTCCAATAACCTGAAAGCAGCTGCTGAAAACGAAGGTCAGGCATTGCTGATCACTAAAACCAAAGCAGCTGAAGCAGATGGTAATGCTATAAAAATCGCAGCAGAAGCAGAACGTCAGGCAGCACAGTTACGTGGTATGGGTGTGGCTTTATTCCGTGAAGAGGTGGCAAAAGGTATGACCATGGCGGCTAAAGAAATGCAACAGGCCAATCTGGATACTTCCGTGATCCTGTTCTCTATGTGGACAGAAGCGATTAAACACTTTGCTGAAAATAGTAAAGGAAATGTGATCTTCCTTGATGGTTCTTCTGAGGGAATGGATCATACCATGCAGCAGATGATGGCTATGAACAAACTGATGGAAAAGAAAAATTAAAACCTATTCATATTGCTAAATAAAAGCGGCGTTGTCTCTGGTGAGGCAACGCCGCTTTTGTTTATTTTCTTCTCTGTTCGAAGAAGGTCTTCACTAATTGCAGACTCTCTTCTTCACAGGGCCCTTGCTCTACTTTCGTTTTAGGATGGAAGGGTGATGTCTCGCCTGCTACTCTGCGATAGCTGTTTTTCTCATCTTTTGCCGCATATACGATACGTCCGATCTTGCTCCAGTAAAGGGCGCCTGCACACATCAGACAGGGTTCCAGCGTAACATACAAAGTGGCCTCCATGAGGTATTTGCTACCCAGATAATTGAAGGCAGCTGTCAACGCCAGCATTTCTGCGTGTGCGGTACAGTCATTCAGTTTTTCTACCTGATTACTGCCTTTACCAATGATCTTATCACTCAACACTACTACAGCACCAACAGGTACTTCTCCATCGTCAAATGCTTTCCGGGCTTCACGAAGCGCCTGTTGCATATAATATTTATCATCCATGCTGTTCGTCCGCTTTATGATTCCGTAACCGGTGTCTGTGACTGGATCAGGGTGAGGAATTCATCTTCACTCAATATCCTGATCGTGTTGATCTTTTTCGCTTTTTCCAGTTTGCTGCCCGCCTCTTCACCTACGATCAGGAAGTTCAGTTTGCTGCTTACACCACTTAATATTTTACCTCCCTGTTGCTCTACCATCGCTTCCGCATCATTGCGTTTCAGCTTGTTCAGTGTGCCGGTAAAAAGGAAGGTTTGTCCGTCGAGACTACCACCGCCCTGATGATCTGCTTTCGTGCTTTTTAGATTAAGCCCCAGTGCTTCCAATTCTTCCAGCATACGGATACTGTCATCCAGATGGAAGAATTGATTGATACTGCCTGCTACTTTCGGACCGATATCTTCCAGTGCCAGTAACTGTTCTTCTGTCCAGTCTTTGAGATCCAACAGATGATTAACGGCATTGGCGAGTGTCTTGGCTGTGGTTTCGCCTACATAACGGATACCCAGACCAAATATCAATCTGTGCAAAGGTTGTGTTTTAGACTGCTCGATGGCACTTTGCAGGTTGGTCAATGATTTTTTACCAAAGCCTTCCAGTTTTTCCAGTGCAGAGAAGTCTATTTTATAAATACCCGGGATGTCTTTCATGAGTCCCAGACTATAGAATTTACGTACGTTGCTGTCGCCCAGACTACGGATATCCATCGCGTCTTTGCTCACAAAGTGAATCATTCTTTCCACTACCTGTGCTTCACACATCAGGTTGATACAACGCCATACACTTTCACCTTCCGGTTTGAACAAGGGTTCATTACACACCGGGCATTCTGTAGGGAATTTAATCTCTTCCTCCGTACCATCGCGCATATCTGCAAGTGATTTCACGATGTAAGGAATAACATCGCCCGCTCTTTCCACCAGTACGGTATCGCCTATTTTCAGGTCCTTTTCTTTTACGACATCTTCATTGAATAATGAAATGGAACCAACCGTAACGCCACCAATAGGTACAGGATCGATTTTCGCAACAGGCGTAACAGAACCGGTACGTCCTACCTGAAATTCCACCCGGCGCAATTTACTGGTGGCCTGTCTGGCTTTGAATTTATACGCCATGGCCCAGCGGGGATGGTGTGTGGTCATGCCCAGTTTATCCTGTAAGGCATAGTCATTTACCTTGATCACCATACCGTCAATTTCATAAGGCAGATTGTCTCTTTCCTTTTCAAATTCCAGTACATAATCAATCACCGCCTGAATGCCTTTCACCACTTTCATTTCCTTTGCAGGAGAGCGGAAGCCAAGGCTGGCCAATAATTGCAGGGTATTACTATGTGTTTTGATCTCCTGTGGTTCAGCTTTTCCATCATCCATCACGTGATAGCTCATGTGGTAAAGGAATGCTTCCAGTCCGCGTTTGGCCACTTCACGGGGATCGACCATGCGGAGTGAGCCTGAAGCCGCATTTCTTGGATTGGCCAGCGGAGGCAGGTTATCGGCTGCACGCTGGTCATTATATGCTTTAAATGTGTTCTTATTAATTAGTACTTCACCTCTGATCTCTATCGACTGAATGCCGTGTGCTGCAAAGTGTGCACTCAGAGGAATAGAACGTATCTGTTTGATATTGGCCGTAATATCCTCGCCGGATACGCCATCGCCACGGGTGGCGCCCCGGGTCAGTTTATCATTCTCATAAATGAGGGAAATACTGGCACCGTCAAACTTTGGTTCAATACAGTATTCAATCTCTGTCAGTCCGCTTATCTCACGTGCCTTGCGATCCCAGTCATTAAGATCGTCGGCATTGTAGGAGTTTTCCAGACTTAACATCGGTACAAGGTGCTGTACAGTGGGGAAATTCTTTGAAATACCCAATGCAACGCGCTGAGTGGGGGAGTCAGCGCTGACTTTGTCCGGATTGGCAGTTTCCAGTTCTTTCAACCAGGCAAACAACTGATCGTATTCGTAATCACTTAAAACGGGTTCACTTTGCACATAATAACGCCAGTCATTATAAATAATAACACGACGTAGGTTCTCCAGCGTACTATCCAGGTCCTGAATAGTTTCTTTTTGCTGCAATTTTCCTAACAGGTCCTTTGCTAATTGAAGCAAAGTGATTTCTATTTCTTTCGTATACATATAAAAAATGCTATCAGAACGTAAAATACAAATACTTTGAAAGTAATGGCTAAAATCATTTAAATCGGCCACTATGGCTGATTCTTCTATAATTTCGTATTTTTTACACTTATTATTTTTTAAAAAAAGATGTTAAAAATGTTTTTTATTAA
This sequence comes from Chitinophaga pinensis, assembly GCF_007896845.1. Taxonomy (GTDB): domain Bacteria; phylum Bacteroidota; class Bacteroidia; order Chitinophagales; family Chitinophagaceae; genus Chitinophaga; species Chitinophaga pinensis_C. The sequence goes on along the minus strand of NZ_VOHS01000017.1, from coordinate 19,627 downwards.
CAAAAATTTAATTAAGATTGTGTAACGAAACGAAAGTATCTGAAAGGCCAAAATTTAAATCTGAGTTTCTAAAGTAGCAATTGCCAATTTGAAGACCCGCTACACAAGAAATTCAAATGAACGAATAAATGTAGAGATTCAAACATATTGCTTTTATATTATTCCATGTTACGTAAAAACACGCTTTTATAAATTTCCATGTTAGTGCTTTTATGATTCTACGTTAGTGCTTTTATACAATTCTACGTTAATGCTTTTATGTAATTCCATGTTAGAATATTAGCTTTTATAAGTTCCACGTTTTATAGATTCCACGTAAAATATTATCTAATTCCACGTCAATGAAATCTGGCGATGTGCATTTTGCCTCGTTTAGATTTTCTTCCCCTGCATAAATCTTTTATGCAGGGGCATTTTATTTATAGGCAGTTTGTAGCTGCGAATAAATGCCCCTGTATCCAAAAGAAACATTTCGAAATGAAACCGAAGATATTGATGATATATACCACACTCAGCCATAATTACCTGTGAGTGATACAAAAAATTGTCCCTGCTGCTCAGTTTCCTGTCAAAAGTAAAATCTCTTTGCATCCTTCATCATAGCTGGTTTTCCCTTTATTGCTTCTATTAAAAGCTCATTACATCCCTACTACGCCGTTATCTCTTCGTTCCTGAACGAAGAAATGACGGCGTAGCAAGGGGATAGTATGAAGAAAGAGCTATTTATTCGAAGAAGACAATGCCTTTCACCGGGTTACGCTTACATATTTCTTCTGTACTGACCACCTACTTCATAAAGTGCATGTGTAATTTGTCCAAGGGAACAATGTTTCACTGTTTCCATCAGTTCTTCAAACAGATTCCCGTTGTTCACCGCTACCTGTTGGAGTTGTTGTAATGCAGCGGTGCTGCGGTGATGATGTCGCTGATGGAAGGCTGACAGGGTGTTGATCTGAAACTCTTTTTCCTCCTGTGTGGAACGGATCACCTCTTCCGGAATAACCGTCGGAGAACCTTTTTTATTGAGGAAGGTATTTACACCAACAATCGGGTATTCGCCTGTATGTTTGAGCGACTCATAATGCAGGCTTTCTTCCTGTATCTTATTACGCTGATACATTCTTTCCATCGCACCCAATACGCCGCCTCTTTCCGTGATACGTTGGAATTCTGCCATTACCGCTTCCTCTACAAGGTCAGTCAGTTCTTCAATAAAGAAAGAACCTTGTGTAGGATTCTCGTTTTTGGCAGTCCCTAATTCCCGGTTGATGATCAGCTGGATGGCCATGGCCCTGCGTACGCTTTCTTCTGTAGGCGTAGTAATAGCCTCATCATAGGCATTGGTGTGGAGTGAATTACAGTTATCATAAATGGCATACAATGCCTGTAAGGTCGTACGGATATCGTTGAAGTCAATTTCCTGTGCATGCAGACTACGTCCCGAAGTCTGAATATGATATTTCAATTTCTGCGAACGGTCGTTGCCTTTGTACTTGTACTTAATCGCTTTGGCCCAGATCCTGCGGGCTACACGGCCGATCACTGCATATTCCGGATCCATCCCGTTACTGAAGAAGAACGAGAGATTAGGGGCAAAATCATCAATATGCATACCGCGGCTCAGGTAATACTCTACATAGGTAAAACCATTCGCCAATGTGAAAGCCAGCTGTGTTATAGGATTAGCGCCTGCTTCAGCAATGTGGTAACCTGAAATGCTGACAGAATAGAAGTTGCGCACTTTCTGACTGATAAAATATTCCTGCACATCTCCCATTAGTTTCAGCGCGAATTCAGTGGAGAAGATGCAGGTATTCTGTGCCTGATCTTCCTTCAGGATATCAGCCTGCACCGTACCACGTGCGGTGGATAGTGCCTGTGCTTTTATCTTTTCATAGACTTCCTTTTCCAGTACTTCATCGCCGGAAATCCCTAACAGTTTTAATCCTAAACCATCATTACCTGCAGGCAGATCGCCATTGTAATGGGGCAGCGGATTATCGCTGAACTTTGCTTTGATCAGCGCATTCACTTTATCAGTCAGCCCATTCGCAGCAATATATTTTTCACATTGCTGATCGATGGCTGCATTCATGAAGAAGGCCAGTAGTATGGGTGCCGGACCATTAATGGTCATTGACACAGAGGTCTTTGGATCACAGAGATCGAAACCACTGTACAGTTTTTTGGCATCATCCACAGTGGCAATGCTCACCCCTGAATTACCTACTTTACCGTAAATATCCGGTCTGTGCGCAGGATCTTCCCCATACAGGGTCACACTGTCAAATGCAGTGCTGAGACGTTTGGCCGGCTGATCGACAGACACATAGTGAAAACGTTTATTGGTACGCTCCGGACCACCCTCGCCCGCAAACATACGGGTAGGATCTTCGCCTTCTCTTTTGAGTGGGAATACACCTGCCGCATAAGGGAATTCCCCCGGTAGATTTTCAGTCAGCTGCCAGCGGAGAATATCGCCCCAATCGTTATATTTCGGCAGACTGATTTTAGGTATAGCAGACTGTGAGAGACTTTCGCTGTAAAGCGGTAGTTTGATCACTTTATCTCTTACCTGAAATTCGTAGAAAGGAGCGGTGTATTGTTTTTTCAATGCAGGCCAGTTATCCAGCAGCTGCTGGCATTCCGGATGTAATTGTGTACGCAGATGAGCGGCAATATCTGCTATGGCCTGCTGCTGACCCGGATTCAGCAGGGAGGTAACTCCCTGTAACTGATACAGACGGGTGGCAATATTGCATTGTTCGTCTACCCATTTCCCATAATCGCGGATGCTTTCATTGATCTCTGCCAGATAACGTACCCGTCCCGGCGGAATGATCTGCGATTTCGTAGTGGTGGCATCTGTTGTCTCATGGGTGACATTGCCAAAACGAACCGCCTTTTTCTCATGGATAACTGCCAGCAATTTCTCAAAAAGCTGATTAATACCATGGTCGTTAAATTGGGACGCAATCGTTCCGATAACCGGCAGTTGGTCGTCAGTCGCTGTCCATAGACTATGATTACGTTTAAATTGTTTGCGTACGTCATGGAGCGCATCCAGTGCGCCTGCTTTATCAAACTTGTTGATAGCGATAACATCTGCATAATCCAGCATGTTGATTTTCTCCAGCTGGGAGGCAGCCCCATATTCAGGTGTCATCACGTAGAGGGCTACGTCACAGTGATCGGTAATGGCAGTATCGCTCTGGCCGATACCGGAAGTTTCCAGTATGATCAGGTCAAAACCCGCTGTTTTACAGATATCAATGGCTTCCTGAACATGTGCGCTGACGGCTTTATCACTTTCTCTGGTAGCGAGGGAGCGCATATAGGCTCTGGGATGGTGGATCGCATTCATCCGGATACGGTCCCCGAGGAGGGCGCCACCGGTTTTCTTCTTGGAAGGATCTACAGAAATGACAGCGATGGTCTGCTTGTCAAAACTGCGGAGAAAGCGGCGGACTAATTCATCGGTCACACTGCTTTTACCCGCACCACCAGTACCGGTGATCCCTAAAACGATACCTGCACCTGTTTTAGGTTGGGGAAGTGTCTCCGGCAGCTGGTCATTTTCTGCTACGGTGATCGCTTGCGCGATCAGCTTGTCACTACGGGAAGGTAATTCCTGCAGATGGCCATTCAGGCCTTTGGTAGTCGTAAAATCGCATTGTCTGATCACATCTTCAATCATGCCTTCCAGCCCCATCTGACGACCATCGTCAGGAGAATATAGCCGGGTGATACCGTATTGATGCAGTTCTGCTATTTCGGAAGGGAGGATGGTTCCTCCACCACCGCCAAATATTTTAATATGACCACATCCTTTTTCCCGGAGCAGGTCATACATGTACTTGAAAAATTCAAGATGTCCACCCTGATAAGAGGTAATGGCAATGCCCTGGGCATCTTCCTGAATGGCACAGTCCACAATTTCCGCTGCCGAACGATTGTGGCCCAGATGGATCACTTCCGCGCCTTTTGCCTGCATAATGCGGCGCATAATGTTAATGGCTGCATCGTGTCCGTCAAAAAGAGAGGCTGCCGTTACGATACGGACCTTGTTTGATAGGTTGTCAGTCATATTGTTCTGGTGTTTGAACGTGGTTACGGCAAACGTGGAGCCGGTAAAGTCCGTAATTTACGAAAATCGTAACTGTGGAATATTGCCGTATTTTTTTATTTTCACCCTATTATTCACGTTTATGAGTTGCAGGTCGTAGAAACAAATGCAATCGTAATAGAAAAATCTATATCAGAAATGGTGGCTAGAAGAGATTTTATCAGAAACAGCAGTTTGCTGGCAGGCGCTGTAGCGCTGGGTTTCCCTAAGGCGGTATTCAGCAATCCGCTGGGCTATACTTCCCAACGTCCTCCGCTGGCACAACGTAAGTTTACCAGTCAGGCAGTGGAAAAGGCGATCACGAATATCAAAAAAGAGATTGCTGACCAGAAACTGGCCTGGATGTTTGAGAACTGTTTTCCGAACACACTGGATACTACCGTACAATTTAAGGTAGAAAATGGCCGTCCGGATACATTTGTACTGACCGGCGATATCCACGCAATGTGGCTGCGTGACTCCACAGCGCAGGTATGGCCTTACCTGTCTCTGATAAAAGAAGACGATAAACTGAAACAACTGATCGCAGGTGTGGTGAACAGGCAGACAAAATGTGTACTGATCGATCCGTATGCAAATGCCTTCAACGAAGGACCGACCGGTAGTGAGTGGGATTCCGATCTGACAGAAATGAAACCTGAACTGCACGAGCGTAAATGGGAAATTGACTCTCTTTGTTACACCGTGCGTCTGGCATATAACTATTGGAAAGTAAGCGGTGATGCAAGTGTACTGGATGATACCTATAAAAAAGCGGCTAAGCTGATCGTGAAGACCTTCAAAGAGCAGCAACGTAAAGAAGGTAAAGGCCCTTACAAATTCCAGCGTAAGACGCCAATTCAGTCAGATACTGCACCAAATGGCGGCTGGGGTGCCCCAATGCAGCCGGTTGGACTGATCGTTTCTCTGTTCCGTCCTTCTGATGATGCGACTGTATTCCCATTCCTGATCCCTTCTAACATGTTTGCCGTAGTATCCCTGCGTCAGCTGAGCGAGATCAGTGACGTGGTATTCAAAGATGCTGCTTTCGCAAAAGAGTGTACAGAACTGGCTGATGAAGTAGATAGAGCGATCAAGGCTTACGCGATCGTAGAACATCCACAGTTGGGTCATATGTATCCGCTGGAAGTGGATGGTTACGGTAACCGTCTGTTCCTTGATGATACCAACGTACCAAGTCTGCTGTCTATCCCTTATCTGGGTTATACAACTGCTGACGATCCGTTGTATCAGAACTCCCGTCACTTTGTATGGAGCACTTTCCATTGCTGGTTCTACAAAGGTAAATATGGTGATGGTGTAGGTAGTCCGCATACCGGTCCTGACTACATCTGGCCAATGAGTATCATCATGAAAGCGCTGACCAGCAGCAATCCGGATGAAATTGCTGAGTGTATCAAAACCCTGCGTAATACAGATGGCGATACCGGCTTTATCCATGAGTCTTATCACAAGGACGATCCGACCAAATATACCCGTAAGTGGTTTGCATGGGCAAACACCCTGTTTGGTGAGCTGATCCTGAAAGTAAGTCAGGAATATCCGCAGCTGCTGAAGAAACAGTACGCATAATTAATACGCAATAATAAAGTCTTTCAAATTGCTCATCCTTCGCATTTATGCGAAGGATGAGTATTTTTGGACCTGTTTATAACAAAACTAATCCGTAACCCATGACGCCCCTGGCTATATACGAGCAACAGATTAATGATTATAAGGTAGAGATTTCACAGGTTCAGCGTCGTCTGAGTATACTTGGCTGGACAAGGCTGGCTTTTTTTGTAGCCGCTTTGTACAGTGGATATGCCTTTTTCAGCCGGCATTTCGATTATGCGTGGCTGGCGGCAGCTATTGTATTGCTGGGGGGATTTGTTGTTCTGCTGATCCGCTATTTGTCACAACAGGAAAAGCTCACATTACTGAAGACTTTTCTGGAACTGAATGAAAAGGAATGGCGGCTGGCGGCTTCGGGGCAGTCAGGATTTGATGATGGCGTACGCTTCGCGGATGAACAGCATCCTTATACCGGCGATCTGGATGTATTCGGACACGCATCCCTTTATGCACATGTAAACCGTACAGGGACCCTGTTGGGGAGTAATGCCCTTGCCGATGCACTGAAGACGCCTTTACAGGGAATGGAACAGATAGCACAACATCAGGCCGTGATCAGGGAACTGGCTCCGCGGTTTAAATTCAGACAGCTCTTTGCGGTTCATGCAGCACTGACCAATGAGCAACCGGATGATGTGGCCGGATTGAAAAGATGGTTATCGATGCCACTGGAATTCCTTGATAAAAAGTGGCTCAATGTTATACGCTGGCTGATGCCGGCACTGCTGGTGCTGGGCGCGGTCTTCTATTTTGTAACTGATCAGTACTATCTGTTCACCTTTTTCTTTTGTATAAATCTGATCATACTGGGTATGAACATGAAAAAGGTAGGGGAACAACATCAGTTGCTTTCCAATAAAGAAAAAACCTTTGGCCGGTTTGCATTGTTGCTGCGGCTGATCAATGGGGAAAGTGCGGGTGGCGCGGTATTGCTAAAGGAACAACAGGAAAAAGCAACAGCGGCTAATAATGCCCTGCAACAATTGTCAAGGATATGCAGTGCGATGGACCAGCGTCTGAATCAGCTGGTAGGCGTTGCGCTGAACTCACTGGTTTTATATGACCTTCATTGCGTGTTTGCATTGGAGAAATGGAAAGAACGTAATAAAGAAGAGGTACAAGGCTGGCTGGATGTAATCGCACAGATGGAGGTATGGAACAGTATGGCCACTTTTGCCTATAATCATCCGGCATATATTTATCCTGTAGTTACAGATGAAAAGTCCCGTCTGATAGCGACCGGGATTGGTCATCCACTGATTCCGGCTGAAGAATGTGTAAGGAATGGTATTACCATAGGTGATCCGCAGGAATTCCTGATCATTACGGGGTCTAATATGAGTGGTAAGAGTACTTTTCTGCGCAGCGTAGGCAGCAATCTGCTACTGAGTATGTGCGGAATGCCGGTGTGTGCGGAGAGTTTCAGCTGTAGTCCGATGCGGATAATGACGTCTATGCGTATCAAGGATTCTATTGCGAAGCATACATCTTATTTTCAGGCGGAATTATTACGCCTGCAACAGATAGTGGAAGTACTGAAAGGAGGAGAGCGGGTATTCATCCTGCTGGATGAGATATTGAAAGGCACCAACTCGGAAGATAAACTGTCAGGTTCCCGCAGGCTGATAGAGCATTTCCTGCAGTATCACTGTCTGGGGATGATCGCTACACATGACCTTGAGCTGGGACATCTGGAAGAGACTTATCCGCAGCGGATCCGGAACTACTGTTTTGAAAGCACCATCAAAAATGACCAGCTCTTCTTTGATTACCGGATCCGGGAAGGAGTGGCGCGTAATAAGAATGCGACATTCCTCATGCAAAAGATGGAAATAATATGATTTGGCTGATAGCTAATTAATTTAGTATTTTTACTAAAAATATTAGCTGTATGACCTTGCCATTTCAGGAGGGGATACCTGAAAATCCCTACTATAAAGGACGTGGAGCCCAATTGAATCCGAAGAACAAATACCTCCGGAACGAGTATGCGCAGGAACATGCGGAGGGCATTGACGAGTGGTGGCAGGCAGATGTGCCTACACAGATACTGGAAGAGCATGCGAAGACGCTTGTGAACAAGGTGGATAGTCCGGATGTGGGGATGTGGTATTCCATGAATCCCTATCAGGGCTGTGAGCATGGTTGTATCTATTGTTATGCACGTAATGCGCACCAGTTCTGGGGCATGAGTGCCGGATTGGATTTCGAGCGGAAGATTGTGGTGAAACGGAATGCGCCTGAGTTGCTGAAGAAATTTCTCGATAATAAAAGCTGGGTACCCAAGCCTATTTCCCTGTCAGGGAATACGGATTGTTATCAGCCGCTGGAACGTAAGATGTTCCTGACCCGCCAGTTGCTATCTATTGCACTGGATTATAAGCAGCCTATTGGTATTATCACAAAGAATTCGCTGGTGCTGCGGGATAAATATATCCTGCAGCAGATGGCGCGTCAGGATCTGGTATGTGTATATGTTTCTATTACGACTATGCAGGAAGACCTGCGTCAGAAGATGGAGCCGCGTACAACGACTGCGGCGCAGCGCTTCAAGATCGTAAAGGAGTTAAGTGAGCTGGGAATTCCGGTAGGAGTGATGACAGCACCGATGATACCGGGGCTGAATGATCATGAAATGCCGGCATTACTGGAAGCTGCCGCGGCAAATGGTGCGAAGTTTGCAGGGTATACGGTCGTTCGGCTGAACGATGCGGTAAAGATCATATTCAATGACTGGTTGTATAAGAACTTCCCTGACAGAGCGGATAAGGTATGGCATCATATTGAGAGTATGCATGGCGGTAATGTGAACGACAGTGATTTTGGCAGACGTATGAGAGGAGAGGGGAACATTGCTGATCTTATCAAGCAGCAGTTTAAGATACATACGAAACGGGTAGGCTTGAATCAGGAGCGTTTTGAGTTCAATACGTCCTTGTTCGAAAGGCCACAGGTGCAGCTGAAGCTATTTTAGACAGCTGCGGATAACTACGGAAGCATGCAGGGGATGAGATGATTCCCGCTGCAATGGGGAGAGAGGGCATGACTAAAGAAGATGATCAGGGAATAGAAAATGGATGGCAACAGTGATTGGTAGTGAGGGGTGTATAGCATTTACCGGCAACAGGGTGATACGCACGAAGTATATAATATATTGACAGGCATACTGATTTGAAGTATACATGTCTGTTAATAAAAAATTGATAGGGGCATCGAAAAAGTTTATTAAGAAAAATGCGGAAATAAAAAAAATAAAAAATATCTTTGTGCAAGCAATAATTGAAATGAAACGCAATTCAAAATATACTATTTCGGCGATGTCCTGTAAGCAAAAGCAGGTCAGAAATAGATTGCGGGCATGTTGCACCAATTGTTAACGAAAGAAAGTTATCAAATGATATAACAAAGGTCCCGCAGGAATTGCGGGACCTTTTGCTTTTGAAGAATCTAAATGATGATTGAGCAAGACAACTGTGTGATAACTGTAATGTATATATATCGTCAGGTAAAGCCGGCGATTGCTGTACGAAAGGAAGGCTTCTCCTTAAGGAGGCCTAATGGGCGTGGTATGTAGCCAACATATAACTTATGTATATGCTACCCGGCCCATTTGATGGAGCCGGGTTTTTTATTTTTATTCTATAAATACTGTTATGTGCCACAAGGCGTACAGAAAGTGGAGCTGGTCAGGTGCATAACCCCAAATCGACAGATCATGAGAAACGTAATTCAATCAGTAAGAGAGGCATTGCTTACAAACTTCAGGGAGTTAGATACCTGGTTCGAAAAAGATTTCGACCTGTTACACTTTAAACCGGACACTGACCAGTGGAACATCCGGGAAGTGCTGGAGCATATCAGCCTGACCAACTATTTTTTGTTACTTATTATTAACAAGAGCACCCGCAGAGCGCTGGATCGCAGACATGCCGCGAAATCAATTATTATTCCGGCTGACTACATGGAGAAGTTTGATAAGATAGATGTGATAGGTAGCCGTTCTTTTGAATGGGTAAGACCAGAACATCTGGAGCCAAGCGGATTGCAGGATATGAGAGATGTAAGAGCGCTGCTCAAACAACAGTTTGCGCAGAGTATGTATAATCTGAGTTTATTGAAGAATGGAGAAGGCATGCTGGTACTGACCAACCTGTCTGTAAACCACCTCGGTAAACTGGATATCTATCAGTATATCTACTTCCTTACCAAACATATTGAGCGTCATATCCGCCAAATGCAGCGGTTGGCCAAAGAATATGAGGGTATTACTGAAGAAGAAGTACAAAGCGGCAGTATCCTGAATGCTGCTGATGAAGAAGCAGAAAGCATGCTATTAATATAATAAATAGGTCGACCTCTCTTCGTCTGTTGGTTTTGGAAACCCTTTCGGAATACTATCATTACCGGTGACTAAAACGTCACCGGTATTTTATATCTGCGACGTATATACGAATATAATACAGCAGAGAATTTGTGTGTCAATGATTATCAACGCATAAGCAGTAGGAGTGCGGCAGTGGGCGGAAAATTATTTGTAGGTTGATAAGAAAAAAAGTGCAAAAAAATTGTTAAAGACCAAAATAACATCATATATTTGCACCATCATTAACGGATAAACTAATTACAATATGCTCAATAAACAAATTCAAATGAACACAGCGCCAGCATCCTCAATGGAGGTTCGTGGCAACGGGTTCCGGGCATGTAATAGTTTTATATAGAGAAGATTAATTCGTATATATAACAAGCCCCGGGACAAGTACCCGGGGCTTTTTTTTTCAGCAAAACTGAATGAAAGGCGAACGGATAAAAAGACATAGAAGCCACGGCCATTCAAAGGAATGGAGCACAGCACCAATGCAATTGGTGCTAACAGGACCTGGTATGCAATAACGCAGTATATGCGTTATCGTTATAACCCGGTCTGCCATCAGCTGACCGGGTTTTTTATGATATTTTGGATTGAGTAGGTACAATTAGTTAACGTAAAGCGGGGTATTCCTGCCCCGCTTAAATCAAATGACGATTATTAATCAACATAGTTTTGTTTCATCTTAATTTGCATTAACCCCCATGTTGTCATTGCCGGACGCCAGGAGCGTTCCGGTATATGATAACCCATTGAAACATGTACATTTGCAGACTTATTTGAAAAGCATGGAGAATATTTCACAGCAGCGGACGATTGGAGGATCCAGTATTTTTGGAAATGGTTTGCTAGAGAGCAGCCCTTTCTATCTGTATTACTTTAATGCAATTCCTAATGTCAGCTTTATTTATACAATAAACGGCGAAAAAGCCCTGGCCGCTTTTAAAAAGGCCTACGAAAAGGACATCATCAGGATATATAGCAGGGAGGAGATCGGCGATAAGGAAAAGGAATACAAGCATGATATAGCCCTGATCATTATGCCGAATGAATGTATGGTGGAATTCGGAGATGATTACTGCGAAATCCTGCATAATGGCAACGCAGCCGCTTTTATAACAGAAGTCACCACCCTTGTACGTAAGCACCGCATTCGTGAAAAGAGGAAGAAATTTGAAATAAACCTGATTTCTTTTGGTGAACGTGGCCTGAAACTGAAAGCCATGGAATTCAAGCGGACACAGCTCGACCTGCCCCTTTATTATGAAGATGATTTTGTAGCAATAGATCAGATGATCTATAAACGCTTGAATACCAATGATGATAAAGGTATTGTACTGTTGCACGGACTGCCCGGTACCGGTAAAACCACTTATCTGCGCTATCTGATCGGAAGGCTGAAAAAGCGGGTTATGTTCCTGGCTCCTTCGGTGGCAGCCAACCTGATGCAGCCGGACTTTATCTCCCTCCTGATAGATAATCCGAACACCATACTTGTCATTGAGGATGCGGAAAATATCATTATGGACAGGAAATCAACGGGTAATTCATCCGTATCCAATCTGCTGAACCTGTCTGACGGTTTACTGGCGGATTGTATGAACGTACAGATCGTGTGTACATTCAACAGTGACCTGTCACAGATAGACAGCGCCCTGTTAAGGAAGGGCAGGCTGATCGCCAAATATGAGTTTGGTAAACTGTCTGTTCCAAAAGCACAACAGCTCTCCGGAAAACAGGGTTTCAACACGACTATTACACAACCCATGACCATTGCTGAGGTAATGAACCAGCATGAGCCCTCCTTTGAGAAAAAGGAGATACCAATCGGTTTTCGCGCCAGACTCTAAATACCTGATACCAATTGCAGATGTGTGCCCCGGCGCACATTTGTGATTGGTTTTAATTGTCTATAAAATTGATAGACTATTATCAGGGAAATATTGTAATATTGTTTCGATTTCGCTCCGTTGGCCACCAAACAATAGAGAAAACCCGTAATCCGAAACTTTATTCGCGTGCATTTAAACCACATGGCATGGGCCGTTCCACTATTCCTGGGACTGATGGGTATTGAGTATCTGGTGGCTAAGAAAACAGGAAAGAATTATTTCGGCTTCAGTAGTTCCGTCAGCAACATTAACGTAGGTATCGCAGAAAGACTGCTTGACACATTTACCGTAGGTATTTTCTATTTTATCTACGACTATCTGCACACTCATTTCGGGGTATTTAACATCCGTTCCAGCGTTCTGCTGTGGGTGGCCCTGTTGATCTTAACAGACTTTATCTGGTATTGGTATCACCGCTGGGCACATGAAGTGAATGTGCTCTGGGGGGCGCATGTGGTACATCATCAGAGCGAAGATTTTAATTATACGGTATCTGCACGTATTACTGTGTTTCAGGCATTTTTCAGAATGTGCTTCTGGTCGGTATTGCCGGTCATTGGTTTTCCTCCTGCCATGATTATCAGCGTACAGCTGCTGCACGGTATTTATCCTTTCTTTATACATACCCGCACGATTGGTAAACTGGGCATACTGGAGTATATTCTGGTAACTCCTTCCCATCACCGGGTACACCATGCTTCCAATGAGAAGTATCTGGACAAGAATTATGGGGATGTATTTATCATATGGGATAAACTGTTTGGCACTTTTGCCGAAGAGGAAGAAGAGCCGGAATATGGGCTGACGAAGCCGCTGGACAGCCATAGTTTCCTGTGGCAGCACTTTCACTTCCTGCTGGAAATAGCGTATACACTCAAACAGACCAAAGGCTTCAAAGCCCGTTGGAAGGTTGTATTTGGCAAACCTGATAATATAGATCCTGAAATACGTCCGAAACTGGAGGAGCGTTACCTGTTCCGCAGTACGGCAGAAGCGGGCTCACACAAGCTACAGCAGTATGTCGTCTGGCAGGTAGGAACCATATTACTGGTCTTATTTCTTTTTTATTGTTTGAGCACTATATACCTGCGTTTGTGCAGATCTGCGTTTCTCTCGTCATCTTCCTGACACTGATCAATAGCGGCGCTATTATGGAACAGCGGCGCTGGGTGTTTTTTCTGGAATATGCACGATTACTGGTCACCTTCGCAGGTTTGTTTTACATATGGCCGCATCCATTACTGCTGTTGGTCTTTGCATTGGTGCAACTGCCATTTTTCCTGTACAGGTCCAGTATCGAAAGACGTTACCTGCGACTGGTATACGGTACGCCGGCTTAATGGCGTGGCATAGTGGTACAAAGTAATTTACGGGCCAGATGGATACGGCTTTTGATCGTACCCATGGGTTCGTGGAGCATTTCAGCAATTTCATGATACTTGAAGCCATCGCAGTACAACAGCAATGGTTTCTTAAAAGATAAAGGGAGCTTGTAAAGGGTTCCCTTTATTTCTTTTGTACGGAGCATGTTTTCTGCATTTACTTCAGCCAGAGTGTTGTTAGTGATGTTGGGCGTGATCTCGGCAGTAGTTGAATGTTTAGCGGTGCGCCTGTATTCATTGATAAAAAGGTTGCGCATTATGGTATACAGCCAGGCGCGGATATTACTACCCTCCAGATATTTGTCCTTGTTTTTCAGTGCTTTGTAAAGTGTCTCCTGATAAAGGTCTTTGGCTGCTTCCGGGTCCTTGGTCAATGCCATGGCAACAGGCTTAAGAAAATCTGCGTTTTCCAGTAAATGAGCTTGGAATGTAGAAAAACTCATGGTTTGGGGATGTTGTAGATTTTGGGATCGATGTACAGTTGTGCTGCCGGCGGTTCCGGCAATTATAATCATACAAACGTAGAAAACGCCTCAGACGGATTGATGAATAAAGGAAAAATTGTCAGGTAAAGGGTAAACTGATCAATCTGGCTGGTTTTCAACTCCCTGACATTTGTATCTTATTTTTAATAGCTTTGCTCCCCGATACCATTTAGAGACTGTCAACTGTAGCAAGAAAGACCCTCCAGGTAGCAGCCGACAGCATTATATAAAAACTTGATTAAATGACGGAATTTGACTTTTTGATAGTCGGTAGTGGATTATTCGGGGCTGTATTTGCCCGGGAGTGCAGGAAAGCCGGTAAGAAGGTGCTGGTCATAGACAGACGTCAGCACAGCGGCGGTAATGTCTATTGCGAAAACGTCAATGGTATAAATGTACACAAGTATGGTGCGCATATCTTCCATACGAACGATAAGCCTATATGGGACTATGTCAATTCCTTTGTACCATTCAATAACTATGTCAACTCTCCATTGGCGGTATACAAGGACGAATTATACAACCTTCCTTTCAATATGAATACTTTCCATCAGCTATGGAAGGTGAAGACGCCACAGGAGGCAAAAGCAATGATTGCAGAACAGGTGGCTGCGTTGAACATCAGTGATCCGCAGAATCTGGAAGAGCAGGCTTTATCGCTGGTTGGAGTGGATATTTATGAAAAACTGATCAAAGGATATACTGAAAAGCAATGGGGACGTAAAGCCAGTGATCTGCCAGCTTTTATCATCAAAAGGTTACCATTACGCTTTACATACAACAATAACTATTTCAATGACAAATACCAGGGCATACCAATTGGTGGCTATAATCTGTTGATAGAGCGCCTGTTTGAGGGTATTGAAGTCCGCCTGAATACAGATTTCTTTGCTGCGCGGGAGGAATTGTCAGCACTGGCAAAAACAGTGGTGTTCACAGGGCAGCTGGATGAGTTTTACAATTACCGTTTCGGCATGCTGGAATACAGGAGCCTGCGCTTTGAGCATCAGGAGCTGGCAATCGATAATTATCAGGGGAATGCTGTTGTAAACTATACAGAAAGGGAGGTGCCATATACCCGTATTATTGAGCACAAACACTTTGAATTTGGCCAGCAGCCAACTACTGTGATCACAAAAGAGTATCCGCAGGAATGGACGAAAGGGCTGGAGCCGTATTATCCTATCAACGATGATACGAATGCCCGCGTATACAAACAGTATAAAGAACTGGCGGATAAGGAGACGGACGTCATTTTTGGCGGACGACTGGCAGAATACCGTTATTATGATATGCATCAGGTGGTAGGTTCGGCCCTGCATATGGTCAGACAACATTTGAAAATAAGCGAATAAAACCAACAAAGGAACATTACTCAATGATCCAGATTTACAACAATACCAGAATTTATGTAATGGCGCCGTCTTCCTTTTCTTCAGGGGGACCAGAACTCTTACACCAGCTTTGCCACAAACTCGAAAAACTGGGGTATGACGCCGTTATTTACTATCATCCCCATGCCGAAAATCCTGTGCATCCCAACTTCGTCAAGTATAACTGTAAGTATGTGACGCAACTGGAAGATAAAAAAGAGCATGTGTTGGTGATGCCCGAGACTTTCTTCTTCATGGCCGGTCAGTTCAAACATATACGCAAATGCGGCTGGTGGTTGAGCGTTGATAATCTTTTCAAGACAAAAGAAGCACCTAAACACTATCGCTATATAAAGAAACTGGGGCTGCATGGCATGTATAAGTGGGCCATTATGACCGGACAGATAAAAGGTAAGTTTACTTATCATCTGGCACAGTCCGTATATGCGGTGGATTTTATCCGTCAATGGGGAATGGAAGCCGGTTATCTTTCTGACTATCTGAACGACAGCTTTTTACAACAATCCAGGGCAAACATTGATCAGGCTAAAAAGCCGCAGGTATTGTACAACCCATTGAAAGGACTGGCTTTTACACAAAAGATCATGGCGGCTATGCCTGCTGTAAACTGGATACCCATTCAAAAAATGACGCCTGCTCAGGTGGGAGAGCTGCTGAATGAGTCGATGGTCTATATTGACTTTGGAGAACATCCGGGAAAAGACCGTTTTCCAAGGGAGGCAGCCATTTACAGGTGTTGTGTGATTACGGGTAAGAGAGGTTCTGCCGCTTTCAGCGAAGATGTACCTATACCAGAACAGTATAAAATCGAGGATAAAGAAGAGAACATTCCGGCGATCGTTAAAATGATAAGTTCTTGTCTTACAGACTATAACAACCATATCAGGGACTTTGAAAGCTACAGGGAATGGATCTATGGAGAAGAGGCAGGGTTTGAAAAAGATATTACTGCACTTTTTAGCAGGTCATAAATTGCTGTAAATCTGCTTGTAGGAAATATTTACATGATTAAAATAAAAAAGGGGGGCCGGGAGGCTCCTCTTTTTTTATTATTACCGGGTAATACCGGCAGAAAAATAAGATAAAAAACACGCATGGTAGATACCGGGAGAAGTGTATATATATCAAGAACTATTAGCAATCGTTGGGCTTTGACTATTAGCCATTAAGCAGGCAAAGCCAATAGGAGAGATGTTTTTAAGTTCATATGGTAATTATTTAATTGGTTTCCATGAGGTTAACATTTATATGTTATTTTTAATAGATTTGCACCGGATTTTTTTCCGGGCGCGAAATTTGCTGAGTTGAGGGGCTTAAAATCGATATTTAATAATCCGAATATTTGTTATCCAATAAATTCATGTTGAAAAAAGTATTACTGCTGCAACTGTTATTGCTGACTATCGGCCTTTGTGTTCGGGCGCAGATACCAGGTATGTCGCAGTCTCAGATAAGTCAGATAAAGGTTGATAATCTTTCGGATGATCAGATCAGGCAATTAGTTGCCCAGATGAAGAAGAATAATATCGCTTATTCTCAGATAGATGACTATGCGCAGCAGAGAGGTATCCCGCCAGCAGAGGTAACAAAACTGAAGAGCCGTATTACGCAACTGAACCTCGAGCAGGAGCTGGATGGTTCTCCTGATACGACGCCCGGTCATGCTGCATCGGTAGATACGACCAGCAGGGGATATATTGGCAGTTCCTCTTCTGATACGACTAATTACTGGCAGGAAAGATATAATAATATCAGAACCAAGGAAGACCTTGACAGGGAATTGAAACGCAGGAAAATCTTTGGTGCTGAATTATTCAGTAATCAGAATCTCACATTTGAACCTAATCTTAGAATGGCTACGCCCACTAATTACAGGGTTGGGGTGGACGATGAACTCCTGATCGATGTATATGGCTATTCTGAAACACAGTATAACCTGAAGGTGAGTCCTGAAGGTTATATCCGGATCCCTTATCTCGGTCCGGTATATGTTAACGGTCTGACCATGAAAGAAGCGACCAACCGTATTACTACACAGCTGAGCACTATTTACAGTGGTATAAAAGCAGGTAATACTTCCGTACAGGTCTCACTTGGTAATATCCGTAGCATCCGCGTCACGCTCATAGGTGAAGTAGCCCGTCCGGGTACTTATACATTGCCTTCGCTGGCAACAGTGGCTAACGGATTATATGTGTCTGGTGGACCTAATGAAAATGGCTCTTTCAGAAGTATAGATCTGATACGTAACGGAAAAGTAGTAGCCAAATTTGACTTGTATGACTTTTTACTGAACGGAGATCTGGGTAATAATCTGGTACTACAGGATCAGGATATCATCAAGGTAAATCCTTATAAAATGCGCGTGGAGCTTACCGGAGAGGTAAAGCGTCCTGCGATATTTGAAGCGAAAGAATCAGAAACCTTACAACAGATCATTGATTTTGCCGGTGGTTATACTGATAACTCCTTCAAAGATGTGATCAGAGCGATACGTGTAAATAATAAGGCAAGAGAGGTGATCAATATCAAAGCTGACTCTGTCGCCACCTTCAAGCTTAAATCAGGTGACCGCTTCTATATAGATACTGTATTGAGTCGGTTTACCAATCGTGTAAGTGTTACAGGAGCTGTTTTTCATGCCGGCGACTACGCACTGGAAGATGGTATGACTGCAGGAGATCTGATTGAACGCGCTGGTGGAGTACAGGAAGTGGCGTCTCTGACAAGAGGTATGATCAGAAGGCTGAAGGATGATTTTACACCTGAAATCATCAGCTTTAATGTACAGGATGCGGTGAGTGGCAAGGTGAAACTGCCGTTACAACGTGAAGATAGCGTGATTGTCTTTTCAAAATTGGCAATCAGAGAACAATATCTGGTAAAAATAAACGGCGAAGTCAATCAGCCCGGTTATTACAACTTTGGCGATAACATGCGTCTGGAAGACCTGATCCTGTTATCAGGCGGTCTGAGAGATGCGGCTAGTCTGAAGCATATAGAAATTTCCCGTCGTATTCGTAACAGCAATGGTACCTATGACTCCAGCGATATCAGAATGGCGATTACGCAACAGTTTGATATCAATGCAGATCTGAGTGAGAATCCGGCAGCATCTTCATTCATCTTACAACCATTTGATGAGGTGGTCGTACGCAGGTCTCCCGGTTATTCTGCACAGGCAAATATCGTTGTAGACGGAGAAGTAGTGTATCCGGGTTTATATGCGATCAATACCAAGAAAGAACGTATTTCTGATGTTATCCGCCGGGCAGGTGGTCTGCGTCCTGAAGCATCTGCAGAAGGAGCGCTTGTATTACGCAGAACTTTCACCAACCCACAGGATAGCGCGTTACTGCTCAGTAAACTGGAAGTACTTTTTAATAAGGTAAGAGATAGTATTGACGTTGAAAAAACGCGTAATACCATTGAACGTAAGGATCAGTTACTGGGTATACAGCTGGATAAAATATTAGCTCATCCGGGTTCTAAATATGATCTCTTCTTAGAAGAGGGGGATGTGATCCGTATCCCTAAGAAAGTGCAGACCGTTCAATTGTTTGGAGAAGTATACTTCCCGAAGAAGGTACGCTTTGACAACAATTTCTCTTTCAGAAGTTATATCCGTGGCGCAGGAGGTTTTACCTCGCAGGCGCTGAAACGGAGAAGTTATATTGTTTATTCCAATGGAGAAGTAAAGAGCACCAGAAAACTCCTCTTCTTCAACAGTTATCCAAAGGTAAAACCGGGTGCTGAAATATATGTGCCGGCCAAACCTGAGCGTAAAGGAGTAACGCCTGCAGCTGCGGTAGGACTGACCAGTGGATTGGCTTCCGTCGCGCTCATTATCATCACGATCCTTGATAAAATCAAATAGTAATTATCGTTTATTCAAACATAAATGGAAAACACCGCACAGAAAGATGCCCCAAAGGAAGAAGGAATGTCAATGAAGGAGTTTCTTTTGAAAATCAATGAATGGTTTCGCTTCCTGCTTTCCAAATGGCTGATCATCGTCATAGTTGGCTTGTCCGGCGCCGGATTAGGCTTATACTATGGCTTAATGAAAAGCCTGATTATACAGCGGAAGTGACATTCGTGTTGGAAGATACCAAGTCAGGCGGACTGGGGGCTTATGCCGGACTGGCCAGCCAATTTGGGATTGACATCGGAGGTGGAGGAGGTATGGGTATTTTTCTGGTGATAACATTCTGGAATTTCTGAAGTCAAGGTTTATGGTAGAGTCTACCTTGCTGACAGGGACCAGCGTCGGCGGAAAGAATACCAGTCTGGCAGATCTGTTTATGGATACCTATAAAATGCGTGAGCCGTGGAAAGAAAATCCACTACTGGCCAACATCAGTT
>NZ_VOHS01000016.1 GCF_007896845.1 Chitinophaga pinensis | reverse complement strand
CTTGTGTATCGTGTACAGAAGTAAGAGCAGCTATAACGATTATCAGACAAAATTCCCGGGCATTGTGCCTAAAATAGGAGAAGATACTACTAACGGGCAGCAGGAGCTGAAGAATCAGCTGTTTGCCGCTTTTATGAATAACAAACTGGGCTTTGCGAAACAGTCATGGGAATATTGAATTTCCTGGATACCTGTCAATCGGTTTTAACCGGATGATACAGTCTGCCAGATAACCGACCGCATCTATAATACGTATATAGACTTCCGTGGGAGAAGTGTCATTATTTCAGACCTTTCGCGTACACCTGAAACGGGTTTCTTTTGGGAGGCTTATTAAAGGGAAAACAATCTGGTATTATCACTTTGCGTCTACAGCTGACAGGGCATCAGCTGTAGGTCGGCTATTGACCTGGATTCGACTGCCTTTATTACGAAAGTAAACGCTCATGGGGCTATTGAATGGTCTAAGCAATATCCTGTAGGAACGAGGGATTATTTTGCCCGCATAAAACTACCGTGATGGCGGAATCATTGCAATTGGTGCAGTATGGGGAATAGGGCAGGACAGTGCTGAAATCTGATTACAAAGACGAATGCGATTGGTGATGTAAAAGGAGTCGTAAAATTGGCTTTAACACGCCTAATGGAGAAACCGGTGTAGCATTCTGGAATTGAGCGATGGAATTTTGCCTATTCAGGCAGATCTGATATCAACAATATTGACAGTACGGGTGATTGGATAGTAGGTACGCTGGACACTGTTGGTATGGGTGGATGGATCCGGCAGATGGGTAGTTCTAATATCGACGCAACCTTTCGATGTTAGAGGATCATGATACGCTGGTGGTGATGGGAAATCTCCTGATGGAACATACAGGCGTATATCATGATCTTGATCATCATTGCCAAACTAAATAAATATACCGGAGCGACCAACAGGGTGTCGATATGATTTTGGAAGCGCCCCGATCACCAATGATAGTTATCCAGGTGTTATTGAGAAAACGCCTGAAGGGTATGATTCAGTGCGACAAATGGTGTGGAAGAAGGGCGGTAAATTCCATTGCCTGGATCTCCAATAACGGGACTATTCTGACCTCGAAGCAGTTTGCAGTCAGGAAAGACACACTTGTTGCAGAGGAAAATGCCGATGGCCATTATGGTGATATGGGGCTTGTCATTGCGCAAAAAACCTATTGACATCACCACGAACAGGGCTGGTACTGAACAGAATCACCCGTGATAGTACAGTATCCTGGTCTGATATGATCATGCTGGATAGTTCGGCTTTCCTGAATAGCATTACGGAAAGCGCAAATGGAGGATATGTCGGTGTAGGTAGTTATGGCAGAGATGGTTTGGTGATAATGACACCGCCTTCGGGAAGAGTAAATTGCAAAAACACAGAGATCGCCAATAGTCTGATTTTCCTGAGAGTTACCCCTAACAGAAACAGTCCTTTACCGATCAATATTATACGTGGAGCGGACTCGGTTGTATTGCCAATTACGATTACGCCGGTTAGCACCGGCATATACCGGCTGCCAATCTTCTGTGGAGGTATTGACAGTTGTTACAAAGTCCGCAACGGGCCACTTTTATGTGGTAATACCAATCCTATCTTCAGATCAGTTTCTGATAATATTGATAACTGCTCTGATAATCAATACTTTGCTGTCAGCAAAGGAACCGACTTGTACAATGCTTATGTTGATTCTGTTAAGAACAGCTTTGGCAACACCTATGTAGATAGCTGTATGCAGGCTGGCCAGCGTGAGATCTATACGCTCGCTTACAAACTCAGTGAATATCATTACACGCTTTATTACTATGATCAGGCGGGTAATCTGGTAAAAACGGTGCCACCTGCAGGTGTTGTAGTCGATCGTTCTGCTTCCTGGCTTTACCGGGTGAGAATGGCGAGAGCAGCTAAGCAGTCCCTCAAACCTGCCCATACATTGGTAACGAATTACCGGTATAATACCCTGAACCAGGTAATTGCGCAGCATACACCTGATGCAGGTGTCAGCAATTTCTGGTATGACAGACTGGGAAGATTATCGGTATCCCAGAATGCCAGGCAACAGCCGCTGGCAAGATATAGCTACACACAGTATGACTTGTTGGGAAGAACGACAGAAGTAGGAGAGATTGGCAGCAGTACTAACATGAGAAATACACTTAGTAGAAGCGCTGATAGTCTGCAGGCCTGGTTTACTAATGCAAATGACAGCCGTACACAGATTACGCATATCTATTACGATACGCGTGTGGCGTTCTTCGCCCCGGAGTTGTTTTTTGCCAAAAATCTCAGGAACCGTGTGGCCTGGACGGCCTTATATGATTCATCACCAGAACAGTTAACAGGTGATTATGCAGTCGGTACATTCTACAGCTATGATATTCATGGCAATGTGGATACCCTGATTCAGGATTATAAGAAAGGTGTGTTGCAGAACCTGCAGAGTCGCTGGAAGAAGGTTGTTTACAAATATGATCTGATCAGTGGTAAGGTGAATCATGTCGCTTATCAGCCGGGATATTCAGATGCGGTATATCACCGTTATGGTTATGATGCAGAAAACAGGCTGATAAGTGTTGAAACAAGTACGGATAGTGTTTATTGGGAGAATGATGCATTTTATCAATATTATAAACACGGTCCGTTGGCACGGACAATTCTGGGGCAGCAGCAGGTGCAGGGTACAGACTATGCCTATACATTACAGGGTTGGTTAAAAGGTGTTAACAGTACATCAGCGGGTAGTGACTTTGATATGGGAGTTGACGGGCATTCCGCAGCAAAAGACGTATACGGATTTGCCTTACATTACTATGGAGACAATGATTATAAACCTATTGGTCTTAGTCGTCCATTTGCGTCGGCTGCCGGTAGCGGATTTAGTCCGCTGTTCAATGGAAATATAGCAGCTATTAGTCAGTCTATCCCATCATTGGGTACTTCGTTGCAATACAAATATAGTTATGATGTACTGAACAGGTTGCATGAGATGATTGCTTATAAGGGACTTGATTCTGCAAATAATAGCTGGAATGCGGTTCAATTACCGGATTTCAGGGAACAGGTAACTTATGATGCGAATGGTAATATCCTCAGTTACAATCGTAAAGGAGATACCTCCTTTGCAAAGAAGCGTCTGGATATGGATAACCTGACTTATCATTATAAAACAGGTACCAATAAGCTTGACTACATTCATGATAGTGTAGACTCTACCTATTATGATGGAGATGTTGACCGCCAGTTCGCGGGTAACTACCGGTATGATAGTATAGGTAACCTTGTCCGGGATAGCACCGCGAAGATCGCTGATATTCAATGGACTGTTTATGGTAAGATCAGTAGTATCACCAAAGAAGATGGCACCATTATCCGTTATACATATGATGGCAGTGGCAACAGGGTTAGTAAGAGCATTAATGGCGTGTACACGTGGTATGTGCGTGATGCCACTGGTAATGTAATGGCTGTTTATACTCAGGGAGATGCGGGAATCAATGCCGGTAAGCTGACTAAGATCGAGTCTCATCTTTATGGATCGAGTCGTTTAGGGCTTAATTTGCTGACTGTCAATATTCAGGATAGTGCGAGCGTAAATGCCGGGACAGTTGTTGGGTTAGGTTCAGGATTTTATACTAATTTCACCAGAGGAGGAAAGATCTTTGAATTGACGAATCATCTTGGGAACGTACTGGCAACGGTGAGTGACAAGAGATGGTGGCGGTCTGGGAACGCAGTAGCAGAGGTTGTGTCGGCAGAGGAGTATTATCCGTTTGGGATGTTGATGCCGGGGAGGTCATTTAGATCCGGGGCTTATCGATATGGGTTTAATGGGAAGGAGAACGATAATGAGGTGAAGGGAGAGGGGAATCAGCAGGATTATGGGATGCGGGTGTATGATCCGAGGGTAGGGAAGTTCTTGAGTGTGGATCCGTTGTATAGAGAATATCCATGGAATAGCACTTATGCTTATGCTGAGAATGATGTTATAAGAAGCACTGATCTTGACGGAGCGGAAAAAAACGTAAGAACGTTTTCTTATTACTTATCAGACAATAAACCTTTTGTAAAAGTTACGTCTGATAATTATGTACAGCCTCAAGGTACATTTAATACACTTTCATTATTTGGATGGCTGGGATTAAAGCCACAGACAACGAAAGAACGTATTGCTTCAGGTCTAGTCTCGTCATACAATTTGCCAGAAAATGGTACTCTGTCGTTTTTCGAATTTGGCGCCGGAGTAGGTAAAGAAAATTATGCAAGGTATGACTATGATATTGGCGGAAAGCAACATACTAGATATTTCGAATCGGGAAATATCGCGGCTATGTATGAGTATTATAGGAAAGAGGATGAAAAGGCCGGAAAAATCCTTAATGTAGCCGCTGCGAGCGCAAATTTGGTTGGGGCAGGAATGCTTGCGAAAGCAGAGCTTAAAGCGGCTGCATCTGAAGTTCCAGCGGGAGGTGTTTTTGATATTAATTTTAAGCGAGGAAATCTTAATTGCGCTGGCTGTACTATAGCAGGGGATGCAACTCTGAAAGGTTTTCCAGCTTCAGCATTAAAACATGGCAAAGTTTATACAAAAGATTTTTTTAAACAGTTTGGTGGTGAAAAAGGAGTTCAATCTTACTATACAGCTGAAGGGGTGGTCAATGCAATGAGTAAATTAGAAGATGGAGCAACTGGTGTTGTTTTCGGATACAGAGGTTCTGGTCGGGATATTATCGGTCACTATTTTAATGTTACAAAGCAACATGGTAATGTGATATTTTTAGATTTTCAAAAGCCTGTTGGAAATTGGATTCAGAATCCTTCAACGCTTATGACAGATTATAAGTTTAAACAATTATATTTCAAAAATACAACTGGGTTATGAGTAAAGCAATTACATTAATTGAGGCAAAGATCAAGGCATATGCATATTTGAAGGAAAATCCAGTGTTGATTAATAGAATGGAATTAATTATAATAGATGAATATACTATTGAATTTGAATATGGTTGGGCTTTTTTTTATCAAACGAAGAAGTTTATTGAAACAGGTGATATTTTTGATGCAATAGTAGTAGGAGCTCTGATCGTGAATAAATTTACTGGAAATTTATTTGAAACTGGGACAGCACGTACGGCGGAAGAATATATTGAAGAATATGTTGAAGAATGTCGGAGTAAATTTTAAGGACGAAATTATCAGCTATTTAAAGATTGGCTGAATAAATTGATCTTAGAATGGGTTTAGAGTACGCATAAATAACAAAGTCCAGCTTTTGAAGCTGGACTTTGTTATTTATGATAAGCATGTCTTGCTTTAGCGTCACGAAGAAACATATCCAGTAGTTTAAAGGCATCCGTTTTATCCTGGTCACTTAGTTTTTGAATATCCATAATCCTGTCAAGGATAGTTTGGTCCAGAAGAAGATCGGTATTACCCACCAGGTAGTCTAACGATACTTCCAGCGCGGCAGCGATGTTGGCGGCCATCTCAATAGATGGTTTTACCTCATCGCGTTCATACCTGCCAATGACTGCCCCATGTACGCCTACTTTTTTAGCTATCTCGTCCTGAGATAGTTTTTTGTCTTTCCTCACCTCAGTAAGCCTTTTGCCGAAAGTAATCTGCTTCATATCTGTAGTAAAAACAACGGTTAGAATAGTGTTTGTGCAAATTTATGAAACATAAATAGCGTAATCAAACTATGAAAGTCTTGTTGAATTAAGATTGATATGTTATGTTTGCAACAAATCTGTTGTGAAAAAATATTTTTATGAAAACTGTAAGTAAAACACTTCGTCGGGGAAAACTACATGGTCGTTACCAGGAATTAAGTAATCATTGGAACAGGGGCCGTGATGTGCCCTGGTTGAATGTACGGGGCTTATGGCTTGAAGAGGCGGGCTTTAATGTAGGCGATCCGATAGAGATCATTGTGAGTAAAGAGAAGCTGATCATTAAAAAGGCGCATGATGGAAATAGCGGCCATTAAGCAGCAGCTAACGTTATCGCAGGTGCTTATGCATTACGGGTTAAAGCCTGATAAGCACCTGCGATTACATTGTCCGTTCCATGATGACAAGACCCCGAGTCTGCAGGTGTATTACAAGACGCAAACCTGTTATTGTTTTAGCAGTAACTGTAAGACGCATGGCAAGTCGCTGGATGTGATAGACTTTGTGATGCATAAGGATGGTATCAGTAAACGGGAAGCGATCCTGAAATGTAAGGAGTTGATAGGCGGTAGTACCAGTGCTGTTGCAGCAGTACCAGTCAGCCGTTCAGGCATCCTGAACTACATGTTTACCTATTTTAAGAATGCGATCCATAACAGCAAGCCCGCGCAAGCGTATCTGCAAAGCCGCGGCTTAGACATTACCCGTTTAGAAGTTGGCTATAATACGGCCCAGTTCCATCATGGCGCCCGTAGGGACGAACAGCTGATATCAGCATGTGTATCGGTAGGCTTACTGTCTGCGTGGGGTTCTAATACACGAGAAGGCATCCAGGCTTATAAACCTTTTGGAAAATACTGTATCGTGTTTGCGTTGCGGGATAGGGAAGGATCGATCAGTGGTATGTACTTCCGTAGTACAGTTAATGATAGTGATCAGCGTCATTATTACCTGAAAGACAGAAAGGGGCTTTATCCAGGTTATCCGAAGGGAGATATAACCAGGTTGATCCTGACCGAATCAGTGATAGATGCAGCGACTTTGTTACAGCATCATGAGATAGGTAAGGCTTATGGGATCCTTGCCTGTTATGGTACAAATGGGTTGACGGCAGAGCATGAAGCAGCGATAGTGAGCTTAGGTCAGCTGCAGGAGATCATTTTTGCTTTTGATGGGGATGAAGCAGGCCGTAAGGCGGTAGAGAAATACAGCGCCTTGTTAAAGAACCGTCTGCCTTATGTGCTTATGAGCAGCATTGTATTACCAGATGGAGAAGACATTAATAGTATAGGTGTGAGTCATACGGCGGAGGTGTTTACGGAGTTGTTGCAAAGCAGGACTGCTTTATTTTTTTCAACTGAAGTATCAGCTGGAAAAACAAATCTGTCATCACCGGAAAGCACCGCTGTTGTATCAGCTGGAGCCCTATTAGACAGCCGTAATCCCTATAAGCTTATATACGTGGGTGCAGGCGGCAATTACTATGTACAAGGTGGCTTAAGTAAACAGCTGGACAGTATGAAGATCACGCTGGTGATCGAGCATAAGGAGAGTGGTCATAAGAGCCGCAATAAAATAGACCTGTATGAAGACAAACAGGTGGAACGCTTATGCAGGGAAGCAGGGGAGAAACTAGGGGTACGCAAAGATGTGCTGGAACAGGACCTTTACCAGTTGACTGACCTGCTGGACCAGTACCGGGAGGCAGAACAGGGGAAGGGGGAATCAACACCAGCAGAAGGGGTTGCAGTGTATACCTTAAGTGAATCAGAACGAAATACAGCGGTTCGTTTTTTACGTCAGGAAGGATTACTCCAGGCGCTGAATGTATTATTAGGTGAAACAGGGATAGTTGGCGAGGAACAGAACCGTTTGTTCTTACTGCTGGTAGCGCTGAGTTATAAGATGCCCGCACCTTTACATGCGCTGATACAGGGCAGTAGTGGTAGCGGGAAGACGCGTTTATTAAAGCAGGTATCGGACTGTATCCCCCCGGAGAAAGTAACACGTCTGACGCGGGTGAGTGATAAGGTATTATACAATTATCCGGAACGTTACTTTATCAACCGGTTGTTGTGCTTAGAAGATATAGACGGGCTGAGTGAAGAGGCAGAGTTTGCGTTCCGTGAACTGCAGAGTAATGGAGAGTTGAATAGTGCGACGAGTATCAAGCTGGATAATGGTCAGATCACCAGTGGTCAGAAGACGGTGAAAGGCCCGATAGCGAGTCTGGCCTGTACGACGAGAGGGGAACTGTATGAGGATAATATGAGTCGTGTGTTCCTGATAGCGGTAGACGAGAGTGGAGAACAGACGCGGCGTATCATTGGTTATCAGAACAATAAAGCAGCAGGAGAGATCGATACAGGCAGAGAGCAGGAACGTAAAGGTTTTATCCGTAACCTGGTACGTAGCTTAGAGGCGTTAGAGGTTGTGAATCCTTATGCAGGTCGTTTACAGTTACCGGAGGATGCGCATAAGATCCGCCGCTTACATGACCTGTTTTTAAACTTTGTGAAGATGGTGACCTTGTTACATCAGTACCAGCGTAGGCGTGATAGTAAAGGTCGGTTGATAGCCGAGTTGAGCGATGTTGAGTCAGCGATCGGTATCATGTTCGATAGCATTGTATTAAAGGTAGATGAACTGGATGGTAGCCTGCGTCAGTTCTATGAGCAGTTAAAAGAGTACTTACGTAGTAAATATGGGACTCATTATAGTCAGGCAGAGTTTACGTTACGAGAAATCCGTCAGGGTCTACATCTGAGCAAGACCCAATTGTTCCGTTACGCCCAGGACCTTGTGCGGCTTGAATATATCTGTACCTGTGGTGGTCACCACAATAAGGGCTTTACGTACAAGATCGTATACTGGGATAATTATCAGGGTCTTCGTGAGCGTATCCGTACTCACTTATCTAATCAGTTATCAGCGATTAAAGTTGGAACGCCAGCAGGGGACCTGGAACGCTACGGAAAGCCAGTGGAACGCTAGAAGTGGCGTAAACACTGGAAAAAGTGCCTGGCGTTCCGTGTTCCGGAAAAATGCTCAAGGGGGGTAAAACTACAAAAACGTCATAGTGGTACCATGGAAGTTTATATCATACAGTTCCAGAACTATTTACAGCAAAGCGGCTATGGGCTTAGTACACAGCGGATGCTGCCCACGTGTGTGCGAGAGTTTTTAGAATATGGAGGTTTTAAAAGCATCAAAGAAATAAGCCCGGGTATCATAGTGTTATTTTATGAGTGGTTACATATCCGTCCGTTAAAATACAGATCGGGTGCCCTGAGCGGGATCATGATCAGTCATTATGTGTATGCGTTAAAAGTATTTTTTAGCTGGCAGGAGCGTAGTGGTGGGTTACAGTATAATCCAATGAGTGGTTTAAAGTTCCGCAGACATGCTAGTGGAAGGCGTGAGGCGCTGAGTGTAGGGGTAGTGGAAGCATTGTTTACGGCAGCGATCAGCATGCGAGAGAAAGTGATGTTACACCTGTTTTATAGTTGTGGGTTACGTCGTAGTGAAGCGGAGCAGTTGAACGTGCGGGATGTGCAGGTACGTCACCGCTTGTTATATGTTCGTTCCGGAAAAGGTGCGAGCCGTAGGGTGATCCCTTTAACGGGCAAGGTAGCGGGTGAGTTAGGTGTTTACCTGGAAGAATATCGCAAATCGGGGGCAGTAGAGAAAGGTGCGTTTATGTTGAACCGGGAAGGCAGGCGCATGAGTGGTAACAGCTATAACCGCTTACTGAAAGAGTTGGTCGGCCGTGCAGGATTATGGAAAGGGATCAGTCTTCATTATCTACGTCATAGTATAGCGACGCACCTGTTACAGGGCGGTATGTCCCTTGAATATGTACGTGACTTTTTAGGTCACCGCCACCTTGAAGCGACGCAGATCTATGCCAGGGTAGGCGCACATCAACTGGCAGTAATATGACCTTAGACAAATATTTACAACAGCATTATACCCCCAGTACGGCGGCCTCTTACTTGCGAGAGATCAACCAATTTTTATCTTCTTATCCTGAAGCGCCAGGTGCTGTTTACTCCGATCTAATGAGCTATATAGGTGTATTACGTCACCGTTACCGCAATAGCTACACCTTACACCGTATCGTGAGCAGTATCAAAGTGTATTATGATTATCAGTGTCACATAGGTGCGCGTCTGGACCATCCAGCGCGTAATATCCGTTTACGGGATAAGCGCAGCAGGGACATCCAGTTACAAGACCTGTTCAGTGCTGCAGAACTGGAGGTATTATTGGATCGGGAGGAACGTTATAGCGTGCTTGCTCTCCGTAATAAAGTATTAATGAGCCTACTAGTGTACCAGGGGTTGACGGTGGGCGAGTTATCGGCCTTATCGGTATCAGACATATTACTGGATAAAGGCAGTGTGTATATAAAGGGTACGGCAGTCTCCAATAGGCGGGAGCTGCCCTTAAAACCGGTACAGATGGACTGGCTGAGTAGTTACCTGTTGGAAGTACGTCTGCAGCTTTTAAAGGGCTCAGAAAGCGATTTATTACTGTTGGGCCATCGGGGTAAAGGGATGCCCGGAACAGAGATCAGT
The DNA here is from genome assembly GCF_007896845.1 of Chitinophaga pinensis. Classification (GTDB taxonomy): domain Bacteria; phylum Bacteroidota; class Bacteroidia; order Chitinophagales; family Chitinophagaceae; genus Chitinophaga; species Chitinophaga pinensis_C. The sequence continues at coordinate 162,439 of NZ_VOHS01000016.1, read as the reverse complement.
AAGCATGTAAAACGTGTTTATAAGGGTCTTTACCGGGGTCGTGAGGTCAGTGCACAGCGTATCCGTCAGAGTGTGATCGCAAACCTGTTTAGCCAGGGGCATGATATAGGGGTGGTACAACAGTTCGCTGGTCATAAATACCCATCCAGTACAGAAAGATACCGCCAGGATGATGTGTACCGTTTACAATCTGCCATAGAGCTTTATCACCCGATAAAATGATGTTTTTATCCAATCAAGTCCACGTATACGTCGTGTATACGGCATGTATGAAGTATATATACGGCATGTGTAAAGCCTCTCATTAAAAGGGTGGAAATAGTGTTCGATCCCCCTCAAGGATGGTCTGCGGGACGCTAGTGGAAGCCCTTAGTTGGCGAACAATGGGCGATTGGTCCTGTGTAACTAGTTGTAAATCAAATATAGTATTGTTCCTGTGCCAGGCACGCAGCCAACATGTTAATGAACAACTGCCTTCTAAGCAGTAGGTCAATGGAAGATCTTGGTGGAGTCTGCGGGAATCGAACCCGCGTCCAAACAATCGGTCATTATGGGCATGTACAAACATACGTAAAGGATGTGTAAATCGTGTGTAAGCTGTTTTTTAGAACAGCCAGCTCTTGCCAGTACTGAGTTTATAAGTTAGGTTCGAGTCCCAACGGGACCAGGACTACCCATCCCCTTATCAAAAGCCAACCAACAGGGTTTATATGTTCCTTATTAAGAGGCTCAGGCGCAGCGGTCTCACTCCGGTCTCGGTGCGCACAAAAACATGCGCCAGGCTGCGGAGAGCTGTCTACAGTAAAGGTGTCCTATGTGCAGCCTGTCACAGTTTTTGCGCCCCATCGCCCTGCGTTCGGGCAGCTCCCGGTCTGGCGGCAGGCGCACAGTTAGCGCTGCTACAGCCATCCCTTTGCTGCCTCTAGTTCGTCCGCCACCTGCCTTAGCCGCCAGGGCCTTATTTTTTTGTCTCTGCCATCCGCTTCGCTCCTGGCTGGGATAAGGTCTAGCGCGGCCAGCTGTGGCTCCGTGCTTGCTGCGCTGCGCACTCCCACCACAGCGACCCTGGCGGCATGGCGGTGGTGGCGGTAGGTCGCTATTAAGCGGCAGATTATAGCTGCCAGAGGTTAGTTTCCTGATCTATAGCGGATATTAAGCTGCGCGAACGTGAGCAGTAGTGCCTTGGTCATCTGCAGTACTATCTTGCTTCCGTCTGCAGGATAATGGATGCGGTGGACGGGCTTACAAGTGCTGTACGTTAGTTCGTTGATGATCAGTAGTATAAAGATCAGCGTCAGTAACGCATCCCTCATCCCGCATACGTGCGCGTTATTTTTTTGTTTCAATTGAAAATACAGATGAAAGAAAAAAGGATATCTTAGGGTCAGTTCTTTGAGTAAAAATCCTTTTGGGACGTTGATGCCTGGTGAGAGGGTTTAGTGGTGGGGGCTATCGATATGGGTTTAATGGGAAGGAGAACGATAATGAGGTGAAGGGAGAGGGGAATCAGCAGGATTATGGGATGCGGGTGTATGATCCGAGGGTAGGGAAGTTCTTGAGTGTGGATCCGTTGTATAGAGAATATCCATGGAATAGCACTTATGCTTATGCTGAGAATGATGTTATAAGAAGCACTGATCTTGACGGAGCGGAAAAAAACGTAAGAACGTTTTCTTATTACTTATCAGACAATAAACCTTTTGTAAAAGTTACGTCTGATAATTATGTACAGCCTCAAGGTACATTTAATACACTTTCATTATTTGGATGGCTGGGATTAAAGCCACAGACAACGAAAGAACGTATTGCTTCAGGTCTAGTCTCGTCATACAATTTGCCAGAAAATGGTACTCTGTCGTTTTTCGAATTTGGCGCCGGAGTAGGTAAAGAAAATTATGCAAGGTATGACTATGATATTGGCGGAAAGCAACATACTAGATATTTCGAATCGGGAAATATCGCGGCTATGTATGAGTATTATAGGAAAGAGGATGAAAAGGCCGGAAAAATCCTTAATGTAGCCGCTGCGAGCGCAAATTTGGTTGGGGCAGGAATGCTTGCGAAAGCAGAGCTTAAAGCGGCTGCATCTGAAGTTCCAGCGGGAGGTGTTTTTGATATTAATTTTAAGCGAGGAAATCTTAATTGCGCTGGCTGTACTATAGCAGGGGATGCAACTCTGAAAGGTTTTCCAGCTTCAGCATTAAAACATGGCAAAGTTTATACAAAAGATTTTTTTAAACAGTTTGGTGGTGAAAAAGGAGTTCAATCTTACTATACAGCTGAAGGGGTGGTCAATGCAATGAGTAAATTAGAAGATGGAGCAACTGGTGTTGTTTTCGGATACAGAGGTTCTGGTCGGGATATTATCGGTCACTATTTTAATGTTACAAAGCAACATGGTAATGTGATATTTTTAGATTTTCAAAAGCCTGTTGGAAATTGGATTCAGAATCCTTCAACGCTTATGACAGATTATAAGTTTAAACAATTATATTTCAAAAATACAACTGGGTTATGAGTAAAGCAATTACATTAATTGAGGCAAAGATCAAGGCATATGCATATTTGAAGGAAAATCCAGTGTTGATTAATAGAATGGAATTAATTATAATAGATGAATATACTATTGAATTTGAATATGGTTGGGCTTTTTTTTATCAAACGAAGAAGTTTATTGAAACAGGTGATATTTTTGATGCAATAGTAGTAGGAGCTCTGATCGTGAATAAATTTACTGGAAATTTATTTGAAACTGGGACAGCACGTACGGCGGAAGAATATATTGAAGAATATGTTGAAGAATGTCGGAGTAAATTTTAAGGACGAAATTATCAGCTATTTAAAGATTGGCTGAATAAATTGATCTTAGAATGGGTTTAGAGTACGCATAAATAACAAAGTCCAGCTTTTGAAGCTGGACTTTGTTATTTATGATAAGCATGTCTTGCTTTAGCGTCACGAAGAAACATATCCAGTAGTTTAAAGGCATCCGTTTTATCCTGGTCACTTAGTTTTTGAATATCCATAATCCTGTCAAGGATAGTTTGGTCCAGAAGAAGATCGGTATTACCCACCAGGTAGTCTAACGATACTTCCAGCGCGGCAGCGATGTTGGCGGCCATCTCAATAGATGGTTTTACCTCATCGCGTTCATACCTGCCAATGACTGCCCCATGTACGCCTACTTTTTTAGCTATCTCGTCCTGAGATAGTTTTTTGTCTTTCCTCACCTCAGTAAGCCTTTTGCCGAAAGTAATCTGCTTCATATCTGTAGTAAAAACAACGGTTAGAATAGTGTTTGTGCAAATTTATGAAACATAAATAGCGTAATCAAACTATGAAAGTCTTGTTGAATTAAGATTGATATGTTATGTTTGCAACAAATCTGTTGTGAAAAAATATTTTTATGAAAACTGTAAGTAAAACACTTCGTCGGGGAAAACTACATGGTCGTTACCAGGAATTAAGTAATCATTGGAACAGGGGCCGTGATGTGCCCTGGTTGAATGTACGGGGCTTATGGCTTGAAGAGGCGGGCTTTAATGTAGGCGATCCGATAGAGATCATTGTGAGTAAAGAGAAGCTGATCATTAAAAAGGCGCATGATGGAAATAGCGGCCATTAAGCAGCAGCTAACGTTATCGCAGGTGCTTATGCATTACGGGTTAAAGCCTGATAAGCACCTGCGATTACATTGTCCGTTCCATGATGACAAGACCCCGAGTCTGCAGGTGTATTACAAGACGCAAACCTGTTATTGTTTTAGCAGTAACTGTAAGACGCATGGCAAGTCGCTGGATGTGATAGACTTTGTGATGCATAAGGATGGTATCAGTAAACGGGAAGCGATCCTGAAATGTAAGGAGTTGATAGGCGGTAGTACCAGTGCTGTTGCAGCAGTACCAGTCAGCCGTTCAGGCATCCTGAACTACATGTTTACCTATTTTAAGAATGCGATCCATAACAGCAAGCCCGCGCAAGCGTATCTGCAAAGCCGCGGCTTAGACATTACCCGTTTAGAAGTTGGCTATAATACGGCCCAGTTCCATCATGGCGCCCGTAGGGACGAACAGCTGATATCAGCATGTGTATCGGTAGGCTTACTGTCTGCGTGGGGTTCTAATACACGAGAAGGCATCCAGGCTTATAAACCTTTTGGAAAATACTGTATCGTGTTTGCGTTGCGGGATAGGGAAGGATCGATCAGTGGTATGTACTTCCGTAGTACAGTTAATGATAGTGATCAGCGTCATTATTACCTGAAAGACAGAAAGGGGCTTTATCCAGGTTATCCGAAGGGAGATATAACCAGGTTGATCCTGACCGAATCAGTGATAGATGCAGCGACTTTGTTACAGCATCATGAGATAGGTAAGGCTTATGGGATCCTTGCCTGTTATGGTACAAATGGGTTGACGGCAGAGCATGAAGCAGCGATAGTGAGCTTAGGTCAGCTGCAGGAGATCATTTTTGCTTTTGATGGGGATGAAGCAGGCCGTAAGGCGGTAGAGAAATACAGCGCCTTGTTAAAGAACCGTCTGCCTTATGTGCTTATGAGCAGCATTGTATTACCAGATGGAGAAGGCATTAATAGTATAGGTGTGAGTCATACGGCGGAGGTGTTTACGGAGTTGTTGCAAAGCAGGACTGCTTTATTTTTTTCAACTGAAGTATCAGCTGGAAAAACAAATCTGTCATCACCGGAAAGCACCGCTGTTGTATCAGCTGGAGCCCTATTAGACAGCCGTAATCCCTATAAGCTTATATACGTGGGTGCAGGCGGCAATTACTATGTACAAGGTGGCTTAAGTAAACAGCTGGACAGTATGAAGATCACGCTGGTGATCGAGCATAAGGAGAGTGGTCATAAGAGCCGCAATAAAATAGACCTGTATGAAGACAAACAGGTGGAACGCTTATGCAGGGAAGCAGGGGAGAAACTAGGGGTACGCAAAGATGTGTTGGAACAGGACCTTTACCAGTTGACAGACCTGCTGGACCAGTACCGGGAGGCAGAACAGGGGAAAGGGGAATCGACACCTGCAGAAGGCGTTGCAGTGTATACCTTAAGTGAATCAGAACGAAATACAGCCGTACGTTTTTTACGTCAGGAGGGGTTACTGCAGGTGCTGAATGTATTATTAGGCGAAACGGGCATAGTCGGAGAGGAACAGAACCGCTTGTTTTTACTACTGGTAGCGCTGAGTTATAAGATGCCCGCACCTTTACATGCGCTGATACAAGGGAGTAGCGGTAGTGGAAAGACGCGTTTATTAAAACAGGTATCGGACTGTATACCCCCTGAGAAAGTGACGCGTCTGACACGGGTGAGTGATAAGGTGTTATACAATTATCCTGAACGTTACTTTATCAACCGGTTGTTGTGCCTGGAAGATATAGATGGGTTGAGTGAAGAGGCAGAGTTCGCGTTCCGTGAGTTGCAGAGTAATGGAGAGTTGAACAGTGCGACGAGTATCAAGCTGGATAATGGTCAGATCACCAGTGGTCAGAAGACGGTGAAAGGTCCGATAGCGAGTCTTGCGTGTACGACGAGAGGAGAACTGTACGAGGATAACATGAGCCGTGTGTTCCTGATAGCGGTAGACGAGAGTGGCGATCAGACGCGCCGTATTATTGGTTATCAGAACAGGAAGGCTGCAGGGGAGATCGATACAGGTAGAGAGCAGGAACGTAAAGGATTTATCCGTAACCTGGTACGTAGCTTAGAGCCTTTAGAGGTGGTGAATCCCTATGCAGGTCGTTTACAATTACCTGAAGATGCGCATAAGATCCGTCGCTTACATGACCTGTTTTTAAACTTTGTGAAGATGGTGACCTTGTTGCATCAGTACCAGCGGAGGCGTGATAGTAAAGGTCGGTTGATAGCCGAGTTAAGCGATGTGGAGTCAGCGATCAGTATCATGTTCGATAGCATTGTATTAAAGGTAGATGAACTGGACGGTAGTCTTCGTCAGTTCTACGAGCAGTTAAAGCAATATATAGGCGCGCGTGGCCGAGATTATGAGTTTAGTCGTTTTGAGGTGCGTGATGCAACGGGCGTGGGTAAGACCCAACAGCATCATTATATAAATAAACTGGTGGAATTATGTTACGTACGTCAGTACGGTCATGCCAACCGTGGTTATAAGTACCGGATAGGGCACTGGGATAACTACAGCAGGTTGCGTGAGCGTATAAAGACCCATCTTGGCGATCAGTTGTCAGCCTTAGTGACCGAACACCAGCGAACGCCAGACCGAACGCCAGAGTTGCCTGTGGTGGCTGAAGGAGGTTGAAAAGGGGGCTGGCGTTCGGTGTTCAGAAAAAATGCTCAAGGGGGGTAAAAACACTAAAACGTCATAGTGGTACCATGGAGGTTTATATCATAGGGTTCCAAAATTATTTACAGCAAAGTGGCTATGGGCTTAGTACACAGCGGATGCTGCCAGCATGTGTGCGAGAGTTTTTGGAATATGGTGGTTTTAAAAGCATCAAAGAAATAAGCCCGGGTATCATAGTGTTATTTTATGAGTGGTTACATATCCGTCCGTTAAAATACCGATCAGGCGCCCTGAGCGGGATCATGATCAGTCATTATGTGTATGCGTTAAAGGTGTTTTTTAGCTGGCAGGAGAGTAGTGGTGGGTTGCAGTATAATCCGATGAGTGGGTTGAAGTTCCGTAGACATGCCAGCGGCAGGCGTGAAGCGTTAAGTGTAGCGGTAGTGGAATCGTTGTTTACGGCAGCGATCAGCATGCGAGAGAAAGTGATGTTACATCTGTTTTATAGTTGTGGGTTACGTCGTAGTGAGGCGGAGCAGTTGAACGTCAGAGATGTACAGGTGCGTCACAGGTTGCTATATGTTCGTTCCGGAAAAGGTGCGAGCCGTAGGGTGATCCCCTTAACGGGCAAGGTAGCCAGTGAGTTAGGCGTTTACCTGGAAGAATATCGTAAGTCTGGGGCAGTAGAGAAAGGTGCGTTTATGTTGAACCGGGAAGGCAGGCGCATGAGTGGTAACAGCTATAACCGCTTACTGAAAGAGTTGGTCGGCCGTGCAGGATTATGGAAAGGGATCAGTCTTCATTATTTACGTCATAGTATAGCGACGCACCTGTTACAGGGCGGTATGTCCCTTGAATATGTACGTGACTTTTTAGGTCACCGCCACCTGGAAGCGACGCAGATCTATGCAAAGGTAGGTGCACATCAACTGGCAATAATATGACCTTAGACAAGTATTTACAACAACATTATACCCCTAGTACAGCAGCCTCTTATGGGCGTGAGATCAACCAATTTTTATCCTCGTATCCTGAAGCCCCAGGCGCCGTTTACTCCGATCTAATGAGCTATATAGGCGTATTACGTCACCGTTACCGCAATAGCTACACCTTACACCGTATCGTGAGCAGTATCAAAGTATATTATGATTATCTGTGTCACATAGGTGCGCGTCTGGACCATCCAGCGCGTAATATCCGTTTACGGGATAAGCGCAGCAGAGACATCCAGTTACAGGACCTGTTCAGTGCCGCAGAACTGGAAGTGTTACTGGAGCGTGAGGAACGTTATAGCGTGCTTGCTCTTCGTAATAAAGCCTTAATGAGCCTACTAGTGTACCAGGGGTTGACGGTGGGCGAGTTATCGGCATTATCGGTATCAGATATACTACTGGAGAAAGGCAGTGTGTATATAAAGGGAACAGCGGTCACCAATAGGCGGGAGTTACCCTTAAAACCGGTACAAATAGACTGGCTGAGTAGTTACCTGTCAGAAGTGCGTCTACAGCTTTTACGGGGCTCAGAGAGCGATTTATTACTGTTGGGGCATCGAGGTAAAGGGATGCCCGGAACAGAGATCAGTAAGCATGTAAAACGGGTTTATAAGGGCCTTTACCGGGGTCGTGAGGTCAGTGCGCAGCGTATCCGTCAGAGTGTGATCGCGAACTTGTTTATCCAGGGGCATGATATAGGGGTTGTGCAGCAGTTCGCAGGTCATAAATACCCATCGAGTACAGAAAGATACCGCCAGGATGATGTGTACCGTTTACAGTCAGCCATAGAGCTGTACCACCCAATAAAATGATATTTTTAGCCAATCAAGTCCACGTATACGTCGTGTATACGGCATGTATGAAGCATGTATACGGTATGTGTAAAGCCCCTCATTAAAAGGGCGGAAATAGTGTTCGATCTGCCTCAATGATGGCCTGAGGGACGACAGGAGAGTACCTTAGTTGGCTAAAAATGGGCCTGCGGGTATGTGTAACTAATTGTAAATCAAATGTAGTATTGTTCCTATACCAGGAATCGAACCCGCGTCCAAGCAATCAGTTATCAGGGGCATGTGCAAACATACGGAAAGGGTGTGTAAATCGTGTGTATGTTGCTTTTTAGAAAGCCAGCCCTTGCCAGTAATGAGTTTATAAGTTAGGTTCAAGTCCCAACGGGACCAGGACTCCCCATCCCCTTATCAAAAGCCAACCAACAGGGTTTATATGTTCCTTATCAAGAGGCTCAGGAACAGCGGTCTCACTCCGGTCTCGGTGCGCACAAAAACATGCGCCAGGCTGCGGAGAGCTGTCTACAGTAAAGGTGTCCTATGTGCAGCCTGTCACAGTTTTTGCGCCCCATCGCCCTGCGTTCGGGCAGCTCCCGGTCTGGCGGCAGGCGCACAGTTAGCGCTGCTACAGCCATCCCTTTGCTGCCTCTAGTTCGTCCGCCACCTGCCTTAGCCGCCAGGGCCTTATTTTTTTGTCTCTGCCATCCGCTTCGCTCCTGGCTGGGATAAGGTCTAGCGCGGCCAGCTGTGGCTCCGTGCTTGCTGCGCTGCGCACTCCCACCACAGCGACCCTGGCGGCATGGCGGTGGTGGCGGTAGGTCGCTATTAAGCGGCAGATTATAGCTGCCAGAGGTTAGTTTCCTGATCTATAGCGGATATTAAGCTGCGCGAACGTGAGCAGTAGTGCCTTGGTCATCTGCAGTACTATCTTGCTTCCGTCTGCAGGATAATGGATGCGGTGGACGGGCTTACAAGTGCTGTACGTTAGTTCGTTGATGATCAGTAGTATAAAGATCAGCGTCAGTAACGCATCCCTCATCCCGCATACGTGCGCGTTATTTTTTTTGTTTCAATTGAAAATACAGATGAAAGAAAAAAGGATATCTTAGGGTCAGTTCTTTGAGTAAAAATCCTTTTGGGACGTTGATGCCTGGTGAGAGGGTTTAGTGGTGGGGGCTATCGATATGGGTTCAATGGGAAGGAGAATGATAATGAGGTGAAGGGAGAGGGAAATCAGCAGGATTATGGCTTTAGAATTTATGATCCGAGGATAGGTAAATTTCTATCAGTGGACCCGTTAACCGCAAAATATGCATTTTATACCCCTTACCAATTTGCAGGGAATAAGCCTGTGTATGCAGTAGATGTCGATGGTCGAGAAGATGATCCTACAGCATAGGGAAAGCTGTTTCAGACAATAGGAGATGGGAGGCTAAGATAAGACAGCAAGATCCTGAACATGCAGAAGAGAGAATATATGAAGCCAATAAAAGTGCCTTTCTATTTGTAGGAAGCAGTATGGCAGCTGGAAATTCAGGATTGTTTACTTTTTTCCTTGATGGAGTATTGTTACATGGCATCTATAAAACAACAAGTGGAATTGTTAAGCATGATCAGGCATCTATAAATGATGGCATGCATAGTGTAGTATTTGTTGCTACTAGTGAGATTGGCGGTATAATATTAGGTAAAGCAGCAAGTGGTATTATACGAGTGGGTAAAAATATATTTCAGTCGAGTGCAACATCGAAGTTCCCAATAAAAGGTTTGATTTTTCAAAAGCTAACTTTGCCGAGTTTTTAGACGATGCTGTTAGAACGAAAGATCAACCACTGACGATGATTGCCGATTTGGGTGAAGGTAGAATTTTTCATCATTTTACTGACGAGGCAGCAGTAGCGGGTATAACAGGCATAACCAAGGATCAGTTAGTTGCTCTTGGAGCAGGTGAAAGTTTAATAGTTGGTGAATTGAAGTTTGGAACAGGGCACACAGATTTTTGGACAACAACGGGGAAGGCCGGAGAAATATTGTTACGGATCTGGAGATTCCCCTCACAGAAGGTCAGTTGGGGAGAATTGGCGTGTTTAAGTCTACCGGAAAGCAACAATATTCAATCAGTTTTCAGAAGGTAGCGCATTTGAGCAGGGGGTTAGAGTGAAGGGAAATAATCCGGATAGAGGTATTTATTCAATTCCTGCGAATGTAAACTAAAAGGTGTATTTAAAATCACTAAGAATTATTAATATGGAAAGAAATGAGATAGCTAAGAAATTGGAAAGTGATAACATTGAAGAGATAATTCCTGCTATGATTTCATAGTTGAAGAATTGTCAATCTTTACTTCCAGAGATCTGATGATACTAAAAAAAATAGTCAATGGCGACCATTATTGCGGAAAGAATTTATAGAATAATTTACGAATCGAAAGATAACTTGGAGCGAGGATATCAAGAACTTGATGAAGAAGAAGCAGATTTACGTTTTGGTTAAGTTCATTGTTAGTCGCATATGATAAAAACGAAGATTTTATTTCTAATATATTTAGTCACGTAGCCAATCACGAAGACGATAAAGACATGTTGGGGCTAAATATGCTAGTCAGAGAAAAGATTGCTGGTGTTGAAACGATTATTGTTGAGAAATTGAGGAGAATTATTTTTAGTATTAAAAACTACGACAGAATAGCTTTTATGTAGATAAGTGAAGGTGTTAAATGCAGATCTTCCTAAAGATATTATCGATAAAATGAACTTCTATAATCAGTACATAGATTTTGATTGGCAGAGATTGACGTATTAAAAATTTATTTTTGAGGAGTAAATGCCAATTATAGAGAGAATCCAAATCGAGACAGATTCTTTTTTTGGAAGAAATGTTAAGAATTTTTATATTTTAGTTGATTCTATAGATTTTTATGCCCTCTAACTGAGTTTTGCTCAAAACAGTTTTGAGATTTTCATTGATAAAGATGTAGGTAATTATCGTGATGGGTTTAATGGGAAGGAGAATGATAATGAGGTGAAGGGAGAAGGAAATCAGCAGGATTATGGGATGCGGGTGTATGATCCGAGAGTAGGGAAGTTTGAGTGTAGATCCGTTAACAAAAGAGTATCCATGGAATAGTACTTATGCTTTTGCGGAGAATGATGTTAGTAGAAGTATTGACCTGGATGGAGATGAAAAGAGAGTAAAAAAGTATTCGTATACGATGTCGGGTGGCAAACCGGTGTAACAGTCACTGACAATGTTGGAAGCAGCAAACAGATATACGCATCCATCCTTTGGGTGCCCCTGAACAGATAACAAATAGCTGCTCATAATGCAATAACATACCCAAGGGCACCAAAACCCGATAACGGTTCGTTCGCGTTCTTTGAATTCTCTGAATTGAAGAACGCTAACTATGGAAAATATACATATACTGATAAAAATGGGAACCAACAGGTTCAATACCGCTGGCTGTACTATAGCAGGGGATGCAACTTTGAAAGGTTTTCCAGCTTCAGCGTTGAAACATGGCAAAGTTTATACAAAAAGTTTTTTAACAGCTTGGTAGTGAAAAAGGGTTCATCTTACTATACAGCTGAAGGGGTGGTCAATGCAATGAGTAAATTAGAAGATGAAGCAACTGGTGTGTTTTCGGATATAGAGGTTCTGGTCGGGATATAATAGGTCAATATTTTAATGTTACAAAGCAACATGGTAATGTGATATTTTTAGATTTTCAAAAGCCTGTTGGAAGTTGGATCAGAATCCTTCAACGCTTATGACAGTATAATTTAAACAATTATATTTCAAAAATACAACTGGTTATGAGCAAGCAATTACATTAATTGAGGCAAAGATCAAGGCATATGCATATTTGAAGGAAAATCCAGTATGATTAATAGAATGGAATTAGTTATAATAGATGAATATACTATTGAATTTGAATATGGTTGGGCTTTTTTTTATCAAATGAAGAAGTTATTGAAACAGGTGATACTATTGATGCAATAGTAGTAGGGGCTCTGATCGTGAATAAATTTACTGGAAATTTATTTGAAACTGGGACAGCACGTACGGCGGAAGAATATATTGAAGAATGTCGGAGTAAATTTTAAGAACGAAATTATCAGCTATTTAATCTTTTAATAAAGAATTTAACAAGAAATAGAGCTCGGTTCTAAGAATGAACCGAGCTTTTTTATTTAAGTATTGCTTGTAATTTAGATTTGGCGAGAAAAGCATATAGTAAGGAATAGACACATTCTTTGTCTTTATCAGGCAGTTCGTTAATCTCATGAGTCGCTGCAGCATCTTAAGGTCCTTCAAATATTAGTATCATTAGCTTCGCCTATAAGAATCCACAGTCGTATCCAGGGCTTCAGTTCAGTTCCCTGATTTATAGCGGCTATTAAGCTGCGCGAACGTGAGCAGTAGTACCTTGGCCATCTGCAGTACTATCTTGCTTCCTTCTGCAGGATAATGGATGCGGTGGACGTGATACAAGTGCTGTACGTTAGTCCGTTGATCATCAGCAGGATAAAGATCAACATAAGTACCGCATCCCGCGTACGTGCGCGTTATTTTTTGTTTAAATTGAAAATACAGATGAAAGAAAAAAGGATATCTTAGGGTCAGTTCTTGAGTAAAAATCCTTTGGAATGTTGATGCCGGGGAGGTCATTTAGATCGGGGATTATCGTTATGGGTTTAATGGGAAGGAGAATGACAACGAGGTGAAGGGCGAGGGGAATCAGCAGGATTATGGGTTAGAATTTATGATCCGAGGATAGGGAAGTTTTTGAGTGTGGATCGTTGACTCCTCAATCTCCAGAATTAACGCCTTATCAGTTCGCAAGTAACAGACCGATCGATGGAATTGACCTGGATGGATTAGAATATTTTGGAGCTGTAGGTGGACAAGCAAATCAGGAGTATATTTCAAATTTAGTTACTCCCAAAATGAAAAAACTCTGACGTTGAACTTGCTGCCAGAATGAAAGCTCATGCAAGCGTTCAGATAGTTATCGGAAAAAATGTTACTCCTGTTATCGTCATTGGATTGGTTGGTTTGATGAACCCTGCGGTAGGAATTCCCTTGGCTCTTTCGTATTTAACAGGAGCTGCGGTTCTTCCAGCTCCTCAGGCAATAGGGAGTGCAGCAGCTGGGGCTAATACTAATACTGAAGTGACGGCGACAGAAGCTACAACTTCCACGACATCCGTAGCGAAACCTATTACAGTAACTGATGAACTCTATGCTAGTTAGGAGAATTTGAGGTCCAAGATAGCAAGAGAGGCATTATAAGTACTGTGAAGAATACTGACGGGAATTTAGATTTCTATGTAAATACCAAAGGAACTGAATATGATGGTAGGGTAATGATGTCTTTAAGGCCTCTTTGAAAAAGTTTCCTCTGCAGAACCTGTAACTGGAATAAAGGGGACGTGGAGTCGAGGTTCCCTTGGGTCAAATTTAAGGGCATTTAACACCACGATTAAAAATTAGTTAGCTCTTAAATCAGTAACATTTGAAAGTCTTTCAGGTACAGAAGCAAATGCGCTTCTCCAAGAAGCAGCATTTGAAAATTTACAGGTTCAAATGCAAGAAATCTGGGTTTCAATAATGTGAAAATAAATTGTATTGAGGGAACAGCAGGTGATTATACTAGTGCTTCAGTAACTTTTACAAAATGAGAATATGAGAGAAGAATTATTACGATTAGGCTTTTTGAAATTGAAAGTACTGTATCAAGTTCGCATACACATGTTAGGCGATTCCAGCTATATGAATCTTATAATGATGTGTTTCTTCGTATAATTATATCAATGGATGAGGATAATTTTATAGTGGAGCATATGTATTTTAATTCACCTAAATCAAATGAATTGCAATTAGAACTATTTGGTACTGATTTATCAGTAGGAAATATAGTTAGTAGACTAAAGGAATATAGAGGAAGTATTGATCCTTCTAAGGAGTTACCAGAGAGTTTTTAGACTGTAATCTGCATATTACATGTTAGAAAACGCTCTTTTCGAAGATGATAATGCCCTAACTGATTGACAGGTAGGGCATTCTTATTAAACAGTATCTTACTTTTATTGAATAGCTTTTGATGGAATGATGTGATTCAATCTGCCTGGCAAGTTCTGCCTGTGAGAAACTGAAAAGGTAGAATTTACAATAACGGCAGACGAAGCCAGAAACATTTTAGGGAATATGGGAATTAATTTGCCAAGTAAGGTTAAATTAGATGACATTAGTAATCTGCTTAGAGATACTCCTCAAATGACTCAATCTCAGATAGATGAGTTTTACAAACAAGCAGCAGCATTAAAAGCAACAAAGTAATGGAAAAGGTAAGACTAAAAGTTTTAGGTAGGTTACATAAAGATTTAAATGAGAAGTTCAGCGCAGGATTAGACCTATTTGATTTAAAGGACAATCAACTGATATTGTTTTGTGATTATTCGGAGTTTGACATATCAGTCGGTCATGTTTTTACAGAAGTTATTGATGATCAAAATGGGAAAGCTTATCAAGATTGCCAGATTATTTTGAAAAACGTAAGTCAACAATTTTTTCAATCTTTTGATAGCATTCCTAATGGATGGAAAACTGTTTGTAAATTTGAGTTTATGGATAATTATACTCTTGATATAATGTATGAATTACCGCAGTTATATGGTTGGAACGAAATGGAGCGACCATTGATTTTTATTTATTAGCAAAAGCTTTTTTAGTTTTTGCGTTTGGAGCAGGCCGTTGATAGTATACAAGATACAGTGTTTATCTTCATCAGACGGTCCATTAATCTCATTAAGCCGCTGCAGCATAACAGGATCTTTAAAGACATTGCTGTCAGGCATGTAAAAAGAAATGGTAGCATTGGTTATTTTAAGCGTGAATATAGCAGGGCCGCTCTGAGGTTCTAAAAATTGAAATTGTAAATTCTTATGGATGATATTGAATTAAGTAGGATGATTTACGAAGCTTTATCTGAGATAAGGCGAATTGAAACAGCATTGGTTAGCATGTGGCCTTTAGATGGTAGATATACCAGAGTTCCTTTTTTGAGGTTTAGATTTAAAGATACAGGTAAAGACGATGTTATTTATACAAAATTAAACGATATCGTCAGTGCTTACTCCGGTAACCTTCAATGGGCTTTATTTACCAAAGACAATGTATTGAACTATTTTATAACTCCCAGAATATTTGCAGATTATTGGTTGAAGCATGGGCGAATAAATATGGAAGCAGTCCTGATTGAGTTTACAGAGGAAAAATATCGTATGATTGTCAATGCGGCGGTTGAAGATGTGCCTGATCTTGCAAAACATTTAAAAGTATCTTTTGCTGATTAAATGCTCATGGGAGGTTGATTGTAATTAAATCGATCTGAATAAATTGCTCAACAGCCGACGTATTGGGGGTATTAACTTTAACACAAAGAATGAATGAACGTCATCGGATTTTTTAAATTGCATGATCCTCATGTTGAATGTTCCAGAGATATTAATGAGCTTTTATCTGATGAGAAAACCGATGAGCAAGAGTTGCATGAGATCATCAGCTATTTAGAGAATGGAGTGTCGATAATCCGTTTAATATCTCCTGTTTATGAGAACGGGAAAGAATTGCTCCGGGTATTATTTACACAGATGGTCTTTGGATCTGGCCTGCATACTATAGTATTTATTTGAAAAAGTATCCTCAATTGCTTGTGCCGGATGAATTTAGAGCACGTGTACAGTTGAATAAAGATAAATCTTTGCATTTGAATGCGACTGAGAGAAAGTATGTAGAATATTTGCTGACTAAGCTACTAGACATTAGATTAGCAACTGGTTTTAAATTGCCGAAAGAAGTAGATGATATGGTGAATGTGAGGGGGGAAGCTATTCATTGTTATTAGTCTTGCTCCATTTACGGGCGTGTTGAGATAATTAGTCAACTGGAAAATAATAGAAGTGGTAGTATTGAATAGAAATGAGGCAATCATTTTAGCTTCTTTTTTAAATATGTTGTCCTTAAGCGATGAGGATAAGTCGGCGGAAATGTATGACGCATTAAGTGATGCGGGGCATGATGATAGTGATGATATAGATGATGCAGAAAGGAATAGGATATTAAGGGAATATCTGCAGCACAAAATAGCGTCTTATCGGAATAGTTTTATAGAAGAACTGTTGGTTTCGACGCTCAAGTCGCCCATAAAGATCACTGGTGTAGATGTGCAGTTATTTCCATGTCCATGTTGTGGGTATAGTACATTAAAATTGAGCGCTGAATATTTTATCTGTGCGGTATGTTATTGGGAAGATGACGGGACTGTTGATAAGGAACGTATTAGTAGTGTTAATGGGATGTCTTTGGGTGAGGGGAAAGTCAATTTTCAGAGATATGGTGTGGTTGCAGAATTTCTGAGTGAAAAAGCGGATAAGGATAGATTTGCTAAGTATTATTTATCTCATTAGTGACGCATTCTGTGGTTTTAAGGCAGGGACAGAGGATTAATGATGGTGTCACGCTGGCGATGGACCTTGAGACAGTCTAAATAAGGTATTTCCGTGAAGAGTCATGGCACATACCTATAGCATATAATGCTATGTTATTCAAATTCCTTGACTAAAAATTCCTGAACGGCCCTTTCTTCCGTAGAAAAATTGATGCCGATTGCTATTTTCTTTCTATCGTCTAATTGGTGAGGTCGCAAATAACCCTTTTCAAATATCTGATCAAGAGCAGACTGCGCAGTTCCGTTTAATTTCAATTCTATGGCAAAAACGTATTGTTCAGTGAATACAAGTACGTCACATCTGCCTGTAGAACTATGTACCTCACTACGTACGTCAAGACCTAAACGCTTAAAGGACAGATGTACGATAATATGAAAGATTGATTCACTTTCTGCCTTCCAATGATCGTAGGGAATTGTGGAGACTATTACATCCAGTGCTTTGATCATTTGAGGCATATCATTATTTTCCAGTGCTACTCCGAGGTCATATGTGACGGCCAATGAATTGAAATAGTCAAGACTTAATCTGACAGTAAGGGATTAACTTTAAGTAACCACACTTCGAATTAATCCCCTTTAAAACTGTCAGATATGAAAAGTAATGACAAGTTAATCAAAACGAAGTTAGGTCTGCTGAAATTAGCAGAAAATTTAGGTAACATATCCCGTGCTTGTAAAGTGATGGGTTACAGCCGAGACAGCTTCTATCGCATCAAAGAGATGTATGATACAGGCGGAGAGTTGGCCTTGCAAGAGATAAGCCGCTCTAAACCCATTCTTAAAAACCGGGTTGAACCATTTGTTGAAGAAGCAGTAGTAAAACTGGCTTGTGAGTATCCAGCCTTTGGTCAGCAACGGGTGAGTAATGAACTTCGTAAACAAGGCATCTTTATCTCTGCAGGCGGTGTGCGTAGTGTTTGGCAAAGGCACGACCTGGAGGTATTTGATAAGAGATTAAAATCCCTTGAAGCCAAGATTGCTCAGGATGGTATTATTCTCACGGAAGCTCAAATGATGGCTCTTGAACGGAAAAAGGAGAAAAGAGAGGCTTACGGAGAAATAGAAACAGAACATCCTGGTTACCTTGGAGCCCAGGATACTTATTACGTTGGGAGTATTAAAGGCGTTGGAAGAATTTATCAACAGACATTTATCGACACCTATTCCCGAATCGCTTTTGCAAAGGTTTACGACCGAAAGAATGCAATTGTAGCTGCTGATATTCTTAATGATCGAGTACTACCTTTCTTTGAAGATCAAGATGTTCCTATGCTTCGCATTCTGACAGACAGAGGATCAGAGTATAAGGGTAAATACGAGCATCATGAGTATGAGCTATATCTTACCATAGAGGGCATAGAACATTCTAAAACACAGGTACGCAGTCCTCAATCAAACGGGATCTGTGAGCGGCTTAACAGGACAATAAAAGAGGAGTTTTACGTTATTGCATTCCGTAAGACGATTTACACTACGTTGGAGCAACTACAGGCTGATTTAGATAGCTGGCTTAATTACTACAACAACGAACGACCTCACAGCGGAAAATACTGTTATGGTAAAACTCCCATGGAGACTTTTATAGCAACTAGACACCTGGCAAAAGAAAAACAATTAAATCAGTTATCTTTAGCTATCAATTAATCGTACAAAATCCCTTGCACTGTCAGATCAAGTACTGACTATTACAAATGAATCGTTACCAGGAAATATATTTCGATAGGCACTCAGTAGTGCATCTGTCAGGCTTTCTTCTACTTCCTTATTTGGATAGCCAAGTTCGTATAGTCTTGTTTTTTCGTCATAATTTTTAATTGTCAGGTATCCTGTCTGGAACAAAACAGGGAGTGAAGCAATATGCTCAACATTGAAGCTGCTCAAAGCATTCTCTCCGATTCGCAAATTATCTAATTTAAATTCCCGATTTTGTTTCATTAGATTCACTAACCAGGTGGGTGTTCCTGTTTGAAACCAAAAGTTTTGAATCCGCCCTGATCCCATGTAACTAAGTACAGAAAATGGATTATATACTTTATTATTTCCATCCCACGAATAGCCGTTATACCATTCTTTTAGCTTGTGCAAAATATCGGGTTGATTTTGTTGAAGAATCTTTAATTCATCTGCAAAATCAGACTCAAGCTCCTGCTGGGTAATTCCCATCAATGTGCCATAGTGAGGATTTAGCGTAATATCGTAGAGGTTATTCAGATCAGAAAATATACTTACTTTGGTAAAACGACTCACACCTGTGATCAGCAGCAAACGAATATATTCATCTGCATCTTTTAGTATGGAATAAAAACTCTTAATTATAGAACGGTTCTCTTCTACCTTTGCCAAATCTTCCAAATAATCAGTAACAGGCTTGTCATATTCATCAATCAGAATCACTACTCTGCCATCTTTCGCCGTTTTTCTGATCAATTCCCGGAATTTCAGTGCAATGGTGTCTTCAAGTAATTGTACGTTAAATTCCGTTGCTAACATATCAAGCTCACGATTTATCGACGCCGTCAATCCGAGCCCTTTATAATCAATTTGACTAAACCTGATATGTATTACCGGATATCGTTGTGACCAATTCCATTGATCATGGATCCAAAGCCCTTCGAATAGTTCTTTGCTGCCACTAAAAATCTCCTTGATTGTAGATAGTAATAAAGATTTACCAAAACGCCTTGGACGACTTAGAAAATAGTAATTGCCGGAATCAATTAATTTATGAATCAATTGAGTTTTATCAACATATAAATACCCCTCCTTTCTTATTTTCTTAAAATCCTGTAAGCCTATTGGATACTTGCTCATGAAATCAAAGTTAGAAATAAATTTTATGACAAGTGATTGTTACATATCACATTGCTGAACTGGCTATTGTGTATAAGCCTTCCGTGCTTTCGCATCCCGGATATACGTATCAATCAGATCGTACAATACCCTTTTCTTTTCCTCTTCCAGCAACTCAAGCTCTTCCAGACGCTTTAAAGTCTTTTTATCAAACCTCGCATTTATACCTTCACCTACCAGATAATCCATACTGACTTCCAGCGCGTCTGCAATCCTTTTTGCAGCATCAATAGAGGGAACCGCCTCCCCACGTTCATACTTGCCGATCATCACTCTGGATACGCCACTTTTGTCGGCAAGGTCAGTTTGTGACCAGGCCAGTTTGTCTCTGAGGTCAGCAATAATTTTACCTTTATTCATATCTTAAAGGATATAAAATAGTGTGATTAGACTAACTTTTCACGAATTTAAGTAACTAAAAGACAAAATTAACTCTAAGATAGTAATAATGGGATATATTTTATCCTATAGTTACATTTAAATCGTCAATATAATTTCATTTATGGCAAAGACAATCCGTCGCCGTAAACTGCATGGTCAGTATCAGGAAGTAAGTAATCATTGGCGAAAGGGGCGTGATGTAAGATTGATGTAATTAATCTGATAGGAGATATTTGTATTTTATAGTTTCTGTTTAATTGTCTTTTGCAGACAGAAATAATATGAATACGTATACGTGACTGCATATATCAATATCTAGATTAAGCTGATCCGATGTTAGAAAATCACTTTTATGTTTGAAATCATATTTTTTCGCAAGAGGAAGAGCAGCATTGTGATATCAGGAGATATTATTTTGAATTTAGAGGAAAGTGAATTTGAAAGCGGGGAAAATCACGTAAAACCCGCAAGCCCTAATCTCCTAATTTTGCCAAAAAAACACTATGGCAGAAACAAACAATCCCTTGTTCGCGGGAGTCGTGCTAAATAAGCATGTGTCGAACAAAAAATTCGTGATTAAGAAAAGAAAGGGGAAGACCTTCTTAAGCAAGTACCCCGACATGACTAATGTCAAACCATCGCCTTTGCAATTAGAAGAAAAATCACGCTTCGCAAGGGCAGTAAAGTATGCGCAGGAGATAGTGAAGGACCCGGTACGTAAAGCCGCTTACAAAGCGCATCCGGGTTACTCGGTCTATCATAGCGCGATTAAGGATTATATGCAACAATAATCCGTTTCATGTAGCAGATGCGCCCCTGCTCATGATCTTTAACCCCGATATACTACCCGCACGTACCATCGCTGCAGTCTGCCAGAAATTTCCTCAATTATTTCAGTCAATATCTCACTGACAAATTTACGCAGTACAGCAAACCTTCCCGTTTATTATCATTTGATAGTCAGATAATACTTATCATACCTTAATGCTACCTTACTATCGTAACATTAACGTAAGATGAGTATTATCAGACTATTTCAGCGCAGAGATCTGCTCGTTAATTGGCTATTTTTCGGTAACTTGTATCGAGTTATTTTACGGGTACCACATCTGGTACCATTCATTACAAAATAAAAATTTACATGAAAAACTTCCCAAAAAACACCATTGCAGTTAATCGCTATTTCTATCCCGTAACAACCCAGTTTTTCCTATCCCTTCTCTCCCGACTTCAGGCCCTACTAGCCCGACTTAGTGGCTTACAGCTTTCCTCCCCGCACTTCTCATCTAATTCCATCACTTTACACAATCGTTTTACCATAGCCTATGGAGAAACCTTTTTTAGTTATTACAACAGACGGCAGTCGCGTAGTAGTTTTCCCGAGCGAAATCGTTTATGTCACTGTTGAAGCCAATTATATCAAACTGACATTGGTAAACAAACGCACCTTAGCTACACGAAACAGTCTGATTGAAATCCAAAAACACCTTTCTTCCGAAAATTTGTCCGTACACATAGAAAGTACATCGTCGCCATACAGCACATTGAAAGTGTTGGAAAGGATATCTCCGTGAAAAGAAATGGTGAGAAAACGAAGGAAGGAGAAATTAAAATGAAGAACGGTGACATGATACTCTTGAGCGAACGCAATAAAAAGGACGTGTTTGCCTGTTTTATAGAATTATAGGCATACGCTTATAACAAAAAACCGTGCGCTTATGAAAACTTTTCCGGCGTCTGAATACATTGCCTGAAAGTGTGCCGGAATCCTTGCTAATATTGTATCAGCAATCGCAATCAACGGGACTGCGCCTGCAACAGGAGAGGGGCGCCTCCGGTTGCAACCGTTGATCACGATTGTGTTGTAAATCTATTTTTAACAAAAAAAATGATACAATATGGCAATAGTAAAGGACAACATTTTCACCAGCGGTGTATCCGGTACCATCGGAAAAAAAATGACACTGCGTATACGTAAAGGAAAAACAATTGTAGGTGTCAAACGCGGACCTAACAGTCTGCCACCGACCGACGAACAACTGGCCGTACAAAGCAGATTTATTGACGCAGCCACCTTCGCAAAAAACGCTATACTGGATCCCGTCATGAAAGCAGCTTATCAGAAAGCTGCGAAAGGGGGACAGTCTGCCTTTAACGCGGCCTTCAGAGATGCTGCTTTACCACCAGTGATAAAGTTGATCGATACCAGCGCATATAAAGGGCAAACAGGCGATATCATCACCATCAGTGCACAGGATGTCCTGCCACCGGTTAGTGTGAAGGTAATAGTCTTATCGCAAGCCGGCGCCGAACTGGAAAGCGGTGACGCATTACAGGATGACAATAAACGTTACTGGAAGTATACCGTAACAGCAGCCAATGCTGCAATGACAGGCACCGTCATTCGTGTAGAAGCAACCGATGTTCCGGGCAACAAAGGCTCCCGCGAGATCATTATTTCTTAATTCATTCAACAGCATCCCGGTTAAGTGCCGGGATGCTATTCATCACCTGAAATCATTTACTATGGCAATTAATAAAAACAACATATTACTGATGGGCTTAAGTGGCTCTATCGGCGATCAGTTAACCATCCGGCAGGTAAACGGACAAACAGTTGTAGCAAAAAAAGAGGAAAGAGTACAAAGCCGCCTACCGCAAAACAAATAGCTGTCTTACGGCGCTTCAGCATAGCAACAAAACTGGCTACAAGTGCATGGAAAGATCCGGAGAAAAAAACATACTACGAGGCAATCGCAAAGAAACGTAAAAAGAACGCCTATAGCTTGTTGTGTAAAGACGCACATTCATTCCCCGAAATCCGGGACATTTTTACTGACCATTATAAAGGAGAAGTAGGAAACGTTATTTACATACAGGCAACAGATGTTGTTCCTCTTCATTCAGTGGAAGTAATGATCATCGCTGCAGATAATACCGTGCTAGAAACAGGAACAGCCGTTGCGGATAATAGTGAATGGGCATATACCTGTAAAGTCGCTAATCCACAGCTTCCTGGTACACGGATCGTCATCGCTGCCAACGATATTCCGGGTAATCAGACAAGCCGCGATTTCTTACTTATATAAGTACATTTCTCCACTGAATCGTTAGTAAAAATGTCCGGATTTTCTATCCAGACATTTTGTTTTTCCCGCCAGGAGCCTGACTCCGAAATATCTCCACATTACAGATAAAACAAACACGAAAAATAACTAATACAATAATAATAATATTCGTACCTTTATAGCTGAGTCTGTAGGTCGGACTTACCATCCCTAAAAATTAATTTGATTTACCTATGAGTTATATCCTGATGCAGGGTACTACCAACTCCAAGATTGAAAAGATAGAGTTGCATGATTGCCCTAAATGTAAACACGGGTCACTGGAAGACAGATTGCCTCGTGGTTTCTTCGCGAAATATGTCCTGGGATTTTTGCCACTGCGTAAGTACATGTGCTACTCTTGCCTGAAGACAAGCTATGTATTACACAGACCAAAGAAACAACAGATAGCTGTTGAAACACCAAGACCTGTCGTAAGACCCAAACCTGTGGCTATACCGGCACACTAACTGTGGAATAACGTAAAAACATATATTTTTTTGTAGTAAAGATTACCCGATGCGATTAACGGCATCGGGTATTTTTTTTTCAGATTATCTGTACGATTCATAATTAGAGAAAATTAAATTTGTATAATTTCATATCTGTTACTCCTTTTCCTTTAAATATAATGGCTGAGCTTCCCCTTTTAAGAATTTTAAAACAAACGTATCTTCCTGGTTGTTATCAAATGCAGTGGAATAGGAAAATTACTGTCGCCGGACTTTGGTATAGTGTTTGTTTCAACTGTTTTCACTGAACATCAGGATCGCAAGCATAACTTTAAAGTCTTTTAAAAAAATATCTTTAGAGTAATACCAAACAGGTCAACTGACATGCCATGAAAGACGCTTTGCATCATGTTAATACTTTTATGTTTCTAAGAAGAGCCCACGTTAAAGGCTGTCATCATTCCACCATAACGACGTGTTTGGATAAATGTGTTTTGTGATTTATTAGTTTAATACTGCGTATAAGTACGCATTGTTAAATTATGCTTATTTGATACTTCCACGAGTTTTGAAAAATAGTTATACTACCAAAAGCACGGATATACACGATATTGAAGAATTATGAAAAACGAGGCAGTTCTAATATGATGCAATATTAATATTAGAGATAAAAACATTGGTTGAACTCATCTGTAAATTGGGTAAAATTTAAACTTATGTATTTATTTTGCACGCAGGTTAAGACATAATCCACTGAGAAACATATTGTTTGAGATTCCGAAGTTGTTGAAAAACATTGATACAAGTTTTAACCTTATCTAATTAAACTGATGACTAAGAGATCATGGATTACCCCGTCCTGGCTGATTTTGTTATTAGACCTTGGGTGTTCGATTGTTGCAATGAGCTTATCTTTTTTACTAAGGCTTAACTTCAATATCGAAGACTTTGGTCGATACCCCATGCAGGATATTGTTATTGTGGTTGTGAGTGTGAACTTATTGCTGTCACTACTGTTTCGTACATACACGGGTATCGTACGTTATACAAGTATGGCTGACATAGGCCGCATATCATGTGTAAGCCTTATCAGCGCTGTGATATATTATTATATCAATGTAGCCGCCGTCGCTTATACGACAGAAAATATGTTTCCGCTATCTGTCATCGCTATCAACTTCTTCATCAACACTTGTTTCCTCCTTTCTTACAGACTCTTTGTGAAATGGGCTTTCCGCTACTATAGCAGATATGGCGTCATTAACAAAACCAAAGCTGTAATATATAATGCAGGTCGCTCGGGTCTCGTCGTACGTAAAGCCATTAATGAAGACCAGACAGGCAGTATACGTATCGCCGGATTTCTGGATGATAAATTAACCCGTGCGGGCAAACGCCTCGATGGATTGCCCATATTCGCCACCTCAAGAAGGTCATTGGAAAAACTTGTTAAACAAGAGAAGATCAAACTGCTTATCGTTGCTGATGAAACGCCTGATACGCAGATCCTGAACGAACTCGTTGACAACTGTTTTTCATTAAATATAAAAGTACAAAAAGTGCTGCCTGTTGATAAATGGATCAATGCCGGATGGAGCCCTGCAAAACTACAGGATATAAAGATCGAAGACCTCCTCGACAGATCCGTGATCAATATTAATAACGAACAGGTATCACGTGAGAATAAAGGTAAGTCCATACTCGTCACCGGCGCAGCTGGTTCTATCGGTAGCGAACTCGTAAGACAACTCGCCAAACTGGAACCTTCCGTTATCCTGCTGTGTGATAAGGCAGAATCACCATTGCATGAGCTTGAACTCGAAATGGCAGAACTGTCTCCGGCAACAACCATCGTACCTTATATCGCCAATATATGCGACAGAACACGTATGCAGCAACTGTTTGAAGTATACGAACCCTCTGTTGTCTATCACGCCGCTGCTTATAAACACGTGCCAATGATGGAGAAAAATCCTTCCGTTGCCGTGTTGAACAATGTACTCGGTACCAAGATGCTCGCTGAGCTGTCTGTTGAATTTGGCGTAGAAAAGTTTGTAATGATCTCCACCGATAAAGCCGTAAACCCCACTAACGTGATGGGCGCTTCCAAAAGAATTGCCGAGATCTTTACACAATCTTATAATACACACGTCAATCGTCAGTATAAAAGTCCAGTGCCGGATACAATCCGGCGCCTACCCGGTTTATCACCACCCGATTCGGAAATGTACTGGGTTCGAACGGATCCGTTATCCCACGCTTCAAACATCAATTGGAGAAGGGTGGCCCGCTTACCGTTACCCACCCGGATATCACCCGCTATTTCATGACCATCCCCGAAGCTTGTCAGCTGGTGCTGGAAGCCGGTGCAATGGGACAGGGGGGCGAGATCTTCGTCTTTGACATGGGACAACCGGTGAAGATTGCTGAACTGGCGTGTAAAATGATCCGCATGAGCGGACGGGAACCGGGCATAGACATACAGATCGTCTATACAGGGCTGCGCCCTGGCGAAAAGCTGTATGAAGAACTGCTGAACACAGCAGAAAATACACTGAGTACCTACCATGAAAAGATACTGATAGCAAGGGTCCGTGAATATGATTTTGTTGAGGTAAACGACCATATTGAAAAACTGATCGCTTCTGCCCAGAAGCACTACATCACACCAACCGTTGTATTGATGAAACAATTGGTGCCGGAATTCATTAGTAAAAATTCTGCGTACGAACAGTTGGACAAGGATATAATCAAGTTGTAATCCATCTATAAACAAAAGCGTCTGCGGCATAGATTAAACTATGAGCGTGGTGGTGCGTTATTTAAACAGTTATTTTTCTAATGAGACTCAGTAATTGCGAAATCAATTTCAGTAATCCCTTTTTTCTGTTACGCTTGTTTGTATCAGCTATCTCCCTGTTTACGTTTATGTCTTGCTCAACGCCAAAAAATGTAACCTACTTCAGGGATATTCCTGATACGGTGCTGAGAAGATCTATTGACCAGGCGCCTTATTACACGCCCGAAATACAGGTAGATGATATCCTGCAGGTAACGATCCAAACCCTCGATCCGGCGTCAACCGCAATGCTGAATCAAACAAATACTACCTCATGGCCTGTTACGGGAACCAGCGGAACGCAACCTGCTAGTAATACACAAGCTTCCAATGTGAGCGGTTTTCTGGTAGATAAGGAAGGTTACGTTGTACTGCCCCTCATCGGGAAAGTACAGGTGAAAGGAAAGACCACTGATAAAGTAAGAGATGATATCCGCGCAAAAGCCGCGGAATACTATAAAGATCCTGTTGTGAATGTTCGGTTTGCAAATTTTAAAATTACTGTGCTGGGAGAGGTGACACGCCCCTCCACGTACATCGTACCCAATGAAAAGGTCACCCTGCTGGATGCCATCGGTATGGCAGGCGACCTGACCATTTACGGTAAAAGGGAAAATGTCATGCTCATCAGAGACGCGGGGCCCAAAAAGGAATTCATCCGCTTCAACCTGAATGACAGCAAAACATTCACTTCCCCCTATTTCTATCTGCGGCAGGGAGATGTTGTATACGTTGAGCCAAACAAAAACAAAGTGTCAGGGACAGATACCAATTCGGTAAAGAGAATCGCCGTTATCACGTCCGTACTGACACTGCTCGTAGTTGTGATTTCAAGGATCAATTTCTAAATTTTTATCACTGTTTCATATGATGAATGATATTCATAAAAACGGAGCCTTCAGAAATAACCATGCGTCATCAGCTGAGTTCGAGAACGAAGAAGAAGGGCTCGATCTCAGAAAGGTAGTTGATAAGATGATCAGATACTGGTACCTGTTCGTGATCTGTGTCATGGCCGGCATCGCATGCTCGATACTCTACATGCGCTACGCCACACCAAGCTATAAGATCAGCGCTAAAGTACTGGTACAGGATGACAAAAAGAATGGTAATGTACCCGGTGCCGAAATTCTGGAACAGCTGGAAATGTTTTCCAGTAAAAGTAACGTGGACAACGAAGTAGAAATACTCAAGTCCCGATCACTCATGGAAAAAGTAGTACGCGATCTCGACCTCAACGTCAGCTACTTCGTGGAAGGCCGCGTAAAGAAAACAGAACAGTTCCTCCGTCTGCCATTTAAATTTAAATGGCTCTATCTGAAAGATACTCTCGAACAGTCACGCTATATTGTCAAAATACTCGACAATAATAAACTGAGCCTGACGACCAAAGGGATTCACAGAGAAGCAGCCTGGAATGACACCTTTCACCTGCCGGAAGGTATCGTGAAACTTGAACGTAACGAATTCTATCCTGTTCTTAATAAGGAATACCAGATCCGGGTTACCTCCTTCGACTATGCCGTTGGGCGTTACCAGAAACTCCTCGATGTAAGTATTCCAAATAAACAGGCCAGCACCATCAATCTGGTACTGACCAATACCATCCCGGAAAAAGGGGAGCTGATACTCAATAAACTTCTGCAGACCTACCTCAACGCCAGCGTAGAGGATAAAAACAGGATCGTAGACAGCACGATCTCTTTTATTGATAACAGACTCGGAATCGTCACCCGCGAACTTACCAGCGTCGAAAAAGATATCGAACAGTTTAAACAATCCAACCAGCTGGCCGATCTGGATGCACAATCCAAATTGCTCGTTTCCAATACAGGTGACTACATGAAACAACTGACCGAACAACAGGTCAGACTCAATGTGGTCGAATCGCTGGAACAATACATGCGGGATGAACAGAACGCAAGAAGAGTCGTGCCATCCGCGCTCATTGTACAGGATCCTACCTTCCTCGGCATCGTGGAGAAATATAATGCACTGCTGCTCGAAAGGGAACGACTGCTGATGTCCAATACCGAGTCCAACCCGGTAGTAAAGAATATGGACCTGCAACTGACCGGCCTGAGAGCAGACCTGCGGAATAACCTTGCCTCCCTTAAACAGGGTATACAGGTCAGCATCGACGAACTGGAACGTAATAATGGCCATATCAGTCAAAAGATCCGGGAGGTACCCGGCAAGGAACGCATTTTCCTCGATTATTCCCGTCAGCAGGCAGTAAAACAGGAACTCTATCTGTTTCTGCTTAAAAAGCGCGAAGAATCGGCGATCTCCAAGTCTTCGAATATTGCTATCGCCAGGGTGATAGATGCCGGTAAAAGCGATCCTTTGCCCTTTAAACCGAAAGGTTCCGCTATTTACATCATTGGCTTCATCGCCGGTCTGGTGATTCCTGCACTGTGGATCTACCTGCAGGGACTCCTCGGCCGCCGCATCAACAACAAACAGGATATACTCAATAATACGCCCGTGCCTATTCTCGCAGAGATCGGGCATAATAAGGATAAAGACATTATCGTGGTGGGCCGCGAGTCCAGAACGCCGATCGCCGAGCAGTTCAGGGCCATCCGTACCAACCTGCAGTTTATTCTGTCCGGCGAAGGGGATAAAGTAGTTATGCTGACTTCCAGCATGAGTGGTGAGGGTAAATCATTCGTAGCCACCAATCTGGCCGCTGTGCTGTCCCTTTCAGGCAAGAAAGTCCTGCTCATGGAGATGGACCTCCGCAAACCAAAGATCTCGCAGATGTTGAATTTCAATAATTCCGTTGGTTTCAGCACCTATGTGATCGGGAAAAGCACTCTGGAAGAGATTATCAAACCTTCAGGTGTCAGCGATAAACTCTGGCTGCTCCCTTCCGGTCCGATACCGCCTAATCCGGCAGAACTGCTGCTGACCGACAAAACACAAAAACTGTTCAGTCACCTGCGTACCCTCTTTGACTACATCATCGTGGATACAGCACCTATCGGTCTGGTAACAGATGCGCAGCTGCTTGGTCGTTTTGCAGATGCGACCCTCTATCTCGTGAGACAGGGTTTCACTTACAAACAACAGCTCACCATTACCAAGGATCTGTATCAGCACAGGAAAATGCCAAAGATCAACCTGATCGTGAATGACGTGAAAACAGGCGCCGGATACGGATATGGTTACGGATATGGCTATGGATATGGTTATGGATATGGGAACGATCAGCCCAGTAAAGGTATTTTCAAGAGAGTCAGAAAGCCGGTAACGAAATAAATTAAGAATTAAGAATTGGTGTGAATGAAATGGAGATGGAGAATACTAACCGAATGTAGAAAATGTCATCAGGGATAAATACTAAAGAACAAAATACGGTAGCCAATGCCAGTATTGCCGTCATCGGCCTGGGGTATGTCGGTTTGCCCCTGGCGATCGAATTTGCAAAAAAATACCGCACGCTTGGTTTTGATATCAACGAAGTGAGAGTAAGGGAACTGACCGTGGGGAAAGACAGGACAAGAGAAGCCAATATAGAGGACTTAAAGCGTCTGACCGCCACCGATGCCAGACAATCGGGTACAGGACTGACGCTGTCTTCTCTAAAGGATGACCTGCATGCCTGTAATATTTTCATCGTCACTGTGCCAACGCCTATAGATGACTTTAAAGCGCCGGATCTGGGTCCGCTGTTAAAAGCCTCTGAAATGCTGGGCAGCGTGCTTAAAAAAGGTGATATCGTGATCTATGAGTCCACTGTATACCCGGGTTGCACAGAAGAGGATTGTGTGCCGGTACTGGAGAAAGCCTCCGGACTGACATTCAATAAAGACTTCTTCGCCGGTTATTCTCCGGAAAGGATCAATCCGGGTGACAAAGTCAATACTCTGACCCGCATCAAAAAAGTAACCAGCGGGTCTACGCCCGAGATTGCGGACAAAGTAGACGCTTTATATCGCTCAATCATTGATGCCGGTACACACAAAGCCTCCTCCATTAAAGTGGCAGAAGCTTCCAAAGCCATCGAAAATGCCCAGCGCGATGTCAATATTTCTTTTGTCAACGAACTGGCACTCATCTTTGATCGCATCGGGATTGACACCAATGACGTCATAGAAGCGGCAGGTACCAAATGGAACTTCCTCAAGTATAAACCGGGACTGGTAGGTGGTCACTGCATCGGCGTTGATCCTTACTATCTGGCATATAAAGCACAGGCATTGGGCTATCATCCGCAGGTGATCTTGTCCGGTCGGAGGGTGAATGATAATGTGGGCAATTTCATCGCCAATAAGGTGGTGAAACTGATGATCGAAAAAGATCACAAAATAAAAGGCTCCCGTGCACTGATCATGGGTATCACCTTTAAGGAAAATTGTCCGGATGTACGCAATACCCGTGTAGTTGATATCTACGAAGAACTGAAACAATTCGGACTGGAAGTAGACATCTACGACCCATGGGCAGATGTGGAAGAGGTCAGAAATGAATATGAAGTGGAAGTACACAATGAACTGGATCAAACAGTCATCTATGACGCCATCATTGTGGCCGTCGCACATGATGAGTTCCTGACACTGGATTACGGGAAGATCAAAAGCGATAACGCTGTCATTTTTGATACACGCTCCTGCCTCGACAGAAGCCTCGTAGACGCCAGATTATAGCCGACAAGCATTCAACAAATAAAATAAACAGCAGAATATGTTAAACGCTGATATCATACAGGAACCCATTCAGATGGTAGATCTGAAAGGACAATATCTGAAGATCAAAACAGATGTTGATAAAGCTATTCAGGAGTGCATAGATACTACTGCCTTCATTAACGGTCCGCAGGTCGGCGCCTTTGCCGGCAAACTGCAACAGTACCTGAACGTAGAAAAGGTGGTAACCTGTGGCAATGGTACGGATGCCTTACAGATCGCATTGATGACCCTCGGTCTTGAACCGGGTGATGAGGTGATCGTACCGGCATTCACTTATGTGGCTACTGCGGAAGTAATTGGCCTGTTGCGACTGACACCGGTAATGGTAGAAGTCGATCCGAAGACCTTCACCGTCGATCCGGCTGAAATTGAAAAAGCCATCACGCCAAAGACGAAAGCCATCGTTCCTGTACATATTTACGGTCAATGTGCTGATATGGACGCCATCATGGCCATCGCAGCAAAACATGGACTGCATGTGGTAGAAGATACCGCTCAGGCAATCGGCGCAGAATATATCCACGCGGATGGTAGTCGTAGTAAAGCAGGTACCATCGGTACTTTCGGCTGTACTTCTTTCTTCCCTTCAAAGAATCTGGGATGTTATGGAGATGGTGGCGCCATGTTTACCAACGATCCTGCTCTGGCAGAAAAGGCGCACATGATCGCTAACCACGGACAAAAGAAAAGATACTACCATACCTATATCGGTTGTAACTCCCGGCTGGATACCATACAGGCGGCAGTACTCGGTGTAAAACTGGACTATCTGGATGATTATAACGACGCCAGAAACAAGGCAGCTAACTTTTATGATGCATTACTCGCAGACGTGGAAGGACTGATATTGCCTTACCGTAATCCATCGTCCACACATGTCTTCCACCAGTACACTATGCGTGTGAAAGAAGGCAGGAGAGACGAACTGCAGGCTTATCTGAAAAGCAACGGTATTCCATCCATGATCTATTATCCGGTGCCTTTACATCAGCAGGAAGCATTCAAAGGTGTCGGAAGAAGGATCGGTACACTGGAACTGACGGAACAGTTGTGCAGCGATATCCTGTCTTTACCAATGCATACCGAACTGACAGAAGAGGTACAACTGACAATTACCAATACTATAAAGGACTTTTTCAAACGATAAATTATAAGATGGGATTTTTTTCACACGAAACAGCCGTTATCGATGAAGGCTGTGAAATCGGAGACGGTACAAAGATCTGGCATTTCTCGCATGTTATGCCCAACTGTAAAATAGGAGAGCACTGTAACATCGGACAGAATGTAGTGGTTTCTCCGCATGTCGTACTGGGCAGGAATGTAAAAGTGCAGAACAATGTATCGATCTACGAAGGAGTCATCTGTGAAGATGATGTTTTTCTGGGGCCTTCCATGGTATTCACCAACGTGATCAACCCCAGAAGTGCTATTGTTCGCAAATCAGAGTTCCGTAAGACACACGTGGGTAAAGGCGCTTCTATTGGCGCGAATGCCACGATCGTATGCGGACATGATATTGGTGAATATGCCTTCATTGGAGCTGGTGCTGTGGTGACAAAGACAGTATTGCCCTATGCACTGGTAGTAGGTAACCCGGCGAGACAGGTCGGCTGGATCAGCGAATACGGTCACCGGCTCGCTTTTAATGAGCAGAGTATTGCTGTTTGTCCGGAAAGCGGACAGCAATATGAGCTAGTCAACAATGCCATAAAAAGGATAAAATAAAATGAGTGACAAAGTAAAATTTGCCGTAATCGGCTGTGGTCACATCGGCAAGCGACACGCAGAGATGATCTTCCGTAATGAGGAAGCGGAACTCGTCGCTTTGGTCGATAACAGTCCCAGACACACGCTGGGCATCGAGAAGTATCAGGTCCCATTTTTCTCCTCTCTGGACGATCTGCTGTACTCTGAAGTGGCAGAAGGTCTCGATGTAATCAACATAGCCACCCCCAATGGCTATCACGCCAGACAGGCCCTGCAATGTCTGGAAGCTAAGAAGAACATCGTCGTTGAAAAACCAATGGCGCTGAACAAGAAAGATGCAGAAAGTGTCATCTTCAAAGCCCTGCATGTACACAAACACCTGTTTGCCGTAATGCAGAACCGTTACTCCCCGCCTACAGTATGGATGAAACAGGTGATCGAACAAGGTGTACTGGGTAAAATTTACATGGTACAGATTAACTGTTACTGGAACAGAGATTCCCGTTATTATACACCGAATAACTGGCATGGTACCAAAGAACTGGATGGTGGTACTCTGTTCACACAGTTCTCTCACTTCATCGATATCATGTATTGGTTGTTCGGAGACATTGAGAACATCAAAGCCAAATGCGCCAACTTCAGTCACAGAGGTGTGATCGATTTCGAAGACAGCGGTTTTGTAAACTTCAACTTCGTCAACGGTGGTATGGGATCTCTGAACTACTCCACTTCCATCTGGAATGAGAATCTGGAAAGTTCTCTGACCGTTATCGCAGAAAAAGGATCTATCAAGATAGGTGGTCAGTACATGGATAAGGTCGAGATCTGTAAGGTCAGAGACTATACCATGCCAACCCTGCCACCCACCAATCCGGGTAATGATTATGGTGCGTATAAAGGCTCTGCTGCCAATCACCACTACATCATAGAAAACGTAGTAGATGTGATGAAAGAGCGGGCTGCTATTACGACCAATGCGCTGGAAGGGCTGAAAGTAGTGGATATCATTGAGCGGATCTATGCTGCAGCGCAGCAATGCTAACAGCGTGTTAAAAATAAAAAGGACTTGAAAAGTGTGTCATTAAACGGTTATATATCCCGGGTCAGGAATTCGGTTTTCTTAAGGAATGTCTCTACACTGGCAGCAGGCACTGTATTGAGTCAGCTGATCATTTTCGGAGCTTCTCCTTTTCTGACAAGGATCTATAGCCCGGTAGATTTCGGTGTACTGGCGCTGTTTACCAGCGTCAGTATGCTGGCTGCCATCCTCAGTACCGGCAGGTATGAACTGGCAATCGGACTGCCTGAACAGGATGAGGAAGCGATCAATGTTGTAGCGCTGACTGTGCTCAATTCATTCATGATGGCTGTCTTCTACATCGTAGTAATACTGTTATTGAGACAGAGCAGCTGGTCAGTCTTACAAGCTTCTTCCTTGCTCCATCAGCCTGTTGTATTCCTGGTACCGGTTTACACCTTTATGACAGCCGCTTTTTCATCACAGACCTACTGGAATCAGCGGCGGAAGTCCTATAAAGAAATTTCTACCTCACTGGTGACACAGGCAGTAGTGGCTACGGCTATCAACATCGTGCTTGGGCTTATCGGCTTAAGTGCATGGGGCCTGATAGCGGGATTGCTGATGGGACAGCTGGGCGCGAATCTTTTTCTGCTGGTTAAAATGATCCGGGAAAAAAGTTTCCGGGGAGTAAAGGCGGCAAAAATTAAAGAAGTAGCAGTACGATTTGTCAACTTTCCGAAGTACATGACATTTTCGGGTGCACTGCTTACCACCTCTCAACAGGTCGTGCCGATTATCTTTTCTTTCCTGTTCAACGCTGTGGTAGTAGGTTTCTTCTCTTTGGCCAACAGGATGCTGCGGGTGCCCAATATCGTACTGACCACCTCCATCGGGAATGTGTTCAGAAACGATGCCATCGACAGTATCCGGGACAAAGGCAGTTGTGAGCAGCTATACAAGGCAACCCTGCGTAAGCTGACCCTGCTGTCACTGCCCATTTATCTGGTACTTTGGATCATATCGCCTTTTCTGTTCGTGATCTTCTTTGGTAAGGACTGGGAGTCATCCGGTTATTTCGCAAGGATCATCTGTATCATGCTGGCACTTGATTTCATTGCGACACCGTTGAGTAATCTCTTCAATGTCATTGGCCGGCAGAAAGCATACATGCGTTTACAGCTGTGTAATACAGTAATTGGTGTAGGGGCCTTGTGGGCAGGAGCGAAGTTCTTTAACGATGCATATATGTCTATCAGCCTTTTCACATTGACGAATTGTGTGTTCAGTCTGGTGGCTATTTACATCACTTATCAATACTCAAAGGAACAATATAAAATCTGATTGCGCTATGGCGTTTTTCATATACGGTATCTTATTGTGTTTTGTCATCCTGGCTTATACTAAAGCAGGAGTCAGATTTTCTTTGTTCAATATCTACTTCGGGTTATTTCTGCTCTTTTACGGACCGGCATTTTTTATCTACAATGCTTCACTCCAACTTCTCGAAACGAACTATGCCATTACCTCCGTGAATATGCTTAGTTGCTTTGTTGTAGGATTCTTCATCGGAAAGTTTTTATTCAAAGAAGTGAAAGGGCGGAAGCGGGTTGCGTACACGAATTACAGTAACTGGACAGATCATATGCCGGAAGAGAAAATACGGATAAAACAAGGATTGCTGTATTCCCTGTTGCTGCTTAGTGCAGCAGTGATCTTTGCCGGTCTCTTTTTGTATGGAGGTATCTCTTCACTGTTTACGTTGTTGAGTAATCCTCTGGCGGATGCAGAACTGGTTAAACAATTAAGGCAGGACGCTGGTGTAACTGGCTGGATTGCGCCTTTCTATGTGTATACCACCTCGGGCATCGGCCGCTTGCTGGCCTTCGTGTTTATCGGATTGGCCTTTCAAAAGAAGAACCCCATCATGATAATGGCGGCTTTCGCCTTTGCCGTATTGCTGAGTATTTCCTATCTGGCGAATATGAGTAAGTCATCTTTCATCGTGTTTTATTGCCAGCTGTTGTTTTTCATGATGCTGTTCTTTAACGTGCGAATCAATTTCCGCAAGGCCTTACTGTATGTCTCGCTCATTATTCCATTGCTGATAGGCGTTTATCTGGTAGCAACCAATGCAGGTGATGCCGGTACCGCGCTGGATCTGATCGGGCACAGGATCTTTGTAGAGCCGATCCGCGTATTACAGCTTTATCCTAAATTTTATCCGGATATCTTACCGCATACCAATGGGATGAATATCCGGCTGGTGCATGATTTCTTTTCGTCTGATAATTATGTACCTGCGCACGTGGCAGTTACCGGCGGACTGGAACATGCTTCCTTCAATGCCATGTTTATCGCGGATGCGTATGTAGACTTTTCTTATTTCGGCGTCGTGATACAATCCATCTTTGTAGGCTATCTGCTGTCGTACCTCGACTTCCTGTTATACCGCAAAAATAATTACCTGCAGAAAGCACTGATGGCAGCACTGCTGATCGGCATCTTTTCTATGATCAATTCAGGGCTGATCACATCGCTGATAGGATTTGGTCTTGTTACACTCCCGATACTGGCTTATTTCCTGCGCAGCAAAAGACGCCGCAGGATCTATATCGGTCCTTCAGATGTTGAGTATACAGAACAGTTTAAAGTTATATAATGAAGATCGTAACCATTTTAGGGGCCAGACCACAGTTCGTAAAGGCGGCCGTTGTGAGCAGGGAAATAAGCAGCAATGCGGGTGTCCGCGAGGTGATTATCCACACGGGCCAGCATTATGATAAAAATATGTCGGATATCTTTTTTGAAGAAATGGAGATTCCGTCGCCTGATTATAATCTGAATATAAATGGCTTGTCACACGGTGCTATGACAGGTGAAATGCTGAAAGGTATAGAGAGCATCCTGCTGACTGAAA
Source organism: Chitinophaga pinensis (assembly GCF_007896845.1). Taxonomy (GTDB): domain Bacteria; phylum Bacteroidota; class Bacteroidia; order Chitinophagales; family Chitinophagaceae; genus Chitinophaga; species Chitinophaga pinensis_C. The sequence goes on along the minus strand of NZ_VOHS01000016.1, from coordinate 125,889 downwards.
AGCCTGACTATGTAATGGTGTATGGCGATACGAATTCAACCATTGCCGGTGCGCTGGCCGCCAAAAAGATCCATATAAAAGTAGCACACGTAGAGGCAGGATTGCGCAGTTTCAATATACGGATGCCGGAAGAGGTGAACCGGATACTGACAGACCGGATTTCTGATAAGTTGTATTGTCCGACGCAGACAGCTGTTGATAATCTCCTGCGGGAAGGCTATGCAGCACTGGACGGACAGATCCATAAAACAGGTGATGTAATGCTCGATGCGGCATTGTTCTATTCGCAGAAAGCAAAAGAAAAATCGGCCATCATTGAAAGATTGGGGCTCGACAGATTTGTACTCTGCACCATTCACCGGGCAGAAAATACAGACGATCTCAACAGACTGCGCTCCATCGTAAACGCCGTCAACGAGATAGCCGGTCATATCAGGGTAGTGGTACCTATTCATCCGCGTACCCGGAACATACTGGCTAAACATGCTATCACCGTCAACTTCGAAATGATAGATCCGGTGGGATATTTCGATATGCTGAATCTGATCACGCATTGTAGTCTGGTAATGACAGACAGCGGCGGACTACAGAAAGAAGCCTTCTATTTTAAAAAGAACTGTGTAACACTCCGGGATGAAACGGAATGGGTAGAGCTGGTAGACAATGGATTTGCCGTATGCGTAGGCAGCGATACCTGTAAGATACTGGAAGCCTATCATCGCCTGTTACATACCGAAAATGACTTTTCCCTCGACCTGTATGGTAAAGGAGACGCTTCTGAAAAGATCGTAGCCGGATTATTTAACTAATTATTAAGTCACTTAACACTGAATATATGAGGATCGTACACTTATGTAATTACTTCCAGCCGGAGCTTGGCTATCAGGAATATTTTTTAGCAATCGAACATGCCAAAATGGGGCACGAAGTAACGGTGGTGACCTCCGAGCGATATTTCCTTTTCCGGATTATGAAAATACCACAAAGCCGGTATTGGGCAACAGGATACATGAGCCGGGTGAATATGATCTCGAAGGCTATCGGGTTATTAAATTGCCTGTCGCATTTGAAGTGAGTAAACGTGTATGGCTGAAAGGACTGGAAAGGGTGCTCAGAAGACTCCGGCCAGATCTGGTGGTATGTCATGGCATTGGTAATTTTAACGCCTTACGGGTGTCCAGCTGGAAAAAAACCATGGGTTTCAAACTGCTGGTGGATGACCATATGCTGATGTCTGAGGTCAACCGTTCCATTCTCGGCAAACTGTACTATAAGACTTTCAATTTCCAGAAAGTATATAAGAGTGCAGACAGGATCGTCGGTGTGGCGGACGAATGCGTACAGTATATCGTAGATTTCTACCGTTACCCGAAATCAAGAGTGGAAATGATACCGCTGGGCGCGGATACAAACCTTTTCCGTTTTGAAAAGGAACAGGCTGCCGCTTTCCGGGAGCGTAACGGGATAGATCAGGATGCGATCGTTATTACCTACACCGGCAAACACACCTTCAAAAAAGCCCCGCATTACACACTCATAGCGTTGGATCAGCTGAGAGACAAGCTGGGAGATAAAAAGATCGTGGCACTTTACGTAGGTAATATGGAGGCGAATTACAGGGAAGAACTGGAATTACATGCCGCAAAGGTAGCTGACAGGGTAAAGGTGATCATGCTGCCTGCAGTTACCAACAAGGAACTGGTAGCGATCTATTCCGCCAGTGATATTGCTTCGTGGCCAAGACAGGGTTCTATGTCTATGATCGAGGCTTGCAGCTGTGGCGTACCCATCGTTTGTTGTGACTTCCTGACGGAACGTTATAAGAATAACAACGGTATTGCCATCAAGGAAGATAATATGCAGGACCTCATCAATGCGTATGATTTCCTGATCAATAATGAAGCAGAAAGAAAGGCGATGGGACAGAGAAGCAGGGAGCTCATCATGAATGAGATGTCGTGGAAGAGTATTGCTGAACGATATTTGGAATAGGCCCTAAACTTGCATAGGTGAAGATGATATCTTTTTATTCTCGATTTAAATGATAATATCATGACTATCAGGATCCTGCAGGTGGCGTTTGGGCTGTTCTTCTCTTTTATCTGCATTGCAAATACCGGTAAAGCATACGCCCTGTCTGTTTACAGAAATGTTGCTATAGATGTCAGAGCCCTTGGTGCAAAGGGAGACGGTTCGACAGATGATAGCAAAGCTATTCAGCAGGCATTGAATCAGGCGGCGACGGCAAGTGATAAGACGGTGTCCTTTCCCGCAGGACAATATCTGATCAGCCAGACACTGAGAACAGCGGCTGCCGGTACACGGATGGTATTTGCGAAAGGAGCGTCATTGAAACTCGCCAATAATACCAACGGTGGTATTCTCATCCTGCATGATAACTGTAGTGTTGAAAATGCAACATTGCAGGGGAATGGTCAATCGGCCCCTGATCTGTATAAAGGTTTTGGTATTGCATTATCGGCGGTATCCGGATCAACAGTAAAGAATTGCAATTTCAGTGGTATCAGCGGTTTTAATATATTCCTGAACAGGAACGGCAATAAGGGGTGTACAAAATGTATCATCACAGGTAACACCATCAAATCACCCGCATTGTCGATTCCCAAAGGCTATGATGGAAGTGGTATTATGATCGGGTATTCAGGAACAGGATATGCGCATAAGGATAATGAAATCAGCAATAACACGATTGATGGTGCACAGACGCTGGGACACGGTATTGCAGTAATGGCCCATGGATCCGGGAATAAGATCATTGGTAACACGATCAGTAACTGTCTGCGTTACGGGGTCCTTTCTTACGAGACCAGTTACGAAGATTCTACTTTGTTCACTACCTCTATTATCAATAATACCATCAGTAACATCGGCGCAAAAGACGGTACGACCAACAACATGGGAATGGGCATTTACGTCATGAAAACGCACGGTGCGATTGTAAAAGGGAATAAGGTGACCAATACACTGGTCAATTCAGATAATACGGAAACATTGGGCAGAGGCGCGATTACCGTAAGTGGTGGCGTGGGATGTACAGTGGAAGATAACACCATCGTCAATTCCGGCAGATACGGTATTGTGTGTATTTATGGCTTCAATACCGCTATCAGAAATAATAAGATCCTCGGTGTAAAAGAATCGGGTATCTATATGAGAAATACCAACGGCAATGTGATCGAGGGCAATGAATTCAGAGATATCGCAAAACTGGCGATCCGCGGACAGTTCGGAAACACCGGCCGTCCCGCTTATTCATCCAATGGTTTTCTGACACGCTTCAGAAATATACCGACAGGAGAGGGCATCCGTATTGCCAACAATAAATTTTATGGTACATCTACCAACGTAATCAATCTGGTAGGAGAAGATGACAGGACAAGCCCCGGATATAATAATCAGCTGAAAGATCTGGACATACAGGATAATCAGCTGATAGGAAACAAAAATACAATAGACAATTCCATCAAAGTATCAAATGTGGCGCCCGGTGGCAGCAGAATTATGAGGAACCGGAATAATTAGCAGCAGCGCAAACGCCACGTATGAAAAACACATTAACTGACAATGAAATTATTCATTAATGCTGCAAACCTGAGATTCGGCGGAGGCAGGACCGTCGGATTCAATATCATCAACTATTATTCATCACATCCTGCAGTATCATCGATGATCGTGACCGTACCGGCAGGCTGCGGTTATGAAAGATTCGCGGCCAATAAAAAAGTGAAGTTGCTGGTATATGATAAGATATACAATCATGCTGTATTGAAGATCATATCCAATTATTTCCTGCTGCCGTTAAGGATCGCATTTACAAAGACAGACTTTATTCTGAGTCTGGGAAATATTGCAATCCCGACAAGAAAGACACAGTTTCTCCTGATACATCAGGCGTATGTGGCGTATCCGGAAAGTATCGTGTGGAAACGTATCAGACAAAATGATAAGCCGTTCTACCGGTATATCATGAATACACTCCGGCTGATAAGGACTAATCTGCGCTTTGTGACCATGTTGGGCGTACAGACGGAGTCAATGAGGTCCCGTATGAGTCGTTTGTATAAGATACCGGAAGAACGTATTGTCGTCATTCCGAATGCAGTTTCTTATACCAGCGGTATCGCTCCGCCTCCAAGAAGAAGTGAAACTGAGAAGGAGATAAGGCTGCTTTTTATCGCCAAATACTATCCACATAAGAATTATGAGATATTATACGGAACCGGGAAACTGATCGCGGAGAGGAAATTGCCGATCAAAATTACAGTGACGATAGACCGCTCAGAAAATGAAGGCAGCAAACGTTTCCTCGACACGATCGAACAAATGGGACTGAGCCATATTATTGTCAACCATGGCAACGTACCACTGGAAGAGCTGGGGAAAGTGTATGCCACACAGGACGGATTGTTCCTGCCTACATTACTGGAATCATTCTCCGGATCATATATCGAAGCGATGCATTTCCGCAAGCCGATATTCACCAGTGATATGGACTTCGCACATGAAGTATGTCTCGACTCCGCTTATTACTTCGACCCCCATAATCCGGAAGATATCGTTAATAAGATCGTGGATGCATTCAACGACCCCAATACAATGGAATATAAACTATGCCGCGGACAGGAGATACTGGAAGGGTCCAAGACCTGGGATGATATCGGAAAATTCATCGATGATAAATTTTTGAACTTAGCTAAATAACTACTCATGTTTAAAGATAAATGCCTGCTTATTACCGGTGGTACAGGTTCCTTCGGAAATGCTGTACTAAAAAGGTTTTTACATACTGATATCCGGGAAATCAGAATCTTCAGCCGTGATGAGAAAAAGCAGGACGATATGCGTAACCTGCTGCGTAGTGATAAGGTGAAATTTTTTATGGGAGACGTACGCGACTTCCGTAGTATAGATAACGCTATGGATGGCGTGGATTATGTATTCCATGCAGCTGCTTTGAAACAGGTACCTTCCTGTGAGTTCTATCCCATGGAGGCTGTGCGTACAAACGTACTGGGGACCGAAAATGTGGTAGAAGCAGCGATCAAACATAAAATAGAAAAACTGATTTGTCTGGGTACAGATAAGGCGGTATATCCCATCAATGCCATGGGTATTTCCAAGGCGATGATGGAAAAAGTAGCCATTTCAAAAGCGAGATTACATAACAGACCATTGATCACTTGTACCCGTTACGGTAACGTCATGGCCAGCAGAGGCTCCGTGATTCCCCTGTTTATATCGCAGATCAAGGCAGGGCAGCCACTGACCATCACGGATCCGAAAATGACCCGTTTTATGATGTCTTTGGATAATGCGGTAGAGTTGGTGCTGTTTGCTTATAAGAACGCCAATCCCGGTGATATCTTCGTACAGAAGGCGCCTGCAGCAACCATTGGTCAGCTGGCCCGTGTACTGATAGAATTGTTTGAATCCAGAAGTGAAATCAATGTCATCGGTACCCGTCACGGAGAAAAACTGTATGAAACCCTGCTGACCCGCGAGGAGTTTGGCAAGGCGGAAGATATGGGCGAGTTTTATCGTATTGCAGCCGATGACAGGGACCTCAATTATGCGAAATACTTCTCCGAAGGAAATGAACGGATCGCAGAAGCGCAGGACTATCACTCACACAATACCTATCGTCTTTCGGATGATGAACTGCGTACGATGCTGCTGAAACTGGATTATGTACAGGAACAACTAAGTAACAGCCATGTCGGAGAAGGTGAATTATATAAAGGGTAACCAGTTCAGCGATCATCGTGGTACGCTGCAATTCGTGAATGACTTCAGCTTCCCCGATGTAAAGCGTTTTTACCAGATCACCCATCCGGATGCAAGTGTTATCCGTGCGTGGCAGGGACATCGGATAGAAGAGAAATTCTTTTATGTGGTGAAAGGCAGATTTGTGATCGCCTGGGTGGAAATAGATGACTGGGAACAGCCTTCTCCCGATCTGCAGGCGGAACATGTCATACTGGAAGAAGGATCGCCCGCTGTTTTACATATACCCGCAGGATATGCCAATGGCATTAAAGCATTGGACCCCGGATCTGTGCTGATGGTCTATTCAAATCTTAATCTGGAAGCATCTGCCGCAGACCGCTGGTCATTTGATCAAAACCTTTGGTTTGACTGGCAGCAGGCAACTGCTCACATCATTACTGCATGAAAAGAATCGGTATTACAGGACAGTACGGATTTATCGGAAGTTATCTGTTCAACAGGATAAGTCTGCGAAAAGAAGAATTTGCACTGGTCCCTTTTAAAAGGGAATATTTTGAAAATGCCGGCGAACTGGCCAATTGGGTGTCGCAATGTGATGTGATCGTCCATCTGGCAGCTATGAATCGTCACCCGGATCCACAGGTGGTACACGATACTAACGTGGAACTGACTACAAAACTGCTGGACGCCCTGAAAGCGACACAGGCGGCTCCGCAGGTGATCTTTTCTTCGTCTACACAAGAGGAGCGGGAGAATCCCTACGGACAATCAAAAAGGCAGGGCCGGGAATTGTTGCATGAATGGGCAGCAGAGATCCATGCACCGTTTACCGGAATGGTTATTCCGAATGTATTCGGACCCTTTGGGAAGCCGTTTTATAATTCGGTGGTAGCTACTTTCTGTCATCAGTTGTGCAACGGAGAACAGCCGCATATCGATAACGACGGACTACTAAAGCTGATCTATGTCGATGAACTGGCGGACCATATCATTGCCGCTATCAGAGAGGAGAAAAACGATCCTTTGTGGCTCCTGCCACATACGACGGAATGTTATGTCAGCGAAATACTGGAAAAGCTGGAGTCTTACCGGGATCTGTATCTGGAAGAGGGTATTTTTCCGGCATTACCGGATCAGTTCAGCGTACAGCTGTTTAATACTTACCGCAGCTTTATAGATCATGCGTCCTATTTTCCTTATAAACTGAAACAACACGCTGATAACAGAGGCGTATTTGTAGAGATGGTGAAGTTGCAGCAGGGCGGACAGGTATCGTTTTCAACGACGGTACCGGAGATCACCCGGGGAAATCATTTTCATACCCGCAAGATCGAGCGCTTTCTGGTTATCAAAGGCAAGGCGCTGATAGAGCTGCGGCAATACAATACAGATAAGGTGCTGCGTTTTGAACTGGATGGCAGTACGCCGTCTTATGTGGACATGCCGGTGTGGTATACACATAATATTAAGAATGTAGGAGAAGAAGAGTTGTACACCGTATTCTGGATTAATGAGTTTTTTGATCCGCAGGACCCTGACACCTATTTTGAAGTCGTTTAAAAAGAATCGCGTATAAACCAGTTATGAGTAACACAATGAAGAAACTGAAAGTACTGACTGTTGTAGGAACCCGCCCTGAAATTATACGTTTGGCCAGAGTACTGGCAAAACTGGATGAATCCGAAGCTATAGAACATGTGCTGGTGCATACGGGACAAAATTATGATTATGAGCTGAACCAGATCTTCTTTGAAGACCTTGGACTGCGTAAGCCTGACCATTTTCTGGAAGCGGCGGGAAAGACGGCCACGGAAACAATCGGTCAGATCCTTATTAAGATCGACCCGGTACTGGAAGCGGAGCAACCAGATGCCTTCCTTGTACTGGGAGATACGAACAGCTGTCTTTGTGCGATTCCGGCCAAGAAGAGAAGGATCCCGATCTTCCATATGGAAGCAGGGAACCGATGTTTTGACCAGCGGGTACCGGAAGAAACGAACCGTAAGATAGTGGACCACATCAGCGATATTAACCTGACTTATTCCGACATCGCAAGAGAGTACCTGCTCAGGGAAGGATTGTCACCGGACAGGGTCATTAAAACGGGTAGTCCGATGTATGAGGTATTACATCACTATCTGCCTAAAGTAAAGCAATCAGGGATACTGACGACGCTTGAGTTAAAGGAACAGCAGTACTTTGTTGTATCTGCGCACAGGGAGGAAAATATTAACTCAGATCGAAACTTCGATCATCTTGTAACGACTTTGAATGGTATTGCGCAGCAATTCGGTTATCCCGTGATAGTATCTGCACATCCGCGTACAAGGAAGATGATCGAGGCAAAAGGCGTGACCTTTGATCCGCTTGTCAAGCTGATGAAACCGATGGGGTTGAGTGATTACATCGCCTTACAGTTACATGCAAAAGCGGTGTTGTCGGACAGTGGAACGATATCCGAGGAATCGTCTATTCTGAATTTTCCTGCTTTGAATATACGCGAGGCACATGAACGGCCGGAAGCGATGGAAGAGGCATCTGTGATGATGGTGGGGCTTCATCCGGAGCGTATCATGCAGGGACTTGTACAACTGGCAGCACAAAAGAGAGGTGAGGAGCGCACGTTGCGGGAGGTGAGTGATTACAGTATGCCGAATGTAGCAGATAAAGTAGTGAGAATTATACTGTCTTATACTGATTACATAAACAGGGTTGTATGGAGCAAAAATCAGTGATATGATCAGGGAGAAAACATTTTGGGTAGTTACAGAGTTGTTTTTTCCGGAAGAGACGTCTACTGCTTACATCATGACCAAGATCAGCGAGCAGGTAGCGGGGAAACGGAAAGTACATGTGCTTTGCGGACCGGCCGCTTATCAGCAGTCGAAGATCATGTCAGATGCACATGGCCTGGAGAATATCGAGATTACCCGTGTGAAGGCAGGTAATCTGAACAAAGATAAACTCTTACAACGGGCTTTGCGGCTGGTGCTGATCAGTCTGCGGCTGGCTATTGCCTTGTTTCGTAAAGCGAAGAAAGGAGATGATGTATTGCTGGTGACCAATCCGGCGCCGTTGTTACTATTGGCGGCACGCATTTGTCGCTGGAAGGGCTTGCGTTGTTATACGATCGTACATGATGTTTTTCCGGAGAATCTGGTGGTGGCGAAGCTGGTCAGACCGGGGAGTCTGCCTTACCGCTTCCTGAAAAGCATATTTAACGCTGCTTATAGTCGTATGACGGTGTTATTGGTATTGGGCAGGGATATGAAGGCCTTATTCGAAGAAAAGATGGCTAAATATACGCACAGGCCATTGATTCATATCATTGAGAACTGGGCGGATATTGAGATTATCAGTCCGGAGAAAAAAACGGTCAACGGCCTTGTACAGGACTTGCATATTGGCGAGAAGATCATCTTTCAGTTTGCCGGTAATCTGGGGCGGGTACAGGGTTTACAGGAGCTTTTTGCTATTATCCGGGAGGTAAGGAACCCTTTGCTGCATTTTATGTTTATTGGTGAAGGGGCTTCTAAAAAAGAGCTGCAGGATTATGTAGAAGCGCATCAGCTGACGAATGTAAGTATGCTGGACTCCTTTCCGAGAAGCAAACAGCAGCATTTCCTGAATGCATCTGATATTGGTATTGTATCGTTACAGGATGGTATGGTAGGGTTAGGCGTACCTTCCAAGTCATATAACATTCTTGCGGCGGGTAAACCGATCCTTTATATTGGCGACCGTAGCGGAGAAATAGGGCAGATGGTAGAAGAGCATGGGGTCGGCTGGTGTTTTCAGCTGACCGACAAAGAAGGCCTGTTGCGTTTCTTTAACAGCTTTTCTATGGCATCAGTTGCCGAGCTGGAAGCGAAGGGCGTCCGCGCCCGTAGTCTGGCGGTAAATGTATATTCCAAAGAGCGTATCCTTGACAAGTATGCGCAAATACTTACAGTATCATGAAAGCGTCTTTGCTATTAACCGGAGCTTCCGGTTTTCTGGGCACGGAGATCCTGCATACACTACGATCTGAATATAATGTGACAACGATAGGACGTAATGGCGCTGAATATGGGCAGACAAGTCATGTGAAGATGGATCTTTCCAGAGAGAAATCAAAGGAACTGCCGGCATGCGAGGTAGTGGTGCATTGTGCCGGAAAGGCGCATGTAGTGCCTACATCTCCCGAAGAGGCAGATGAGTTTTATAAAGTGAATTTATATGGTACGGTGCATCTGTGCGAGTCATTGGAAGCATCAGATGCCATTCCGTTTATTTTGTATTTATCAGTACAGTTGCTGTGTATGGCGTAGATGAGGGAAATATGATCAATGAGCTGCATCCGTTGAATGGCGATTCCCCTTATGCCAGAAGCAAGATTCAGGCAGAGCATTATCTGACCGAATGGTGCGGGCAGCGTGATGTACAGTTGCTGATATTACGGTTACCGCTGATTGCGGGTCCGGAGCCTCCCGGTAATCTGGGGGCAATGATCCGTGGGATCTCTTCCGGCAGGTACCTGAGTATTGGTGAGGCAGCGGCACGCAAAAGCGTGGTATGGGCGGGAGATGTAGCGGCTGTGATACCGGTAGCGATGAAGGAGGGAGGGGTGTATAATCTGACAGATGGGTATCATCCGAGTTTCAGGGAACTGGAGACCTGTATCGCGACGGCGCTGAAGAAAAAGCCCCCTTCAGCAATACCGATGGGTATGGCGAAGGTGATTGCCGGCGTAGGGAATCTGTTGGGAAAGCGTGCGCCGGTAAATAGTGATAAGTTACGTAAAATTACTTCCACATTGACTTTTGACGACGGGAAAGCAAGACGGGCATTTAACTGGCAGCCTTCCCGGGTTATTGACAAGTTATCGTCTGTATTATGATGTATCTGGCAGTTGCTATATTATTCTTTGTGTTATTACCGGTGTATTTCAAGATAGCGGACAGGTATAACATTATTGACAAGCCCAATGAGCGGAGTTCACACAGAAACGTGACGATCAGGGGCGGAGGTATTGTATTCATTATGGCGGCACTGGTGGTATTGTGTACGCATTTTACAGCGTTCTGGCTGCCGGTAACGGGTATTCTGGTCATTGGATTGATAAGTTTCCTTGATGATATTTATACGCTGCCTAATAAGGTGCGGCTGTTATTTCATATGGTAGCGGTCACCTTGTTATTTCTTTATCTGCAGGTGATGGCTTTACCAATACTGGTGATCGTTCCCTTGTATATACTGGTGATTGGTATTATCAATGCTTACAATTTTATGGATGGCATCAATGGTATTACGGGCTTGTATAGTCTGGTGATACTGGCGGGCCTGCAGTATGTGAATGTATATCAGATACCGTTTATAGCAGAGGATATGATATGGATACCAATGATCGCGTGTGTGGTCTTTCTGTTTTTAACTTCCGGGTGAAGGCTGTTTGCTTTGCAGGAGATGTGGGCAGTGTAACGATTGCTTTTTGGATTGTAGCATTGTTGCTGGATCTGATCCTCACAACAGGCAATTGGATGTATATATTATTCCTTGGCGTCTATGGTGTTGACTCTATTCTTACTATCATACACAGACTTATTTTGCAACAAAATATTTTTAAGGCACACCGGCTGCATTTCTATCAGATACTGGTGAATGAGCAAAAGGTACCCCATTTGTTGGTAGCTACTGTTTATGCGCTGGTACAAATTTTGATAATTGTGTTGCTGCTGAACACTCACTGGACCATTCATCAGGACTGGTTGAGAGGCACACTGATCTTACTGCCGCTGGTGCTCATTTATATCGGCTTTAAAGGAAAGCTGATGCAGCCACGTTTAAATGAAAACAATGAGCCCATGTCTTATTTATGGCAAAGGAGGTCATGCGTTGACAATAGAAGAACTGGCCCTCAAAATAATTATACAGTTGCGGCGTTCTTTGATGATAATGCGACATTAAACGAGCAATTCAGAGAGAAGACGGTATTGAAATATGATAGTGTATTTATGCGTGACTGTCCGCTTGTGATCGCTATCGGTAATAACCTTATCAGAAAGAAAATTGTATCCTTTGTAGAACATAATTTTTGTACACTTATCGACAACGCGGCTTTTATCACCCGTTATGTGCGTGTCGGAGAGGGTACTGTAGTAATGCCCGGCGCAATTGTACAGGCAGGCGTAGATATAGGACGGCATGTTATCCTCAACATTGGTTGTGCCGTAGATCATGAAGTTTCCATAGGCGATTTCGCACATATAGGTCCCAGAAGTTATATCGGTGGTGGAGCGATCATCGGAGAAGGTGCTACTATCGGCGCCGGCGCTGTTATTATGAGAAATGTCAGAATCGAAGACTGGACGAATATACCTCCGCTTAGTATTGTTACCTGATATAGCTATTTTTTCCCGTAACCAATATTATCAAATAACCATGCAACCATTATCCATTTTTAACAGAATTACTTCTAATGGGAAGTTTGTTCCAGAAGTAGACGGCTTGCGTTTATAGCCATATTTGCTGTTGTGATTGCACACATTGACGGCTTTTTGTTGACAAGGTAGAAGAGATTTTACACCAGCAGGATAAGTGGTTGTCACTTTGCGGTTATATGCTGCATGGCGGAGGTATTGGTGTGTCCTTGTTTTTTGTCATTAGTGGGTATATCCTTGGGTTGCCATTTGCCAACAGTATCTGGGGGATGGAAAGAAGGTAGTATTGCGGTCTTATTTTGTCAGAAGGCTGACACGTCTGGAGCCGCCATATATGTTATGCATGATTATACTTTCTTTGTAATGGTATATGTACTGCACAAATATACTTTCAGTGAATTGCTGCCGAGCCTCATGGCATCGTTAACATATACACACAATCTTATCTGGGACAGGTACACTTTACCATTAGTCAATGGTGTCGCGTGGAGTCTTGAAGTGGAGGTACAATTTTATATTATGGCACCACTGCTGGCGAGATTGTTTTTGCTGTCTGCTACAAAACGGAGAACCATATAGTGCTGATATGTGTGCTGATGATTTTTACAAGAAGTATTTATCAGTTGCCATACCGTACGATCATAGATTCCATTCAGTACTTCCTGACAGGGTTTCTACTCGCGGATCTGAAGGTGACCAATACCAGCCTGCCGCTTAAAAAGTCGTGGGTATGGGCGATAGGGATACCTGCCTTAATGCTCGTGTTTATATTAAAGATGATTCTACCCAATAATGATCCTGATCTGATATTGAATATGGGTCTGTTTGTGGTAATTGCTATTTTTAATTACCTGTGTTTGTTTCATGGGTTTATAAATGGGTTTTTGACGAACAGGGTTATTTTCACGATCGGGGGTATGTGTTATTCAATTTATCTGTGGCATACGGTCATTATTTCTGCGTTCGGAAATAAGTTTATCAGCGGCTTCTTTTTGACTCTATTTATCTTAATCTGGCTTTATTTAACGTGCTGCAGATCTTTCTGATTCTGACTATATCAGCTGTATATTTTGTGTTAATAGAACGTCCTTGTATGGACAAGTACTGGCCGCAGAAATTACTGGCATTTTTCAGAGGACGCTCTACAGTGTCATGGAAAGCTATCCCTTATTTACTCAAGCTGAGAAAATAAATTTACAAGCGGGGCAATTATAATTATAAAAAAATCGATTATAATGTGAAAAATAAATTATAATTAAAAAAAGCAATTATAATTAAAAAAATCGCTGTAATGAGTAAAGTAAAGGAAGTTCTGAGAATGTTAAAACGTGAATGGCAGATGCGTTCAGGTAAAGCACCGAAAACGCGCGTACAGATTAAAGTGCCACAGGAAAGGCATGGATCTGATTACGGAGGGTGGATGATAAAATCTGGCACTATCAATGCAGCGAGTATTGTGTATTCTGTAGGTATTGGTAACGATATTACGTTTGATCTTTCCATGATCAAAAAGTATGGCGTGAAGATACATGCATTTGATCCGACACCTGAAGTGAAGACCTGGCTGGACGCACAACCTTTACCAGCGGAGTTTTTGTACAAGGGTGTAGCACTGTCTGATAGTGATGGATCGATGAAGTTTTACAAACCAGAGAATCCCAACCATATTTCTCACTCCACTATGGAGATCAACAACAGGAATGCTTTTGTGGAAGTACCTGCAAAGCGTCTAACGACCCTGATGAAGGAGTTGGGACACGATCACATAGATATCCTGAAGATAGATATCGAGGGTGCTGAATACGCCGTATTAAAAGACATTTTAGAATCAGGGATTAAAATTGGTCAGATCCTTGTGGAGTATCATCACTTCTTTGACAACGTTTCCGTTGCTGATACTGAGGCTTCTGTAGCACTCCTGAACAACATCATTACCGTATTTTCCACATCTCAGCAGTTGGATACGAATATTCTTTATTGCGTACTGAACAATAAAACCATATTCTTATATGACAAGCTAACCGAGACACCAGTAGCCTTATCTTGTTGATTGTCATTGAAATAGTGCAGTCTTTCAGACTGCTATAGCGAAATATGCCGCTACAGATTAAATATTATTATAAATAATAATTATTTACATATCTTTATTCTGACCGGGTCTGGGTAAACGCTTGGATGGACCCGCGTATGATACTATTTGAATAACCTGACTATTTCGATCCTATGAACAAGCCGGAGTGTTTATGTCTGCGGGCTACCGCAGGCGTTATGCATGCCTGTGGCCTATTGCTGTGTTTAATCTTATTGTTTTCTGGCCTTAATCAGGTACATGCCCAGGATATCGAGCTGGGAAACCCGTCAATGGAGTCTCCTTTACTTGCATTACTGCCGCCAGCGCCGTGGAAGCGTTATGAACAATCCCCTGATGTACAACCGGGTGTGGTAGGCGTCAATACGCCACCGATGGACGGTAATACATATATCGGGATGATCGCTTCTGCGACCTGGTCTGAACGGGTGATGCAGGAACTGGTAACACCTTTGCGCGCCAACAGATCGTATACCATTTCGTTCGGATTAGCCTTTCCGGAACGGTATTTTTCAGCGCCCATGTGTTATGGAGGCATGGTTATTTATGGTGCAAATGCGCCGGGTGAAAAAGGAGATATTTTATGGAAATCAGGCACTTTTACGCACAAAGAATGGCGTATGTACAAGGCGACATTCACGCCGGAAAAAGATTATAAATATTTTGTATTCGGGCCCTACCGGGACAGTACCTGTAAACAATTATATTCAGCGGTGCTGGTCGATAATTTCTCCCCTTATATAGCCGAAGTACCGAAGATTTCAGTAACGGCGCATAACACCTGTAAAGGTCAGCAGACGGGTAGCGTAGCTGTGGAAGTGACTGCCGGGAAAGGGCCATATCAGTATAAATGGGAGCCCGGCGGATACAGTGATCCGGTGGTATCTCATCTTGATAAAGGGCTTTATCGCGTGACGGTTACGAGTGCGACCGGTGCGACAGCATCAGACGAAGTGCAGGTTGGTGAGTATGAAATGACAGCGGATATTCAGTCGGAAGAACTGCGTTGCTATGGGGATAAGGGGAAGATCACTATTGTAGCATCAGGAGGTGAAAACCCTTATGTGTTCAGTATGAACGGAGGGGCTACTTATCAGAAAAGCGCGGTGTTTGAAAATCTGCAACCGGGTGATTATAATCTGGCGGTGAAAGATGTATTCAGCTGTGTATGGCAGGTGAAGCAGTTCAACATACCGGCAGTAGAGCGGTTGGAAGTACAATCAATAAAAACCGGCGCGGCCAGTTGTAGTAATGTAAAAGACGGGAAACTGGAATTTGCGGTAACAGGTGGGACGCGGCCATATATGTATGAAGTCTCTGGTGTGCCGGCGGGACCGGATAGTATCATTGTGCCGCTGGAATCAGGAGAATATACTTACCGCATTACTGACAAGCATCAGTGTGAGGTAAGAGGTAGTACGAATGTGTCGAAGGAGAGTCGGGAATGTGCGGTGCTGATACCAAATGCGTTCAGTCCGAATGGAGATGGTATGAACGATATTTTCCGTGCGAAAGTGCATGATGCTGTGAGTGATTTCAGGATGGCGGTGTATGGCAGATGGGGGCAGCTGATTTTTGAAAGCCGCAATCCTGATATGGGCTGGGATGGTACGCAGAAAGGAGCTGGTATGCCGGCGGGCGGTTATCTGTGGGTAGTGACCTATACGGATAGCAGGCAACAGGCGATGCAACAGCAGGGCACATTGATGCTGGTAAGATAAAAAAAGATTGCCGCTTGACGGCGGCAATCTGAGAATATCACTTTGCTGAGTAAGGTAACGAGGTTAACTTATTTAACGTGCTGATTCATTTCTTTGGCCAGTTCGAACATAGAGATCTGGTCTTTGCCATTGAATACTTTCTTCAGTTTTTCATCTGCGTTAATCAGGCGTTTATTCTGAGCGTCCTGCAGATTGTGCTCTTTAATGTAATCCCAGATCTTTTTAGTGATCTCTGTTCTTGGCAGCGGATCACTACCGATTACTGCTGCCAGGTCTGCACTTGGAGTCAGTGGGGCTTTCAATCCTTTTCCACCGCCTTCTTTTGCAGGTGCTGCTTTTGTAGTGGTTTTTGCTGCTGGTTTTGCTGTCGTTTGTTTTGAAGTAGGCATTGTAAACCTTTTTTATGATTGTAATACCCACGCAACACCAAATACTATGCCCCGATTGACTTTTGTAAGGTTTTGAGAAAGAAAGTGATAGAATAATTGTGCTACTTTTGCTGCATTAATAAAAAGAAACATATATCCCTGTACAATGAGTTATATCTCCAATCGTCAGTTGATATTGAATGATGATACGCCAGTTTACCAGTTGGTAGCGATTATTTTGTTAGTAGGAACTCCAATCCTCATATTTGTGGGGATAGACTTGCCATGGAGTTTGTTTGCCATATTAGCCTGGGCTTTGCTGTCATTCGCCTATATAAAATTTACTCGCAGGTCTTATTCGGTGTACTTTGAGAATGGACAAGTGATCGTCTATAACCTATTCGATATGAAGGGAATACGTTTTCCCGTACAGGACTTTGATAACGTGACTTTCAGTCAGCAACGTTTACAGATACCGGGTATATATCGTTTTTTGATCAATTTTAAAGATGGCAGAAAATTTAATTTCGCTGTAGGCGACGGGACAATCAAATTGAATGGCCCTATGGGCACTTTTAATAGTGAGGCGGAGATCCTGACTCATGTCAATGGCCTGATCCGGGCCTTTATAGCTGGTAATCAGGATATTCCTGCGAGGCCATTCGCCGGCAGATACTGGCGTTAGCATTATTAAGATGGAAGTATTATTTTAGGGAGAATATATCTTTCATCACTATGAACCTGCGTTCTTTTCTCTCCATTCCCGTTATTGTAATCCTTTGTTCCTTATTGGCATTACAACCTGCTAAACCCCGTTTCCGCGTATTGGCTTTGGCGGAAAATGGTGGTCATCATCTGGCATATTCCAAAGCGGCGAAAGTCTGGTTGGATAAACTGGCGGCTGACAGCAACTTTACGATCGATTACATTGAAAACACAGACAGGATAGATAGCGCATATCTGTCTAAGTATCAGTTGTTCATTCAACTGGATTATCCCCCGTATGCCTGGAAGGAACCGGCGGTAAAGGCATTTGAGCAGTATGTGAATGAGGGCAGGGGAGGATGGATTGGATTTCATCATGCGACTTTGCTGGGTGAATTTGATGGTTATGGGTTGTGGAACTGGTTTTATCAGTTTATGGGGCAGATCCGTTTTAAAGATTATATCGCAAAGTTTGCGGCAGGCGATGTACATGTGGAAGATGCTGCCCATCCTGTATTTAAGGGCGTTCCCGGTGTTTTTAATATAAAAACAGAAGAGTGGTATATCTACGACCGGAATCCGCGTCCGAATGTGCATGTATTGGCAAATGTGGATGAGCAGTCGTATGTGCCGGCATCTTCGAAGACAATGGGAGATCATCCGGTTATCTGGACGAATCCGGTTTATAAGGCGAGGAATATTTACATTTTTATGGGTCATTCACCCGATCTTTTTGAAAATACTGCCTACAAGACCCTCTTTAAAAATGCGATTTTTTGGGCTGCGGAGAAGAAATAGGGCCATGTTTTCGTCATGGGACTGTCAGAATTTTATGTTTTAAGATAAATATATACGGAATAGCGACTTTTTTTCTGAGGGGAAAAATCATACTAAGAATGTATTGACTCTAGTTGTCACCAAACGGTTGCATATGTCGAAAAGTAGAAAATTCCCTGTAAATCTGGTAAAAAAATACAATGCATATTCGCGCAGACAAAATACCGTATGTTTATACATCCAACAAACGTGTCACCCTGTAACGCAAATATGAATCAACAATAAATTTTCGTTAACCAAGGATTAACAACTTTCTAATTAGCAAAGTCTTAATATTGCATTAACAATCCGTGTGAGGGTAGCCCCAGTTGCCAAATAGGATTCGACAACTGGGGTTAACAAACAATGGATGAAAGACCGGCTTTCCATTCATGGTTGGCCGTTTTTTTTTGTACAAATCTCCTCTGCATAAAAAAAGAGCGTTCTATATGAACGCTCTTTTCATTTCAGGTATGTTTCATTCACACCGCTACAGATAAGTGCTGGTGCAGTTTGCGGGATCTTGCATCGCGGCAGTCTGCTTCGCCGTAGGAGATCTGCCACGTTTTGAATCCGGGATATAACTCCGGACTAAACGCTTTACATGCAAACAAAACTTCCGGTCTTCCCGCAAGTCCTTCGAGTTGCATATACTGCATCCCCAAAGTTCTTCCCAACATCACGGCTTCGTGTAGCAGGACCCGTAAGGGAGCGTCAAAAAGGAAGTTTTCGTGGGTAGCTGCGAGGTGGAACTGCATCAGGTCATTACAGAAGGTGAGCAGTGCGCCGGCAGCAGTTTGAGTGCCTTGTCCGGCGAGCAGCAGACTGGTATCAAAACCAGCGGGGCGTAACATCTGTCTGAACCATGCTTTATCATAGTGATCCGCAGCGTTTTTATTGAGGGGAGACATATTTCTGCGGAAGATTTCCCCGAAGGAGTCTACATCCTGAATGGCCACTGCCTGACGAACAGTGTATCCTTTTCGTTTCAGGAGGGTCACTTCGTTTGAGAAATTGTCTCCATAATGCTCCTGACGCATGTCAGGGCCATCACTCACATTGATCAGCATACTTTCCGGATTTTTCCGGAGTACGCCGAGTCCGAGCGGTTTAAAATTTTTATGGATTAAAGGATGTAACTGTACAGATACACTTATGATCGTATGCTGTTCAAGAAAAACCTTCAACACACTTTCGAAGCGTTCCTGCATGCCGCTGTTAAGCAATGCAAAGTTGGTACTGCAGATGGGACCTGCATAACTGTAAAGGGCATACTGACGTTTACCGTCAGCTTCACCTTCATGTTTTCGGATAACGGGCAACGCAATGAATTCGGATTCTTCTTCATAGACAAGCAGCAGCGGCTCGCCATCGGCAGCCGTACTGTGATAGTGCCAGGTATGATTGAAGTCGGACATATTGGCGTTCTTGACAAAACGATCCCAACGTCGGTTATCATAAATGGTCACAACATTAAAGGACATCATCTAGCTAAAAATTGATTTTTCAATAAAGGATCTAAAAACGTACCGGCAAAATGTCCAGATGGTTTTTAAAATGGTATTCGGATGGTTAATCAGGTTTCTTCTTCTATTTATAATATGGTTTTTAATGATATAGTTAACCGGGGTTACCAAGGACTCCTAACTTTACATGAATATGGTATCCTTTTTGTTAGCTGCCCGTAGGTATTCATGACAATCTGTAAATGCTATGAAAAGCCAACAATAACGGAGTAATCTCCCTTTTTCCTGTCCCCCCCATAGTTAGCCTTTAAAGACTCAACCACTATGCCAGTAGGGTAATTATTTGTAAACCAACCATATGGAGCATTTTTCAAGGGAAATCATGCTCCAATATATTGGAGAACTCTAACCGCATACACAAAATACTGGAGTTGTTGCCCCGGAGACAGTGATGTCACCGGGAAATCTATTCATGTAATAGTTATGGAACTATGGATTTGTTAGCGTTGATAGAACTGTTATTACCGGAAGGGACATTACCGGAAATACAGTCTGAGAATGGGCGGATAGACTGGAGAGGAGCAATCGGATCGATCAGGAATGAAGATGATCTTTTTGCGTTTATTCATACGGTATTGCAGCCTTACCTGCATACGATCTCTGTATTGATCGGCATTGCTGACGGAAATGGGGCAATCAGTCGCTGGTGCCACAGGACAGAGGACTTAACATTGTTACCACTACCACAGAAGGTCAGTGAGCATTTTATGCAGGACAATATTTCAGGCGTGTTGGAGATGTATGCACCTGACAGAAGGTCAGCCCTGCAAACGACTCTGTTCAATAGTGGGGTACGGGAGATGCTGATACTGCCTTTGCGTAATCATACCAGTAGCTTTGGGTTTCTTTGTCTGCTGGCTAAACATCATAATACCTTCCCTAAATCTTTGCAGATTTCTGTGAAGCGTTATGCCGGATTGCTTTCTGCGGCCACCCTGAAGCTCATGTTACTCGATGCATTGCCGCAATGGTTGCAGGAGGAGGACATGGGAACTGATAGTGCCGAATTACGATTATACAATGACTTGTTGCCGGCGAAGCTGGTCAGCGGTATCGCGTTACGCCCCGTCATACAGCAGGTCAGGCAGGTGGCCCCTACGGATGCAACCGTTTTGCTGACCGGGGAAACCGGTACCGGGAAAGAGTTGTTTGCAGAAGCTATCCACCTTGCGTCCATGCGCAGGCACAAAGCCTTTGTCAAGATCAATTGTGCCGCCTTACCTCCACAGCTCATAGAGTCGGAATTGTTCGGTCATGAGAAAGGCGCATTTACAGGCGCTATTCACCGCCGTATTGGTAAGTTTGAAATGGCGGAAGGCGGTACCCTTTTCCTCGACGAAATCGGCGAATTACCCCTTGATATGCAGGCCAAACTGTTACGCGTCATTCAGGAGAAGGAGATTGAGCGCATAGGAGGTACTGATACCATTCCTGTCAATGTGCGCATCATTGCGGCCACCAACAGGACGTTGGAAGAGGAAGTGAAACAGGGACGTTTCCGTCAGGATCTGTATTATCGTTTATACGTGTTTCCGATACATCTGCCGGCCTTGCGGGAACGCAGGGAGGATATCCCATTATTGCTCCAGCATTTTGCCCGTAATGCAGCTATGAAGTATGGAAAACCCATACGACATATCGCATCCGGATCGGTGCTGGCACTGATGGATTATAGCTGGCCGGGAAATATCCGGGAAATGGAACACATGGTAGAACGGGCGGTTATCTCCAGTGATGAACCACAGATCACCATCGCTGTTCCCGGAAACGGTAAGGCACTGGAAACAGATGGTAATAGTCTGTCGCCATTGCTTACGCTGGCAGAAACAGAACGTCAGACCATCATCAGGGCACTCCGTTATTCCAATGGCAGGATAAGAGGTCCGCAGGGCGCTGCCGACCTGCTGGATATCAAACCTACCACGCTGGAGGCGCGGATGAAGAAGCTGGGTATCGTAAAGGAGCACATCGTGCGTTAAACATTGTTCATACAGCAAACCTTTAGTAATAAGCCGGCATCAGCTATACCCGGGACACAGATAAAACACACAGGATCTCAAAAAGAATACATCATGCGTTAACGAGCGTCTACGCAACGAACTTCTATTCCCATTTATACATCGGCCATACCGGAGACACAGATACAACAGCCGGGGCATGTAAAGGTATTGTGCTGACTATTGTCTGCTTAACACGCCTCCATAACCGATCGCAAATTTTACCAGTGCATTGGGTCCGGAAAGCTGGAGCTTTTTAGTGATGTTATGCCGGTGATTATCGACTGTACGTACACTAATGCATTTGTAAGATGCAATGTCCCTGCTGCTCATTCCTCTGGCAATCATATCCAGAATCTTGGCTTCCGTTTTACTCAGGCGCTCGTTAATAGGATTTTTACCTTCTACGTGTAGCTGACGGATCAGCGTTTCACGTGGCTGCACGGTCTCACGGATATGCTGGTATCTGTTGAGCCGTGATTGTATGCTCTTGATCAGCTCTTCGCCGGTGAAGGGAAAAACGAGGAAATCATCCGCACCAAGGTTCATACCTTTCCTGATATTAGACGCGACGTGCAGTCGGTTAAACAGAATAAAGGGCAGGTGTTTCATGGATGGATCGTCCCGCAAGGAGATCAGGAACTGGTAGCCGGAAGTATCGGCTACTAATACGTCACACAGGATCAGGTCAGGTAGCTGCCGGTTGGCAATGTCAATCGCTTCAGCCACTGTATTAGTCGCTACGACATCATACGTCGGCAAGAGTAACTGACGGAACTTCCGTAGAATAGCAGCGTCTCCTGTTACCAGCAGGATTTTTGAATGGGGGGCCTCCTGTAGGGCGGAGGCAGCCGGATAAGGTGTATTCATGGTACATGGTTTATCCCCTAAAATCAGCTGCACATAGCTGTTTTTCAGGAATCTTGGTTATTAGGTTAATACTTCGCCTTTTAATGGTTAATAAATTGGCGGGCTTTTAGGCCGAACATGACAAGGTTACAATAGAACAATAACAAGTAGTGAGGCTTTGGAAGAAAGATATGGGATTTTTTTCTCTGTATTGCAAAAGCAGCGTGTTGAAGTAAAGGTAAGAAAAATATTACAACTAATTGATTTTGTATATAAAAAAGAGGGTATCGTTTTGAGAGAAGGAGAGTTAATGGTTAGGAGTGCTGGTGGTCGGTTTTGACAGGATACATTTTTGAGTTAATTGCTGTTCTTTTTTTATGTCTGGGTGTTACGCTTCGGTTTCAGATGGGCCCTCTGGCAGACGCTCTTTGAAGTGCTATGGATGGAGCTTTGGTTGGTCGTGTCGGGCTTTGGAATATCTTTCAGATTTTATCAGGCGGATGGGCAAACTTCAAAGACCTAAGGCCAGGGGCTCCATCTGAAATCCTTCGCTGTGACCGGGCTGTCAACTATCAATAGCTTTTGGCGTTTAGCGGCTTTGCTGATTGGAGTTATTCCGTTTGTTATTGTAGCTGTTTGGCGTTTAAAATCCGATTTCTTGAGGGGCAATTGTGGCCTTTATTTTTCATGTCTGGGCGTTACGCTTCGGTTTCAGATGGGCCCTCTGGCTGACGCTCTTTGAAGTGACATGAATGGAGCTTTGGTAGGTCGTGTCGGGCTTTGGAATATCTATTGGATTTTATCAGGCGGATGGGCGTACTTCAAAGACCTAAGGCCAGGGGCTCCATCCGAAATCCTTCGCTGTGACTGGGCTGTCAACTATCAATATCTTTTAGTGTTTAGTGGCTTTGAGGATTGTAGTTATTCTGGTGAATGATGTTTGTTATTGTAGCTGTTTGTCGTTTAAAACCCGGTTTCATTGGGGGAAATTGTGGTCTTCTTTTTATGTCTGGGTGTTACGCTTCGGTTTCAGATGGGCCCTCTGGCTGACGCTCTTTGAAGTGACATGAATGGAGCTTTGGTAGGTCGTGTCGGGCTTTGGAATATCTATCAGATTTTGTCAGGCGGATGGGCGTACTTCAAAGACCTAAGGCCAGGGGCTCCATCTGAAATCCTTCGCTGTGACGAGGCTGTCAACTATCAATATCTTTTAGTGTTTAGTGGCTTTGAGGATTGTAGTTATTCTGGTGAATGATGTTTGTTATTGTAGCTGTTTGTCGTTTAAAACCCGGTTTCATTGGGGGAAATTGTGGTCTTCTTTTTATGTCTGGGTGTTACGCTTTGGTTTCAGATGGGCCCTCTGGCTGACGCTCTTTGAAGTGCTATGAATGGAGCTTTGGTTGGTCGTATTGGGCATTGGAATATCTATCAGATTTTGTCAGGCGGATGGACATACTTCAAAGACCTAAGGCCAGGGGCTCCATCTGAAATCCTTCGCTGTGGCCGGGCTGTCAACATGTAATAACGTTTCGGGAGATAATGCTTTTCATGTGCCGTAATCATTCGTGTTATAGATATGAATTAGCACAATGCTTACCAGCACAAAGACGATTACACAACAGCTTATTAGTATTCAAAGACTATTGCCGAAACGACAGACTGTATCAGCGGAGGGGTTGAGGTGGAGACAAAGGGCCTTAGCCCTTTGAGAGCCTGCCCCGCTTGATAGGGGTTCAATCAATCATCCCAACGCCCCACACGACCCACCCCCGCCCAATAGCACGCCTCTCAAAGGGCGTCAGCCCGGCGTCCCACCTCAACCCGCAGCAGACCGCCTGACATAAGACATAACATAGTCCGCTAATGCCTGCCCCGCTTGACAGTGATCCCAACGCCCAACACGACCCACCCCGCGTAATTTGAACGCCTCTCAAAGAGAATCAACCAGCGTCTGACCACAACCCGCAGTAGCCCCGCAAGTCCTTAAAACAAAAAAGCGCCTGCCATTGGACAAACGCTTTCTATATAATTTTTAACCGACTTACAGTCTTCCATCCACCAAGTCCCTGTCAATACAAGCCTTGGTGTCAAAAATAACCGCACTACTACTACCAAACTTCTTGAAATCGAAGGTCAGGAACTCCCGATGAGCAACAGCAATCACCATGGCGTCAAAGACTTCTGTTCCTTCCAGTTTGGTGACAGTAGGTACACCATATTCTTTTTTGACTTCTTCCGGATCCGCCCACGGATCATACACAGTAACATCCAGACCATACTGCTTCAATTCATGGTAAATGTCTACAACACGCGTATTACGTACGTCCGGACAATTTTCCTTGAAGGTGATACCCATAATCAAAGCATGGGCACCTTTGATCTTATGATCTTTTTCGATCATGAGTTTGACAACCTTGCTGGCCACGAAATAACCCATTTGGTCGTTCACACGCCGACCGGAGAGGATGACCTGCGGATGGTACCCTAATGACTCAGCTTTATGAGCCAGATAGTAAGGATCTACGCCGATACAGTGACCACCGACGAGACCGGGTTTATATTTTAAAAAGTTCCATTTAGTGGCGGCTGCTTCGATAACGTCGTTGGTGTCAATGCCTATACGGTCGAATATCAGGGCCAGTTCATTCACAAAGGAAATATTGACATCGCGTTGTGCGTTTTCGATGGCTTTGGAAGCTTCCGCTACTTTGATGCTGGGCGCTTTATGCGTGCCGGCAGTGATGATGGAAGCATAAAGGTCATCGATGCGGGTCGCTATTTCCGGAGTGGAGCCGCTGGTTACTTTTTTGATCTTTGTGAGGGTGTTGACTTTATCGCCGGGGTTAATCCTTTCGGGGGAGTAACCGACAAAAAAGTCCTGATTGTAACGTAAGCCGGAATGTTGTTCAAGAACAGGTACGCAATCATCTTCTGTACATCCCGGGTAGACGGTGGATTCATAAATTACGATATCACCTTTTTTCAGCACGGAGCCCAACATAGCGGAAGCGCCGAGCAGATAGGTGAGATCGGGTGATTTGAACTGGTCTATGGGCGTGGGAACGGTAACGATATATATCTGATAATTTTTCAGGTCGTTTTTATCGGAAGAGAGGTGTAATCCGGTGGGGGCGTCGGTGGCAGCTCCCAATTGCAATACTTCGCGGAGAGCTGCAATGTCGGCTTCACGGGTTTTATCCTGTTCGTTGCACAGTTCATGCACACGTGCTGCGTTGATATCAAAACCCAGCACTTTATACTTTCTGGCAAACTCAATTGCAAGGGGGAGGCCCACATAGCCTAAGCCGATAACTGCTATCATGTCGTATTGGTTACTTTATCACCTGTGTGGCGGTCGTCAGCGTCTTATTTTTAAAAGGATAGTTTTCGAGCAGTTTTACCAGCTTTTTGTCTTTCGCAATAGCTTTAATGGCCTGCAGATGTTTATCGTGATGCAGGTCGGTACCGATAAAATCGACCAGTTCCTCTTCGATCAGCCATTCGGCGGCTTTTTGTATATGCCTGCCGTAATAGCCTGCAAGGGAGAGGAGGTTGACCTGCAGATAACAACCACGTTGTTTAAAGGTCCTGTATTCTTCGGTTTCCTGATGATAGTAGTTGTAACGCTCGGGATGTGCCAGAATAGGGCGGTAGCCCTGAGCGGACAGTTCGAACAGCCACTGATGCAACTGTGGGGGCGCACACATGAAGGAGATCTCTACCAGTAACAGCTCTCCGTTGAGGGTGAGCAGACGGGAGGATTTCATCAGTTCTTCAAAGTATTCGTCCATGTAATATTCTGCAGCATGATGGAAGCTAACGGCAGACCCTTTCGCCAGCAATGCCTCTTTTACGGCCTGGAATGGTGCGCTGAGCGTTTCAGCGGAATTCGGATAGCGGTCAATGATAATGTGCGGACTGGTAATCACTTTCTGAATGCCTAGTTCGTGCAGTGTTTCAATGAAGCGGACAGAGGTTTCAACATCCTGTACACCATCGTCTACTCCCGGCACCAGATGAGAATGGATGTCGGTTTCTATTCCGGCGAGGAACGGAATGTTCGCATTAGTTGTATCGGACTTCTTGCGGAAAAAAAACATAATTGGTTTATGGGTCTGGTATAATGAAGTTATGCTCCAAAATCGAGGGACGCTACTATCTCTTCGAGGAACTGTTGGTCTGTTTCGTCGAAATGATTGAGTAGTTCGCTGTCAACATCTAATACACCAATAACCACGCCATTACGGATAACAGGGACTACTATTTCTGATTTTGACAGACTGCTGCAGGCGATATGCCCCGGGAAAGCTTCTACATCAGGGACAATGAGCGTTTTTGCTTCTGCCCAGCTGGTGCCGCAGACGCCACGTCCCTTTTTAATACGTGTGCAGGCTACAGGGCCCTGAAAAGGGGCCAGTACCAGTTCATCTCCTTTTACAAGATAAAATCCAACCCAGAACCAGTTGAACTGCTCTTTCAGTGCTCCTACGGTGTTGGCCAGGTTGGCTATCAGGTCAGGTTCACCAGTCACCAGTGCCTTTATCTGCGGAATAATAGATTGATATTCTGCTGTCTTATCTCCTTTAACAATACTCAGATCTTCTGCCATAACTGCAAATATATGAAACTTGGAGGGAGCTATGCAAAACCGCCGCAGGGAGAGATAAAATGAACAAACTGAAAAGATAAAATGAACAAATAATTGCGTAATTTGACGCTGTAAGTTTTAACCCACCGCTGCCGTCAGCAATATCCCTATTGAAAATCCATCAACCAGAATTTTTAAACGTTACATTAAAAGACACCTGTTATGATGACTAATCACTCTCCTCCGGGCGACGGTTCGTTGCTGCTATAAGGGTGCTTATACCTGCCGGAATTCGTTTACATAAATTATGAACCATATATTTGTCATTGTATGAAAGCACAGGTAATATTGGTGAATGAACGCGACGAGGAGACAGGATTGATGGAAAAAATGGAAGCACACGAGAAAGGCTTACTCCACAGGGCTTTTTCCGTGTTTATTATGAATGATCAGGGCGAAATGCTGCTACAGCAGCGGGCGCTCGATAAATATCATTCCGGCGGCTTATGGACGAATGCCTGCTGTAGTCACCCATTACCGGGTGAAACAGTGGAAGCAGCCACCCATCGCCGTCTTTCGGAAGAAATGGGATTTGACTGTCCCTTGCGTGAACTATTCCAGTTTACTTACCGCACAGAATTCGACAATGGTCTGATTGAGCATGAGTACGACCATGTATGGGTGGGTGTCTATAACGGAGCAATCAACCCGGACCCAGGGGAGGTGCATGCGTTTCATTATTTACCGGTAGAAGAAATTGACCGGCAGCTAACAGCAAACCCTCAGCAGTTCACCAGCTGGTTCAGGCTGGCCTTTTCCAGAGTTATAGACAAACTAAGGGAATAATCCCCCTTTAACCCAAACCCTCTTAACCCACTTTACTATGCCAACGATCACCTTGCCTCGGATAATTTATCCGTTCCCCTCTCTTATTAACCAATTTGTAACAGCAGCACATGAGCAAAACCGTCAATGGGTAGCCGATTTCGGATTTATCACTACTCCTGAAGCCATGGCCCGTTTTGACAGATCCCGTTTTGCCTGGCTGGCCGCAAGAGCATTTCCACATGCCGGTTTTCATGAACTGTGCACCATCGCCAACTTCAACACCTGGCTGTTTATGCTGGATGATCAGTGCGATGAAGCACAACTGGGAAAGAAATCCGTATACCTGGAACATGTTACGGACGGCTTCATGAACATACTGAAACATAATACACCTGTTGATACCGTGCTGGGTAGAAGTTTCACAGACATCTGGGAACGTATGCAGGCCCTCGGCGATACCGCATGGCAGGCCCGTTTCATCAGAAGTATGGAGGAATATTTTACTTCCTGCCACTGGGAAGCCGGCAACAGAGCGGCGGATATCGTCCCAACCGTCGCAGAATACGTTACCATGCGTCCTTACACCGGTGCATTGTTCGCCGATGTGGAAGCCATCGAAATCATAGAAAAAGTGTATCTGCCTGCACACATCCTGCAACACTTCATCGTACAACGGCTGGTACTCGCCTGCAATAACATCGTATGCTGGGCCAACGACATCTTCTCCTGCGCCAAAGAAGCCAGACAAGGAGATGTACATAATCTGGTGCTGGTGTTAAAACATGAACGCAATATCACCCTGCAGGAAGCCGTCAACGAAACCGCCAGAATGCACAATGAAGAAGTGAAACTGTTTACCGCCCTCGAAAAACTGTTGCCGTCCTTTGGCGCAGAAACTGATAAAGAACTCGAGCGGTTTATGGCTGTGCTCCGCTCCTGGATTACCGCCAACTACGACTGGAGCTTTCACGATACCGGCAGGTATCAGGTGAAAGAAGTAGAAGTGGTGATCAATTCTTAATCAGGCATTGGAAATTAAGGGTTGGAATGCAGCGATGCGCAGGGAAAGTCATGACCGGCTATCAACGATCATGATTAACAGGATATACGGAAAATAAGCAATAATCAGCACAGCAAACAATGACTGGATCCGTCACAATACTATCGGATATCCGGGGTTGAATAATGCAGACAAACAGAAATGGAATACTGTAAAGATCAGGATGAACGATGATTGGACTCTTGTAAATACCAGATATCGGGTTGGGAGATTGCTGATCATGATCCATCAGCCGTGATCGTAAAGAATACAGTACTGTATCAGCCATCCCTGCGGTTGCAGACCTATCAAAAATAGTAAGGGCGTCCACCATCAGAGGACGCCCTTACTCATTATACTTCACAGCTTTTTTTAATTCTTCACGGACTTTCCCTTCAATCTCTTCTCCAGCAATTTCCCCAGCCACCAGAATGACAAGGCCAGTACGGTAAAAAACACTCCCTTATGCGTGCGGTCCCACAGATACTCAAAATATCTCGTATACAGGTTCAGCAACAGAAATAAAACTGCCATATCCCTGACCATCGTATCATGACTTTTGATACCCCAGATGAGTACCAGCACACATAAAACGGTAAATGCCGCCACCCACCAGAGCAGACTGACCTGCCTCACCTGCTGCCACTCATCCCAGGAGGCGCTGTTGCCAAAAATAGAGATCATCCAGCCGGATAAAAGTAACAACAACCAACTACCTACCCACGTGATGTGTTTTACCTGTTTGTATAAACGATTATTGCGGAAGAGCCAGTGAATGCCCACCATAATGCCCGCCAGCAATATCATACGGCAGGGAAGGTTCATCCCCAGAAAGAATGCCTTTCCGCCTGATATATAATAGGTGAGCTTGACGTAAGCAGGTATCAGACATAACAGCGTGGCCGTCCACATCAGCCGGGAAGACAACAACAGCCCCAATATCCCGTAGGCAGCTGTAGCCAGTAGCCAGAAAACACCGTAATTGCTATTCAGGTATTGAAGCGTTTTGCCAAGATACACTACGCTGACGCCGACACTCAAAATAGGGAGCAACCAGAATAGTTCCCGGTTCAGAGAGTAGTCCGGATTTCTTTGCTGCCGGCGATAACCATTGAAACAAAGAAATACCGTCAGTGCAGCAAAAAGGGTAGCAATAATACCATCTGTCAGCGAGAATTTCAGTCGTAATACCTCGATCCATTTTTCGTCCAGTACCAAAGAACCGAACGCCATCAGCGCACAGGAAATGGCCGCAATGAAGATATACAGGGTTACCACCTGCCAGTCACCCTCACGTATACGCCAGGTTTCTTTCAGAAGGGTGGCCTGTTCAGGGCTAATAAGGTTTTCGGATTCCCATTGCCGTACCGCCTTCTGCAGGAGGTGGGCTTCCTTTTTATCGACTTCTAACATACAGGGTAAATATAACGTAAAAACAATGTGGACTATTGAAATAATGTTTTATTAAGTATCTTGACCCGCTTTTTCAATTATCAAACTTAGTGCTAAGGTCTGAAAACAGCTTGTGAACGGGCCTTTAAATCCCTGATATGAATCAATCAGCTGATACACACCACTTAGGTAGTCTGGATTACCTCGTGTTTTTTATCTATTTTATTATTGTTGCCGGCTTCGGCTACTATATTTTCCAGCGTAAGAGGTCCAAAACGGCAAGTACGAAGGACTTCTTCCTCGCAGAAGGCTCCCTGACATGGTGGGCAATCGGGGCTTCCCTGATTGCGTCCAATATCTCGGCAGAACACTTTATCGGACAGTCCGGTTCCGGTTTTGCCCTTGGTCTGGCTATCTCTTCCTATGAGTGGATCGCCGCCGCTACCCTGATCATCGTGGCCATCTTCTTCATCCCGATCTATCTGAAAAATAAGATCTACACCATGCCCCAGTTCCTGCGGGAACGGTACAATGAGACAGTGAGTACAATTATGGCCATTTTCTGGCTGGTCGTATATGTACTCGTTAACCTGACCTCTATCGTGTATCTGGGCGCGCTGGCGATTACAGCTATTTCGGGTATACCGTTCTTCTGGTGTATCATCGGATTGGCCATCTTTGCCCTGCTGGTGACTCTGGGAGGGATGAAGGTGATCGGTTATACTGATGTGATTCAGGTATTCGTACTGATCGTGGGTGGTCTGGCAACTACTTATCTTGCCCTGCAAATGGTATCTAACCATTTTGGTTATGGCGATAATATCCTCAAAGGACTGGCTATCGTGCATGAGAAGGCAGATACGCATTTCCATATGATCTTCTCTCCTGATCATAAGTATTATAAAGACCTGCCGGGTCTGTCTGTAATCATTGGGGGTATGTGGATCAACAACCTCAACTATTGGGGTTGTAACCAGTATATCATCCAGCGTGCCCTCGGTGCAGATCTGAAAACAGCTCGTAATGGTATCCTGTTTGCCGCTTTCCTGAAACTGCTGATCCCACTGATCGCGGTGATTCCGGGTATTACGGCATACGTACTGTTCAATGAAGGTGTGTTTAACGACGAACTCAGAAACGCTGCCGGCGTTGTAAAGCCCGACCTCGCATATCCAACCCTGATGAATCTCTTGCCGGTTGGTCTGAAAGGATTGGCCTTTGCCGCACTGACAGCAGCGATAGTGGCATCTCTGGCGGGTAAATTAAATAGTATCTCTACTATCTTCTCTCTGGATATTTACCACCGCTACTTCAACAAGAAGGCGAGTGAAAAACATCTCGTGAGAGTAGGGCGTGTGGCGGTGATCGTGTCTATGGTGATCGCTTGTATCGTAGCACCGGCACTGACAACACTGGATCAGGCGTACCAATTTATTCAGGATTGCGTGGGTTATATCTCTCCGGGTATTCTGGCCATATTCCTGCTGGGTTTCTTCTGGAGACGTACCACCTCATTGGCAGCATTACTGGCAGCAATACTGACTATCCCATTGTCAGCTATTCTGAACTTCCTGCCATCATGGACCAACGGCGCCTTCCCGGAATATCCGTTCCTCGACCGTATGTCCATCGTGTTCGGATTCCTCGTGGCACTGATGATCATCGTTACACTACTGGATAAGCGTAGTAAAGATCAGAAACGTATTATCGTGATTGATCCGTCATTGTTCCGCACTACTCCGGTGTTTATTGCGGGCAGCGTGATCATTACGGCCATACTGGTTGTACTGTACACCGTGTTCTGGTAAGCATAATATTGACCGTATAAAAAGGAAGCGGGTCACTGCCATTGGCAGTGACCCGCTTCCTTTTTATACGCACTTTTCCGGGGTAATATCGCCGGAATTACGATATTGCTAACTGCTTGTTATGTAGTGGTTTATGCGGATGTGAGGTGGACTTGATGTGGACTTGATCCGGAGGTCTATTTCACCAGATTCACCGCCTTGCCGGCATTGATCTGGCCATAGCCAAAATAAGGATCTTTACCGGATGTACCATAATCATCCGCCGATTTACGGAGTACTGCATCTACCAGTACGGCATTCATCCATGGATGGTTTTCGTATAATAATGCGATGCTACCGGCAGCATGTGCCGCCGCCAGTGCAGAACCTACCGCCCACGATGGATAATAACCGCCTTCATCCGGAACCCAGAAGCCGATATTATACACCCAGTTAAAGAGATATTCCCAGTTGCCAAAACCAGCTACTTCTCCGACCAGCAAAGCGTCAAAAGGTTCAGCACTGTTGCCGCCGGGCGCTCCGAAGCGGATATACGACCTGCCATAATTCATATAGGTCGCAGGTTTGTATAACGTGGTATCCTGATTGATGCCCCAGCCTACCGGACCATTGGATCCGATACACAAAACACCCAATGCGGCCGCAGGATATACGGCAAAGTTCTTCTCCACGTCAAAATTATACTTATTATCTCCCGAAGGGGCCACCAGCGTTGCGCCCAGCAGATTCGCATACACCGTCGCCCGGTTCAATGCTATGACCAGATCTTTGATATCGCGGGTATATTCTACTTCGTAATCATCATTGGGATAGTTGGGGGTACCATTGTTATCGACGTAGGTCTTGCGGGGAAGTTTACCAGCAACGTTCATTTCAATCACCTTTGCGCCATGATTCACCGCATAAAAGATCCCATCAATCAGACGGCTCCACGGCGCCTCATGTGTAAAATCAGAGATTACTTTCACCAGTATCAGTTGCGCACCGGGTGCAATACCTACCACGCCGCGTCCATCATGTGAAGCGGCAATAATTCCCGCGGCACAGGTACCCTGACTAAAGTATTCCCTTTGTCCGATGGGTTCGAAAGCTTCCACCGGTTCATCAGGAATAAAGGATTGTGTGTTGATGATCTTGCCGATAATTTCCGGATCACGTGTTTTGAAACCAGCGTCCAGTATCGCCACTTTTACACCGTTCCCCTTAAAACCTTTTGCCCATGCTGCGGGTGCTTTAATGGACTGCATATCCCATTGTAAAACGCCGTAAGGGTCGCCGGAGTAAACAGGAACGGCTCTGGCGGAAGGCTGCGTGTTGTCAAAGACAGGCTGCTTACTGGCGCGGACCGCCTTGACAGGGACTTCCCAATTAGTTGATACGTCGATTACGACAGCCTGTACACCGGCAATCTGTCTGGCTTTTTCAGGAAAACCGGGATCCGGCGTCTGTACCTGCATGAGCCCCAGCTCCGGTATAGTTTTTTTCAGATGGTACTTTGCGGCATGCAGTCCTGCCAGACTTTCCACAATAGGATCCAGCTTTTTTCCTTCTTCGGCAATGACAATAAATGTCCTGTCCTGTTGCGGGACAGCAGACTGATCTTCCCGGACGATTTCTTTTTCATCTTTCCGGCAGGAACTGATAAACAGCAGGGGCAGCAGGAGGGGAAGCCACAGCAATAGTTGCATTTTCTTCATGATGATGACAATTAGAGGAATCAGGAGTTAAGAGTCGGTTTATCGTGATTAAAGACAGCGTTTATGGAGGTCAGATTTATATCAGTATATAAAAGAAAGGTAAAATCGCAGGCGGACGAATACCTATAATAAGTATAAATTACAGCATTGGCAGGCAAGATAAGTATAGATACTGCGACGAGTTATCCATATTTCGTTGACCGATAAAAATGGAATTTGTGGAAATCGATTGAAATTTGTAAATTAGAATAGCAGACGATCTTTATTTCTCCATTTCAATTTCCACGAATTATGAGCGCAAACACCTTTTCCAACGAAGAATTAAAACCTTTGCAAAGTATAGAGCAATGGGAAGACGATGTACTACTGCGCTATCCTGAGCCAGCAGTTCCGGAAACGGAAAAATCCAAAGAAGAATATAGAAACTACGAGAATCCCGGCCGGGATACCGTAAGGGAATTCTATCGCCTGAACCATCATTATCAGACGTATGACTTCGTTCAGCAAAAGAAAAAGGAGTTCCTGAGCTTTAGCCGTAAGGAAACACCTGTGTGGGGTGCAATGGAGTTTTTAAATACTCTGGTGGATGACTCGGATCCGGATATTGAACTGGACCAGTTGCAGCACCTTTTACAGACCGCAGAAGCGATCAGGGCGGATGGTCATCCGGACTGGTTTGTGCTGACAGGCTTTATCCATGATATGGGAAAAGTGCTTTGTCTGTTTGGGGAACCGCAATGGGCTGTAGTAGGGGATACCTTCCCTGTGGGCTGTCAGTTCTCCGATAAAATTGTTTATCCTGAATTCTTTGCTGACAATCCGGATGCAAAGGACGAAAGATATAATACCAAATATGGTATATACAGTCCGAATTGCGGACTCAATCAGGTAGATCTTTCATGGGGACATGATGAATATCTGTACCAGATGATGAAAGACTATCTGCCAGAACCGGCGCTTTACATGATCCGCTATCACTCTTTCTATGCACAACATAGAGAAGAGGCGTATGATCACCTGATGAATGATCATGATCGCGAGATGTTTGAATGGGTAAGGAAATTCAATCCTTATGATCTCTATTCAAAAAGCCCGAAACCACCAGTAATCAGCGAATTAAAGCCATACTATGAAAGTCTGATAGCAAAATACCTTCCTGATACAATCAGGCTGTAATTGCTTTTGGCTGTGTTTAAAAATTAAAAGGCTATCCGCCGTATGGTGGATAGCCTTTTTTTATTGTTGTATTGCATTAGTCTAAACCAGTGCCTCGTAGAGGATTTCTACCGGATGCTGTGATTTGCGGCCGGTACCATCTTTTACCTGATGCCTGCAGCTTGTACCCGGCGCCGCGATAATGGTTTCATCTGCTGCATTTCTTACAGCGGGGAACAGTACCATTTCGCCGATCTCCATAGACAGCTCGTAGTGCTCTTTCTCATATCCGAAAGAGCCCGCCATACCACAACATCCTGAAGGGATGATTTCAACGGTATAGTTAGCCGGCAGTGACAGGATATTTTTACTATGCAGCGGTGTTGACAAAGCTTTCTGCTGACAATGACCATGCAGTTTGATCTGTCTTTTCTCCGTCGTGAAGAGCGTAGCCGGAACATTACCAGCAGCAGCCTCACGGCTCAGGAATTCATCGATCAGCAATACATTTGGTGCCAGTTGCTTCGCCTTTGCTCTCAGTTCTTCTCTTACCAGATCCGGATATTCATCCCGGAAACTCAGAATAGCAGAAGGTTCCACTCCTAATAAAGGCACCTGATCATTGATCACATCACTGAAGATCCGTACGTTCTCTTCTGCAAAGTTACGCGCTTTACGCAGCAGGCCCTTAGACATCCACGCACGCGCACTTTCAGGGTGTTCGATCATCTTCACATCATATCCGAGACGGTGTAACAGTTTTACGGCTTTGATACCGATATGCGTATCGTTAAAGTTGGTGAACTCATCGCAGAACAGATACACCTGTTTCTTTGTGGCAGGCGTCGTGCTTTTCTCTTTTGGCCATTGCTTTTTGAACCAGCTTCTCAGAGTGGTGGATTGCAGTTCCGGTAAAGAGCGTTTAAGCGCAAAACCGGAAGTCTTTTTGATCAGGTTACTGGTCAGTGGTGTATTCACCATCCAGTTATAGATACCCGGTGCGATCGTTGCAAGACCATTCAGACGGGTAAAATTACTGATCAGTTTTGCCCTGAAAGGAACGCCGTTGGCATCATGGTAATGCTGCAGGAATTCCATTTTCAGTTTTGCCATATCTACGTTGGATGGACATTCTGACTTACAGCCCTTGCAAGCCAGACAGAGATCCAGTACTTCATAAATTTCTTTATGGTCGAAACGGTTCTCTTTATTGGAATTGGTCAGGAACTCACGCAGGATGTTTGCCCTTGCACGGGTGGTATCCTTTTCATTGCGGGTTGCCATGTAGCTCGGGCACATGGTTCCACCGCTTTTTTCTGTTTTACGGCAGTCCCCCGAACCATTACATTGCTCCGCATGCTGGAGGATCGTCTGGTCAGGGAAATGGAAGATCGTTTTCAGCTCCGGTGCTTTTTGTCCGGGAGTATAACGCAGCATACTGTTCATGCTTGGCGTATCTACGATCTTATTCGGGTTGAAGATATTCTCCGGATCCCAGGTATATTTCAGGTCGCGCAGCAGGGTGTAGTTCTTGTCGCCGATCATCTGGCGGATGAATTCTCCGCGCAGACGGCCATCGCCGTGCTCACCACTCAGGGAACCGTTATATTTCTTTACGAGT
The DNA here is from genome assembly GCF_007896845.1 of Chitinophaga pinensis. Lineage (GTDB taxonomy): Bacteria > Bacteroidota > Bacteroidia > Chitinophagales > Chitinophagaceae > Chitinophaga > Chitinophaga pinensis_C. Next base: position 89,523 of record NZ_VOHS01000016.1, on the reverse strand, counting down.
GTTGCAATCTCTTCGGCGATCTTTCTGAAGAGCAGATTACCTTCTTCCGTTTTCAGGTTGATGATAGGACGTAGGTGGATCTCACCGCTACCAGCATGTGCATAGTGTACGGCATGGAGATCATATTGCTTAAGAATATCGTTGAAGTCGCGGATGTAAGCCGGCAGATCGTCAATATCGATCGCTGTATCTTCAATAACAGGTACTGCCTTTTCATCGCCGGGGAGGTTACTGAGCAAACCAAGACCTGCTTTACGCAGTGTCCAGATCTTTTTAGTATCCTCTCCGAACAACAGGGGGAAATGGTAACCCAGTCCGGCAGCCTGCAGTTCAGCAATCAGCTGATTGGATATTTCGGTGATCCCCTCACGTGTATCACGGCAGAATTCTACCACGAGGATAGCGCCGGGATCTCCCTGTACAAAGAAGCGGTTTTTGCTTTGTTCAATATTATCCTTGGTACATTCCAGAATGAAGTGGTCAATGAGTTCACTGGCGCTGGGCTTATACTTCATTGCGATAATATTGGCGCGCAGCGATTCATCAACGTTATTGAAGTGAATACATACCAGCCCGGTCTCTTTGGGTGGCAGTGGAGATACATTCAGTTTAATCTCTGTCAGGAAAGCAAGGGTACCTTCAGAACCTGCAATCAGTTTACAGAAGTTGAAGTCATCCTTACCAGCAGTGAAGGGGGCTGTTTCCAGCAGCAGATCGATGGCGTAACCGGTATTACGACGGGTGATACTTGGTTTTGGAAATTCACGGCGGATCTCTTCCTGATTGCTATGATTACCCAGCAGAGTACGTACCTGCCGATAAACAGTTGTCTCCAGACTGTTATCATTTCTTTCGCAACGGGCATGAAACTCGTCAGCGGAAATAGTATTGAAGACAACGTCGGAGCCATCACTAAGAATCGCTTTTACTTCCAGCAGGTGTTCACGGGTACTGCCGTACACAACAGAGTTGGATCCGCAGGAGTTATTACCGACCATACCACCGATCATGGCACGGTTGGCAGTGGAGGTTTCTGGTCCGAAGTAGAAGCCATAAGGTTTCAGGAACATATTCAATTCGTCCCTGATCACACCTGGCTGTACTCTTACCCAGTGCTCTTCAGTATTGATTTCCAGTATTTTCGTGAAAGTTCTCGAAACATCTACTATAATCCCGTTACCAACTACCTGTCCGGCGAGAGAAGTGCCGGCGGTGCGTGGGATAAGTGAGGTTTTATTGGCGCGCGCAAAGGCGATCAATGTCTTGATGTCCTGTTCATTTGCCGGGATGGCTACTGCCAGTGGCATTTCCCTGTAAGCAGATGCATCGGTCGCGTACAGCGTACGCATAGTATCATCATCGTATAGAGTACCCGTCAGGTCACGGGCCAAACCCCTGAGCTTATCTCGCATAATTATTTAAACTTCCCTTTTCAGACAGTAAAAGTAACATTTAGATAACCTAAATACAAGCAGGGGCCGGGAAATTAGAAATTGACGAAAGAGGATGGTAATTAAGAATTAAAAATTAAGCATTAACAATTAGGCGGAAGAGCGTCGTCGTCACAGCAAGGTCTTTTTATCAACCGGACACTGTAGCGGCAATTGTTGCCTGCATCGCACTATTTACTAATATGGTTAATATGTGGAGCGCAATCTGGCATCGGGAAGCGTACATGTATGTGAGCGCCGCGGGCATGTATATCAGCTCCCAATGCTTAACGCAGTAAGGTTAATGGCTGATCGTTTAACTGAACAGTCCCTTTGGCTGTTCGACAAAGACAGGCTTTTGCAATTCGATATCACAGACTTCTTTGAATTTGTCCACCATATAAACAGTCAGTTCGGGAGAGTACTTTTCATCGTGCATATGCATGAAGAAATACAATTCCTGCAGGCCGCGTTGTAACCATTCATGAATACGGCTGACCCAGTCATCTATGCGGACGTAGTCGGTAGGATGGAGACTATTGCCTACATAACGGATAAAAGCCTTACGGATGGGCATGTACATATGTGCGCAATCCCTCCGCCCGGCGGTATCTGTAATGACAGCCCCTACGTTGAGCTGCTTTAAAGTGCTGAACAGTTCTTCCCGGATCTTATCATCACTGAACCATTCCGGGTGACGAACCTCAAGAAAGAATTGCAGGTCCGTCGGCAGGCTCTCCAGATATTTAAAGAGATTATCTTTCCGTTTGGGGGAGTATTTATCACTTACCTGAAGGAAGATAGGACCGAGGTGCTCGCCGAAAGCCAGTACGCCTTCAAGGAAGGAAGTTGTCTGCGGACCAGCATCCACGAGGTTGCTGAAGTGGCTGATGGACTGCGGGACTTTCGGACAGAACTTAAAATGTTTGCCTGTAGCCCTTGCATCCCATTTTGCAATGGCCTCGGGGCCATAGATCTTATAATGGGTGGCATTCAGCTCTATACTGTTATAGTGATGGACGTACTCGTCAAGGAAGTTGGCTTCTTTCGTGCCTTTCGGATAGATCTTGCCAATCCATTCCTTACGGCCCCATTTGGCGCAACCAAGATAGATCTTAGGCTTCTTAAGGGCTTTACCTTTGAGGACCGTTTTATTAAACGTCGGTTCAGCAGGCAGTTTGAAATCTATTTCGTCCAGCAGCGCCGGATCAACACGACCAAAATCCATGTGAATTGAAGCTTTCTCCGAAGGTAATGTATTATGCAGTTATATTGCGTTTTCCGCGTTCCGGGGTTTCCCTGCCCCAGTTGGGGGTATTATGGGACAAGGAGGTGAAAACCTAACAGTAACGGGCAAATAAAAAAAGGAATAGGATTATTTGTTGATATATAAGGGGATTGGTTTAAATTACGCTGGACTTAGGGACGAGAATGAGTAGCTTGTTATATGATTGGTGCCTCAAATAAAGTTTGGACAATCCTTTGTAATATGCTTTTTCCAAGGTAATTTAAAAGAAACAGTTTTTAATTCTTTAGCATGGAGATTTTACACGTTAGCGCGGAATGTTACCCTATAGCAAAAGTAGGAGGTCTGGCAGATGTGGTAGGGGCATTGCCCAAGTACCAGTTCCAGGCGGGGCATATAGCCAAGGTAGTGATGCCCGCTTACAATACCCGTTTTTTTCATTCACAGGAATTTGAACTGGTACACCAGGGAGGATGCTGGTTAGGACATAGCTGGCATCATTTCAACGTATGGAGAGAGGTTACAAACCTGCTGGGTTTTGATCTTTATCTGGTTGATATTCCAGGTCTGCTGGATACGGAGAGAGTATACGGTTACTACAATGATACAGACCGTTTCCTCACCTTCCAGATTGCAGTACTGGACTGGTTAAATGAATGGCAGGATCATCCTGATGTGGTACATGTACATGATCATCACACCGCACTCATTCCATTCATGATGACGCATTCATATAAGTACGAGCGTCTGAGAAATATAGCTACCGTTTTAACGATTCATAACGCACAATACCAGGGTCAGTTTGGCTGGGACAGGCTGTATCAGTTACCCGGTTTTGATCTCTGGAAAGCAGGTCTGCTGGGCTGGGAAGGCGCCATTAATCCATTGGCAGCCGGTATCAAATGTGCGTGGAGATTTACGACTGTATCGCCGAGTTACCTCGAAGAAATGTATACCGGAGCCGCCGGACTGGAAGCCCTGATGAATTATGAGAAAGGCAAGGCGATCGGTATATTGAATGGCATAGATACAAAGGTATGGGACCCTGCAACGGATCCGATGTTACCTGTCAACTACGATCAAAAGACGTTTGTAAACGCAAAACGTGAAATAAAGCAACAACTTTGTGAGCGATATAACCTCGATCCTTCACTCCCGTTGATATCTTTCATCGGCCGCCTCGTGGGGGAGAAAGGAGCGGATCTGCTGCCTGAAATCATTGGCAGGTCTATCTTTGAACAAAAACAGCAGCTGAATTTTCTATTGCTGGGAAGTGGCGATCCACATGTGGAATGGTCATTGCAACAAACCAGATTACTGACGGCAGCAAACTTTAATGTGCAATTTGGATATGATGAGGCGCTGTCACACAGAATTTATGCAGGTAGTGATTTTCTGCTGATGCCAAGCCGGGTAGAGCCTTGCGGATTGAACCAGATGTACGCTTTACGCTATGGTACCATACCAATTGTACGTAGTGTGGGTGGCTTAAAAGATACAGTTACAGACTTCGGTGACCCCGGTGGTTTTGGCATCAATTTTATCCATGCAGCAGCATGGGATGCCTGTAACGCGGTCGGCCGTGCTGTTGAACTATATAGTGACACTGCAAAATTGCAGGATATCATCAAAACCATCATGCAGCTTGATCATTCATGGGACAGTGCAGCTGCTGAATATCTGCAATTATACAGCTCAATCGTAGTCCGCTGACTGTAACCCGAAAACTGAAACAAAGAATCGTAATATATGTCTAACGCAGTTATCTCCCTTATCTTAGGTGGCGGATCAGGTACACGCCTGTACCCCCTTACGCGTAAGCGTTCTAAGCCAGCCGTACCCGTTGCCGGTAAATACCGCCTCGTGGATATTCCCATTTCGAACTGCCTGAATGCTGATATGAACCGCATTTTTGTGCTGACACAGTTTAACTCCGCATCGTTGAACAAGCACATTAAAAATACCTATCATTTCAGCCATTTCAGTAAAGCGTTCGTAGATATTCTGGCTGCTGAACAGACACCAGACAATCCAACCTGGTATCAGGGTACCGCGGATGCTGTACGCCAGTGTCTGCACCATATTGACAATTATGAATTTGAATATATACTGATCCTTTCCGGTGACCAGCTGTATCAGATGGACTTCCGCGAAATGCTGCAGCATCATATAGAAAGTCAGGCAGAAGTCTCTATTGCAACCATTCCGGTGAATGCAAAAGACGCCTCCGACTTTGGTATCCTCAAGACAGACAATACTGGTCTGATCACCTCATTCACCGAAAAACCCAAACAGGACGTATTGGCTCCATGGGCTTCTCCGGTAAGTGACGAAATGCAATCAGAAGGGAGAGTCTATCTGGCCAGCATGGGTATCTATATCTTCAGCAGACAAACCCTGTATGACCTGCTGAACGGTCAGGAATCATCCACCGACTTTGGTAAGGAACTGATCCCTTATGCGATCAATGCCGATATGAAAGTTGTCAGCTACCAATACACCGGTTATTGGACAGACATCGGAAACATCAGCTCTTTCTGGGAAGCCAATCTGGGACTGACGGACGAGATTCCTAAATTCAACCTCTTCGACGAGTCACATATTATATACTCCCGCGCACGTATGCTGCCACCAGCTAAAATCTCGGGTACCATGAAGAATACCATCATCTCTGATGGTAGTATCATCCTCGATAGTCAGCTGGAGCGTTGTGTGGTAGGTATCAGAACCCGTATCGGCAGAAATTCTGTTATTACCAACAGTTATGTCATGGGAGCTGATTATTACCAGACCCTCGAAGATCTGGAAAAAGCAAAAGGCAAAGGACATCCGCCAATGGGTATCGGCGACAACTGCGTCATTAATAACGCCATTATTGATAAAAACTGTAGCATCGGCAACAATGTACGAATCAATGTGGGCGATCCGCTGCCGGATGGTGATCATGAAAAATATGCGGTAAAAGATGGAATAGTGGTGATTAAGAATGGAATGGTGTTACCGGATGGTTTTGTGATCTAAGGAGACCAATGAAAGGTCGGTCAGGAATCAGGAATTGCAATGCAGCGAAGATTAGTGGAGACGGATAAGCATCATATATACTGATTATTACTTTCTGAATAATGAGAGGCGCTTCATACATTGGAGCGCCTCTTTATTTTTAAATTCCTAATTCTTAATTCCTAATTATAACGGATTATCGCCATTCGTAATTACTAATTGACGATTCTCGATTCATTCCCTACCTTCGTGCATCTAAAAGAATCCGAGCGTAGCGTATGGAGCAACCTGTAAGTCAAATCCCGTATTGTAAGACGGGGTATTTCAATCAATTGGTAACAGATTTTCTGGCCGGGCATCCTAATCTTCGTCCCTTTTACAAATACTCGTCTGTAGCGCCTGATTTCGAGGCCGCCATACAAGCTAAGAAAGCTTTCCCACAACAAAGGGATGTACTGGTAGCAGCCCTTCAGGAACAATATAAAGACCTGGAAATCACCGATAAGGTCCGTCATAATATAGAAAGCCTGCTGGATCAGCAGACCTTCACCATCACCACCGCACACCAGCCCAATATCTTCACCGGTTATTTATACTTCGCTTATAAAATATTGCAAACCATAAAGTTAGCTGATCAGCTCAGGTCGCAGTATCCGAAGTACAACTTTGTGCCTGTCTACTATATGGGTAGTGAGGACGCCGATCTGGATGAACTGGGCCATGTATATATTGATGGTAAGACGATCAACTGGCCGACCGCTCAACAGGGCGCCGTGGGTCGTATGCAACCGGAAGGGTTTGAGGATCTGATCGCAGCTGTGAAAAACGCACTGGGATACGGGCCTTATGCAGATGAACTGATCGCTCTTCTGGAAAAGGCGTATCTGGGCCATAAGAATATTCAGGAAGCAACCCTCTATCTGGTAAACGAACTGTTTGGCAGATATGGACTGGTGATATTAGTACCTGATTCTCCGAAATTGAAGAAACTGTATGTACCGGTTATGCGGGACGAACTGTTTCATCAGCGTTCCTTTGACATCGTCAATGAAACCATTGCAAAGCTCTCTAAACACCATAAAGTACAGGCGAATCCGCGTGAGATCAACCTGTTTTATCTGACAGAAACCTCCCGTGAACGTATCGTGAAAGTGGGAGATATCTGGAAAGTATTACACCTGCCGGTAGAGTTTACCGAAGCACAACTGGAAAAAGAACTGGAAGAACATCCGGAGCGTTTCAGCCCGAATGTGATCCTGCGTGGTATGCTGCAGGAAACGATCCTGCCTAATATTGCCTTTATTGGTGGTGGGGGAGAGATCGCCTATTGGCTGGAATTACAGCAATTGTTTGAACACTATAAGGTGCCTTATCCGGTACTGTTACTACGTAACTCTTTCCTGCTGACGGACGCAAATTCTCAGCAACGTTTGCAGAAACTGGGATTGTCTATAACTGATCTCTTTGAAGATCCTGAGGAGTTGATCACCCGCTTCGTACAGGAACATACCAATGCAGCACTGGTGCTGAAAGATGAGTACGCGGCTATCGAGAAGCTGTTTGATGATCTGGTCCTGAAGGCAAGAAGTATTGATGTAACGCTCGAAGCAAGTGTAGGCTCAGAACGTACAAGAGCGGTGAAGTCAATTGGTAAACTCGAACATAAGTTCCTGCGCGCAGAAAAGAAGAAGTTTACATGGCAGTCGGAGCAGATCCGTACACTGAAGTCCCGGCTTTTCCCGGCGAATTCACTTCAGGAAAGAAAAGAGAATTTTATGCCATGGTATGTAGCGATGGGCCCTGCGTTCTTTGATCTTATATTGAAAAATATGGATCCATTGTCAGACCAGTTTGGGATTATTTATCAGGACTAGCGGCAATCAGGCTTAAGAATTAATAGAAAAAGCGCTTCGATAGTTTATCGAAGCGCTTTTTCTATTAGCTATATCTTCTTTATCTTATGTTAGTCCTACGTTAAAAGACGTAGAGCTTTAACGTAAGATCAGAAAGATCTGAACATTTAATAAGACAGGATGAAACAAGGGCCATTAATTAAGAAAAAACAGTTACGCTTAATGCTGAATTGTCTTGTCAATGGTCTTCTTCATATCTTTTAGCAGAGAGAACATGGCATTTAACTGGTCACGGACCATCTTTGTTTCCAGCATTTCTTCCCTGACAGGGGTTTCACCTTTACCATTATTGATCTCTTCCTGTCTGAGCTGATAAAGCTTTTCCAGATCAATATCCAGTGTTTCCAGCGCTTCCATGTTGGTCGGTGGCAGCGTAGGTTTTGCTGCCGGATCGTCAATCAGATCAATGATGCAACTGAAATGTTGTTGTAGATAATTATTCAGCAGTTTATACTCAGGCTTGGGATAATGCACCCCGTGCAGCATTCCATAGTTGGCCATAGCAGCAATATGAGACATCAGGGAGTGATTGAGTACCACAAAATGGTACACTTCAGAGCCGTGTATCTGTTTGCTTTTGGGTTCTGAGAGCATACGTTGAAACGCGGACATGAGGTTGGCCGCACTGACATTGGTGTCTTTTCTGGCCAGTTTATAATCATTCATTACAAACTCTCTGTCGGTATAGAGGCGCATTACATGATCCAGATAGCGGGCGTTGTCTTTTACCATCTTGCTCATGTGACTGGGCAGGTAGTTATGCTCCCAGCTGGGCCATAATAACAGGCTGGCGAAGAAGGCAATGCTTACGCCGATGAAAGTATCCAGTACACGCAGTTCGGCATTCTGCAGGTGTGCAGGATGGAGGAAATGCAGGAGGAATATTACAAAGGGGGTCACAAAGAAGACACTGAGTGTATACTGCTGGGTCATAAAACTATAGGCCCCGAGTATGCAGATCAGCATCAGAATGAAGATGACGGTATTATTGGTGGTCAGATATAATACGGCGGCGGCAAACAATGCCCCGGTGATGGTACCTATAATACGCTGGTAACTACGGGCTTTACTGATACCGAAACCCGGTTTCAGGATAACGACGATGGTCAGCAGAATCCAGTAGACCCTGTCCAGATGGAATACCTGTCCCAGCAAATAGCCGGTAACGGCAGCGATGCTGACACGCAGGGCATGACGGAAGATATGAGATTCAAAGGTGAGGTTGTTCACCAATGGTTCCAGATCATAGCGGTTGCGTGTGGTAAAACTGGCCAGTTGTAAACGGGGATCGATCACCTCGTCTTTTACCCTTTCGAGTCTGGTGAGCCGGTGGAGGTTGTATATACGCTGTGTCATGTCCTGCAGGTTATGCAGAATATTAGTCAGCGTGAGCAGTTTGGTCCGCTCTTTCAGGGTAGGCATCGTTTTACGGATATCGGCTACCGCGTGCTGTACCTTATCTATTTCATGACGGAGATTGGCGCGGGGCAAGGATCTTTGTCCGGCGGCGACCGCTGTGGCGATCAGTTCCAGTTCACCCGTGAACTCCTGTATCAACGTATGGAATTTCTCCAGAATCTCCATTCCCCCGAAATCATTATGGAGTGCCAGATAGTCGGTCTGGGAGGCCATGATCTGTTCCTGCAGGTCCACAATGTCCATAAAGATCAGTACCATACTTTTATTGATGCTGGTAGAACCTTGCTGGGCGGAGCGGCGTTTGAGCAGTAATTCGCGGACAGCCTCCTGTTTTTCACTGACGATTACCTGCTGAGCCAGTACTGATTTATAGATCTCGTCGAAGTTTTTGTCCGCGTCTTTGGCATAAAACCCTGCTCTTTCTTCCAGATAGTGGGCCGTTTCCATAATACACTCTGCAAGTGTCTGCTGTACACTCAGGTAAGGGCGTATCTGCCAGAGCAGGAGGGCGAGGAAGCCATACCAGATGCTACCACCCAGAATAATGAGACAGTGAATGAAGGCTTCTGCTGGTCCCACAGGGTTTTCACCGAGAATAGAGACCATCACGAGCATACAGGCGATGCCGATGTTACCGCCCCGGTTCCCGTACACCAGCAGCATGCCATTGGCAAAACAGCAGGCCAGGATCCAGCCGGTCATCAGTAAGGGATAGGGCGAGATCAGGGAGGTACCCAGCGCGGTAAAGAAGATAAATGCGATGGCAGTCAGGATGCCATTGCGTTTATGCAATGCGGTACCGGGTACGTCTGAGAGGGCAGTGGCCAGAGCGCCCAATGAGGCGACGATACCCATTGGGAGGTCGCCCATCATGGAAAATACAACAGAGGGCACTACCACACTGATGGTTGTACGTAAACCGGTACTGAAATGATAACTATAGATGAAATTCCTGACTTCCTGAATCCAATGCCGCATCTGGAAATTTTGATATATGCAAAGTTATTTAAATCGCTGATATGCAAAAAGAATGCTGTTTCTCTCCACGGCACTATGCTGTTTACGCTATTCCGGTAAAATATACGCCTATAACGACGCTGGTGGCCGGTTGTAAAATAGGACGCCCGGCTTTTGGCCTGTAATTTATGCACAACTGTGTATAATTAAATCTTTACCGGGACATGGTTGTCTGATAAATTACTGTTTTCTTTGGAAAATTAAAGATAACCTTACCAGAATAAAATCCTGATAATCAGAAAAAGGAGGTAAATAATCTGGTAAAAATGCATTATTATAGTATGATCAGGTAAATCCTGACTAGAATTAAGAGAAATCATAGTTATCTTTGACGGCTTAAAAAAACAAAGCGGAGCAATTGTGCGTTTAAAAACATTAGAAATCAAAGGCTTCAAAAGTTTTGCTGACAAAACCGTATTACACTTCGACGAAGGGGTAACAGGGGTTATAGGCCCCAACGGCTGCGGCAAAAGTAATATTATCGACTCCATCCGCTGGGTGATCGGGGAGCATAAGATCAGTAATCTCCGTTCGGAGAACCAGTCTGGTCTTGTGTTTAATGGCTCCAAAACACGCTCGGCAAGTGGTATGGCTGAAGTGAGTCTGACGTTTGAGAACACCCGCAATGTACTGCCAACCGAGTTTACCACTGTTACCATTACCCGTAAGTTTTACAAGAATGGCGATAGCGAATACCGCCTGAACGATGTGGCCTGCCGCCTCAAGGATATCCATAACCTGTTTATGGATACGGGGGTGAGTACAGATTCCTATGCCATCATCGAGCTGGGTATGGTGGATGATATCATTAAAGATAAAGAGAACAGCCGCCGGCGAATGCTGGAACAGGCTGCAGGTATCTCTATTTATAAGACCCGTAAAAAAGAAGCGAAATCCAAACTTGAGGCAACTGAGGGGGATCTGAACCGTATTGAGGACCTGCTCTTTGAGATTAATAATAACCTGAAAACTCTGGAAGCGCAGGCCCGTAAGGCAGAACGCTTTTATGAGGTGAAGAAAGAATACCGCGAAGTCAGCATTGAGCTGGCTAAAGCCGCTCTGGAAGGATTCAATGTCACTTTTAAAGAACTGACAGACGAACAGCAGGCGGAAAGCGATAAGAAACTTGCGCTGGAAACGGAGATCACAGCTGCCGAAGCCAGCGTAGAGGAAGATAAGCTGCATTTTGTAGCGAAAGAAAGAGAACTGCAGGTATTGCAGAAATCTTTCAACGAACTCGTTTCTACCATCCGTACCAAGGAGAATGATAAAAATCTGGCCAGTCAGCAGCTCACTTATCTCAAAGAAAGGGAGCGCAATATCAGCCAGTTCCTGTCTAATGCCGAAGGGCAGTTACAGGGTCTCACCGATTCCATCGCCTTTACCGCTACACAGGTGGAGGAAGAACAGGAAGCTTTTGAGACCTTGCAGGACCAGCTGGAAGGCTTGCAGGATATGGTGGATGAAAAGAAGGAAGCCTTCAACCAGAAGAAACTGTCTCTGGAAAACCAGCGCCGCGATCAGCAGCAATGGCAACGCCAACAGTTTGAGGCAGAAAAGAAAGTGGCAGTAGCAGATACCTCCGTACAGAACCTCCAACGTAGCATTCAGCAGTTGCAGGAAGAGAAAACGGGGCGTCTGCAGCAGATCACGCAACTGGAAGAAGAGAAGGTGATCCTGCAGGAAACCTTGCAGGACCAGAAAGCAGATCTGGAAGATATGATTGCTTTCCAGGAAGAGACGAAAGGAAAAATACTGGCCACTCAGGGTGAGATTGAAGGGCTGCGCGACAGACTCGTGGACGAGAACCGTACACTGGACCAGAAGAAGAACGAATATGACCTCTTAAAATCTCTCGTGGACAGCCTTGAAGGTTATCCGGAGAGTATCAAATTCCTGAAAAAGAATACAGAGTGGAATAATGCTGCTCCCATCCTCAGTGATATCTTTTTCTGTAAGGAAGAATATCGTACCTGCGTAGAAAACCTGCTTGAACCTTATCTCAACTACTATGTTGTAAATAATGCAGCAGAAGCTATTCAGGCCATCCGCCTGCTGGATGCCAACAAAAAGGGTAAAGCCAACTTCTTTATTCTCGATCAGTTCCATCAGCAAAATGGTCATCCTGCTACACCTCCGGGATCTATTCCGGCGCTTGAAGTAGTAGAACTGGAAGAACGCTATAAAGGACTGGGGAATTATCTGCTTGGCAAAGTATTCATTACAGATGATATCAGCAGCTTACAATTCGACCAGCTGGCAGATCAGGACGTGCTGGTAATTGAGAAGAGTGGCAGAATGAATCGTGGTCGGTACAGTTTTAGTGGTGGATCTGTCGGATTATTCGAAGGAAAGAAACTGGGCCGTGCCAAAAATCTCGAGAAACTGGATGAAGAGATCAAAGCACTGGAAGAAGTAGTGGCTTCTCTGCGTCAACAGATTCAGGAGAAACACAATCAGGTACTCGGATATAACACGCAGTTAAATGAGAATAAAATCAATACTGCCCGCGATAAGATCAACCAGTTGAATAATCAGGTGTTCGGATTGCAAAACCGTATTGAAAACTTCCGTCAGCTCGTAGAATCCGGAGATAAGCGCCTGCTGGAAATGCAGGACTCCCTCGAGGCCAATCAGGATAGTATTAAAGGTGTACGTGAAGAACTGGAAGAGCTGAACGAAAAGGTATACGCTTTGCAGGATAGCATTGCGGCAGCTGAAAAAGCAGCCGCAGACGCAGAGCAGCAATTTAATCAGGCGAATGTGCAGTTCAATAACCAGAACCTGCAGCATACACGTCAGCAGAGTAAAGTGCAGTCCTTGAGACAGGAACTGGACTTCAAACGCAAACAATTGTCTGATCTGCATACACAGATCACCAGTAATAAGTCCCAGCTGGAAGACGCCGTAGCCAATATCGCTGCCGCAGAAGAAAAGCTGGGTACAGCAGAAGACGGCCTGATCGATCTGTTCCGCAAAAAAGAAGAGGAGGAGAAAGAACTGAACGAGAAAGATCAGGAATACTACAACTTCCGTAACCAGTTGCAGGAAAAGGAAACGACACTCCGTGCACGCCAACGTGCAAAAGAACAACTGGAGCAGTCGCTGACGGTGATCAAGGATAAGGTGAATGAACTTAAATTGCAACTGGCTTCCATGAAGGAAAGGCTGAGTGTAGAGTTCAAAATCAATCTGGATGAGATCATTGATGAACAGCGTAGTTCTGCCTTACCGGTAGACGAACTGCAGGGTAGTGCGGAACGACTCAAGAAGCGACTCGAGAACATGGGTGAGATCAACCCGACAGCAATCGAGGCCTATCAGGAAATGAAGAAACGGTACGAGTTCATTCTGGAACAAAAGACGGATCTGGTAACGGCGAAAGAATCCCTGATGGCAACTATTCAGGAAGTGGAAGCAACAGCTAACCAAAAATTCCTCGATACATTCAACCAGGTGAAGGAAAACTTCGTACGTGTATTCAAGGCATTGTTCACAGAAGAAGACCAGTGTGATATGATATTGAATGATCCTGAGAACCTGGCAGATACAGGTATAGAGATCATTGCCAAACCAAAGGGTAAACGTCCGGCTGCCATTACACAGCTGAGTGGAGGAGAGAAGACACTGACAGCTACAGCACTGCTGTTTGCTATTTACCTGATCAAACCGGCGCCATTCTGTATCCTCGATGAGGTGGATGCACCGCTGGACGATGCCAACGTAGGTAAATTCACAAACATGATCCGTAAGTTCTCCGACAATTCCCAGTTCATCATTGTGACGCACAATAAGCAAACAATGGCGGCTGTGGATGTGATCTACGGGGTAACCATGCAGGAACCGGGTGTAAGTAAACTGGTACCTGTGGATTTCAGAAGTCTTAACTAAGTTAATCAATAAAGCAAACCAAAAAATTACATATCATGGGCACATGGGGTACCAGAAACTTCGAAAATGATGGCTCTCAAGATTGGGTATTTGAAATGATGGACAACAAAGATGGCGGCATGGTTGCCGACACTTTGCAGTTCTCTCTCTCCAAAGATGGTGTACTGGATACATCAGAGTGTGAAGACGCACTGGCTGCTGCTGAAGTTGTAGCAGCACTGTCCGGTAGAGCGAGTGATGATTTCCCTGAAGATCCGCTGGATCATCTGGATTCATTGAACCTGCTGGCAACTCCGGCACTCCGTAAACTGGCAATTTCTGTAGTAGAAAAGATCAGGACTACATCTGAAATGAAAGAAGTAAGAACTGAAGAAGGACAGTACGAGAGCTGGGATGCTGTGATGGCTGACCTGCTCAAGAGACTGAATTTCTAAGTGTAACTTACGCGTACTATAAAAGAGCTCCGCCTTATCGTCTTACCGGGTTTCGGTAGAAGATAAGGCGGATTTTTGTGTTAATTAAGAATCAGATGCTCTTAAAACAAAAGAGCGTCCGTTACTGACAGGACGCTCTTTCGTATAATAATGTTAATTGATAATGCTTAATTAAATAAGGATGCCTGCAATAGTAGCCGACAGATAAGATGCCAGCGTTCCACAGAAAAGCGCTTTCAATCCGAGTGAGGCAAGGTCGGCACGTCTTTCCGGTGCCAGTACACCAATACCACCGATCTGCATACCTACACTGCTGAAGTTGGCAAAACCACAAACGGCAATACTCACGATCAGCAATCCTCTTTCCGATACAACAGGGATTGTTTTATCTGTCAGATTCTTAAATGCAATGAATTCGTTGATAGTCAGTTTCTGTCCCAGCAGAGTAGCCACACTGTTTACGTCCTGATTAGGAACACCCATTGCCCACGCTACCGGATAGAATATCTTTCCAAAGATCCAGTTCAGACTCAGATCAAAAGGCAGGTGAAACAGCTGACCCACTTTCAGCAATCCCCAGTCAAGGAAGGCAATCAGCGCAATGAAACCAATGATCATTGCGATCACGTTCATGGCTATTTTAAAGCCATCGCCTGCACCGTGAGTGATTGCATCAATCACATTCACATACTGGCTTTTTACTTCCAGTTTTACTTTACCCATTGTCTGGGATTCTTCTGTTTCCGGGAAAACGATCTTAGAAATTACCAGTGCACCCGGTGCCGCCATCAGACTGGCCGTGATCAGCATCGGAGCAAGATCCAGACCAGCGGCCGCTCCCATGTTGGAGTATACCACAAGGATCCCACCGGCAATACAAGCCAGACTACCACTCATAGACGCCAGCAGCTCACTACGGGTCATGTAGGGAAGGTATGGTCTGATCATTACCTGTGCCTCGATCTGTCCCACGAAAGCACTGGCCACATTACTCAAAGCTTCTGCACCACTCACACGCATAATCACATTCATCGCCCTTGCGATGACCGCCACAATACGCTGCATAATGCCAAAGTGATAGAGGATAGCCACCAGACAACATACTAATATAATAGCCGCCGTGATATTAAAGGCAAATACGAAACCTCCGTTCAGGTAGTTGACGATAGTACCGGGTTTGGATTCTACCGCAATGCCACCATATACGAAAGCGGCACCCTGACGTGCAAAATCCTCCAGTTTACCCATGGCCTTACCCACGCCCTGAAAGAAACGAAAAACGAATCCTACCTTAAAAATGAGCAGGGCTATCAATACCTGTAAACCGATTCCGCTGAGTACCAGCCGGAAATTGATCTTCTTTTTATTGTTTGAAACTAAGTAAGCCAGTCCGAGGATAAGGATTATCCCGATAAGTCCTTGGAAACGTCCCATAAGCGCGATAAAAGTGGTTGTAAAGAGCGAAAATAGCGATTAATTACCAATTAGGAATTACGAATTAGAATTGAAATGCTGCGGAGACCGGTGGAAATCTGACTTAAAAAGATAATCACCACATATAGGCGTTTCTCTTATCTGTTATAGAGAAAAAGCCGTTGTTGCTAAAATTGTACCGCTTGTCCTCACAATTCGTAATTCCTGATTCGTAATTCGTAATTTACTTTCTTATTTTGCTTTTTACAATCGATTACAATAATGCGTTACAGGTTTTATCTTATTGGACTAAGTCTATGGTTAGCAGCGTGTAATAGTGGCGGAGACAAAAAGACCGGCAGTTCCTCCGACTCACTGGCTATCCGGGAAAAATATGCATCATCTCCCGTATTGGATGCAAAAACAGCGATCTCACATATGGCAATCGAAAAAGGACTGGATATACAACTGGTGGCAGCAGAACCGCTGGTAACCGTGCCCGTTGCCATGACATTTGATGAAAAAGGGCGTATGTGGGTAGTGGAGATGACAGGCTATATGCCGGATACAGTTGGTACGGGTGAAGATATCCCTAACGGTAAAGTAGTCATATTGGAAGATACTGATCATGATGGAGTAGCTGATAAACGAACCGTGTTTATAGATTCGCTCGTATTACCAAGGGCGATCTGTCTGGTAGAGAACGGGATACTGATTGCGGAACCGCCTAAATTGTCGTTTATCGAAATCAATAATGACAAACCGGGGAAACGGACCCTTGTAGATGATAAATATACAGAAGGAGGGAATGTAGAGCATCAGCCTAACGGACTATTACGCGCTATGGACAACTGGATCTATAACGCGAAATCAGATAAGCGCTATCGTAAAGTGGGTAATAAGTGGGTAAAGGAACTGACTCATTTCCGTGGTCAATGGGGTATTTCGCAGGATAATTATGGTCGTCTGTTTATAATAATAACTCTGAGAACGTATTGGGTGACTATTTCCCGGCGGGCCTTGGTGCACATAACCCACAACAGAAGAATGTATCAGGTTATGATGAGAAGATTGTGGCAGACAACCGCGTGTATCCGGCAAGAGCTACTACCGGTGTAAACCGTGGCTATATGAAAGGCACGCTGGATGACAGTCTGCGGCTGGTAAATATGACCGCCGCCTGTAGTCCGCTTGTCTATCGAGGCGCGCTGCTTGGTAAGGGATACGATAATAATATATTCGTGGCCGAACCATCCGGAAACCTGATCAAACGAAATATTATCAAAGACAGCGGTTACATCGTTAAAGGACAACAAGCCTACGCACATAAGGAATTTCTGACCAGCACCGATGAACGTTTCAGACCGGTAAGTCTGTATGATGCGCCAGACGGAGCCCTCTATGTATTGGATATGTACAGAGGGATCATCCAGCACAAAACCTATCTCACACCTTACCTGAAAAATGAGATCAAAAGCCGTAATCTGACAAATCCGCTAAACTGTGGACGTATCTACCGGATCGTTCCGGCGGGCACTCAGCCAAAGGCTGTCATCATAGAAAATGATCCTGTCCGTCTGCTGGCATTATTGAGCAGCCCAAATGGCTGGTTAAGAGATAAGGCGCAACAGATGATCATCGACCATCATTATACGACTCTGGTCCCTGCTTTACGCGCATTGTTACAGCAGAAGGACAGTCTGTATACGCAGGTACATGCCCTTTGGACACTGGAAGGTTTAGGTGCTTTACAATTGACTGATGTGATGGTTTTACTGCATCAGGCTAATCCCTATGCACAGGTACAGGGACTGGCAGCATTACCTGCAGTGATCAATGCAGCTAATGGCAAAGCCGTACTGAGCGAACTGGCGATGATGCAAAAGAATGTATTCCTTGCCCCTTATGTAGCATTGTTGCTGCCGGCACTGCCGACGCAGTTAAACACAGAGGTAGCACAACTGAGAATGCAGTTGGTAGAAGCATATGCAAACGATCAGTATGTGGCAGATGCGGTGATCAGCTGCATGGTGGGAAAGGAATCAGAGTTACAACAACAGCTGAAGAACTGGAACCCGGATACAACACTGGTGCTTGCCAAACGTCTGAAAAGAGTGATAAAAGATATTGAGAATCACCGGAAAGCGAGTATGGATGAAAGTCTGCAGAAAACCTACCCGAGAGGCGCCATACTGTTTAAAACTGTTTGTCAGACCTGTCATGGGGCAGATGGTGATGGTATTCAATCGCTTGCACCGCCATTGAACCAGTCGGAGATCGTAACTGGCGACAAACACAAACTGGCGGCGATTGTATTGTTTGGTCTTACCGGACCCGTAACGGTAGCGGGTAAACAGTATAAGGCACCGGAGATCAGTGGTGACATGCCGGGTATTGGCAGCAATGATGAATTCTCAGATAAGGATATCGCGGAAGTGTTGAGTTATATCCGGGGGGCCTGGAGTAACCGTGCAGCGAAAGTAACGGAGAAAGATATTCAGGAAGTGAGGAAACAGTATAAGGGCAGACAGAAGTCATTTACTATCAGCGAACTGAAATAAGCCTTCTGGTAAAGCAGATATTGTAAAAAGAGCGCCGGTCCGGCGCTCTTTTTTATTTATTCACAGGACAATATTCAGCGTATGTAATTTATTATAAAGTGTTTTCCGGTCGATATTCATCAGGCGGGCGGCTTCTGATTTATTGAAACGTACCTGTTGAAGCACATCCAGTATCTTTTTATATTCGGCTTGCCGGGATACATTTTTGAGATTCTCATCACTACCCGGGGGCAGACCGGGTTCATACCGGGGGAGTAACTCCTCGGGCAGATGAGCGTTGGTAATCGGAGCATGATCCTCCGCCAGCAGACAGATCCTTCTCATCACATTCTTCAGTTCACGGATATTGCCTGGCCATAAATAGTTATAAAAGGCGTTATAGACTTCCTCAGTGATCTCTCCGCACTCCCTGCCCAGTTCGGCCTCGATGGTTTGCTTGAAGGTGGCGATAAATAGTGGTAAATCATCTTTACGGGCCCTTAGAGGGGGCACATTTACAGTAAATTCATTCAGGCGGTAATACAGGTCATCCCGGAAACGCCCGTGCAAAACAGCCTGTTGGAGGTCTTCATTTGAGGCGACAATCAGGCGGATGTCTACCCGGGTTTCGCGGGTGCTGCCTACCGGTCTGACCACCCTTTCCTGTATGACACGCAGCAGGGCTGTCTGTACTTCGTAAGACAGGTTGCCTATTTCATCAAGGAACAAAGTCCCACCGTGGGCTTCCTGAAAGGCGCCCGTTTTGGCCTGTATTGCCCCGGTGAAAGCCCCTTTTTCATGTCCGAATAATTCGCTGCAGGCCAGTTCGGGTGACAGGCTCCCACAATCAATCGCAACAAATGGCTGATCATTGCGCTTACTCTGGCTATGGATCAGGTGGGCGACCGACTCTTTTCCTGTGCCTGTTTCTCCGAGTATAACCACACTATAGTTAGTGGGGCAATCAGTTTGATCTGTACATGTAGTTCCTTGGAACTGTTACCGTTTCCATACACAAACTGACTAAGCCTTCCTTTAGGTGAAACCAGAGTGGAGACGGGTATTTCCGAAGCAATAGCTGCTGTGGGGAATTGTTCTTTGGAATGTAATGATTGATGTAGCAGTACCTTCTGCACCAGCAGGATTGCCTGATCGGCATGCAATGGTTTGACTACATAATCATAAATGCCGCTTTTGATCAGCTGAATGGCCACCCGCACATCCGGGTAACCGGTCATGACGATGATGCCGGTAGCAGGACTAAGCTCCCTGATTTTAAGGGAAAGTACACTGCCGTCTATTTCTTTATCTTTTAAACGGTAATCACAGAAGATGACATCGTAATGTTTCTCTTTCACCATTTTCAATGCGGAAGAGCCGGATACGCTGTGGGAAACGTCATATCCTTCTTTAGTGAGGATCTTAGTCAGCAAGGTGCAGATCTGGATCTCATCGTCAACGATCAGGATAGTTTTCACATGTTAGAATTAAGAGGTGAATAATATAACGTTTCACTAGAGAAACACGAACATTATTACTTGACTTAATAACGGTTGTTGGCCAGGAGATAAATAGAAGATGGTATTGATTGCAGAGGTTTCAAATGTTATGGCTGGTATAAAGGTATCGAAATATTGTATTCAACCAAAAATAAAGATAGGATGGCTATGCCATGCAGACACGACTGCCGGTGATATCATACAGATATCCGGTGCATGTTTTATAGCGGCAAATCTTAACATAGCAATAAAGCCGTACAGGATGCTACGGCACGATCTTAGTAATGTAAAGATGAAGGCACATATCTCCAAAGTGCTGAAAATCAGGATATAGTTCTGAACATATATTTGGCAATGAAAATTGCAGCTTTTATGTCTCATTATAGTGTGAAATCAGTTAAGGTGATATTATAAACAACCGAGTGTAATTATCTGATAATGAGATTTATGTATAATATCATTCAAATCTTGATAGAAACAAAAAAAGCCGTCCACCTCAGGTGAACGGCTTCTTTATTCTGAAAGTAAAAAGTGCTTATCTGATCTCTTTGTATGCGATTCTGTCACCGTATGCGATGTGATATTTATCGCAAAATCCGGCATTCACTTCGAGCACATATTGTGCTTTTTTAAAGGACGGAAGACTCTCTTCTGAGAGTGGTGTTGTATACTTTTGAACCGATACGATCTCTTTCTTCTCATCCAGATAGAGGATGTCAAGGGAGATGTAAGTGTCTTTCATCCAGAACGACTGTTCTTCCGCATGAGGGAAAATAAACAACATTCCTTGTGTATCAGACATTGACTTACGATACATCAATCCCTGTGCTCTTTCCTGATCACTGGTCGCTAATTCGATATCGATCTGACGGAGCGTATCATTATTGACCTTACTGAGAAAATAAAGAACACCTTCTTTTTTGAATGGCGGTCCGCTGTCTGTCTTCGTACTGATGGCGGCATCCTGTGAGGAGCCATTATTGTTAAAAGCCTGATTGCCATTTCTGTTCTGACAGGAGGCTATATAAAGAAGAAGTCCTGCATTGAATAGCAGCCATCGGGAAGCTGACATAAAGCGTTGTATTTTAACGTGCCATCAATTCCTCATCTGAGAACACCACATCGGTGTAGTCCTTGATCTCGTTATAAACCGTATCTCTTTCTACCGGTCTTCTGCCTGCCTGTTTGATCAGTGTAGCCAGTTGAGCAGTGTTCATAGATGGATTTTGCTCTTCAGCACCTGCCATGGAATAGATCTTGGTGGTATCGTCGATAGTACCATCGAGGTCATTCACGCCAAAGGACAGGGTCAGTTGAGCGGTATTTCTACCCAGCATCGGCCAGTAGGCTTTCAGGTGGGGGAAGTTGTCCATATAGAGACGGGCGATCGCGTACAGTCTCAGATCTTCCACTACAGATGTTTCTGCAACATGGGCCATTTCATTGTCCTTGTTACGGAATTTCAATGGAATGAAGGTGTTGAAGCCTTTGGTCTGATCCTGCAGTTTGCGCAGACGTTCCATGTGATCTACACGGTGCCAGAATTCCTCCACATGACCATACAGCATCGTTGCATTGGTATGCATACCCAGCAGATGGGCCGTTTTATGGATGTGTAACCAGCCATCAGCGT
This sequence comes from Chitinophaga pinensis, assembly GCF_007896845.1. Taxonomy (GTDB): domain Bacteria; phylum Bacteroidota; class Bacteroidia; order Chitinophagales; family Chitinophagaceae; genus Chitinophaga; species Chitinophaga pinensis_C. The sequence continues at coordinate 68,088 of NZ_VOHS01000016.1, read as the reverse complement.
CTACTTTATCATGGCAGATCTGCGCACGGATATCAGGATGGAATATTTCAGCACCACCACCCGGCATGGACTGAAGACCAGCATCATGCAGGATGCGCATACCTTCCTCTACACTCACTTTTGCCTTGCGGAACATGTAATCCAGTTCTACAGCGGTAAAGCCTTTAAGGTGCAGGTCAGGACGGTGTGCTCTTATTTTCTGCAGCAGTTCAACGAAGAAGTCCAGGTTCATCTTTGGATGTACGCCACCCACGATGTGTACTTCTGTAACAGGCTGACCGTCATATTTTTTCACAATATCCAGCATCTGATCGATACTCAGTTCCCATCCTTCCTCACGGTTTTTATACAGCTTGGAGTAGGAGCAGAATCTGCAGGTAAAGATGCAGACGTTGGTCGGTTCGATATGAAAGTTGCGATTGAAATAGGTTTTGTCACCGTGCAGACGCACTCTGACAGCATTGGCAAGGGCACCCAGATAAGCCAGTTCTCCTTTCTCAAATAAAAGCAGACCGTCTTCCGGCGTCAGCCTTTCCGCTGACATTACCTTTTCTCCGATGGTTTTCAACCCTTTGTCCAATCTTGTATCCTGCAGTAACAGTTCTACTGCCGGATGGTCATTTCTGGTCGTCATCTCGCTTAATTCACTTTAGTTATCTTAATAGTCTTGACGTTATTCCTGTATATTAATTTTACAAAATAAATACCATTTGGCTCATTTACCAAATCAAAGATAAAACGGTTGCTATTGTTGATTGACGAGCCAGGCTGCTTTGCCACCAGCTGTCCTAAAGTATTGTAGATGCCAATCCACTCCAGATCGTTCGGTATTTCAAGGAAGGTGATATACAATTGATTGGACGTTGGAACAGGTCCTATCACCAGCCCTTTTTCCTTCAGATAAGGCAGGGTATTCTTCGTGACGATATTGATATTGTCCAGATAGATGTTGTTCTCTGCATTACTGATGTTCCTGAATACCACCCTGAATGGTCCCTTTTTAATGATCGGGGTCAGGTTGATAGAATCCCTGCGCCATTCTGAAGCCGTCGGTACGAATTCAGTAGTTACAGGTACCCTGCGGGTGAGTAGAGAGGAACCTCCCTTCTTATACAGACTGTCGAAAGTGTTTCCACAATCGGAAGTTGTCAGTATCTGCAGACTGTCCCAGGTTGTATTCGTGCCATTCAGACTTGAATAAGCCGCCGCTGCCACATCAAAGAACAGGAATACGGAATCTTTGCCTGTCGGATCAAATACCGGACTGAGCATGTCATCTACAGCTTCGTTGGTATTATATGCCAGATTATGAATAACGATTGATTTAGTGCCTGATTTGGCCGCGTCCGAACTCAATTCCCAGCTATAGCTGTTGTCATAGTTCTTGATTTCCCAACCAGCCGGCGGGAAAGTGTTGCCTTCAAAGCCTTCTAACAATGGGAAGGTAGCATCTGCATAATATTGGAATGGTGACCACGCGGTATCATTAGATGGCTCACCATCGATCGGATTATTATTTGGTGAACCTGTATACACTTTGAGCAGGTGCAGGCCTTCTCCCGGAACGCTGCTGGCCAGATCCACCGTGTCACTCTTCAGCGCTGCGAGGTTACCGGTCCAGTCGTAACTGAGTGTCGTGCCTTCGTCTACTACATAATAGATCTTCACTGACGTCAATGGGTTTTTACCCTGATTCTTCAACACCACGCGTGGCAGGATGTTGTTCTCACAGATCTGATTGTAAGGAGTGAGGATGTTCATGATAGAAGCATCATTCTCCTGAAGGTTTAATGGCAGACAAGCCTCCGAGAACATCAAAGAAGACCTGTCATTTTCCAGCGTCAGACGCATCCTGTCTACCTGATCAGAAGTAAACAACAGCATACACGCATCATCGGAATAGTCCATAAAGTTGTTGAACATGATACCCGGAGAGTCTACCGTACATCTGTCGGTCAGTGGGAAAGGCGGACAATTATAAGTATAGTTACCCTGTAAAGGCGTATCATCAATACCATCATCCGCAGCACAACCTGATTCATCCCCCCAGATATGACGAAGGGAGAAGAAGTGGCCTACTTCATGTACCGTAGTGCGGCCCACGTTATAAGGAGAGACAGCACTACCAGTGGTGCCGAAAGCGGTGTAGGTGATCACCACGCCCTGTTCATCTGCAGGATAACCCTGTGGGAAAGTGGCAATACCCAGATAGTTTTCAGCGAGGTTACATACCCATATATTCAGATAGTTATCGCTATTCCACACGTCAGCACCACCAGTAGCAGCATGTTTCACTGCTGCTGCGGAATTGGCCGAAGAGAAGGAAGTACGGGTGGTTGTCACCCGGTTAATACCATTTGTAGGATTGTCATCAGGGGTACGCTGTGCCAGACAGAACTGTATATTGGACTGACCGAGCAGGGGTTGCCATGCTGCCGGTATATTGCTGATATCGGGTGCTGCTGCTGCGTAGTCACGGTTAAGTGCATCGATCTGGGATTGTACTTGCTCGTCAGTTACCTGAGAAGGATTTCTCATAACGATGTGTACAACAACGGGAATAGTCACGGTCGGATAGATGGTTCGCATCTGTGCCCGGGACTGTTTTACAGAACGGGTCATCTCCTGCAGACGCGCTTCTTTTCGTTCACGTACTTTTTGTAAGGCCGGGTTGGAAGCAATGAGTTGCTGCATTGCTTCTTCGGTACCACATTTACGCTGTGCAAGCGCTGGTATGACATAGAGGACGGCGAGGATGAGAAGGGTAAAATTGCGCAAGGTTCTAGTTTGAGTAGTTAAAATACAGCTTGTCAGCCTATTTTTATTAAAAAGTTACGACGTTATCGTTATTTACATGTTATCAATCTTTCAAACACGAAGTTCGCCATTAAATTAGATTCTTTTATATGGATAGCTTTTAGTATCTTCCTTAGACCATTTTGTCAACTTTTCTATCAGTTAACGCAGTTTAAAGAAATTTCTTATTAACCGTTAGACCCAAACCCCTTTATCAGGTTTATTTTCTTTTACAGGTTTTCCCAACTTTCTATGCGACCAACTTTACAGCAGGTCTGTGTATTGTATACCCTATTATCCGGTTTACCTGCACTGGCACAACAAGCGAGTTTTGCAGTCCCTGATACCGTTTGTGTTAATGAACCCGTTAACCTCACGAATACTTCAGCAGGAGGTACTGCCTATTATTGGAATTTTTGCTCCGGAGAGGTCTATCAGCCTCCAACGGCCGACGACCTTGGCGATCTGGGAGGTAACCTTTACATACCCGTATTTATGGAAACAGTATGGGATGGACAGCAATACTATGGGTTTGTCGTCAATAACAGCCATACGCTCATCCGGCTTTATTTCGGAAATAGCCTCCTGAATACACCTGTGGCGGACAACCTCGGTAATCTCGGCGGACAACTACCTCCCACACCAGAAGGGTTACAGATCGTTAAGGATGCCAGTGGCTGGCATATTCTCGTTACGGGTGGCAACAGTACTTTCTGGAATGCTAATATCGCCAGAGTTGATTTTGGCAATAGTCTGGCAAATCCGCCTACCTGTACCAACTGGGGCAATATCGGTAACCTCGCATATCCCACAGATCTCTATGCTTTTCAGGAAGGGGGTAACTGGTATGCCTATACAGTGAACTCGGAAAATGGTACAATTACCCGGTTCAATTTTGGTACATCCTTTATGAACACGCCTACGGCGGTGAACCTTGGAAATATCGGCGGACTGGCTTATCCAACAGGTCTGCACGTTACAAATGCCGGTGGCAACTGGTATATGTTTGTTACCAACACCGACGCTCACACTATTTCAAGGCTGGACTTTGGTAATTCGCTGCTGAACACACCCACAGGTGTCAACCTCGGAAATGTCAGTAATCAGTTAAACAGGCCGAGGGACATCTCTATTCTGAGTGATTGTAATGGTGTCTTTGGACTGATCGCCAATGGTGATGGCGATGATCTTATCCGGTTAAATTTTGCCGGTGGGAATATTACCGGTGCAGTGACTGCCACTTCCTATGGAAATGTGGGCGGCAATTTACGCTATCCGCATTGTATTTCACCCTTTTTCAGGGTGCAGGATGGTCTGTATACCTTTGTCTTAAATGCCTTCAACAATACTCTGAAACGGGTCAGATTAGGTGCCTGCACCAACACCATTCCTTCTTCCGCGCTGAACACACCTCCTGCATATACGTATAGTCAACCGGGTACCTATACCATCGATATGATCATGAATGAAGGCACGCCGTTTCAGCGCGCCGCATGTCAGACAATCGTCGTGGTTCCTCCACCAACGGTTGATCTGGGAACAGGACCTGTCAATAGTTGTAACGGCGTACCTGTTGTATTGAACGCCGGTACCGGCTTCAGTACTTATCACTGGTCAGATAACAGTGGCGGCAGCACGTTGACCGCCGATACCAGTGGGACCTATAGTGTAACGGTGACCAGTGGTGGTACCTGCTCCGCCACTGACGATATCAAAGTGAATATCAGTCCCGTAATGGAAGCGATTGTTGCCGTAACGCCGATCGACTGTCACCACCCCGGTGGTAGTATAACAGTTACGCCCGGAGGTGGGATACTTCCATTCACCTATACCCTGAACGGAACAGATCAGGATCTGGCAAATACATTTCCGCAACTGGCTGCAGGCAATTATACAATAGACATCAAAGACTCCATTGGGTGTACGATTACCAAACAGGCTGGCGTCATTGTTGATCCGGCTGCCTTGCTGAATTTTGATGCCGCTTTTGAGTCGCCTACCTGTAACGGACTCTCAGATGGTGTTATTAATATTACCCTGCATAACGGACAGGCACCTGTGGAATTTGCTATCGGCAATGCGACTTATGAGGCTAATACCACTTTCCCGAATCTCAGCGCGGGAACTTACCAGATTTATGGCCGTGCGGGTACCTGTACGGATACCGTCGAACTGACCGTAACTTCACCTGCGGTGATTGAATTAGCCGTGACAGGAACAGATGAAACCTGTGGCGCGCAGAATGGGGCCTTAGTGATCAGCGGCACCGGTGGGACCTCACCATATATATGAAGTCAATGGTACACCCATTACATCAGCCGGTTTACCCAATCTGAGTGCCGGAAATTACCTGACCACGATTGTTGATGCCAATAGCTGCCGGGTTGATGGCACCGTCACTCTTAACAATATCGTGATCCCGCCGCTGAGGATCACGAATAACGATACGACTATTGTTTTGGGTGAGAAAATCAACTTATATGCCGTCAATGCCATTAATTACACGTGGATACCCGACGATGGATTGAGTTGTGCGAGCTGTCCCTTGCTGACGGTACAGCCTTCAGAAACGACGACTTATATAGTATTCACCTCCGGCCCGAATTGTGTGAAATCGGATACAGTGACGGTATTTGTAGACAAACGACATTCCCTGTTTGTCCCGACTGCCTTTTCTCCCAATAAAGATGGCCAGAATGATGTTTTCCGGGTAAAAGGACAGGGAATCGCCTCTTTTAATATGCATGTCTATAACCGCTGGGGGGAATTGATCTTCCGTTCAGATGATTACCGCAGGGGATGGGATGGTACTTATATAGAGAAGTTGCAGCCGGCAGGTAGCTACGTTTACAGGATCGAGTACACTTTCTTTGGGGAAACGGAAAAGGTATACCAGCAGAAGGGAGCTATTACGTTGGTAAGGTAGAAAACCTCCCCGCAATCCACCTATCAAATTAGTTATCATTATATTAGCTTCATTCGGTAATTTAGCGCCCGAAACCGGGACAATCAGCGGTGTGTATATCCCTTACCCAAGATATCTATGAGATTATTCATTCTGTCAACCTGTTTAGCCATATTATTTACAGGCTATCAGGCCCTGGCACAGCAAGCTAGTTTTACGGCTCCGGACACGGTATGTGTCAATGAGCCGATCACCCTCACCAATACATCTACAGGAGGTGCGTCATTCTATTGGAATTTCTGTGCGGGTAACCTCTATCAGACACCAACTGCTGTCAATTTTGGTAATATAAACGGGGCCTTTGCCACACCTGTATTTCTGGAAATGGCGCAGGAGGGAGGGAACTATTTTGCCTTTGTGACAAATAACGCCGAAAGCCTGGTACGACTTTCTTTTGGGAACAGTCTCTTAAATACACCGACTGCGGAGAACCTCGGCAATTTCGGAGGTCGGGTGCCTCGTCAGACAGAAGGACTGAGAATTGTGCAGGATGCAAACGGCTGGCATGTGCTGATCGTAGGTGGAGGAAACGCAACTACCCCCAGTATTGCTATTGTTGATTTCGGGTCGAGTTTGTCAAACACACCCACTTGCACCAATTGGGGGAATATCGGCAACCTCGCTTATCCTACCGATCTTTTTACATTTCAGGAGGGGGGCAACTGGTATGGATTTACCATGAACTCCGATAATAACAGTCTTACCCGCTTCAATTTCGGAACATCTTTCGCATCAGCACCTACAGGTGTCAACTTAGGGAATCTGGGTAATCTGAATTATCCGACAGGTATGTTTATCATCAATGTCAATGGTAACTGGTTTATGTTTGTGACGAATGCAGAAGGGCATACCGTTACGCGACTGGATTTTGGTAATTCTATGCTGAATACGCCTACAGCTGTAAATCTCGGTAACCCGGGCGGTATTCTGAATCATCCCCGTGATATCTATGTCTTTAATGATTGCGGTGGTGTATTCGCGCTTGTAGCAAATGGTGATGGAGATGATCTGGTACGGTTAGATTTTGATGGCGGTGTTATCACGGGTAATATTACGGCTTCTTCTTATGGCAATATCGGCGGTTTCCGCTATCCTCACTCGCTTTCAGCAGTTTTCAGGGTACAGGATGATCTGTATACTTTTGTTGCCAATGCATTGAACAATACATTATCCCGTGTACAGTTCAGCGCCTGTACCAGCAGTTCTGTTCCTTCTTCGACACAGGCTGCTCCGCCGTCTTTTACCTATTCACAACCCGGTACTTATACTGTCAATATGATCATGGATGAAGGCTTACCAACGCAACAATCCACTTGCCGGAATATAGTCGTGGTACCACCTGCTGCTGTGGATCTTGGTACAGATCAGATCACAACCTGTAATGGTATGCCTGTCATGTTGAACGCCGGTACCGGCAATACACATTATCTATGGTCAGATAATAGTACTGCTTCCTCGCTTGTTGTCCGTTCAAGTGGAACTTACAGTGTAGAAGTAAGTAACGGCGGTGCATGCACGGCGACTGATCAGGTAGAGGTAATGATCAGTCCTGCAATAGATGCGACCATAGATGTGACGGATATTGATTGTGCCAATCCGATGGGTGCAATTACAGTAACGCCTTCCGGCGGATTAACACCATTTTCCTATCGTCTGAATAATACAGATATGGGGACGCAGCATATTTATACAAATTTGGTCGCAGGGACCTATAATATCGAGATCACAGATGCAATTGGTTGTGCTGCTACCAGAAGAGCAGATGTAACGGTACAGCCAAATGCCTCCTTTTCTATAACCGCCACACCGGTTGCGCCAACCTGTAATGGCCTGACAGATGGTGAGATCAATATAACGGTTAACAGCGGACAACCACCTTTTGAATTTGCGTTGGACGATCAGGCTTATCAGAATCTTACCACTTTCAGCAATATTGGTGTTGGTAGTTACAAAGTGTATGGTCGTGCCGGTGCCTGTCTGGATAGTGCGATTGTGTCAGTCATAGCACCTCCGGTGATAGACCTTGCAGTAACACCAAGAGATGAAACCTGTAGCAGGGGAGATGGTGGACTGGAAATTAACGGGAGTGGAGGTACTACACCTTATATATATGAGCTGAACGGTGTTGCTATTACGACCGCTGATGTCGAAAATATGCAGGCGGGTGATTATAATGTAAAGATCATTGATGCAAATGGTTGCGAGGCAAGCGCTGATGTTACATTGAACAATCTGGATGTTGCTCCTGTGACAATTACGAATAGTGACACGGCTATTTCCATTGGCGATAAAGTAGAATTGCATGCGATCAATGCTATAGATTATAGCTGGACGCCGATATCGGGTATGAGTTGTGCCGATTGTGCCACGACAGTAGTACAACCACTACAAACGACTACTTATGTTGTCACCACGCCTTCCGGTCAGAACTGCATCACTATCGATTCGGTAACCATCTACGTCGATACAAGACATTCACTTTTTATACCGACAGCTTTCACGCCTAATAAAGATGGGGTAAATGATGTATTCAGAGTGAAGGCAAGAGCAGTGGCATTCTTTAGTATGGCGATTTACAATCGTTGGGGAGAAGTGATATTCAGATCAGCTGACGTCAATAAGGGATGGGATGGGACTTATCAGGAAATATTACAGGCATATGGCGCCTATGTGTACATGATTGAATATGCTTTTTATGACGACATCAAGAAAGTGTATCTGCAGAAGGGAACGGTAACACTGATAAGATAAATAATCAGCGATAATATAAAAAGCCGGTCGATGTATATCATCGACCGGCTTTTTTTCACATTACTGAGATGTTTGGTGCTTGCAATAGCTGTCAATGATACACACGCGTGCGTATATAACTAATTCGCTTATTATCTGCAACAAACCCGGCTCTTATTTGATGACCGGTATAAATGATAAAGCCGGTCCACCTGAGGCGGACCGGCTTATTTATGCATTGCATGCAGCTACTAGAGGTTGCTCTGAATTTTCTTTTCCAGAATAGCCCTTGGAGCAGCACCTACTTGTTTGTCTACTACCTGACCACCTTTGATGAAAAGGATAGCAGGGATGCTTGTGATACCGTAGTTGATAGACAACTGAGGATTCTGGTCTACGTTTACTTTACCCACGTTTACCTTACCCGCATAGTCTTTAGACAATTCTTCGATAACCGGACCGATAGCGCGACAAGGACCACACCATTCTGCCCAGAAATCTATCACACTCAATTTATCGGAGTCCAACACTTCTGTCTGGAAGTTTGAATCTGTGAATTCTAATGCCATGATATTAAAATTTATGAATTATAGTAAATCAAAGTTCTGTAATAAATTTATAAATGCAAATATATTCATTCAATTTTCGAACCGGATGCAAATTACTGCTTTTTTGACAGCCGGTATTTGTTTGTTAAAAGGCGCCGTTTGACCATGCAAATTAGAGCATTTTAAGACCCTTACTTATTGATTGTATCTATATAGGTATCGATGTCTGGTTGCTTCGAAAGGAAGTGTGCCAATTCATCGTTCATCTCAATATGCTTATTGAATGTATGCAATTTTACCTGCATGGAGTCATCACGATCAATGAGTTGTAAAAACAGCTCACTGGTACCCGGATATTTGTTGATGTTGTCAACAAGGAAGTCTACCAGTTCACGCGTGATAAACTTAGGCATGGTTACCAGTGTTACCTTCTTTGTATGTGTCTTCTTCACTTCCTGTAACAACTGGATACCGTTCACCTTGAACTCATATTCTGCATCATTAAAACGCTTTGCCTTAAAACCTCCGTTGATATAAAGACAGAGCCCTGTTTTCAGGTAAGGTGCAAAGCGGATGAAGTCCTCACTCCACAAAGCGAACTCAAACTTACCGGAATAGTCCTCTATCGTCATTATGCCAAACTGGCGGTTATTTCTGGAAATACGCTCCTGTGCACCCGTCACATAGACAGCAAGTCTGAAATTACGTTCCCGGCCGGCTTTTGCATTACCGGGTGCCTGCAGGTCTGCCTGATATTCAACCAGCTCCTGTACCGTATTCATGTTGTAATAGCGTGCTTCGAAACGGTAGTCATCCAGCGGGTGACCGGAAATATAGATACCCGTCACCTCACGCTCGTTATTAAGCTTCAGGATCAGTGGCCATGGGTCACAAGGTGGAATCTTTGGTGGTTCTACTTCCGGCATATCTTCTGCACCGAACAGGCTGCTCATGGTAGTGGCAGCTCCTGCTGATACCTGCTGACCAAACTTCACGATCTTATCAAGACCGGTGGTATTGTCATTATCAGGCTTATGGAAGTATTGTGCACGATGTAATTCAGGGAAACAATCAAAGGCGCCCGACATAGATAATGCTTCCAGTGATTTTTTGTTCACTGCACGCTGGTTCACACGTTTGATCATCTCGAAGATGTTCTTATAATTACCACCCTTCTGCCTTTCTTCCAGAATATTTTCTACCGCTGCTTCACCCACACCTTTCAGACCGGCCAGACCGAAACGGATCTGACCTTGTTTATTCACAGCAAAACCTTTGAAAGATTCGTTCACATCAGGCGGCAATACGTCGATACCCATGCGTTTCGCTTCTTCCATGAAGAAGGTGATCTTTTCAATGTTACTGGCGTTGTTCAGTACAGCCGCCATATATTCAGCCGGATAGTGAGCCTTCAGGTAGGCAGTCTGATAAGCCACGAAGGCGTAACAGGTTGAGTGGGATTTGTTGAACGCATAGGATGCGAATGCTTCCCAGTCCGTCCATACTTTATCACAGACTTTCAGGTCATGCCCGTTAGCGGCGCAACCCTCCATGAATTGTTTCTTCATTTTGTCCAGTACAGCCTTCTGCTTCTTACCCATTGCTTTACGGAGTACGTCCGCATCACCTTTGGAGAAGTTAGCCAGTTTCTGGCTCAGCAACATTACCTGCTCCTGATATACTGTAATACCATAGGTATCATTCAGGTATTCCTCCATTTCCGCGAGGTCATACACCGTTTCTTCCAATCCGTGTTTACGACGGATGAACAACGGAATATACTCCAGTGGTCCCGGACGATACAAGGCGTTCATCGCAATAAGGTCGTCGAATCGGTCAGGTTTCAGTTCGCGGAGGTATTTCTGCATACCCGCAGACTCGAACTGGAACGTGGCGTTCGTTTCCCCTTTCTGATAAAGCTCATATGTTTTGGCATCATCGAGTGGAATATCGTCGATGCTGATATCTATACCGTGGTTAGTTTTGATCAGTTCAAGTGCGCCCTTGATAATGGTGAGGGTCTTCAGACCCAAAAAGTCCATTTTGATTACACCAGCGCTCTCGATGATACTACCTTCAAACTGTGTCACCAACAGGTCAGAGTCCTTGGCGGTAGATACAGGGATCAGGTCGTAGAGATCTTTTGGGGCAATGATGATACCTGCCGCATGGATACCGGTGTTACGTACGGAGCCTTCCAATACGCAGGCCTCTCTTAATACTTCACCCTGCAGGTCCTGACCTTTGATCAGTTCACGCAGACGTTTCACATTTTCCAGATCTTCAGGGCCCAGACCTTCTTTCTCGGCAAGGCTCTTCTCACCCTCATCGATAGGAGCGTTGAAGATACGGTCCAGCTGGATACCCGGTTTGTCAGGTACCATTTTGGCCAGCATATTCGATTCGACCAGTGGGAGGTCCATTACACGGGCCACGTCCTTGATACTCATCTTGGCGGCCATGGTACCGTAGGTAATGATCTGTGCTACCTGATTTTTACCATATTTGTTTACTACGTAGTCAATTACCTTCTGACGGCCTTCATCGTCGAAGTCCGTATCAATATCGGGCATGCTCTTACGCTCCGGATTCAGGAAACGCTCAAACAGCAGATTATACTTGATCGGGTCAATATTAGTGATACCAATACAGTACGCTACTGCAGAACCAGCCGCAGAACCACGACCCGGACCGATAAATACCCCCAGATCACGTCCTGCCTTGATAAAGTCAGATACGATCAGGAAGTATCCCGCAAATCCCATGTTTTCAATTACATTGAGCTCGAAGTTGATACGCTCCTCGACCTCAGCTGTCACTTCTGCATATTTCTTATGTGCCCCCTCCATCGTGATATGGCGCAGGTATTGATCCTGTGTCAGGAAAGGCGCCGGAATCGGGAAGTTAGGCAACAGGATATCCCGCTTCAGATCCAGCAGTTCCACCTTGTCCACAATCTCATTGGTATTGTCAATGGCCTGTGGCAGATCATGGAAGAGTTCCGTCATTTCTTCCGTTGTCTTGAAATAGAACTGATCGTTATAGAAAGCAAAACGTTTGTTCTTCATCGACACGTCATCATCCGAGAAATCCTTCATGGTGGGAGTGCTCTTTTTCTCGCCGGTGTTGATACAAAGCAGAATGTCATGTGCGTTCGCATCTGCCTGATCTACATAGTGAGAGTCATTGGACGCGATGATCTTTACGTTGTGTTTATTCGCAAATTTGATCAGGGACTCGTTTACTTTCTCCTGTTCAGGGATACCATGTCTTTGTAACTCCACATAGTAGTCTTCTCCAAAGATGTCCAGCCACCATTTGAATTCCTCTTCGCCGGCCTCTTCTCCTTTTTTGAGAATAGCCCTTGGTACAGAGGCGCCAAGACAACAGGTCGTGGCTATCAGGCCTTTATGATACTGAAGGATGAGCTCCTTGTCAATACGCGGGTATTTACCGTACAGGCCCTCAATATAACCAAGAGAGCACAGTTTGATCAGGTTACGGTAACCTTCATCGTTTTTCGCCAGTAATACCTGGTGATTACGGATATCTTTCTCTTCACGGGTAAAAGCGCGTTTGAAGCGGTTTTCTACTACATAGAATTCGCAACCAACAATAGGTTTTACCTTCAGCCTTTTATCCTTCGGATCTTCGGGATTCAGTCTGTTGTTATAAGCTTCTGCCACAAACTGGAAAGCGCCGAACATATTACCATGGTCCGTGATGGCCAGTGCCGGCTGATTGCTGGCCATGGCTTTCTTGTACAATGACTTGATGTCTGCCGCACCATCCAGCAGAGAATATTGTGTATGAACGTGTAAGTGGGAAAAGATCATTCTACAAAAATCCGACTCTTCGCCCAATTTTAGCACATGTAAGGGTTAAATTTATCCACAAGGGCTGTGTTTAAGACATATATCAGACAAAAGCGGAAAGCAGGACTAACGGTGGACTATACGGGAATTTTCAGATAAGTCCCTGCTCATGCGGCTTCCGTCAATAAAAGTGAAAACACTTTAAAAACAATTATTATTAGTAACTTAGCTAAAAATTATTTAATCTGAGAGGCTTATGAAAGTAAGAAAGGAGGTCCTTTGGGTAATTGTTGTCATGTGCGCTTTGGGGGCAGTATCCTGTAATTCTACTAAGAAATCTGCCACTAAGAAAAGCAGCAGCAGCGATTCAAGGTTTATTGAAGGGATGGTTATCTCAAGAGCTGCGCTGTCAAGTAATGTCGCCAATACCGGATCTATGAAGATTAAGAATTTTACGCCCGCCAGCTCCAACGTGGAAAATGCTGCACTCTGGCAGTTTAAATATGCGCAATTACTCGATGTACGTGTAGAAACCGTCCTGAATACTGACCTCTTCCGCTTTATCGAAGATTGGTGGGGTACTCCTTATGTATATGGCGGTAAAAACAAGAATGGTGTAGATTGCTCCGGTTTTGCCAACAGTCTGTTGAATACGGTATTTAAAGTCTCTTCAGGTGGCAGTTCCGCTCAGTTATACGATAAATCCAAAAAGGTAAACAATACACAGATGCGTGAAGGTGATCTCGTGTTCTTTAAGACGAATGGTACTTCCGTATCGCATGTAGGTGTCTATCTGGTGAATGATAAATTTGTACATGCCTCCACCAGTTCCGGGGTGATGATCAGCGACCTCAATGAAAGTTACTGGAAAAAGTATTACGTAGGCAGCGGTAGGGTAGAATAAATAACTATATCTTCGCCCGGAATTATTTTTGCGATTGAAAAATCCGGTGATTATCCATGAAGATAGGTATTGTATCCATTATTAAAGAGCCATGGGGCGGGAGTGAGGAACTCTGGGCCGATATGGCAGCAGAAGCATTGAAGGAAGGGCATGAGGTGTTTGTTTCCGCACTGAAATGCGGACCTCCGCATCCTAAAACCGTCAATCTGCTGAAAAATGGAGCAAAACTTTTCTATCGCCGTGGTTTTGTCAAACCGGGAATCCCATTCCTGCAACGCATCTTCCGCAAAGGCCTGATCATTCTCGCCAATAAATTACAAAATCCTTTTCATCGTCTCTTTAAAGAACGACCTGACGTAATCTTTTACGTAGGCACTTCCTATTCTATCGGAGACGATGTGCTCCTGCTGAAAGCATTGGACAAAACGCCCGCAGCACTTTATATCAACTGTAACCTGAACCACGATGTACGTGGTTTTGGCGGCGTGCGCTATGACCTGATCGATGCCGCTTATCAGCGTGCAAAGAAAGTAATGTTCGTATCAGAAGGTAATCTCGAAATAGCCCGCAGACACCTCTGCTCCGGCATTGACAATGCCATGATAGTCAGAAATCCGGTAAACCTTTCCAATATCGGTATACTGCCTTTCCCACAGGAAGAAACCGTACATTTTGCCATGGTAGGCCTGCTGGTGACCGATCATAAAGGACAGGATCTCGTGCTGGGCGCCCTGCATCAGGAACAATGGCGCTCCCGTAAATGGCACCTGAATATCTATGGCGCCGGTCTGGATGAGGCTTATCTAAGACGATTGACGGCCTTCTATGGTCTGAATGACCGCGTTACTTTCCATGGTAAGGTGAACGATATCAATGCAGTGTGGAAAAAAAATAGTCTTTTATTGATGCCATCCAGACAGGAAGGCATGCCGCTTGCTGTAGTGGAGGCCATGGTGTGTGGACGCCCTTCTGTATTGACAGATGTTGGCGGACACCGGGAATGGGTAACAGAAGGACAGCAGGGCTTTATCAGTCCCGGCGCTACCGTCCGCTCCATGGCAGATGCGATGGAACGGGCATGGGAGAAACGCGCAGACTGGGAGAAGATGGGTATTGCTGCCAACACTGCCGCCATGGAACGGTATAATCCCACACCCGGTAAAACGATATTGAACCTATTATTAAACGCATAAAGAGCGACGCTTGAAGAAGATATTTTTCCTCTTTGGTACCAGACCTGAAGCCATTAAAATGATACCGCTGATCAAAGCATGTGAACAGCAACCCGATAAATGGCAGCCATACATATGTGTGACCGGTCAGCATAGACAAATGCTGGCACAGGTGCTGGACTTTTTTGGTGTCACTCCACATGAGGACCTGGCCCTGATGAAACCCGGACAAACACTTTTTGATATCACTGCGGATGGTCTCAAAAGACTGGATGAAGTGCTGGAAAGAGAAAAACCGGACGTACTCGTGGTACAAGGCGATACAACCTCCGCTTTTACCGGCGCATTGGCTGCCTACTATAAAAAAATCAAAATTGCACATATCGAAGCCGGATTACGCAGCGGTAATAAATATTCTCCCTTCCCGGAAGAAATGAACCGTAAAATGACCGGCAATCTGGCTGATTTTCATTTTGCACCTACCGTTAATTCGCAGCAAAACCTGCATGCAGAAAATATCCATGATCATGTGTACGTGACCGGTAACACCGTCATCGACGCCCTGCTCATGACCGCCGATATCATCAAAGACGCAGCTGCCTACAAAGAATATTTCAGCTTCCTCGATCCTGCCAAAAGAACAATTTTGGTAACTGGTCACCGTCGCGAGAGCTTCGGACAACCATTCGAAGAGATCTGTATGGCTATCCGCGATATCGCTACCCGTTACGAAGGAAAAGTGCAGATCGTTTACCCCGTACACCTGAACCCACAAGTACAGGAACCTGTACAGCGTTTGCTGACCGGCGTTCCGGGTGTCCACCTGATAGAACCACTGGACTATCCTTATCTCGTATGGCTCATGAAACAGAGTTATCTCGTCCTGACCGATTCTGGTGGTATACAGGAAGAAGCACCTGCACTGGGTAAACCAGTACTCGTGATGCGTGATGTAACAGAAAGGACAGAAGGTATTGATGCGGGTACTGCACGATTAGTAGGCACCAGTCGTAAAGCAATTGTTGAAAATTGCTTTGCACTGATGGATGATGAGCAACTGTACCAGCAGATGGCACAGGCCGTAAACCCTTATGGAGACGGTACCAGCTCAACACAGATCATTGATATTTTACACAAAGTACTATAATATGAACGGACCACTGGTCACGATTGTTTTACCTACTTACAACGGGTCACGTTACCTGAGACAGTCTCTGGATAGCTGTCTCATACAGACTTATACCAACTTTGAACTGCTCATTGTTAATGACTGTTCAACCGACAATGCCGCTGAAATTGCCGCTGAATATGTAGCGAAAGATGCGCGTGTACGACTGATTAACAATACTGTCAATAAACGCCTGCCTGCTTCACTGAACACAGGTTTTGATGAAGCAAAAGGTACTTACTTCACCTGGACTTCAGATGATAACTACTACGCGCCCGATGCACTGGAACGCATGGTAAAAATATTAGCAGAGAAACCGGAAATTGATCTGGTGTACTGCGACTACATCCAGATCGATGATGATAATAAAGAAGTTGGTATCATGAAATTCAATGATATCAACCAGAGCATCATCACGTGGGAAGGTTGCGGGGCCTGCTTCTTATATAAAAAGGAGGTACACCTGCGAAATAAAGGCTACAACGTCTCCGCCTTTATGATTGAAGATTATGATTTCTTCCTGCGTGCATATATGCATAGCAAGTTCTATTATCTGCCGGAACATAATGTTTACTATTACCGTGTGCATGCAGCTTCGCTGACTGGTACAATGTCTACAGCAGTACAGGACCTGCAGAAAATCGTCGTAGAAAAGCAATTACCTGCACTTGTGCAGCATATCAGTAAGCGGGATGAAATGTTGTACTATAGAAAGTTTGCAGTGTTTTATGCGGTCTTCAAGGAGAACCAGCCGAAGATGAAATTCTATCTGCAGCAATTGTATAAGATGTCGCCTAAACAGGCATTCATCGCATTAGCCTATATCACTTTCAGGAAAGTAAAAGGGGCGATTGTTATTCCTTTCTCTTTTGCATTTTCATTACTGAAGATCGCGTTCTCCGGTAACAAAGCGTAAGACGTTATTATCATATTATCTGGCACCCACCTCGTGTAGCAACATACAAGCTGCAACAGGTGGGTGTCAATGTTTTTACTCGGGTTTACCGATGCCTAATCGCTTTTTTACTGTACGGAATACACCTGTTGCATCTTCAGAGATTTCTAACAGGAGCGTAGCTGCAATAAATCCAATGATGAAGATGATACTGCGGATAAAGATATTTACCAGCGGTGTAGAGAAATTGATAACGGTGGTCGTGAGTAGTATCAGTGCAACCGGCAGCAGAATACCATAGACCGTTTTTATCGTGAATGGCTGTAATTTGTAGTAATGCCAGAGATAAACATACCGGATGCCATTGAACACAATGACCAACAGCAGATTTGCGATGCCTGCTCCAAGAATATTAAATCGTTGGATCATCAGATAGCTGACAGGAACCGCGCATGCCAGTAATAAAATATTACAGTAGAACTCGAATTTCCATTTGCGTGAGGAGATGAGGATCTGTCCGCTGGCGCCTGTACCCAGTTCCACGATCTTGGCCAATGCCAGTAAAAGCAGAGCAGGCTTACCGGTTTTATAGATATCCGGAAGTTGCAGGAAAGTCATCGCATCATCAAAATTGATCCATACTAATCCAAAAAGAAAAGAAGACATCAGCAGTAGGGTAATGGATGTCTTCGAATAGACGTCTGTCAGTTTCTGCATGTTCTTTTCTTTCCATGCTCTCGCAATTACCGGAAATGCAATACTCACCACACTACGTTGCGGCACCCCGATAGAGGTAACCATATAATTGACCAGAGAGAATACGGCCGCAAATCCCAGACCGTGCATACTGGAGATGGCGAGTCCGTCGAAACTATCTTTGAACACCAATACAACATTCCCCACCACCATGAAAACCACATAGGGTAGCATTTTCGACCACAGTCGTCTGGTGAGCGTACTGATTTTGAAAGTAATATTCAACTCGCCTATAGAGATCAGATAGATCAGCAGTCCGAAGAATGATACACCATATAACAGACTGAATCCGATGAAGAACGTTTTTAACTCAATCCATCCTGCGATATAGAAGATCATCAATATCAGATTCGCCACACGGAATGCCACTTCTTTGAAAAAGTTAGAAACAACTGTTTTGAAGAGGTTCCATGCCTGTACTTCCAGTACCGTAAAGTAGGTCATAAAGAATGTAACAGGTATCGCCAGATAATAATAGTCCACCAGCAGGGGAGATTTGCCGGAGAACTTTTTACTGATAAGCGGCTTTAAAAAATACATACCTGCGACCAGCAAAAGGAATCCTGCGGTAGTAACGACCAGACCCAGTGTCAACAGGTCGGAACTTTTGCGGTCCATGCGTTCCTTATAATAAGGGTAGAATTTTGTGAACAGGGTGGGTACACCAAATGTGGCAATCGCAGAAAAAAGTACGCCCATTTCCAGCAGTACCCGGGTTAAACCATTATAATCCGGCAGGAGATATCTTGCAGATAAGAATACGTTTATAGCACCGAAAATAAAACCAACATATGTCCATACGATAGAAACTATACTCTTTTTCCGCAGTTCGCTCATATTGCTTTAAAAATAACAGTTGTTGTAAAGCTAAAGGTATTTATTAATTTGCGATTTCAGATGGTACTTTACCATTTTTTCATCATCTGCCCCGGCAGACTTATTGCATAAAATCAGGCATGGATTTATCGATCATCATTGTAAATTATAAGAGCAGCCGCCTCATTCTGGATTGTATCAGCACCATTGTGGCGGAAACAACAAACATCAGTTACGAGGTGATCGTGGTGGACAACGCATCCGGGGATGACAGTGAACAACAGCTCAAAACGGCTTATCCTTTTATTCAGTTCCTGCAGATGGGATATAATGCGGGCTTTTCCCGCGCCAATAATGCCGGTCTCCGTGTTGCCAAAGGAGAACAGCTACTGCTCCTGAATCCTGATACACTCATACTTGATAAGGCACTGGACCGCTGTGTACAACGTTTTTCTCAGAGTAACCTGATCGCCTGTGGTGTACAGCAGCTCAATGCCGACCGTACCCTGCAAATATCGGGCAACTATTTTATGAAGGGCGGTCTGAACCATCTTTTGCCTTTACCCTATTGGGGAAAAGTGATCCGCTGGGTGGGCTATCAACTCAAAACAAAAGTTCCCAATGTACAGGAAGCCAGTACAGAACACCATGTAGACTGGATAAGCGGCGCTTATCTCATGGTAAAACGCAGTTCCATTGAGAAAGCAGGCTATATGGATGAGGACTTCTTCCTCTATGCAGAAGAAGTTGAGTGGTGCAGCCGGTTGCGCAGACAGGGAGAATTAGCCATCTACGGCGATATCAATATCATTCATTTACAGGGAGAAACAACCGGGGATGCCTTTGATTCTGATGAAAAAGGCTACTACGGACTCTACGATCGTAAAGGATTGCAACTCATGTTGTCTAATCATGTGAGAGTACGGAAACAGTTTGGTGTACTGTGGTATTTTATCCTGTTGCTCAATTATAGCTTCGCAGTACCTGTATTCTTTATTGGCAGCATCTTCGAAAATATCTTTAAGGGCCGTAACCCCTTCCGGTATATGCCACAGGTATGGGGACTGACCAAAAATGTCTTCCGTCTATGGTGTCTGACGCCAACGATCCTGCGGAATAAACCACATTTTTACAAGGTGCTCTAAACTCCGGCAGCCCATTCTTTGAATTATACAAGCAATTATTTGTTGCTCCCAAATCCGCGGAGCGCAGCCATGGTACTTTTGAATCGTCAAAACAATGACAGTATTCAAAAGTTAAAGCCATGAAAAAAACAGTTTTTATTACCGGTGCTTCACAAGGATTAGGGAAGACCGCTGCTAAGAGATTTGCCGCTGCCGGCTGGAATGTGATTGCGACAATGCGCTCTCCGGAAAAGGAAAATGAACTGACGCTGCTGGATAATGTGCTGGTTCTCAAAGTAGATGTACAGGACAAAGCAAGTATAGAAGCCGGTATCGCCACTACTATCGCAAAATATGGTAAGATAGATACCTTTATCAATAACGCGGGTTATGGCCTCTTCGGCCCATTTGAGCTGTCCACCGAAGAGCAGATCCGTACGCAGTTTGATGTGAATGTCTTCGGACTGATGGCAGCCACAAAAGCCATTCTCCCACACTTCCGGGCCAATAAAGCTGGTACCATTATCAATATCTCCTCTATGGGCGGAAGGGTCTCTTTTCCCATTATCAGCCTGTATAACGCTACCAAGTTTGCTGTAGAAGGATTTACAGAATCCCTGCGCTATGAGCTGGCAGACTTCAATATCCACGTAAAACTGATAGAACCGGGTGTCACTGCCACTAACTTTGATAATGCGGCTAATTTCACTTCCAGCAACGACATCACCGACTACAATGCATATGTCAATGCTTTCCTCGGACACTGGATGGCCCTCAATGCCAATCCTGCTACGAGTGAAGATGTAGTGGATGTGATCTACACCGCCGCCACTGACGGAAAAGACCAGTTACGCTACATCGCTACACCTGATGCGGAGCTGCTGATCAATGCACGTAATACCAAAACCGAGGAGGAATATCTGCAGGTCATGAAGGACAGACACGTGCCACAGCACTAGACTAAAACCGGCAGCATACCGGGACCGCCTGATACCGCCGGCCCCGGTATGGCATGCCGGATACATGGAAATCAATACCTTTATAGCATGGAAAAGATGGAATCACTGGAAGGGTTTTACGAGGATAAGTTCAATCGTGCTCCCGACGGATTGAAGCATGACAACATGCACTTCAATCTATTCAGTTTTGACGACTGTGCGGGAACCGCCACCATCAAGTATCGCCGGCGTGATTTCTACAAAGTGACCTTCTCATGGGGCCGGAATATCCTGCACTACGGAGATACCAGTCTGGAAGTAAATGGTCCGGCACTTGCCTTTTTCAGTCCCGATGTGCCATATACGATAGATCTGCCTGATGGTATGATGATGGGAGACTATTTCATCTTTACGGAAGCTTATTTCAATGCACAATACCGTAACAGCATCCGCGAACTGCCGGTATTTGCACCCGGCGCCCGCCCGGTATTCCTGCTGAATAAAACACAGGAGAAAACTGCCAGAGGCATTTTTAAGAAGATGAAACAGGAACTGGCAACAGACTATGAGTTTAAGCACGATCTTATCCGGAACTACATCGTTGAACTGATCCATTTCGCCCTGAAGCTGAAACCCGTTGATACGGTTTTCCAGCAGATGGATGCCAATACCCGTATCACAGCGGTATTCAATGAACTACTGGACCGGCAGTTTCCGATTGAGTCTCTGGCACAACGTTTTGAACTGCGCTCAGCGCGTGACTTTGCCGATCGGCTGGCAGTCCATGTCAATCACCTGAACTATGCATTAAAACATACCACCGGTAAAACGACAACAGAACACATCCTGAACCGGCTGGCCAGTGAGGCCATGGTATTACTCAGGCATACCGACTGGAGCATCTCTGAGATCAGCTACACGCTTGGATTTGAAGATGCGGCACATTTCACGCACTTCTTTAAAAAACATACGAATCAGACGCCGACCGCTTTCAGAAGTTAACTGCACATTTATTACGCAATACATTTTAATAGTCATCTGAGCCTGCCCGCTATCATACAGATGACCGGGTAGCCACATACTGCGAAATAACATTCAATACTCGCCTGATCCCGATAAGGGACGCTGGCAACTGCCAATAAAACTAATACCATATGCTCCGGATTTGTTTGGTAAATCAGTACTATATACTGTTGTATGTGCCTGTGCGTGGTGGTGCGGAATGCGTCTTTACATTCCGGAATGATTTTTTACCAGCAAAGATGTTCCGTTATAGTGAGCTCTTCCCATCCGCCATCAGTGAACAGCGTTCCTTTATCCTCAATGCGCGTGAGGATGCTACTGCCGGTGATATTTTTAAAAAGCTGGATGAAGAGGGGCATTCTGATTATCCATATGCGAAAGAATTGCAACGTACATATCTTATTGAGTTAATGCATCTGTTGCTTAAAAATAAAGCGCTGTATAGGGGGTGAAAATGTAATGAGAATAATAGGTGGGGGGATACGCTGCGGCTTCAGATGGTAAAGCGGACTGACGCCCGTTAAGTACATGATTGGGCTTTGGGTGATGGGCTAAAGGTTGGTGCTTTTATGAGCGTTAGCTTTATGCAGGGGACGGGCTAAGGTCCGCTTTGCTATCTGAAAGCCTTCGCTTATTCCGGCGTTTTTACTACTTCGGCACATCTAAGAAAAATAAAGCGCTGTATGGAGGGAAGTGTAATGGAAATAATAGGCAGGGGGGATATGCTGCGGCTTCAGACGGCGTCGCGGACTGACGCCCGTTAAGTACATGATTGGGCTTGGGTGATGGGCTGTGGGTTGTCGCATTGGTGAGCGTTAGCTTTATGCAGGGGACGGGCTAAGGTCCGCTTTGCTATCTGAAAGCCTTCGCTTATTCCCGTGTTTTTACTACTTCGGCACATCTAAGAATAACAAAGCTCTGTATGGGGGGGAAGTGTAATGGAAATAATAGGCAGGGGGATACGCTGCGGCTTCAGATGGCGTCGCGGACTGACGCCCGTTAAGTACATGATTTGGCTTTGGGTGATGGGCTGTGGGTTGTCGCATTGGTGAGCGTTAGCTTTATGCAGGGGACGGGCTAAGGTCCGCTTTGCCATCTGAAAGCCTTCGCTTTGTTCCCGTGTTTCGTAGTTATACTGAACTCCATGCGAATAAGTGCATTCCCCAAGGCCCTCACTATCTTAAGTGGTTGCCGTCAAGACAGGCAATGGCAGATGGAGCTGGCTGGCCTTAGTTCTTTGACGTCTGCTGAGCCCTTGCACCCAGGGGTTTAATCTACCCCCACCGCCAAAATCTCCATCCCACCGCCCCATAGCACGCAACTTCAAAGAACTACAGCCTGCCAGCCCATACTGCCTTTGCCGGCTGCTGTCCAACTCACTTAAATAGCACCCTGTTACTAACGATAACGAAGCCATAGCCAATAAAAAAAGTCTGGATGGTATCAAAACCATCCAGACCCTCAGATATTTGTTTCCTAAGGAACGCCGTGAAGCCAGCATTACTAACTCTTAGTTCTTAACTCCTGATTTCTAATTGTCTCTATGTACCGGCTCCCAATATCCTTTCAGCACATCAATCCGGAACTGTATCACCGGCCATGTTTTAGCCGGCTTTCCCTGTAATAAGTAGTAGCCACCTATTACAAAGGAAGCGCCCAGTTTAAACAGGTATTCGAGGCTTTTCTTATGCACCGCAGCGCTGCCTTTGGTTGTCATCCGTACCTTCTCACCACGGCCGATGCCGGAAGCCACACGGTACATGTATTCGGACGTCAGTTTCTTTACTTCCACCACGTGATGTACGATCACCGCAGGATCATAGTAAATGATACCACCTCTTTCAATCAGTTTATAGAAGAATTCTTTGCCTTCACCACCTACGCGGAGTGTGCCTTTTACGCCGGGCAGACTGGTATTAAAACCACCTACTGCGAAGAAGTCATCACGACGTACAATCATATTGGATTCCAGAGGATAACGGCCGTTTTCAAAGGGTTTTGCCTCCGGACTATAATCAAAGTTCCCTACAAGAGAGGACACATAATGGGACATCCATTTTGGCTCTGAAGGGATGTAGCGTGGGATGATACGTCCACCGAGACCGGTCGCATCCGGATGCTGGTCAAAGAAAGTAATGATGTTCTGCAGATATCCCGGCATGGCGACTGCATCGTCGTCCATACAACAGATCAGTTGACCACTTGATTTTTCAGCACCGGTATTACGTGCATAAGAAGCGCCCTGCCGTGTTTCCAGATAATAAGCGATCTGCATGTCAGGATGTGACCGGATATATTCCGCGACTTTGGCAGCGGTATTATCCTTGCTGTTATTATCCACCACAATCACTTCATAGCGTTGTTTATCAATATCCTGTTTATACAGACTATCAATGGCCTCGATGATATAGGCTTCTCTGTTATATGAACAAATGACAACTGATACCGCTATTTCCATGAGTTATACAATCCTTTTGTTTAAAATTCTGACCAGGGAAAGCAAAATAACTGTAATTTATCCGAAAATTCAATAATGGGGCGCTTTCGATTCTTTTTAAAGCTGGCATTTATCTGTAACATTTGCTTTCTGGCGGCGGAAGCATCTTATTATATTGACTTCAAAGGCCAGGCGCCGGAGTTATTGAAATTCATCCTGCCAATGGGTATCATGTTTGCGTTCCCGTTGAATCTGCTGGTATTATTGTTCTCTTCTATAGCCCTGTGGCGCCGCAAGATAGCGTGGGCAGAACTTCCTCCATATGTTTTTATAATGAATATCATAATTTTACTGGTGCAATTTTATTTCCTCTTCAGATGATAAACAACATTCTAAAAGACAGACCAACTAAACTTTTCATCTTCTTCTGTTCCTTTTTCGTGGCCAATGCTTTGATCGCGGAGTGTATCGGAGGTAAGATCTTTTCGCTGGAGAAGCTGTTCGGGATTCCCGTTCATACCTTCACGCTGTTTGGTCAGGACAACCTCTCTTTCAATCTTACCTGTGGCGTAATACTCTGGCCACTGGAATTTGTGATGACAGATATTGTCAATGAATACTACGGTCCGAAGGCCGTAAGACGTATTTCCTACATTGCGGTATCGCTGATCGCATATGCATTCGTGATGTTCTATGTAGCCATGGGCGTACCGCCGGCTGATTTCTGGATCGGTTCTGGTGTTAACGATGGTATTCCTGATATGACGAAAGCCTTCAATGGCATCTTCGGTCAGGGTATGTGGATCATTCTGGGTAGTATTGCGGCGTTTCTGGTCAGCCAGATCGTAGATGTAACTGTATTCCACCGTATTAAAAGGGCGACAGGGGATAAACACATGTGGTTAAGAGCCACGGGTTCTACGCTGATATCGCAGCTGGTAGACAGCTTTATAGTACTGTTTATCGCATTTAAGCTGGGTAAGGACTGGAGCTGGCAGCTGGTATTAGCCGTATGCGTGGTAAACTATATTTACAAGTTTACAGTGGCCATCCTGCTGACGCCGGTGATCTATTATGCAGAAAAATTAATTGAGCGCTATCTGGGGCATAAGACAGCCGCAAGTATGAAGGCTGTTGCAATGGGTAAAGAAGAACCTGTGCTGGTAAATGAATAATCAGTAACGGACTTTCACCAGATCGGCTACTACTTTATCAATGGGAAGGGTGACTGCTTCGGCGGAGAACTCTTCCCAATTGATCCATCTGGCGCCTTCTACTTCTAATGCGCCTTCTGGTACTTCAAATCCGAAAGGTTTTTCCAGCAGGGGAAAATTGAATGGAGCCAATGGTTTCACCAGATAATAGATAGAGATGATCTGCGAACCGTCGCCAAAAGCGGAGATCTGAAAGAAATCAGTTGTATAGATATGCTCAACTACCTCCACTTCCAGTCCCAGTTCTTCCTGAAACTCTCTTACTACGCACTGTAAAGTACCTTCCCCGAATTCCAGTCCGCCGCCGGGAAACTTCGTAAAGTATCCTCCTTTGATGAATTCATCAGTCACGAGCACCTGTTTCTGCTCGTTGAACATTACACCATATACGCGTACATTGAAACCTTGCATCGGGAAAACAGATTTAATAGTATCAGAACCATTTCTTCTTCATAAAGTACCAGCTCATGATCACGGAGATCACAATAGAGAGTATGACGGGGATATAGAACGCATGCGTTGAATGCGCAAAAGGAATCTCCACGTTCATACCATAGATACTGGCTACAAGTACCGGGAAGGTGAGTACGATTGTAATGGACGTGAGGCGTTTCATTACCAGGTTCAGGTTATTGGAAATGATGCTGGCAAAGGCATCCATTGAACTGCTAAGGATGTTGGTGTAGACGTTCGCCATTTCAAGCGCTTGTGAGGTGTCTACAATGAGGTCATGCAGAAATTCTTTCTCGTCTTCGTTCAGACCGAGGAAGTTGGTACGTTCCAGTTTCATCAACAGCAGTTCATTGCTGCGCAATGCAGTCAGGAAGTATACCAGACTTTTCTGGATACGCATGATATACAACAGTTCCTCGTTACGATTGCTGTCATATAGTTTTTGTTCCAGTATATTTCTGCGCTGGTTGATCTCTTTCAGGTAATCGAGGAAGTTCATGGTTACCTTTTCGAAGATCTTCAGCACCATCATGTTTCTTTTCTCGGGATGACGGTTATGGAAGGTATTCAGAAAGCGGTTAATAGCCGCGTTGTCGAATGAGTTAACCGTCAGGATCTGATTGTGCGTCAGGATGATTACAATCGGGATGGTAATGTAATACGCATCACTCTCATTGATGGAATTGTTTTCCGTCGGAGTTTTGATGACGATCAGCTTCACATTATCCTCCAGCTCATAGCGGGACTTCTCGTCTATATCGAGCGAGTCGGTCAGGAAGTCGAGAGGTATGTCCAGTTCTTCGGAGAGCTGGGCAAATTCTGCCTGTTTCAGAGGAGGGGTAATATTTACCCAGGCCCCGTTTTCAGGTCCCGAAATTTCTACCGTGCGCGAGTCTATATTTTTGAAATATTGAATCATCCGGCCGCAAAGGTAGAACAATTAAAGTTATGGCAATGTGATATTTCCCTCGAATACAAGGGTGGCGGGTCCGCAAAGCCAGATATTATCGTAAGCTTTTTCACCAATACGGTTAAAGCGTACTTCCAGTTTGCCACCCAGCGTTTGTACGGGTACGACGTATTCTTTTGTTGCCGGACCGGCAGTCATCAGTGCTGCAGCAGTCACGCCGGTACCACAGGAATAGGTTTCGTCTTCTACACCGCGTTCGTAGGTGCGAACGAAAATGCCTTTATCGAGCGACTGTACAAAGTTCACGTTAGTGCCTTCTTTGGCAAAGCGGTCATTATAGCGGATCCGTTTACCTTCGCTATGTACATCTACTGCTTTTACATCTTCCACGAACATTACATAATGCGGAGAACCGGTATTCAGATAGGAATGGAGTGCATTGATCTCAATACCACTCACATCCTGCATTTTCAGATTTACCCAATCATCTCCATGTAAGGTAGCTTCATGTGGACCATCAACTGCCAGAAAGCTTAGTTTTTCGCCTGTCAGCCCCATTTTACGGGCAAAAGCAACCAGACAACGACCTCCATTACCACACATACTGCTTTCACGGCCATCGGCATTGTAATACTTCATACCAAAGTCATATCCTTCCTCCTTATTCAGCAACATCAGACCGTCTGCTCCGATTCCGAAACGTCTGTCACAAAGAAAGTGCACCTGTTTTTCTGTAAGGAAATTGTATTCGCCGTTGCGGTTATCCATGATAACGAAATCATTGCCGGTACCCTGGTATTTGTAGAAATGTATTGCTGACATAAGGAGCGAATTTAAGAAATTTCAATCAGGATTTTGCCAATCAGGAATTGCGGATCAGGAATTAGGAATTTTGTATCAAAACGCGGCTGGCAGAAACTATCAGCTATCGGTAATAAACATGAAATGCTGCGTAAAACAGATTAAATCAATGGTATAGATACCACTGTATCAATACGCCGGACATAACCTGATAAGTTCATCTATAAAAGAATAGAGGCGATTCAGATACTGAACCGCCTCTATATCAGATATTGCTGATGCTTTAATGCCTAATTTCCCGCAATGATCTCAACTGATTGCTTAATCAGATTGGCAACCGCTGCAGCGCCATCTTTTGTAAACTGCTGGCCGATTCTGTTTGCTACGATCGCACTGATAGACAGACAGTCATGTCCCAGTACACGGCCCAGTCCGTAGATACCCGCTGTCTCCATCTCGAAGTTAGAGATATAGTGATCTCCATGTCTGAAAGCAGTTAAATGCTCTAATAGCTGTGGATGGGAGAGTGGTCCTCTCAGTGCACGGCCTTGTGGCGCATAAAAACCCGGACATGTCACCGTAATGCCACTGATATATCCTGTTGTGAATCTTGCTGCCAGTGAAGGTGCTGCACTGATCAGATAAGGATTGGCACTACCGGGACGCAGTGCTACCTGCTGATGAAATGCATCCAGCAGGGATGTCTCTTCCGGTGTATTTTCAAAGGAATACCAGGGCAGGAGGTTATCCAGTCCGACGCCATGAGAAGACACAACAAAGCTGTCAACAGGCACATTGCCCTGTAACGCACCAGAGGTACCCAGACGGACAATCTGTAAACGGGTAAGAGCCGGTTTTATCGTACGGCTTGCAAAATCGATATTAACCAGTGCATCCAGTTCATTTAACACGATATCAATGTTGTCAGTACCAATACCAGTCGATACAACCGTCAGTCGTTTTTGTCCGATATAACCGGTGTGACTCACAAATTCCCTGTGCTGACGTTTTACTTCCACTTTATCAAAATGTTTGCTGACTTCCGGCACACGATCAGGATCCCCCACAGTGATAATCGTATTGGAGAGCTCATCCGGTGTGAGATCCAGATGGTATACGGCCCCCCGGCTATTCAATATCAGTTCTGATTCTGCAATGCGTGTATTCATCTTTTTTGATATTTTTTTAAAATATATTTGGCAAATATCTAAAATTTCCTACTTTTGCAATCCCATCAAACAATGGGACGAACAAAAAGGTTTCGTGGCCGAGTGGCTAGGCTGAGCTCTGCAAAAGCTCCTACAGCGGTTCGAATCCGCTCGAAACCTCGAAAAGGATTACAGCAATGTAATCCTTTTTTGTTTTACAGCTGGTCACTAAACATACTTTTGTCGTATTACTTTTTACCGGCACTTGCAGATATCAGTGCCGCTGATCTCCGGTTTACTAACGTTTATCTATATACGTATATCATTCAGCAGACTGTTTTAATTTTTATTTTATTTCTCTTTTTGTGAATATCTAAAATTTACTACATTTGCGATCTCATCAGACAGATGAGAATAGATAGGGTTTCGTGGCCGAGTGGCTAGGCTGAGCTCTGCAAAAGCTCCTACAGCGGTTCGAATCCGCTCGAAACCTCAGAACGGATTACAGCAATGTAATCCGTTTTTTGTTTTAACTACCCATTGTTGATTTCCTTTATTCCCTCTTATAAATAGCATTGTCCCTGACAGATCGGTATTGTGGTAATCTGCAATGCTGCGGATAAATTGTATACGTCTGATTGTTTCTGTAACAGCAGTGCATAGCTAACAACATGCATAAACTGCTATCAGCAGGCATCTCAGGTATCAATACTGCGTCGAAAGGATTTACACCTTCAACAGCCTTATCAATAAACAGGGTATGAGTGCCCATAACGGACATTCTTCGGATCAGGCATGCGCATCAAAGCAACAAATCCTGCCTGTACAACGACTACAGACTAAACAGCAGTATAAACGAACGAAAGCTACAGTCACTAACAACTGTAGCATTTTTATTGTTGTTAATCCGCTGCCGGAATCATCGGAAGACATGCCGAAATCCACGTTTGACTGCTGATACCGCCTCCGGCAAACTGAATTTTACCTAAATTGCTGTAATGGCAACAGTCCCCCTTTCCAGTGCCGCAGGCAGATGGATCATGATCTCCGCAATTATGGCTTCCGCAATGGCCTTTATTGATGGCACCGCGCTCAATGTCGTCTTACCCTCCATTCAGAAAAGTATGCACGCTTCAGGTACAGATCTCTTCTGGATCCTGAATGCTTATCTACTGATGCTGGCAGCACTGATGCTGATCGGGGGTTCATTGGGCGACAGGCTGGGCCGGAAAAGGGTCTTTGTAGCCGGTATACTGATCTTTATCGCTGGTTCCGCAGCCTGTGGTATTGCAGGTGATGTCACCTTACTGATACTGTTCAGAATGTTACAGGGTATTGGTGGTGCGCTCATGATACCGGGCAGTCTGTCCCTGATATCGTCTTCCATACATGAAAAGGAAAGAGGAAAGGCGATCGGTACATGGTCAGCTTTTACGACGGTAGTGACTATCGGCGGACCAGTACTCGGTGGCGCACTCGCAGATGCAGGTTACTGGCGCTATATCTTTTTTATCAATGTGCCGATCGGTATTGTCGCCGTACTGATCTTGTGGCGAAAAGTCAATGAGAGTATTGATGATACGCAGGATAAGACGCTCGACTTTGCCGGCGCTTTTTCTATTGCCGCCGGACTGGCAGCAGTGACCTTCGGTTTTCTGCGGATTCCTGATACCGGTTTCAATAACTGGCAGGTCTATCTGTCATTGAGTCTCGGGATATTGTTGTTGATTATCTTCATCATCATTGAGCGCAGGAGTCCGCATCCGATGATGCCCTTATCCCTCTTTAAAAATATGACCTTCTCGGGTGCCAACCTGCTGACCTTCTTCCTGTATGCAGGACTAAGCGCAGGCATGTTGTTCCTGTCATTGAATCTGGTGCAGGTGCAGGGCTATGATCAGTTGCAATCCGGACTCACCTTTCTGCCCTTTACCATTCTGATGGTATTGGTCGCCCGTTTCGCAGGTACTCTGGCAGATAAGTATGGTCCGCGTTTGTTATTGACCATCGGACCCGCTATTGCCGGAACAGGTCTGTTACTCTTATCCTTCATTAAACAAACACCCGGACCGTCTGCCTATTTCACCACCTTCTTCCCCGGAATTGTCGTCTTTGGTTTGGGAATGTCTTTTACTGTTGCGCCATTGACGGCGACCGTTATGGGCGCTGTCAGTGATCATTATTCAGGAACGGCATCAGGTATTAATAATGCATTGTCGCGTATAGCAGGTGTCTTTGCCAATGCTATTTTTGGGGCGATGGCGGTATTGTTCTTTGCTGGTTTTCTACAAAAGGAATTGCCTGCTTTATCCTTGAAAGAACAGGACCGTAAGGAGGTCGTACAACAGACAGCTGAATTGGGTAATGCCCGGCCGCCTGCTGTATTAAATGAAGAAGAAAGTAAAAAAGTAAGGCAATTATATCACGATAGTTTTATTGATGCCTATGGAAAGATTATGCGGATCTCCGGTATACTGGGCTTTCTGGGCGCACTGATGGCAGTGTTGTTTGTCAGAAACAGTGCGGTGGCTACGTCAAAGCCGGACTAACATATTCAAAAACAGTCATTGCATCATCAATACGGCCTTTCCCTATCACATCATAACTAACACGGTTCAGGGTAATGCTGAGTCAAAATCATATTGTCCGCCATTGGTCTTTTTAAGATCCTTAAAAATGACTGGCAACTATTCTCCTGCTCTTTCACCAGTACATTTCCGTTAAAGACACCAGACCGGTACGCCCTTTGTATCAGAGAATCAATGACTGCCTGTTTGCTTGCTGAGCAAATACAGCCGGCGTCATAAAAAGCATAGTGCGGGTGAAAACAATGTTTCTCCTGTTCATGTTTTGCATAAGAGAATGACGTTGGGTGTTAAAATGGCTAACTATCCGTTTTTTTTCGTTTCTTCCGTGCAAAATAAGGAAGTACAGCAAAAATTATTACAAAACAACTGCATGAGCCTATATAGACTTTTTACCACGCTGGCTGTTCTGGCAATTTCCACGGTGCAGGCACAAAGCCCTGCGGGCGACAGTATCACAGTCGCTATTTCCCCTGCCTATGACAGTGTGAGTGGCTTACACCGGACTTTGTTTGGTGAAAGCTATCGTAAATTATGGGCAGCGCCGGTAAAGATGAAGGTCTTTTACCTTGAGAAAGAGAAGGGAGGTCTGATTATCGAACAAAGAGGTGGCGGTTTGCAGACCAAATCGCTGCGTTTAAAGGATAAGGAAGGCCACGAATGGGTGCTACGTACTATTCAGAAATATCCTGAAAGAGGGCTGCCGCCCAATCTGAGGGCTACGATCACCAAAGACATCCTGCAGGATCAGGTAGTCACCGCACATCCCTACTCCTCAGTAACAGTGCCGCCCTTAGCATCTGCACTGGGCATCCCGCACGCCAATCCGCAGATAGTATACGTGCCCGACGATCCGGCATTGGGTGAATACCGGAAGGATTTCGCCAATGCAGTCTTTCTCTTCGAAGAAAGAGAGCCCGAGGATGCCGCACGTACTGATAATACTGATAAAACACAGCGTAAGCTGGAAGAGGATAATGACGTACACGTCTATCAGAAGGTGGTGTTAAGAGCCCGTCTGCTGGATATGTTACTGGGCGACTGGGACCGCCATGAAGACCAGTGGCGATGGGAAAGAGTGAAGGAAGACAAACGTGTGGATTATACACCCGTGCCCCGCGACAGAGATCAGGTATACTACAATACGACGGGTCTTTTTCCATGGATCATCTCTCATCAATGGCTGAAATCCAAGTTTCAGGGCTATCATGATCATATCAGAGATATCAAGGGTTTTAACTTCAATGCCCGTTATTTTGACCGTTACTTCCTGAATGGTCTCAGCGAAGCTGACTGGCAGGAACAGATCCATTATATACAGACGACACTGACAGACAGCTTAATAAGGCAGTCGGTTCTCCTGATGCCGGATACGATCTTTGCACTCTCCGGCGAAAAGATCATCAGCGCCTTTATCGCCCGTCGTAACGCACTGGAAAAGGAAGCCCTCAGTTACTATAAGTTCCTGTCTATCTATACAGATGTACCGGCGTCGGATAAACATGAGTTTTTCGATATCCAAAGACAGGAAAACGGACATGTGTTGGTGACCATCAGCAAAATGAAGAAAGAAGGCACACTGGATGGGGTGATCTATAAACGTGATTTCGATCCCACTGTGACTAAGGAGATCAGGTTATACGGGATGGATGGGCATGACGTGTTTGCTGTCAGCGGACAGGCATCTTCTCCGATCCGTATCCGTATGATCGGTGGGGATGGGGTAGATAGTTTTGCTGTCGCAGATAATGTGCCCCGTAAAGGCAGACTGTATGTCTATGACCGTTCTGACGAAGTCAATCATCTGCCCGCCAGAGGAGATGCAAAGATCCGTACAGATAAAGATACATTGGTCAACAGCTACAACAGACGCAGCTTTCTGTTCGACCGTTTTGGTCCCTTGCCCTCCATACAATATAACCCTGATCAGGGCTTTATGTTGCGTGTAAATACCATGTATGAAAAGCAGGGATTCCGTAAGGTGCCTTATGCGCAGCAGCACCAGCTGATAGTCAGTTATGTGACAGGGCGTCAGGCTTTTCTGTTGCAATACCTCGCAGACTATAAACAACTGATCGGTAAGAATGACCTCCGGATCAATATCCTGTCCCGCGGTCCGCATAACCTGAGTAATTTCTTCGGATTGGGTAATCAGTCAGTCTTCGTCAATGACGACGAAAAAGATATTACGTACTATCGTAACCGATATGATCTGATAAATGGTGATGTAAGACTATATCGTAACATTGCCCCTCATCTGACGGTAAGTGCGGGTATTGCCGGGCAATACTATACCAGCAGGGAAGCAAATAACAGCCGTAAGTTTCTCGGTGTCTATAATAGCGCATTCCCGGATGCGCGTGTATTTGACGACAGACTGTATGCAGGGCTGGTAACGGCGATAGAAGCAGATACCCGTAATGGTGTGATGATGCCCCGTAAAGGAATCAACTGGCACGCGGAATTAACAGGTATGCAGCAGACAAACCGCGAGCATAAGAGATATGGTAAACTGACAACAGACTTTAGTTTTTATATACCTCTGATCGGAGATTCTACATTGGTGATGGCGAATCGTGTTGCGGCAGGTACCACCTTTGGAGATCCTGAATATTTTCAGATGATGGCGATTGGAGGTACACAGGTATTAAGAGGTTTTCATACCAACCGTTTTATTGGAAAAACGGCTGTGTATCACAATTTGAATTGCGCCTGAAACTGTTTGACTTTACGTCTTATCTGTTGCCCGGCACTGTGGGATTGATTGGCTTCAACGACCTTGGAAGGGTGTGGATGCCGGGAGAGCAATCGCACAGGTGGCATGACGGTTATGGCGGTGGCTTATATGTGATGCCGGTGGATCTGTTTTTGATACAGGCCGCAGTGGGCTTTTCGGAGGAGGGAGCGCTGCCTTATATTACGGCAGGATTCAGGTTTTAAATGAATTGAAGTTACAGCTGATAGGAAAGGGGGTGTTTACTGTTAGTAAACACCCCCTTTTTTATTGCAAACAAGTGAATGTATCAGCCGGTCATCAGGATTTTAGCGCATCCGAGGCGTTTGGCGGGCACTATTTCGCCACCCATACCGGGAACGCCGATTTCTATGCCGACAGAGACTATCAGGGTGGTGGATGGCGGTAGCTTTTCAGCCCTGCTTGCCCGTGTTGTTAAAGTAAAATTTTCCTGTGGCTGCGTGTTTATCAGCCACGGTGAGTAGGCCGCCGGGGCGTAGATCGGATCTTTTCCCATGTTAGTGGATACACCCGTATATCCTATACCATCCGCCACTGCTCCAAAGCCAACGACAATTCTGTAAAGAGAAAAGTTCCATGGCAGGAAAAGATTGAACCCCGGAGAAAGGGGCGGGATGTTAACAGTAACGCTATTGTCCTCACGATCGATGTTACATGCCAGCGGATGGCGGATTACGCTGTCAAATAGCGTAGTCTTATTCAAAGAGAATCCATCCAGCAAATGTCTGTGCGTTGATAACATCACCATCCTGTATCCAAGCGGATTGGAGTCGTCCAGGCTCATGATTTTTCTGCACATGCCGCTTAGCCGGGGTGAAAAATTATAGTCACTCAGGTGTCTGACGTGTAGTAACGCGAGACGTATTACGGAAGCAGCGGACGAAGCACCTCCGAATTCCCGGTTGTTCATACGGGTAAGCGCAAAATTGGGCGATTTATTAATCTTTTCGCGTGAAGCGCCACCTCTTGTGCGTACGATGGGCCTTTCTATGCCCCGCATTTTGTAGACTGAGATCTTTCCGAAGGTTCCGGTGATCTCAAAGGTTTTGTTGTCGAATTTGGCCATTAAAACGGAATTAACAAATGATAAAATAGGTTAACAGGAATACTAAAAAAGGTTAACAGGTTGTGGTTATCCTGACGGAATCTACTATCATGAATATACTAAAAAAAGCAACATAAACCATTGGGAGTTTGTAGATATCCGTAGATAAGCCGTATATAATCCGTATCTATAAGAAGGGCTTATCTACGGGTTATATACGGCTTATCTACGGCTCATCTATGAATAATCAGAAAGATGCAAACGAGATGAAGCCGTAATAAAAATGAGGACGCATAATAACTCCACAGTACCGTTTATGATTGTAAAATTTTCGTTGAAAATCAATCTTTTATATTTCCGGCGCAATAGTTTGCGTGCATAGCAGGGAAAGAAGCAGTTGGCGGGAATGCTGAGATCAACGCAGATTGATAGCAGAGGGCAATGATTTTTACGGTGGGCATAGCGCTATTGCCCGGGAAGAAGGTTTCATGTATAGGGAAGGCAAATCTCCTGACGATGACAGACCATCGCAGTGCAACGGATCATTTATGCGGATCGGAACGCAGCAGGGAAAACATCAGCATATCATAATGCCTGTTATTCCAGTACATCCAGTCACGTAAGGTGCCTTCATGTTTAAAGCCAATTTTATGCATCAGATGAATGGAAGATGCATTTCCCTCCATGACCTCTGATTCGATGCGGTTGATATTAAGCGCATGGAAGCCAAAGCTGATGATGGCGTGCAGGGCTTCTGTGCAGATGCCTCTGTTCCAATAAGCGTATTGCAGGTCATAGCCGATATTAGCGCGGTGTTTTGGCGTAAAGTTATTAAAGCCAACGGTACCGATGATATCCTTGCGGTCATTCAGCCGGATGCCCCAGCGGATGGCAGCTTTGGATTCGAAACGTTTCCGGAAATGATCAATCAGGCGATGAGAGTCAACGGGACTTTCCAGTGGTGCAAGGTTATAAAAGCGGGTGACATTACTATCCCCGAATAGTTTGTATAGATCTTCCGCATGCGCCTCCGTGATCTGAACGAGTTCCAGATGCGGTGTTCGTATCGTAGGAAATTTGTCAAACACAAGGTCTCTGTTTTCAATAACGCGGGACATGATGATAAACTGTTTGATGTAAGGTGACTTGCCGGTAATGAATATAAAGAAAATCGCGGACAAAAACCAGCAGCTTCTACCAATGTCAGTCGCTTATCCTGCGTGGATCATACAGAAATATAGCAGTGCCGCCACTAATGCCGCAAAGAGTGTGTTCAGAAAATTCACGGTGTTGTTACCGATCAGGTGTTTGCGCTCGAACGCTGCACCGAGTAGAGAGTCGGCAAGATTACCCAGTACACCGGCTATCAGTACGATCAGACTCAGCTGACTAAAACCACCATAGATAAGAGAGATTATAGCGGCACCGGCCGCGCCTATAACCGTACCCTCCAGACTGATAACGCCATCGAGTCCTTTGGGTTCTTTTTTAAAGCTGAGAATATTGAAGAAGTTCCGGCCATATACCATGCCCAGTTCGGAGGACAGAGTATCGGCAAGGGCAGACGCGAGACTTGCTGCCAGCATCAATTGATATAAGTTGTCCGGGCCGGGAGCAAACAGGCTCAGTAATGCCATGATAGCTGCAACACCACCGTTGGCGAATACTTGTCCGGCGGTTCTTCCCTGTGGATGACTGCCTTCGGCAGCTATTTTCGCTTTCAGATCTTTCCTGTGAGACGTTGCCCATACACCGAGTGCAAAGAAGGTAAAGAGTATACAGACTCCTTTAAGGCCATCGCCAACTGCTACCGATACCCCAATCAGCAAGGCTGCAACAGCCGCCGGAAAGGTCAGTTTACCTATACGCACGCAATAAATGATTACGCCGGCGATAATGAAATAAAAAAGCAGGGTTGCGAAGAAAAGGCCAAAGTGGGGAGTCAGTAGTTCCATAGGGCGGCAAATCTATTGAAATAATTTCCAAAGAAAAATTTGGCTACCTACATGCAAGTAGGTATGTTTGCATTATCAAACTGAGATGATACCACCATGAGCACAGTGCTGAATACAAAAGAACGGATCGTGGAACTGGGGCGGGGGCATATGCAAAGGATTGGCTACCATTCCTTTAATTACAAGCAGATCGCGCTGGAACTGAATATTAAGAACGCCTCCATTCATCACTATT
The DNA here is from genome assembly GCF_007896845.1 of Chitinophaga pinensis. Lineage (GTDB taxonomy): Bacteria > Bacteroidota > Bacteroidia > Chitinophagales > Chitinophagaceae > Chitinophaga > Chitinophaga pinensis_C. The sequence goes on along the minus strand of NZ_VOHS01000016.1, from coordinate 30,900 downwards.
ATCCATCCAAAGAAGACCTTGGAATGGCGGTGATAGAGAAGGACCGGCAGGACTTTATGCAGTTTATCCAACGGATGAAGAAAGCCCCGCCGATGGACAAACTGGATGCCCTCATCTGTGCTTATGAGGAGTATTTTAAAAACGGTATAAAGCTCTGTGTGATCAGTACGTTCAGCGCCTCTTTTAATGAAATCACGGAGCGTATGCAGCTGGCTATTCAGCAATATTCGGAGATAGTCGCTTCATGGCTGGCCGGTGCGCTGAAAGAAGGACTGGAATCAGGGGATTTTCACTTCACAATATCTATTGAAGAAATGACGAATCACTGGATGGCAACATTGCCTGGCGCCCTTTTGGTGGGGCGAAGCCGGGGAAAGAAATACTTCGATATGGCACTCCATTCACTTAAAAAATCAGTACAATCCTCGTAAGAGGATTTTTTTAAGACTATACTACCTACCTGTATGTAGGTAGGCTTATAATAAAAAGGACACTCACCTTAAATAGCAAACAAACAATGAAGCAGATTATTCTGACAGGAAGCAGCAGCGGTTTCGGCCTGACTGCCGTGAAGACACTTGCCCTGAAGGGCCATACTGTATACGCTACCATGCGTAATGTCAACGGCGTCAATGCTGCTGTTGCAAAGGAATTAACAGACTGGGCAAAGACACAACAGGCTAAGGTAGTAGTGGTAGAACTGGATGTAGCCAGCACCACTTCCGTTAACAACGCCATCGCGGAGATTGTGCAGCAATCGGGTGGCAGGATAGATGTACTGATCAATAATGCGGGTATTTCCTTCATGGGATTAGGAGAATCCCTGTCCATCGAACAGACAGAGATGCTGTATCAGGTAAATACCATCGGACCGGAACGTACGATGAAAGCAGTATTGCCATACATGCACAAGCAAAAAGAAGGCCTGATCATTAACGTAACCAGTGTACAGAGCCGTCAGTACATTCCCATCCTGAGTACCTATAATGGCACTAAGGCAGCATTGGACGCTGTTACCATGGGCTATCACTTCGAGCTGAAATCATCCGGTATTGACGTGGTAAGTATTCAGCCGGGTGCGTATCAGTCCACGGATATCGTTACCAAAGGTATTGCCGCTAAAAATGCAGGTGTAAGTGGTCAATATGGTAAAGACGTACTTGATTTCCAGCGCGCACTATTCAGATTCTTTGAACCAACACCTGAAAGTCCGGATCCGAAAGAAGTGGCGGATGTGATGTTGAAACTGGTAGAATTACCAAAGGGTCAACGGCCTGTAACAAGTGTTGTAGGTGGTGGTGCAAATACCGGAAAGATCGAAGAGATGAATGAAACAATGAGACAGATCGTAGAAGGAATGTTCGGATTTTTACCGACAGTGTTCCCTGCATAATTTGCAGGAGGAATCAGGAATTACAGTAGTGAATCTGTTACCGGAAATAGAAAAGCGTCCGCTATTGGCAGGACGCTTTTCTTATAATCTTTAATTCCTGATTTTAATTGTCAATGCCTAATTCATTTAACTGCATCAACTGCACAAATTCTTGTCTGAATGTAGCGATCTTTCCGCTCTTCAGGGCTCTCACAGCTTCTATCTGTCTTTGCAGTTCATCCTGAAATAGGGCGTGTGATTCGATTTCTTCTTCTTCGGCGATATAGTCATTTCCCTTCTCTTCGTTTAATTGAGTGCTGATCAGGATATCAAGGGTATTACGGATGATATCCAATACTTCGAAAGAGGTGTCAAAAGGATCTTCTGCAAGTCCGGTGACAGCCATCCATACAGCGGTGGCAGCATTTTGTGCGGAAGAGGCCAGTGTAGACGCCACGCTGATTCGAAGATCTCCATGTGGTTGTCGAGATTCGGAATCTGATCCTGTGCCATTGTCTCCAGTTGCTCAGCAGTAGTATCTTTCAGCTGACCGGCCACCAGTAACCATGCCTTGTCAAAGATAATGTCAGTCTGTGCGATATCGCCACTAAATTCTTTTTCGTAGATCTTTTTAAAGGTCAGCCATAATGTCTCTGCAGCCGCAAGGCTGAAGCGTGAAATATCGTTGGGAGAAAGTGATTCGAGTTGCTCCTCCAGTTGTTCTGTCATGTGTCGTTGCTACTATTTTAGGCCTTTTACGGGGTAAAAGCGCCCGATAGCAGCTGCAAGATAGTATTTTGAATTGTGATGCGTGAGCTTTTAGGTGTGGTTTGTCAGAAAAGGGCAGAAAAAAGGAATAAAAACGCTTATTTAGCGATTTATTCGTTTTTTTTGTAGAAATTCAACAAAATAACTGTTTATGCTTTTACAGTTTAAGATTCGTAATTACAGATCGTATAAAGAAGAGGTTACCTTTAGCATGGAGGCGGAGTCTTCAAAGCTAAAGGGTAATATTTTTGATTTCGAGCTAGGTAATACACAGAACGTCAGATATCTGAAAACATCAGCTATATATGGGGCGAATGCCTCAGGTAAAACAAATCTGGTTCGGGCGCTATCAACAATGATTTATTTTATTATCGCTAAACCTAAAGTTGACGAGCCTATTGAACTTTATGATCCATTTCGTTTTGATGAAAAGGTTGCCCATGAACCGGCTTATTTTGAGCTGACTTTTATTGGTCCTCATAACTATAAGTATATATATAGCTTTGAAGTGAAAGGAAAGGAAGTGTTAACCGAGGACTTATACTTTTACCCGAATTCCAGAAGAACACTGCTTTTCAAGCGTCAGCGTAGAGAAGGTGATAACATGATACACACCGGAATACTGGGTGACAGTATGAACAAAAAAGAGATTTCGGTTTTTGCTAATCAGTTGGTATTATCGAAATTTGGAGATGACGAACCCGATGAGTTACTTTCATCGGTATTTCTCTATTTTGTAAAATACATCATTATCAATGCAGTTAATGCTAACCAACAGGCATTACTTCGTCAGAGCGTCAGCCATGAGATTTTTGGTAATGAGGTCATCAGAAATAAAGTTGCTGCTATACTTCAGGCCGCAGATACCAAAATTAGTGGATTAGATCTGATCAAATATGAACCTGAAAAGGTCTTTGATGAGGAGAAGAGAAGAGACGTAAGAAGATTGATTCATACAGAATTTATTTTTTGCATAATATTTATGACGCGGAGAACAAGTTAGCAGGTAATGTTCCCTTACCTTTCAATGATGAATCCAGAGGCTCACAATTGCTCTATATTCTTAGCGGGCGTATTATACAGGCTATTGATCAAGGTGGAGTTCTTATTGTTGATGAATTAGACACAGCTTACATCCCTTTATTACGAAACTGATTGTTATGATATTTCAATCGGATAAAATCAATAGAAAGGTGCGCAACTTATTTTCACAACACATGATGTCTCTTTGCTGGATAAAGATCTGTTAAGAAAAGATCAGATCTGGTTTGCAGAGAAATCAGATACTGGTGTGACTGATTTTATTCGTTGCAAGACTTTGAGGGATTGCGGGAGGATACACCATTTGAAAAATGGTATCTCGCAGGTAAGTTCGGCGCATTACCCAATATTAAATCGATAGAAAACATATTTGAGGATGTCTCAGCCGATTAGAAAAACTTTATTAATTGTTTGTGAGGGTACGGAAACTGAGCCCGGCTATTTTGATGGTTTGAGAAATTTGATAATCGATTCAAAGTTACCTTACTGGATTAAAATAAGCCCGAAACCAACTGAAGAGATAAAAAGAGAAGAAAAGGCACAACAGGAAGAAGCCGGTACAGCACAAACGTGAGGCCGGGTGGTCGATTGCGTAAGATGAAACCGGCAAGTATTCCGTTGGATGATGCGCCGGTCATACCTAAGGAATACGTTGCGCAGCCCACCCGTTACGTATGGGAGGCACAACAGGGATTGAAGGATGGGACTTATGATGAGGCCTGGGCAGTATTTGATAAAGATCAGCATCCTGAACATGCAGAGGCTTTTGATCTGGCGGGCCAATCTGTTAATGGTAATCTGGTACAGATCGCCTTTTCGTCCGTATCTTTTGAGACGTGGATTTTATTACACCATGAGTTCTGCACAACTGCCTTTAGAAAATCGCAGTGCAGGACTCAGAAAGAATCGCATGAATGTGGTCAGGGAGTTCATGAGCAGGATTGCAATGGCATACATTGTATCACCGGATATCTGAAAATAAAAGGTTATATCGGAAAAGACGTTGATGTCAAGCATATAGGATATGCATCATTGCAAAGCCTCACACATACCGCCTTGGGAAATGCATTACAGCTTCGTCATCAGGCAGTTTCTAATAGTGGCGGTAACTTAGTTCATTTGCTTAATCCTTATACCTGTGTTGACAGGCTGGTATTTAAGTTACTACAGCTAAAATGGGATTATAAATGGAGACAGCACTCAGACGCTGTCATACACGGACTGTCGCTCCATATTGAACGACAGGGAAACGTATTAAGGTTGACAATAAATAATCATAAAAAGCAGACTTTTATTTTATTGCCTGCATATATTCATTTGTCAATTACAGGGGGACCGAATAGCAATTGTTCCAAGGACAAGACTTGAAGGTGAAACGACACACTTAATTGAGGCTGATTTGTCTCAATATGAATATCCTTCCTACTTAAGTTTTGCGATTGACAGTTCCACAGAAGGTATTACAGAAATCCCATTAATTGATGGACCTACACCCGCATTTCCGCCTCAAACGGTGTCGCTGGATTAAGTATAAACAGTTGTCCCGGATTGATCCCTTTCAGGATACGATCAAAAGTCATCTTTACCATCACCCTGTCATCAGGAATATTTACCATACCACTTCTCGCAATCATTTCAGCATTGGCGAAAAGCGGAATGAATTCGCCGTGCTCCCGCACATAAGTCGCGAGCATCAGATCTTTGCTATTTTCCATTTTATGCGCCAGCGTAAATACTTCACAATCTTTCAGTGTTTCGATCAACTCCTGACGGAACTGCTTTTCATCAAACCATTGTTTCATGACTTTCTGTTGCAGGCGTGCAGTATGTTTTTATGATAGAAGGGAAGGTTATGCTGTCGGATATAATCAGTCAGTTCCGGATTCGTTACACTGGATGTGTAAAAGATCTCGGTGTCCTGCATGAACTGGGACTTGATCATCCAGGTGATCTCCTGTATGGCATCCTCATCGCCCTGATGGTCTATGGCCAGTACAAGTATATGTGCTTTTGATGTGTTGTTGTAGGCAAAGCCGAAATAGGCGGCAGTTACAGCTGTTTCGGAACTAAAGTAGCTGACAAGATCATCTACAAAATTCCTGTCTGCTGATAATGGTGTCGGCGTGGTCGCGCTGGTTGCTGGTACAGTTGTTTCGTCTACAGTAGGTTTTTTCCTGAAGCGGTCAAATAATTTCATACGGATAGGGATTTAGAATAGTCGCCGGCATTTGCCAATGCCAATAGTCACAGGCACGAACATATCGTATACAAATATAATATTATATATACATTATCCGAAGAAAAGCGGTCTTTATTTATTCCGGTAAGTGGAAGGATTGATCTGGTGGTAGCTTCTGAAGAATTTATTGAAATGACTCAGATCGGTAAAACCCAGTTCCTGACTGATCTCCTTGAGTGATAAAGAGCTGTATTTCAGTCTGTTTTCAATGATGTGGAGTTTGTAACGGTTAATATAATCCCGTAGGGCTACACCGGTATGTTCCCGAAAGAAAGCACCAAGGTGTCTTTTGGAGAGGCCGAATAAGGCGGAGAGATGTTCCTGACGCACCAGTTCCGTTTCGTAGATATGCTGGTGAATGTAGTGCAGCATAGCGGTTAATTTCTCATCTTGTTTTACTACGTTTTCCAATGGCTCGTGTACATTCCTGCGCAGGATAGACATGACCGTCTGCAAGAGAAAGAAGATGGTTTCACTGGTTTCATTCTTTGTTTCCTGCCATTCCGCCACAAGTAGTCTGATCAATGCATCTGTTTTATCTGCATCTGTGGCCGATTTTAATACCGGAAATTGCTGCCGGCGGCTACAGATCAGGAGTTCGTCGATATGTCTGTTCCAGCGATGTTCCTCCGGCAGATGTCCTACCTGTGTGATATAAACATTGGTGAACTTGATAAAGGTGAAAGTGGTGGGTGTAGTAATTTCAAAGCTGTGATAGTCGGCCGGCGCCAGCAGGAAAATAGATTTTCCGTATAGGGGTGACGGATACCGGACAGACAATGAAAACCGTTCCCTTCGTGTATGAAGATCAGTTCGAAATGGTTGTGGTTATGCAATGGATGCTGCCATTCCGTAGTTGTAAAATGAGAGACTTTGAGAAATTCGTGTTGAACATACCGCTGCATACGACACAAAATACAAATAATCCCTGCCAATATACAAATGCCGGACCTGTTGCAGCGGGTAATTTTGAGGCATCAATCAACACATATGAACGGACAACGTAAAGTAGCTCTGATAGCGGGTGCACAGGGTGTAATAGGCAGGAATCTGGCAGATCATCTGGATGCAGATGGCAGTTGGGATATTATCGGACTTTCCCGCAGAGGAGGCGAAGCCGGCGGAAATATAAGACATATAGCGGTAGATCTGCAGGATAGGGAAGATACAGCTCTGAAGCTGGGTGGTCTGACAGATGTTACCCATATTTTTATGCCGCTTATGCAGACGCCCCTACATGGGCAGCATTGGTGCCACCCAATATGGCGATGTTAGAGAACCTCGTCAATGTGGTAGAGCCCATTGCGGAGGGCTTACAACACATTAATCTGATGCAGGGATACAAAGTATATGGCGCACATCTTGGTCCCTTTAAAACACCGGCCCGGGAGTCAGATGCAGGTCACATGCCTCCGGAATTTAATGTAGACCAGCAGGTATTTCTGCAGCAAAAGCAGCAGGGGAAGGCATGGAGCTGGTCAGCCATACGACCGTCAGTAGTAGGTGGATTTGCTTTGGGCAATCCCATGAATCTCGCACTGGCAATTGCGGTATATGCAGCTGTTCGAAGGAGCTGGGGCTGCCATTACGATTTCCCGGAAAGCCCGGCGCTTATGACAAGCTGATAGAAATGACGGATGCCGGTCTGCTGGCAAAAGCAACTACGTGGGCAGCAGAGGCGCCAAAGGCGGCTAATGAAGCCTTTAATATCAATAATGGAGACCTATTCCGCTGGAATGAACTGTGGCCGGAAATAGCCCGTTATTTTGAGCTGGAAGTGGCACCTCCGCTGCCGATGTCTCTTGATGTGATCATGTCAGATAAGGCCGCATTATGGCAAAAGATGCAGGAGAAATATCAGCTGACCGCTATCCCATATGAGCAGTTATCATCATGGCGTTTTGCTGACTTTGTTTTCTCCTGGGATTATGATATGTTTGCTGATGGTAGTAAAGCCCGCAGGGCAGGCTTCCATGAATATATTGACACGAAAGAGATGTTTTTCAGCATCTTTGACGATTTCAGACAGCGCCGCATCATTCCCTGATCCTTTTTTGTGATCTTTGCAGGAATGAATGTCATCAATCTTCCTCAGGATCTCAATCCTGCACAATATCGTGCGGAAGACCGGGTACTGATCCGGCCGTATACTTCTCCCTGCAATACAAAAAAGAACCGCGTGATCCTTCACAGGAACATGATTAATTTACTGATAGAGGGACGTAAGACGGTTATTTACGGCGGACAAACAACCACCGTCAATGATAATGCGATCTTGTTTCTGGCAGCCGGTAGTTGTCTGACGACAAACGTCAAATCAGACAATGGAAATTTTCAGTCTGTGCTCCTGTATTTCAGTGATGAAGCCCTGCTGGATTTCTATATGAAATATGATCGCCTGATACAGGCGCAACAGTCCGGCAAACAATTACCGGCTGCCTCGTTTATCACTTTTGAAAAAGACGTTTTTCTCAGGAATTATATAGAGTCGGTCAGGCATTTATTGCAATTGGGGCAACCATTGCCACAGGAGATCTGTATCCTGAAATTTGAAGAACTGCTGTTATATCTGTTGCAGACGGCGCCGGATACCTTATTGCAACTAAGAGCGAATGCTACGGGTAGTATGCAGGACTTTGAGATCAGGAAAGCGGTGGAAGGAAATATCACCAGACCTGTAACGGTAGAGGAACTGGCTTTTCTGTGCAGTATGTCCCTGTCCACCTTCAAGCGAAGGTTTACAAAGATCTATAGTACCTCTCCACAGCGCTGGTTACTGGAACAGAAAATGCAGGTAGCTGCCCGTTTGCTGCTGGATCAGCAGACTAAACCCGGTGACGTATATGATCAGGTGGGATATGAGAGTCATTCCAGTTTTACGAAAGCATTCCGGCAGGTATTTGGTGTGACGCCATCGGCTTATCAGGAACAAAATCTGAACGTTCAGGCATAAACTATGGACCGGAAGGACTAACAGGCGGGGCGTCCGCTGTTCTAATTTTGCTGTATAAAATCATCGTATATGACAGCAAGAACAGAACAAAACAAAGCCGTGGTAAGACGTTTTAACAAGGAGATCATTGAAGAGAATAACATGGAGAGCTTCAAAGAGATCATGGATCCTGCGTTTATCAATCATACGGCCATGGCAGGTATGGATAAAGGCGCCGCGGGCATTTTACATACCTTTAATAATATACTGCGCCCTGCATTTCCTGACCTTAAAGTAACCATCTACGAGCAGGTGGCAGAAGGAGATAAGGTGACTACTTTCAAGATAATATCCGGCACACATCAGGGTGTTTTTCTGGGGATACCGGCTACGCATCAGTCTGTAAGTATCAGAGTCATGGATATGGTAACGGTACGTGACGGGAAGTATTACGAACATTGGGGCGTAAACACAATGGCAGCGCTGGTCGCGGAATTAAAGGCAATAAATAGCAATGAAAAATAGGACCTCAAGTATTTCTTTCAGCCCTGTTTTTTTTAACTAAATTTTGTTATATTTGTTACCCCCCTAACTGAAGAGGGTGGTGAGCAGAAGGCTGACCTTGTGATGTTGTGAATGCTGACAATGAGTTAATTTATTAATTATATCGTTTACAGTAGGGGTTCTCATGAACCCGGAATTAAAAGCCTTCTGATGCTCAGGAGGCTTTTGTGTTTTCTATAAACAAAAATAAACGAGGTATGTTGGAAATTGTAGAAGTAAAAAAAGACGATCTTAAAACGCTGGAGCAGGTGAAATCCCTTTTCCGCGAGTATGCCAACTGGTTGAGTGTAGATCTTAGTTTTCAGGGATTCGAGGAAGAACTCAGCAGTTTACCTGAACCCAACTATGTGGCGCCTGCGGGAGCGTTGTTTATTGCCCTTGTAGATGGACACCCTGCGGGTTGTGTCGGTGTAAGACTCTTTGAAAACGCTACCTGCGAAATGAAGCGGCTCTTTGTACGTGATGCTTTCAAAGGACATGGCGTAGGCAGAGCATTGGCCATCAAAGCTATCGAAGCCGGAAAGAAACTGGGCTACAAACGTATGCTGCTGGATACGCTGGCACATATGCGCCCCGCTATTGAATTGTATACCAGTCTGGGTTTCCAGCCTATTGCTGCGTATTACGACAACCCTATCAGCGATGCCGTATACCTTTCAATGATGTTTGAAAAGGAAAATGAAAGTGCCGGTACGGCTATTTAAGCACTGACTTTAACAATTATTTGGCAGTGCAGCTGGTAATAACCAGCCATAAATATTAATAAATTGTAATGAAGGATGGCTAATCATCCTGTGTACAATTTATGGCAAGAATACGCGGTTTGTTACTCTATTACCGTTCATTTTTCCTGGTTCCCGGAATACTGCTGATCCTTTGTGCCTGCTGGGTCTATCATAGTACTGCTACACAGCATCTTGGTATACTTCCTGCGATCTTAAGTCTGAAAGCAATTGCTTTTGGAATGACTGCTTATGTTGCCCATCAGAGGAAAGAAAGATATTATTTCTTTAATCTTGGTCTCGGCCCTTACCTGCTGACAGGGACTGCCTTTGTGGTTGATTTCCTGTTGCTTTTTACTGCACTCACGCTCACTTCATTTTATAGCTGATGGATATACTCGAAACGGATAGCGTCACGCTTTCCTATGGAACAAAGACAGTTATCAGTGGCGGCTATATGAAAATGATCAGTGGCCGTATTCACATATTGGTAGGCCGTAACGGCTCGGGTAAATCCAGTCTGATGCGGGTGCTGTTTGGTGCGCAGCCGGCGGAATTCAGTTTTGTACAATACAATGGTAAAAAACTGAGCAGACCTGCTTACAAAGTACGGGGACTGGTCAGGTATCTGCCACAGTTTCCTTTTGTACCTGCACCGCTCAATGCCGGTACATTTGCACGGTCTTATGATGTAGCGTGGGAGCGGGTAACTGCCTGTTTTCCGGAGTTTGAAGGGAAAGAAAAAGTAGCGGTGAAGTCGCTTTCCGGCGGACAGATACGCATGCTGACCACCATTGTACTGATCTGTTCACCGGTGAAATTTGTTATGCTGGATGAGCCTTTCACGCATATTATGCCATTGCATATTGATACGATCAAAGACCTGATACGTGAAGAAGTTGCGAAAGGAAAAGGTTTTCTGATCACAGACCATATGTATGATCATGTGCTGGATCTGGCGGATGCTTATTATTATATGGAATGGGGTGTGACAATTACGATGAACCGCGAAGAGCTGCTGGAAAAAGATTATTTTCTGCGGATGAAGTGGGAGTGATGAAGAACATATTGTTAAATCTGTTGAACGGGAAGGAAATACGCCCGGAATATATAAAATTCGCGCTTCGTCCTTCAGGACTTTAAAGCGTGTTTTATGCAAAGAAGATCATTGTTCAAACGGTTTGGCGGATTACTACTGGCCCCGGCTGTATCACTACCGGCTTTCGCTGCTGATGCGGAGAAGAAGCCTGTATTACGTGTAGCACATATTACAGATGTACATCTGTATGATAAAGCGGGCGCGCCTGATTTTTTCAGGAAATGTCTGCATCATATCCAGTCACAACAACCGAAGGTTGATATGATCCTGAATGGTGGTGATATCGTGTTTGATATGAATAAGGAGAACCTTTCTACTATCGATGCACAGTGGAAATTGCTGCATACGATTATGAAGGAGGAGTGTAGTTTGCCAGTATATTATACGTTGGGTAATCATGACATCTGGTGGAGTGAAAATAACAAAGGACAGGCGGTTTATGGTAAACAATATTCATTGGATCAGTTGCAGCTGAAATTGCCTTATTACAGTTTTACAAAAGGTGGTTGGAAGTTCATTGTGCTGGACAGTGTACATCTGGATGTTGACGATACCTGGTATATTGGCAAGCTGGGCGAGGCGCAGATGAAATGGCTGGCAGATGAGCTGAAGGCAACAGATGCGCAGACGCCGGTATGTGTGTTATCGCATATTCCTATTCTGACAGCGACCTTGATGGTGCAGGATAATATTGTGAACAGATGGGAAATGCTGGGTGGCGATATGCATACAGATACTGCGGATATCATCCGTTTATTCTATCAGCATCCGAATGTAAAGTTATGTCTGAGCGGGCATATACACCTGAAAGATAAAGTCGTGTATAACAACGTGACGTATCTGTGTGATGGTGCGGTAAGCGGTGCGTGGTGGAAAGGGAATAACAGGGAGACGGCGCCCGGTTATGGATTACTGGAGTTATTTGCCGACGGTAGTTTTACCGAGAAGTATGTGCATTATCAATCATAGTTATACGAAGAAGAGGGGTAGATATGTCTGAATGAGACTAATAAAAGGCGTCCACTTTCAGCGGACGCCTTTTATTTTATTATTTCATCGTTGACTTAGGCAGTTTATAGCCGTTATGATATTCCGGTATGAGATATTTGTTCGCTTCTTTTTCAGTGAATCCACCTGAAGGGCCATTCCAATGTAGTTTTTGGCCTGTTTTGTAGGCAATATTTCCTAACTGGGCAATAGTTGCTACATGAGCGCCTGCTGACAGTGGTGTGTTCAGGTCTTCGAGTTTACGTGATTTGATCACTTCTAAGAAGTTGGTAGCGTGTTTGTCCAGACCATTGTCAACCGATTTCTGACGCGGTACGGCTTCCATCTTATCCTTTTCAGGGATGACTTCCCATCCGCCACGATCCAGTACCAGTGTACCGTTATTGCCGATGAAGGCAATACCATGATCACGACCGTAAGGACCGCCGTCTATACCGATAGCGTGTTCCCATTGTATATTGAAACCATCGAACTGATAAACAGTAGTCAGTGTGTCAGGTGTTTCGGCAGCATCATCAGGATAGGCGAATTTACCACCAGCTGCCATTACGGCCTGTGGGTGTGCTGCTTTCATCCCCAGCAGTGCATAATCCAGCAGGTGTACACCCCAGTCGGTCATCAATCCACCCGCATAATCCCAATACCAGCGGAAGTTGAAATGGAAGCGGTTAGGATTGAAGGGGCGTTTTTGTGCGGGACCAAGCCAGGCCGCATAGTCTACACCGGCTGGTGGATTTCCATCCGGTTGTTTCGGAATGGAGTGCATCCAGCCCATATAGGCCCATGCTTTAACGAGGCGTACCTGACCGAGCTTACCCGAATGCACAAAGGCGATCGCGTCTTTAAAGTGCTGTTGACTGCGTTGCCACTGACCTACCTGTACGACACGTTTGGTGTTTTCCTGCGCATACAGCATGGCATTAATTTCGGCGATGGAATTACCGATAGGTTTTTCTACATAGACGTCTTTTCCGGCCGATACGGCATCCGTCATCTGCAGGCAGTGCCAGTGATCCGGAGTACCGATGATAACGGCATCGATAGATTTGTCTTCCAGTAATTTACGATAGTCTCCGTAGGTTTTAACCTGCTGTCCTTTCTTTTCCAGTTCTGCGGCCCGTTTATCGAGTACGTTTTTGTCAACATCACAGAGGGCGACGCATTGCGCGTATGGATTTTTGAGAATAGCGGTGAGGTCTGACCAGCCCATTCCGTTGATACCGATAGCGGCAACGTTAATCTTATCGCTGGGGGCAACTGCGCGGAGAGCGGAGGGCAACGCACCGACCAATCCGGCTCCTGCCATAAGGGTAGAGGCAGAGCGGATAAAGTGTCTTCTTGAGTTGTTCATAACTGTAGTTGATAGTTGTTTTCAATAAACGCGGCGCATGAAATGCAAAACGCGGAATACTGAAAGATAGATACTTCGGCTGTAAGATGCAACAGCAATCTGAGTATATATCGTCCAATATTCCGCGTTTTTGCTAACGGAGGAAGTATGGTTTAGAATTCGTCGTTTTCTTCTTCTGTACCGGTACCGAAGTTCATCATGGTACCCAGCAGATCGCTGAAACGGGTCTCGTTTTCTACTACCTTTTTACTGATGAGGGAGTAGGATGCGAGGCCGTGTAAAACGAATTCCATGAGCAGTAACTGTTCTTTGTTATTGGCATGCGGGAATTTGCCCTTAATAAGCTCTTTCAGGCCTTCTACCTTCAGGAGGGAGGTCTCATATTGCTTATCATTCACATCCTGCAATAACTGTACGGCATTGCCTTTATCAAACCACTGGATAACCGCTCTATAAGGATTCTCGGCAGCAGCGCTTTGTTTACGCTTTTTGAAGGAATCCGGGTTCGGGAAGTATTGGGAGAATACACTGCGGATGGCTTTGTCGAGGAGGTTTACGGCCACCTGTAACGGACCTTCCTGTTCGCCTTCATATACCAGTTCTATTTTACCGGTGATGGCGGGAATAATACCCTGCAGGTCCGCTATGCGTACGTAAGTTTCTTTTTCCTTGTTGATAATGGCTCTGCGTTCGCCGGCGCTCACTGCGTTTTCGTAAGCGGCGATGGTGAGACGGGCAGATACACCACTCTTTTTATCAACGTATTCACTGTTACGCGCTTCGAAAGCAACCTGTTCGATAAGGCGTTTGATCATATCGCTGATATGTACATGACGCTGTTGTTCATGCACATTGGCTTCCTGTTCGGTAATGAGCAGGGAGTTTTCGATGTTTTTCGGGTAGTGCGTGATGATCTGGCTTTCTATACGATCTTTGAGTGGTGTCACGATGGAACCACGATTGGTATAGTCTTCCGGATTCGCAGTGAACACGAAGAGTATATCCAGAGGCATACGTACTTTAAAGCCACGGATCTGAATATCACCTTCCTGAAGGATGTTGAACAGGGATACCTGTATACGGGCCTGCAGGTCGGGTAATTCGTTGATCACGAAGATACCTCTGTTAGAACGTGGGATGATACCGAAATGGATCACACGTTCGTCAGCGTAGTTCAGTTTCATGTTAGCCGCTTTGATCGGATCGATATCACCGACAAGGTCAGCTACGGATACATCGGGCGTAGCGAGTTTTTCGCTATAGCGTTGATCGCGGTGTACCCATGAGATAGGCGTGGCATCACCCAGTTCGGCAACGATATCACGTGCGTGGCGGGAGAGTGGTTCGAAGGGGCTGTCATTCACTTCAGAACCTTCCACGATTGGAATGTATTCGTCCAGCAGTGAAACCATCTGCCGGGCCATACGTGTTTTTGCCTGTCCACGGAGACCGAGGAACAGGATATTATGACGGGAGAGCAGGGCTCTTTCCGTATCAGGAATAACGGTGTCTTCGTAGCCGATGATACCGGGGAATGCGTTTTCTTTTTGCTGGAGTTTGCGGATCAGGTTTTGTCTGATCTCTTCTTTAACGGACTTAGGTTTATATCCACTCTTCTTTAATTCACCTAACGTACTTATGTTGATATTCATGTTTGTATTAATGGATTATCTATCAATGATATGATTACGATGCCTGTTAAAGCATTTTTCTTTTTCCGTTCTCGAAGTCGAAGAAAAGGAATTGTCCCAGTTTGTCCAGACCAGAGAAGAAGGCTTTCCCGTTGTTGGTTTCGGTAAACTCAGTTACGAATTTTTGCAACCACGGGTCGGTAGCTACCATAAAGGTGGTGATCGGAATTTTAAGTTTCTTGCATTGAGCAGCAAGATTGAGCGTACGGTTCAGGATTTTGCGGTCCAGTCCGAAGCTATTTTTATAGTACTCTTTTCCGTTCTTGAGGCAGGTTGGCTTTCCGTCAGTGATCATAAAGATCTGTTTGTTCGGATTACGTCTGCGTCTGAGGATGTCCATGGCCAGTTCCAGACCGGCTACGGTATTGGTATGGAAAGGACCTACCTGCAGATATGGAAGATCTTTGATCTCGATCTGCCAGGCGTCGTTACCAAATACAATAATGTCGAGCGTGTCTTTCGGGTAGCGGGTGGTGATGAGTTCACTGAGGGCCATCGCTACTTTTTTGGCCGGTGTGATACGGTCTTCACCGTAGAGGATCATGGAGTGGGAGATATCGATCATCAGGGCGGTAGACGTCTGGGTTTTGAAGTCTGTCTCCTGAATTTCCAGGTCATCCTGATGGATGGAGAAACTGTCTATACCGTGATTGATCTGTGCGTTGCGGATGGAAGCAGTCATATCGATCTGTTCCAGTGCGTCACCAAACTGATAAGGACGGCTGTCAGCATTCAGTTCGTCTCCCTGACCGGATTTGCGGGTATTGTGATTACCGACGTTATTGGATTTCTTCAGTTTACCGAAGATCTCCTCCAGTGCTCTTTTACGAATACTTTGTTCTGTTTTGCCGGTTATCTGGATGTTTCCGTTTTCTTCGTTTTCACGGATATATCCTTTTTCTCTCAGCTCCTGTATAAAATCTCCGATGCCGTAATCTTCATTGGTAAGTTGGTACTCTTTGTCCAGTTCGGTCAGCCATTGCAATGCTTCACTGACATCTCCGCTGGTGTAAGTCAGCAGTTGAGTGAATACATCCAGTAACTTCTCAAAGGGCGATTTTCCCTGCTGCTCATCGGGTTCAAATTTGGAAAAATGTATGCCTCTCATAATATTTAAAATTAGGCAATTTAGTGGTATGATGTATATGCATACTCCATAGCCGGTAATTTCATAAAAATGTAACGAAGAATATCGATATGATATAGTCGGTTATGTATGTGGCATATTTTAATATAAGAAAGAGTGATTATTTTTTAACAGTGTTATGATATCTTACTGCTGTTATCAGGGTGTCCCGGGAACGTGAGAATTGGTCGTAAGGATGCTCTGGTTAATGAAATGTGCGGGCGTCGGATGCTTTGATATATGATCCGTTAACGGTCAGATGTGACCGGTCAACCCGGATTGTTTGCATTGTTCATAGAAACGGGGTATTTTTCACACAGGTCTTTACTGATTACCAAATTAAAACTATTGCAGATGATTAAAAAAATGAGCAGCGTGCTGTTCCTGGCCGGTGTACTGGCTGGAGCGACGATGACATCCACGTTAAGTTTTGCGCAGGGAAAAGCCGCCGATAGACTGGGCTGGAAATTAGGTGCACAGGCGTATACCTTCAACCATTTTACACTTGGGCAGGCTTTGGAAAAGATGGATAGTGCAGGTATTGAGTATTTGGAGTGTTATAACGGTCAGACGATCGGGAATGGCATCGATGGTAAATTCGACTGGAGAATGGATGCCGCAAAACAGGCCGAAGTAAAAGCCATGTTTAAGGCAAAAAAGAAGAAACTGGTAGCTTATGGTGTTGTATCACCGGCCAGCGAACTGGAATGGGAGCAGGTATTCAAATTCGCGAAATCTATGGGCATTCAGGTGATCACTGCAGAGCCTAAACGCGAGCATTGGGATGCCGTATCTTCCCTGTGTGACAAGTACAAGATCAAGGTGGCTATCCACGATCATCCGAAACCGAGTCATTACTGGCATCCTGACAGCGTGCTGGTAGCAATTCAGGGCCGCAGTAAGTATATGGGAGCCTGTGCAGATATCGGTCACTGGGTACGTTCAGGTATGGAGCCGGTAGATTGTATCAAACAGCTGAAGGGGCATGTACTGCATCTGCATTTCAAAGATCTGAATGAGAAATCCCGTGATGCACATGATGTGATCTGGGGTAACGGTGTGTGTAATATGCCTGCTGTACTGGCTGAACTGAAGTCACAGGGCTTTAAGGGCATGTTTTCCGTAGAATATGAGTATAACTGGGATAACAGCGTACCTGAGGTAAAAGAGAGCGTAAAGTTCTGGTGGGATCAGGTAGGTAAATTATAATAGTGTTCTAATGTTTGATGTAAAACTCCTGCAAACGCAGGAGTTTTTTTATTTATCGGCAGGGCGGTTTATCTATGTCATTCATAACCAGTATGGAAGGATTGGAAAGAGACACTTTTTTTAGTGAAAGTATTTAGGTATATTTAATATATCCTATTATGAATACTATATCCTATGTTCATCTATCAGATCCTGTTTGAGAGGGCCGTATGGCCTCAGGCGGAAAAGGAGGCATTGCTCCGTGACGCCGATTTCTTTATCCGTTCCCTTCGTTCCAATGGTCAGTTAGTATCCCGAAATGACGTATTCCTTTTCCTTGACAATGCGGTGTCTTTACATGTGCAGTGCCTCAAAAAGGACTCGCTGGAAGAGCGTTATAACAGCGATTATGTCAATCAGTGGATCACTGTGTTGATGGAACGATATGGAGTGACAGTATCCTATCATTATCTGGGCGAGCACCTTGTATCGGTACCGACTGCGGAGGTGGATGCGTCCAGTTCATTTATTCTTTATTGGGGAGGATCGTCTCCTGTGAGATCGGGAGATACGTTTGATCAGATCCCCTTGTATCATCTGCCGTATACGAGTGTATGGCAGAGGAATTATGAGGATATCAATTCATGGTCTACCAATTATGCTGAGATTGACGGATTATGGTTTCGTGGGTCGCTGGGAGAGCGTCAGTTTCACAACTTTTTATCGGATATTAATAGTCCGCTGACGACGCAGGGTCGTGGCATCTGTAACCGGCTGGAGCAGTTGACCGGTAAACCGAGTTATTACTATCTGTTTAATGCAGATAATAGTAAGGAGTCGGCGCATCATTGTCCGTCTTGTGGAGGGGAATGGCGGCTGGAGAGTAAGTTATTGGCGAAGTTTGATCTGAAATGTGATCATTGCAGGTTGGTGTCCAATCAATTAGGGATTAAGCATCAGGAATAGTTGTTTTGCTTAATTCATTCATCCTGAACCTACGTTAAAGCGCTACGTCTTTTAACGCAGGACTAATGTAGGATGAAGAAAATACCAGACCTGCTGTTTCCGGGCGATAAAAAAGGCGACCACTGAATAGTGGTCGCCTTTTTTATTTATACCAGATTATTGGTTATTTGTCTTGAGCACCATCAATTTCCTGCTCCTGGCTATCAACCCGAATAGTTGTTGGTTGTTCCAGTTGCTGGCGACGTTCAGGATGAGTGAAATCTTCCTTCATGCGTTGCAGCAGGGTGATGAACTGTTCTGCCATCTGCATATCACGCTGTAAACCATTCATTTTAGAAGGTGGCAGGCTGCGATAGTATTGTAACTGTTGTGTACAATCTTTGATGATCAGCTGAGATATCTCGTCTGCTTTTTTCGGATCGCCAGCCAGGTAGTAAGCGTATACAGTCTGCATAGAGCTGTAGTTGTGCATCTGTCCCGGTGTGGTCATCGCGTAAGGGAAGTTACCCTGCAGGAGGTTCTTATCGCTCTTATTCAGTACTGCGAGTGCGGAATCTTTATCACCGGCCAGTGCCATAGCGGTACCGAGTTTGGTGTAAGCGTTACGCAGGTATTGCAGCAGTTTACGGTTTGGTTCGTCAAAGTAAGTACCTTGAACGTTAGCACCACCGAAAGCAAATTTCTCCATCAGGTTTTTGTACATCACAGGGATGTTAACGTTGTTGTCAGCACCCATCGGATCGTTGCTTTCTGTCTTAGCCAGCGGTACGAGGCGGTAGGTCAGACCATCCGGACGGAGGTAGTCATTCAGACCGAGGTCGGTAGGGCTGGTGAAGTAGATTGGACGTTTCCAGTCGTTAGCAGCGATGATGTCGTATACAGCGAGGTCATTCTTCAGCAGGTAAGATTTGCTGATCTGGAATGGCAGCTGTGGCATTACGCGTGCGCTGTCATGGATATCAACAGTACCGTTTTTCAGCACTTCTGCTACGTTTACTGGTACGAAGAGTTTTTTAGCAGGCAGGTAGTTGATCTGTGAACCGTCGGTAGTGGACAGTTTTGCACGAGGATCATCAGAACCCATGAATGCCATTACTTCTTTCAGGTTATAGAATTTATCCTGTGGGAAGCTACCACCGTCATAGTATTGGATGTAGTTACGGTTTTCACCCTGGTATTTGTCAGGAGTCCAGGACATCGGAACGCCTGCGCTCTTGTTAACCATATGACGTTGCTGATCGATATACCAGTCAACACCGAGGAGGCTGAGGTTGATTACACGAACATCAGGACGTATACCTTCTACTTCCTGTGCGTACCACAGCGGGTAAGTATCGTTGTCACCGACGGTGAACAGGATCGCATTTTCGGCGCAGGAGTTCAGGTAGTCAGCGGCAACATCACGGGCGATAGTTTTGGTAGAACGGTCGTGGTCATCCCATTCCTGGAAGCCCATCAGCACAGGTACAGCCACCAGACAAACGATAGCTGCAGCCGGCGCGGAGATAGCTGATTTTGTCTTTTTCTTCAGGAATTCAGCGACAGACAGTACACCTAAACCGATCCAGATAGCGAATGCGTAGAAGGAGCCTACGTATGCATAGTCACGTTCACGTGGCTGGTTACCCGCCTGGTTCAGGTAGAGCACGATAGCAAAACCGGTGAAGAAGAACAGGAGGGAGGCTACCAGTGTGTCTTTACGGTGATTATTATACTGATAGAAGAAACCAATCACACCCAATACGAATGGCAGGAGGAACAGGGTATTGTGCCCTTTGTTGTTCTTCAGGCTGTCCGGCATCATGGATTGGTCGCCGTACATGATATTATCTATGAAGGAGATACCAGTGATCCAGTTACCGTCACGTTTGTTACCGTAACCTTGAGTATCGTTTTGTTTACCGGAGAAGTTCCACATGAAGTAGCGGAAGTACATGAAGTAAACCTGGTATGTCACGAAGAAGTTAACGTTATCCTTAAAGCTAGGTCGTGCATTTGCATCGAGGCCCAGCCAGTCGCGGTAGTAGTCTGCATGTCCCTGATCGTTGCTGGCGTCCCATACACGAGGGAACAGCATTTTATCTTCAGCAGCATAAACAGGCACCTGTTTTTTACCAGCGATCTCATATTTGTCTTTACCACGTGCGTAGATGTTTCCTGCGTCTTCATAAGAAGAAGGGCGGGCAGTGAATACCTGACCATAGATCAGCGGGAAGTCACCATACTGTTCACGACCCAGGTAACCTACGAGGGAGATCGGGTTGTCCACGTTGTACATATCTACAGAAGGATTCGCGGTAGAGCGGATCATTGTAGTAATATAAGTGGAGTAACCGAGCAGGAGGAATATGATAGAGTAGATGGTTACTTTGATAGCGTGTGTAAAGCCGGAGGAGTCGATTTTTACATCGAACAGCTTAATTAAATAAGGTACAAATACGATTGCTGCGGAGATGATCAGCTTTAATATTTTGATACCAGCACCTGAAGCGTCGTTAAAGGCAGGGATGACGATAACGGAAGCGATCAGGATGAGTGGTGCATAGAGACCGAATTTAGGATTTTTCAATCCGTATAACAGTACTGCAGCCAGTGCGATGAAGTAGAAGGCGAAGCCACTGTAGAAAGGCAGGCCGAGGTTATTCACGAAGAATACGTCCATCAGACCGGAAGCCTTGACGGTATCCTGAATAACGAACTTCTGCACGAGACCGGTGATAGCGCAGCCAACGATAAACGCCCAGAAAGTACCGGCAGGGGTTACTTTAGGAGAGCGTTTGAAATAGTACACCATTACGATAGCCGGGATGGTGAGGAGGTTCAGCAGATGGACACCGATAGAGAGACCCATTGTGAAAGCGATGAAAACGATCCAGCGGTCAGCGTAGGCTTCATCTGATTCGTGTTCCCATTTCAGGATCGCCCAGAATACGATAGCGGTAAAGAGGGACGACATGGCGTACACCTCACCTTCTACAGCGGAGAACCAGAAAGAGTCGGAGAAGGTGTAAGCTAATGCACCTACTACACCAGCGCCCATGATAGCGATCATTTTTTCGCTGGAAATAATTTCTCCGGCTTTCACCATCAGACGACGTGCGAAGTGTGTGATGGTCCAGAAGAGGAACAGGATAGTGAATCCGCTTGACAGTGCAGACATCAGGTTTACGCCGATAGCTGCCTGAGAGGGCGGAAACGGAATAGTAAACAATCTACCCAACAGCACAAATAAAGGAGCTCCCGGAGGGTGCGGAACCTGTACCTTGTAGGCACTAGAAATAAACTCGCCGCAGTCCCAAAGACTGCCGGTGGCCTCCATAGTCATAATGTAGACAGTGCAGGCAATGATACAGACAACCCAACCTACAATATTGTTGGTCCTTTTAAAATTCATAAGGATGTTTTAGGTCCGACAAAAATAGAAAAAGTGGCAAATTATGATAATTAGCGATAACAGTTTTAACTTTTTCTTTAATAAGAGAAAATTTTTGAAGATGCCAGGGTGAAAAGTCGCTATAGGAAAGGAATTGATTAACAAACAAATATGTTGGAGTCAGGCATGGGGGACCTGGTTCCGGCTGAATTAGCCGAAGATGATACGTATCGTCTGATAGAACGCCAGTTTCTGGAAGCCGGATACGAGTTGATCGCGGCTAAAGCCCTGAAGACCAAAGAGGCCGGCGGCGTTGCCTTTATTAATAGCTATTTCGAGATAGCCGGCTGCGTTAAAGAGGGCCAGTTTATGGCCTTCCGGTACATCGGCGTAGGTTTCACAAAGTTGTGTAATCACTTCATCCCGGCGGAAGAAAATAGAGAAGGGTCTGCCTTGTCTATTTTCTTCAAACTGTTGGCGGGTGATATTTACGACTACGTTCTCGAAGTTATCGATATGAATGATCTGACCATCAATATAATCCTGTCCGGTCATTGGCTGCAGGTTATTTTTGATGACGAAGTCACGGGCTGGTTCACCGATTTCTTCGAGTGTTTTACCACTTTGAAGATCTTTATAAGCTTCGGCGAATCTTCTCAGGATAGTAAAGGTATCCTGTGGCTGATCTTTATATAGTTGTAATCTAACGACTTTATCGGGAGTACCGTTGGCTATCATCGTCACGAGTCCGTTATCAGCACAGGCGATATATTGTCCGTTATGTTCTGCCAGCAGTACATGATTCGCTTTTCTGTCAAAAAGGTTGATCAGTACAATATGGAATGTACGTGGCGGGTAGTAAGAGAAAGCGCTCTTACATATATATGTAGCCTGTGGGAGGTTGAAGGGGGAGATCTGATGAGTGATATCCATGACGGGGGCACCAGGACAGTGTTGCCACAGTTGCCCTTTGATGGCGCCTACCAGGTAATCCTGCAAGCCGATGTCGGATGTCAGTGTAATTATGGACATGTTATCAATGAATACCACTTTCCCAAAAAGAATGCCATTGAGTGATAGACGGCATTTTGTCTGCAAAGAAATATAAAATATATATGTTGCTGTATTGAATTTGTCAATAACTTGTTCAGATGTGCATAACTATAAATAGGCTGGGGTAGGGGCTTTGGGGCGTATAACATCGGTAAGAAAGGTGACAAAACCTGAAAGATAAACGTTAAGCCGTTCATGCTAATGCCTTTGTAATCAATCATTGACGATGAACGGCTTAATGTTAATTATTTAAGTGGTGAACCTGGTTCTTTCTTAAAATGGTTATACACCAGTCCATCTAGCAATCCGGGGAAAAGTTTACTGAGGAAAACTGTCAGTTTGCCCTGCCCTGTAAGTACCAATGTGCGTTTCCGTTTTATGACAGCTTTGAGTATTTCTTCTGCCACAGTTTCAGCGCTCATTAGTTTTCCTTCATCCAGTGGTGTTTCTGCCTGTGCGCGCCCTTGTTCGTTGAGGGCTGTGTTTCGGATATTCGATGAGGTGAACCCTGGACTTACCCACATTACGTTAATGCCTGTATGCAGATTTTCGGTGCGTAGAGCTTCGAGGAAACCCTGCATGGCAAATTTGGAGGCGGAATAGCCGGTACGACCGGGTAAGCCTCTGTAACCTGCTATAGAAGATACACCTACAACGGTTCCTTTGTTCGCCAGCAGTGACGGTAAAGCATATTTTGTGCAATAGACAGTTCCCCAGAAGTTGATATCCATCAATTGCTTAAGTACTGTCAGATCAGCGTCTTTGAACAATGCGCGCATGGAAATGCCGGCGTTATTGATCAGCACATCTATTTTACCGAGTCTGGCAATTACCTGGTCGATGAAGTGTTTGCAATCATCTTCCTTGCTGACGTCAGCGGTATAGGTGTACAGGTTATCAGTAGCGAGTTCTTTTTCAAGTGCCTCGAGGGTATCTGCCTTTCTGCCACATACGGCTACTTTGGCGCCCGCCCTGAGGGAAGCTACTGCCAGTGCCTTACCAATACCGGAAGTCCCCCCGGTGATGACTACGACCTTATTTTGCATTAGAAATTTTTTTCAGATGCAAAAATAGGGGTAAATGATATATGTTGTTTCTTTTTGTCTGTAGCGGGTTTTGTAAAAATGTTTGAAAAAAAGTTGTCAAAAAGTTGGAAGGAATGATTTTTTGTATACCTTTGCAATCCCAATCACGAAAAAAGGGAATGATTCCGTAGCTCAGTTGGTAGAGCAATACACTTTTAATGTATGGGTCCTGGGTTCGAGTCCCAGCGGGATCACCAAACCCGACTTCTTGAGAATAGTCTCAAAAGGTCGGGTTTCTTCTTTGTATGAAGTGCCCGTCAGGTCTGCAACGAGCGAGAATAAAGGATTTATTTTTGTGGTTCGAGGTTGGTCATTTTCCTTGTTATAATATATCCCTTCAGGAAATATCGTTTTCTGCATTCTTTGTTTTTCTCGGTAATTGCTGTGATTCCATGTCAGCGCGGGTTCTGTGACACGCTGAGTAGCAAATTCAATGAATTTTTCGAGGTTCGAGGCGTTTACTGGACACTGTTGTAGTTCCTCCAGCAGTTTTTTTCGTTCTAGTCCGTATTTGCCAGCGAACTTTTTATAAAGCTCTTCTGTGATCTTCTCCTCAACATACCGTTCTTCAAGCTTTTCGATCTTTTCTTCCAGTTCCGTAAGCCTAGCTTTAAGATGCTTAGTGGTTTCCTCTCTTTCTGCATTTACGGTAGTAAATAGCTTTCTCAATTGAAGCTGAAATACAGGAATATACTTTTCAGGAAGGGTTATCTCACTTAGTATAATCATAAACCGTTCGTGGAGTTTGGCAGCGCTTATATGGCAAGAACATTTGCTACCATTGTCACATTTATAATAGTATAGGTTCTTTCGTTTGACCAAATAGCCCCTTAAATACATATCGCAGGCCTCACATTTCATGAATAGCTTTAACGGCAGTGCTTCGTTTAAGGGATTTTGTACAAAGCCGTGAGTGACCTTGTTCTTTTCTTCATTGGCTGTTAAAAAAATATCCCTGCTCACTAGCTTTTCATGTTTTCCTTCTACTACTTCTCCATTTAATAACGAATGAGACAGGATTCCACAATAGAATGGGTTTACTAATGCTTTGCCGATAGCCTGCTTGGTAAGTTTCAGGCCATGGCTATGCAACCTTTTCAGGATTTCGACAGTACTGATACCCTCATTGGCTTTCCATAGGAAGGCTTTCCTTAACAGCTTGCCTGTCTCGTTTATAACAATAGTCTTTTGCCCATTTACAGTTACATGATCATAGCCTAAAGGAGCATGGCAAGGCCATTCGCCTCTTAGCAGCCTTTCCTTCATACCTTCGATGGTTTTCAGCCGTCTTAGATCATTGTCATACTGGCTAAACAGGAAGAGAATGTTCTGTTGTAGTATACCTGATGGATTCTTGGTATCTATAGGTTGAGTGACCGAAATAATCTGAATGCCCAAATCTCGCAATTGTCGAGTTAGCCAAATGGCATTGTCACCCGTACGACTGAACCGATCAAGACTGTAGACGATGATTTTAACGTTGCTTTTTTGTTTCTTACAAAACTCAATCATTCGCTTGAACTCCTTTCTTTCATCACTAGCAGCTGATTCGTAAGTACCGCCGAAATAAGCTAGAATATCATAGTCCTGCTTATCCGCAAGTTGATTACAGGCCTTTTTCTGTGTTTCCAGACTCAAATTCCCCTCTGCTTGTTCCTTAGTTGACACTCTGGTGTATATGACACATAGACGATTGTCTTTGACTATGGACTTCGCTCCCTTAGCATATTTGGAAAAATATTTTGATCTTGCATAGGTCTTTAATGTTTAATTTTATTAGGTTAACAGAATCGCAGAATCAGGCAGCGGAGGACATTTTATTATTTTTCACTCCATTACAATACAGGTCGTAAGTAGTTAAAGCAAGACAGTGAAGTGTGGTAATGATGTTTTGTATTTCTTCAGTAGTTGCATGCTCAAATTGCTTGAACGACCGTATTTCATCTTCCGTGAGGTAAAGCCGCTGGTCTGTTTCTTTATTCGTGGGTTGAATGTTTAGCCAGTCATTTAAAGTAATCACCTGAGACATAGGAACATTATTTGAAGGCAATTTATGACTGTGTCATAAACTGGTTCTCTGCTTTTGTTCAGATGGTAAAAAAGAGGTTCCAATTTCACCGAAAAAATGAATTTACACATCAAAGCCCCTCATGTACAGATGGGGCTTTTGTTGGAAATGATTCAACTCTATATGAAATCCATTTGAAAACTATTTGACCGCGATTTAATAATATTTGCTTTTATTTAAATTCTTTAAAAATTCGGTTAAATGTGTGCTTGATAATATAGCTATCTTGACAATACAGGTTGGAAATGTCTATCGTATACGATAATAACTACCAAAAAGAAAAGCCAGTATACTCATTAGCTCCGTTTTTCATCAATGTAAGCCGTTTAAAGCTCTGCGGATATTTATTTCTAGTAAAACAAAGTAAATTGTCAATCAGTTTCTCAGTCACATTGAAACCAGATATACGAGGAAGCATTTTCATCAATAATACCTCATCTAAATATTTATAAACTGACTCTTTATCATTGCCAGATCCGGGTAGGTTAATGTTATAACTGCAATATATAAGTGCCGCATCACGAAGCCGATACCCGAACCTAAAGGGTGATTCTGCGATTATTTTATCTAACGCTCGAAGTTCTGATATAATTAAATCCCCATTTTTAGGATAAAGCTCATAAGCTTCGCTTCCATACAGCATTATACCCATTATTTGCTCCATTGGCATTGGAATATCTGGAAACTTCAAGTCCGCATCGTTCGATTTGATACCATTATAAAAGTCAATGTCAGGCATTTCGATAATTGAAGCTCTGTCTAACACCTTCATACTAAATTTCTTCCCTGACTCATCCATGTTTGCGGTTCCAATTACTATCAGATTTGGAGGTAGTGTTAATCCTGTTCTTAGAAGCCTCTGCTGCGTTCCTTCATCAATCTTTACCCCAATTTTGGCCCATAAATCAGAATCTACATTCAGACAAGATCTAAATTGACTTGCTGCAATAAATGCATCTGATGTAAGCTCTCCTTTAACCCAAAGGCGGCTTTCAATTATAGACAGAAAATCAGCAAAATACATCTCTACCTTAGCTAGATTCATTTCATCAAGGCATAGTATAAATGGTACGTCTGGATATTTCCACGCTTTGATCAGAAAATGGATAAAAGGCGTAAACTGATAAATACCATGAAGGTTCGTCCAGCCTATTATTCCATATGAATCGTGCCAGTCTGATTGAACTGCTATCATCTGAAAATTACCTGGCTGTCCACCTTCTTGCAGATGTTTAGGACATGTTTGATACGCAAGGGTTCGCGCAAAACGAGATTTACCAGTACCACATACTCCAGTCATGATCAAGAATGGCTTCGTCTTGATAGCCATCAGAATCTGACGATATGGGTGCTTAAAGTCAAGTAGGGTTGGAAACGTCGAATTTAAGAACGCTTTAGATGTTGGCTTTTTCCTCATCTTTTTCTTTTGGGGATCAGTCAAATCATTGGCTGTTTTACTATTATTGTCGGATTGCGTATCGCCCTTTACTCCCATTGTATCATTTTCCATCTTCCAAATTCTAAAGTGACGCTCTCTTACCCTTGACAAGACATATTCATTGGCTGTTATTTCTTCCATTGTCTGTTTGATTTATTATGTGACAGGATTCGATTAAACGAATGATATCTTCGCAAAAAATTATATTGAATGCTGCGTTACAATCAGGATCACTGCATGCCATAAGGAGTAGTGCTTTTATATATTCCCTGACTTCAGGCAGGGGATAAGAATGAAGAAAATCTGATAGAACACTTGCAGGATCAGATATTTCATCGTTGGTAAGTGAGAGCGGCTTTTCATGCCAATTGGGCAAATTTTTCATAATATAGATTGTGGTATAGTTATTATAGTTAGAAATGGATTCCGGCGTAGGAAGAATCCATTACCGGATGACCTATGCCACTTTAGTCTCTTATTTCACAAGGAATACTTACCGTAAAAGTAGTGACGCCCTTATTACTTGTTATTTTGATCTTCCGAAAAGATGCTCTGCATATAATTCACACAAATACAATCCTATGCCATATCCTGCGTTACTTTGGCTTGCTTTGTAATACATCTTTAAAAGTTGTTTAAGCTCTTTTGTAGGGATTGTGTGTCCGTGGCTAACGATTGAAAAAGAAACCCAGCGATCCGCGCCACTTGCGACTAACAGAATGTCCTTTGCTATGTTTGTAAGCGTTGCTTAAAAGATTTTGAATAATTTGACCGAGCTTAATTTGATCTGTGAGTAACGTTTTACCCTGTAATTCATTTAATTCTACTACAAGATTTTTGTTGAAATTTTCGTTATATAGTTGATAGGGAATTGTACATTCGTCTATAAAATCATCTACTTTAAATGCTTTGGGATCAGTTCTGAGCGTGAAGAAATTCTCACTAAATCGTACTGTAGTAATCATATTGTGAGAATTTGACTACTGTTGAAAAGAATACTTTTGAGCGTAATCAAATAGAAAGCTAAATCTGGTCGAGACGAAAAGAATGATCCCGTTTTTTCTATTATGGCTTCTACGGCCAATGAAGCACCCGATATTTGTGTGTTGATCTCGTGAGCGAATAAACCAAGAAATCGTTCCACGGATACCTCATCATTGGCTTGAATGCCTGTAAAGAGAAATGCAGCTTCGATTAACCGCCGGTAGTCCGTGTCAACGAGATCATAGCAAAGTCGAATGTTCTCAGAATCAGTTTAGATACTATTTCTAGCAATCGATCCAGCTTGTTAATTTCCGCACGTATATTGGATCTATCACAGAAGGAAAAGAAGACATCTTCCGGATTTAGTATTCGTCATCAGATAAGGCAGAATGTAAAAGATTTTTCTTTTGAATTGCCTTTTTTTTGTTAGTATTCATATACGTTGATTAATATAACTGGAAATAATTGCCATAACGTCCACTTTAAGACGTAAATGTTAAAATGAAGGAGATTTTTTATCGGACTTGATGTTACCTACAAGGAAGCTAATATTTCGGTTGATGAGTTCTTTTGTTGCAAATACGCCTGATTTCTAATTCAGGCCAGTTGCTCCAGCATATTCGACCGACAATGGTTCAACGGTTGGGCCGATCTCACGAATAGTGTTGCCACTAATTTCATTAAAATCTGTTATTATGAGCATGGGAGTATTATACAACTTACTGTGTTTATACTTCTCTAATATTTGTCATCCATGCTCAAAGACATTGACCATCTAGTTATGATATATCAGGAAGGTAAATACTGTAAAATTTATCGAAGTCTTTAAGTGTAGATTCAAACGTAGAATAATAGATGAACTTTTTAATATTGAGTACTTTTAGATTTCCAACTAATCGTTTCCTTTGATCAATACATTTTCGACAACACATACTAATAGCTTTCGGAAAAAATTCTCTTGTTCTCATAAGGGTTTATTTTTCGTATAAAACAGTACGGATTAATTCATGTGCTTTGGATACAAGTTCCAGCAGCATATAGATCACTATTGGCTCATGCATCGCAGTTCATATGTCTGCGTTAGAATTAGCGAATGGAGTGGCCGAGAAGGATAGATCTTCTGTTCTCACATATCCTGTCCGAAGGAATCTATATAGCTTTCCGAGATTTCAACAGACCTTGGTTCACACCATCCATAGATATCAACTTAAATGTTAAGCAATAAGGGGAGTTGCAGGGATGGAAATCCCGCATTTCTCATAACCTATGCCAATTAAGAATGTACTTAACTTTAGCAGTATAGTGTTTGTTGATGTAGTCGATGAACATTTGTAGTGTTCACGAGTTTTATGATAATTATTGCTTGTGCTTCATTCGATAAAGGTTCCAGCATTTGTCCTTTATAGTGACAGTCATTGTCTACAACCGCATCATCCGATAAAAGGTGACAAGATCCCAGTTAGGATCAACCGTTTCAATTAGAATCTTTCGTAAGAATACTGGGAATTGTAATCCGCTTGTATAGATCACCAAATGGGTTGGGTGATATGGTTGCAGGGAAAAGTTCCTCCTTAGAATCTTTTCATAATGGAGAAACACGGGGTACGATCGTCATAGATAAACGAAGGATTCCTTTCACTCATATATTGGGATTTATGGGTTACTTTCTGAAAGGAAGGAGTCAAAAAAATGCGTGGGACTCCTTGCCGCCGCCAGGGAACCCGTTCGAAGTGGGCGCGTTAGCAAAGCGAACAAGAAGCCCACGCAATAAGTTTGCGCGGGCATACTCCTGTTCAGTGCTGACGCGTGAAATCTTCGAACTTTTCCTAGCGCAACTGAACAGAAATGCCTTATGTCCATCTATAATGATGCGAAGGTATGATTTATAACTCTCACATTATTATAAGTGGGTATGTCATTCTAAAAGCAAACATAAGGTAAAAAAAATCGAAAAGCGGTAAAGTTATACGCTTGTGTGCCAAAAAAAGTTTTTGTATTTGTTAGATGGATATGCAAATTGAAATAAAGAGTTTCGGTGCAAACCTGTATAAGATACGAAAAGCGAAAAAGATGACCTTAGCCGAGGTTGGGCATAGGGCTGAAATGGATAGCCGATGTCTCAAAGATTGAAAAAGGGCTTTTAGATATTCAGTTGTCAACTGTTATAAGGTTGCTGAGGGCCGTAGATGCTGAGGCCAATGATTTTTCCCTAATAATAAGCTGTCCATAGTCTTCTGAGAATTATGTGATAATTAGATAATGTAAGCAGAGAGAAAATCCTCGATTAAAAATGTTATTGTGTAACACACATAGATAACGTAATAAATACAAGCTGAAGTTTGTATTGTTGTTAAAACCACACGGTGAGAATCTGCAAGGTAAAGCGGCGGATAATCCAGGTGTTGCTTATGCCGCATATAGGGCATTTTCCTGAAGTTCTTGTTTGTAGGCAGTGGCACAGACCAACAGGAAAGATATTACTGCTATGCGACACGTTTATTACAAGCAATACCTATCCCTCATCCCTGGCGCGCGGTAAGGCAAACAAGGTCATGACAACCAAGCTGAAACAAAACAAGCACAGGCATACATCCCGGCCAACTGGCCAATTTGAAATACTATAGCGTTAATCTAAGTTAACACCCCTTAAAATTAATCAATTACAATTTTAAAACTACAATGCTCAGCGCAATAGCTGTCTGGCAAAGAATTTTTTTCGTTAACGTCGCATTAACTCTTTTAAAAAAATCCTGCATTACCTTACATCCAGTAAGACTGCCCATTTTACGATTTTCTAGAAAGAGTCATCATAAATTTCATTAAGCCAAAACC
>NZ_VOHS01000015.1 GCF_007896845.1 Chitinophaga pinensis | reverse complement strand
GCATTGGTATTGACCGGTGGTCAGAAGATAGGACAGATCTATGGTTATAAAGCTCTGACCAGCGCTGGCGCTACCCGAAGAACGGAGAGAAACTATATTGCTGAGCAGGACGCAGGTAATACAGCTGGTCAACGGATGCTGGTTGATACCGCTACAAGGGTATACAGTTCTCTTCAGAGCTTATCCTCTGGGGGATCCCAACCGAAGTTTAATGCCTCATTTATCAGTTCATTCGGCTATAAAAATTTCCTGACCTTCTCCTTTCAGTTTGATTGGGTATATGGTGCACATCTGTATAACCAGACAAAGAGTGGATGTACCGGGATGGTATACATGGCGATTTCGCAAAACCTATCACCTCAATGGTGTAACGGCTGCTTACACGGCGTTTTATCAGAGTGCATATTCTTCATCATGGGTAGTTTGTATGGTCCGGGTAAATGCGACCAGGACTATTTCTATGAAGATGTTCCTTCCTGCGACTCCGTAATATTTCCATCGGATTTGACATTGCAAAGGTGCTGAAGACAAATACTTCAACAGACTGCAACTGGTACTGACCGGCAGGAATATACTGACGGTAACGAATTACACCGGTTTTGATCCGGAAGCAGTTCGGGTGCTATCGGCTCTTCCTTTGACAGGGGCGTTGATAACAGCACTATCCCGAACATGAAATCTTATGCCGTCGGCCTGAACGTTGGCTTCTAATGTTTACCAAAAGAGAACAATTATGAAGAGATATATCATCGGAATTATCAGCTTATTGGTGGTAAGTGCCAGTGCCTGTAAAAAAGAGCTGAATGTAGGCAATCCCAATCTGCCTACGGTAGATCAGAACGTGACCAATGAAGCCGGACTTGTTTCTCTGGCAATAGGAGCCGTGTATGTAAACGGTTTTCAGAAAGGGGATGTGTGGCTGGGTGATAGTTACTTCGCTGCCTTACGGATATCGGAATTACTCGCAGATATGGTAGGTGCACAGTCTTCCAATCAGCTGGTCAGCACCATCAGTATTCCTGAATTTGTGTTGGTAACAATACCAAAAAACTACTTCCATTTCCAATATCAGTCAGTTGAGAGCGAATAACACCCGTGCGCAGACGGGTTCTGGTTACAATCCGTTGTTTATCAATGGTGAACTGGATGCGATGAATGGCGCCTGTATAAAGTACTGGCATTGATCGATAATATCCCTTTCAGCGGAAACGCAGCAACAAGATCCAATACCGTGAAAGCTGGTGTTATTGTGGAAAGGCTATGCCTATGCGGCAGTAGGTTCACTTTATTACGCAGGATTGATCGTTGATCAGGATGGTGTAGGGAGTAACAGATATGTGGTAAAGGATTCTGTGCTTGCTGCCTCCGACAAATATCTGCAGATGGCCGCCGGTTTGTTGTCAACCGGTATTGCCAGTACAGAAGATTACAACGCTGTGCTGGGTAAACTGATCCCTTCGTTTTGTCAGGTTGGAAAAGGCGGTATTCTGACGCCGGACATGTGGATCCGGAATATCAATACAATGCTGGCCAGAAATCTGCTGATCAATAAACTCGCGCCTTTTGTGAATGGCAATCCGGATGCTGTAATAGGCAAGGCATCTACCGGTGTAATGACAGCTGCAGACTGGAATCAGGTGTTGACCTTGTCGGGGAAAGGTATACGGAATAATGACCTTGTATTTACCGGCCGCTCAGCTGCTGCCAATGGTTTTTCAGTGCAGCGTTGGGTAGTGTCGCTGCCTTGTCCACAGGTGTCAATACTGCCGCTACGTTTAAAATAGGAGAGCGGTTGGTACAGAATTTTAAAACAGGGGACAAGCGATTGAGCAATAACTTCAATACGGCAACAACATACCGGGACGACCTTTCTTTTGGCAGCCGTTACAGTATTACAGATGGTGGCGCGGGTACAAGTGGTGTGTACGTATATGGGACGAAGACGACCGGTGCATATGAACTCTATATCGGGCCTAGTTACGAAGAAAATACCCTGATGCAGGCAGAGGCAAATATACGTCTGGGGAATACCAATGAAGGACTGACCGGAATAGATGCTGTCAGGACTTATATGGGCGCCGGCGTTCCTGCTGTAGCTGGCACAGGACTGACAAAAGCGGCTGCCCTGAAAGAACTTGTGATGGAAAGAAGAGTCGCGCTGGTGTTCAGAGGACTGTCTTTTTATGATAGCAGGAGGTGGGGCTGGACCTACGATGTAGACAATGGCGGCGGCAGTTATGGCAATACTTTCCTGACGGCTGCCGGTGCGGTGAACACTCATGTGCTGATCAACTATGATTTTCTTGATTATTGGGATGTACCTGCGGATGAAGCAGATATCAATCCACCGGAGAAGGAAGTGTGCCGATAAAGAATCCTAACTTTTAAATATATAGCAGCACTAAACAAAAGAGACCGGTATGATGCCGGTCTCTTTTTATATGTCTTTTTTATGTTCTGATGACAGGGCGATAATCTCTTTTATCTTCGTATCCAGCCTGTTTAAACCCTCTTCCAGTTTTTTTGTGTAGATCAGGTCCATATCGCCATATTCGTCTTTAATCAGCTCTATAAGGCTTTGTACAGAAGTGAGCGGTCCCCTTAGTTCGTGGGCCTGCATAAATGCGATCTTTTCCAGCAGTTTATTTTTACGTTCTATTCTGAGCCGGTAGAGATAAGCGTCTGTGATGTCTTTCATGACAGTTGTAACGCCAATAATATCTCCTTTTTCATTACGGGCAGGATTGAACGCGATCTGCCACCATGTCTCTTTTACGGCGTATTCCCTGCGGAAGTCCAGAGTAATGGTCTCCCTGAGAGGGCCGTGTTAAAACCATGGCGGAAGGCTTTTTTATTGGATTCGTGTATGAATTGCTCAACGGACTGATTCGCTTCTATCTTTCTGCCATATTCTGTGATAGAGAGTTCGAGTGCAGCTTTTTAAAATAGATGATCTTCATATCCTTGTCCAGTAATATGAAGTTGTCGGAGAGGCTTTCAAAGAAAGCCTGCAGCCGGATGCCATATTCCATGAGTTCCGCACTACCTTTTTTCTCCCGTTCGTGCTGTGCTTCCAGTTCGCTTTTAAAGCTATAGCTCGCAAATACGATATATACTAAAGCCAGCAGGTAGCAGCCGAACAAGTCAATAGTTTTATCCAGTTTATTATCATACATACCGCTGATGGCCTGCGGGAAATAAAACTCTGTGAATATCAGTCCACCGGGAATGATTATACCGAGTATCGTCCAGAGGATATATTTCTTCTTCGCAGATACATTCAGGGCCAGTTGGAAGGTCGTATAAAACAACAGCAGACTGGGACCATTAACGCCTGCATTAATGTAATAGTTACTGATCAATCCGGCGTAAACGGCTATAACGTACCAGACAATGATACTACGGTACTGACGGAATTTGCGGGATAAGATATAAAAGACTATCTGCAGACAGAGTAAGCCTGTTACCAACAGGGCGGCCTGCATCTCATTGATCAGTAAATTGATACAAACGAAGGTGGAAAGTATGGCCAGTGTGATCACGCTGGTCATGTTGAATATCCGGTGCCCAAAGGAAAACTCGTCTTCCGAACCTAATAGTGTAGTCCGGAGAGAGAAACCTGTAGTTGTAGATAATCTTTTGCTTGTGGGCATATTGGATGATTCAAGCGAAAAGATAACAAATTAATTAAATAAACATATTGATTATTACGCCAATAGATAACTATTTGCAGGGAAATACCTGTTTTCAGGGGTGAAATCTATTTTAATATCAGCACGGGCTCTTGTGCGTTACGGCAAATGGCGTCGGAAATACTCTTATGTGTCAGATAATAAAGAAAGCTATGTTTACCGGGTAAAGAGATGATCAACTGGACCGGTGTGCGCTGTGTGAAACTCAGTATACCGTTGATGATATTTTTATCATTGCTGTAGCAGATATCGTGCGGATAGTCCTGCAGACGGTCATGTACATGCTGTTCGGCTGCTTTGAGATGGTCGTCAGGCTGCAGGTAACGTTCTTTCGGATCAACATTGAGTACCAGTAGTTTACTATCTTTCCATTGTGGTGGTATCTGCAGATTACGCACTTTATCCAGCGAGTCGAGCGTTTTGTAGTCAACCGGCACGAGTATTTTCTCTACCTTCTGGTACTGATAAGTGGAAGGTACTATGAGTACTCTTACCGGACTGGCTTTTGCGATAGATATCAGGTTGCCGGCAATGAAACTGCCGCTGGAATAGCGATAGTTGTCACTGCCAAGGACGATGAGTTCGGGTGCATCTTCATGGATCACCTCCATAATGGCGCGTAGCAAGGGTGCTTCACTGACCATAGAAATGATTTCTACCCCGCGTGTTTTGACGGAGATCTCGCGGGAGAGATTTTCCAGATGATGAGCCGCTTCCTCGCGTTCCCTCGCCATATAGTGGGGGCTTACGGGTGCGTACTCCGCGGAAACAACAATATGATCGAATACAGTATCGTAGAAAGTTTTGAGCAGGATAATGCGGGTATAGCTGTAGGCTTTGGCCCATTCGATGGCAAAATTGACTGCATTGTCAGAGGTGGCGGAGAAATCAACCGGAATCAGTA
Organism: Chitinophaga pinensis; assembly: GCF_007896845.1. Classification (GTDB taxonomy): domain Bacteria; phylum Bacteroidota; class Bacteroidia; order Chitinophagales; family Chitinophagaceae; genus Chitinophaga; species Chitinophaga pinensis_C. The sequence goes on along the minus strand of NZ_VOHS01000015.1, from coordinate 126,500 downwards.
ATGTTTTCATAACGATTTCATTTTTCTCTTATACTAAGTTAAGTTTGTCCTGCTTAAATCAGAAAAAATATGCCAGTATCCGGCGTTTTCTGTGGAATAAACAACAAGGTCCGGGTACATAAAGTTTAAGATATGAAGATATTCCAGGAATCGTTGGTATTACAGCAAAGAAGGAGAGGATTTCACCTGATCACAACAGAGGTTTTACAGGGTATTCCGCAGCTCCGGGACATTAAGGTGGGCATGTGTCAGGTATTCATTCAGCATACTTCGGCTTCGCTTACCATCAATGAAAATGCCGATCCGACCGTGCGGAAGGATTTTGAAATGTATTTCAGCAAAGCAGTACCCGAAAACGATCCTGATTACGCGCATGATGATGAAGGGCCGGATGATATGCCTGCACATCTGAAAGCGGCGATGTTAGGTTCTTCTGTGATGATACCTGTCCGTAATGGTAATTTTGCCTTTGGCACATGGCAGGGGATTTACCTTTGCGAGCATCGTAATTACGGCGGAAACAGAAGACTGGTCATTACTGTCTGGGGCGAATAACAGAAAAGCTACTGATGTCATATGAATATTTACAAAAAGCTGTTGGCGGTATTGCCGCTATTAGCAGGAACGGGTGTCACAGCCATTGCGCAGGATATTAAAACGGATGTACAGCACTATGATATATTGCTTACATTAAACGACCGGACAGACAACATTCAAGGTGTCACGGGTATCACTGTACGTTTTAAGGAAAATACACAGGAGTTGCGGCTGGATCTGATAGGACGGAGCACCAAAGATACGGGTATGGCCGTATCTGCCGTAACAGAAGGAAAGGTACGGATCCCTTTTAAACAGGATAAGAAGTATCTGAAGTTGCAGATTCGTGCAAAGAAAGGAGAAACCCATACTTATCAGGTCGTTTATAGTGGTATTCCCCAAAATGGACTGATCATCTCTCACAACATGTTCGGCAAACGTACCTTCTTTACCGATAACTGGCCCGACAGAGCACATTACTGGTTGCCCTGTATAGATCATCCGTCAGATAAAGCAGCTGTTGATATTACCGTAACTGCGCCTGATCATTATTCCGTAGTGGCAAACGGATTAAAAACAGCAGAGGTACAATTACCCGGAAAGCTAAAAAGGACACATTATAAAGAAACGGTCGTATTGCCAACAAAGGTATTTGCGGTGGGTGTAGCTGATTTTGCCATTGATCATCCCGGAGATGCTGATGGTATACCCGTGTATAGTTATGTGTTTCCTGAGAATAAAGAAAGAGGGTTTAAAGACTATGCCATAGCGGTAGAGGTGCTACATTTCTTTATCAACAGACTGGGACCTTTCGCCTATCAGAAACTGGCGAATGTGCAATCGAGGACGATGTTTGGAGGTATGGAAAATGCAGGCGCAATCTTTTATGAAGAAGAGTCTGTAGGATTGAAAACGTTGGAGAGTCTGGTCGCACATGAAATCGCTCACCAGTGGTTTGGCGATGCCGTCACAGAAACCAGCTGGGAGCATGTATGGCTGAGTGAAGGTTTTGCCACTTATATGACGAATGTCTACATGGAGCAGAAATACGGTGTTGATACCCTGCATGCCGGTTTGCGGGCCGACCGTAAAAGAGTGCTTGCATTCGCGCAGCGCAGATATACCCCTGTCGTAGATACGTCCAGACAGGGTGGTTATATGCAGTTATTGAATGCCAATAGTTATCAGAAAGGAGGGTGGGTGTTGCATATGCTGCGTCGTCAGGTAGGGGATAGCCTTTTCTGGAAAGGCATACGCGCTTATTTCGCTGATTATAACGGTCGTAATGCCAATACAGACGACTTCAGGAAAGAGATGGAAAAAGCCAGCGGACAGGACCTGCATGCTTTCTTCCAACAATGGTTATATACACCCGGTGTACCCATGTTGTATGTACGCAAAGGGACAACTCCCAATACCCTGATCGTTGAACAACAACAGGAGCACCTGTTTAGCTTTCCATTGGAATACCGGACTGAAGGTAGCAACGATTTGCAGCGGGTTATCATTAAGGATCGTGTAACGACGCTGGATGTAGCCGACGGACAACAAATACAGATAGATCCGGAGACTAATTTACTGTTCGGCGGAGCGCTGTAGTAAAGTGATCATTCCTGCTTCCGGCTATTATTGAAGCAAGGACATAGGATGGCCGCTTTCAGACTTTTTACCGTGTATGTTTCATCCGGTAAAAAGTCTGAAAACGGAATCCCGCAAATAGTATCTTTGTCAGGCATATCGATTCCTGACCCGTAAATCACACACATTTTGCTGAAACGTTCCACATTGTTGCTATTATTGGCATTGTTTGCCCATCTTCTTTCCTATAGTCAGACTACTTATTTATTCGTTGGTTCTTATAATGCGGCAAAGGATAAAGACGGTATTTACGTTTACCGGATGAATATGCAGACCGGTCAGCTGACAAAAGTCTGTACCTATGCCGCGATCCTGAATCCTTCTTATCTCGTGCTTTCTCAGGACGGACAATACATTTATGCCTGTAGCGAAACCCGTACCGCCGGTATGGGAAGTGTGAGTAGTTATGTGTTTGACAGGAAGCAGCAAAGGATCTCTTTACTGAGTAAACAGGATAGTGGCGGGGAAAATCCGGTATACCTGACGGTAGATAAAAGCGGACATTGGCTGGTGAATGGGAACTATACCGGTGGGAGTATTGCGGTATTTCCTTTAAACGCAGATGGTACGATTGCGCCGGGAGTAAAAGTGATCCCGTTTACTGATCATAGTATAGATACCGGCAGACAAAAAACAGCACATATCCATTCGACGGTATTTTCTCCTGACTATCGTTACGTCTTTTCTCCTGATCTGGGAGCGGATAAGATCAGGCGTTACCGCTTTGACGCGTCGCAATCACAGCCTTTACAACCGGATAGTTTTGTACGTGCCGTACCCGGTAGCGGACCACGCCATTTTACCTTTCATCCTAACGGGAAATATGCTTATTGTATAGAAGAGATGGCAGGAGCGGTGAGTGTCTGGAGTTATGCGGACGGGCAGCTGGATAGTATACAACGTATGATGACGCATGGTAAAGAACCCTATGATTTTTATAACAGCGCGGATATACATATTTCGCCCGACGGACGTTTTTGTATGCGTCCAATCGCGGTGATGAAAATAATATTGCCATTTATCGTATTGGTGATGACGGACGTCTTACCTTTGTGGCGTATCAGTCAACTTTAGGAGAACACCCGCGTAATTTCCTGATCGATCCTTCCGGTAAATTCTTACTGGTAGCCAACCAGATCAGTGGCGATGTGGTTGTATTCCGCAGGAATATACAGACCGGCCGCCTGACCAATACCGGTGTAAAAATAAAGATGACAGGTCCTTCGAGCTTACAAATAAAAACATACCATAACTGATCCCTGTACATGAGACGTTTGTTTCCTTTCATTTTCCTTTTGTTGCCGGTGATTGTCCGCGGACAATCCCTTGTTGCCTTCGCTGATAGTGTGCGTCAGCAATACAAGATTCCTGCTCTGGCTGTTGCTGTCGTTTCTTCGGATAGTGTGCTGGCCTGTCATACGATGGGTGTAAGACGTATCGATACAGACCTGTCAGTAAAACCGGGCGATCATTTTCATATCGGATCCAATACCAAAGCGATTACTGCGTTTATTGCGGCAATGCTGGTGAAGGAAAAGAAGATACAGTGGAATACGACTTTTCTGACCTTATTTCCTGAGCTGCGCTGGCGTACGAGATATGTGTATGATACGGTGACACTGGCTAATCTGCTGACTTTCCGCGGAAGGGTACAGGGGTATACTTATAACACACCTACGCCGGCATTCCGTGATCTGCATGGCGATTATGCCAGTCAGCGGAAACAACTGGCCGCCAACTTTCTGACACAGGAACCCATGAAACCGGATGCCAACGGACTGACGCCTTCCAATGTAGACTATATTATGGCGGGATTGATGCTGGAAAAAGCATCCGGGAAATCCTATAAAGAACTGGTGGCTGATCTTGGCAAACAGCTGGATATTGATTTTCGCTTTGATTATCCCAATCTGAAAGATACCACCCAACCATGGGGACATGATGACAAGCTGCAACCATTGGGGCCGTTGGAGAATTATAAAATGAACTGGCTGCTGGCAGCAGGAAACATCAATGTGTCACTGGAACAGTATATTCATTTTATACAGTTGCAGTTAAAGGGCCTGAAAGGAAAGACGGACATATTGCCCAAAAAGACCTTTGAGCAGTTGTTGTATGGCATGCCGGCTTTTTCTTATGGCTGGTTCAATGTGACGGACAAAGAGACCGGGCACCATATTGCAACAAACGAGGGAAATGCGGGTGCTTTTATTACGAAAGTGCAGATCATCCGGGAGGCAGACAGGGCTTATATCATTTTTATCAATGCGGCAGCGGAAGCTACGCAGGAAGGGATTGCTGTGCTGCTGGATGAGCTGCGGCAGCGTTATGGCAGATAACGGCTGCGAAAGCGTATATTTGATATGATACGAATCAATAGCAGTTATGGAATATGTCCAGAATCCGGCTTTGCCCGGCATGCAATTACCTTTTGAATGGAAAGGAACACCTGTCGATGATCACGGCAGATTTGTCAACTATGAATTTCCACACCGTTATTCTCTGATGGAAGTGTTGAAATGGAAGTTCCAGCGTAATCCGCAGAAAGCGGAGAAGCAGGCGGAAATCTGGCACCCACCCGTTGAGCATGATGAGTCTTTTATTCATTCCAAAGATGATTGTATTGTGTGGCTTGGACATGCTACTTTCTTCATCCGTCTTGGTGGCGTGAATATATTGATCGATCCTGTTTTTTATAATATTCCCCTGATAAAAAGGTACGTACCGTTTCCCATAGATCCCGGTCATTTAACCGGACTGGATTATGTGTTGATCTCGCACAATCACCTTGACCATTGTGATAAACACAGTCTGCAGCTGGTGGCTAAACAGAACCCTGATGCAACCTATCTGAGCGGACTTAAAATGGAGGGGCTTTTATCCGGTTTTACCGGCAGTGAAAAGATACAGACAGCGGGATGGTATCAGCAGTATCAGACCGATGAGCGTATCCGTATTTATTATCTGCCTGCCCGTCACTGGACGAAAAGAGGATTGCGGGATGAGAATACGCAGTTGTGGGGAGCTTATGTATTACAGGCCGGTGGAAAGACGATTTATTTTGCTGCCGATTCCGGATATGGCAGTCACTTTGCCGATGCAGGCAGGATATTTCCCGAAATAGATTATTGTATTATTGGAATTGGTGCTTATAAGCCAGAATGGTTTATGTCCCAGAGCCATGTTTCTCCTGCGAATGCGGTCAAGGGGGCAAATGATATGCATGCCCGTGTGATGATCCCGATGCATTATGGCACTTTTGATCTGGCTGACGAGCCCATGGGAGATCCGATTCGTGTTTTACACGAGCTGGAAAGGCAGGGCTCGATAAATGGACGGCTGGAAAGCAGGAAGATCGGAGAAAAATTACCGGTCTGATACCTTCTGCACTTGTTTTCTTGGGTAATTCGCGCTTTCTTTACGGCTCACGAAGTTCAAGATGTTCGAAACGCATATCAGTGATGGGGACTTGCTACAGCTGCTTAAAGAAGATGATACCGCTGCTTTCGGGACCCTGTACAACCGTTACTGGAAATCACTCTATACCAGGGCCTGCCAGCGGGTTGATGCAGATGATGCAAAAGACCTTGTACAGGAGGTGATGCTGAGCCTTTGGCGCAGACGTCGGGAAATACCTGTATTTAAAGAGGGAGAATTCGCCAGATATCTGCACGCCGCTATCAAATACCGGGTGATCAGTCACTATGCCTTTAGTGCGGCAGAAATCAAAAAACTGGCCTTCTTTGACGTATTAGATAGCCACGAATCCACTGACCGGCTGGAAACAAAAGAATTGACCGCTAATATTGCTGCGGCTGTCGGTCAACTACCCACCCGTATGCAACAAATTTTCCGGATGAGCCGGGAAGAAGACCTTTCCATTGCTGAAATAGCCCGTAAACTGAACCTTTCTGAACAAACGGTCAAAAATCAACTGACCGAAGCCCTGCGCAGGATGCGTAGTTCTCTGAAAAGTAGTTCTTCAGGGGATTGGGCGTTTATGCTGGCTTATATTTTCTACTATCTGAAATAAGCTGCTGTTTCCTTGTAATTTATTGATATACAGTATTATGGGCCTTCTTCTATAGTTAGGCTATACTCATCTTACGCTAGTGCTACGTTCAAAACGTAGCATTAGCGTAAGATGAGTATAGTCTGACTATAGTCAGACTATTAAGTCCCTTATAAGTGTCGGAAAATTTTTTTTTCAGAGGACTAGTACCAAACTTCTTTTTTCCGGATAAGCTATTAAAACGTCCACATTTTGGAAACTGAGAAACTGAAACGCATACTCCGGCAATATCTGTTGGGGCAGGCGAAGGAAAAGGAAAATAACGTTATTGAAAATTGGTATCAATCCTTTGACAATGAGCCTGTAACATCATTGAATTCCACGGAAGAAGAGCATATCCGGCTGGAGATCTGGAACAAGATCCAGCCAGAGATCCATACCCGCAAGGTACACTATCTGAAAAGAAATCTGGCTGCTGCGGCCGCGGTCGCTGTATTAATTGCAGGCGGCCTGACCGGTTATTTTCTAATGAGGAAGTCATCCGGAACAGCCTATACCACCGTTACCACCGCTATTGGTCAGAAAAAGACCATTCAGCTGGCAGATGGCTCCCGCCTGATGCTGAATGCCGGTTCTACTATCCGTATACCTGAAAATATGGATCGGGAAAGAAGACTGGACATCGTGGACGGAGAGGTCTTTTTTGAAGTAAAGGGCAATCCTGATGTACCATTTATTGTGGAGAGCGGTCCGCTGACCACAACGGTACTCGGTACCTCTTTTAATGTCAGCGCCTATAAATCACTGCATAAAATGAGCGTAGCCGTTACCGACGGTAAAGTAAGTGTAGCAAGGGAGAACAGCAAAGCGGACGTATTGGTGAAAAACGAAGCACTGACCTATGACCGCCAGAAGGGTACCGTTTCTGTTGATGCGCTGGATAACAGTCTGCTGGGATGGCAGCAGGGCACATTAGTGCTGAATGATGCCTCCTTTGAAGATATGGTCGTTCTGATGCAGAAGAATTACGGTATTACCCTGACAACAGCCGTACAGCGTATCCGGGAGACGAGGTATACCACCGAATTGTCTGCCGCTATGGAACCTGTGAAAGCCGCGGAAGTACTGGCAGCCATCCATCATCTGAAAATAAAAGTGACCGGCCACGAGGTCACACTGTATGAATAAATGCCATCAGCATCAGCAAAAATCACAAAGCAAAAACTGTAAGCAACCACTGTGACGGGAGTTCCAACTAACGTAACATTCTAATGCCTAAACTACGTATGAAAAAAATTGCCACGACCTTCAGAAGACGGGCATTGTCCATCGTCTTCTTAGTACTCAGTGCGTCTCTTTTCCTGCCTGTATATGCAGGTAAAGGGCAAATCCTGAAAGAAACCAACGTTACGATCCGTCTGAAAAGCGGTTCACTGGAGTCAGCGATACAAGAGCTGCACTCTTCCACCAAAGTTGCTTTTGCGTACGACAAACAACTGTTAAAATCATTTCCTATATCCGACTGCTCTTTCTCCAATGAAAGACTGGACGTAGTATTGGAACAGTTGCTGCGCAACAAACAATTAGGTTTTGAAGAAGTAAATAATATTGTTGTTATCAGCAGGGCTAATAACAATACGTCAACAACTGCTCCTAAGAGCACCCGCGAAGACATCGTTGTGTCAGGTGTGGTGAAGGATGAAAGCGGTAATCCTATGCCGGGTGTAAGCGTAGCAGTACGTGGTACCAGCACAATGACATCTACAGGTGCCGATGGTAAATTCAAACTGATCGTACAATCACGTGATGCAGTGATCGGTTTTAGTTTTATCGGTTATGAAACATCTACTGTAACTGTCGGTAGCCAGACAAGCGTAGAGGTTCGTATGAAAGTAGCCAGTCAATCTCTGGGTGAGGTGGCAGTAGTAGGTTTCGGTACACAGCGCAGGGTAAGCCTTGTAGGTGCACAGTCTGAGATCAAACCTGCAGAATTCAAACAGCCTACTGCCAACATCAGTACAATGCTGGCCGGCCGTATCGCGGGTGTGGTAGGTGTACAACGTTCCGGTGAACCGGGAAGAGGTGCTGCTGATCTGTGGATACGAGGTATTTCTACTTTCGGTAATGGGAATAGTTCTGGTCCGCTGGTATTGGTTGACGGTGTGGAACGTTCTATCAATAATATTTCTCCGGAAGATGTTGAATCATTCACCGTATTGAAAGATGCAGCAGGTACAGCTGTATATGGTGTACGTGGTGCGAATGGCGTTATTCTCATTAAAACTAAAACTGGTAAAGTAGGTAAACCACAGATCTATCTGGATTACAATGAGGGTGTAAATACCTTTACCCGTCGCCCGGAAATGCTGGATGGTATCTCTTATATGCGTCTGGCGAATGAAGCCCTGACCACCCGTAATCAGAACCCGAAATATTCTGAAGAATATATTCAGAATACGATCAGCGGAAAAGATCCTTTGCTGTATCCGAATGTAGACTGGATGGACGCTGTGTTCAATAAATACGGTCATACCCGCAGCACGAATCTGAATGCCAGCGGTGGTGTGGAGAATGCACAGTATTATGTATCACTGGGCTATTATAATGAATCAGGTTTTCTAAAGACGGACGATCTGGCGAAGTATAATTCATCCCTGAAATATAACAGGTACAACTTCACCAGTAACCTGAATCTGCGTGTCACTAAAACAACAAAGCTGGACGTAGGTTTACAGGGATATTTTTCCAATGGTAACTACCCGGGTATTTCATCCGGAGACATATTCCAGAGTGCAATGGATGCTGCTCCGGTAGCATATCCGATCATGTATCCCGGCGGTTTCGTACCCGGCCAATCATCCAACGGAGGTTTCCGTAACCCCTATGCAGACCTCACCCGCAGAGGTTATACCAACGAATTCCGCAATCAGCTTTATTCCAACATCAGAGCTACACAGGATATGGATGCACTGACAAAAGGTTTAAAGGCCAGCGTGATGTTCGCATTTGATTCTTATAATCAGAATAATATCATCCGTTCGAAGAGAGAGGATACTTATTACCCTGACCAGACCAATCCTTACAAACCAGATGGTACACTGAATCTGGTGAAAACATACACCGGTAACCAATACCTGGGCTTTGACAACAGCCCCGGCAGCCGTCAGACAAGCCGTAAGTTCTATACAGAGGCATCATTGAATTATGACAGAAGTTTTGGCAGACATCGTCTGGGTGGTCTGGCATTGTTCTATTCAAGTGACAGAACCAACGCACTGGCAGGAGATTTCATCAGCTCTATTCCTGAGCGGTCATTGGGTCTCGCGGGTAGAGTGACTTATTCTTACTCAGATAAATATTTCGTAGAACTGAACGCTGGTTATAACGGATCTGAACTGTTTGCACCGGGCAACCGTTTTGGTTTCTTCCCGGCGGTAGGTATAGGCTGGATCGCATCCGAAGAGAAATTCTTTGAACCATTAAAGAATGCCATCAGCTTCCTGAAATTCCGTTATTCCAATGGTAATACCGGTCTGGGTAGTGCAGGTGACCGATTCCTATATATCACGAATCTGAATACTTACAACGATGCCTATAAATATGGTCAGGTGCCACAGTTTGTTGGTGGTATCAATATCAACCGTTATGCAACGAATGTAAAATGGTCTGTATCTAACAAACAGGATCTGGGTATTGAGTTCCGTACATTAAACGATCAGTTGTCTGTTATCGTGGACCTGTTCAAGGAACATCGTACTGGTATCTTCCTGCAACGTGCTTCCAGTGTAGACTTTATGGGACTGGAAAACCAGCCGTATGCGAACCTTGGTATTGTAGATAATAAAGGTTTTGATGCGACTCTGGAATACACTACACGTTTTGGTGCAGTAGACTTAAAACTGAGAGGTAACATTACCTATACAAAGGATAAGCTGATCGAAGATGACCGTCCGCCGCAGAACTATCCATGGATGGAACACAGAGGTAACAACGTGCTGGCACGTTACGGTTATATCGCAGAAGGATTATTTGCAAGCGAAGATGAAGTAAACAAGAGTGCTGTACCGGGCGATAAATCCAAAGTAAAACCGGGTGATATCAAGTATAAGGACCTGAATGGTGATGGTATTATCAACAGTTATGATGTAACGAAGATCGGTCGTGGCGATGTACCAAGTACAGTATATGGTTTCGGTTTTGATCTGGGTTATAAAGGCTTCAGCTTCGGTTTATTATTCCAGGGTATTTCAGATGCAGACAGGATGCTGAGAGGTTCTGCTATTATACCGTTTAACGGCGGTGGTGGTGTAACCAATGCTTATGCGATTGCTACAGACAGATGGACGGTAGATAATCCGAATCCCAATGCATTCTATCCGAGACTGGCTTATGGAGAAGCAGAGAACAACAACAATACGCAGGCAAGTTCATGGTGGATCAAAGACGTGAGCTTCGTGCGTCTTAAATCAGCGCAGCTGGCATATAACTTCCCGACAGCAATGATGGGCAGAACTGGTATCCGCGCGGCATCTGTTTATCTGCAGGGTATCAACCTGCTTACTTTCAGCAAATTCAAGCTGTGGGATCCTGAGCTGAACACAGATAATGGTTCTGCTTATCCAAACATCAGGACAATTTCCCTTGGTATGAATCTGAAATTCTAACGTTACAAGAAACTGATCATGAAAAAGTTAGTATATACATTCCTCGTTTTAGCACTCATGTCCACATCCTGCTCAAAGTACCTCGATCAGGTACCAGATGACAGGCTTACTATTGAAGAAACTTTCAGAACCTGGTCAACCGCAGAGCGTTTTCTGGCCGATGTATACCGCCGTGTGCCGGATGAATATGGTCAGCGTGACGCAGGTTCTGAAAGCAACCGCGGGGTATGGACCGGCGGTTCTGATGAAGCAGATTTTGTATGGGGTTTTGTAAGATCCAATGATATCAATATTGGTAACTGGGATGCGAATTCCGGTTTTGTAGGTGATTACTGGCGTAACTTCTATCGCGGTATCCGTGGTGCGAGTGTATTTATGGAGAATGCGGATAAGATCACTGACCTGTCACCCGATCTGATTAAAAGATATAAAGCAGAAGCGAGAGCATTGAGAGCGATGTATTATTTCTACCTGATCCGTATCTATGGACCGGTAGTAATATTGGGCGATCAGGTGCCTTCTGTAGATATGAATATCCAGTTGCCACGCAGCTCTTTTGACGAGTGTGTGGCGTTTATTTCCAGCGAACTGGAAAAAGCGGCTGCTGATCTGCCAACCGTACAGGGCAGAACAGAAGATTATGGCCGTATTACCAAAGGAGCTGCAATGGCTTTCCGTGCAAATGCACTGATGTATGCGGCAAGTCCGCTGTATAATGGTAATACCGACCTTGCGGATATGATCAACAAAGATGGTAAACACCTGATCAGCCAAACCTATGATGCGAATAAATGGAAAGTAGCTGCGGATGCTTATCAGAGCTTCCTGAGCACCTTTGTACCGGGTACTTATGACTTGTACAGGGAGAATGATGCCAGCGGTAATTATGATCCATATCTGTCCTGCCGTAATGTGATTCTGAAGGACTGGAACAAGGAAGTGATCTTCGCCAGACCGGGTAGTTCTATTGGTCCGAGACAATATGAACTGACACCCTATCACAATGGAGCCAGCTCCCGTGATGTAAAGGGTAGTGGTGGTTTAGGTGCTACGCAGAATATGGTGGATGCTTTCTTCACGAAGAATGGCAGAAACATTGATGATCCGTTATCGGGTTATGTAAAGACCGGATACAGCCAGTATCAGACTCCTAATGACACACATCCGATCGAGGTGTATAATCAGTGGGCAAACAGAGAACCACGTTTTTATGTAAATATTACTTTTGACGGCAGTACATGGTTGAATACTTCTTTCGGCGAGATCACTACACGTCTGTACAATACGGGTAACTCCGGTAAACAGACAGGTGGTGGTGACTATTCTCCGACCGGTTACATTGTACGTAAAGCGATGGGTACCGGTAAATGGGATGTAGACAACCGTTCTGTTATATTGTTACGTCTTGCAGAGATCTATCTGAGTTATGCAGAGTGTCTTAATGAGGCAGAACCGGGTAGCGGAGAAGCACTGAGATACCTGAACCTGATCCGTGAAAGAGCAGGTATACCACAATATGGTTCCGAATCACTGCCGGCGCCTGTAGGACAGGAGGCTTTACGTGAGGCAATCCGTAAGGAGCGCAGGGTAGAGATGGCGTTTGAGAACAACCGTTTCTTTGATGTGCGTCGCTGGAAGATAGGCGAGCAGACGCAGAACGGACCTATGTACGGATTGAACATCAGCAGCGATCTGCCGGATTTCCTGAAAGTAGTGGTATTTGAAACACGCGTATTTAACAAACGTCATTATTTCTTCCCGCTGCCTTCCAACGATGTGAACAATGACAAGGAGTTAGTACAGAATCCGGGCTGGTAATTACATAAAGTTTTCTATCATGCTAACATATACGACTATTATGAAGCGTCTCACCTGTCTGCTGACAGCTGCGGTTTTGCTGGCAAGCATTTCCTGCAGCAAGAGCAACCCACGGGGGCCGGTTAACGAAGAGCCACCAGTATTGCCGCCGGTATCTTTTACATCGAAAGATGCTACGGCTGCGTTTAACACGTTCAATCAGTACTTCTATAGTACGACGGACAAACTGTATTATTCCAATACAGAAAAGAAGGATATCGGCGCCATCTGGACACAGGCGGTGTACTGGGATCTGATCATGGATACTTATAAGCGTACAGGAGATGCTGCGCATCGCAAGCTGATTGATGACCTGTATCAGGGAGGTTACAACCGTTATGATAAGTATAACTGGAGTAACAAAGTGGTATGGTTTATCTATGATGACATGATGTGGTGGATTATTTCACTGGCACGTGCGCATCAGATCACCGGCAATCAGGAATACCTGAACCGTTCTATTGAGGGATTCCGGTATGTATATCAGGAGTCTTATGACAAGGAGAATGGTGGTATGTGGTGGGATTTCAAGCATACAGGTAAAAATTCCTGTATCAATTTCCCGACAGTGATTGCAGCAATGACATTGTATAATATCACTAAGGAAGCAGCCTATCTTGATAAGGCGAAGGATCTGTATAGCTGGTCACTAGCGAATCTTACTGACAGTACAACCGGTCGTGCAGCTGACAACAATATCAGAGGTAATAAGGGCTGGTCTGATTATACCTACAATCAAGGTACTTTCATTGGTGCTGCGGTAATGTTGTATAAGGCGACGGGTCAGCAATCTTATCTCGATAATGCGAAAAAAGGCGCTGATTATACACAGCAGAAAATGTCTGACGCTGATGGCATTCTGCCGGCAGAGGGAGACTGGAATGAGCAGGGCGTGTTAAAAGCGATCCTCGCGCATTATCTGCTGACATTGGTAAAAGACGCAAATCAACCGCAATATCTGCCATGGATCAGGAAGAATATTAATATGGCATGGGGTAACAGAGATGCTGCGAGGGGGATCATGCACAGGAACTATAAGAAACCTTGTCCGACAGGGATCGTACAGTCCTACGAAGCCAGCAGTGCTGTTGAGTTCATGCAGGTTTGTCCGCCGGAGAAGTAATCCATATCCTATATGTCTCTATTTCAGGGTGCATCACACGTCCGCTCCACGGCGTTGGTGCGCCCTTTTTCAATTGCTGATTAATCAGCCTTTTTGTCCGGAATTGCCAGCCGCCATCTGCAAGTATACTTTGAAACGCTTTTACTCGCTGATGCGCATGATCAGCTTATGTCCGCGGGTTTCGTTGTTCTCCAGCATGGTATGTGCTTTTCTGACAGTATCTACACTGAACTTACCTAATACATTGACGGGAGAGGGGGTGATAATGCCTTTTTCTACCAATGTCCTTACGCGCTCGAGGAGTTCGCCGTAATAGGAGAAATTACCTTTCAGGCTGTAGGCATAATTGGAAATATTCATGACTACAGCGCCGATATTAAAGAGATTTTCCCGGGCTTCATCAGTGGCAAAGTTGGTCACATCTACATAGGTGCCGTTCAGTCTTACGAGATTGCTGCACAATTCAGACATTTTACGCCCCACGAGGTCGATGCTGTAATCGAACAACTGGCTGTTATTCGCCTGAATAATAGCCGGGATGACATTATCTGCTTTATAATCGATGATCTGTCTGGCGGATAGTCCGGCATTGATCAATTGCTGTCTGCTTTCTTCATTACCTGCTGTGGTGACTATCTTATTGATTCCTTGTGAAAGGAGGAGTTTGATGAGTACCAACCCTACGCCACCGGCGCCACCGCTGATAAAAACGGATTCTTCTGTGGAGATCTTCAGGCGGTTACAGCACTGTAAGGCGGTCAATGCGCTGACCGGCATGGCGGCTGCTTCGTCAAAGCTGATATTTACCGGCTTTCTGGCGAGGATCTGCTGCGGCACACCGATATATTCTGCATAGGTACCGTTGGTGCCCATACTGCCAGAAGCGCAGAAAACGTCATCGCCGATTTCAAAATTCCTGACAGATCTTCCTTTGGCGGTAATGACGCCGGAGAATTCCCTGCCTAATATGGGGGAGTGTATACGTTTGCTTTCGTTGGCGCCTGACCGCATCTGGTAATCTATGGGATTAAAGGCGGTAGACGAGATCTTGATGAGTACTTCGTTGTCGTTGATATGTGGGAGCTCTGTATCTGCCAACGCGAAATTATCGACACTACCGAGCTGTTTCAGGACTATTGCTTTCATGTGCTATCTTACTGAAACAAATGTAGGCAATTTAGGGGCCAATTATGATCGTCCGCCAGCAATGCATACCGTTGACTGTAATTTCAGGAATTGTGCCGGAGAAAGGCCTAAAAAGTGGTTAAAATCGTGAATCAGATGGCTTTGATCATAGTATCCGCCTTCATGGATCAGCTCAAACCAGTCAATATTACCGTTTTCTGCCTGTACCTGTAATCGTGTCAGTGCCTTTTGGAAACGTTGGTAACGGTTCATTTCTTTCGCGTTGTAGCCGAGGTACTTTTTATGTTTTAACTGGATATTTCTTTCGCTTTGCCCTTGTTTGTCCGCTATGTCTTTGATAGGGTTGATGGCGCCGTCAGTTTCACCGGCGGTGATGATCTCTTCTGAGCCTTTATCCCTTTCGCGGAGATAGACAGCGGAGAAATCAAGAATAGCGTCTACACGTTCCTGCATGCTATTGAATGCTTTAAGTGTTTCCCAGAAAGCGGCGAAACAGTGTTCACCGAGGATCTCGTCAGGGTGGAGGAGGAAGTCGGTGTAGGATTGAAGGTGTTTGCCGAAGAAGCGGTAGAATGCGTCACGTTTGAAGTTGGCGACGAGCATTTCACCATGGGCAGGGATAGTGTATTGGTGAGCAAGTTTAATGGGGCCGATGACCATGCTTTTGTCGATGGTGACCGGCATATTTTCTTCGACAAAGAACAAACCGGGTGAGGAGAAGTTGAAGACGAGGATGGTCTGGAATGTAGGGGAGAGGATTTTTGTGACGGGGGAGGAGCTGTGGTTGTGGATGAAGTAGAAAGGGTCGAAGATGTTCTGCCATTCGGGAGGAACGGAGAGGTGACCGGTGATATATGCGTTGGAAGCTTGCATGAGGCGAAGGTAAGGAAAAAGGAGTGCTATCCCGGACAAAAAAGGTTCATGCTCATTTGGCACAAATTGTATCATTTATGGCATTTGTGCCATCCCCAAACAATGTTACCTTTATCCTGTTCAAGCAATTATATGTCTCCAAAACATAAAAAACGGATCGTTATTGTGCCTATGCCCGGTACCTATATGCTGGACATTGCAGGACCGCTGGACGTCTTCGCAGCTGCCGATAAAATGCTTTCTGAAACAGCCGGGAAAGAAGATGTCGGATATGAGATCATCACAGCCTCTCCGCTCAGTACAAAGAAACTCGCCACAAAGAGTGGTGTGGAGATTATTTGTCCGGTGAGAGTTGATGAGGTAGAAGGGCCGATAGATACCTTGATCGTAGCTGGATTTTCTATCCGGAATCAGGAGACTGGGCGACGTTTCTGCAACTGGCTGCGGGATGCTTATCCTAAGTTGCGTCGGGTAGGTTCGGTTTGTGTAGGCACTTATGCATTGGCAGAAGCGGGTATACTACATGGCAAACAGGCAACTACGCACTGGGAATTCAGTCAGGACTTCCAGCGTCGTTATCCGGATATCAAGGTAGATACAAATCCCTTCTATACAAGAGATGGGAACGTGTACACCTCCGGTGGTGTTGCATCAGGTATTGATCTGGCGTTGGCGCTGGTAGAGGAAGATTATGGGAGAGATGTGGCGCTTGCTGCTGCCCGTAAGCTGGTATTGTTTCTGAAAAGAACAGGGTATCAATCGCAGTTCAGCACACTGTTGCAGGTGCATTCAATGGAAAACTCCATTGCCGGTAAACTGCAACCGTGGATGATGCAGCATCTGCAGGATGACCTGAGTGTAGAAGAACTGGCGGTACACAGCAATATGAGCTTACGCAACTTCAACCGGATATTCCTGAAAGAAACAGGGATGACACCCGGAAAGTTTGTGGAGAAGCTGCGTATTGAAATGGCGCGAAAATATCTGGAAGACAGCGACCTGAGTATGGAGCAGATTGCAGAAAGATGCGGACTGGGAGGGATTGTATCTATGCGGCGTACGTTTATGCGGCATATGATGGTATCGCCCAGCGACTATCGCAGAACTTTCAGAACATCATTACAAACTGTTCATTGATCACCTAAAAATATATTACGATGAAAGTAGCTATTAATGGATTCGGACGTATCGGCAGAATGACACTCAGAGCTTTACAGGACAAGAAGGGAGTAGAGGTAGTGGCTATTAATGACCTTACTGAGATCGGGTTGCTCGCGCACCTGCTGAAATATGATACTTCACATGGTAAGTTTCCGGGTACCGTTACGCACGATGACAAACATCTTGTTGTAAACGGGAAAAAGATTCTTCTACTGAATGAGAGAGCACCAGAGAAACTGCCATGGGGAGAGCTGGGTATAGACGTTGTTATTGAGTCTACCGGCCGTTTTACACAGAAAGACCTTGCACAGCAGCATATTACTGCAGGCGCAGGCAGAGTATTGATCACAGCACCGGCAACAGGTAATGTGAAAACGATTGTAGCAGGTGTGAATGATGACCTGATCACAGATGAAGATGAGATCCTGTCTACGGCTTCCTGTACGACGAACTGTATCGCACCGGTATTATATCTGCTGGATAAGGAATATGGTATTGCTTCCGGTTATATGAGTACCGTGCATGCATTTACTATGGACCAGCTATTACAGGACGGGCCTCATAAAGATTACAGAAGAGCGCGTGCAGCGACACAGTCAATTATTCCGACAACAACAGGCGCCGCAAAAGCTATCGGTGATGTACTGCCTGCACTGAAAGGCAAAATGGATGGATTCTCTTATCGTGTACCGGTGATTGACGGTTCTATAGCAGATATGTCACTGAATCTGGTAAAACCGGCATCCGCAGCAGAGATCAACGCACTGTTCAAAAAACATGCAGACACTGATCTGAAAGGTGTATTGGAATATACAGAAGAGCCTCTGGTATCAGCCGATATTCTGGGTAATACCCATTCTTCTATTGTTGATGCAAGTCTGACACGTACCATTGGTAATCTGGTAAAGGTAGTCGCCTGGTATGATAACGAGGTGGGTATCTCCAACAGGATCGCAGAACTGACCGTACAGATGGCACAACGGCTGACAGCAGCGCAGGCATAATATCAGGAAGAAGCCTGCACAATAAGACTTGTATTCAGAATTTTTCTTTCAAACTCCTTCACGGGCTTTTTACTTTCTATCAGTTGCAGTAGCAGGTTCGTAGCAATCTGTCCCATTTCAAAGGCTGGCTGCCGTACAACAGTCAGCGGTGGATGCAGCAATTCTATCAGATCAGAGTTAGAGAATCCCACCAAGGCAATGTCCTGTGGGATGCGTATGCCCTTACTCTTTAATACCCGCATACAATTGGTGGTCAGCTTATCTGACGCCGTGAATATAGCATCAGGTCGTGGGCGCAGTTTCAGCAACTGACTCACGGCCTGTTCTACTTCCTGCAGATGCAGACCGGCATAACGGCTGTATTTGATCAGGGCCTTGCCGGGTTTCACTTTTGTCTGGGCCAGTGCTTCGCGATAACCGGCAATACGTTCCCGGCTAATAGACAGGCTTTCTGGTCCTGCAATAACGGCAATGTGTTTGTACCCTTTGTTGATCAGGTGTAAAGTAGCGTCATATGCTCCCCTGAAATTATCAACCATCACCTTATGCGTCTGGATCTCCTCCACAATACGGTCAAAAAAGACGATCGGAAATCCTCTTTCATGCAAGGCTTTCAGGTGATCCAGATTCTCGGTCCCACTGGATACGGAGATCAGTAGTCCGTCGATAGAACGGGAGGCAAGATATTGCAGGGTCATCACTTCCTTATCAAAGGACTCATGCGTCTGGGAGATCATCACATTATACCCCTTATCCTTTGCAACGGACTCAATCCCATTGATGGCCTGCGAGAAAAAGCTGTTGGCGATTTCAGCAACGATCACCCCGATGGAGCGGCTTCGTTTTTCCTTGAGACTGAGCGCAATGGGATTAGGATGATAATTAATCCTCGTGGCATATTCCAGTACCAGCTGTTTGGTAGCGATACTGATCTCGTGACTGTCCCGTAATGCACGGGACACAGTGGAGGTGGATAACCCCAGCGCAATGGCTATATCTTTTATAGTGGCTGCTTCAAATTTCATAACGTAGTGAGTAAATATACTTATAATTTATTTTATACTATATTAGTGTCATTCTTACACGTATGAAAAACGCTTTGCAGATGAAGAAAAAGCTGCTATTTATTTTGGCTGGTTTGTGCCTCCCAACCTTGTTTTATGGTCAGCAGCGCTCCCTTTCATGGGTAGCTGACCTCGGAAACGGTTCCTATAAAAATCCTGTATTGAATGCCGATTATTCCGATCCGGACGTCTGCCGGGCGGGTAATGAGTTTTACATGACGGCATCCAGTTTTAATGCGGCGCCGGGATTGCCCATTTTACAGTCGAAAGACCTCGTGAACTGGCAGTTGGCCGGACATGCCCTGCTGCGGCAGGCGCCTTTTGAGCATTTTAATAAGGTACAGCATGGTAATGGCGTATGGGCGCCTTCTATCCGTTATCATAAAGGGGAATTTTATATCTATTACCCTGATCCTGATTTCGGTATATACATGATCAGAGCAAAAAATGCGACAGGTCCGTGGTCTGATCCCGTTATGGTAAAAGCAGGTAAAGGTTTGATAGATCCTTGTCCGCTGTGGGATGATGACGGCAAAGTCTATCTCGTACATGCATGGGCAGGCAGCCGGGCGGGTATCAAAAGTATCCTGACACTCAACCGTATGAATGAAGCCGGTACGGCTGTCACAGATGAAGGGGTATTGGTTTTCGACGGACATTGTGCACATCCCACATTGGAAGGCCCTAAACTGTACAAACGCAATGGTTATTATTACATTTTTGCACCAGCAGGTGGTGTGAGCACCGGTTGGCAACTGGTATTACGGTCAAAGAATATCTATGGTCCCTATGAAGAGAAGATCGTCATGGATCAGGGAAAGAGTACGGTGAACGGTCCGCATCAGGGTGCGTGGGTGGATATACCTTCCGGTAGCAGCTGGTTTCTGCATTTTCAGGATAAAGGAGCTTACGGTCGCGTAGTACACCTGCAACCTATGCATTGGGTGAATAACTGGCCGGTGATTGGTACCGATGCGGATGGTGACGGGAAAGGGGAACCCGTGATGACTTACCGTAAACCGCTGACAGGTATGCCAGTAGTAACACCCCCGGAGTCTGATGAATTCAATAGTGCAATTCTGGGTGTACAATGGCAATGGCAGGCGAATCCGGTATCTACATGGATGATGATGTATCCGGCGAAAGGTGTATTGCGCTTATTTTCTGCGAAAGTGCCTGACTCTTCCCGTAACTACTGGCAGGTGCCAAACCTGTTATTACAGAAGTTTCCGGCGGATAGTTTTACCGTTACCACCAAATGTACGTTTACACCAAACCCTGCACTGGAAGGAGAACGCACCGGATTGATCATTATGGGCGTTGATTATGCAGGTATTTCACTGATAAAGAAAGAAAACAAGCTGCAATTGCTCTATGCGTCCTGTCTGAAAGCAGATAAAGGGGCAACAGAAGAACAGGAGGTGTTGACGATAATAGCGGGAAATACCTGTTGGTTCCGGGTAAAGGTGGATAAGGGTGCGGTATGTCAGTTTAGTTATAGTACGGATGGTACTAAGTTTATAGATGCCGGTAAGCCGTTTACAGCACAGCCGGGAAGATGGGTAGGCGCAAAAGTAGGGATCTTCTGTACGCGGAATACGCAGATCAATGATAGCGGATTTGCAGATTATGATTGGCTGCGGATAGATTAAAAAAACTTACCTGACACTTTGATTGTGATGCCTTTTCCGCAAACGTTTGCGTAAATAAATACCTCTATTCCTTTCCGAATTAATGAATATCGGCGTAGAATTGTTTCGGGGAGACCCAAAGGATGAACTGAAGAGGAACAGTGCCACAAAATATTGCCACTGTAGCAATATCGCTATTTCCATTGCGGACTAACAATTACCCAATTTTAGAAGACAGATACAACACGTTACGTTATGAAAAAACTACTATTCATCTGCTGGCTTTTGCTGGTAAGTGTCAGTATGACATTTGCACAACGCCAGACAATCAAAGGGCGGGTATCCGACGCAGAAACCGGAGAACCGCTTGTTATGGTCAATGTGCAACTGAAAGGATCCACAACAGGCACACAGACCGACGCCACTGGCGCTTTTTCCCTTACCGTTCCCGATAGCCAGACCGGTGTACTGGTGATCACTTACCTCGGCTATCAGGCATTGACGCAAAACATTAATGGTAACAGCAACATCGTAGTGAAACTGGAGAAAGATAATAAACAACTGGACGAAGTCGTGGTAGTAGGTTACGGTGAAGTAAAGAAACGTGACCTCACAGGCGCCGTTACATCTGTGAAAGGGGAGGAACTCAGAAAAGTACCTTCCACCAACGTAATGGAATCCGTACAAGGTAAACTGCCAGGTGTTGATATCACCAAAAGTAATGGTGCTGCCGGTGCAAAGATCAATGTTACCGTGCGCGGTAACAGGTCTATCCGTGCGGATAATGGTCCGTTGTACATCGTAGACGGTGTGCAATATGAAAATATACAGGATATTAACCCCAACGATATTCAGTCGATGGAAGTACTGAAAGATGCTTCCTCTACTGCTGTATACGGATCAAGAGGTGCGAACGGCGTTATTATCATCACCACAAAAAAAGGTGCTTCCGGCAAACCGCGTGTTTTTGTGAATACTTACGCTGGTATCTCACAGGTAGCAGGTTATCCCGCTATGTCTACCGGTCCGCAATATGTCGCACAAAAACGTGAAGCCAACCGTACTACCGGTCGCTGGAAAAGTGAGGCCGATGATCCCCTGATCTTTAATGCGGCGGAAGTAGCCTCTATCCAGAATAATCTCTGGACAGACTATGCTGATCTCCTGATCCATGATGGTCTGCAACAGGATTATCAGGTAGGTGTATCTGGTGGCTCTGAGAAAACAAAAGTCTATCTCTCACTGGACTATTTTGATGAAAAAGGCATCTTCAAACTGGATCATCTGAAACGTTATTCTGCCAGATTGAACCTCGACCAGACCATCAATGATTATCTGAAAGTAGGTATGCAGAGTCAGGTGACTTACTATAATCAGGACAATCGCCGTGATCCACTGAATCAGGCTAATAAGATCGTACCTCTTAATCTGCCTTATGATGAAGAGGGTAAACTGATCCTGTTCCCGAATATGGGTTCTATGATCAATCCGCTGGCAGATGAGCAACCGGATGCCTATCAGAACAATGGCCGTGTTACGCGTACCTTCGTAAATGCCTATGTAGAACTGACACCACTAAAAGGGCTGTCTTTCCGTTCCAACCTCGGTGTGACTTTGGATAATGCGCGCACAGGGATCTTTGCTTCCAAAAATACGATCGAACGTTCTACCGCATCCGCCTCCAGATCTCAGTATAACAGTGGCAGCAAACGGTATATCAGCTGGGAAAACGTACTGAACTATACTCAGAAACTGGGAGATCATACTTTCGGGCTGACAGGTGTAGCCAGCTTGTTATCTGATCAGCGCGATTCCAGTTTCTTACAGGGTGAAGGACAGCTGCTGCCCGCTCAGTTATATTACGCCCTGCAAAACAACGTAAGTGGTATTGCCATCCGTTCCAGTTATATGGCCAATAAACTGATCTCATTCACCGGTCGTATCAACTATAACTATAAAGGAAAATATCTGCTGTCACTTACCGGTCGCTCAGATGGTAGTTCCAAACTGGCGCCGGGTAATAAATGGGCCTTCTTCCCTTCCATAGCAGGTGCATGGCGTGTATCTGATGAAGCATTTATGAAAGGTCAGCGTGTATTCAGCGACCTGAAAATACGTGCCAGCTATGGTATTGCGGGTAATGATGCCGTACCGCCATATGCAACGGCCAGTTACCTGAGCAAGATCCCTTTCTCTTATGATGATACCAACTCAGCACTGGCTTATGGTATCGGTAGTCAGATCGGTAACAGGAATCTGAAATGGGAGCTGTCTGCCACTACTGATATCGGATTGGACATGAGTTTCTTTGACGGCAGGATCGGAGCTACAATCGACCTGTATGATACAAAAACCAAAGACCTGTTACTGCAAAGAACGCTGCCCTCTTCTTCCGGTGTGAGCACTGTTATACAGAACATCGGTAAGACAAGAAACAGAGGTATAGAAATCGGTATCAATACCGTGAATGTCAGAAGTAAAAACTTCAGCTGGAATTCCAATATCGTCTTCTCTAAAAACAAAGAAGAGATCGTTGCACTGGCGGATGCAAATACCAATGATGTTGCTAACGGATGGTTTATCGGTTATCCGGTGCGCGTGTTCTATGACTACGAAAAAGTGGGTATCTGGCAGACGAAAGAAGCAGACGCTGCTACCTCTTTCGGATATAAACCGGGTGATATCAAAGTACGTGATCAGGATGGGAATGGGGTACTGAATTCACAGGACCGTGTGATACTCGGCAGACAGGTGCCTACCTGGAGTGGTGGTCTGAATAACGATATCCGCTTTATGAATTTTGACCTGAATGTGTATGTATTCGCACGCATTGGTCAATGGATCAATTCAGAATATGCGGCGAAGTATGATCCGCAGGGACTTGAGAATAGTGCGCCACTTGACTACTGGACGCCTGAGCATGAGACCAACGCTTATCCGCGTCCGAATGCCAGTGTATCTAAAGACGGTACACCTTTCATCAGAACGCTGGGATATAAAGACGGCTCTTTTGTGAAGATCCGTAATATCTCGCTGGGTTATACATTACCGGGTTCCGCTTTGAAGAATTTACACCTGACTAATCTGCGTGTCTATGTAACGGGTAAGAACCTGTTCACCTTCAGTAAAGTGAAAGACTATGATCCGGAGAGAGGAGGTGACCTGAGTAATCCGCTGACGAAAATGTACGTAGCTGGTCTGAACGTAGAATTCTGATTTCATTCAAATTAACCTTACAAGTCATGAAACGCTATATCAATCTTTTTATCATATTCATCACAGGGGCCGGTCTGCTGGCTGCCTGTAACAAACAACTGGAAGAATATAATCCTTCCGGTCTCACCGTAGATCAGGTGTTCAGTACACCTGATGGATTTGAAACACTGGTCAGCGCCGCCTATTCCTACAACCGCTGGTGGTATGGAAAAGAAGAGGGATACAGTATATCTGAAATGGGTACAGACCTCTGGACCAGCGGTACTGGTGATAAATATCCCGACCTGACACAGTATATCAATCTGCAGGCGAGTAATGGTGTGATGAGTGTATTGTGGAGACAGCTGTATTCCGCTATCAATCTTTGTAATACAGGTATAGGCAGAATCGGTAATGCCGGTTTTACAGATGAAAAACGTGCCATGCGTGATGCCGAACTCCATTTCCTCCGTGCATTTTATTATTGGCATATTGTAGAGATGTGGGGTGGTGTACACTTTACTGTCACTGAAACAGCAGGTGTGGAAACAACGGCCAACCGTACGCCCGTAGACACTTTCTATGCACAGATCTTCCGTGATCTGGATATTGCTGTAAAGAACCTGCCCGTGAGTACCAGCGACTACGGCCGTGCTACTAAACCGGTTGCACAAGCCTTCCTCGCCCGTATGTATCTGACCCGTGGAATGAATGATCGTGCAGCTGCGCTGGCTGATTCCGTGATCACTAAGTACGGATTCTCACTCGTGCCGAAATATGCAGATTTATGGAAGATGGATAACCTGCAAAACAAAGAGATCGTATGGGCCGTTAACTATATGAAGAACCTGGTGTTTGATGATAGAATCGACGCTACCTTATATCCCAATGGGCACTCCCGCGGTGCCAATAATGGTCACCTGATGTTTGGTATGAAATATGACGATCTGCCGGGTATGCAGCGTGATGTGCTGAATGGCCGTCCTTTCAACAGATATATGCCTACGCTCTATCTGCTGGATCTGTTTAATGAGAAAGCAGATGCCCGTTATGACGCGACTTTCAAAAGCGTATGGTTGTGTAATAATACCAAGACAGCACCCGCAGGTATGAAACTGGGTGATACAGCTGTTATCTGTACCAAATATGTAGTCTCTAATGCAGATACCGCTGGTAAGAAATATCGTGTGTATGACAGGAATATCTGTTATTATGCCAATCAGGGTGGTAAAGACCGTACACGTTATGTTTCCCTGCAGAAATTTGATGACCCCAGCCGCGCTTCCATGAATGAAGAACAAAGTGCGAAAGATGCATATATCATCAGACTGGCCGAAATGTACCTGATCGCTGCAGAAGCACAGATTAAGCTGGGTAATACCGGAAAGGCAGCAGATTATATCAACGTGTTGCGTAAGCGTGCTGCTATTCCGGGTCATGAAGCCGATATGGAAGTATCTGCTGCGAATATGACCGTGGAATTTATACTGGATGAAAGAGCCCGCGAACTGGCAGGTGAACAGTTACGCTGGTTTGACCTGAAACGTACCGGTAAATTGTCCGCACAGATTATTGCACATAATCCGGATGCAGCAAAGAACTTTCAGGAATTCCACAATGTGCGTCCGATCCCGCAGGATCAGATTGATGCTGTGACCAACAAAGCTGAATTTACACAGAATCCAAACTATCAGTAATACCATTAAACCGAAAGCTCATGAAGTTGTATCTATTGGCGCTGCTTTTTCCTTTGATCAGTTGGATACCGACAGACGATCCGCCGCGCGTGTTTATGATCGGAGATTCTACCATGGCAGATAAACCACTGGTTGATAATCCCGAAAGAGGATGGGGACAATTGTTCCCCCTGTTTCTGCAGAAAGGCGTGACGGTAAAAAACTATGCCGTGAATGGCCGCAGTACCAAAAGTTTTATTAATGAGCACCGTTGGGATAGCGTTCTTGTGCAATTAAAGGCCGGAGACTGGGTGATTATACAATTTGGGCATAATGACTCCAAAAAGGATGATTCGACCCGTTTTGCGGCTCCTAAGGGCGCTTATAAGGATAATCTGATCCGTTTCGTAAAAGAGGCCCGGGCAAAAGGTGCTAATCCTATCCTCGTCACACCGGTAATGCGCCGGAAATTTGATGAGAAAGGCGCTTTTGTTGACCAGCATGGCGAATATCCCGGCGTAGTACGCGAGATCGCCGCCAGTCTGAAAGTACCTCTGATCGATCTGCATAAAAGCAGTGAAGCTCTGCTGGTACAACAGGGTGTACAAGGTTCTGAAAAATTGTTTAAGACCACTCCGGCAGGGCATTATACAACCCTGCCGAATGGCGTTACGGATAATACCCACTTTAATACTTATGGCGCTACACTGGTCGCCGGACTGGTAGCCAGAGAGATCCGGGATAAACATATCGGTCTGGAGAAATATCTGCAACAGACAGAGTTTGAAGGCAAATACCGTTTTGACCTGCCGGAGATCTATGAACCGCATTTTAAAAGAGATACATTTAGCATTGTCGCATTTGGTGCGAAAGCAGACGGGGTAACTCTGAACAGCAAAAGTATCAATGCCGCTATTACCAAAGCCAGCGAAAATGGTGGCGGAGTGGTGATGATTCCTGCGGGACTCTGGCTGACAGGACCACTTGTACTGAAAAGTAATGTGAACCTCTATCTCGCGCCAAATGCCTTGTTGCAGTTCACCACCGATTTTGACCAGTACCCTTTGGTAGAAACCACTTATGAAGGATTGAAAGCCATGCGTTGTCAGGCGCCTATATCTGCTGTAGGGGCAGAGAATATTGCTATTACCGGTAAAGGGATTATAGACGGTGGGGGAGATGCGTGGCGCATTGTCAAAAAAGATAAACTGACAGAGTCACAGTGGAAGAAATTACTGGCATCCGGTGGTATAGAAGGTGAAGATAAAAAGACCTGGTATCCTTCCGCGAAATCTCAGAAAGGATCACATACAAAACTGGCAGGTGTAATGGAAGCTGGTAAAACAGCGGCTGACTATAACGACATCAAGGACTTCCTTCGTCCGAATATGCTCAGCATTACTTCCTGCAAATATGTATTGCTGGAAGGTGTGACCTTCCAGAACTCACCTGCATGGTGTCTGCATCCTCTGCTGACCGAACATATTACGCTTAGAGATGTATACGCTAAAAATCCATGGTATGCACAAAATGGTGACGGGGTAGACCTCGAATCCTGCCGTTACGCACGTATTGAAGGCTGTACGTTTGATGTGGGAGATGATGGTATCTGTATCAAATCCGGTCGTGATGAACAGGGCCGCAGGCGTGGGGTCGCAACAGAAGATGTGATCGTGAATAATTGTACGGTATACCACGCACATGGCGGTTTTGTAGTCGGTAGTGAAATGTCTGGTGGTGCCAGAAATCTCTACGTTTCCAATTGCTCTTTCCTCGGTACCGATATCGGACTGCGTTTTAAAACAACGCGTGGTCGTGGTGGTGTAGTAGAAAAGATCTATGTAAACAACATCAACATGAAAGACATACCGGCAGAAGCGATCCTCTTTGATATGTATTATATGGCCAAAGATCCTGTGCCATTATCCGGAGAGAAACGGGAAGCGGTGAAAGTAGAACTGTTTCCTGTAACAGAAGCTACTCCTCAGTTCAGAGATTTTCATATCAGCAATGTGGTTTGTCACGGTGCAGAGAAAGCCATTTTTATACGGGGATTGCCGGAAATGCCGATCAGTGATATCCACCTGAAAGATATCACCATCAAGGCAAGGAAAGCAGGCGACTGTATCGTTGGCAACAATATCAGTATGAGCAACGTGACGCTGATCACAGAAGATAATGGTAAACTCAATGTACAGGACAGCAAACAGGTGAAACTGGACATTAGTAAAAGATAATTCACAAAGTATACGGCATGAAGAAACTACTGAATACCCTTTTGGTCCTCCTGCCGGTGACCGCTTTTGCACAATCGGCAAAGATGGCGGAAACCATGATACGGATATGGGGAGATTCTTTGCAACTGGCAGGACGACATGCACACTGGACCTATGATCAGGGTGTGGTACTGGAAGGGTTTACCGGATTGTGGAAGAACACCGGCGACGGCAAATATTTTAAATTCATACAGACAGGGCTTGATCATTACATTGAGAAAGACGGTACTATCCGCACTTATAAGGCTGAAGATTACAACATAGATAATATAAAAAATGGCCGCTCACTCTTATTGTTATACAAAGTAACAAACGAAGAGAAATATAAACTGGCAGCAGATAAGCTGAAAGCGCAGCTGGATAAAATGCCCCGTACAAAAGAAGGCGGCTTCTGGCATAAGAAACGGTATCCGTTTCAGATGTGGCTGGACGGATTGTACATGGCTGAACCTTTCTACGCAGAATACGCTGCGATGTATCACGATGAGACCGCATTTAAAGACATCACCCGTCAGTTTGTACTGATGGAAGAACATTCCCGTGATAATAAAACAGGTCTCCTGTATCATGGTTATGATGAATCCCGTGAGCAACGCTGGGCAGATAAGACAACCGGCCGTTCTCCTAATTTCTGGGGCCGTGCAATGGGCTGGTATGGTATGGCTCTGGTAGATGCACTGGAATATTATCCTGCGGGACATCCGGGCAGGGATAGTCTGCTGAAGATACTGAACCGGATGGCAGTAGCTGTGAAAAAGTATCAGGACCCCGCCAGCGGTTGCTGGTATCAGGTGCTGGATAAAGCAGGCGCCAAAGGCAACTATCTGGAAGCTTCCGGCTCCTGCATGTTTGTATATGCGCTGGCCAAAGGTGTCAGACTGGGTTATCTCCCTGCTTCCTACCGGACGGTTGCAGAGAAAGGCTATAAAGGTATTACCAGACAATTTGTGCGTACAGCACCGGAAGGAGGCGTTAACCTGGAAGGCACTGTGAGTGTAGCGGGGCTGGGGGGCGATCCTTACAGGGATGGCAGTTATGAATACTATCTGAGTGAGAAAGTAGTGACGAATGATCCCAAGGGAGTAGGGGCCTATATGCTGGCCTCAAATGAGATGGAGCAGGCAGCTATTCAGCAGACGGGTAAAGGACTGACAGTGACCATCGATAACTTTTTTAATAACGAATTCAGAAAAGGGATTACAGGTCAGCCGGAGTCATGGCACTACGTATGGAATGAAATGGATAATGGCGGCTTTTCTCTGTGGGGACATATTTTCCATAACAGAGGTGCAAAGACCAGCACTTTATCTGAAGCACCCACTGCGGCTAATCTGGCGAAGTCTAATATCCTGATTATTGTAGATCCTGATACTGAAAAGGAAACAGCGAAGCCTAACTACATGACCGGGGCACATGCCACGCAATTGACAAACTGGGTGAAGCAGGGCGGCGTACTTGTGATACTGCAAAACGACGCCGGTAACTCAGAGATCAACACCTTCAATACGCTGACCGACAAATTCGGTATTCATTTCAAAGAAGATAGCCGCAATCATGTAGAAGGAAAGCAATTTGAACAAGGTGCACTGTTCCTGCCTGCCGGCAACAGCGTATTCGCACATACAAAGAAGATTTACATCAAGGAGATCTCTACACTTGCTTTGCAATCGCCGGCCAAAGCACTGTATACCGACAAAGGAGATGTGATTATGGCAACCGCCAAAGTAGGTAAAGGGGCCGTATTTGCCGTAGGCGATCCATGGTTCTATAACGAATATCTGGATGGACGCCGTTTACCGGCTTCTTTTGAAAACTATCAGGCGGCGACTGATCTGACCGAATGGTTATTCAGACAGGTACCCCGCAAATAATTAGTAAACACGGTCGATGGAAGTGGTGCATTGACGCATTAAATAAGAAATATGCAATTGAACAAACAGTTTCTGACAGGCAAAGCACGTGCGGTATTGCCCGAAAAAGTACTGCAATTTGGTACGGGTGTATTACTGCGTGGCCTGCCTGATTATTTCATTGATAAGGCCAATAAGGCGGGCATTTTCAATGGTCGTATCGTTGTGGTGAAATCGACAGATAAGGGCAATACGGATGCTTACAATGAGCAGGATTATCTGTATACACATTGTATTCAGGGCATCTTGCAGGGCAGACGTGTGGAAGAATATGTTGTCAATGATGCAATCAGCAGGGTATTGTCTGCTACAGGTGAATGGGAACAGATCCTGCAATGTGCCACTGATCCGGAGATGGAGATTATTATTTCCAATACCACAGAAGTAGGTATCACGCTGACAGATGATAATATACATGCAGCTACGCCGGCTTCTTTTCCGGGTAAACTGCTGGCATTTCTCTTACATCGCTATCAGCATTTTAAAGGAGATATCAATAAAGGAATGGTGATCATTCCAACAGAACTCATACCGGATAACGGCACTAAACTAAAAAATATTCTGCTGGAGCTGGCAAACCGGCATCAGCTGGACATTGCTTTTGTGCATTGGTTATCTGCTGCGAATTATATCTGTAATTCACTGGTGGATCGTATCGTTCCGGGAGCACTTCCGGCAGCGGCGCAGGCTGTGTTAGAAGAGAAACTGGGCTATCAGGATAAACTGACGATCATGTCAGAGCCTTATGCTTTATGGGCGATAGAAACAGCTGATGAACGTGTCAGAAAGGTACTGGCATTTGCACCTGCAGATAGCGGGGTGGTACTGGCGCCGGACATAAATATCTTCCGCGAACTGAAACTGCGCCTCCTGAATGGTACACATACGCTTAGCTGCGGACTGGCCGTACTCGCCGGATTTGATACGGTGAAAGATGCGATGGAAGATCCTGCTATGGAAAGTTGTATTGCAGCACTTGCGCAACATGAAATAGTGCCCGCTATCACAGACGTCGCTATCCGCGAAGATGCGGCTTTGCGCTTTGCAGGCAGCGTGCTGGATCGCTTCAGAAATCCGTTTATTGAACATCGCTGGCTGAGTATTACCATGCAGTATACCTCCAAAATGAAGATGCGGGTGATACCCGTGATCGTACGGCATTATCAGCGGATGGAGGAAGTGCCTGCCCTGATGGCATTAGGCTTTGCGGCCTATCTGCTGTTTATGCGCGATGGAGAAGTGACAGATGATTATGCAGGTTATTTTAAAGAAAAATGGCAAAGACTGGAACCAGCGGTACTCGTGCAGACCGTATTGAAAGATACAGCCCTGTGGGGTGTTGATCTGACGCAGCTACCCGGTTTTGCACATGCAGTCACTATTATGACAGGAGCTTTGCTCACAGAGGGAGCTTCGTCACTTATCAGACGGGTATCAGAAGAAACAACGATCGCTTAAATAAAACAGCATATGACGGGATTGAAAAGGAAAGTCCTGAAAGTTCATCCGCAGGATAATGTAGTGGTGGCACTAACGGATCTGAAAAAAGGAGAAAGTGTGCAGGAAAATGGTCAGGTGTATACATTGACCGAAGACGTACCTGCAAAACACAAGTTTACAGAAACGCTTTTGCATCCGGGAGACGCCATCACCATGTATGGTGTACTGGTGGGCCGGGCCAAAGAGACCCTGCCGGCAGGTGCGAAGATAGCGGTAGGAAATGTAAAGCATGCCGCCAGCGATTTTCAGCTGGCAGCTACGCGTAAAACAGCATGGCATATACCAGATATATCCAAATGGAAGGATCGCACCTTTATGGGCTATCACAGAGCGGATGGTAGTGTCGGTACCGGTAACTATTGGCTGGTGATCCCGATGGTATTTTGTGAGAACAGGAATGTAGAGGTGTTAAGGGAGACACTGGTAGAAGAACTGGGTTATGGCCGTCCGAAAAAATATGCCGCCTTTGCCCGGCAACTGGCACAGCAATACCAGCAAGGTGCTGATGCCACCGCTATACTGGAAACGGTCTATACAGAAGACAATGCACAGAGCGGACAACAACGCCTGTTTGAGAATGTAGATGGGATCAAGTTCCTGACACATGAAGGTGGTTGTGGTGGCATTCGTCAGGATGCACAGACCCTTTGTGGACTACTGGCAGGTTATATCACGCATGCGAATGTAGCAGGAGCAACGGTCTTGAGTCTGGGTTGCCAGAATGCACAGATCACTATGCTGGAAGAAGAGATCCGTAAACGCGCGCCGCAGTTCAGCAAACCTTTATTTATACTCGATCAGCAACAGACAGGGACTGAGCAGGCTCTGATCACTGCGGCGGTAAAGCAGACAATGGCGGGATTGATTGAAGCGAATAAAATTACCCGTACACCTGCTCCTTTATCTAAGCTATGTATTGGATTGGAATGTGGTGGATCTGACGGATTTTCGGGTATTTCTGCTAACCCTGCTATTGGTTATACTTCTGATCTGCTGGTAGCTTTGGGTGGTTCAGTTATTTTATCTGAATTCCCGGAGCTTTGCGGTGTCGAACAGGAAATGAGTGATCGCTGTGTGGATACCGCAGATGCCTTACGTTTTATAGAACTGATGCGCACGTATCAACGTCGTGCAGAAGAAGCGGGTTCCGGTTTTGATATGAATCCTTCTCCGGGTAATATCAAAGACGGTCTTATTACCGATGCGATCAAATCAGCCGGTGCAGCAAAAAAAGGGGGCACCTCTCCGGTAGCCGCCGTACTGGATTATCCGCAGAAGGTAAGTCTGCCGGGGTTGAACCTGCTTTGTACACCGGGTAATGATGTAGAATCGACTACCGCAGAAGTAGGGGCGGGGGCCACTATCGTACTGTTTACCACCGGTCTGGGTACACCTACCGGTAATCCTGTGACGCCTGTTATAAAGCTGTCCAGTAATACAAAACTCTATCAGCGTATGCCGGATATTATCGATATCAATACAGGGACCATCATCGATGGTGAAGAGTCTATCCCTGAGGCGGGCGAACGTATTCTGAATTATGTCATCGATGTTGCCAGTGGAATTACACAAGCCAGATCCGTCATCAACGGACAGGATGATTTTATTCCATGGAAGAGAGGGGTATCACTGTAATCTACTAACCATTAATTAAACTGTCTACAATGAAGAAGTTCCTGGATGAACATTTTCTCCTGACTAACAATACTGCAAAACGTTTGTATCACGATTATGCAAAAGAGATGCCCGTGATCGATTATCATTGTCATCTTCCACCAGCCCAGATTGCAGCGGATACTACCTTTGGTACGCTGACACAGGCATGGCTGTATGGGGATCATTATAAATGGAGAGCCATGCGTACGAATGGGGTGCATGAAAGCTATTGCACCGGTAATAGAACAGATTGGGAGAAGTTTGAGAAATGGGCGGCTACGGTGCCATACACGTTGCGTAATCCGCTGTATCACTGGACACATCTGGAGTTACAGCGCTATTTTGATATACATGATATTCTAAGTCCGGAGACTGCCGCAGATATCTATTACAATGCCGGTGCACAACTGGAAACACCTGCTTTCAGTACCCGCAATCTGTTGCGTAAAATGAATGTCGCACTGGTATGTACGACTGATGATCCGGTTGATTCACTGGAACACCATCAGCAGTTAAGACAGGATGGTTTTGAAATACCTATTCTGCCTGCCTTCCGTCCGGATCAGGCGATGAATGTGGATGATCCGGAGAAATATAATGCGTATCTGACAAGACTGGAAGAGGCAGCAGGTATTACGATTGATACCTATGCAGATCTGCTGGAAGCATTGAAGAACAGACATGACTTTTTTGCATCGCAGGGTTGTTCAGTTTCTGATCATGGTATTGAAGAGATCTATGCGGAAGATTTTCTGGAAAAAGATATCAATGCCATATTCCTCAAAGTAAGAAGCGGACAGCGACTGAGCCTGCAGGAAGCCCGTCAGATCAAGTCTGCATTGTTGTTACAACTGGCGGAATGGGACTGGGAGAAAGGTTGGGTACAACAGTATCACCTCGGTGCTTTGAGAAATAACAACTCGCGTATGATGCGTGTATTGGGGCCAGATACCGGATGGGATTCGATCGGTGATTTCTCTCAGGCGAGAGCGCTGGCAAAGTTTCTGGACAGACTGGATAGTCAGGATAAATTGGCAAAGACAATATTGTATAATCTGAATCCGGCGGATAATGAATTGCTGGCTACGATGATTGGCAATTTCAATGATGGATCTGTAGCCGGTAAAGTGCAGTTTGGTTCTGCGTGGTGGTTCCTTGACCAGAAAGATGGTATGATCAAACAGATCAATGCATTGTCAAATATGGGACTATTGAGTCGTTTTGTAGGAATGTTGACAGACTCCCGCAGCTTTTTATCTTATCCCCGTCATGAGTATTTCCGCAGGATCGTATGTGAATTGTTTGGACAGGAGGTGGAGAACGGAGAGTTACCGAATGATGTAGCATGGATCGGTAAAGTAATAAAGGATATCTGTTACTACAATGCGCAGCAGTATTTTAACTGGAAAGAGCTGGCTGTGGAAGCTGGTGTAAGCCGGTAAAAAAAGCCGCATATAGCGGCAGTCATTATAATCCTCAGGTCAGTATAAAATAGGCTTTATCTGTTGGTATTCGCTAAAGCTGTTTTATTGGAAATCCTATCTGTTTGCGTCTTAAAAATCATGCGGCAACAGATGGCCTATTTTATACTTCCGGGACTAGCAGAGAATTGCATTCTCCATGTCACAATCTTCCTCTTTCTACGTAGCGTCTTTTTATCTTAAACGAGCTAAATATATATCCTACACTAAAGTTCCTTATGTTTTTGCCTGTAGAAAGCACTTCCGCAACAGGACTTCCGCTACGGAAGTGTATACAACTAAACAACTCTCAGATTTATAATTAACAATTCGCACAAGCGTAATTGGGCTTTTTGAGCGGCTCACTGGAAGTTGTTGCAAACTTACCGGAGAGAGGAGAAGAAACACATGGATTCTCAAATGCGATCAGATCTGCGAGGCCATTCTGCACTGTTTGTTCTGCACTTAAAGCATCATAATCGCCGTTTAAAATCAGTGTTCCGTTGAAGCGGGAACGTATGCCGGCAATGAGTGTGGCAGGCGTTGCCGTTTCGGTCAGCAGGTGTATGTAAGACAATCCATAAGTATCCAGTGCATCTGTCAGATATTCGTAAGTAGCGTCTATCTGATTGTGATGCTGCAGGTCATTGACCTGACTGTAAGGAGACAGGAGGATGCCTGTACGGTGCCTGCCTATTGCGTGACTGACAGCTGCAACGGCTTCGAGAATGAAGCGCACCCTGTTTGGAATGCTGCCGCCGTATTTGTCTGTCCGCTGATTGGTATCAGGGTGCAGGAACTGGTCCATTAAATATCCGTGCGCTGCGTGTATTTCCACTCCGTCGAAACCTGCTTCAATTGCCTGTGTTGCTGCCTTTACGTACTGCTGGACCATTTTTCCCACCTCTGATGTAGTCATTGCTCTTGGAGTGGCATGTGGCTGCCATCCCAGTTTCTCTGTCCATATCTCTCCTTTGGCGGGAATAGCCGAAGGAGCTATTACGTCTGCCTTAGCCGGCATGTTGGCAGGGTGTGATATACGCCCTGTGTGTTTGATCTGCAGGAAGATCCGGCCGCCGTTTTCATGTACAGCTTTTGTTACTTTCTTCCATCCTGAAATCTGATCCTTGCTATAGATTCCCGGCATGTGCGCCTGGCCCATACCGTTTTCTGCAGGACCGGTTCCTTCCGCGATGATCAGGCCGGCTTTGGCCCTTTGGCTGTAGTAGTTGACGGTCACGTCGTTGGGTATACCCGCCGGTACGCGACTTTTACTAGCGGTGGGCGCCATAACCACCTTGTTTGAAATGGCATAATTGCCTATGGTAGCGGATGATAATAATGTTGGATACATGGGTTCTTCAGTTAATTAATTCCAGAATGATTGTTCCAAAAAAATGCAAAAAAATATCAATGCCTGATGCTATACAATATATGGTCTGCCATGCTGTCCAACATTGCTTTATCACCGAATAGTACGTCCATCAACCAGATCGAACTGAAGCTTGCGTATAGGAACTGTGCTAATGTAGCCGGATCCTTTTCTGCTGGTATTTCGTTCATCTTTTGTGCTTTCTCCAAAAGTTCCTGTAATACGCTGATGCTTTGTCTTGCCTGTTCCTGTACAATGTGTCTTATGCCTTCATCCATTGAAGCCAGTTCAAAGGATGTCTTTACCATGAGGCAGGATTTCCCTTCTTTCCTGTTGTGGACCGCTCTTCGTATGATACTGTCTATCGCTGAAAGTGGTGATACCTTCTCACAGCACTGTTTGTAATCAAATAGTTTCTCCTTCGCGTAGTTCTGCAGACACTGTTGAAAGAGGGCGTATTTGTCACCGTAAGTATCATATATACTGGCCCGGTTCAGTTTCATTTCCTCACAGAGGTCCTGCATAGAAGTCGCATTGTATCCCTTCTCCCAGAAGAGATCCCTTGCTTTTTCCAGCTTTTCCTCAGGATCAAATGCTTTATTCCGTGCCATGATGCAAATATAGAATAATAGAATGAATGTTCCAAAATATTTTTAGAATGAGCGTTCCGGAATGCTTATTTTCCCTTAAAACGGGGAAAACGGTCTACAAAATAACCTTATATGTCTGCGGTAGGGGCTGATAATCATTATAGTACAGGTCGTATTGATGAAATGCAGGACTGTATTATATTTCAGCTGTCCTGACTGTAGAGGAGCGTACTCAGACGAGCCGGCATGGTACCCTTTTTGCCAAATGTATCACTGAACTGGATGACACGTTAGCTGGTACATCTATTTGTTAAACCAAAAAAGGAAGACATGAAAAAGCTCACTTTTATTGCCGCAACTATGCTGGCCGCCTGGATGTTTCAGGCTTGTAATTCAGGAAATACAGAAGCTAAGCACGAAGACTCAGTTGATAGTGCACAGGCTGTAAATAAAGAAACCGCTCCTGTTGATAAAGAATCATCTGACTTTGCAGTAAAAGCTGCTGACGGCGGCATGCTGGAAGTACAGGCTGGTAAACTGGCACAGGAAAAAGGTACGACTCAGCGGATAAAAGATTTCGGCGCATTACTGGTAGCTGATCACTCAAAAGCTGGTGATGAACTGAAAGGATTGGCGACGACTAAGAACATTACCCTGCCTGACAGTGTAGGATCAGATTACTCAGAGCACCTGAGAGATATGAGTAAACTCTCCGGTAAAGAGTTTGACAAACACTTCATTGACATGATGGTAAATGATCATGATAAAGATGTAGATATGTTTGATAAAGCATCACAGAATCTGACGGATCCGGATCTGAAAACATGGGCAGGTAATACATTGCCTACACTCAAGGCGCATCAGGATACAGCCAAGGCTATTCAGGCTGCCATGAAGAAGAAATAGAACAACGCTTAGCGTTGATTGTTAAAATAAGTAGTTGTTAGTTTTCGGATGATTTGTTGTGATTGTTGAGTTCGGGAATGTCGATCCGGAAGCTAACAACTCTTCTTTATATAAATAATTCTCCAGATTGGAACTTGTAGTTATATTTGTCCGGACGAGTGGAGAGTTATGTACGCAATAGTTGATATAGAAACTACAGGTGGCCATGCCAGTGCAAACGGCATCACGGAAATAGCCATTTACATTTATGACGGCCGGAACATTATACAGCAATACGACACGCTGATTAATCCGGGTGTGCCCATTCCCCGATATATTCAATCCCTTACAGGTATTACGGACGAAATGGTTGCAGGTGCTCCGGCATTTGATGAAGTAGCCGGTGATATTTTTTCCCTATTACACGATAAGATCTTCGTAGCACACAACGTTAATTTCGATTATTCCTTTATTCAATATCATCTTGCACAGGCAGGTTTTCAGTTACGCAGTAAAAAACTGTGTACGGTAAGGCTCGGGCGTAAGATCATTCCGGGACTGCCTTCTTACAGTCTGGGTAATCTTTGCAGATCACTGGAGATCTCCGTTACGCAACGCCACCGTGCGGCGGGAGATGCTGCTGCTACCGTAAAACTGTTTGGCCTGTTATTACAACAGGATACAGGTAAGGCAATCGCACATGCATTGTCCGCCCATTCCAAAGAACAATTCCTCCCACCCAATCTGCCACCTGAGCAGGTAACGGCATTGCCGGGTAGTCCTGGTGTCTACTATTTCCATGATCAGAAAGGAAAAGTAGTCTATGTCGGGAAGGCCAAAAATATCCGGAAGCGTGTCAATAGTCACTTTACCGGTAACAGTGCCGGCAGGAAGAGACAGGAGTTCCTGCGTAATATCTACAGCATTTCACACGAAGTGACGGGTACAGAGCTGATGGCGCATATATTGGAGAGTGTAGAGATCAAGCGACTGTGGCCGGTCTATAACTATTCGCAGAAATATATCGAATTCAAATACGGCTTTTATTGTTTTGAGGATCAGGAAGGCTATCTGCGGCTCGCAATTGAGAAACGCCGTAAATATTCCGCTCCCCTGCATTCTTTTCCTTTACTGGTACAAGGCCACCAGATGCTCCGGGGCCTGATCAGGGAATTTGATCTTTGTCCGCGCTTGTGCTTTTTACAAAAAGGACAGGGCGCCTGTTCTCCGATTCCCGATCATACCTGCCGTGGGGCCTGTGATAAAAAAGAGTTACCGGAAACATACAACCTCCGGGTAAAAGCCGCTATTATCCATATGCAGCAGCAACAACCGACATTTGCCATTATGGGCAGCGGAAGGGATGCGCAGGAGCAAAGTTGCATCCTGATGGAGAAAGGACGCTTTTACGGAATGGGGTATATTCCACGGGATACCGCCATCACAGAAGGGCCACAGTGCAAGGAATGGCTGACACAGTATCCTGAAAATGAATATATTCTGAATCTCATTCACCAGCATGCCGGCGCGCATGATCAGGAACTGCTGAAGTTTTCTTAGAGATAAACTGTGGTAATTCCCTCAAGCTAAAGTATTTTTGCGGACCTGAATGCAAAACCGGTTATTGATATCCTTGTCAATGACCTGTAAATGAAGGCTTTCATTTAATCATTTTTAATAGGTAAGTTTTTATTCATGTTAGAGTCAAATTTTCAGCTTCCCGGTCAGACGGCTTTTTATAAGGGAAAGGTAAGGGATGTATACACGATTGGTGACAAACTGATGGTGATGGCAGCGAGCGATCGTATCTCTGCTTTTGATGTTGTATTACCCCGCCCGATTCCTTACAAAGGACAGGTATTGAACCAGGTTGCTGCCATCATGCTGGAGGCAACAAAGGACATCGTTCCAAACTGGGTGAAAAAAGTTCCCCTGCCAAACGTAACAATTGGCTTGAAATGCGAAACTTTCCCTGTGGAAATGGTGGTACGCGGTAACCTTACCGGTCACGCGTGGAGAACTTACAAAAGTGGCAAACGTGAACTGTGTGGTGTAACCATGCCGGAAGGACTGAAAGAGAACGATTTCTTCCCTGCTCCGATCATCACACCAACGACCAAAGCGCATGAAGGCCACGATGAAGACATCTCCCGTGAAGATATCATCGCTAAAGGACTCGTTACCGAAGAAGACTACGAACAGCTGGAAAAATACACACTGGCCTTGTTTGCACGTGGTAAAGAACTGGCTGCAGCACGCGGTCTGATCCTCGTAGATACCAAATACGAATTTGGTAAAATCGGCGATACCATCTACGTGATCGATGAGATCCATACACCGGATTCTTCCCGTTACTTCTATGCAGAAGGTTATGAGGAAAAACAGAAAAACGGTGAACCGCAGAAACAACTGAGTAAAGAATTCGTACGTGAATGGCTGATGGCAAATGGCTTCCAGGGTAAAGACGGACAGCAGGTGCCTGAAATGACCGACGAATTTGTGAAGACAGTAAGTGAACGTTATATCGAGCTGTTTGAAAATATCACTGGTCAGCAATTTGTAAAGGAAGATGTTTCCAAAGCAGATGCTGAACAGAAGATCATCGAGACGCTGAAGACATTATAAGCAAAATGATAAAGCAGGAGGGCATATTTCAGATATGCCCTCCCTGCTTTTCAGAAACGGACATCTGACTATAGACCAACATGAAACACCTGGCCACGCTCAACAAGTATTTTGTAAAGTACAAATGGAGATTCCTCACCGGTTTGACCTGTACTGCTGTATCCATTGTATTCAGCGTGTTCCAGCCCATCATGGTAAGGCAGATCTTTGATCTGCTGGCACAAAACCTCAATAATTATAACCTGCTCAGCGATACAGGACTGAAAGCTGCTTTCCGCGGACAATTCACCAGTGTATTGGCATTCTACGGCGTCAGCATCCTGCTGTTTGCCCTCCTCTCCGGATTCTTCCTTTATCTCCAAAGACAATCGCTCATTGTGATGAGCCGTCATATTGAATATGACCTCAAGAACGAAATTTACCAGCATTACCAGCAGCTGGATCTTAACTTTTTTAAAATGCACCGTACCGGCGACTTAATGAGCCGTATTACGGAAGACGTATCAAGAGTACGTATGTATGTTGGTCCGGCGATCATGTACGCTACCCGCACCCTCTTTATGATCGTGATCGTGGTATACCTGATGATAGATGTAAATCCGCTGCTGACATTATATACTTTATCTCCGCTGCCTGTACTGGCGCTGATCATCTATTACGTGAATCATATCATTCACCGTAAAAGTGAGCGTATACAGTCGCAGCTCTCCAATATTACTTCCATCGCACAGGAATCTTACTCTGGTATCAGGGTGATCAAGTCCTATGTACAGGAAGAAGACAGCATTAAACATTTCGAGCAGGCCAGTGAAGATTATAAGATCAGCTCTGTCAGCCTTGCAAAGACCGATGCCCTGTTCCAGCCGAGTATGGCACTGATGATCGGACTGAGTGTCGTAATTACGATCTTCATTGGTGGTATTCAGGTGATCCACGGGAATATAACTGTAGGTAATCTGGCGGAATTTGTGATCTATGTGAATATGCTGATGTTCCCCTTCTTTTCGATCGGGATGGTGGCATCGATGATACAACGTGCAGCCGCCAGCCAACAGCGTCTTAACGAGTTCCTCGATATAAAACCGACCATTACGGATAACCCGGGTGCCGTTAATATGGATATTAAAGGAGAGGTTGTTTTTAAAAATGTGTCATTTACGTATCCGCATACAGGTATTCAGGCCATTAAAAACTTCAATCTCACGGTAAAGGCTGGTGAGAAAGTGGCGGTCATCGGTCGTACCGGTTCCGGTAAATCTACCCTTGCACAGTTGCTCATACGCATGTATGATCCGCAGGAGGGAGAGGTGTTGCTGGATCAGCAGAATATCCGTCAGGTGAAACTGGAAAGTCTGCGTAGCCAGATTAGTTATGTACCACAGGATGTCTTCCTTTTCTCCGATACCATCCAGAATAATATTCGGTTTGGTACGCCGGAGGCGAATCCGGAAACGGTGAGAAAGGCTGCCCGTCAGGCTTCCGTAGAAAAAGATATCCTCAATTTTACTGAAGGCTTTGATACATTGGTAGGGGAGAGAGGGGTGACGCTGAGCGGCGGACAAAAACAACGTATCTCCATTGCGCGTGGTCTGATCAAGGATCCGAACCTGTTAGTGTTTGATGACTGTCTGTCTGCCGTCGATGCCCGTACGGAGAAAGAGATCATTGGTAACCTCTACGCTTATCTGAAAGATAAAACCGCTATAATC
Organism: Chitinophaga pinensis; assembly: GCF_007896845.1. GTDB lineage: Bacteria > Bacteroidota > Bacteroidia > Chitinophagales > Chitinophagaceae > Chitinophaga > Chitinophaga pinensis_C. The sequence continues at coordinate 84,936 of NZ_VOHS01000015.1, read as the reverse complement.
ATTACCCATCGCATTTTTGCGTTATTTGAGTTTGATAAGATTATTGTGCTTGAAGAAGGTAAAATTGTTGAAACAGGGACACATAATGAATTATTGGCATTAAACGGCTACTACGCTGAGTTATACGCCCGCCAGCAGTCTGGCGAAGAAGAATCCGTAATAGAATAGTAATCATATTCTTATATATACCTGTGAATCAGTAGGTAAAGCTATATTCTATCATTTTTCAAAATCATTTAAAATTATTTTGATATTTGTAAACTAATAGTATATTTGTTTCTTATTGGAAAAAGGATTTGATTCGTTAACAACTTAAATCTATCAACTGTGGCGTACGAAAATACCAATCAGCAGGAAAGAAATAATGACAGTATCTTTTCTAAACGATTGAAAGCGGGCAAAAGAAGAACTTACTTCTTTGATGTAAAGACCACTCGTGGAAATGATTATTTTCTGACCATTACTGAAAGCAAAAAACGCTTTAATGACAATGGTTATGACAGGCACAAAGTGTTTCTGTACAAGGAAGACTTCAACAAGTTCCTGAATGCATTGACAGAGACCATCAACTATGTGAAGACTGAGTTGATGCCCGACTTCGATTTTGATGCCTACAACCATGACTACGTACGTGATGATGAGGATGGCGAAGGTGCAGAAGCTGCTGTTGAATCAGTAGTAGAAGCTGCTGTAGTTGCAGCGCCTGTTGCCGCATCTGCTTCTTCTCATACTGAGGACGTAGACAAATGGTAATATTACTTTAGATCATTTTTATTTGATGATATATAAAACCTCCGGTTTCTCCGGAGGTTTTTTTATGCCCCTGTATCAAGGTATTTCTTCTGCTCATTTACTACCAGATAATGTATTGCTATCGCACCCGATTACACGGATAAATAATTGAATGTGAGAATGTTATAACACACCTTCCGATCAAAGTGCCGTTAAATGTCTGATCATTAGTCTGTTAGGTCTTTAGTCTCCCATATACAACGTCATAAAGCCGCCATTACGCCGGCATTACTTCGCTCATAAACGGACAGATGAGGGTATAATACCGATATAATCACGTTGTTATGGCAAAAGAAAGTGACATTTAAGCCATAATACCTTGTTGTTCAGGCGTTACTGTGATGGTGATACCGGTCAGATATGATGCCGGTGGAAAAGGGGTTGCAGAGGACAGAACGGGGTAATTCCAAGAATAGTTATATATGTAGAAAAAGACAGCTATAAACGAAAAAGGACTCCTTATGGAGCCCTTTCTCATTATTCAATTATACAGTCAATGCTTATTTTTTCATCTGCTTCCAGGCATTGATCAGACCATTCGTAGAGGCGTCATGGCTGGTTACAGCATCTGCGCTTTCCAGTTCAGGAAGGATCTTGTTAGCCAGTTGTTTACCTAATTCCACGCCCCACTGATCAAAGCTGTAGATATTCCAGATAACACCCTGTACAAAGATCTTATGTTCGTATAGTGCAACCAGTGAACCGAGGGATCTCGGTGTGATTTCTTTTACGAGGAAAGAGTTGGTGGGTCTGTTACCGGTGAATACTTTATAAGGCAGTAATTTTTGAATTTCTTCTTCTTTCAGGCCGGATTTTACCAGTTCTGCGCGCACTTCTTCTTCGGTTTTACCATTCATCAGTGCTTCCGTCTGTGCGAAGAAGTTAGACAACAGTTTCACATGGTGATCACCGATCGGATTGTGACTGATCGCAGGCGCGATGAAGTCAGCCGGAATGATACGGGTACCCTGATGGATCAGCTGATAGAAAGCGTGCTGTCCGTTGGTACCAGGTTCACCCCATACGATAGGACCGGTTTCATAAGAAACAGGTTTACCGCTACGGTCTACGTATTTACCATTACTTTCCATATTACCCTGCTGGAAGTAAGCGGCAAAACGGTGCATATACTGGTCGTATGCCAGAATAGCCTCTGTAGCAGTATCGAAGAAGTTACCATACCACAGGCCGATCAGGGCCATGATAGCAGGAATATTCTTCTCCAGCGGAGTTGTACGGAAATGATTATCTACTGCATGAGCGCCTTCCAGTAAAGCTTTGAAATGTTCAAAACCAACGGTCAGGGAGATGCTCAGACCGATTGCGGACCATAAAGAATAACGGCCGCCAACCCAGTCCCAGAATTCGAACATGTTAGCCGGATCGATACCAAATGCGGTTACTGCTTTTTCGTTGGTAGACAGTGCTGCGAAGTGTTTTGCAACAAAGGCTTCATCTTTTGCCGCATCGAGGAACCACTGACGTGCAGTTAATGCGTTGGTCATCGTTTCCTGTGTGGTGAAAGTTTTGGAAGCGATCAGGAAGAGGGTTTCTTCCGGTGTTACTTTTTTAAGTGTTTCAGCGATGTGTGTACCGTCTACGTTGGATACGAAGTAAGGCTGAATACCTTCTTTCCAGTAAGGTTTCAGGGCTTCTGTCACCATTACCGGACCAAGGTCAGAACCACCGATACCGATGTTTACGATATAACGTATAGGCTTGCCGGTATACCCTTTCCACTCGCCGCTATGGATACGCTTTGTGAAGCTTTCCATTTTATTCAGTACGGCCTGTACTTCAGGCATCACGTCTTTTCCGTCCAGTAGTACCGGATTGCCGGAGAAGTTACGGAGTGCAGTATGCAGTACGGCTCTGTTTTCTGTCGCATTGATTTTTTCTGCACTGAACATGGCTTTGATACCTTCTTCAACACCGGTTTCTTTTGCCAGTTGCAGTAAATATTGAAGCGTTTCTTCTGTGAGGATGTTCTTTGAATAGTCGAACAATATGTCTTCAAAAGAAAGAGTAAACTTGTTGAATCTGTCCGCATCCTTCGCAAACAGTGTGCGGAGGTGCGTTTCCTTCATCTTGGAAGCATGCTGCTGCAGCTGTTGCCAGGCTTGTGTAGCAGTAGGATTAGTCGTTGGGAACATAAAAACGCATTTTATGGTATCAAAAGTAATAAAATAGTTAGATAGTCACAGGACCAAAAGGCCGGAAAGGAGGACCAATATTAAAGATAACCTGTTCAGGCAGTGCAGGCTATATCTCCGGTAAAATATACAAGGGAAAAGCGGATAACGACATCTGTTATGACAATCTGCGGTTGGTGATCAGCCGCCATACACTGCTGATGGTGATGATGAGCATAGCTCCGATACAAGAACAGATAACCGGTATTTCGGCTGCGCCACCAGCTGTCTGTCTTTTTACAATGATACCATAAAGGGCCCATAGTGCCACCAGTCCTACGATAATGTTATGTCTGCGTATAATCAGCAACGTTGATCCGATGGTACATAACACAATGAGAAAAATAGTACCCGGCACACTCATGCCATTCCAGCCAAGATAGACCATAAAAGCGGCAATATTTGCAATAGTGGCCACACAGATCCAGCCCAGATAAAGACTGAAAGGAAGGTGTACGAATAGTTTTTCGATCTTACCGGCAGAGCGGGGGAGGGAGATGTTGAAATTCAGGTGGATGGCCAGCAGGCATACCAGTAATCCTAACATGAGTAGTACGGACAATGGCAGCAGCTCATAATGCCACGCAAAAAGCCAGCAGGAATTGGTCATACAGCTGATCAGCCACCAGCCACGCAGGCGTTCCATAAAGCGCGCGAGTTCTTCGGTATGACCATTGGAAAATGCCAGCCATAACTGATAAACAATGAAGCCCAGTAAAGTGAGATAGATCAGCCCCCAGATCGCGAATGTAAGACCAGCAGGTACAAAGAGGTTATCGTATTTGTCTGAAACGTCGGCGGTACTCCTGTTGTTAATAACATTGAGGTTGGCCAGCAGATTAACAACGATCACCATGATGTACCCTATTGTATTAAATATCGCACGGTTCTTATAGTAAAGGGTCTTATGGGAGGTTGTCATAGATAGAAAAAGTTTTTAATTGACTGGGAATTAATATGCTAAAAGTCCCGCAAATATTGTTCCCCTTTTTCCTTACATTTGCGCCCATTATGACAGCAGAACAACTCAAAGCTATGAGGGACCGTCTCCATGTCCTGGGAGGTTTTCTTTGACGTCCAGGACCGCATAGCTAAAATCGAAAATGACAAACAATTAACGTTAGCCCCCGGCTTCTGGGACGACAACGCCAGGGCTACGTCGATTTTGAAAGAGATTAAAGTGAATAAGTTCTGGGTTGACCTGTATGAGGCGGTACAAACGTCTATAGAGGACAGCGCAGTGCTGCTTGACTTCCAGAAAGAGGGTGAAGCCTCCGAAGAGGAAGTTACGCAGGCCTACCAGTCTGCCACAATAGCTCTTGACGAATTGGAATTTAAATCAACACTGAACGAACCGGAAGACGAAATGCCGGCAGTGCTCACCATCAACTCAGGTGCCGGTGGTACCGAAAGTCAGGATTGGGCGGAGATGCTGTTGCGTATGTACCGTATGTACGGGGAAAAACAGGGTTGGAAAGTATCCGAAATTGATGTGCAATACGGGGATGGCGCTGGTATTAAGTCGGCTTCCCTGGAAATGGATGGCAGCTTCGCCTATGGGTTGCTGAAAGCAGAAAGCGGGGTACACCGTCTGGTACGTATCTCTCCGTTTGATGCCAACGCCCGCAGACATACTTCCTTCGCTTCCATATTTGTATATCCACTGGTGGATGATACCATTGAAATCGCTGTCAACCCTGCCGACCTCGAATGGGAATTCTACCGTTCGGGTGGTAAAGGTGGTCAGAACGTAAACAAGGTGGAAACCGCCGTGCGTTTAAAGCACATTCCTTCCGGCATTATTATCGAATGTCAGCAGGCGCGGACACAGGGTGAGAACCGTGAAAAGGCCCTTACCATGTTGAAATCACGACTGTATGAGGAAGAACTGCGCAAACGTGAGGAACTGAAGAATGCCGCCAATGCTAACAAGCGTAAGATCGAGTGGGGCTCACAGATCCGTTCCTATGTATTCCATCCTTACAAAATGATCAAAGATCACCGTACGGATTATGAAGTAGGAAACGTACAGCCTGTTATGGACGGCGAACTGGAGGGTTTCATCAAGGCTTACCTGATGATGTCCAAAGGAGAAGAATAACGTAACTTTGCCCATATGCCATGTGCTGATAAGTTGACAATGCTCAACTTATCAGCACTTTTGCATATTATACCACATGCACAGGCTTATGTGTACAGGGGATTTATTGCGGCCATTGCAGCACGGCGACTGCACGGAGACACTCACAACAGCAGACTTTCAGCTGACAGAGAGAGAAGTGCCGGTAACGCCAATTGCCAGAGAAAAGACATACCATTGCTGCCGCGTTATAACGTTACAACATTAGCAACTATACTTACAGGGTGTAGTGGAAACAACAAGATCGAAAACTAAAACATCTGAGAATGCATAATGCTTATTTTCAATTTGCTGCACCTGCCAATGAACCAGTGTACAGCTATGCACCAGGTTCCCCCGAAAGGGAAGCTCTGAAAAAACAACTGGCTGCTTTCAAAGCCCAGGAGTTTGATATTCCGATGTATATCGGTGATAAAGAGGTGCGTACAGGTAAGACAATTGACATCCGTCCTCCTCATGAAATAAAGCATAAACTGGGTCATTTCCACGAAGGAGATGCCAGTCACGTAAAAGATGCCATCGCTGCTGCACTGGCTGCCCGCACCAAATGGGCAGATACACCATGGGAACAGCGCGCCGGCGTATTTATGAAAGCAGCAGAGCTGATCGCCACCAAATATCGTTATCACCTGAATGCAGCCACTATGCTGGGTCAGAGTAAAAACGCATATCAGGCAGAAATCGACAGCGCCTGCGAATTCATCGACTTCCTCCGTTTCAACGTTCACTACCTTACTGATATATACAAACAACAACCTTACAGTCCGCAGGGTATCCACAACCGTCTGGAATACCGTCCTCTGGAAGGTTTCGTTGTAGCCATCACACCATTTAACTTTACCGCTATTGCCGGTAACCTGCCTACTTCTGCTGCTATGTGCGGTAACGTCGTAGTATGGAAACCTGCCTATACACAGGTATTGGCTGCGCATGTGATCATGCAGATCCTGAAAGAAGCTGGTCTGCCTGATGGCGTGATCAACCTCGTGTATACAGATGGTCCGGTACTGGGCGATATCTGCTTTAGTCATCCTGACTTCGCCGGTATCCATTTCACCGGTTCAACCGGCGTATTCCAGCACATGTGGAAGACCATCGGTACCAACATCCACAAATACAAAACATATCCGCGTATAGTAGGTGAAACCGGTGGTAAAGACTTCGTACTGGCACACAAATCAGCGGATGTTGATATTACAGCGATCGCGCTGGCACGTGGTGCTTTTGAATATCAGGGCCAGAAATGTTCCGCTGCTTCCCGTGCTTATCTGCCATCTAACATTGCAGAAGCCGTGAAAGCGAAACTGGTTGCTGAACTGAAAACCATGAAAATGGGTACGACAGAAGATTTCAGCAACTTTATCAATGCCGTGATAGACGAGCGTTCTTTTGATAAGATCGCTAACTACATCGAGAATGCAAAGAAAGACCCTAAGGCGAAGATCATTGCCGGTGGTAATTACAATAAATCTGAAGGTTATTTCATCGAACCAACCGTGATCGAAGTTACTGATCCCCGCTATGTAACCATGTGCGAAGAGATCTTCGGACCAGTGCTGACTATCTACGTATACGAAGCAGATAAATTCGAAGAGATCATGGAGATCGTTGATACAACTTCTCCATATGCACTGACAGGTTCTATCATTGCACAGGATCGTTATGCAGTTGATCTGGCGACTAAAAAGCTGGTGAATGCCGCAGGTAACTTCTACATCAACGATAAGCCAACCGGCGCCGTTGTCGGCCAGCAGCCATTTGGTGGTGCACGTGCATCCGGTACCAATGATAAAGCTGGTTCTGCATTGAACCTGTATCGTTGGTTAAGTGCAAGAACAGTGAAAGAAACATTGGTGCCACCAACGGATTACAGATATCCGTTCCTGAAGGAAGACAAATAGTATCAGGCAGCAATAACCAATCAGGCATTCAATGTTTGAAATGAAGGTGAGAATGATATAATGATTGATTTTTTATTGCCGGAAATAATAAAAGGGCGCTTCAGTTACTGAAGCGCCCTTTTGTATTTTAAAAGCTATTTGCAACTCCCCGGTACTTGTTCTGATATTTTCAAATATAAGACGCATGGCGTCCTGAATGGTCCTTATCAGCAAGCCCTTGTCTCCATCCTTAATGCTGTACCTTCTTCAAGGCAGCCAGGGCTTCTGACACATGTTTAGGCCCGTCTGTCAGGTTATTGAACACATAGGTGATCACACCCTGCTGATCTACGACATACGTCACTCTGCCCGGAATAAACATCGTTTTGGGTACCCCAAACTGCTTCCTCACTTTGTTGCCTTTGTCAGCCAATAAGGTGAAAGGAAGCCGGTGATGCTCTGCAAAGCTTTTATGAGAAGCTACATCGTCTCCGCTGATGCCGATTACTTTTGCGCCAAGACTGGTAAAATCTTCATAGGAATCCCTGAAAGAGCAGGCTTCTTTAGTACAGCCGCTGGTTTCGTCTTTAGGATAGAAGTAGATGATCAGTGGCTGTTTGCCAAGTACGGTGTTAATATCAAAGGTCTGACCATGCTGGTCCTGCAGCTGGAAAGAAGGCACTTTATCGCCTGCTTTCAGCTGGCCCTGTGCTTTGCCGAAAAGAATCATAAATAGGATTATAAGTATGGATCTTGTTTTCATTTAAATACGTCAGGATAAATGTACGAAACAGAAAATACCAACGAAACTTTTGTTACCCGCTATTAATCATTATTTTTGGCCCTTTAAATCCGCAAACTTTGAAGACCATATTGAATGGTACGCAAGTGGCCATAACCGTAGACAGACTTTGTCACCAGTTGATTGAAAATCATCTGGATTTTTCCCAGAGTGTGCTGATAGGCTTGCAGCCGAGAGGGATCTATCTGTCAGATCGGATCTATCACACCCTGAAAAAATTATTACCCGGAGTACATATCAATTACGGGAAACTGGACATCACCTTTTACAGGGATGATTTCAATACCTCTTTGCATGTACCCAATGAGACAACGATCGATTTTTCGCTGGAAAATAAAAAAGTGATCCTGGTGGACGACGTATTATATACCGGTCGTACTACCCGTTCCGCATTGGACGCCATGCTTGATTTCGGACGTCCTTCTGTAGTGGAACTGCTGGTACTGATCGACCGTCGTTTTACCCGTCAGTTGCCTATTCAGGCAGACTATACAGGTCGTACAGTAGACGCTATCATCTCCGAAAAGGTGAAGGTGCGCTGGTCTGAAAGAGATGGTAGAGATGAGGTCATCCTCGAATAACCGATACAGATGGATGCGTCAGATTGTGCGCATCCTGATTTTGATTTTGGGATTTGTAGTCAGGTCATTTATATTTGCATCTTAAATGTCATTATCAGTAAATCATCTTCTCGGAATTCGCGGTCTGCAGCGCCAGGATATTGAACTTATTTTCCAAACAGCTGATCAGTTCAAAGAGGTTTTACAAAGACCGATCAAAAAAGTTCCTTCGCTCAGGGATACCACCATCGTTAATTTATTCTTCGAAAATTCAACCCGTACACGTATTTCATTTGAGCTCGCTGAAAAGCGGCTGGGCGCTGATGTGGTGAATTTCTCCGCATCCGGCTCTTCGGTTTCCAAAGGCGAAACGCTCATTGATACGGTGAACAATATCCTTTCCATGAAAGTGGATATGGTTGTCATGAGACACTCCGCCAGCGGTGCGCCTCACTTCCTTTCCAGGCATATTGATGTACCCATCGTGAACGCGGGAGATGGTATCAACGAGCATCCCACACAGGCCCTGCTCGACGCATTCTCTATCAGGGAACGCCTTGGTAGTGTGGCAGGAAAGAAGATCGCTATCTGCGGCGACATCATGCACTCAAGGGTAGCACTTTCCAATATTTACTGCCTGCGGCAGTTAGGAGCAGAAGTAACAGTGGTTGGTCCGCCGACCCTGATACCAAAGCACATGGAAGCAGCGCTCGGGGTGAATGTCAGCTACGATATCCGCGAAACACTGCAATGGTGTGATGTGGCAAACGTACTGCGCATACAGCTGGAAAGACAGAATACACCCCTGTTCTCCTCCCTCCGGGAATACTCCCTCGCTTACGGCGTGAACAGGAAACTGTTGGATAGTCTGCAGAAAGAAATCATCGTCATGCACCCGGGCCCGATCAATCGTGGTGTGGAGCTTGACTCAGATGTGGCTGACTCCGGTCATTCCATCATCCTGAATCAGGTAGAAAACGGGGTAGCCGTACGTATGGCAGTATTGTATCTGCTGTCAGGCAAAAAGCCGGGAAAAGTAGTAGAGTAATTACACAACTAAAAAATAAATAGGGTGGAAGGCTGATGGCTTTTCACCCTTTTTTATGCCCCGAAAAAGAGGAATGGCTTAGAAGTTAGCATTCAGCCCCAGCGTGAAGGAGCGGAAGAAAGGATACTGATAACCCATATTGGTTGCCTGCTCCGGATCGAAATACCGGATACGCATCCGGTTTACTTCCCAAAGATCTTGTCCGGAGAAATAAAAACGGAGGCTGTTAATCAGCGGGTGACTTCTGTTGAAATGGAAGGTATAGCCCACCTGCAGGTTTTTCAGGCGGATATAGGCCGCGTTCATGACCCAGAAGGAACTTGGTGTCAGATTCTGATTATCGCCTGCATATAGCCTTGGAAAGTCTGCATTTTGATTGGCAGGTGTCCAGTGATCAGAATGGATCAGCCACGGTTGCTGCCAGCCATCTACAAAAGGCATGGCATATTTACCGGGTATCAGCATTTTTCTGGCGCCGATGCCCTGAAAGAAAATGGAAAAGTCAAATCCCCTGGAGGAAAAGCCGGCATCAAAGCCAAAGGAGTAGCGTGGCTGGGAGCTACCCAGATATATGAGGTCGCCATGGTCGTCTTTTGTATGACTGCCACCATCAATGTTGCCATCTTTATTGACGTCTACGTATCTGATATCGCCGGGAGCGGTAACATTCCCCTGATAAGCATGACCGGCAACGTCCTGATTATTCTGGAAATAGCCTGCCGCCTGATAGCCGATAATGGCATTGTAAGGTAATCCGGTTAATCCCCGGTTGTTACCATTTAGCCAAGCCGTAGGACCATTGGCGCGTAAGATTTTATTCTGGTCATCAAAAACATTCGCATTCACCCAATAACTGAAAGGGCCCCGGTTATCTCTCCAGCCGAGATTCAGTTCCCATCCCCATGAACGCAATACGGCATTAAAGAAGCGCGGCGCCAGCCAGTTCACTTCCGGGAAGGTCTGTTCCGCAATCTGCATACGGCCATTGTGCTTCACAAAATAGTCTGCATTGATATTCAGTCTGCCTTTGAAAAGCGTCAGATCCAGTCCGGCATTGGTCGTAGAAATAGTTTCCCAGTTATTATTGCCGGGTATGTAGCGGTCATTGGGTTCAAAAGACATCAGCGGATAAGCGGCAGGACGCAGTAACTGGTCACGGTAGTTGAAGTCATTCAGTCCGCTGCGCCAGTTGAAGTTGCCCAGCATGCCCCATGAAGCACGCAGCTTAAATTCATCAAAGAATGGGAAGGCAGCTGCGAACCACTTTTCATTGTTCATCCGCCAGCCGGCAGAGAAGGAGGGAAACAGATGCTCCCGTTGCATTTCTTTCTGCTGTGTGCTGTTGTAGCTTAACTGTGAAGCAACAAGATTTGCTTCCAGTAAATAGCGATCCTTAAAATTATAATTGATACGCGTAAAGACAGAAGCCAAAGAACCCGCGCCTTTGAAATGGAGCTGTGTTGTCTGCGCAGGATCATTAAAGGAGAGTTGCGACATTTCGTTTTCACTTAAATGTTCGCCTGTTCTTACACGTTGATGCTGATAATGACTTTCATAGGCATATCCGCCGAGAATGTGTACGGTATTGGATTTGCCGGCGGAGAGATCATAGTCTGCGAGCAGCTGCAGACTGTGTTGCACTTCCATCAGATAACCTCTCTTCAATGTATTCGGATCATTGACACTGTTCACGTATCCGTCTCCGTTATAGAAGTCAACAGTGCGTTTTCCGAGTCCGTCGTGTGTCGTTGTCAACTGCGGACTATACACCGCTTTCAGCGTAAGGCCTTTATATAAATTTTCTGCTTTCAGTGTGAATACGGCATCTGCATAGGTACTTTGTTCATCACGTTTACCGGCATCTTTTAAGAGCGCATATCCATTGTAGCCTGTCGTGTAATTACGCGTGCCGGGCACGTATACCGGTACATTGGCGGGCGACTGGTACAGATAATTCAGCAGACCGTAATTGCCATCCACGCGCCATCCCGGAGAGAGCGTATTACTTTGTGCATACTGCAGACTTGTTTCCAGACTGAGTACATCACTGAAGCGGTTGTTGAGATTTGCCTGTATGTTGGTGCGGGAGGTCTTATCAGAGCCGGTATTAAATAAACCCTGACGGGAGAATTGTCCGAAGGAGAGCAGATATTGATGATCCGCATTCCCGCCTCTCGCATTGATATTATAAGTTGCTGTTGTACTGTTATTACGGGTGACGCTGTTCAGTGGATCGAAATCATCGTAATAGTTGAAGTTCTGCGTACCGTCGAATCTGGGCAAGAAATTGACTGCCGGATTCTTCATCAGACTGATATCCTGATCTGTCCATACGGGTGGCAGACCGGCATTTGCCGCTGCTTCATTGGCGAGGGGAGCCGCCTGCCAGGAATGCATTCTTTTGGGCAGGGAGATCGGTCTTTCAAAACCAAACAGGCTGCTGTATTCGACGGCAACTTTACCCGGTTTACCTCTTTTGGTGGTCACGAGTACGACACCACCAGCTGCGAGAGGACCATAAATAGAAGCCGCTGCGGCGTCTTTGAGTACGGAAATGGATTCAATATCGTTGGGATTGAGCAGGGTAATGGATCCGGGCGCGCCGTCCACGAGTACGAGCGGCTCACTGTAGTTGCCCGAGGAAAGACCGCGGATCTGCAGGTTAAAGCCTTCTTTACCCGGCTGACCGTTATTGCGCGTTACGAGCAGACCGGGGGCTGTACCTTGTAACGCGGCCATGACGTTGGTTACGGGACGGCTTTTGAGGCGGCGGCCTTCTACTTTCGTGATGGCGCCGGTGATATTGGCTTTTGTATGCAGACCATAACCGATGATAACGAGGTCATTTAAGGTTTTGGTATCACTTTGCAGGATAATTTCCAGTGTCTTACGATCCCGCAGGGTAATTTCCCGGGTTTCATAGCCGATGAGGGAGAACTGGAGTACTGCTTGTCCGTTGGCTACGGGCATACGAAAGCGACCGTTTTCGTTGGTACTGGCGCCGTTATGGGTATCTCTCTCCCGGATGGACACCCCGGCGAGTGGGCGTTCTCCATCGGTGATGAGTCCTGTGATGACATATTTTTCCGGTTCAGGGCTGGTGGGGCGGTGTGTGACACCAGTTGCCACGGGCACTTCTGTGTCCGGATAGACAATAATCTGTTTGTTACGGATCTCAAAAACGTAGTTAGTACCGGCGAATATGCGACGCAATACGCTTGTCAGTGGTTGTTGTTGTACCTGTAGGGAGACGGATCGGGCATTATCGAGAACGGTAGAGGAGACTGCGAAGGTGAGTCCGGTTTGTTTTTCTATGAGTCTGATCACTTGCCGGAGACTGACTCTGGTTACTTTGAGTGTAACCTTGATGGAATCACCATCCTGAAATCCGGTCAGCTGTAGGGTAGGAGGGTTGGCATGGGATAAATAGGATAATGAGACCCCTGCGCATACTAAAAAAAGTAGTATACACCAGCGTCTATAGTAAGTCGCCTTACGGAATGCCTGTATCTTAAACTGCATTTTCCTCCGGGCGACTAATAAATTTCTACAAGGCTATCTTTTTGTACGGCCTTTACCTGTAATGTTTTGGATAGAATGTCCAGAACCTCTGAAAGAGATTCTTTATGGAAAGTAGCCAACAGTTTTTTGTCTGTCAGTCCTTCTGCAACAACAATCTTTACTTTATAGTAATCTTCCAGTACACCAGCTACTTCAGAGAGCGGCGCATCCACGAAGGTGAGCTGTCCTGTTTTCCAGGCGATTGGATTATTGTTCCGGTGATGGCGGGTACTGATAGTCGTTCCTGCCAGCAGCATTTCTGCTTCTTCGCCGGGCGTAAGGATAACAGATTTTTTACCATTTTTATATACCGCTTTCACTTTTCCGCTTTGAACGAAGACTTTGACACCCTGTTTGGTCTCTTTTACATCGAAAGAGGTACCCAGTACTTCAATGTCAACATTTTTCAGGTGGACGGAGAAAGGTTTTTCCGGCATGTGTTTAACATCTACGAAGACCTCACCTTGCTGTACAAATACGTCCCTGCTGTTTTTCTGGAAGTTGCGGGGGTATTTTACACTGGTGTGGGCATTCAGATATAAACGGGTGCCGTCCGGTAGTAAAAGACTGTCTGTATTCTGAGCGGTTTGTTGCGCTATATATATTGGTTGGCGGTAGATGATCACGGCGGCTGCTATCACGATAGCTGCAGCTGCGGCTGCCCACCATGTACGGTTAGACAGGAAGCTCACTTTTCCTTTGGCAGGAGCCGGAGCTGTCTGTACCGGTTGTACGGGAGGGAGGGTAGCTGTTACGGTAGGGATAGCAGCAGCGGTCAGCTGTGTATCCAGTAACTGCCATTGATGAGCGACATCGTAGGAGGCAGCAGTGGGCAATACATCTCCTTGCCACAAAGCTTTCGTTTCCAGGAAGATATCCAGATTGGCAGCATCCAGCTGCAACCATTCATCCAGTGAACGTTTGTGCTCCTCATTCCCTGGTTCCTCCAGGTAGCGGATAACGACATCGATATCAGGTTGCTGTTTCATCTCTTAACATTAATACAATCAAAAATACCCTTACCATTAGTCTTTTTTAAAAAAACCTTTTAAGGGCGGTCATCTGTTTCTGTCGTCTTTGCTATATAATAATATATATAGGTAGTAAACAGATAATATAAAGGTAAAGTTCCCGCTTACTGTTGGTTTAACAAACCGAGTCTGATCTTTTTCAGTGCGGTGGTCAGGTGTGTATAGACCGTGTTGATGGAAATATTCAGTTGCTGGGAAATTTCGGTAGGAGACAGACCCTTGAACCGGCTCATTTCAAATACCCGACGGCATTGATCTGGCAATTTCTCAAGGATAGATAGATACTGGGCTTCCAATTCCTTATGCTCGAGCAGCAGATGTTCAACCGTAGATTCTGTGGAAGTGAATTGCTGTTCTTTCGCATACTGTTGCTGTCTTTGTGCCTTTTTGATCCGGTTAAGACAAGTATTGACGGTGGCCCGGGCCAGATAATGTTGCACGGGGGCACGCTCGTCCAGGTTGTCAGCTGTGCGCCATAGATTCAGGAACACATCCTGTACAACATCCTGTGCTTCGTCCTGATCACGCAGGTATCGCAGGGCGATACTGTACATGGCGGGTGAAAACTGATTGAATATAACTTCAAAAACCTGTTTATCCCTGTTCCGGACCCCATTAACTATATCTGTATTGTTGAGCGGCAGCATCCTGTAACTTATCTTTTCTAATCTTTTTTGTATTTGCTATTTGCAACGGACTAAAGTCGGCTATCAAAAACAGAACAAGGCAAAATTAGTTTATTATATCAATTAATTAGCTAATTGACGGACCAACGGCGTTCAGAACCAGAGATTTCAGAAAGTTTAAAAATGAAGTCCGCTACAGTAGCCACTTTCCGCCGAAATACCCAAAATGCTAAAAAAAAGACAACTTTTTTTTCCAAATGACTAATGGTAAGCTTCAAACCGGTTGTATTGTATATGTAGACAGTGAACAAAAGCGGCACTTTGCAGGCGCCTGCTAAACAAGTGCGGTTTAAAAAGTTTTTTATAACCATTTCGATATTGTAAAAAACCTAAAACCAATTTGTATGAAAACGACAAAGTTTGGCCTATCGGCACTTGTCGCCATGGTAATTGGAGCAATGGCCTTCAATTCCTTTGACGGGGGAACCATCAGTGGTAAAGTGACGCCGGTAGACGGAGCAACGGAAGTCTGGGCTATTTCAGGCATGGATACGTTGAAAGCTCCTGTAACCGACGGCGCTTTTTCTGTACAGTCTGCTAAGGCAGGCTCCTATACCGTGATTATCGACGCTAAAGATCCTTATAAAGACGCCACCCTGAAAGACGTGAAAGTCGAAGACGGCAAAGTAACAGACCTGGGTGAAATAAAGCTGGATTAAAACCGCTTTAGCGTTTAAACTTACAACTCCTAAGCATGATAGGAAAGTTGAGACCTGTAACAACCGGCCGGCTCTTCTGGGCCGGTTTATTTTTTTTCTAAAAGTCTCAGTTTATGCACAAAGGATCAGAGATCATCAGATCCGCCAACATCTTCAGGTGTGCTGTTTAAAGTATAGCACGTAGATTGTCTAAGTGATTAATTTCCAATTTTTTTCTCCTGTTTTCATGTTTCTATACGTAGATATCGTTGCTTTAAATAAGCGGTATGAGGTATCTAATGAACCTAAGCTGTTGCAAAAGGTGGACGTATCCGGCGCTCAGGCATTGGAAATCAATTGCCTCTTTACTCCGTCAGGGCTCATTTTCATTGACTTATTTAGTGGTGTGACAAAACATCTGGTATCATCTTATGCAGGGGATAGCTCCGTCTTGTCACTACAGCATACAGGGATTGTACATGAGGTATTGCCGGAGAAAAGGTGGACTTGATGGGGATCTGCTCCATATTATCACTACAGCATACAGGGATTGTTCATGAGGTATTGCCGGAGAAAAGGTGGACTTGATAGGCATATGCTCCCTAATATCACTACAGCATACAGGGATTGTGCATGAGGTATTGCCGGAGAAAAGGTGGACTTGATGGGGATCTGCTCCATATTATCACTACAGCATACAGGGATTGTACATGGGGTATTGCTGGAGAAAAGGTGGACTTGATAGGGATCTATTCCATATTATCGCTACAGCATACAGGGATTGTTCATGACGTAATACCGGAGAAAAAGGGGACCTGATAGTTAATTCCTAATGCCCCAAATCATATCTTTACGCTCTTCAGACTTTAATACGACATGCGCACAGTTATTCTTCTTCTGATTTCCAACACATTTATGACTTTTGCCTGGTATGGCCATCTAAAATACGAAAATGTTCCGCTTTGGAAAGTGATCCTCATCAGCTGGGGAATCGCCTTCTTCGAATATTGCTTCATGGTGCCGGCCAACCGTTTTGGCGCACAGGAAGGTTTTTCCGGTTTTCAGCTGAAAACCATTCAGGAAGTGATCACCCTTACAGTGTTCAGCCTTTTCGCCATCTTTATCCTGAAAGAACCGCTTCGCTGGAACTATCTTGTCTCTTTTCTGTTCATCCTTGGCGCCGTCTATTTCATGTTTAAGAAGTGATCTTTTTTCCTTTTATCACATTTTCTTTTACGGCTATATTTAATCGCTATTTTTGGCCACTGTTTAATAAGCAAAAGAAATGGTAAAAGGATTCTGTTTAACACTGATTTCAGGACTGGTCGCCGCTACCGCATGGGCTCAACGCTCTCCGTTGGTCAATGCGGCAGATATAAAACTGCAACTCAAAAAATTGGATACGCTTGGTAGCGTATTATATATCGCCGCTCATCCTGATGATGAGAATACCCGTCTGCTGGGATATCTGGCGAAAGAAAAGTTATACCGTACCGGCTATCTCTCTCTTACCAGAGGAGATGGTGGTCAGAACCTCGTAGGGGACGAGCAGGGCGAATTACTTGGCCTGATCCGTACGCAGGAGCTGCTGGCTGCCCGTCGTATAGATGGTGCAGAACAGTTCTTCACCCGCGCACTGGATTTCGGTTTCTCCAAGAACCCGGCAGAGACATTTACCATCTGGGATAAAGACAAGATCCTGGGGGATGTGGTATGGATGATCCGTAAATTCCAGCCAGACGTTATCGTATGTCGTTTCCCACCGGATAGCCGTGCCGGCCATGGTCATCATACCGCTTCTGCCATGCTGGCTGAAGAAGCCTTCGAAGCTGCCGCAGATCCTAAACGTTATCCGGAGCAGCTGAAACAGCTGAAGCCATGGAAAGCGCACCGTATTCTCTGGAATACCTTTAACTGGGGCGGTGCGATTGATAATTCCGCCGGACTGCTCTACGAACTGAACGTGGGTACTTACAATTATCTGCTGGGTCGTGGTTATGGTGAGATTGCGGCGGAAAGCCGTTCACAGCACAAGAGTCAGGGTTTTGGTGTAGCTGCAACAAGAGGTAGCGCCTACGAATATTTCTCGCCTATAAAAGGTGGTAAACCAGTATATAGCCTGCTGGATGGCGTAAATTCCACATGGACGCGTATCGCTGGTGGTAAGCCAATAGGGGAGATGGTTGATAAGGCACAGGCAAACTTCAATATTGAAGATCCTGCGGCTTCTGTACCAGCTCTGCTGGAAATCCGTAAAGCGATACAGGCACTGCCGGAAGGGTACTGGCGTAACCAGAAGCTGAAAGAGACAGAAGACCTGTTGCTGGCTTGCGCTGGTCTCTGGATGGAAGCTTATAGCAATGCGCAGGTAGTTGTGCCGGGACAGCCGATGCAGGGTAGCGTACAGCTGCTGTGCAATAGTAATGCAAATGTTACGGTTGATCAGATCTCTTTCGGTGGAAAGGATACCCTGTTCAATAAACTGCCGCTGGAGTTTAACCGTCTGCGTACCATTAATGAATCTATGACCCTGCCTGCCGGACTGGCGGAGTCTCAGCCTTACTGGTTGAAGGATGCACACCCGATCGGGATCTATACAATTAAAGATCCGATGATGGTGGGTTATCCGGAGAATAAACCGGCACTGGAAGCTGTTATTAAGCTGCGTATCAATGGAGAACAGCTGACGGTTACCAGACCTGTACAATACAAATTTACGGATCCTGTAAAAGGAGAATTATATGAGCCGCTGGTGGTTGCTCCACCTGTCGTGGCTACACTGAATAACAGCGTATTCATCTTCACCCAGACCCAATCTCAGCCGGTACAGGTAAAACTGCGTGCAATGGGCCTTCCTAATAAAGGAACAGTAAGACTGCAACTGCCTGCCGGCTTTACCAGTCAGGAAGCTGAGCAATCTTATGAACTGTCTTCCAAAGGAGATGAAACAGCCGTGACCTTCCATATTGCGCCGCAGAAAGTAGCCGGTATTAACCGTACAGATACTTTGCGCGTAGAAATCCGTAGTGAAGGAAAAGTCTATACACAGAGCATCCGCACTATCGCATACGATCACATTCCGGACATCAATATTTTCCCTGAAGCAACTGCAAGACTGGTAACAGTTGACCTGCAGCGCAATGGCCGTAAACTGGGATATATCTCCGGTGCCGGTGATATGGTTGCTGCTTCTCTCAGACAGGTGGGTTATGAAGTGACCATACTGGATGAAAAAGAAATCATGAACGGTGATCTGCAGCAATATGATGCGATCATTGCTGGTGTAAGAGTATATAATATTAATCCACGTATCAAGTACTGGCAGTCACGCCTGATGGAATATGTCAAAAATGGCGGTACCTATCTGGTACAGTATAATGTCAGTTCTCCACTGGTGACCACAGATATTGGTCCGTATCCGTTTACGCTTACGCGTGACCGTGTAACCGATGAAACAGCTGCTGTCAGCATCCTGCAACCACAGAACGAAATCATGCACTATCCTAATAAGATAACTGACCATGATTTTGACGGATGGATACAGGAGCGAGGTCTTTACTTTACACAGATGGCAGATGCTTCTTACCAGAAGCTTTTCGCAATGCATGATAAAGGAGAGGAAGACCTGCAGGGTTCTACACTCGTAGCGGATTATGGCAAAGGCAGATATGTATATACTTCGCTTGCCTTCTTCCGTGAATTGCCAGCTGGCGTGCCCGGTGCATATCGTTTATTTGTAAATCTTATTTCAAAGAAGAAATAAACTGACCAATGAGCAAAAAACGGGAAAACGGATCAAGGCTCACTATTACGGCAATACTATGTATTGTGATCGGACTGGTCATCGGATTTGAGATCAAGAGAGTACATATCGGACTCCTGATTGGTCTCGGGTTAGGACTGCTCAGCGGAAATATGCTAAAGAAAAGAAATTAAGCATTAAGTATTAAAAATTAAGAATCAGACTGGTCGTGACAGACCTTTGAGGCTGTATTGCTGATATCAGGTATGTTAATGTCATCACTCATACTGACGACAATTGTTATCCATTCCTGATTCTTAATTTTTATCATTTTACATCAAAACAACCTGTTATGAAAGAGGATCGCCCACCATTACTGCCTTCCTGGCCCCTCTGGTATGCACTGGTCATTATATGGCTGGCGCTGCTGATTGGAGGTTTTTATTTTTTTACTAAAGTATTTTCATGAGCGTAGCAGATTGGATTGTACTGGTAGTCACACTGGTTGGAATTGTTTTATATGGCATCTGGAAGAGTCGCGGACAACGCGACATGCAGGGATATTTTCTTGACAACCAGTCCATGCCCTGGTATATTGTATTATTATCTATTATCGGTACACAGGCGAGTGCCGTGACCTTCCTTTCTGCGCCCGGTCAGGCGTATACTGACGGGATGCGCTTCGTGCAATATTATTTTGGTCTGCCTTTGGCTATGGTGGTGTTGTGTATCACATTTGTACCCATCTTTCATAAGCTGAAAGTATTTACGGCCTACGAATATCTTGAACAGCGTTTTGATCTGAAGACCCGTACGCTTACGTCTGCATTGTTTCTGGTGCAGCGTGCGCTTTCTACAGGGATTAGTATTTATGCGCCTTCTATTATACTGTCTTCTTTGCTGGGCTGGAATATTTATCTGACCAATATTATCATGGGCGGACTGCTCATCATTTACACTGTTTCCGGAGGAACGAGAGCAGTAAGTTACACACAGACTTTCCAGCTGGTGATCATATTCGCAGCAATGTTTCTGGCAGGCTGGATGGTGGTGCATTTATTACCGGAGGATATCGGGTTTAAAGAAGCATTACAGGTGTCCGGAAAGATGGACAAACTGAATGTGATTGTGACAGATTTTGATTGGAAGGACCGGTATAATATCTGGAGTGGATTGATCGGGGGCTTCTTTCTGGCCTTATCTTATTTCGGTACAGACCAGTCGCAGGTAGGACGTTACCTGACGGCCCGTTCAGTAACGGAAAGCCGTCTGGGCTTATTGATGAATGGTCTGGTGAAAGTGCCTATGCAATTCCTGATACTGTTGATAGGTGCGATGGTATTTGTGTTTTATCTGTATTTCCGGGCGCCTGTGTTTTTTAATCAGGCGCAGATAAAGAAAGTATACAACTCGGAAGAGGGGGTTGCTTTCAAAGCGGTGGAAGACAAATACAAGCAGCTTGCGACGATGAAGGAACAGCAGGTAAAAGAGATGGCTGCTGCCATTAAAACCGGTGATGAACGGGCGATTGCAGCAAAGAAGGCTGCTTTGAAAGAGACAGATGTCCGTTCACAGGCAACCCGTGAGGAAGCGATCGCTTTGATTAAAAAGGCAGATCCGGCGGCGGATACGAATGATACGAACTATATTTTCCTGCATTTTGTGGTGAACAATCTGCCGAAAGGGCTGGTGGGATTGCTGATTGCGATTATATTCCTTGCGGCATGGGGCAGTATTGCAGCTGCCTTGAACTCGCTGGCTTCTACAACGGTGATAGATATTTATCAAAGGATGTTTAAGAAAGAGGAGACGGATGCGCATTATTTATCGGTATCCCGTTGGTGGACGGTATTCTGGGGCCTCTTCTGTATTGTGGTGGCACAGTTTGCGAGTCAGCTGGGGAGTCTGATAGAGGCGGTGAATATACTGGGATCTTTGTTTTACGGTGTGATCCTTGGTATTTTCCTTGTGGCATTTTATTGTAAGAGGATTGGAGGCAGTGCTACTTTCTGGGCGGCTATTGTGTCGGAGATAGGGGTGATTGTGATCTATCTGCTCAATATTGTGTCATTCCTGTGGTTGAATGCGATCGGATGTTTTCTGGTGATTATTATTGCTACGCTGTTCCAGTTAATAGGGGGGAAGAAGCGTACGGTTGAAGTACGATCATAACAGCAAACAAAATAAAATTTGAAAGGGGAGCGGTCAGGACTGCTTCCCTTTTTTTGTTTTACGGAATTATCTGAGCGGATACAGCGGGTAACAAAGTAGCTGCGCCTGTAGCAATCGGCGGCTGTAAAAGCAAAGCGGGTGTTCACTATATGGTGAACACCCGCTTCGACTGATAGAAAAAGAATAACTTATAAAGAAGCGATAATCTTCTGATTGATCACCACATAGTCATCATTTTTTGCAGCTTTTGCCAGTTCGATAGCTTTCTCAGCAGTTGCTTTAGCTGCTTTCTTGTCACCAGCTTTAGCCTGAATACGTGCTTTCAGGGTAGCGATCCAGAAAGCGGTCGGATTTTCCTTTACTGCTTCTTCAGCCCATGCCAGTGCCTGTTTCAGGTCACGGTTAGTTTCATAATAGTAAGAAGCGGCCTGAAAGTAAGGTTTTTTATCACCTTTCATTGCAGCATCCAGCTGTGCTACTACTTTGCTATCAACTTCTGCGGTCAGTGGAACGGATACCATGGTATTTTCCCAGATCAGCAGCATGTTTGCAGAAGATGACTGAATATCATCAAAAGTGATCATGAAGTTTTCTACTGCGAAAGGCAGTGCAGTTGGTTTTACTTTCACGCGTACCACGTCATTCTCTGGTTTGTAAGCAGCAGGGCTGGTTACATCGAGGCTCTTTGTCAGGATCACAGTCCACTCAGATTTACCCGGAATGGTCAGCAGGCCATATTTACCAGCTTTTACATCGGTACCACCGAATTTAACATCATCGCCGAAAGTGATAACAGTAGCGCCGTTAGCACCGGTTCTCCATACCTTATCGAAAGGAACGAGGTCACCCATTACTTTCCTGCCTTTGATAGCCGGGCGGGAATAATTTACTTCAATAAAAGATAATGCGAAATCCTGGTGGATAGTCTGTCCGGGGCTCGGAGCCGGCATTTTAACGCCCTGAGCGAAAGATAACTGAGCACACAGCAGCAGGGAGCAACCAGCTGACAGGTAACGGAATAAAGGTTTCATATGTGTTTGTTTGGTGGTTTAGTGAGGTGCAAAGATCAAGTATCTTTGTCAGACCATCAACCCACTTATCATTCAATTATTCCGTTTCTGAAAGCATGCATGACCAGGCCGACTATATTTTTGGCGCCGGTTTTTTCCAGTAGTTTCTGGCGCAGGCCTTCTACTGTACGTGGGCTCAGGAATATTTCTTTGGATATTTCCTGTGTCGTGTATTCATTACAGATAAGGCGCAGTACTTCCAGCTCACGGTCGGTGAGTTGTACTTCATTTCTGAAAGTGGGTTTGAAGTGCTGTTTGTTTTTGTGCATGACTTTTTTGAGCAGGGCCAGGTTCACATTTTCGTTGAAATAGAACCCTTTTTCGTAGGTCGTGCAGATCGCTTCGTATATCTCATCAGGTTCTGCGTTTTTCAGCAGATAGGCGTTAGCGCCGTTTTCGATGAGGTGTACAATGAAGTTATCGTCTTCATACATGGTTAGTACGATCACTTTGACATTGGCGTATTTTTCACGCACTTTTTTAGTGGCTTCAATGCCGTCCATATTAGGCATTTTCAGGTCCATCAGGATAACATCAGGCTGTTGCTCTTCCATTATCTCCAGCAGGTGGGCCCCATCTTCAGCTTCAAACACCACAGTAATATTCTCGTATGGGGTGAGGGTATTAATAACACCGCTGCGGAAGATCTTATGATCATCGGCAATAGCCACCTTAATGTTGTTCACCATAGGGGGAGGCTGTTTAAGTATTTTGATAGATTTGTCCCTTTGTCTGATACAGGATAGTGCGACCGATGACTGTGGAATTAGTTCCCCGGACATCAATTATCGACTGCTCAGCAGGACAAAGCTAGAAAAATTCGTCTTATTCCTCAGCGCTTTGATAATTTTCCACTCTTATTTCAGCGTTAGTGCCACTATCTATGCCGGGAAGGTAATGTATGGTGCCGCCTATAACGTTGAGGCGGCTTTCAATATTCTTGAGACCCAGGCTGCCGGTTTTCTGACGGGAATTATCCAGTGAGCGGAGCAAAAGGCCGTTGCCATTATCCACTACATTGATTACCAGAGCGTTTGTGCTACAACGATAGGTTATTTCTATATGGGTAGCCTGGGCGTGCTTCAGAATGTTGTTGATGAGTTCCTGTACAACGCGATAGATATTTAATGCTTTTTCAATATCGACGTGGAGCGGGCTTCCTTCGTCCTTGAAAGATATTCTCACCTGTTTGTTTTTATTCATCAGGTTGCAGAATGAGTCAAGTGCTTTGGAAAGGCCCAGATTTTCAAGTGCCTGGGGATGGAGGCTTTGAGAGATGAAGCGGAGATGCTGAATGATCGTATCAGTAAAGTCTTTGGTTTCCTTTAACTGCTCTGTCTCTCCATTTCCGGTTTTCAATAATGGTTGCAGTTGGTTTAGATTGAGTTTAAGTACGGACAACTGCGCCCCCACTTCATCATGCAGATCTTCTGCTATGCGTTTTCGTTCTTGTTCCTGACCTTGTAGAATAGCCATTAACCTCTCTTTTTGTAACTGGAGGTCTTTATCACGGATGGCCAGCTTGTGCTGAATTACCTGTTTCTGTTGAAAGATTACTAATACGATCACCAGAATACTAAGTAACAACATCACTGCGGTTCCGATAATAAGCAGGTCTGAAAAAATCATGAACGGACTTTTTTAACTTTTGTGAGACCAATATACAAAAGGACCAGCTGAATTATACCGGCAACAAAAGTTACGGCCAATGTCAGTCTTGTAGAGCCTTTCACACCCTGGTATCCAAAATTCATTAAGCTATAAGCAAGGGAAAAAAGAAAATAACCACAGTGATAAACGAAAATTCCTGAATTATACCAGAAGTCGGGCAAAGAGTTAATAAAAACAGATTGTTTGACCAGTTCATCGTCTCTCAGCAGCTGGTAAAAGAAAATTGCGCAATAAACCATCAGGATGAAGGTCTCCAGTGATGTTGCATATGAGTTGAAGATATTGGGACCCTCGAGCTTCACATAATCCAGTATGACAAAGGCAAGTACCGGGAAGATCATTCCGAGAATGATCGCTCGCACGGCTTTGTACTTGATCACAGCATGAAAATAAAGAGATAAGATTACGAACGCCAGAAAATACATGGTATTGTAGAACCATAGATTATTCCCCCATATCTGCGCAATTAATTTTGAGCCGCCTGCAAAAACGATACTTGATATCAGGAAATAAAATATCCACTTACTACTTTTATCAAGCCTGCCGAAGTGAATGATAAAGGGGATCAAAAGCAAGCATTCGATCCCCCACATAATGTAAAACAAAATCAGATGAATGTACACTTAGTTTGGGTTTAATTGATGAACCTCTCACGGACAATCAGCAGGGCAAGGCAGACCGTTATCCAGTGCACCACCATCATCATCATCGCTCGCTTTTTTCGCTGCTGTTGCCATGAATGAATTTACCTCTGATGTGTTTTGTTTCTTCTTATACAGGATGTTTTTTCCTGCTTTATCTACGGCATAGATCACCATTTTTTTGTCGTCTTTTCCGTCCTGATCGCTATCATCACCGTAATAAATACGTAAGCCGGCGATATCTTCCTGACAGCTAAGTAATTCGAGCAATTTCTCCTTACCAAAGAAGTAAGCCTGGATAAATTCATTACCATGCTTCTTGTGTTTCTTTTTGAAGTAATTGTCCCTTAATCTGTCGGCTTCCTTTCTGGAAATGAAGTCGCCCGTGTCTGGGGGGAAATGTTTAGGAATGTCCATGGTTGTGCTGTGGTTTTAAGTTGATGGTAAAATTATTACAAATAATCACTTGACAAAGCGAATACGTATATAACATCTTTGTACCATGTAGTGTTGTAAAAATGTATAATTAATTTGATAATCAATATTTTAAGATAAAAAAGGCCCGTTTATGTACGCCCGAGCCCGCGTAATTACCGATGAAAAATGCGTAGAACTACGCATTCTTATAAAACAGTAGGATAACGCTTGTCTCACGGTAAGAACTTCATAATCTTTGCAGGGTGAGTTATGGTTTAAGTTCTTTGACTCATACGAGCAATAGCAATGGGCCTTTCTACCCATGTTTGTTCCTCCTTGTTTAGACATGCAGAGAAAAAAGCGGCTATACCATATCGGCCAGAATGAGGTTAAGTATGTTAACCCCTTCTTTTAATTTTTAAAGCTTTGAGCTATGTGTTATCTGTTAATCGGAAACATTTCTGCATTGATCTCTGATGATTGTACAGAGCCTCTGGTAAATGCGCAATTACGTGTATACTTACCAGAAGGCCGTTACCCCACGAAAAACCGCCCCAAAACGGATATTTTAAGTGGGCCCGGTCAGCTTACAAAAGCAATGGTTGAAGCAAAGCGTGATCGCTTACTGGCAGAGACAGGACTGGATGAGAGAGGAAATTTTAAGCTGACCTGGGAACAACTACATCTATTTACGGAACCACTTGAACTGGACATCTGTTTGCAACACATGCCGGAACAGGTAGATATCAGGGGAGTCGAAACCCATTATCACCTCGGTACGGTTGTACCAAACTGGGCCCGTTCAGGACAGCGATACGTCGCTGCTTATGCCTATATTATTCCAGTAGAATGCTGGAGCCAGATTAGGGCCAATTATGGTACCTGGATTATCGCGGGAACAGTAAAGCGATTGAAATCCAGAGAGGGACAAGCACAACTCAGAGTCGAAGCGTACAATGCCGGAAACCATCGCCTGCTGGGCTGCGCGCGTACCGATGAAAATGGTCGGTATCAGCTCCGGTTCAGCAAAAGGGAACTAACCAGCAGGTTAATTTTGGTCGGTGAGCCCCGTCAGCAAAAGGGGCCGGATATTTATTTTAAGGTCTACCGCGACAAGCAATTGCTTTGGGAGGAAGACGCCCAGACAGGCATGATGCCGGGACGAAAGTCAGTGCCACCCTGTAGCACGATTAATATCAATATCAGGGACACTGTACGCAGAAAAGCATCAGGTTATGTACCCGGTTGGTTGAACAACTGGGCGGTGACAAGACGAAAGTCGTCACTGGTCAATCATTAAGGTGTTAGAGTACTATTTAACCTATATTTTGTACTACAAGCCCCAGTCTTCGTTTGGTAACCCACACATACACATTCATTACATTATACAGCTACTCAGGACCTGAGTAGCTGTTTTTTTTGTCCTGATCTTTCTGCTCCTATATCTATATGATGATTTGGGAGATGAGCAGCCTGTATCCGGGCGCCGTTTTATCCGTCCTTTTATTGCGGATGCCATTATAAGGTTTGGCTGCCTGCAGACTGGTTCCAGCATATTGCTGGCTCCCTGATTGCAGGTATGGTAGTATTACTTTTTGTCCTGACTATTCCATTAATTTGATCTCATATAAGGCATAAAAAAGGCAGCGCCGAAGGTTTATCCTCCAGCGCTGCCTTTTTTTATGCCTTATTATTTTCTTCTTAGAAGTTTGTATTGACGATCAGAGACGCTCTGTCAGCATTTACGAAGTCCATTGGGATAATACCATATCTGCCATGTGTATTGGTTGTGAAATAGGTATTGATCTTCGGATTGATCGCGTTGGATACAGTTGTGATGCTTGGAATACCAAAGATCAGTGATTTGTAACCGCTGGTGAAGTTGATATACAGGGTGTTGTTGCTCTGTGTGCTGGACTCGGTGAACAGGTTCGTTGCGTTTGTCCACTTTGCGTTATTGTCAGGCACTACATACTGATCCTGTACTTTCAGGGTTGCATTGCTGTTGCTGATAGTAAAAGTGGTGTTGTCAGCCCAGCTGGTAGCTTCGATACCTTTTGGTGTAGCAGTAGCACCGAATCTTCTTACCAATACGATCTTTCCTCTTACCTGTCCCAGTGTTGGGATAGTAGCACCGGTAGACCAATAGCTGGAATACTTCTGTACATAAGTGTCGAAAGTCTGCTCGAATGAACGGGTATTGTCGGTAGCATCATACTCCTCTTTTACGCTCATAACAATGGTTTCTTTCGGATGTGCTGCAAGGAAGCTGGTACAGGCGCCCAATACATCATCAAAGTTCAGGTTCTGATAGATAGAACCGTGGTGAATAGCGAATGCATTACCAATGTGGCGGCAACGGATATCAAGGAAACGTACACCCGCTTCCAGCTGCTGCGCAATGGTCAGGTCCTGACATTTTGCGGTACCAGATACAGGTTCAACACGGGCGCCACTGTCGTGCGTACCCGGAATAGACAATGCGGCGAGGCTGGTATTGTCGGCCAGACTTGTCATCCAGCTGTTCATTGCTACAGCTGCAGCTTGCGCGGTTACAGCTACTTCGTTTTCAACACGGAGTGCAGGTGCTGGTTGCGTAACATCCTCTTTGGAACATGCAGAAAAGAATACAGTAGACAGCAGAAAGCCGGCAACGGGCATGAAACGTTGTGTTTTCATCTTGTAGGTTTAATTGTAGGTTTAAGGTTTATATGGAGTAAAGATTTTATTACAGGTTTTCATTCTGCACGGGTCTTCACATATGAAAGACACATATAAAAGGCTTTCCAACTATCCGAAAAATAGAGTTAACAATACGGTAATAATAGGCTGCTTGTCTGCAGTATAACGGCATCTTTATAAAAACGGGGGAGAAGGGTGGTAAATAGTCTTCAGAGATGTGTGTAAGGAGAGACTGATACTGTTTAGGTATTTACTATCCTTCGTTGATCCTTCGTTGATGAACGAAGGATCAACGAAGGATGACTATTATCTAAGTAATATGAAAGCGGGATAGAAAACATAAAATACATATACCGGGTGGTACTTATAGCGCAGCCGGGAGCTATTTTTCCACTGCAGACTTAAAACCTGGGATGGAACCTCTGCAGGGTATCGCGCAGGAATTCCCTGTCGAGGTGCGTATAGATCTCGGTTGTAGTAATACTTTCATGACCCAGCATTTCCTGTACGGCCCGGAGGTCAGCACCACCTTCCACAAGATGCGTGGCAAAGGAGTGCCGGAAAGTATGGGGAGACACCTGTTTATCAATACCGGCGGCTCCCGCAAGGTCTTTAATAACAAGGAATATCATGACACGGGTCAGCGCACTACCCCGGCGATTCAGGAAAAGGATGTCTTCCTGTCCTTTTTTGACGGGAACATGCACCCTGACTTCGTCCTTATATATATTGATGTATTTCATGGCGTCGCTACCGATGGGTACCAGTCGTTCCTTGTCACCTTTACCAACGACCCGGATAAAACCTGCGTCAAAATGAAGCTGGGAGATCTGCAGGCTGATCACTTCGCTGACGCGGAGACCACAGCTGTACATGGTTTCCAGAATGGCCCGGTTCCTTTGTCCTTCGGGAGTACCCGCCTTAATCTGTCCGATAATCTGCTCAATTTCCTCAAAACTGAGTACATCAGGGAGGTGTCTTTTCGTTTTAGGAGCCTCCAGCAGGAGGGTAGGGTCCTGACGGACAACATCTTCGAGTGCCAGATAGCGGTAAAAAGATTTGATACCCGAAATAATACGGGCCTGGGAGGTGGCGGTCATCCCGAGGGTAGCAATCCAGTGTACACAGGCCTGAAGGTCGGAGAGAGATACCTGATCAGGAGGGTATTGTTTATTGGCAGATTGCAGGTACTGGATCAGCTTTTCGACATCGCGGAGGTAAGCCTCGATAGAATTGGCGGAAAGCGAGCGTTCCAGCTGAAGATATGACCTGAATCCTTTGAGATAAGCGTCCCACATGAGTGGCAAGATAAGAAAGATGAAGGGCTAAAAATACAAAAGGCCGTCCAGCCATATGGCGGACGGCCCCTGATATCTACTACCGGTAGCGGACTACCGGCACGGTAATTAGAATTTTTCCAGACCGGAGAAGAAGAAATCACCTTCGATTGCTGCGTTCTCGTCAGAATCAGAACCGTGAACCGCGTTACGGCCGATAGATTCAGCGTAGATCTTACGGATTGTACCTTCTTCTGCGTTAGCAGGGTTAGTAGCACCGATCAGTTTACGGAAATCTTCAACAGCGTTGTCTTTTTCCAGGATAGCAGCCACGATATGACCACTGCTCATGAAGTCAACCAGTTCACCGTAGAAAGGTCTTTCTTTATGCACAGCATAGAATTCGCCAGCTTTCTGCGCAGAAAGACGGGTCATTTTCATTGCTACGATGCGGAAACCTGCCTCGTTAATTTTGTTCAGAATGCCACCGATATGACCGTTTTCTACGGCATCCGGCTTAATCATTGTAAAAGTTCTGTTGTTAGCCATATATTTAGAATTCCTAATTAACTAATTTTGCGCGCAAATGTAGCTAGAATTTGTTTAGTGATAAAAAAAAAGAGAACTTCGCACTTCATTTTTTCGTAAAAACGGTTACGTTTTATTGTTAATATAAAAGCAGGTCAGCCTGCATATTTAAAGGTTAAGAATGAAGAGGATAGAGGAAATTAAGCCTTTGCTGGAGACCCCTAAAAGAGTGGTAATAACGATGCATCAGAAACCCGATGCAGATGCAATGGGCTCATCGCTGGCCTTATATCATTATCTGAGACAGAAAGGGCATGATGTAACCGTGATTTCTCCGACCAATTTCCCGGACTTCCTGATCTGGATGCCCGGTGCAAAGGACGTACTCGATTTTGAATCCATGCAGGAAAAGGCGTTTAAGGCACTGGAAGGTATTGATCTGCTGTTTTGCCTGGATTTCAATGCACTATACCGTACCAAGAGTATGGAGCCGTATCTGACAAAGATGGCGTGCACGAAAATCCTGATCGATCATCACCTCGAGCCGCAACCGACTTTCGAGTACGGCGTCAGCGATACTAGCGCTTCATCTACTGCACAGCTGGTATATGAAACGATCTATAAATTAGGAGATGAACAGTACATTAACGAAGACATGGCGCAGTGTATCTATGCCGGCACCATGACGGATACAGGTTCTTTCCGTTTTGCATCTACCTCCGCGAGAGTACACCGTATGGTGGCTGATCTGTTTGACCGTGGTCTGAAACATGAAATCATCCACTCTGCGATCTACGATAATTTCCTTGAAAACCGCCTGCGGTTCCTGGGCCATAGCCTGCTGAACCGTATGGAAGTATACTATGAATACAATACCGCTATGATCGCTATCCCATATACTGATCTGAAGCGTTTTGACCTGCAGACCGGCGATACAGAAGGAGTGGTAAACTTCCTGCTCTCTATTCAGGGTATCAAACTGGCGGCACTGATCATAGACCGTCACTCGGAAATTAAGCTATCTTTCCGCTCCAAGGGAGATTTTGACGTAAATACCTTCGCAAGAAAATATTTCGACGGCGGCGGACATTTCCACGCTTCCGGCGGACACAGCTCTGAGACACTCGATAAGACCGTAGAACATTTTCTCGACGCCATTAAAGAAAACGAAGAGCAGTTACAATAAGTTATTCAATCCTACTAATACAGTCAAATGAAAAAGAACAAACAGTTATTGGTTGCAGCATTAGGCCTTTTCCTGGCGAGCTGCGGTGCCGGTGGTGGCGCCAAAAAAACTCCAGGTGGCGTAGATTTCGTTGTTCATAAGTCAGGAAGCGGCGCGCAGCTGAAGCTGGGCGACACCGTACTGTTGAACATCATCCAGAGTCTGAACGATTCAGTTATAGTTGAATCCCGTAAAGTAGCAGGCGGTCCTGTTCCTTTCGTGATCTCCAAATCAGTAAATAAGTACGACCTGATGGATGGTCTGGTAATGCTGAAAGAAGGCGATAGCGCTACTTTCACTATTCCTATCGATAGCTTGCCTCAGCGTCCGCCAATGGCGAAAAAAGGTGATAAGCTGAATTTGACTTTTGTAGTAGTAGGTACCTATACTGGCGCAAAGCAGAAAGCTGCTGATGACAAAATCATCGCTGAATACGCTAAAACTAACAAACTGAACACTACCACCACTCCTGAAGGTGTTTATGTAGCAGTAGCCGAACAGGGTGCTGGCGAAAAACCACAGGTAGGTGATACTGTTGTTGTTCACTACACCGGTAAACTGATCAATGGTACTGTATTCGATTCAAGCCTGGATACTACTTTAAGACCAGGTGCGAAAATCGAGCCTATCAGATTCCCTCTGGGTCGCGGTTTCGTGATCAAAGGCT
Source organism: Chitinophaga pinensis (assembly GCF_007896845.1). Lineage (GTDB taxonomy): Bacteria > Bacteroidota > Bacteroidia > Chitinophagales > Chitinophagaceae > Chitinophaga > Chitinophaga pinensis_C. Next base: position 53,514 of record NZ_VOHS01000015.1, on the reverse strand, counting down.
GGGATGCTGGTATCGCAGCACTGAACAAAGGCAGCAAAGCTACCCTGCTGATCCCTTCTACTTTAGGTTACGGTTTACAGGCAAGTGGTCCTATCCCTGCTAACTCTGTACTGGTATTTGACGTACAGCTGGTTGACATCGTGAAAGGCAAGCCTGAAGCTCCTGCAGCTCTTCAGCCAGGCAAGTAATTACTAAGGTTGTTAAAATATTAAGAGGCTGTTCACGACCGTGAACAGCCTCTTTTTTTTAGGGAAATCAGGAATGACATTGTCTTATCAATAAAAAGAGCGTCAGCCATAGGCGGGACGCTCTTTCTTATCATTAATTCTGATTGTACTAAGCATATCCTTCTACCATCACCTCATACATCTTCACCTTCAGTTCTTCCAGTGAAATATCCTGTACCAGATTGCCATCCTGCGCATAAGAAATGGTGCCTCTTTCTTCTGATACGATGATAGCAAGGTTATCGCTATGCTCCGTGATACCTACTGCCGAACGGTGACGGAGACCAATACGCGTAGGCAGATTAGGATTCTCGGATACAGGCAGTATTACCTTTGCAGCGAGGATCTTGTTACCTACAATGATCAATGCGCCATCATGCAGAGGGCTCCCTTTGCAGAAGATGCTTTCCAGCAGTTTGGCATTGATATTACTATCAATAGCGATGCTGGACGCAGTATCAAACTTTACACGATAAGTATTGGCAATCACAATCAGTGCCCCGGTGCGGGTACCCGCCATACGGGCTACTGCAGTGATCACTTCATTAATGATATTCTCTTCTTCTTTATAACTCTTGAACCGGTCGGGCAGAAACAGTTTGGTAAAGAAACTGTCTTTACTCAAAGGGGCTTTCTTGCCCAGTACCAGCAGGAACTTGCGGATCTCCGGCTGGAAGATAATAATGATAGCGATCAGTCCTACGTTGATGAAACTCTGTAACAACGTCGAAAGGATCGGCATCTGCAGATGCTGTACAATAAAGTAAGCAAGATATATCATCAACAGCCCTACGAAAATGTTAAACGCAAGGCTTCCCTTCAGCAGACGATACAACTGAATCACCAGGAATATAACAATCGCAGCATCCAGTATATTCAGCCAGTGGAAACGATATCCGTAAAAACTAAATAAATCCTCCATAGATTGTAAAAATAGCAAATATTTACCAGCTATAATGCATTCATATACTGTGTGATCTTCACCGCTTCCATGGCGGCTTTCACATCATGTACACGCAGGATATGCGCTCCCTGCTGTAAAGCAAGTGTATGCAATATCGTTGTACCATTCAGAGCCTCAGCAGGCGTTGTTTCCAGTAATTTATAAATCATGGATTTCCGCGAAATACCTACGAGCAGAGGGCATTCCAGCATATGAAAAATACTTAGTTTTTTGAGTAGTGTATAGTTGTGTGCAATGGTTTTACCAAAGCCAAAACCCGGATCGATGATGACATCTTTGATGCCGGCTTCCAGACATTGTGCGCGTTTGCGTATGAAATAATCCAGTACTTCCTTTGTCACATCTTCATAATGCGGATGTTGCTGCATATTAGTAGGTGTACCCTGCATGTGCATAGCGATATAAGGTACGCCCAGTTTGCCGGCCGTAGGTATCATTTCCGCATCCAGATCACCGGCACTGATATCATTAATGATCGCTGCGCCCGCATTGACAGTCTGTTCAGCTACATTCGCATAGTAAGTGTCAATGGACAGGATAGCCTGCGGGAAATGCTCTTTCAGTGTACGTACTGCCGGTACGAGACGTTCCAGTTCGGTATCTGGTCCGACGGAGACAGAACCCGGACGGGTACTCTGCGCCCCGATATCCAGTATCTGAGCGCCTTCTTCGAGTAATTGTGCTGCTCTTTGCAGGATAAGATCAATATGCTGCGTTCTGCTGCCGGCAAAAAATGAGTCTTCCGTGATGTTGATAATACCCATCACCACTGGTTTGGACAAATCCAGCAATGTGCCCTGACAGTTGATGGTGGTATATTCGCCGTTCTTCCCTTCCATAGTATCCATTTGCATTTTATTGATTATTTTGCCAGACAAAAATAGAATAATGTGGTGATCTGCAAGTATGTATATCAGCACCGATAAAAAAGTTTATCCATGAAACTGCTCCTGAACCTATTAAGAATTATCGTTGGTGTTTTATTTATCTTCTCCGGTTTGGTCAAAGCAAATGATCCGCTGGGGCTCAGTTATAAAATGGAAGAGTTTTTTGAAGTGTTGCATATGACCTTCCTCTCTCCCTATTCACTGGCTTATTCTATTATCATGAATACAGCGGAAATTGCCCTTGGCGCAGCCTTGCTGCTGGGTTTCCGTATGAGAATAGTGTCTATACTGCTGCTGATCATGATCACCTTCTTTACCTTCCTGACCGGCTATGCGCTGTACAGCGGAGAAATTAAAGAATGTGGCTGTTTTGGTGACTGTATCAAACTGACAGCATCACAAACCTTCTGGAAGGATGTGGTATTGCTGGTCATGATCCTGATCCTCTTTTTGTATAATAAACGTATTAAGCCATTGTTCGGCAAACAGCTGAACTTTATACTGCTGATTGTATCTATCGTATTTGCAGGCGGTATTCAATGGTATACACTGGAACACCTGCCAATTGTAGACTGTCTGGGTTACAAAGTAGGTAACAACATTCCGGAAAAAATGAAACTGCCGCCAGGTGCCCGTCCGGCGGAATATGAGACAGTCCTGATATATGAAAAGGATGGTCAGCAGAAAGAATTTACAGCAGAGAACTATCCATGGTCAGACAGTACCTGGGTCTTTGTTGACCGTCGTGATAAATTAGTAAGAGAAGCAGAAGGAGAGGCGCCTGTAAAGGATTTCATCCTGACGGATGCAGATGGTGTGAATCAGACACAGGCTATTCTGGCTGAACCTACTCCTGTCTATCTTTTCCTTGTAAAGAATGTAAAAGAAGCAGGTAAAGGCTGGGATGCCAAGATGAAGGCACTGCAGGAACAGTTTAAAGCCGGAAAGGTCTACATTTATGGTGTTACCGCTTCCAGTAAGGAAGATATTTCGGCTTTTACCGCTGCGCACGGATTGCAGTTCCCATTCGTTCAGATGGATGGAACGGCTATTAAAACAGCCGGAAGAAGCAATCCTTGTCTGATTTTGCTTGAAAAAGGCACCATCAAAGGAAAATGGCATTATAACGATATACCATAAACCGCATGTTCAGATTTCTGCTGCGTAAACTCAGTTATGGCATACTGGTATTACTGGGAGTAGTGGTACTGGTATTTTTCCTGTTCAATGTACTGCCGGGTGATCCGGCCAGGCTGACACTGGGACAGCGCGCAGACGTCACATCGCTGGAAAATGTAAGAAAGGAATTGCATCTGGATAAATCCTTACCGGTGCAATTCCTTTTATATTTAAATGACCTTTCGCCGATAGGCATACATTCCCTCGCAGCAGCCAAAGGCAATATGCATTACCTGACGCTGGCACATCTGGAGGAAGAACGCATCCTCGTACTGAAAACGCCTTATCTGCGGCGTTCCTATCAGGGTAAAAAAGAAGTCTGGGAAATATTGACAGAAGCATTACCCGGCACGCTGGTATTAGCTTTAGCGGCTATGTTGTTTGCAACAGTGGTGGGAATCGGACTTGGCGTATTATCCGCAGTAAAACAAAATACATGGATGGATACAGGTGCTGTTTTTGCCAGTGTGGTCGGCATTTCTGCGCCCTCGTTTTTTATGGGGATTGTCGTGGCGTATCTTTTCGGGTTTGTTTTAAGCGATTATACCGGTCTGCATATGACAGGGAGTCTGTTTGAAACAGACGCTTTTGCCGGTCGTATTCTTAATCTGCGTAATCTTATATTGCCTGCCATTACATTGGGCATCCGTCCACTGGCTATCATCGTACAACTGACACGCAGCGCCATGCTCGATGTGCTGCATCAGGATTATATCCGTACCGCTTATGCTAAAGGTCTGCCTACCCGGATTGTTGTGTTCAGACATGCCTTGAGGAATGCATTAAATCCCGTTATTACGGCTATTACCGGCTGGTTTGCCGAACTGCTGGCAGGCGCCTTTTTTGTTGAATATATCTTCGGATGGAAGGGAATCGGTAAAATCACTGTAGACGCCCTTGAGAAGTTCGATTTCCCTGTACTGATGGGATCTATCTTATTTACAGCGGGTATTTTTGTACTTATTAACCTGCTGGCGGATCTGCTGTATACCATTATTGATCCACGTATTAAGTTATAAACGACTCATTTGTAGTGAGTTAATATTTCCCGAAAAAAACTTTCCCTTTTTTTGAAACAAAGTATTTTATGGATCGTCTTCTTTATGTAAACGCCCTGTAGCATCCGGGATGAAGAAAAGAGGGAATGGACATGGAAGCAGCAACGGTTATCTGAAACTTAGCAACAAGGAATCTGTTATTTATGTCATTAGCAATATTTCTCTCACAAGTAGTCCCTGTCAGGCAGAAGCTTTATCGCTTCGCTTACAGACTGCTGGAAAATGAAGAGGATGCGATGGACGTAACACAAGATACCCTGATGAAGGTGTGGCAACAGCAGGAACGGATGACTGACCTGCAGAATATGGAGGCATGGTGTATGCGTATTGTGCGCAATCTGGCGCTGGACAAACTGAAGGCGCGGAAGTACAGAAGGTCGGAAGACCTTGATACTGCCAGCGAATTACCGGCCATACAGCAGGAGAATCCACATATAGTTGCAGAAAAGCAGGACGTCATGAAAAGAGTGCATGGTATCATTGCCGGCTTGCCGGAAAAATACCGTACTATTATACAATTGAGAGATATCGATGGATACAGCTACCAGGAAATAGCAGATATTCTGGTCATCGAACTGAGTGAGGTGAAGACCAATCTTCACCGGGCCAGAAAAGTGGTACGTGAACAATTACAAAAACTGCAAGTGTATGGAGTTTAATAAGATCAGGGAGTTAGTCGACCGCTATTGGGATGGCGCCTCTACATTGGAGGAAGAGGAGGAACTGCGCAGTTTTTTCAGCATGGAACACCCTCATCTGCCTGCTGATCTTAAAGAAGCGCAGGCATTGTTCGGCTACTTTGCGGCCGAAGCGGATATCCCGATGCCGGTATTCCCTGAGATCGGTACCCTGACCGGACAGACACCAGCAACCGGAAAGACGGTTGTAAGAACAATGGTGTGGCATCACTGGATGAAGTACGCAGCTGTTTTGCTGATGGCAATAGGTATTGGTTATGGCGCCAGACAATTCACCAGCAGACATGATGGTGTACTGGCAGAAAGATCCATAGCAGCAGATACTTACAACGATCCTAAAGAGGCATTTGCGGCAACACAGAAAGCATTGGCGCTCTTGTCCCGCAATCTCAACAAAGGAACGGCACAGGTACAGAAACTGTCTTACTTCAATGAGGCGACTGATAAGATCAAAGCAAATTAATTACGGCCATTCTATAATCTGACATAAAAAAAAACTTATGAAACGCTTTTTGTTTTTGGTGCTGTTTATGACAGTCACCGGTATGCATCTCTTTGCCCAACAGGGTAGTGGCATTGATCGCTTTTTTGAGAAATATGAAAATGATCAGACTTTTACACTGATCAGCGTAACGCCTAAAATGTTCAGTATGTTCAGCAAGCTGGACATCAACTCTAACGAGGGAAAACAATTCCTGCAGATCGTAAAAAGGATCAAGGGGCTGCGGATATTGGCCAAGGAAAATACCAAAGGCGGCAACCTGCTGTTCAAGGAGGCCTCTTCTCTGCTGAGTAAGGAGTTTGAAGAACTGATGACGGTACGAGATGGAAAAGACGACCTGCGTTTTATGGTCAAGGAAAATGCCAAAGGGAATATTGCGGAACTGATCATGCTGGTAGGTAGTGATACGGAATTCCTTGCTATGAGTCTGATAGGCGATATTGACCTCAACGAGATCAGTCAGCTGGCTAACAGCATGAATATCGACGGATTTGACAAACTGAAAAATATCAAAAAATAATTCATTTATCACCACAGCTCAACCCAAATAGTATGAAATACTTTTCCATCATTGCAGTAGCGCTTTTGCTGGTTGTTAGTCCGGCGATGGCACAAAAGAAATCATTGCGTAAATTCTATCGTCAGTACCGTGGAGACGCTGTAGGAGTGAGAATAGGCGTAGGACGGATTCCATTGAAATTCGCCAGCTGGATCATTCCTCATAGTGCGAAAATGGATAACGGCACAGAAATGAAAAGGATTATCAGTAAACTGCAGAAGGTGAAAGTATATACACTTGCAGGTATCAGCAACAGTCTGATTGACGCCAAAGCGATTCACCAGTTAAAGCAAACGTTGATTGAAAAAGACGGATTTGAATCACTGGTAGAAGTACGACATGAGGAGTCTAACGTGTATATGATGAACAAAGGGAAAGATGACGAACTGGGTAACGTGGTGATATTGGTGCAGGATGAAGAAGACTTTGTGATGGTGAATCTGCGGACGACGCTGCATATGGATGATGTGAATGCGTTGATACAGGGTTTTGTGAAGAACTAGTTATAATGGATTGTTTACGATAAGAGAAAATGGCCGGTCTGTTGCAGACCGGCCATTTTCTCTTATCAGGCGGCCATGAGGTCATCCTGTTTTTCGGCGACAGCTTTCTGTCTTAATACGAGTTCTTTTAAACGGCTTTCATCCGGTCAGGTGTTTCAAATAAAAAGAGGCTACTCATTATTTTGAGTAGCCTCTTGTATATAAGAAGGTAATAATTATCGTACGATCACTTCTCTTACTACAGGTTCACCCAGCATTTCGTTCACCAGTTTAATGATACGATCTTTTGAGTAGCTCAGTTCCTGTTTGAGTGGAGCAACAGTGGTAGCGATGTGTAATTTACCATCGATCAGCTGCAAATTCTCTGTATAACGGGAGATTGTTCTTCCCATCAGCTGTTCCCAGTTCTCTTGTATGCGCACTTCGGTCAGCCTCGGTTTGAGCCGGCTTTTCGACATGAAATCTTTCAGTGCATCCTCCATTGATGTAATTCCGTAACGCATTCCGCAAAGATACGTATTTCCTGATTACTCCATCTCCACTAATTGAAAGTTATCTGCATTTTCTTTAAATGCTGTGCTTATTCTATCAGCGTGGGTATCGGTGATGAAGACCTGTCCGTATACAGGACTGCTGACAAGATTAATTAAGCGGCTCACTCTGTCCTGATCCAGTTTCTCGAAGACGTCATCCAGCAAGAGGAGAGGAGGGAACTTTTTATGTTCCTTAATTACTTCAAACTGTGCGAGTTTGAGTGCAAAGAGAAAGCTTTTACGTTGTCCCTGAGAGGCGCTTGTTTTCATTGGATGATCGTCGAGCAGGAACTGCAGGTCATCTTTATGGATACCACCGGTGGTACGTTGCATCATCATATCCTTGTAGCGGTTGGCTGCAAGGAGTCCGGTAAAGGTCTGTTCATGCAGACCGGATTGGTATTGTATATTGACTGTTTCATGTTTACCAGCCAGATAATCATACAGTTGTTGTACCTGTTGGATGAAGCCGGGCAGGAAGGCGCGTCTCCATTCGAATACGGGCGTACCGTGACGAACCAGTTGTTCATCAAATATATCTAACAGTGTATCCTGACTACCACCCTGACCATTCATTGTTTTGAGCAGGGTATTCTTTTGTTGCAGTATTTTCTGATAGGTAATGAGGTGTTCGAGATAGCCCGGGTGTAACTGGCATAGCAGTGCATCGAGCCATTTACGGCGTTCCTCGCTGCCACCGAGTATAATCTCGGCGTCATCGGGTGCGATCATGACAGCGGGATAGCGGCCGATATGCTGGGAAAAGCGTTCGTAGGGTTCATCATTGAGGGCAATTTCTTTCTTGCCATCTTTGAGTGTACAGACGATCTTTCCTTCCTGATGATCTCTGTCCATGAAGCCTTCGAGCCGGAAGCCGTTGGTCTGGTACTGTGTATTCTGGGCTTCGCTGCTGGTAAAGTAGCTTTTAGTGAAGCATATATAATATATGGCATCGAGCAGATTGGTTTTGCCCGAGCCGTTCCGTCCGGTGATACCGACGATGCGTTTTTGGAAGCTGAAACTTTTTCCCGAATAATTTTTAAACTGAACGAGTGATATCTTTTTAAGCGACAGCAAATTAACCTTCTGATTATCAGTTATGAATTAAAAATAAATTTATCGTAATCCGCGCTGATGCCGGGAAAGACTGGAAATCAGGCCTTGTTGAAGAGGCGTTCAGGCGCGGTAACTTTGTGCAAAGTTGCAAAGTATTTAGTTTTTAGGATTTTCCTGTTATATTTGCGGACAAATTAAGAAACAGTGGCTACAAAAACAGACGTAAAGACGAAATTCACCAAAGAGACATATTTGTACTGGTATGAATTGATGCTCTTGCTGCGCCGCTTTGAAGAAAAAGCCGGCCAATTGTATGGGATGCAGAAGATTCGTGGTTTTTGCCACCTGTACATAGGACAGGAAGCAATTGCTGCGGGTGCGATGACAGCAACTAAACCGGACGATAAGTTCATCACTGCTTACCGCGACCACGCTCTGGCGATCGCGAAAGGAATGACTCCTGACGAATGTATGGCTGAGCTGTATGGTAAAGCGACAGGTTGTTCCAAAGGTAAAGGTGGTAGCATGCACTTCTTTGCTCCTGATAAAGGTTTCTTCGGCGGTCATGGTATCGTAGGTGCTCAGATCGGTACTGGTGCGGGTCTGGCATTTGCTGAGCAATACAAAGGAACTGATAACGTAGCGCTTTGCTTCTTCGGTGATGGTGCTGCCCGTCAGGGTATGCTGCATGAGACATTCAACATGGCTATGCTGTGGAAATTGCCTGTAATTTTTATTTGCGAAAATAACATGTACGCGATGGGTACTTCAGTAGAACGTACTTCTAACGTACTGGATATCTATAAGCTGGCGAATGCCTACGATATGCCAAGTGCTACTATCGATGGTATGAGCTGTGAAACGGTACATGAAGGTATCGACAGAGCGGTAAAACGTGCACGTGCCGGTGAAGGTCCTACCTTACTGGAAATCAAGACGTACCGTTACCGTGGTCACTCTATGAGTGATCCTGCGAAATACCGTACCAAAGAAGAGGTAGAAGAGTATAAAGATAAAGATCCTATCAATCAGGTACTGGCTACTATCCAGAAGAATAAATGGGCTACGGACGCTGAGATCGAAGCTATCAATGAGAAGGTAAAACAGGAAGTTGAACATTGCGTACAGTTCGCTGAAGAGTCTCCATGGCCTGCTGACGATGAACTGCTGAAAGACGTATATGTACAGGATGATTACCCGTTCATTGTTGACTAAATAATAAGAAAAGGTTAGCGATCCCGGCCGTTTAAGAATAAGCGGATGATTCGCTAACCTTTTTTATATTTGCGGAAATTTACAACAGCCAAACCTGTACCGTAATAAAGAAATAACAATTTAACGACCACAATTACAATGACCGAAACAAAAAATAAGACCGCAGCTGAAAATACTCCTGCTCCTGTGTCTAAAGAATTCCAACTGGAAGACTCACTCCACAAAGCGGAAGACTTTTTCAACAAGAACAAAAACAGCATTATCATCGCCCTGCTCGTAGTAGTGGTGGTAGTGGGCGGTACTTTTGCCTACAGCAAGTTCATCAAAGGTCCTAACGAAACGAAAGCCCAGAACATGGTATTCCATGCACAGCAGTATTTCGAAAGAGACTCTTTCCGTCTGGCTTTAAATGGCGATGGTAACTATGAAGGTTTCCTGCAGGTAATTGATAAATACAGCAGCACCAAAACAGGTCAGTTAGCAAAATATTACGCTGGCGTTAGCTATGTGAAACTGGGCGAATTCCAGAAAGGTGCAGATATGCTGACATCTTTCAATGGCGGCGACCAGATAGTACAGGCAATGGCATACGGTTTAGCAGGTGACGCTTACATGGAACTGAACCAAACCGATAAAGGTATCGAATATTACAAGAAAGCAGGTCATCACAGCGATAACGAGCTGACAGCACCAACTTACCTGTTCCGCGCAGGTCTGGCACTGGAAAAAGCAAACAAAGCTGCTGATGCAGTTGCCATCTATAAAGAGATTCAAAGCAAATATCCTCAAACTGCTGAAGGTCGCGAAATGGATAAATATCTGGCGCGCCTGAGCGAAGTGAGAAGTAATTGATATTAAAACAGATCATGTCAATACATAATCAAAGTTTATTGAACGACGCTGGCATTCTCCAATCAGAGGATGCCAGTATTGTTATAGTGTATACCGAATGGAATGATGCGGTGATCAACGAACTGGTTGCCGGTTGTGACAGATCTCTGGCACAATACAATGTATCGAAAGTCTCTAAGGTGGTTGTACCCGGAGCATTTGAATTACCATTCGCCTGTAAACAATACTGGGAACGTACAAAAGGAACACATAGACAGCCTGGCGCTATTATTGCGTTTGGTTGCGTAATCAGAGGCGAAACCCCGCATTTTGACTATGTTTGTAAGGGCGTAACAGAAGGACTGATGCAATTAAACCTTGACTTGCCCGTACCTGTTATCTTTGGTATCCTGACTGTCGATAATATGCAGCAGGCACAGGACAGACTCGGAGGCATCCATGGCCATAAAGGGGAGGAAGCCGCGATTACCGCGCTGAAAATGATATCTATGATGCGTCAACTGTAGGAGCAGCTTTTTAGCCCCATATTTATTACATGTGATGTTCATTGTTGCTACAGTTTTAGCCGAGATACATTGATTCCTGATGCCGGCAGTATTCCACTGCGGCCTCTATTAAAAGAACTAACTCAATGAACGTACAGCTTTTTATTCCATGCTTCGTTGATCAGCTGTTCCCGGAAACAGGCTTCAATATGGTAAAGGTGCTGGAAAAGCTGGGATGTAACGTCGATTATAATCCCAACCAGACTTGCTGTGGCCAGCCGGCTTTTAATGCCGGATACTGGGATGAAGCCCGCTCCGTTGCCAATAAATTCGTAAAGGACTTTCATACCGTAGATTATATCGTAGCACCAAGCGGATCCTGTACGGGGTTTGTCCGCAATTACTACGGCAAACTCTTTGACAATTCCGCCGCTCATAATGAAGTAAAGAACCTGCGTAAGAACCTGTATGAATTTACAGAGTTCCTGACAGAGGTACTGCACGTAACTGATCTCGGAGCCAGCCTCAATGGCGTCGCTACCTATCATGATGCCTGTGGTGCCCTGCGAGAATGTGGTATCAAAGAAGGTCCGCGTAAATTGCTCTCCAATGTAAAAGGACTGGAACTGAAGGAAATGAATGATTGTGAAACCTGCTGCGGCTTTGGAGGTACCTTTTCTGTGAAGTTCGAACCGATCTCCATCGGTATGGGCGAACAGAAGGTGAATAACGCCATTGCCAGCGGTGCTGACTATCTCATTTCTACAGATCTTTCCTGTCTGATGCATCTGGACGGTTATATCCGGAAGCACGAACTGAATATCAAAACTATGCATATTGCTGATGTACTGGCCAGTGGCTGGTAAGCAGCGGAAGAATTTTAAATCATCAGATAATGAACTACTGGCTTGTTAAATCAGAACCATTCAAGTATTCATGGGACCAGTTTGTAAAAGACGGTAAAACTTTCTGGGATGGTGTGCGCAATTATCAGGCACGCAATAACCTGAAAGGCATGAAGAAAGGAGATCTGGTACTGTTCTATCACAGTAACGAAGGACTGGCAGTAGTGGGTATTGCGAAGATCGCGAAAGAACATTACCAGGACCCGACTACACCTGATCCTAACTGGGTAGTGGTAGACCTGCAGCCGGTTAAACCTTTCAAAACGCCGGTAACACTGGCACAGATGAAAGCTGAAAAAAGACTGGAAAATCTCTCTCTCATCCGTCAGGGCCGCCTTTCTGTGTGTGCCGTTACAGAAGATGAATTTGATACCATTCTGGAAATGGGAGAGACGAAGAAATAATTTTTTTTGTGGAATTTTATTCCTGACTGCATCTTCTTGTTATAGCAATATTTATCACTAAATACTGGTCTATGACAAGAAGATGTTTCTTTTTCAGGTATACCCCGATCCCCGTATCACTACTGTTATTGAGTTTACTCACACTCATGTCCTGCGCCCGTAAGGCGGAACAAAAGACGACTCCCTCATATCTTGCAGTTAAAGAATATAGTCAGGAAGCAACAAAATATAAATCCGAAGGAGACGACGTTGCTCCCGCTGATGAAGAAAGCGCAAATGGCGCAGGTGTTGTATCCAGTGTACACTTTACACCGCCGGTAATAGCTAAAGAGCCCTTATTGGCAGAAATACCCAAAAAGATCATTAAAGATGGTGAGCTGCAGTATGCTGTGAGAAACTATAATGACGCACGAAATGAAATGCATGCGATCGTCGCCCGCTATAATGGTTATATCACAGAAGAGAATGAATCCCGGTCTGATCTTACATGGATCGTAAATGTAAAGATAAAAGTGCCTGTCGAACGTTTTGACTCCTGTCTGGAAACACTTGCCGGGACTGCGGGTACACTCATGTTGAAAAGAGTAGCAGCAACAGATGTAACAGAAGAATATGTTGATGTTGCCTCCCGTATGAAGGCAAAGAAAGAAGTAGAGCTGCGTTATCTTGATATCCTGAAACAGGCGAAATCAGTGGAAGATATTCTGAAAGTAGAGGAGCAGCTGAAGAGTATCCGTGAAGAAATAGAAGCGGCACAGGGACGCCTGCAATATATCGATCATAACGTGGCCATGAGTACAATCAGCCTTTCCATTCAGCAGACTTTTGCTACTTCTTCTCCACAAGGCCCCGGCTTCTTTTCACGCATCTTCTTTTCGATAAAGGATGGCTGGAATAACCTCTTGTCTTTTTTAGTAGACATTGTACAAATGTGGCCGGGTATATTGATCGTGGTGGTGATCGTAGTGCTTATCAGAAAATATATCAAAAGAAGGAAGATGAGGAAGATGGTAAGTGTGAGTTAGAAATTAAGAATGAAGAATTGGAGATGCAGCGAAGGGTGGCGTTTTTATACTGGCAATTCGGTTTTATATAAAAAAGAGGCACTTCGATATACTGAAGTGCCTCTATCTATTTAAGCATATTTGTTTAAGAAAAAGCCATTACTATCAATCCCTGACTGCATCACGGCGCTATGCGTGCCAGCTGTGCTTTCTTCTTCTCCAGATCTTTGTGTCTTTTAAAGATTCCTTTTGTCACAAAGTAACCCAGTGAAGCGCCTAACCATACATCGCTGCCCCAGTGTCTTTCCTGATACAGACGGGTGGTACCGGTCATAATAGCGATGGAATAAGTTACCCATGGTACCCATGGATGTTCATCTCCATAAGCTTCGGCAAGTGCGGTGGCAACAGAAGTCACTGTCAGCATATGACCCGAAGGGAAGGAGGTATGATATTTATCCATAGAGAAAGGCGCATTGTATACAAATGGATCGTCGTAGTAGGTAGGACGACCACGTCTTACCACTGACTTGGCGAAGGTATAAATGAGCGTTGATAGTAACAGGGACTTGGCTGTCATCAGGGACGTATGCTCCAGTTTCCTGTCTTTGGCGATCACGCCGGCAAGGTACATACCACCTACGAGGTAAGGAGAATAGGCGTTACCAAAAGGTTCTACCTGACCAGTTACGCTGTTCCAGAAATTGGTGTGGTTACGGGCAAAGAACTGTTTTACTTCATAGTCTACGCCCATAAGACCACCGGCAGTACCAAGTACGATACCCAGTCGGACAAAGTCTTTTCCTTTCCAGTGTGCCGGTCTTGCAACGGTATATTTCAGGTCACTCCATATGCTACCCAGATAGGCGCCGTTTATACGATAACGTATAGTAGTATCGGCTTCCGTTAATGTACGGATCTCCGTAGAGCTGGTACTATCGGTATAGTGGAGATTGGTGGTGTCTGTCGTCTGTGCGTTTGCTTTTAGTTGTAGTAACAGCATACCGCACAGCATAAGCTTCAGTAAGATCTTCAATTGCTGTTATTTAATTATCCGATAAAGTTACGGTAAATGTTAAAACCCGTATATTTAAAAATCAAAAATGTCTTGTACAAATGAAGCCTAGATTGGTAGTTTTGACAGGCGCGGGGATCAGTGCAGAGAGTGGATTACGGACTTTCCGTGATAGTGATGGCCTGTGGGAGGGATATAATGTTTATGAAGTTGCCAGTCCGCAGGGATGGCAGAAAGACCCGCAATTAGTGCTGGATTTTTATAACCAGCGCCGCCGGGATGTGAAAGCGGCGATGCCGAATGCAGCTCATCTGGGGCTGGCAGCCTTACAGGAGCAATTTGATGTAGAGATCATCACGCAGAATATTGACGATCTGCATGAGAGAGCAGGATCTAAGAAGGTGTTACATCTCCATGGGGAGATCTTCAGTATGCGTAGTGTATTGGATGAACACCGGAAGTATCGCATCATCAGTGATATCAACATAGGAGATAAGGCGGCTGACGGCGGACAACTACGCCCGGATATCGTATGGTTTGGTGAGGCGGTGCCGAAGATAGAGGAAGCAGCAGCAGTGGTGATGACGGCAGATGTGTTTGCGGTGATAGGCACTTCGCTGGTCGTATATCCGGCCGCGGGATTGGTGGATTATCTGCCGGAAGGAACGCTGGCGTTTGTGATAGACAGAAAATTACCGCAGATGCCGCAGATGAGTAATCTGATGAAGATAGAGAAACCGGCAACGGAGGGTATTGCAGATATGATCAAGGCTTTGGAGGGATTGATCTGATGCCTTGTCTGGTGAGTCTGAAAAGAAGAAGTCGTTAAAATAGTAACGGGAGCTGCGCATCGTATGATTGATCTGTAGTTTCCGGCTGATATAAAGAGAAGAGGCAGTCCGCTATATGCAGGACTGCCTCTTCTCTTTATTATTCAAAACTTTCTTCAAAGCGGATATTGAACTCTTCCAGTTCTTTCAGCACCGGATTATAGATATCTGGTGTGATCGGGATTTGCAGGCCTTTCAGGGTGACTTTATCCTGAAGGATGAGTTTCGCCATGATACCCAGTGGTAAGCCTACGGTTTTGGCCATAGCGGTACGCAGGTTGTCTTCACCTTGTGCGATCATGTAGCTATGCAGGCGGGTGCTCATGCCTCTTCTTTCAAACTCGATCTCATGGGTCATGACGATCATGTCTTTATCAGTGACTTCCATGCCCAGTTTGGCTTCAACTATGTTTTGAAGGACGGAGGCGTTTGTTTGTTCGCCGAGATGAATGGTTTCACCATTGAGTAATCCCAGGAACTTGAGTTGACGGAGTATTTTAGACTTGGCGCTGATGCCAAGATAATTGGCGATATTTTCTTCATGACTGATAGCAGGATCCTGATCGATGTTTTGACTGGTCCATTCATAAAAGGTCATGTTATCGGTCTGGATCTTTTTATTGTCGTCGGTCAGTCCGAGTTTCACGAGTGTACCCCAGCCTTCGCAGAAATCCGGATAGCGCAGGGTAGCGCGCATGAAAGTGGGTACTTCCTCCAGTTTATAGGCACTGATATAATTCAGTGAGTCGCGGTTCGGGTAGTAGGCCAGTTTACCGAGACTGGGAATATGGATGGTTTTAGACTGATCGAAGAGGTGCTGGTAAGAGACTTCCTTTGTTTTGCCTTTTTCGCGGTAGGTAGCGCCGGAGTTACCGGCGAGTACGATGTTGCGGGCATTCCAGGAGATCTTGTATTGCCATGGATTGTCGTTGCTTTCAGGCGATACGAGTCCACCACAATAGGAGCGGAAGGCAGATATTTGTCCGCCTTTCTTTTCGATAGAGTGAATGAGCTTCATGGCGCTCATATGATCTATGCCGGGGTCGAGGCCCATTTCATACATAAAGAGCAGGCCTGCGTCTTCAATTTCTTTTTCCAGCTTTTTAACTTCCGGGTCGATATAAGAGGCGGTGAGCAGGTTTTTACCGAACTGCAGACAATCTTTTGCGACGAGGATATGCAATTGGGCGGGCAGCAGAGAGATGACGAGGTCTGTTTCCTGTATCAGCTTTTGTCTGGATGCTTCATCCCTGATATCGATCGCAGCTGGGGTAACATAGTAAGACTTTCCGGTTTTGGATTTGATGAGCGCGAGGTCGTGGTCGGCGACGGTGATATGCCATTTTTGCCGTGGAGCATTTGATACCAGGTAGTCGATCAGGCTCGTAGCCGACTTGCCGGCACCAAACAAGAGTATATTCTTCATATTAATTTGTTCATCTTTAATATGGTTACAGAACAGGGATTTAACATCAGTCGTCTATCTAATGTTCGAATTTTCAGGAAAATTCGTTTTTAACCTATGATAATTTTAGTAAACTGTCCGTGACCCTCTGATTTTCATCGGGTTAAAAACAAAATCTTTGCCAATATTTTATTTTCCCAATATTCCTTTTTTCTATTATATAGAATATTAATTGAAGGAGTTAACGCAAAATAAGGATTAAATAGTCTATCTGTGGAATTTGTTCTTAACGTATATCTTATTTGTTCAATATGACAATTCCTTTTTTATTCACATTCTATGTCAAAAAGGCCGGAATACGGCCTAAAATGGCTATATTTGCGTCTATTTATTTTTTTACGGAATAAATTGTAAACCAACAATATAATGTCAGAAAATACGGAAAATCAGCAAGACGGCAGGATTATCCAGATCAACATTGAAGAGCAGATGAAAACGGCCTACATCGATTACTCGATGTCTGTAATCGTCGGACGTGCTCTTCCGGATGTCCGGGACGGTTTAAAACCTGTACACCGCCGCGTGTTGTTTGGTATGAACGAGTTAGGGAATAACAGTAACAAGCCTTACAAGAAGTCAGCCCGTATCGTAGGGGAGGTGATGGGTAAGTTTCACCCGCATGGTGACGCCTCCATTTATGATACCATTGTACGTATGGCCCAGCCATGGAGCCTTCGTTACATGCTGGTAGATGGTCAGGGTAACTTCGGTTCTGTGGATGGTGACATGCCGGCAGCTATGCGTTATACGGAGATCCGTCTGCAACGTATGGCAGAGGCAATGCTGGAAGATATCGATAAAGAAACAGTGGACTTCACCCTGAACTTTGACGATACCCTGGAAGAGCCAACAGTACTGCCTACACGTATTCCTAACCTCCTGATCAACGGAGCGTCGGGTATTGCGGTAGGTATGGCCACCAACATCATGCCGCACAACCTTTCAGAGGTGATAGATGGCCTGATTGCATACATTGATAACCGTGACATTACAATAGAAGATCTGATCAAGCACGTAAAAGCGCCTGACTTCCCGACCGGTGGTATCATCTACGGTTACGAAGGTGTGAAACAGGGCTTTGAGACAGGCCGCGGAAGGGTTGTCGTACGTGGTAAAGTGAATGTGGAAACCTCCAAAGCAGGCCGCGAGCGTCTGGTGATCTACGAACTTCCTTATCAGATCAACAAGGCTGCGCTGCATCAGAAAATTGCGCAACTGGCAGACGATAAAATCATTGAAGGTATATCTGAAGCACGTGACGAGAGTGACCGTGATGGTATGCGTCTGGTGATCGATCTGAAACGTGAGGCTATTGCCAACGTGGTGATCAACCAGCTATATAAATACTCCGAATTACAGACTTCTTACGGTATCAATAACGTGGCGCTGGTAAAAGGCCGTCCGCGTGTACTGAACCTGAAAGATATGCTGGCTGAATTCGTAGACTTCCGCCACGAAGTGGTAGTACGCAGAACGCGTTTCGACCTGCGTAAAGCAGAAGAAAAAGCGCACATCTTACAGGGTTACCTGATTGCGCTGGATCATCTGGATGAAGTAATTGCGCTGATTCGTGCGTCCCGTACACCGGATGAAGCAAAAGAGGGCTTAATGACCCGCTTCGAACTGAGTGAAATTCAGTCTAAAGCAATACTGGAATTACGTTTACAACGTCTGACCGGTATGGAGCGCGATAAGATCAAAGAAGAATACGATGAAGTTATGAAACTGATCGCTTATCTGAAAGATGTACTGTCTGATGAAGGTCTTCGTTTCAAGATCATCAAAGAAGAACTGGAAGATGTGAAGAAACGTTTCGGAGACGAGCGTAAAACTGAAATCCAGTATCTGGCGAGCGAAATGCGTATGGAAGATATCATCGCAGAAGAAGATGTGGTAATCACTATCTCTCATCTGGGTTATATCAAACGTACTTCTGCATATGACTATCGTCAGCAGAAACGTGGTGGTCGTGGTGCATTGGGTGGTAAGACCCGTGAGGAAGACTACATCGAACACCTGTTTGTGGCGTCTACACACCATACCATGCTGTTCTTCACCGAGAAAGGCCGTTGTTACTGGCTGAAGGTATACGAGATTCCGGAAGGAGAGAAGAGCGGTAAAGGCCGTGCGATCCAGAACCTGATCAACCTGCCTACTGATGACAAGATCAGGGCGATCATCGATATCAAAGACCTGAGTGATAAAGAATTCATCAGCTCTCACTATATTGTACTGTGTACTGCGAATGGTATCATCAAGAAGACTCTGCTGGAAGATTTCTCCCGCCCACGTCAGAATGGTGTGAACGCAATCACTATCAATGAAGGCGACCAGTTACTGGAAGCTAAACTGACCAACGGTAACAGTCAGATCATGATGGCTATTAAGAGTGGCCGTGCTATCCGCTTCCCTGAAAATACCGTACGTGACACAGGTCGTGGTGCTATCGGTGTAAGGGGTATCGAGGTAGACAATGACAAAGACGAGGTTGTTGGTATGATTTGTGTAAATAAGGAGGATGAAACCCGTACTGTACTGGTGGTTTCAGAGAAAGGTTTCGGTAAACGTACTGATATTGAGGAATATAGAATTACCAACCGCGGTGGTAAGGGTGTAAAGACCATCAATATTACTGAGAAAACAGGTAGCCTGATCGCTATTCTGGACGTGACCGAAAAGGATGACCTGATGATCACCTGTAAATCCGGTATCACTATCCGTATGGCGGTAGCTGATATCCGTGAGGCGGGTAGAGCAACTCAGGGTGTGCGTCTGATCAGACTGGACGATAGCGACGAAATCGCAGCTGTAGCACGCCTGGACGAACAGGAAGAGCAAAGGCTCGATGAAGAAGCACAGGAAGGTATGGAAGGAAATGAGTCCGGCCAGGAAGGCAGCTCAGCAACTCTGGGAGAAGCTCCGGTAGATGAAACGCCTGCAGAATAATTACTAAGAAGCCGCATTTTATTTAAGCGAACTAATGGTTAACCTGCGGTAGATTGTATTTATTATGGTTGAAACAGGCATTAAATCTAACGCCATACTTATAGAAAACAACAAAATATTGAGCAACATGAAAAAATTACTGGTATCATTTGTCTTTTGTGGTGCAGCGATGGTTGCAGTAGCGCAACGTGCCAAAGTAAGCAGTGCTGACGAGGCACTGTCCAAGAAAGACTATGATAAAGCGAAAGCCGATATTCAGGCAGCACTGGAAAATGAAAAAACTAAAGGTGAAGCTAAAACCTGGTATGTTAAAGGAAAGATCTTCGAAGCAGTAGCTACTGACAAGAAAGATGCTTCGCAGGCGCTGGAAGCATTCGAAGCTTACAAAAAAGCTTTGGATATCAACGCTAAACTGCCGGAAGCTTTACTGGAAATGAACCAGCGTATGTTTAACCTGTATGCTACAGTAGGTAACGCAGGTTATGGCAACCTGAATGACCAGAAATGGGATTCAGCGTTCGTACACTTCAGAGACGCTTTCAACATTGCTGAATACTATAATGGCAAAAATCTGGGTGGTTCTATTCCTACAGATACTTCCATGACCTTCTACGCTGGTTACGCTGCTAACCAGGCTGGTAAAAAAGACGAAGCACTGCCTTTCCTGAGAAAAGCAGCTGATCTTCAGTTCAAAGCTGAACCAGCCCTGTACGTAATCCTCGCACAGACTTACGAAGAGAAAGGTGATAATGCTAACTGGATCAAAACTATCGAAGAAGCAAAAGCTATGTTCCCTAAAGACAAGCGTTTCAACGATATGGAAATGATCTACTACTCTAAAACAGGTAAAACTTCCGAGTTGCTGGGTATGCTGGAAAAGAAAATGTCTGAAAATCCAAATGACTTCCAGACCATTCTCGACTACGGTATCCGCGTTGACAACCTCGCAAACCCTCGTTCTGATGGTAAAGAAGACGCTGCAAAACCAGCAAACTACGATGAGCTCATGACTAAAGCTGAAAATGCTTACAAAAAAGCTATCGAACTGAAAGCTGATGATGCAACCGCTAACTTCCAGTTAGGTGCTCTGTATTTCAACCGTGCAGTAGGTTTCAACAAAGAACTGAATGCAATGGACAGCAAATCACTGAACACACCAAAAGCAAAAGAACTGCAGACTAAAGTAACAGGTCTGATGGATCAGGCGCTGCCTTTCTTCGAGAAAGCGGACGCTAACTTCACAGCTGCTGGTTCCTTGGAGCCAAGCGACAAGCAGACTTTCGAAAGCTGCCTGTATGCACTGCAGAAGATCTATGCTATCAAAAACGAAACTGCTAAAGTAGAAGCAGTGAAGAAGAAGCTGGAAAGCCTGTAATCGTATAGATACAGACATCATAAAAAAAGTCCCGGTTCATAACGAACCGGGACTTTTGCATATAGGTCAATATGTACTTACTTTCTGCCCGACATAAAATGATACGTCCAGAATGCCGCCAGCAGAATGAACAGGATCACGATAACGATGATCGCCAGTTCAGTAAAGTAGGCCATCTGGTGTTTACGACGCTTGTTCGTACGGAGCTTACGCAGCATTTGCCACTTCATCTGCCGCAATAATACGGGGATCTTTTCCTTTTCTTTAAAGGCTGATAATCCCTCCACCGCCTCGCTGCACATTTCACAATCGGCAAGATGAAGTTCCACTTCATGCTTTTCTTCCGCTGTCATCCTGCCCTGTACATAGTCCAGCAATTGCTGTTGCGTAGGACAGGCCGTCGTGGTGAAAATATCCTGATATTCTTCGTTCATAAAAATGTTTCCTCAATAATTAGAAATCCGCATACTTACTCCTATCCCTGTTTGCTCAGCAGGAGCTTCAGGTTCCGCTTCCCATTCTGAATATAACTCTTGACCTGCAGCAGGGTATATCCCGTTTCGTCCGTAATATCCTGATAAGAGCGTTTCTGCAGATAAAAAAGTTTGACACAGACGCGTTGCTCCGGGTTTAATTGTTCCAGCGCATGCTGCATATTTTCCAGCAAGTTATCCTTTTCTACAAACCTTGCTTTATCTTCTTCCGGCTCTCCGGGATCATTGAGATGTTTCTCACTGACTTCTTCCTGCCTCACCTGATTCTTATGCCTTAACTGCATCAGACAATGGTTCTTGCTGACCTGATAGATCCAGGCCCTGAAGTACTGAATTTTGTGCTTGTTGATATCTGCCAATACTTTTAAAAATATCTGTTGTACACTGTCTCTCGCATCCTCTTCATTTTTAAGGTATTTCATGCACATACCCAATAGCAGGATCGCATACCTGTCAAACAGGATGCCTACCCAATTGCTGTTTTCATCGGCTTTATACCGTTCCAGCAGTTCTTCGTCTGTTAATTCCTGACTGTTCTTATAATTCACTGGATAAAGATAAAATACTTATAATATTAAGATGCAATACCCAGCCGATTCCACAAAAATATAATGAAATAAAAAAGTCCATAGAAGACTCCGTTATGGAAAGTTCTATGGACTATATGAGGAAGTGAGGCTGAAAATATCAGCAGAACGATTACAGATTATCAAGGGCGGCCTGCGCCTTGTCCTTCATACTGCCGTTCATACGAACGACTTCTTTGAACATACGTCTGGCTTTACCCGTCTGCCCCTTACTACGGTAGCATACAGCCAGCTGATAACGCGAAAGCTCACCATACTTGCCACTACTGCCGGAAAGGTGTTTATAGCGGGAAATGGCCTCGTTGAGGTCTCCCTGTTGATGATATACCATCGCTGCTTTATACAGGAACTCATCTGTGCCGCTGGCAGCTGTTTCTGTAGCAGGTTTTGGTTTGGGTTTATCATCGTCATCATCTTTCTTTTCCTTCGGAACCGGTTTAGGTTCCGGTTTGTCTTCTGTCTTTTTTGCTACCGTAGGAGTGTCTTTATGCTCCGGAGCGGGTGCTTTGACAGTTTCCTTTACTTCAGCTGGTTTAGTGGCAGGAGGGGCCTGTTTTTTCGCACTATCCTTATTCACGGGTACTGCTGCCGGCGTTTTTGCCTTAACAGAGTCCTTAATGACAGGTTTAGGCGTAGCAGGTGCCGGGGTAGCGGCCGGAGGTGCGACCGGAGCCGTTGTTGTAGCGGCTGGTGGTGCAGGACGGTGACTAAGGGTATCCGCTCTTTCTGCACGTACCGGCGTAACCACGGCAGCTTGTACAGCCGGAGCTTCTACTCTCTGAGCAGGTATTTCTGCGTTGCTGGCCATGGCTTTGGTGACAGATGGCTTGAATTTATCCTGTTGTTGTATGAGATAAATAAGACCCGCACCGGCAGCAATAGCAGCCACTACCCAGAAATAGATCAGGAAGCTTTCCTTTTTCTGTTCCTGGCGCTGATAGCGTTCGGCTTTATGTGCATGGGATACCTGTTTGATACTGTTGCGGATATACTGTTGCATACTCGCTGACAGCGGCTGGTATTTTTCCCTGTATTGTTGTTGCTGGAGAACCTGCAATGCATCAAAACACAGATCGCAGTCCACCAGGTGTTGTTCCACCAGGTGTTTCTCGACATCCGTGAGACGACCGTCCAGATAGCGGGCAGCTGGTCTCTGTTTAAACAGCGGATGTTACTGAAGATCTTCAGTATTTTTTCATTGTTTTCCAAGTTACTCATAGGTTTCATTCATCAATAAGGACGCCATTTTTTGCTTTGCCTGTTGCAGTGTCTGTCTGAGTTTCTCAATAGAGATCTGCTTAGTTTCCGCCAGTGCTGCAAAACTTTTATTATTCATGTAGAATTCTTTCAGTAAATATTTTTCCTCGGCAGACAGTTTATCAAGCGTACGTTCAATAGTAGCGATCAGCTGTTGCTGTTCTTTCTGGTTGGTTGCCGCCTTTTCTATTCTGGCTTCTATCTGTTGCTGTTCTCTGGATTCCGTACTTGGAAAAAATGGACTGTTCTTATCTGTCCGGGCCTGTTGTGCCCTGATCGTATAGTGGATCCATTCATTGGCTTTCGGGATCGTCTGGGTTTTCAGACTGTCACTGAGACGCTGCAGCAAAGCAGGGTAAATCTCCTCCGGACTGGTAGCCGGACCATTGTTGAGGTAGGGTAAACAAACAGCAACCATGAGGTGGCTGTATCTTTCCATGAGTACACCTTCGGCTTCCTGATCCTTGAGCTTTCTCGCCCGGGAAATCAATTCTTTATCTGATAAATTACTTAACTGCTGTAGCATAGTGTTACCTATATTTACATATAAAAGACAAAAAAGTTCATTTTGTTGTCTTTTGACATATAATTATTTTAGACAATTAATATGCCATACGCAATTACTGTTGTTCCAATTATGCCATTACGGGCGGAACAGTCTCATAAAAGTGAAATTATCTCACAAGCCTTGTTCGGGGAATGCAGTGAAATTATTGTCACCGGATCAGACGGTTGGGTGAGGGTAAAATGTCAGTATGATGGATATGAGGGATGGGCTACTTTAAATCACCTTGAAATAATCGATGAAGGGCTTTTTAGTGCACCTTACACGCATTATACCGCTTCGTGGGTAAATCGGGTATTGCTGAACGGAAAGCCTTTACAGGCACCATTTGGATGCATACTAAAGCACGGCACGACCGACGTGACAAACTGGGGAAAGGTGACGGTACAGGTTGAGGAAAAACCAGCGGAGATCGGTGATGGCAGTGCAGTCGATATCGCAGCACTGACAAAGGCAGCCTTTTTATACCTGAACACAGCCTATCTGTGGGGAGGAAAATCGGTGTTTGGTGTGGACTGTTCCGGGTTTACCCAGACGGTATTTAAAACGCTGGGCATCCCCCTCTTAAGGGACGCATATCAGCAGGCAACGCAGGGTACTACGGTAGATTTCCTACAGGAAGCAAAAACAGGCGATCTGGCATTCTTTGACAATGCGGAAGGACGAATCACACACGTAGGCATTCTGCTGAATGATCATGAGATCATTCATGCGTCAGGTAAGGTAAGGGTAGATCCTATTGACAACCAAGGCATTATCAATATAGATACGGGTGAAAGAACGCATAAACTCCGTATTATCAAACGATATTTCTAACAGAAACAGGTATAAAAGAAAAGACCATAGCAATTGCTATGGTCTTTTCTTTTACGGTTATCCGTGGTAATTATTTATCGCCGAAAGTCTTGTTGTAAAGCTCAATGCTTTCCAGCACGATACGCTCAGCAACAGCTTTGTTCTGGAAGTCAGCCACTTTTACAGTTTTGTGCTCCAGTCTCTTGTATTCTTCAAAGAAGTGACGGATCTCAGCTGTGAAGTGAGGAGGCAATTCAGAGATGTCATTGATATGCGCAACGCTCATATCATTAGCAGCTACCGCGATGATTTTGTCATCCGCTTCACCATTATCGATCATCTGCATAACGCCGATCACCTTCGCTTCCATGAGACACATTGGAACTACATCTACCTGGGAGAGGATGAGGATATCCAGCGGATCATGGTCATCACAGTAGGTTTTAGGGATAAAACCGTAGTTAGCCGGATAGTAAACAGAAGAATAGAGCACCCTGTCGAGTTTCAGCAGGCCACTTTCTTTGTCCAGCTCGTATTTAGCGCGACATCCTTTCGGAATTTCAATAATAGCATTTACTACATTTGGCGCTTCTGATCCTGTGCTGACACTATGCCATGGATTGTTCGTCGTCATCATCAAACTTTATTTTTTGATTATTTAGTATTTAAGCGCCTGCGTTTATTCAGCATTGCAGAAAGGTATAACGTCGCAAAGTCTTTCGTCGGGACCCTGGCAACTGATTTACCGTAAGCTAATGTGGAATTTAGAATAAACGTCTGCTGGCGCGTGCGCAAAAATAAGGAACTCAACTGTAAATTCGCAATTGCTGCAAAATAAACAGGTATGAGTTGATCTACAATATCTTATTTATCTGTAGGGAGCGGAGCCGTAGAATCCTGTGGAAGCATGGAGGAGTCCAATGGCGCGCTTGCCGGAGGCAGATAATTCGGAATGATACTTTCAAAAGTGAGTGATATCTTCCAGCGGCCATTTTCCTTTACCAATTGCAATCTTTCCTTTTGCTGAGAGGATGAGTTCAATACCGTTACGGTTGCTTTATCACCATTTTCTTCCGTATCGATCACCTCTATACCGGCTTTTTTTATCTTATCCCGTTCTGAGTCGTTACGACGTGCATCAAAAAAGGAGTAGAGCTGTATTACCTGTTGCGATTCTTTGGTTGCGTAATCTCTGGCAAGGTCAAAGTTCGATTCCTGAATAGCATGCATAAAATTAAGTGCAACCTCCTGCGGAGTAGCGCTCTTTTTGCAACTGCCAAGTACAGTACCGAAAAATAATACCAAGGTGAGAATACGCAGATAACTGGTCATGCAATTGTTCATTATAATACAGTTAACAAAAATAGGAGGAAAGTTAGAAAATTACAAAAAGCAGCTAGTGCAGCCGTTGTAATTTTTTAGTTCCGTACCCGATTTTTGAAAATTGTTGGTTTCCTTGTTGTAAACCGGTATAGGCAAGGAAGTCTTTAACAGTTTACGTTTTAAGGGCGTGAACATACTCAAAACGCTGTTAAAGAAGTGTTAATTGTTAGTGGTCCTCCTTTTCCTTGGCCGCATCATACGCACGTATAATAGCCTTCACCAGTCTGTGTCTTACTACGTCTTCCTCGTCCAGCTGGAGGTAGCCGATACCATCGATATTACGAAGGATACGGGTCGCTTTTTCCAATCCGGATTTCTGATTTTTAGGCAGGTCGATCTGCGTAAGGTCGCCCGTGATAATAGCTTTGGCTGATGCACCGATACGTGTCAGGAACATTTTGATCTGCAGTTCGGTGGCGTTCTGGGCCTCATCCAGAATGATGAAAGCGTTATCAAGTGTACGTCCGCGCATATACGCCAGCGGAGCGATCTCAATGACACGGTTGGTCATGAAATAACTGAGCTTGTCAGCAGGGATCATGTCATCCAGAGCGTCGTACAGTGGACGCAGATATGGATCAATCTTCTCCTTCAGGTCACCCGGCAGGAAACCAAGGTTTTCACCTGCTTCTACCGCAGGACGGGTCAGGATGATCTTTCTGACAGCTTTGTTTTTTAACGCTCTCACAGCAAGCGCCACAGCCGTGTAAGTTTTACCGGTACCGGCAGGGCCAATGGCAAAAATGATGTCATTTTTGTCAGCCAGCGATACCATTTTCTTCTGGTTGGCTGTTCTGGCTTTTACATTACGGCCGTTCGGTCCGAAAACCAGGACCTCATTGGAATTGCGATCCTTGAAAGCATCTACCGTTTCTTCATCACCCAGGATCTGTTCAAAATAGTTTTCGCTCAGATTACCGTTACGTTCGAGATAAGAAATGATTTGTCCGATTTTTTCCTGAGCAGTGGCTACTTCTTCCTGAGCGCCGGAGAGCTTGAGTTGTGTTCCACGGGAGAGAATCTTTAACAGTGGAAATTTCTTTTTCAGCAGATCAAGTTTTCCATTGTTTACTCCGAAGAACTCGATAGGGTTAATACTATCTAAGCTGATAATTGATTCTGTCAAGTGATATTTTATTTAGATCGTTTGAGGTATCTCCGTATAAGGTGTCTAAAGCAATATACCTTAAACGCTTTATATTAAGAAACCTGGAGTTTATAACCTTGTTGTCTGAAGGCTTCACTAAAACTGGCAAAAAAGGTGTTTACAGATACCACGCCAGATAGAGCAGTAGCCATATGAGCAGCGGCAATAACCACGCCAAAGCCTTTTTCCTGTACAGTGAGCAGATGCTGCGATAACTTCACCTTCAATACCAAAGAACTATAGAAAAATAAGTGACTTTCGCATTGCCGGTTTGTCACTTTTCAAATCTCATGAGAATGAATACTTCATTGTATTGTGCATTTAATGTTTGTCCGTATGCTATTGTCCCCAAAGATATTTATCCTTTTACATATGCTGAAAACGGGAAATCCACATCGGTGGAAAACGCAAAATTAAGGCCTTAAATAATACAAATGGCTGTCTCCCCGCCAGATAGTTGTTAAGAATAGCTATTTTTAATCATATATTGAGTATTTTTAAAGGGATTATCGTTCGGGATTTTATGATGAATGCCATAATGAGTAACGCGCTGACAGGTGTAATACCAGCGCTGTTACTGGATCTGCACGGTAACCTCTTGTATGCCAATCAGCAGGCGTCGGGGTGGCTGCAGATACCGGAGGGGGAATTTCATCCGGCAGGAAATATTACAACTGTACATTTTAATGATGTCATCGGAAAGAATGCAGGGGTGTACTGGCCTATGCTATGTCACCTGCTCAATATGGGTCGTCCGGCCTGTGTTGAAATGTATTGCCATACCCGTCAGTGGGTACAATGGAAATTGAGTCCCGCAGGCGACCATTTCCTCCTGTCCGGCACCGATATTACCGGCAGGCGTCCCGCCGAACCCGCCTCCGTACTACACGCCATGCCTTTCGGTCTGCAACATTTCTCGCCCGATGGTACCCACCGTGGCGCCAATGAATTGCAACAGCAGATCTGGGAAGGGATCGACCCCGTACTCTGTATGCCGGGGTATAACCTTTTTGAAGAACCGGTCTTTCAGGAAACCGGTCTATGCGAACTGTTTACCGCCGTGCAATGTAACTGCCGGCCCGCTACGGGAGAAATACTCCTCGGTTATCGCGAACAGGCCATCAATGGCGTCATCCGTATACTGCCGGCTTATTACGAAGCCACCGTCTTTGCAGTCACCGATCAGCAGGGCAGTATCGTCGAACTGGTCATGATCATGTCCGACATCACCGAAAAACAACTGTCCCTGATGCAACTCCAGAAAAGCGCCCGCCTGCTGGACCTCATCATAGAACACTTGCCCATCGGCTATATACAATTTGACCACTTCGGATTTATCCGCCGTATCAATCAGACGCAGCGGGAATTCTTCCAGTACGAATATGAAGAAGGTGAAACACCCTTCAATATCATGAACGATCCGTTTTCCCGGCTTTATGGGCTGGATGAACTGTTCATACACGTCATGGTGCATAATAAGATGCTGCGTGTCGAAAAGCAACTGGATTTCTCGAAGGATAGCCGCTGGACCGCCCAGAATAAAGAAGTCTGGCTCGACCTTACCCTGTTTCCCTTACGCGACCCCGTTGATCAGGAACAGATCGTGGTAGCACTGGTGAATGATATCACCGACAAAAAACTGGAACGCCAGATGCGCAACCTGCTACAACGAAACACCGAACAATTACACCTGTTCTTCGATGCCGTTGATATGGGATACGCCACCATGGAAAAGGACGGCACACTCTCTTTTGTCAATACCAAAGCAGAAGAAATGGCCGGTCGTCAGGTACTCCCCGGAGAAAACCTGTTTAATGTCCTACCGGAACTGGGCCACCTCAGTCCGTTCAGGACCCGTTTCTCCGCAGCACTGACAGACACCGTTTCTCAATCCTTCAGCAGCTATTTTCCCCGCCGTTATAAATGGTACGAATTCCTGATTACTCATATGAGTGACGGGACCGTCTCCGTCTTTATCCGGGATATCAGCGACAGCCGGAATATGCAAAAAGACCTCTTCCGGGCCAACAAACAATTAAATAAGCTGAACCGGAGCCTGGTCAACCAGAATCAGCAACTGGAAGACTTCGCACACATTACCTCGCATAACCTCCGTGCACCGATCGCCAACCTGAAAGCACTCATGCAGATGCATAATGATTCTGTGTTGCAACATGAAAAGGAACAGTACCTGAGTTTACTACAGGAAGTCATATTTAAGATAGATGAAACGCTCAATGACCTGGTGGACGTTGTCCAGATCAGGAAAGATGTGGATATGGAACGGGAAGAGCTTATATTTGCCGAACGTCTTCAACATGTGAAAGACGTTTTGTTTGCGGATATTGAAAAGAGCGGGATACAACTCACAACAAATTTTGAACATGCGCCTTCGCTGGAGTTCCCGCGCCTGTACCTTGACAGTATCCTGCAGAACCTGATCACCAATGCCATCCGTTATCGTACCCTTGAACATAAGCCCCGTCTGCACCTGAGAAGCTGGCGTGAAAACGGTCGTACTATGCTGACTGTAGAAGACAACGGACTGGGAATCGACATGGAGCGCTTCGGTCATAAGCTTTTTGGTTTCAGAAAGACGTTTCACAAGAATAAAGACGCGAAAGGTATCGGCCTTTTTATCACCAAAACGCAGGTTGAAGCAATGGGGGGAAGCATTCGTGCGGAAAGTACACCGGGCCGGGGAACGAAATTTATTATTACCTTTAAAACAGAATAAATCCCTGTATGCAATTGCACAACATGATTTTTATCGTAGATGATGATCCTATTCATCAGCAGATCGCGAACATAATGATCAAACGACAGGGTATTGGAGAGAATGTGAGGGCCTTTTCCGATGCGCAGGACGTACTGGATTATCTGCGTCAATATTCCTTCCAGGCCGAGCAATTGCCTGATCTGATCCTGCTTGATCTTAACATGCCAGTCATGGACGGATGGGATTTCCTTAATGACTACGCCGGTTTTTACAAAGACTTAGCCAAACAGATCGGCATTTTTGTACTGACTTCCTCCATCGATGATAAAGACCGTAAGAAAGTAGATAACTATTCATTCGTGAAAGGATATCTCACCAAACCTTTATCCAGCGAAATCATTACAAAGTTACAGGCGAGTTGAAAATTCTTCATATAGTAAAGAGGGTTATGTCATACCGACATAACCCTCTTTTTATTAAAATTAAGTATCGCTTTTATAAATGCGTTCCACCGCATTAAATGTCTTAAAAGATTGACCTACGCGTTCCTTAACGCACTGATCGTCGCTTCCGGATCCTTCGACGCAAATACCGAACTACCCGCCACCAACACATTTGCACCCGCATCTAATATGCTGGCAGCATTATCTGTTGTGATACCACCATCCACCTCAATCAATGCATGCGCTTTATAATGATTGATCATCTCCCGTGTCTGACGTATCTTATCCAGACTTCTCGGAATAAAGTGTTGTCCGCCGAAACCGGGATTTACACTCATGATCAGCACAAGATCAACATCATTGATAATATTCTCCAGCAGATGCACCGGCGTATGCGGATTCAATGCCACACCCGCTTTCATCCCCAGACTCTTAATCTGTTGAATATTCCTGTGCAGGTGCGTACACGCTTCATAATGCACCGTCAACAGGTCAGCACCCGCTTTCTTAAACTCTTCCGCATATTTCTCAGGCTCCTCAATCATCAGGTGTACATCACAGATCTTTGTGGTCGCCTTTCTGATCTGTGAAATTACCGGTAAGCCAAAACTGATATTCGGTACAAATCTGCCATCCATTACGTCCAGATGCAACCAGTCCGCCTCACTGCGATTCAACATCTCAACTTCTTTACCCAGCTCCAGAAAATTGGATGCCAGGAGAGACGGTGCTATAAATGTGTTTCTGTTTTCCAAAGCCACTCGTTTAAAGATTAGAAATCATGTACAGACAGCATACATGCTGCCCATACTGCTATTCATCGTTACGAATATAACTGTTTATTTTTTTAGTTTCTCCAATGCAGCTTTCGCCTCCGGATATTCCTTTCTGAAAGTGAGCGCCTTGATATAATCGTCTATCGCATCATCCTTGCGGCCCAGCTGCTCCAGACACTGTGCACGGTTATAATACGCTTCCGAATTGTTAGGGGAGGTTTTGGCCGCCAGATCAAAATAACGCAGTCCTTCCTTCCAGTTCTTTTTCCGCACATTGATCGTTCCCAACGCCATATAAGCTCTTTCGTCGTCAGGATCAGTAGAGATACTGCTGGTATAAGCAGTGATGGCTTCCGCAGTATTGCCGGTCTGCTCATAATACTGACCCAGCGCAATATAAGGTTCCGCATTCACAGAGTCCAGTTTTGCCGCCAGTCTGTAGTATTTAGGCGTATTGGAAGAATGTCTCGTCAGCAACAGATCGCCCAGTTCCATCACCGCATCATAATCACTCTGCAGTCCCGCATGGTCTACCGCCGCTGTCAGGTGACTGATCGCCAGCGTAGTGTCTTTATTTTCCTCGGCAATTCTGGCTTTCAGATAGTAAGCTTTATCATAGGTACCGGTGGACTGTGACAGTACGCCCGCCAGACTATCAGCAGCAGCATACTGTTTATTTTCAATCAGCGCGGTCGCCAGTCTGTATTGCAGATAAGGATAGCCGGGTGCCGTCTGTAAGGCTTTTTCAAAATGCGCAATTGCCTGCGGATAGTGTTCCAGCACCAGTGCCGCTTCTCCTGCTCCTGCCCAGAAATCGGTCACTGCCGGTTTCAGCTGCGCCGCCTTTTCAAAGTCTTTCTGTGCCAGCACAGGATCTGTATTAAAGAGCAGCAATGCCCGGCGGAAGTATAAGGCCTCGTTTTCAGGAAATTGTGCGATAGAGTCGGTCAGCGGTAATACCATAGCGGCATAAAGAGCAGAGTCAGCACCGTTTTTCTGAACAGACTCTCCCTGTTTACCGGAATGGCAGCAAATCAAAAAAGGAATGGATAAGAGGAATAGGTATTTCATAAGACAATTATATAAAAAATGCTGGAAATTCCACTGTTATGATAACTGTAGCGGGTCGGGGAGGGCTAAAATGAAGAATGGCTGTCGCGCTATAAGCGGACAGCCATCCTGATTGATCGTTTATTGCATGCCGGATCAATTGGCCATCAGCCATTGTTTTAATGCATCATACTCAGCCGGAAGTTGCACGGATTGTTTTTCCAGATCATACAGGGATTGTACCCTGTCTGGCGTTACGATCTTATCCTGCAGAGATGCCGGAGCCGTATCTGCAAATTTAACCGGGTGCGCTGTTTCCAGAAATACACCGGCAGTAGCTGTATCCGGACCTGCCGTCTGTAAATACTGCTTCAGACCGAGGTAACCTACCGCTCCATGTGGATCCAGCATATACTGGTAGTCTTTCCAGACCTGCTCCATGGTAGCCGCGGTATCTTTATCATTGAAGGAAATTGACGTCAGTTTTTCTTTCAGTGCCGGCAGACTATTCGCAAACAACTCGAGTATACGTATAAAATTGCTCGGATCCGCCACGTCCATGGCATTGGACAGGGTGGCTGTCGCTTTACCGGGTGTATAAGCGCCGGTCTGCATAAACCTTGGTACCGTATCATTCACATTGGTGCTGGCCACGAAATGTTTTACCGGTAAACCCATCGCTGCAGCCATCATACCCGCACAGATATTACCGAAGTTGCCGCTCGGTACAGAGAAGACAATATCAGGATGTGCTGCGCTGAGTTGTTTGTATGCCAGCAGATAGTAGAACATCTGTGGCAGCCAGCGGGCAACGTTGATGGAGTTGGCACTGGTCAGCATAATATGCGATTGTAAGGCTTCATCCAGAAAAGCAGTTTTCACCATCTTCTGACAATCATCAAAAGTACCGTCTATTTCAAGGGCCGTAATGTTGCCGTTGAGTGTGGTCAGCTGCTTTTCCTGTAAGGTGCTCACTTTACCGGAAGGGTAGAGGATGACAACACGTACACCGGGAACATTATAGAAACCATTGGCAACCGCCCCGCCGGTATCCCCGGAAGTAGCCACGAGTACTGTTACCGGACGGGAATCATTTCTTCTGAAATAACCCAGACAACCCGCCATAAAACGTGCGCCGACATCTTTGAATGCCAGGGTTGGCCCGTGGAAAAGTTCCAGCGAGTATACATTCCCTTCCACTTTCTCTACCGGAAATGGAAAGCTGAGTGTATCCGCAATGATCTGTTTTAAGGTCGCTTCAGGAATCTCTTCTCCTACAAATGGCTGTATCGCTGCGTAGGCAATATCGAGGTCGTTTTTATGAACGATATCATGAAGGAATGCTTTATCGAAAGCCGGAATACGCTCCGGGAAGTATAATCCTTTATCAGGCGCAAGTCCCTGTACTACGGCTTCTTCAAAAGATACAACGTGTTGTTTATTCTGCAGACTGAAATATTTCATTAGATTTTACGCTTTTGTAATTTTCACACCTTCCCTGTTTATCTGTGATACATGGATCTTGTAATCCACGCCCAGCGGCGCATATACCGTATCCATCATCGCAGCTACTTTACGGGCTGTTTCTTCTCCTCTGCTCAGCATGAATACAGAAGGACCAGAACCGGAGATACCACCACCCAATGCACCCGCTTCCTTACATTTTACTTTCAGCTCGTAGAAAGCAGGAATCAGGATCGCACGTACAGGCTCTACGATCGCGTCTTCCAGTGAACGGCTGATCAGATCATAGTTCTCCTGATAAAGACCCGCAACGAGTGCACCTACGTTACCCCATTGACGGATAGCATCGGTCATCAGTACTTTTTGTTTAAGGATCTCACGGGCATCAGAAGTTTTTACTTCTATCTGCGGATGGATCACGGTTACCCACAGATCAGCAGGTGTATGCAGACCCGTAATGTCCAGCGGTTTGTAGCTTCTTACAAGTGTAAAACCACCCATAATAGCAGGCGCCACATTATCAGCATGCGCAGCACCGCTGGCCAGTCTTTCACCTTCCATGGCAAAACGTACCAGTTGTTTAGGTGTAAACGGATTGCCCAGCAGATGGTTGGCGCCTGCTACAGCACCAGCCGAACTGGCGGCACTGGAGCCAATACCACTACCGGGAGGAATATTTTTG
Organism: Chitinophaga pinensis; assembly: GCF_007896845.1. Taxonomy (GTDB): domain Bacteria; phylum Bacteroidota; class Bacteroidia; order Chitinophagales; family Chitinophagaceae; genus Chitinophaga; species Chitinophaga pinensis_C. The sequence continues at coordinate 19,490 of NZ_VOHS01000015.1, read as the reverse complement.
AAGAGTTCCAGTTCTATACCTACATCCGGCTGACCATACTTCTGCAGCAGTGCCTGAATGGCTACGCCACACACGTTTTGCGCCGGATCAGTAGACAGCGATGCGCCGTGTACCGCTGTAATGGTAACACCGGGTTTATCGCTTTTACGCATGATCATTTCGTCACCGGGAGCATCCATTGCCAGTCCTATTACGTCAAAGCCACAGGCTACGTTGGCGACAGTAGCGGGGGCAAATACTCTTATGCTTTCATTATCCATGAGGAAGGAGTTTTAATTGATTTTATCTCGCTGATCTGATGATGTCAGCAAATATACCAGAAGCCGTTACATCTGCTCCCGCACCGGCGCCTTTTACGATCAGTGGTTGTTCCGCATAACGGTTGGTAGTATAAAGTACGATGTTGTCTTTTCCTTCCAGTTTGAAGAAAGGATGATCCGGCGCAATAGATTGTAATCCTACAGACGCCTTACCATTTTCATAGCGGGCTACGAACTTCAGGCGTTTGCCTTCAGCATCCGCTTTTTCACGTAATGCCAGAAAATGACCTGCATGCACATCCAGTTGTTCGTAGAAAGCATCCACAGAAGGCGCATTCAGCGCTTCTTCCGGCAGGAAGGAATGATTGGTAATGTCTTCCAGTTCCATTTTAACGCCGCTTTCACGTGCGAGGATCAGTATCTTACGCATCACATCCACACCGCTGAGATCTATGCGTGGATCCGGTTCTGTATAACCTTCATCCTGCGCTGCCTTTACCACAGTACGGAAGGATGCTCCATTAACAAAGTTGTTGAACACAAAGTTGAGACTACCACTTAATACCGCTTCGATGCTGTTGATCTTATCACCACTACGGATCAGGTCATTCAGAGTGTTTATCACTGGTAAACCTGCACCCACATTGGTTTCAAAGAGGAAAGAAGCATTGTATTTACGCGCCAGATCTTTCAGACTTTTATAATAAGCATAATCAGAAGAACAGGCAATCTTATTACAGGTCACTACGGAAATACCATGTTGCAGGAACTCGCCATAAGTAGCCGCTACTTCTTTACTGGCAGTATTATCAACGAATACGCTGTTACGCAGGTTAAGCGATTTGATCTTACTGGCAAATGCAACCATGTCAGAAGCTTCCCCTTCCTCCAGTATGTTTTTCCACTCAGCGAGGTTGATCGCTTCGTGACCAAAAGCCATCTTACGGCTGTTGGCGATACCGGTTACACGTACATGCAGGCCCAGTTCATTCATCAGGAATTTATGCTGCTGATTCAGCTGTTCCAGCAATTTACCACCTACATTACCCACACCCGCGATGAATACATTCACCTGTTTCAGTGGCTCTTCAAAGAAGGCTTCATGTATAACGTTCAGAGCTTTCTTAACGTCTGATTTATTGATCACTACAGAGATGTTCTTTTCGGTAGAACCCTGTGCGATCGCACGTATATTCACACCATTACGACCCAGTGCAGCAAAGAGTTTCCCGCTGGTACCATGGTGATTTTTCATATTGTCACCTACTACTGCCACGATGCTCATATCTCTTTCCACGATCAGTGGCTCGATACGTTTCTCCAGTATCTCCTGAGAGAACTCGCTGTCTACCGCAGTTTTTGCTTTCAGCATGTCTGCTTCGTGTATACCGACAGTGATAGAGTGTTCCGAAGAACTTTGTGTGATAAGTATCACGTTAACACGCTCGCTGAGCAGGGCTTCAAACAGGCGTTTGGAGAAACCGGGTATACCCACCATACCGCTACCTTCCAATGTCAGCAAGGCTATTTTCTGTATACCACTGATACCGGTAACAGGATACACACGACCATCACCATCCTGTGAATGGATCAGTGTACCATAGTCATCCGGCGCAAAAGTGTTTTTGATCCAGATAGGGATGCGTTTATCCATAACCGGTTGTATAGTTGGAGGATAGATCACTTTCGCACCAAAGTGAGAAAGCTCCATCGCTTCTTCATAACTGATGTGTGGGATAGGGATTGCCTGCGATACCATACGTGGATCGGCAGTCATCATACCACTTACATCAGTCCATATATCGAGTACTTCTGCATGCAGTGCAGCAGCGACGATTGCCGCAGTATAATCAGAACCCCCACGACCCAGTGTAGTGGTTTCTCCGTCAGAAGTCGCAGATACAAAACCCGGCAGCACGAAGAAATCAGCAGTTTGTTGCTGGTAATATTGGGCAGTCTGGTGATTAGTGGCCAGAAAGTTTACAGCTGCATTACCGAAGTTATTATCAGTAACAATCAGTTCACGGCTGTCTTTCCATACCGCATTGAGTCCGGCAGATTTCAACTTTTCCGCGAGCAGATAGGAAGATAAAAGTTCGCCGAAACTCATGATCTTATCCAATGACCTTGCACTCAGTTCACCCACCTGAAAGATCCCATCGCAAAGGGTTTCCAGAGTATTCAGGCGTTTTTTTACCTGGCTGATAATACCGCTTTGTACGGTGATAGGGAAGAGGGTACGGATAGTATCCAGATGTCTGGATTCAATCTCTTCTAATACGTTTCTATATTGTTCCTGTCCTTGTCCTGCCAGCTGACCACATTGTATCAGTTTATCAGTAATGCCGCTCATGGCAGAAGCAACAATGGTAAAGCGTCCGTTGGGTTTCTTGTTACGGATGATATTGCATACCTGTTCTATTGACTGGGCGCTTCCCATGGAAGTTCCGCCGAATTTTAATACTTGCATGTGAGAAGAATGTTAATACGTAAAAATGCCAGATCCCTTTAGGGTGTACCACCTGAGTGGTCGTTGGATGATATGTGAATATTAACCCCGCACCGGGGTTGTAATAGATGTAATTGTAATAGTGCTGATACCCGCGCCGGAGATGGTGCGGGATGCAGATGTGAAGTATGTAACTATTGGTAGCACTATTTGGAACAATTTACTTTTCGCTAACAAAAGTCTGGAATTAGTTTTGGATTAACAAATGAATTGTCAAAGTTTTGAAATTATTTAAAATGAGCTGGGGTAATTTGAGAAAAATTCCGGGTAACAGGCAGGACAGGACAATAATATTGGTTTTCAATAGAGATGCGCTGTCGCCCGGGTGCATGGATAATAGCCATGAGGGCTTTCAGACGAACAAGCGACGGCCTGGCGACGAATAAGAGGTGGACTTGATCGTTCCCTGAAGCGCCAGACCCTTATTATTCCTATATTTGTCTTAACCACGTTGTACATGCCTTATTTCCGCAATTTCACATATTATATAGATAAACGCCGCTGGAAGTACTGCTTCCTGCTGGAGGGAATCGTCAGCCGGTAGCGCTGTTCCGGACCTTTTCGGCGTCCTGCATACCTGTTAGCATCAGGATATGTACCTGTCTCCTTATTTTACAGTTTGCATATCCATAGCTGACAGAAAATGAGTCACCAAAACATCTTATTGTCACAAAATTGTCATTCAGTATTCCACGGTCTGTTACGCTGGTAACGGACTGAAAAACCATCCATCATGCCGCATTATCATAAACTGGGGAACATTCCTCATAAACGTCATACGCAATTCCGTAAGCCAGACGGCACATTGTACTCTGAACAGTTATTTTCAACGGAAGGCTTTTCTTCCAATTCAACCTTGCTCTACCATTGTCATCCGCCTACCGAAATTACCAAAGTGGATGAACCCTATAGCGTAGCACCCCGCGTAGCAGAAGAGAAAATGCTGAAACACCGTAGTTTTCAGGGCTTTAATATCAAGCCGGAAGAAGACTATCTGAAAAGCAGAAAACCAGTACTGGTGAATAGCGACTGTCATATATCACTGGCCGCGCCCAGACAGAGTATGACGGATTATTTCTACAAGAATGCAGACGCAGATGAGCTGATCTTCGTACATGAGGGTTCAGGCGTATTACATACACAATACGGACAGCTGCCATTTGGTTATGGTGATTATCTGCAGGTGCCAAGAGGAACGATTTATCAGATAAAATTCACGGGTACAGATAACAGACTATTCATCGTGGAATCTTTCAGTCCGATCCGTTATCCGAAGCGTTATCTCAGTCAATACGGACAGCTACTGGAACACGCACCTTATTGCGAACGCGATATCCGCCAGCCACAAAATCTGGAAACCATCGACGAAGCTGGTGATTTCCTTATCCGTATTAAAAAGAAAGGTATCATGTACCCGATCCACTATGCACATCATCCTTTTGATGTCGTAGGTTGGGATGGCTGCGAATATCCTTTCGCGTTTTCTATTCATGACTTTGAACCTATCACGGGTCGTGTACACCAGCCACCTCCGGTGCACCAGACATTCGAAGGACATAATTTTGTAGTATGCTCTTTCTGCCCGCGTTTATTTGATTACCATCCGCAGGCTATTCCCGCCCCTTATAATCATAGCAACATTGATAGTGATGAAGTGTTGTATTATGTAGACGGAGACTTCATGAGCCGTAAACATGTGACAAGAGGAATGATCACTTTACATCCGGGTGGCATCCCACATGGACCACATCCGGGTGCCGTAGAAAAGAGTATTGGTGCGAAGGAGACAAAAGAATTGGCAGTAATGGTAGATACTTTCCATCCCCTGCAGATCACGCAGGAAGCATTGGAAATAGAAGATGAACGCTATACAATGAGTTGGGCGGAATAGGAGAAAATTAAGAATTAAAAACTAAGCATTAAACATGGCGATGCAACGGAGATCGTTGCAGATAATCTTCATAAGATAAAATACAACATACGGAATGCTTCAACTATTGAGGCATTCCGTATGTTGTTTATACCGGATCTTACCGGAAGTATCATGATTACGGGCAATGCTTATCTACGCTCATTCCTCCGTGTTTACACTAATTTCATCTCCCTCTTCAGGCCGTTTCCCTTTGTCCTTTGCAAACTCTTCCGGTGTCTGTAAAGTGTTGTCTTCATCTGGTTGCAGATAAATAGCATCATCATCTTCTTTTCTGCCGTCCTTTGATATATGTGCATGAGGATGATCTTTCCCGGCATGTTTGTTGTCGGGTACTTGTCCCTGTTTGATATTTGTCATATACTTGTTTTTGAAAAGGGGCACCAAATTTATGCCACGGCAATAATTACTATCTTAATTTGTAGTAAAGAAGGCTCAGCAGGATAGGGTATTTTTAATGTAAATAGAAAATCAACATAAACATGGAATACAGGCAATTAGGAGAAAGTGATCTGAAAGTATCTGCCATTACATTTGGTGCATGGGCTATTGGTGGATGGATGTGGGGTGGTACCGAAGCAAACGATGCAGTAAGAGCCATTCACGCATCTATAGATGAGGGGGTTACTTCTATCGATACAGCGCCGATCTATGGACAGGGATTAAGTGAAGAGCTGACCGGTGAAGCATTGAAGGGACTCGACAGAACAAAGGTACAGATCCTGACTAAATTTGGAATGCGCTGGGATCTGGCGAAAGGTTCTCTCGCCTTTAACAGTAAAGACAACGCAGGTAATGCCATTGACATTTACAAATATGCAGGAAAAGAAAGCGTGATTGAAGAATGTGAGAACAGCCTGAAGAGATTAGGAACAGATTATATCGATCTGTTACAGATACACTGGCCGGATGTGACTACACCAATCGATGAAACATTTGAGGCCGTGCTGCGTTTAAAGGAACAGGGTAAGATCCTCGAAGCAGGTGTATGTAATTACAATGTAGCGCAGATGAAAGAAGCGGAGGCTGTGCTGAAGCTTGCTTCCAATCAGGTGCCTTTCAGCATGGTGGAAAGAACAATAGAAAATGAACTGGTACCTTATTGTATAGAAAACAAAAAAGCGATCTTAGCTTATAGTCCTTTACAAAGAGGCCTGCTCTCCGGTAAGATAAAACCGGGTCATCAGTTTGGGGAAGGAGATACTCGTGCGAACTCTAAATTTTATCAGACCGATAACCTGAACCGTATCAACGCTTTTCTGGATCATATCAAACCTATGGCGGAAAGTAAAAGTGTAACACTGGCTCAACTGGTTATTCGCTGGACGATTGAACGTCCTGGCATTACTGTTGCACTGGTAGGTGCACGTAACGCTGAACAGGCTATCCAGAATGCAAGAGCCATCAACGTAAAACTAAGTGCTGAAGAGATCAAATTTATCAACGACAGATTATACCAGTTGCAGCTGGTATAGAAAATAACTAACTGTTACAGGTCAATTGAACAGTGAAGAAAAAGAGGGCCGTTCCGGAGGGAGCGGCCCTTCTTAGTTTTAACAGGGATTGTCCGTCTCAGGCCGGCCAGCCCTTTTTTTATAGAACTGATTTTTATCATATGCCTGTTTCATACGATCCGTACTTTTGATATACCTATACAAAACTCCTTACACATGACACATGCAGAAATCGTAAAACAGGTAGCATGGAAAGACCTCAAAACACTCTCAATAAGAGAGATGCTGATCGAAAATAACCTGACATTACCGTGGTTGTTTTCTTCATGGTTACTGGCTTATTTCGGCTATTACGCACTGGCTTTACCATGTTCAGCTTTCTTCTTTCTGACGGGTTTACGGCAGGTGCATAACGGCTTCCACAATTCTCTCGGTACCAATAAATTCCTGACATGGTTTACACTCTTCTCCAATAGCGTACTGATGATGGCATCTATTCATGCGGTCAAGTTCAATCATATCAGACATCATAAGTATTGCTTATCAGAAGAGGATTATGAGGGTAAATCAGCTGGTATGAGCTGGTACGGTGCTATCCTCTACGGTCCTGTGCATATGTTTCTCATCCATAAGGTGACCTTACAGCTTGGCAACAAAAAATATGTAAGAAATGTGATGGCTGAGTTAGCCGCGATAGCCGCGTTTGCCTTTATTGTATTTTATTTTAACATCGCTTTCCTGATGTATCATGTGATAGTGATGGTCTTCGGAGAATTCCTGATGGCTTTCTTCGCCGTGTGGACGGTACATCATGATACCGACGAGCATCCTGAAATGGCCAGAACACAACGTGGTGGCTGGAAAAATAAGATTACGTTCAGCATGTTCTATCATCTGGAACATCATCTGTTTCCGGCTGTGCCGACTATCAAATTACCTGAACTGGCTAAACGGATTGATGAAGTGCTCCCTGAGCTGGAGAAGAAAAATACTTTTTAAGTATCAGCTGACGATCTGTACAAGGAATGAAATAGCCTCCGGCGAATGCAGGGCGGCAGTAGATTCCATTGTCATCTCTGCAGTAGCGGATGCTCTTGTACGCATCGCTTGTTCATAGGCGGCAATCGCGCTATGGGTATCAGGATAATCTTCACTTGTCAGACAAAGTCCCAGTTCGAGTGCATCCAGCATCGCCATATTAACACCTTCCCCTGCGTAAGGCGGCATCAGATGTGCTGCATCTCCCAGCATTGTCAGATTGGGTAATGCCTCCCATGTCTGATCGAAAGGCATACAGTATTGCGGTCTTGGGATAAAAGTGCCTGTTGCATTTTCAAACAGTTCTTCCCATACCGGACTCCAACCTGTAAAGGTGGCTTTAAACCATGCCATTACCTGTGCTTTATCTGAGAAGTCGATGCCGGATTCCTGTACCCAGTTTTCAGGTGTATTACAACCGGTATAAAAGACAAGACTGCCATCTCCTTTAGAACTTACGATCAGTGATTTTTCATCACCCATACCGAAGATCTTGCCACCATTCAGCCATTGATGTATCTGCGGAGTATTCTTTTCCGAATGATATACGGCGCCTTCCACAACAGTTACACCCGCATAAAAGGGGCGTATAGGTGTGATGTAGGGACGAATCTTTGAATTCGCACCATCCGCAGCAATAACGATATCTGCATAGGTTGTATGGCCATCTTTAAAATGCAGATGCCAGCCTTCGTTAAAAGGTGTGAGTCCGCTGAACTGACAATCCCATACAACAGTATCCGGATGCAGGGATTCCAGTAGTATTTTTTTCAGTGGTCCGCGGTCTATCTCCGGCCTGTACGCTTCCGCAGGACCATCCTCTTTATGGTTATCTTCCAGTACTATGGTGCCATGCTGATCGATGATACGCATTCTATCAGCACCCGGCCGGTAGTTTGCTTTAAATGCTTCCATCAGACCCGCTTCTTCCAATGCCCTGAGCCCTGATTCATGATGCAGATCGAGTGTAGCGCCCTGTGCTCTGGCATCTTTATGTATGTCACGTTCATAGACGGTGACGTCTGCATGGCGCATCTGCAGTATTCTCGCGAGGGTAAGGCCACCCGGGCCACCGCCTACGATAGCAATTTTTTTGTTTTTAATGTTGTTCATACGAAGTGGTTTGAATGATGTTTGTTTATTTCAGCAAACCTTTTATCACTGCTTCGCAGCAATCTGCCAATACTTTATCAGTGATCACTTGTTTAGGTCGCGCTGTATGTTCGAAGTATTCATTTATGAGGTCAAGGAGTGGTGCAAATAACAATGCTCTGTGTGCTTCCATAGGTAACTTTATAATCGTGCCTGCCTTCACATGAAAAGCGAGGAATGTATGCACGGGTGCAAAGAAATCGCCTTCCCTGATACCTTTCTGCTGATACGCTTTATTAAGCAGGGGAGAGGATTTACCATACTGCATCAGCGCATAGTAGTGTCTGTTTTCTTTGAAGTAGCGGAAGCTGTTGGTCCATATTTTTTTTACACCTTCTGCGAATGGCATTTCCGGATCGAATTTTTCCAGTACGGCTTTTTCATATGACCCGATCACTTCATCAATAAACAGTTTGATCAGAAAGTCTTCTTTATTCTCATACTTGATGTAGATGGTGCGGGGAGACACATTCGCCGCTTTCGCCAGTTTTTGCATACTCAGGTTTTCCAGTCCTTCCTCTGCAATGATCTGTAATGCTATAGAACGGATCGCTTCTTCTTTTTCAAGGTTCTTTGGTCTCATGACAATGTCTTTTTATCCTTCCGATAGCACAAAAGTAAGTAAACGTTTGTTTACTTACTAATTTTTTTGCAGGAGATAGGCCTGTGGTTGAAAATGACAATGACGGGGAATGATGCTTTGGGTATGTTATGGTCTGTTCTTTATTTGATAATACTTACGCTACGTTAATGCTACGTTTTCAACGTAGCATTAACGTAGCGTAAGTATTATAAGACAATTATTTAACTGGTTATTATACTAAACAATAGTATAAATATTTAGTATGTAATAAAGAGCAACCTGCTTTTTTTCTCTCACTATTTTGATGAGGTATGAATAGCTGCGAACAGGTTACTGCTGGAAATTCGTAATTTTATCTCCTAAAACATTACTGATTTATGGGCTTGAAACGTTTATTTTCTTTATCAAATATAAGTACGGCAGCAATGACCGTATTTCTTGTACTGATGCTGGTTAACCCATCGGTGAAAGCAGCTGTTATGCAAGGTTTGATGAAGGTCGGTATGTTTCAGCCGGATGTGCCGGAGGAAGTGGTGCCGGATAGTAATGTGGCGCCGGATATGGCATTTACAGATGGAGACGGCAATACATTTACCTTATCATCTTTGAAAGGAAAAGTGGTGTTTCTTAATTTCTGGGCTACATGGTGTCCTCCTTGTCGTGCAGAAATGCCCTCGATCAATTCATTATACAAAAAGTATAAAGCAGATAAAAACGTGGTATTCCTGACCGTAGACACAGATGGTAATTACAAGAAGGCGAAACGCTTCATTGAAAAGCAGCAATACGAGCTGCCTGTATTTGTGGCGGATAGCCGTATCCCTGCAGAGCTGCTCGGTAAATCCATCCCGACAACGGTCATCATCAGCAAAAAGGGGCAGATCGTATACCGGGAGGAAGGCGCTGCTGATTATGGCAATGATAAGTTTATTGACTATTTCGGGAAGTATATCCGGAAGTAAGTGTGGCCGTTTGTCAGCCCCGGTTTCCCCGAATATTTATTTGGATTTCATATTCCGAAAGATTAATATTGCATTAGCAACTAATTTATGCTTCACCTGCATACATACCATAAGATTTCCGATCAGCGTCACAGAAAATACTATTTTCTGATGGCTACGCTGGCCATGGATTCCGCTCGCTCCTGAGCGCAGGTATGATACTGCCTTTACGGGCGTTTCTATTTTTATTTTCCGTTTTATTCTATTCGTTTTTCAGCGCCCATTTTCGTGGTTCTACCTGTCATTTTTGCAATGCAAGGAAGCATTGTCTTATCATATTATCTATAACGTATAGTCAAAAACCATCGACTCATACACCAAAACTTTCTACTTTCTAAAACCAATCCATCATGCATACAACTACAGATGCCGCCGTTTCGGCTGTTCCTGCTAATGCGCAGGACTTTTTACCATTAAATGGTACAGATTACGTTGAATTTTATGTGGGTAATGCCAAACAGGCTGCTCATTATTATAAAACAGCATTTGGTTTCCAGTCACTGGCTTATGCCGGTCCGGAAACAGGTGTAAAAGACCGTGCATCTTATGTACTGGTGCAGAATAAGCTGCGTTTCGTACTGACCACGCCACTGAATCCGGACAATGACATCGCACGTCATATTCTGGAACACGGGGATGGTGTAAAAGTACTGGCTCTGTGGGTGGATGATGCGCGCGCAGCATTCGAAGAAACCGTTAAAAGAGGTGCAAAGCCATATCTGGAGCCTGTTACGGAAGAAGATGAATTTGGATCTATCGTACGCAGCGGTATTCATATCTATGGTGATACCGTACACCTGTTCATCGAACGTAAAAACTATAACGGACCATTCCTGCCGGGTTATAAAGCATGGAATCCTGCCTATCAGCCAACAGATACCGGTCTGCAATATGTTGATCATTGTGTAGGTAATGTGGGTTGGAATGAAATGAATACATGGGTAGATTTCTACGAGCAGGTAATGGGCTTCCGCAATCTGCTGTCCTTCGATGATAAAGACATTTCTACCGAATATTCCGCACTGATGAGTAAGGTAATGAGCAATGGCAACGGCCGTGTGAAATTCCCGATCAATGAGCCGGCAGAAGGTAAAAAGAAATCCCAGATCGAAGAGTACCTTGATTTCTATCGTGGCGCAGGTGTACAGCACGTTGCGATCGCAACCAACAATATCATCCAGACAGTTACTGATCTGCAGAACAGGGGTGTTGAATTCCTGAAAGTACCTGAATCTTATTATGCCACATTGCTGGATAGGGTAGGACAGATCGATGAAGACCTGCTGCCGCTGAAACAGCTGGGTATTCTGGTTGACCGTGATGATGAAGGCTATCTGTTGCAGATCTTTACAAAACCGGTACAGGATCGTCCGACAGTATTCTTTGAGATCATCCAGCGTAAGGGCGCGAAATCTTTCGGAAAGGGTAATTTCAAAGCCCTGTTTGAATCCATAGAAAGAGAACAGGCGCTGAGAGGCAACCTGTAAACTATACATATTGCTTCCGGAATGCACGCAAGGCATTCCGGAAGGCAATATGCCTTTTTATTAGTGTTAAAGCGTTATTTCAATGAAGGCCATTGTTTGTTATGCCTTTTGACTGCTGTCATTGAATTTTTTTACCTGTTTATGCCTATACCTTCCGTAAAACATATACAGGCGCTGCTGTTCAGGTACTTACTGCCAATACACAGTACTTTTTACCATCAATGGCTCAGATTCCTCTGCATCCTGTTACCTCATTTTCTCCGGCTCTCATTATTTGGTCCTTTCATGGTATTGGAAATGTTCAGGAATTTAAAATAATTTGCATAAGAGATCGTTTACTTATGAGAGTACAAACTTTGTTCGGAGTATTATTTTTGTTGGGAGGAATTTTTCAGATGATTACGGCTGTATTGATCTACCAGGGCCAGCGCCACTACATTTTGCGCTTCGCCAACCGTAAGGTGGGAATGATCATTTACGCACTGTTCTCTCTGTTATTATTCTTTCTCGCATATTGGACTTTTAACATGCAACCGGTACAAAATGCTCCCGTAAGGTAGATTTCTGACAATGTGAACTTGTAAAATTGTGTTAAAATATCTATGAAGCAGGTCGTTTTAGCAGTTTTAATGCTGCTGGGAATGGGAAAAGTGCAGGCCCAGCAGATGCAGCAGTCATTTCTGGATAACCAGAAAATGTTTCCGAAAGTAGGCGCCGCCTACAGGGATAAAGAAGAGCAACTCAAAGAAGAGTTCCAGAAGAAAGGGCTGACTTATCCGGCTAAGTATATCTTCATTCGTTCCTTTAAGCTTGACAGCGAACTGGAAATCTGGGTGAAGAACAAGGCTTCTGACACTTTCCGTCTGTTTAAATCCTATCGCGTATGTACCCTGTCAGGTAAAATGGGGCCAAAACGTAAGGAAGGAGACCGGCAGGTACCGGAAGGCTTCTACTATATCAACGATTTTAACCCGAATAGCAGCTATCACCTGTCTCTGGGTATCAATTATCCGAACTTCGCAGATAAGATCCTCAGTGACCCTAAAAAGCCGGGTGGTGAGATCTATATCCACGGTAGCTGTCTGACAATAGGCTGTATTCCGTTAACAGACGATATCATTGAGGAAGTGTATGTAATGGCGGTGAACGCAAAGAATTCCGGTCAGGATTTCATTCCTGTACACGTATTCCCGGTGAAGTTTGGCAATATACGCTCCATGGATTACCTCGGTAATTTCACTTTGAAAGACAATTCTTCCGAAAAATTCTGGGTGGATCTGAAATATGCCTACGACTATTTCGAAGCCCATCACAAGCTGCCGGTCGTACTGGTGGATGAAAAAGGGAAGTATATTATGTAGTTTTCTCAACAAAATGGATAGAAAGGGCGTTCACCGAAGAGGCGGACGCCCTTTCGTTTTCTTACATTTTTAGGATTTTAACCTTCCATTTAATTATTTTTTTATGAAAAGTCATTTTTTTTTCGAAACTTAGGGCGAAGGTCAAATCAATTTACTATTATGAATAGAAGAGAAGCCATCCGGAACGTTGCCCTTTTACTGGGTAGCGCAATTTCCGCGTCCACGTTATCAGCCCTTGAGGGCTGTAACCCGAAAGGCCCTGATAATTATGCATTGCAGGCGCCTGAGACCAAGAGTTTTTTGGCCGAAGTAGCGGAGACGATCATTCCGGAAACAAGCACACCGGGGGCTAAAGCCGCCAAGGTTGATGAGTTTATTGTTGTGATGCTGAATGATTGTTATAAGCCGGAAGACCAGAAAGTTGTACTGGAAGGCCTGAAGAAAATCGATGAAGCCAGTCAGAAACAATTCAAGAAATCGTTTGTAGACCTGTCTGCAGAAGAGAAAACCACTGTGCTGACAGCTATTGATAAGGAGCGTGTTGACTACAATAAACGTGATAACAAGAAGGAAGGCGATCCTACCCATTATTTCCAGATCCTGAAAGAACTGACCCTGACCGGTTATTTCACATCAGAACCGGGCGCAACCAAAGCACTGCGTTATGTGGCAGTACCCGGTAAATACGAAGGCTGTATCCCTTACACCAAAGGGGAGAAAGCATGGGCGGTATAAGCACGCCGGAGTGCAGGAAGAATTAAAGTCTCAACAACAAAACAAAGAATTCCATGAATCTGAATACGAAAGCTCAGGAGCAGAATACCTACGATGCGATTGTGGTAGGCTCCGGTGTCAGCGGTGGATGGGCTGCAAAAGAACTCACCGAAAAAGGTCTCAAAGTTTTAATGCTGGATAGAGGAAAGAAACTTGAACACGTTAAGGATTACGAAACTGCAACAAAAGATCCGTGGGAATTTAAACATCGTGGCCGTATAACAATAGATCAGCGTGAAACGCATCCTAAACTGAGCCGCGACTATCCATACAGTGAACACAACGAAAAATATTGGATCAACGACTCCCAGAGTCCATATAATGAAGTAAAGCGTTTTGACTGGTACCGCCCGGATATCGTGGGTGGTAAATCCATCATGTGGGGCCGTCAGTCTTATCGCTGGAGTGATCTTGATTTTGAAGCGAACCTGAAAGATGGTATTGCTGTTGACTGGCCTATCCGTTATAAAGACCTGGCGCCATGGTATGACTATGTAGAGAAATTTGCAGGTATCAGTGGTCAGGCAGAAGGATTGCCACAATTGCCGGATGGTCAGTTTATGCCAGCGATGGAAATGAACTGTGTGGAGAAAGATCTGAAATCAAAAGTAGAAAAAGCGTTCCCTGATCGTAGAATCACTATGGGACGTGTAGCGAATATCACCAAGCCGTTACCGGGTCGTACGCAATGTCAGTTCCGTAACCTGTGTAGCCGTGGATGTCCGTTTGGCGCTTATTTCAGCACGCAGTCTTCAACACTGCCAGCTGCAATGGCGACAGGCAATCTGACGCTCAGACCAGATAGCATCGTTAACTCTGTTATCTATGATGAAAAAGCAGGTAAAGCAACCGGTGTACGCGTGATTGACAAGCAGACCAAACAGATGACCGAATACTATGCGAAAGTGATCTTCGTAAACGGTTCTACACTGGGTACTACCTTCGTATTGATGAACTCTATTTCCAACCGTTTCCAGAATGGTTTGGGTAATGATAGTGGCGTACTGGGTAAATACCTGATGGATCACCACTTCCGTACAGGTGCTTCCGGCCGCGCAGAAGGATTTGATGATAAATACTTCTTCGGTCGCCGTGCAAACGGTATCTATATCCCCCGTTACAGAAATATCGGCAGCGATAAACGTGATTATCTCCGTGGTTTCGGTTATCAGGGTGGTGCAAGCCGTGGTAGCTGGGCTCGTGGTATCGCTGAAATGGGCGTAGGTAAAGACTTTAAAGATATGCTGTCTGAACCGGGTAGCTGGAGTATGGGGCTGGGTGGTTTCGGTGAATGTCTGCCTTACGAAGATAATAAGGTGACACTGGACAACTCCGTGAAGGATGACTGGGGCCAGCCAGTACTGAAGTTCGACGCCGAATTCAAAGAGAATGAAATGAAAATGCGTAAGGATATGATGAACGATGCCGCAGAAATGCTGGAAGCATCCGGATTCAAAGATATCAGGACTTACGACAATGGTTCTTATCCCGGTATGGCGATCCATGAAATGGGTACCGCACGTATGGGACGTGATCCGAAGACTTCCATCCTCAATAGCTGGAATCAGATGCACGCTGTGAAGAACGTATTCGTGACCGATGGTGCGTCTATGACTTCTGCCGCTTGTGTAAACCCGTCACTGACTTACATGGCGATGACGGCAAGAGCAGTAGACTACGCTGTGAAGGAAATGAAGAAAGGAAATATTTAATCAGATATAGATCAGGGAATGAGGGACCGCCAACAACAATGCGTGGTCTGTCATTCCCTGATTTAATTTTTACACTATGCATCTCAACATTAGAGCGGAGAAAGAAAACACCTATGACGCCATTGTAGTTGGTTCGGGCATCAGTGGTGGCTGGGCAGCCAAAGAGTTATGCGAAAAAGGACTGAAAACCCTGGTATTGGAACGTGGTCGTAACGTAGAGCACATCAAGGACTATACGACAGCCATGAAAGCACCATGGGAGTTTCCGCACCGTTTGTCAGGCACACTTGAACAAAAAGAAAACTATCCGATACAGAGTCAGTGTTATGCCTTTGATGAATCTTCCCGGCAATACTGGGTGAATGATAAAGAAAATCCATACAATCAGATAAAGCCATTCAACTGGCTCCGCGGATATCATGTAGGCGGTCGTTCCCTGATGTGGGGCCGTCAGGTATACCGTTGGAGCGATATTGACTTCGGCGCCAATGCAAAAGATGGTTTTGGTGTTGACTGGCCTATCCGTTATAAAGATATTGAGTCCTGGTATGATTACGTGGAAACGTACATTGGTATCAGTGGGCAGGCAGAAGGACTGCCACAGTTGCCGGATGGTAAATTCATGAAGGCCATGGAGATGAACTGTCTGGAGAAACATGTGGCAGCAAGGATTAAAGAACGTTATGATGATCGTATCATGACGATTGGCCGCGTGGCACACGTGACCGAGAAACACAACGACAGAGGACCCTGTCAGTACCGTAATCTTTGTCACCGGGGATGTCCGTTTACAGGTTATTTCAGCAGTAACGGTGTCACCCTGCCGGCAGCGGCAAAAACGGGTAATCTGACCCTCCGTCCTGACTCCATCGTACTGGAAGTGATCTATGATGATCAGAAAGGCAAGGCTACCGGGGTAAAGATCCTCGATGCGCATAGCATGCAGACGGTGGAATATTATGCAGATATTATCTTCCTGAATGCCTCTACTTTAGGTACGGCTTCCATTCTCCTGAACTCTGTTTCCAGCCGTTTCCCGAATGGTTTTGGGAATGACAGCGAACAGGTAGGACATAACCTCATGGATCATCACTATGGTGTCGGTGCCGGAGGTGAGTTTGATGGTTTTCAGGATCAATACTATAGTAGCGGACGCAGACCTAACGGGATCTATATTCCGCGTTTCCGTAACATTAATACGGCTACAACACAAAAAGACTATGTACGTGGCTTTGGTTATCAGGGCGGCGCAGAACGTGGTCGTGGAGTGTCATTTGATGGCGTAGGTGCGTCTCTGAAAGAATCATTGTCAGAACCGGGCAACTGGAGCTTTGGCATCGGTTCATGGGGCGAGCATCTGCCCTATTATGAGAACAAAGTAACGCTGAATAAGGATAAGAAAGATAAGTACGGTCTGCCGACACTGGATATCGACTGCGAATTCAAAGAGAATGAGCTCGCGATGCGTAAGGATATGGCAGCAAGTGCGAAGGAAATGCTGGAAGCTGCCGGTCTGAAAAACGTCGGTACGTATGACAGCATGCCGCCTCCGGGACATTGTATCCATGAAATGGGGACGGCCCGTATGGGACGTGATCCGAAGACTTCAGTACTGAATGGATGGAATCAGGTACATGCGGCTAAGAACGTATTTATTACGGATGGCGCCTGTATGACTTCTTCTGCGTGTCAGAACCCTTCTATTACTTACATGGCGCTGACAGCAAGAGCTTGCGACTACGCCGTGAAGGAACTGAAGAAAGGAAATTTGTAGTTTGTTGAGATTGAAATATAAAGCCTGCCGGACCTATTCTGGCGGGCTTTTTTTGTTGGAGGAGAATCTGCCGGTATATAAATTTAGCAGATTGATAGTATTATTTGTTCACTCCGCAGATACAATGCGTGATGTATTGGTTTCTTTGTAGAACTTGGTATTCAATATAATACGATGATAATACAGTTAACGCCGTTGTGTATATTTTTTTTATAACTTTGTTCGGGTAAAAATCAGATGTTGCCCTATACCTTATCAGGCTACTCTTATTTGTTCGTGAATCATTAAATCAAGTCAGATCTTAACCTATATATATGAATAGTGGGATTATTATAAGTTTTCTTATAATGAGTCTGCATGGCCCTATTAATGTAACCCAGCCGAACATGTCGGTTGCCGCAGATAGTAGTATGCAGAAGGCAGAACAATTGCCCGGTAAATACCTGTCAGAAGTCAAAAAGAAGTCTGATCGTGTTGAGCATCAGGTGAATAAACGTGCTGACAAGGCATTGAGTCGTCTGTTGAGGCAGGAGAAGAAAATGAAAGCACGTCTTTGGAAAGTGGACTCGGTGGCTGCAAAGAACATTTTTACAAAATCCATAGACAGTCTGGGAAGCCTGAAATCGGGTTTGAAAGGTAAAGTGATGAGTAAGTTGCCCATGGGTAACAGTTATCTGGATAGTCTGGGCAGTTCTCTGAAATTCCTGGAAGGGAAGGGGAATTTGCTGGGCGCTTCAAAAGACAAGTTAGCCGGTGCTACCGGCAGCCTTGAATCTCTGCAGGGTAAGTTACAACAGGCCGATCAGATCAAGGCTTATATCCGTGAGCACAAAAAAGAGCTGAAAGAACAGTTGTCTAAGTATACGGTTTCTCCAAAGACCTGCAGAAGATCAATAAGGAAGCTTATTACTATGGTCAGCAGGTGAATGAATATAAAGCGGTGCTGAAGGATAAAAAGAAGGCGGAGGCAAAGGCGATGGAGCTGATGAAGAAAATACCGGCCTACAATGATTTTCTTAAGAAAAACTCGCAGCTGGCCAGTATGTTTAATCTGGGCGCCGGAGGCAATAATGTGGCGCAGAGCCTTGAAGGTTTGCAGACACGTGCACAGGTAGAACAGATGATTCAGCAACGATTGGGAAGTGACCCTGCTGCCCGGCAGGCGGTGGGCCAGCAGATGGATCAGGCGAGAACGCAGCTGAATGAGCTGAAAGAAAAGTTCCCCGATCTGGACAATGCCGGTGACATGCCTGATTTCAAACCTAATCCGATGAAAACGAAAAGTTTTCTGCAGCGACTGGAATTTGGAGGCAACATTCAGTTTCAGAAATCTACCCGCTATTTTCCAACCACATCTGATATCGCGGCACAGGTGGGATATAAATTTCAAAAAATGGTACAGCCGGTATCGGCGCGTCTTACAAGCTGGGATTGGGTACGGGATGGAATAACATCGTAATCAGTCATCAGGGTGTTGGTTTACGGTCTTTCGTGGACTGGAAGCTGAAAGGTACTTTCTTCGTGAATGGTGGTTTTGAACAGAACTATGTATCGACGATCACACATGCAGTCAGTTAACTGACTGGAGTGGCTGGCAGGGAAGCGCACTGCTGGGCGTGAGTAAGAAATATAAGGTCAGCGCAAGATGAAAGGCAACATCATGTTGTTGTATGATTTTCTGGCAAAGCGTAATACACCATCAACAAGCCCGATTAAGTTAAGATTAGGATATACATTTTAGCGTAATCACCTATACCAACTAAACGGTAAGCTTTTAGCTGACAAATTTCAATTGAATTGTTAAGCTATACTACTACATGATTTACATTACCGACGATCTGTCCAACGGGATCGCTGGTAATTGTAAAACATCAAATACACTCTTCCGCCGGTATAATCCCATTAGTTCCCAATGCGGTTGAGTGGTTCTGATAAAGTTAATATCCCGGTCCCCCGGAATCTGTATATAGCATCAGTTATCCCGTATATGAAATAATTGCAGGAAAATTCAGGTGCCATTTCACTGAATAGTGTTCCGGATATGAAGATCAACCAGAGGCAGCGATGGCTGTAGCAAATATCGGCTTCCCGTTACCAATTAATAAAAAACATGGAATTTAAGAGATATGTCTTAGGAGCGGGCGTATTACTGATATCATCAGTGATGCCGGCAACGTTATTTGCCCAGAACAGGCCTAATAACAATAGAACAGCGGCCACTCCCCAAAGTTTGCCTGCCCCTTATACAGGTGCCAGTATTAATTACATCAGGACGTGGGAGCCGGAAAAAACCTTTTGTTGATACAGCGGCAGCAAATTCTAAAGGTGTTACTCCTCGGATGACATTGCTGACAAGCATGAATTCAGATAGTCAAAGAAGATAGCTGGCAAGGAAACAGGCATGCGTTGCTGCCACTATTGACAACTATTTCGTGATGCCCATATTTCAATAAAA
>NZ_VOHS01000014.1 GCF_007896845.1 Chitinophaga pinensis | reverse complement strand
GACAACCACCATCGACCTCCTGCAATACTTCCTTCCCAGAGTGGCCACTGTTATCATCATAGAAGTCTTTGCCTTCTTCTTCCTGAAACTGTATTAAAACAACCTTGGTGAAATCAAATATTTCCAGAACGAAATCACCAACCTGAATTTCAAACTCTCCGCATTAAAACTTGCGATTCAGGTAGATGATCAGGAAACGGCAGCAGCTATTATGTTACAGTTCGCCGCTACCGAACGCAATTTCATTCTGCAGAAGGACAGAGTACTGAAAACTGGAGATATTGAAGATTGACCAGAAAAGCGGCAAAAGCATGACAGAATTCATCGCAAATTTGACCAATAAGCCAAGGAGAACTAATACTGTCCAGTTCCTGAGGAATAGTCTTCACACAACAACGCAGCTCCGTAACAGCCCTCTGTATAATTTCAGGTATTGTTCACCTGTAATACTATTGTATGAGAAAAGGACGGATTATTCTTTCTATTGTAGCGTTTTTAGCTGTCGCAGGCGTGTGCTGGCGGCAGTAACCAATACGGCCAATCAGGACATCTGTACTATGTACAGAAGGCCCCAATACAACCATATGTACGGTCACATTGCACGCGGCGACAACTATTACCAGATATCCGGGTCAGCCGGCATGGGGAACAACTTATGCAACGATCGTTCCGGGTCCGTGCCCTAATATTGTTACCTATTATGCCTGCAGTTGATCTGCGATCCTATTGTTAACTACTAAATACTTCCTGATGTTAAAAGCAAAAATGATAATGATCTGCATATGCGCCATTGCACTATCTGCTGCAGTATACGCAGCTTTTAAGTCCTCCGGTGATCCTGAACGCTGTAACATTTACCTGCGTGCCATAGAATCAGAGAATCTTTGTACCGTAGCCGCCCCCAATCTTGCGCTTTCTCCTGTCAGACCGGGCGAATCACCACTAATGACGATTTACGCAACAGCCATCAGCGGAACTTGCGGAGCATATCATGAAGTTTACTCCTGCTATTAATTACTTAACCTTACTGAGCAACGTAACGAATACATCATGGGCAAGCCGGCTTTTAGTATCCCGGCATTTTGAAGTCCTTCACTGTATGGACTGTCTACATGCCTTTACAGAGATATTAAAACTGCCTTGCCCATTTGTATTTCACAAGCTATAATAGCTGGTCAGACGAGCTGTCTGTAAGCACTATTGAAACAAACATTACAAATTCCTTTAAGATAGTTCTCTATCTCCAACTCACCTTAAACCACTCAATCTAACCGCATCTCCGTCAGATACTTCCAATACCTGCGCGGCATATGTTGCAGCTGTAACCGCGGGTTTTTCCTGCCTACAATATTCGCTTCTTTAAAATACGTATTCCACAATTTTTGATACAACTCTTCCTCCGGCGCCCACACATTCCCCGTCGTATGATAATGCGGATCATATTCCGTATTAAACTGCAAACGTATTGTCTCTACTTTTTCAAGATTATAATAGATACCAAACCGCCTGCGTTCATCATAAATGATCCAATACTGATCAGCATACCGCTCTTTAAAATGTTTGGCAATAATGGGTAAGACATTATAATCCGGAGCTACTAAGGAATAATAGATATTATCCTTTGTCAGTTGGAAACGCACAAACGCTTCCATCCGATGTTTTTCACGCAATACCTTACGTGCCGTCTGTGCAACATGCAGTATATATTTGTTTCCAAAATCACCGGTAATATCCTTTTCGCTGGAGAACACATGTCGTATGAATCCCACCATATGATCCTCTTCTCCAGCCAGTTCTGAAAGATAACAGCAAAACAACTGCTGCAGATGTTCTTCAGATAACTTTTACTTAAACCAGCCCATACCCTGTCGGCGTTAGCCGTGATCGTCGGCATAAATATGACATTCTCAAACAAACCCTGGACATGATCCTGTTCCTTCCGGATAGTAACATCCGTCTTCTTCTGCCAGTACAGATCAAATACGGCAGAAAGGAAGCCATCAAAACTTCCATCATACAACCACGTAGTCATTTTAGTAACATTTAGTCTACCGTCGGCAGACTATCAACCACAGCCTGTGATAGTCCGCCGGACGGCAGGTATTGAGGAATTCATAGCATAGACTCTGTATATTGATTCTCGTTCTTTATTCAATCAAAACAATTGCAACTGCGAACTATGCACTTCGCCCATTCACTGTAAGATCCTTCTTTGTTCAATCAAACAACTGCGGACTGTGCGCTTCGCTCATTCACTGTAAGATCCTTCTCTGTTCAATTAAAACAACTGCAACTGCGGACTATGCGCCTTCGCCCATTTACTGTGAGATTGTGCCAACAGTTGTTGCCGGATCTGTTCCGGAGTCAGATCCCGTCTTTCGAGCGGACCAGCTTTACAGGTAATAAAGTATCTCGCTTTGCCAATCTGTACACCCATCTGTTTCAACTGATCCCAGCCAAGTGTGCCATGCATACGCGCGGCACAGATTTTACGCAGACTTTCAATACCAATCCCCGGCACTCTGGCTATCAGCATTTTATCTGCCTTGTTGATATCTACCGGAAAGCTGTCCAGATTCCGCAACGCCCAGGATAGCTTGGGGTCAATATCTGTGTCGAGATTCGGATGCCGCTCATTCAATAATTCATGGGGCTCAAAACCATAAAAGCGCAACAGCCAGTCCGCCTGATATAAACGGTTCTCCCGCATCAATGGCACCTGACTATGTAAAGCTGGCAACCTGTTATCATTGCTGATAGGCACATATCCCGAATAGTACACCCGTTTCAACTGGAACTGCTGGTAAAACCGGGATGCCAGATGCATGATCTCCATATCCGATTCTCCCGCTGCGCCAACTATCACCTGTGTACTTTGGCCTGCCGGCACAAAAGTCGGTACCTTCTTGAGCACCTTCCGCTCATCCTCCAACCGGATAATCTCGTTCTGCAGAAACCGGATCGGTTGAATCATTGCCGGCCGGTTTTTCTCCGGCGCCAATAGTTTTAATCCTGCTTCCGTCGGCAGCTCCAGATTCACACTTAAGCGATCCGCATACAAACCCGCCTCCCGCATTAACTCATCACTCGCTCCGGGAATCGCCTTTAAATGGATATACCCGTTGAAATTATGCTCCGTTCGTAGCTTTTTAGCGACCCTTACCAGCCTTTCCATTGTATAGTCCGGATCTTTGAAAATACCGGAGCTCAGAAAAAGCCCTTCTATATAATTCCGGCGGTAAAAGTTAATGGTGAGGTCTACCACCTCCTGTACCGTAAATGCCGCCCGTTTAATATCATTACTTTTACGGGACACGCAGTACGCACAATCATAAATGCATACATTTGTCAGCAATATCTTCAGTAACGATACACAACGACCATCTGCCGTATAAGAATGACAAATTCCCATACCCGGATGAGCGTTGCCCAACCCTTTGGTTTCGTTTTTCCGGTTACTGCCGCTTGAGGCACAGGACGCATCATATTTCGCCGCATCCGCCAGTATCGCAAGTTTCTCCTGTATCCTTTCCATAACTATTCAACTGTGGAACTAAATTACTAACTATTTTAGTAATTACTAAATAAATTAGTTGACAGTTTGTGCACATGAAGAGGCTGGTAAGTGCTATCAGACGGTACTGATGCGCTTCCCTCCGGAAATAACAGCTGTGTATAAGGGGATTTTAAAGCTGGATCTTTGGATCAGGTCTCGCTATACTGTGTGTATGAAGCATGTATAAGGTATGTATAGGTCGGGTATAACAGTCAGACTTACCTCCTCATTTCCCTATTAAGTCCACCCATGCGCCCGGTATGAAGTATGTATAGAGCATGTATAATTCAGATATAGTGGCGGGGCTTACCTCTTCATTTCCCGATCAAGTCCACCTATATGCCCGGTATGAAGTATGTATAGAGCATGTATAATTCAGATATAGTGGCGGGGCTTACCTCTTCATTTCCCGATCAAGTCCACCTATACGCCCGGTATGAAGTATGTATAGAGTATGTATAAGTCGGGTATAAGGGCCGGACTTACCTCCACATTTCCCGATCAAGTCCACCTATACGCCCGGTATGAAGTATGAATAGAGTATGTATAAGTCGGGTATAAGGGCCAGCATTCCCTCCTCATTTCCCGATCAAGTCCACCTATACACCCGGTAGGAAGTATGTATAGAGCATGTATAATTCAGGTATAGTGGCCAGACTTACCTCCTCATTTCCCGATCAAGTCCACCTATACACCCGGTAGGAAGTATGTATAATTCAGGTGTAAGGACCAGCATTCCCAACTCATTTCCTGATCAGGTGCACCTTACACCCAGTATGAAAGTATGTAGAAGCCTGCGATAAGGATGAAATTTATTATAAATGAAACCCGACTATATCAAATATCATATCTTATTTCGTCTTCTTTGACGTTCCACCGGTTTCCTGCTTCAAAACATTTTTCTCTGTCAGATCATCCTCCGACCCAACCCGCAAGTTTTGACCACCATTCGCCCATGTACCCACCGTAACCGGCGATCGTCCGTGCATGTTGCTACCAGCATGCTCACTATGAAAAGATTGGCTGGCTCTCCCAAGACTATACATATCCCAGGTACCGGTCATTGCTTTGTTAAACGCATAACTTTCCACCGTTACAACATCTGTTTCACCTTTCATGACAGCAGCCCCCAATGAAAATTCCAGGTGAGCTGTTTTTCATAATTATCGCCGCCGCTCAGGATAAGAAAAGCACCACCCACCTTCGGATTTGCCTTCTCATTGACGCCTTCCACTTCCTGTCCCGGACGTAAATTATGAGTAGCCAACAGCTGGCGGGTATTCAGCTGACCCTGCAACGCTGTTTTGAATGTTTGTACATTTTCAGGTATCAGATCTTCTGGTAAGCGCTCATCTGTCATATGTGAAACACGCTCCAGATTATTCCAGAATGATTCAACCGTGTGATAAGGTTCACGTGGATATTTGTTATTCATCATTTTTCTCACGTATTCCCATTCCGGCGCTAAGTCAAGTTCGGTTTTGTATACCGCATTATAATACAGATCCCGGAACTCGTCATAAACTTCAACAGTCAGTGTGTTAATACCAGTCTCCTTGGCGCGTTCATTACCAGCTATCTCCTCTTTTCGCTCTCTTACAATTGCGCCACTGCCGGTTTTTTCGAGCAGGTAACCCAGTACTTCCTGATAGAGCTCTTCATTCTCAAAACCTTCCGCTTTCCCGGCTTCCATAATCTTTCTCGCTTCATCAATACAACTTTCCACATGCTCAAATTTTCGATTCCCTTGCGCATTCTTCAGCGAAACCTCTGTTAATGTATTAATCTCACCTTTTTTCGCCCGGGGTTTTTGAACATCTTTGGTGCCACGGCCTTTGACTAATTTTACTGCTACACCTGCATCCTGCAACTCCTGTGTCGCTTTTGCAATCAACGATTGTGTTGCAAAAAGCTTATTGCCAGCTCCCACACCCTCAACATACATTTCCCCGTTATCAGCGACTTTGTGTTGATCATCTTCCAGATGTACATAACGTTGAACAGGCGCATCGTTGGCAGCAGATTTTTTCAGCAAAGGCTTTATCGCAGGCATTGAAATGCCACCTCTCAATTGCTCTCCGGCCACAGCACGGCCGGGCCGTGTACCTTTTCTTTCAGAAAGATGTTCGTAAGACATAAAATAATCAATTAGCTATTGATCAATCTTTTTAAACCTTCCGCTTTCCCAATGTCATCAGCACAACACCTCCGATCACAATCCCGCATGCCATCAAAGCCTGCGAAGACAAACTTTCATGACCGATCGCCCATCCAAGAAATAACGCCACCACCGGATTCACATATGCATACGTAGACAATAACCCCGGCGGCGCATTGCGGGTCAGCCAGCTGTAAGAAGTAAAACCTACCAGCGAACCAATAAACACCAGATAAAGATAAGCACTGATCGTCCGGGTACTCAGATGCGCCAGCGTACTCCACGCACCGGGTTCGATCACCGAACTCACGATAAAACAAAATACCGAACCTGTCAGCATCTGTAAGGCAGCAGACGTCATAGGCGCCGGCATAGACAATTTAGAAACAGACAATGATCCCAGCGCCCAACAGGCACAGCCTCCCGCCAGAATCGCAATAGGCCATAAAGGATACGAACGGCTCTCATGATCTGCCGCAAATGGATTGAATAAGAGGAACAATCCTATCAGCCCCACCAGAATACCCGTAAACGTCATAATGGTAGGACGCTGTTTGCTGAAGAATGCCCAGTCAAACCCGACAAACCATACCGGTATAGCAGCCACAATCAGCGCCACCAGTCCGGATGGCATATAATGCACCGCCAGCGCCGTACAGGAATTACCTATACCGATCAGCATCAATCCGACAAAAGCAGCAGACAATACCTGTTGCTTCGTCGGCCACTGTTTTTCACTTCCCCGACTGATCAGACTCAGAATAATCCCCGCCGCCAGAAAACGAAAGGCAGATAATAAAAAAGGGGGAACTACCTCCGTGGCGATTTTCATCCCCAGATAAGTAGATCCCCAGATAATATATACAGCAAACAGAAATAGCCAGAGCTTTGTGTTATCTGGCTTGTTTGGCACAGTATCAGTTTTCACGTGAATTAGCGTAAAGGGTAAAGAAATACCACACAAAGCTTTGAAAACTAGCCCACTATTGCGCTACAAACACTTCAATAATAGCGTTCGTCGGACGACGGGGCGCAAGGAATTCATCTACCTTACGATAGTGCTTCTGCAGTTCATATCTCAGTGCAAACGGGAAAAAGTTATTATTACCCGCCGCATATTCATATAATACAACGTCATAGTAATGCCCCTTGACCTTTTTGCTGAACATTTCCAGCTGACGGTTAAACATACCCACACCCAGATGATACCATAATGGATAATCACTGCCCGTTTCCAGCTTGTAAGGCATGGCTTGCGCAAGTGGTGTTAATTCAGTCATATTCAATAGCTTAAGATCACCTTTCTTCTCCTTTACAACAGGCATCGCCATCAAACGGTTCATACCTTCTACCGTAGAAGGCGGCATATAGATCTTCTTAAAAGCCCAGAGATCAGAAAAGATCCATTTATCTGTAGGAACATCTGTCGTGTCCGTATTCAGCATGAAGTTATTGCGAGACACCACATTCTCTCCGGTAGCACTGACCTGCGGATTGTAAATCGCATAATTACTGCTATCCGCAACCTGCCCCTCTCCCTTACCTGCTATCACCTGCTCATGTGGCACAATACGCGCTACCACACGATCAAGGTATTTCCAGAAAGAACCTGACCACCATAATAATACTAATGCAGTCGCCAGACCAAATGATGACCAACGTTCCAGCTTCAGATGAAGTTGATCCTGTAAACGACTCACAATGAATGCAAAAGCAAAGGCATGGAAGAAGATATTATTATCCGGCGGCGTATAACTGGTCACCTGAAAAATAGCCGCTTCTACCAGAATCCCCAACGTCAACAGCGTGAATAACATAGATTCCCGGTTATTCCAGAAACGCTTCCAGTCACCAAACGCCGGCACCAGACAAAGCACCACCATCACAAAGTAAAACTTGATCCACTGCGAAGCAGCCATCACCTCTGTAATAATATCATATAAGGATAAACGCGAATTGTGCGGCGCCTGTCCGTGGTTAAACCAATAACCGAAACCATAAGGCAGTAAAGGCACGATAACCGCCGCTGCCACAAGACCATAAAACGCTAAGTACACCGGAATATCCAGCCAGCTTTTGCGCTCGAGTGTGTTGTAGGCCAGCAATGCCAGTGATAATAATAATGCCAGTCCGCCGCCATCCTGTTTAGTAAAGAACGACAGAAAAGTGAACACCGCAGACAGGAAAAGGAACAGATAACGGATCTTTCCATCCGGCCCTGTCAGGAAGCGGAATAAAAAAGCCAGTCCAACCAATTCATATACGATCACCGTCTGGTTATACCACGGCCAGAAATTGAAGAAGGAATAAGACAAAACAAACAACAACACCGACAATACCCTGATACCCGCTTTTACATGCAGACTTTTCAGAATAGAACGGAAAGACAAACCGGCAATGATGTTCATCGCCACCTGCGCTTTTACAAGGGAAATCAGCTGTGCACCAAAAATCTTAAAAAACAATGCAGGCATCAGCCAGAAACCATAACCCAACGGCAATCCAAAGTCTTTGTAAGGCACCTGCCCCTGAGATAATCTGTAAGCACCCTCCCACGAAAGAAAGATGTTTACCCGGTAAGGGAAAGTGACAAACAACGGTACAATAGCCAGACCGATAATAATCAGTAGTTCCGTAATAAAGGCACTTTTACGGCTGAACGGAGCAAAAGTTGACGACATAAAAGGGGATAATAAAATGATGAAATCGAGTATAATTTAACACGAACGGGCTCAAAAATAGTAGAATTTACCCGAAATAAGCATTTCTTAGCATTGTTGTTCGGTAATGAGTCCGTATCTTGGCGTCAATTATAAGTCTATCCCCGTGCAATATTTAAAACTGTTAAGACCCTCCCATTGGGCAAAGAACCTGTTCTTGTATATCCCCCTTTTCTTTGCGGGCGAAATTTTTATTCTACCTAAAGTACTCGAACTCCTGATCGGTTTTTTCGCGTTTAGCCTCGTTGCCAGCAGCATCTACATTATTAATGATTATATGGATGTGGAGGCCGATAGGGTCCACCCGGTAAAGTGTAAACGCCCCATTGCCTCCGGCGCAGTATCCAAACCAGCTGCCCTCGTATTTTTTGTTTTATGTCTGGGTATCGGCGGACTACTCGCCTGGTACGTCAGACCAAAATTTGCGTTCGTAGTAGGCATTTACTTTATTCTCAACCTGTTGTACTCCTTCGGATTGAAAAACATATCTATACTGGATATCCTCATCCTGTCAGCCGGTTTCGTACTCAGAATCAAAGCCGGTGGCGTGGCAGCCAATATCGCCTCCTCCGAATGGCTGATGATCATGGTATTCCTGCTGGCACTGTTTATGGCTATCGCTAAAAGAAGAGATGATGTGCTGATCAAAACACAGTCCGGTAAAGACATGCGGAAGGCCTCCAAAGGATATAATATGGATTTTATGAATGTGATGCTGGCGCTGGTCTCAGCAGTGATTATCGTCGCCTATCTGATGTATACCATGGCGCCCGAAACAATGGCACGCTTTCATACTTACCGCCTTTATTATACATGTCTTTTTGTAATTGGTGGATTATTGCGATATTTGCAAATAACATATGTGGAGAACGATACAGGTTCTCCAACCAAAATCCTATACAAAGACCGTTTCATTCAATTAACCATACTCCTGTGGGTGCTGAGTTTTTATGTGATTATTTATTTACCCACTAACAAAAGTTTTTTTGAGTAATGGAAAAACGGTTAGCAAACTGGGGGAATTACCCCGCTATCTCCTGCGATGAAACATCATTTTCGCAGGAAGATCAAATACAGGATTTTATATCCTCTCATTCATCTGTTATCGCCCGTGGAAACGGTCGCTGTTACGGCGACGCTTCTCTTGCCAATCACAGTGTCTCCACCCTTAAATATGATAAGGTGCTGGCTTTTGATATCGAAAATGGCATCTTTGAATGTCAGTCCGGTATCACACTCGATCAGATCCTCGATATTATCGTTCCCCATGGATGGTTCCTTCCCGTTACGCCGGGTACCAAATTCATCACCATCGGTGGTGCGGTAGCCTCTGACGTACATGGAAAGAATCACCACGTGGATGGCTCCTTCTCAGGACATATTATCAATATGGACGTTATTACCGGCAATCAGGAAACGATCACCTGCTCCGCTGGTATTGAAGCAGACCTCTTCTGGGCAACCTGCGGTGGTATGGGCCTCACCGGTATTATTACCCGTGTGAAGTTCGGTCTTAAAAAGATTGATACTGCCTATATCCGTCAGAAACAGATCAAGGCTAAGAACCTCGAAGACCTGATCCGCCTGTTCGAAGAATATAAAGACTACACATACTCCATGGCATGGATCGATTGCCTGCAGAAAGGTGACGCTTTCGGCCGTGGTATCCTCATTGTAGGTGAACACGCTACTCCACAGGAACTTAGCGAACAGCAACGTAAAGCGCCCCTCCATCTGGCGCAGAAACGTAAACTGTCCATGCCGTTCAATCTCCCGTCTTTCACACTCAACACGCTGACTGTTAAGGCTTTCAACTGGCTATATTACCTGAAGAATACCAAGCGGGAAATCAACAACGTCATCCCTTACGAACCATTCTTCTATCCTCTGGATGCTATCCTGCACTGGAATCGTGGTTATGGTAAAGCCGGCTTCGTACAATACCAGTTCGTCCTGCCACTCGAAAAGAAAGATGGCCTTGTCGCAATCCTCAAAAAGATCAGCGATGCCGGTCTTGGATCATTCCTCGCCGTACTGAAAGTCTTCGGTAAACAGGACAGCCTCATCTCTTTCCCGATGGAAGGCTATACTCTGGCGCTGGACTTCCCTGTACGCAAAGGTCTCTTCGAATTCCTCGATCAGTTGGATGAAATCGTGCTACAATACGGTGGACGCCTATACCTGTCTAAGGATGCCCGTATGAAACAGGAAGTATTCTGGCAGAGCTACCCCAACGCGCAAAAATTTGCCGATATCATTAAAACATACAACGGTAAAAAGCTGTTTCGTTCAATACAGTCCGACAGACTGCTATTAACACAATAAACACTGCTACCTTAAAATACCGAGATCAATTATATGCCTACTGTTCTTATTCTGGGAGCTGGGTCGGATATGGCTGTTGCCATAGCCCGCGAGTTCGCTGCTAACAAATACGATATTCAATTGGCTGCCCGTAACGTTGCCTCCATTGCTCCACTGGAGCAGGACCTCCGCATCCGTTATCAGGTGCAGACCAGCTCCTATGCCTTTGACGCGACCGATTTCAACAGCCATCCGGCTTTCTATAATTCCCTGTCCACCAAACCGGATATCACTATCGCCGTATTCGGTTATCTGGGTTCACAGGAAAAAGGCCAGTCCGACTGGACTGAAGCAGCCCGCATCCTGCATACCAACTATACCGGTGCAGTGTCCATCCTGAATGCTGTAGCAGAAGACTATGCCGCCCGTGGCACTGGTACTATTGTCGGCATCAGTTCTGTAGCCGGTGAACGTGGCCGTCAGAGTAATTACCTCTACGGAAGTGCAAAAGCAGGCTTCACTGCCTACCTCAGCGGACTGCGTAACCGATTGTTTCACAAGGGCGTACACGTAGTTAGCGTACAACCCGGTTTCGTTTATACCCGTATGACCGAAAACCTGAAACTGCCGCCTATGCTGACTGCTCAGCCGCAAGACGTAGCGAAAGACATTTATAAGGCCGTTAAAGCGAAAAAGAACACGATTTATACGAAATGGTTCTGGCGCTATATCATGCTCATTATCAAATCGATACCTGAGTTTATGTTTAAAAAGCTCAAATTATGAAGCCAGCCATTGCCTTCTTTGATTTCGATGGTACCATCACCCACCGTGATACACTGTTTGAAATTATCCGGTTTCAGAAAGGTAACGCGGCCCTGTATGCCGGCCTCGCATTGCTGGCACCGGCACTTGTCATGATGAAATGTAAACTGATCTCCAAACAAAAAGGAAAAGAGATCGTCCTGCGTCACTTTTTTAAAGGCATGCCTATTGAAGAATTCCGCGACAAATGCGCCGCTTTCTGTAGAGACGCTTTGCCCGCAATAATCAGGGAAAATGCAGCACAGGAAATACAGCAACATCTCAGAAAAGGACACCGTGTAGTAGTTGTGACTGCTTCCGCACAGGAATGGGTAAAGCCATGGGCCGAATGTATGGGGATCGAATGTATCGGTACACAACTGGAAGTCAGCGATGCAAAAGTGACCGGCCGTATTCTGGGGATCAATTGTAATGGAGAAGAAAAAGTACGGCGCATACGTCAGCAATATGACCTGCCCGCTTATGGAGATATTTACGCCTACGGCGACACCAGTGGCGATAAGCCCATGTTGCAGATGGCTACCTTCGGATATTTCAGGAAGTTCTAAAAACACTCAGGCCATCAATCATAGTCGTCTGACTATAATTGATGGCCTGTAGTGTTTCTATCTATTTCTACTTACTATCTTGTTTAAGCAGCTGCTTTCATGTTAACCACCTTCACCTGCGCTTTCTTCAGTTTGATGATGCCGATGAAGTTGAAGAACTTCATTACCGGATAGGTCGGATCAAATTCAAACCATTTCTTCGCAAAGTTAGGACTGTCACCATGTTTGTGGTGGTTGTTCTGGAACAACTCACCCAGCAGCAGGATACCCCATGGAGAACTATTACGGGATTTGTCACCATTATCAAAGTTCTGATAACCGTATTTATGACCACACCAGTTCACAACGGCACCCTGTACAGGTCCGATCAGGAAGTGGATAGGCAACAGCAGGAACCAATACCAGGCTGGAGCAAATGCTACATAGAAAGCAATGTAAAGACCTGCCCATGCCAGACGAACCGCCGTGTGATCGCCAAAACGATCCAGCGCATCCCATACCGGTAACGGAGGATTTTTGGTAAACTTCTCATCCAGAACTACCTTCTTATGATAAATGTCGTTGTACAGCTTACGTGTCTGCCACATCATTGACCATACATCTTTGAAGAAGTGTGGAGAATGCGGATCATGTTCAGTATCGCTGAATTCATGGTGCATGCGGTGCATGGAACCATATGCTCTTGGTACTAAGTAAGATGTACCCTGGAAAAACCAGGTGCAGAAGTAAAATATTCTCTCCCAACCTTTGCTCACAGTATACATCTGATGGGATGCATATCTATGCAGGAAAAAGGTGTGAAAGAACAACGACAAAAACCAGTGGGAAAAAAAGAATATCAGAATCGCAGTCATTTTCTCTCTTTAAACGTAATTGAATAAGAGAACAAAGTTAGATTAAAATGATCGTGAAGCCTCATAAATAATTACTTATCAGTTACAGAGCATAATTATTCAGTGGCGGTTAGCCACTGCGGCGTGTTTAAGAAATGTTAAAATTATAAAAACCATTAATCTTTAGCATAGCGGATCACCATTTCGACCACCTGAAAGCTACTTCTGGCCGGTTTTTTCTCACCGGGTACAACCAGTCTGAAGGGACCTTTTCCATCGGGTAAAGGACCATTTTCCAATTTATCAGCCAGTATCACCACACGGTCCGTAAAACTACTGTCCAGCTCTGCGAGCGAAAACAATACCTCATACCCATCTGCACATTTCACCATCAGGTATTTGGTCAGTTGTTCACCGCGCAACTGTTTACCCATCGTCACGCCAGCCTGCTCAAGCAATTCCTGCAAAGCAACACCCTGATAATTATGCGGCTTCCCGTCCCTGTCAGTCAGCACCGCCGTACTCCGCTTCATCTTCGCAAGATCTTCTATGGATAACGTCAGGGGTTTTGTCACCTCACCACTGATCTTTATGCCCGGACCGGTCTGGGCATAAGCGGAAACAATAAATGCCAGCTGAAAACTCAGGACGATTACACTACGGAAGATGTTCATGATATTGAATTAAGAATTAAAATTAAGTATTGACATGTGAGCCGCTCGAAGCAACTCGTTATCAGGCATTTACCCCGTTTAATTAAAAGCGTGTGTCACAACAGTATACAATCAATCCTGAAAGGGATCAGAAAACCGCTTATCTGAGATAAAAGTCGGATCCGTCAGCATATGCATAAACGCCAACAAGTCCTTTTTTTCACTATCGGTCAATCCCAGCGTCAGACCATCCAGCGCATTCGAATTACCAACACCTTGCAGAAACGGACTCAATGTTTTACTTAGTTTAATATGCTCGTTATAGTGAGACAATACTTCTTCCAAAGTCTTAAACCTTCCGTCATGCATATAAGGCGCCGTCAAAGCAATATTCCGTAATGACACTACCCTGAAACGGCCCCGGTCGTAAGACTGACCGCTGACAAGCTCCCTGCCCGGATTCGCAGGTATCGAATCCAGTCCGTTATTATGGTATAACTCGATATATGTCTTCGGACCACCATGACAGTGTGCGCAACCTGCACCGCGTACATTCCTTGCAGCATCCGGATTGCCATAAAAAAGACTGATCCCGTTCAACTCAGCAACCGTCGGCTGATAGTCGCCACGCAGGTATTGATCGTAAGGCGCATTCGCAGAAACCAGCGTACGCTCAAACTGAGAAAGCGCCTTTACAATCCCCTCTCCTGTCATACTATCTGTCCCGAAAGCTTTGCTGAACAAGGATCTATATACGGGCTCTCCCGAGAGGAGCGCCGCAGACACAGCCAGTGATTGTCCCATTTCATGCGCGTTGGTCAGCGGTACCGCCGCCTGCATTTCCAGTCCGGCGACACGGCCATCCCAGAAAAAGTTACGTACCCAAAGGAGGTTTACCAACGACATGGTATTACGTGGTTGCAGACTCCCATCTGCTCCCTCACTGAATACTTTGCCATCTGTAAATGCCAGCTCCTGCCGGTGACAGGTTCCGCAGGACATCTGCCGGCTGACGGACAATCTCTTTTCATAAAACAGCCGTCTGCCCAATGCCACCCCCTCCACCGTAGTCGGATTATCATCCGGTATGAAGGTCCTGTTACCAAAGTAGGCCGGATAGTCTATATGCAGGGGTTCAGGTCCCTGCCTGTGGAACCCTGCGATGGACAATCCGGCCACCAGTAATATGGAAATCAATATTTTATACCCGCTTACCTGCATGTTTACAAACTGTATACAACATTGGCAAAATAGTTACGTCCCGGCTCAGGATAACCTTCTACCAATGAATAGTTTTTGTCTGTGATATTATTAATACCTCCCTCAGATTGCCCGTTCATGATCTGACTGATAAAACTTGTGCAAATGATTAATGCAATTCTCACGGGGGCATTTTCGTTGTGTATTCAAAATATAACGAATTCAGCACTTATTATAATTACCTCCCTGAAATAACACGAGCAGTCATAGCGATAATAATAGTAGTAGTAGTACTAATAGCAGTAGTAATAATAGTAATAATAATAGTGTAGTAGTAGTAGTGATAGTGGTAGTGGTAGTAATAATGATAGTAGGGTGATGGTGGTCGTGATAATGATAATTCAATGAAAAGCCAATGATGCCCCGTTATTAAATAAGCCAATGGCATCCAAATAATCGGAAGCCATTGGCTTAATAACTAACCTGATCACCCTGCAAATGATCTACCTATCTGCATAATAGCTTTTCAGTCAATCCCTCCAGAGGAAAATTCACACATCGTCAACCTCGTCACAGCGAAGGATTTCAGATGGAGACCCTGGCCTTAGGTCTTTGAAGAACGCCCATCCGCTTGATCCCCTCAATAGATCCCCAAAGCCCGACACGACCTCCCCACGCCTCATACGTAGTACCTTCAAAGAGCGTCAGCCAGAGGTCCCATCTGAAACCGCAGCGTAAGACCAACCCTTCAAAACGAATTCCTCCACTCAAAACACCAACGCTCAAAACTAAAGCACAAGACCAACCCTTCAAAACCACCAACCCTTCAAAGACGGAAGCACAAAACCAAACCTCAAAGACGCACACCAACCAACTCCTCACTCACTTGCCACAACCGCACCGCATCCTCCGCAGCAATCGCATACGGCAACACCCCAAACGCCTTTGACGCCTTCCGCTGACTCAGATCATTACTCCCCTGCGTACCATCACTTTCCGCCATCGGCGATATATCCGAATTCTCACAATACACACCACCTTTTCCTTCCAGCAAAGGACTCGTCGCACACCACACACTCGTCGCCGCCCCCTGCTCAATCGTCTTCAGCTGTCTCGCCGGGTCTATCACCGGATTCCCCTCCTGATCCAATGCTCCCATTTTAATCAACTGTTCTTCAGGTATATAGCGTTTCAGATCTGTACTAACAATACTCCCCGGATGCACCGCAAAAGCGCGTATCCCATCAACCTGCCCCCGGCGATCCGCCTCAACAGCAAACAAGACATTCGCCGTTTTCGACTGACCATACGCCTTCCACGGATCATACGGACGCTCCTCAAAATGGATATCCTCAAATACGACCGGCGAATACCGATGTCCCCACGAAGACAAAGCCACGATCCTTGCACCGTTTGCTTTTTGCAATGCCGGCCAAAGGCTGACGGTCAACTGAAAATGCCCAAGGTGGTTAGTAGCAAACTGTGATTCGAAACCTCTGGCATCCCGGGTAAGCGGATTGGCCATAATACCGGCGCTATTAATAAGGATATGTAAAGGCTGTCCGCCAGCCAGAAATTTCGCAGCAAATGCGGCAATTGATGCCGGATCCATGAGGTCCATCTGCTCGATGACCACTCCATCTATTCCTGCCAATGCGTCAGCTGCCTTCCGGATATCACGCGCCGGTACGATCACTTTTGCACCGGCTTTCGCCAACACGCGGGTTGTTTCTGTGCCGATACCTGCATAACCTCCCGTGACAATTGCCGTTTTTCCGGACAGGTCAATACCGCTGATTACAGCCGAAGCAGTGGAGGCGCCATCAAATGGCGAGTCGATCGGCGCCTGTAAAGTGCGTTCATTTATCTTTTCCATAGTCTCATTTTTACCCTTCAAAGGTAGGATGACTATCTATGTACCTTTTGCGATGATCAAACCAATGTTTGTGAAATTCAAACCTGCCTGAAGGCTGACGGACTGGTATCCGTCCGCTTCCGGAAGAAGGTGGTAAAGTGTGCCTGATCTTCAAAACCGAGGGCATGGCTGATCTCTGCGATGTTCATATTACTATGGCGGAGCATTCCCTTTGCCTCTGTGATCAGCCGCTCAAAATGAGTTCGGAGGTCGTCTTACCCGTCTCTTTTTTAACCGCCCGGTTCAGGTAATTGACGTGAATCGCGAGTCGTTCTGCGAAGTCTTTAGGGGTGCGTAAAAGTATCTTTGGTGAGAAAACATCCACTGGAAACTGTCGCTCCAGCAGCTCTGAAAATACAGCGGTAATACGGGCACTTGCGTTCGTTTCAGGCTGCGTATTTTCGAACGGAGCAAGCTTCAAAGCGTAATATATGAGCTCCATAATGTAGCTGCGAATCAGTTCAAATCTGTATACATATTCACTTCTTAACTCACTGATTATCTTATCAAAAGCAATAGTTACTTCCTTAACCGCTTCAGCTTCAAGTGAAAATATAGGCTTCGCTCCTGACTGAAATAAGGGAATGTCATCCAGCTTCCCTCTGAAATACTCCCGGAAGAACTCCTCTGTGAACACACAACAATACCCTGAAATGTCAGTTTTGATGTCGCCATGGGTATATGGCAAACGCGGGTGAAAGAACAATAAAGTATCCCCGGAAACGGCAATACTTTCATCTCCGAAATGGAATACCGCTTCTCCGTGAAAGAGCATGATCTTATAAAAATCCCGGCGCACGAAGGCCGGATAGGTATTGCCGGATGCCAGCCTTTCCGCTATCGTAAATGCATTAAAACGGGGAGACTGATGATCGCCGCCGATCATAAAATGAGGGGATTCCCAGGGATGCATAACTCCGTTCATGACAATTGCTTTCTTGCAAATTTCAAACTTTGCCGGCAATTCTCACACAGGTATTTTTTCAGGGATGCTGAGAAGTCCGGATCTTTACTTTTCTCAGTTCAAGGAGATTCAGGGCATTACTTGTAAATCCTTCGACGTTGGGTTGGACGAGATGTATGACTTCGTCATAGAATAATGGAACGACAGGAGCATCTGCAATAATCATCCGATCCATCTCCTGATAAAGGAGGGAACGAAGCGAATCATTGTTTTCGCTCAGTGACTTTTCATATAGCTTATCGAATGCCGTATTGGCATAACGGGTATAATTCGGAGGAGCAGGATTTTTACTGTAAAACACCGCAAGGTAGTTTTCGGCATCTGCATAATCGGCCATCCAGCTACCTCTGAAAAACAGCGCTTCTGACTTCGCCGTCTGTTCCAGTAACAGTGCTTTTTGCATCACTTCCACCTGCACGGGTATACCTACCTGTTGTAACTGATTGGCTACATAATTGGCATAATCTTCATAAACGGGAATAGAAAGTAACCTGACCGTTGCCAGTCCTTTTCCCTCCGGGAATCCGGCTTCTTTCAGCAATGCTCTCGCCTTTTCAGGGTCATAACGGAAGCCTTTTACTTTGGCCGTATCAAAAGACGGTAATCCCATAGGCACAAACCCGGACGTAGCCGGATAGCCTATACCGTTACGCAGATAGGTGATCATCCGTGTTCGGTCGATGCCGTAGTTGATAGCCTGTCTGATTTTCTTTATCGCTGATGGTGAATGTCTTACGCTTGCCTTACTGGTATCCAGCAGAAAACCGAAGTATTCAATGTTCAGATAAGGGCTCTTGTCAAGGATCAGTTTCCCTTCCCATTCTTTTTTCAGTTTTCCTTTTTTTGTCAGCACTTCATCTTTAAAGGATGCGTCTATATCATTCATGAAATCTAGCTGTCCCTGTCGGAACAAGAGGAATTCGGTGGCCTTGCTGTCCAGAAAACTGACTTTCACCGCATCCAGATAAGGTAATGCATGACCGGCACTGTCCTTTTCAAAGTAATGAGGATTACGGTGCAGGACCAACGCCTGCCCTTCTTCCCAGAAAGAAAAACTAAACGGTCCCGTTCCACAGGGATGTTTCCGGAAGTCCTTGCCATACTTTTCGACTGCCTCATGTGGAATGATGGAGCAATACTGCATACTCAGAATACCAAGGATGGGATGAAAAGGCTGTAATAAGTTCAGTTGGAAGGTAGAATCATTGATTGCCTGAAAGCCTTTGACCGGATCTACCTTTCCATTAAAGATCCATGCCCCGGGAGATGCCGTAGCAGGATCCATAATGCGTTGCAGACTATACACCACATCTGCCGCTGTCATCAGGCGTCCTTTACCCTCCGGAAAAACGACATTGTCATGAAAATAAACGTCTGTCCGTAAATGAAAGACAAACGTCTTATGATCCGCAGACACATCCCAGCGTTTTGCCAGTGAGGGCCGGATATTAAGTTGCTCATCCGGTTCCACCAATGTATTATATAGCTGTTTTACCGGCCAGATGATAGCCTGATTCTTGGCAAATGCAGGATCCAGTGAGGAAATCCCCTCCGGCACATTGTACCGGAACACCTGTTTGCCGGTAGAAGCGGGATGTCCGCAGGCAGCCACAAATACGATAAACGGTATGCAGAATAGTCTCTTGTACATGCGAAGGGTCTTACGGCCACTGAACGTCCCCGGCTTGCCGCTCATGGATATCGGTATAAAGCGTTAAGCATTAAACGTTCAGCGTTAGGCATTATTAAACGAAAATTAATACCTTTCCGCCATAAAATAAGAATTTCTATGCGCGGCATTCCTATGCTTTTATTGGTTTTGCTTACGGCTTTGTCTGCCGGTGCCCAGCATCAAACGACATTTACCCGGGCTGATACGCTACGGGGATCCATTACCCGTGAACGTGCGTGGTGGGACGTAAAATCCTACAACCTGCAGGTAAAACCCAACCTCAGTGACAGTTCCATAGCCGGATCCAACACCATTACCTACAAGGTATTGAAGATGGACAGTATTATGCAGATCGACCTGCAGGAACCGCTTTCTGTGGATAGTGTTTTACAGGACAAACAAAGCCTGCCTTTTAAAAGAGAAGGAAATGTGGTCCTCATTGATCTGGTAGCGAAGAAACAGGTAAAGGGTAAAACGAATAAGATCTACATTGCCTACCACGGTAAACCTCGTGTGGCAAAGAATGCTCCATGGGACGGAGGACTGATCTGGACAAAAGACAAACAAAACAGACCATGGGTATCCACGGCCTGTCAGGGACTTGGCGCCAGCGTATGGTGGCCCAATAAAGATCACCAGAGTGATGAACCTGATAACATGACAATCAGTGTAACCACCCCTCCTGATCTGGTAAACGTCTCCAATGGCCGGCTGAAGAAGAAAGCACCAGACCGTGACGGTAACATTGTATGGACATGGTATGTGGCGAATCCCATCAATAACTATGATGTGGCTATGAACATCGGTCACTACACCGAAATCAAAGACACCTATTCCGGCGAAGCGGGCAAACTGGATCTCGGTTATTGGGTGATGGACTATAACGTGGATACGGCAAAGACACATTTCGAAGTAGTAAAAGACATGCTGAAATGCTTCGAATTCTGGTTTGGTAAATATCCCTTCTACAAAGACAGCTATAAACTGGTAGAATCTCCGCACCTCGGTATGGAACACCAGAGCGCCGTTGCCTATGGCAACAAGTTCCAGATGGGCTATAAAGGAACCGATCTTTCCGGTAGCGGCTGGGGTCTGAAATGGGATTTCATCATCATCCACGAAAGTGGTCATGAATGGTTTGGTAATAATATCACCACCAAAGACATCGCGGATATGTGGGTGCATGAGAGCTTTACCAACTACTCTGAAACCCTTTTCATACAGTGCCAGTTCGGAAAAGAAGCCGCTTTTAATTATATCACCGGTATCAGAAAGAATATCAGAAATGACATTCCTATCATCGGCGCTTATGGCGTGAACAACGAAGGTAGCGGCGATATGTATTATAAGGGAGCGAACATGATCCACACCATCCGTCAGATCGTGAACAACGATGACATGTTCCGTGAGATCCTGCGCGGACTGAACAAAACCTTCTATCACCAGACAGTTACTACCCAACAGGTGGAGGAATTCTTCAATCAGAAAACGAAGATGAACTTCAACAGGGTATTTGAACAGTACCTGATGCATACTTCTATTCCTACCCTCGAATATCACTTTGAAGGTTCTCAGCTGAAATTCCGCTGGGTAACGGATGTAGAAAACTTCAATATGCCTGTAAAGGTGACCCTGACAGATAATGGCTATACTTTTATCTATCCGGGAAGAAACTGGCAGTCAATGACGATGACGTTATCAGATCGTAAGAAGTTTAAAGTAGATCCGAACTTCTATATTAATGTAAAGGAGATCTAAGCTTTCTGCAAGCTTCAGTATAAAGAATGAGGGAGTCCGTCATATGATGGACTCCCTCATTCTTTATGCTGAAGCTGTCTGTAACAGCTATCTCTTAATAAAGCTTAACTTTAACATATAGACGGCTGATCAGGACTTCACTTTACCAGTCTGAAAGCATGACTCCAGGTACCTGTCCGAAAACCATAGGCATACCATAGTATGCTCAGCGGTTCTATATTACGGCTCATTTCAATGGTCCCCATATCCACCACATCTTTCCAGCCCATTTCATTCAGTAATGTTGTTACCGCTGCTTTAGCGGCTCTTTTATTACCGCAGATGAACATGGTAGGTGTTTCCTGCTCCTGTTGGGTACGAAACATAGATTCATGCCCGATACAGCTGAGGGCTTTCACGACGTGTGCATCTGGTGGTAACCATGCTTGTAATTGTTCGCCGGCGGAGTTAGTATGTCCGATAGAAAAGCTCAGTCTTCCCTGTTGATCCGGGCCTTTACCGTCGAGGGGGTTGGTTACATCTACCACGACTTTATTCTTAAAATTCCACAATCCTGCTGACTCGATGGCTTTCTGGGTTCCGGCCCAATTGGTACAGATCACCAGTAATTCTCCCTGAGCGGCCGCTTCGCGGAATGGTAAGGCGATCACATGCTCACCTCCTTTCTTTTTGATCCATTGCTGAAGCGATTCTTTGGAGGGATTGCGCGTGCCGAGTATGACGTCATGACCGGCCATAATCAATCCTTCCGTTAACGTAAGTCCGACGGGACCACTACCCAGGATGCCAATTTTCATGTTACAGGCGTTTGTGTGAACAGATGGGAAAGTAATTTAAGAAATTAAGCCTTAAGAGTTAAGAATTAAAAATTATGGTATAAGTAGTTTTTAGTCCGCTGTTTGTCTGTATAACTAAAAAAGGGCACTTCTTTTAAAGAAGTACCCCTCTATATAAATGCTGTTCAATAATTATAACATTCAGGGCAGTACCAATGTTCTGCCAACCTTTTCTGATCTCAGCTGTATTTTAATACTTAACGCTTAGTTCTTCATCAGGTGACTCAGAAAGCGCTGTAAACCCTGTCTTTTGGAGGGCGTCAGCGGATAACTGATATTCTGTGTATAATAGGTCGTCAGATCATACAGCGGATATGGATTCTCTGCTACAACAGCGGGAATATTATGTATACCGAGGCTGTTGGCATTGTTGAACTGCTGGATGAATGCTTCCGGCAAAGGCTTGTTGCTGATCCACGCTGCGAATACAAAGGGCAGACTGGTGAATCTCATCCAATGTTCAGCGAGATCATATATAAGGAGATACATGTCTCTGTTCGAGGGCGCGGTCGCCGATAACCAGTCCGGCG
Source organism: Chitinophaga pinensis (assembly GCF_007896845.1). Taxonomy (GTDB): domain Bacteria; phylum Bacteroidota; class Bacteroidia; order Chitinophagales; family Chitinophagaceae; genus Chitinophaga; species Chitinophaga pinensis_C. Next base: position 134,171 of record NZ_VOHS01000014.1, on the reverse strand, counting down.
TCGGTACCTTTGATCTTATCCTGATAATCGCCGTTGGTATCGATCAGTTCTACGTCCAGTTTCCAGTGCTCACGTACCAGTACTTTCAGTAGAGCCACTGAGGTACGGCTTTGATAATCGAGGTAGATACGTTTTATTTCGTTGAGGGGAACTTCACTGAAAAGACAAACAGAAGCTACCGGACCTTCTGCACCGATACAAAAATCAGAAATGATATGATATTCTTTCAGTTTTGGGATGGTCGCCACGGGTACAAGCGCCACATCTACTTCTCCATCAATCAGTTGCTGTGCAATCTTAGCAGGATAATCAACACTCAGTTCCAGCATATTCATCACGGGATGGTCCCTGAATCCGTACAATAATGGCCTGGTATTCAAATAACTTACTGCCGCTACTTTTACTTTCCGTTCCAATTTCTGTAATTTTGCCGGCTAAATTAGGCAAAAAGTGATAAACGCTCACTAATCAAATAACATTATGCAATTACAAGCTTTAACCGCCATTTCTCCGCTGGATGGAAGATACCGGAGACAACTGGAAGAACTGGCACCTTATTTTTCCGAGTTTGCACTGATCCGTTACCGTGTACTGGTAGAGATAGAATACTTTATCGCCCTGTCAGAGCAGAAAGTATTTACGCTCTCTAAGTCTCAGGTTCCTGCCCTGCGTAAGATCTATCAGGAGTTCACCATTGAGCATGCGCAGCTGATCAAGGACACGGAGAAAGTAACCAATCATGATGTAAAAGCTGTTGAGTATTTTGTTAAGAATGAACTGAAGGCGCTCGGACTGGAAGACAAACTGGAGTGGGTACACTTCGGTCTGACCTCTCAGGACGTCAACAATACCGCTACACCACTGTTCTGGAAAGAAGCTGTAGAACATGTTTTCATGCCTGCGATCGCTAATCTGATCCTCGACCTGAAGAAAATGGCTAAGAGCTGGATGAAAATACCAATGCTGGCCCGTACACACGGTCAACCGGCTTCTCCGACCATTCTGGGTAAAGAGATACTGGTATTTGTAGAAAGACTGGAAGGTCAGGTGAAACTGCTGGGAGACATTCCTTTCGCAGCTAAATTCGGCGGTGCTACCGGCAACTTCAACGCTCACTATGTGGCATTCCCTAAAACCAACTGGGAGAAATTCGCTGATAAATTCGTTAACAACACCCTCGGTCTGCAGCGTATGAAATATACCACCCAGATCGAACATTACGATAACATCGCCGCTCAGTTTGATACCCTGAAGCGTATCAACACAATCCTGATCGACTTCTGCCGCGACATATGGACTTACATCTCCATGGACTATTTCAAACAGAAGATCAAAGCAGGCGAAGTAGGTTCTTCTGCGATGCCGCACAAAGTGAACCCGATCGACTTTGAAAACGCAGAAGGTAACCTCGGACTGGCAAACGCCATCTTCGAACACCTGAGCGCCAAACTGCCTGTTTCCCGCCTCCAGCGTGACCTGACTGACTCCACCGTTCTCCGTAACGTAGGCGTTCCATTCGGTCACACCATACTGGCTCTGAAATCTGTACAGAAAGGTCTCGGCAAACTGATCCTGAACGAAGCAAAACTTCAGGACGATCTGGAAAACAACTGGGCTGTAGTCGCCGAAGCGATCCAGACCGTACTCCGTCGTGAAAACTTCCCTCAACCCTACGAGGCCCTGAAGGAACTCACCCGTGGCGGTCAGAACATCAATCAGAAGACCATGCACAAATTCATCGACGGTCTGAAGATCAGCGCCACCCTGAAGAAGGAATTGAAAGCGATTACCCCACAGAACTACACCGGTATCTGGGGATAAGGCAATAAGGAATAAGGCTTGAAAATAAATAGAAGACGAATTACAGCAGCTAACTATAGCATACTGTAATTCGTCTTTCTGTTTTATAACATATGACATGCAGCACTATACAACTATACAACTATACGACAGCATGCAACAGATAGCAATCGCAAAGAAGAACCGCAAATATCAATCGCAAAGAAGAAGCGCAGATATCAAACGCAGAGAATAAGCACAAAGAATAAGCGCAAAGAACAAGCAACACCTATCTCACAACCACATTACGCTTCAGCCATCAGCCATATAATTAGTTCAGGATCACGTCGCGGCGCAGGGTTCAGATGGAGATTACGGGCCTTAGTTATTTGAAGTATGCCGAGCCCCTGCAACCAGGGGTTTAATCACCCCCACACCGCCCAACTCTCCAACCCACCGCCCCATAGCCAGGAACTTCAAAGAACTACAGCCCGTAATCCCATACTGAATCCGGAGCATTCCTCCCTGCCCATAACAACCCGCAGCCACATCAAAGGCGAAAACCCCGGGGAACAGCAACATCCCGCCCAGCCATATTCATAACCAGTACAACCATACAGTAAATAAAAATCAGTCAGCTCAAAGATGAATACCCGATGGAAAAGGGTATACCAATACCACCCGGCCATATTCATAACCAGCACAACCATACAGTTAATAAAAATCAGTCAGCTCAAAAACGAAACCCCGATGGAAAAAGGGCACGCCAATACCACCCGGTTATATTCATAACCAGCACAACCATACAATAACTAAAACTCAGCCGCTAAAACGCATCCTCAAAATGCACCAACTCATAAGTACCATCCGGCTGGAATGTAATCGCAATCACATCAAACCGTATGACCTTCGGCAGCTGCTTCATCCGGTCCATATACGCAGTAGCCACGGCCTGTATATTCCGCCGCTTCGCCGCCGTAACATGCTTCTCCGGCCAGCCATACAGATCACTCGCCAGTGTCTTGACCTCAAAAAACACCAGACAACCATCCCGCGAAGCGATAATATCTATCTCCTTCCGCCGATGCCGCCAGTTCACCGCTATAATCTCGTAATGATGCAGCCGGAGATGCCCGCATGCAATCAACTCCCCTTTTTTGCCCAAAGCTATATGGGATGCCATTGTTTTGACTATTTTTGCTCTTCCATCAGGAAAAACAACAGGTTAACAATCACAGGAAAATAAATAATATTACGCATGAGCGAGAAGAAATTATTCAGACTGGAAGGTAAGGTACAACACTACGCATGGGGTGGATATCACTACATCCCTGCATTATTAGGCATTCCGGAAAACGGCAAACCAAGCGCGGAATACTGGATGGGCGCACACCAGAGCGCACCGTCAGCAATTGCTGTCGACGGACAATCATCCCCACTGGATCAGCTGGTAAAAGCCAATCCGGAGCACATACTCGGACCGAAAGTATGGAAGCGCTTTGGTGAATTACCTTATCTGCTGAAGATCCTCGACGTTAAAGACATGCTGTCTATTCAGGTACACCCTACGAAAGTAGAAGCAGAAAAAGGCTTTGCCCGTGAAAACGAAGCAGGCATTCCACTGAGTGCTCCTCATCGTAATTATAAAGATGCCAACCACAAACCTGAGATCATGGTGGCGCTCAGCGAATTCTGGCTGTTACATGGATTTCTGCCGGAAGATAAACTGAGAAAGGTATTACAGACTGTAAAAGAATTCGCACCACTGGCGCCTATCTTCGAAAAAGAGGGTTACTATGGTTTATATAAAGCGGTAATGGAAATGCCGCAGGCGGAAGTAAACACCATGTTACGTCCTCTGGCAGAAGCGGTATCTGAAGCATATCAGAATAACCGGCTGGCAAAATCTGATCCGGCATTCTGGGCTGGCAGAGCGATTGCAAATGATCCACAGGGACTGGAGAATCTGGACAGAGGTATCTTCTCTATCTATTTCTTCAATATTATGGAAGTACATCCGGGAGAAGCTGTATTTCAGGATGCAGGCATTCCACATGCTTATCTGGAAGGACAGAACGTGGAACTGATGGCGAATTCTGACAATGTGCTGCGTGGTGGTCTGACCCCTAAACACATTGACGTACCGGAGTTGCTGAAACATACCCGTTTTGAGCCGGTGCATCCGAAGATACTGACAAGTGAAAGCATCAGCGGCGGACTGGAAACGATCTATCATTCTCCGGCGCCTGATTTTGTGGTAAGCCGTATCGTTTTACAAAACGGACAACGTTATGAGCATACCAGCGAAGCAACAGAGATCATGCTGGTAATGGAAGGCGCGGCAATCATTACTGAGCAGGGCGGTGAACCGATTCAGCTGAAAAAAGGAGAATCGGTTGTTACATACTTCGACACGACCTATGATATCCAGAGCAATGCAGGTGCTGTGATCTTTAAAGCAAGTGTACCTGTTCAATCTATTTAAAATCAATTATATTTGCTTAAATAATTGACCCATTATGAAAAAGGATTCTATCCGGGAAATACTGATTATTAGTCTGCTGATATTTCTATCTGCCCTATGCCGCATTCTGACAAATCAGGCTGGTTTGTGGAATTTTAATGCAATTGGTGCAGCAGCCCTCTTCGGCGGCATCGTTCTGAGAGATAAACGCCTCGCGTATATCGTTCCATTATTGTCTTTATTCCTTTCTGACGTTTTCCTGCAGCTGTTCACCAGCATTCAGGCGCTGAACCGCGACTATCTGGGACAGTTGTTCTTCGTATATGGAGCATTTATGCTGATTGCCTTCATCGGTACCCGTATCAGAAAAGTGAACACGCTGACATTGCTGTTGTCTTCTATCGGCACCGGCGTATTGTTCTTCCTGATCACGAATCTGGGCACATTCCTTACAACAGACATGTATCCTAAAACAGCTGCTGGTCTGCTGGCTTGCTATGCTGCTGGTATTCCTTTCTACAAAGAAGGCGACCTGTTCAGCAGTTTTGCACTGAATGGCCTGATGGGCAACGTATTCTTTACAGCAGTGCTGTTTGGCGTATGGAGCATATTGAAATCATCAGTAATTGTTCCGAAAAGCCAGCTGGCTTAAACGAACGGATCATATTAAAAAAGCCGGCAGGATGTATTTCCTGCCGGCTTTTTTGTGTTTTATAGTCGTGTAACTTATTGACTTTGTGATTGCTATAAGGCTTCTTCGATCAAAATCGACTTAAATCACTGATTCTTAACCTGATAATGCTTTATTCTTCCATGTACAACGAAGGTGTATCCTTATTATACCATCATCTATCCGTTCACAAACGAAGTCATAGCGTCGTAATGACGGTGTAATCAGCTTGTACATGAATCCACACGTACAATCCGCAATTCCATATTGCCTCTGCCGCATTCGTCCGGTTTGCTAAACAATTAATTATAAATAAAAAAGCGACTGGATTGCTCCAGCCGCTTTAATTTCCCAAAATTTGATGTATTGGCGTATTAGTCTAATTTGAGTACGGCGAGGAATGCCTCCTGCGGTACTTCCACACTACCGATCTGTCTCATACGCTTTTTACCTTCTTTCTGTTTTTCCAACAGTTTACGCTTACGGGAGATATCACCACCATAACATTTGGCAGTTACATCCTTACGCATAGCGCTGATCGTTTCACGGGCCAGAATTTTGGCGCCGATTGCTGCCTGAATGGCAATCATAAATTGCTGACGAGGCAACAGTTCCTTCAGCTTTTCACACAGTTTACGACCGAAATCCTGTGCACGACCGCGGTGGATCAGGGCGCTCAGCGCATCCACCTTGTCGCCGTTCAACAGGATATCCATCTTCGCGATGTCACTGTCACGGTAACCGATCGGTGCATAGTCGAAGGATGCGTAACCACGTGTCTGGCTTTTCAGCTTATCATAGAAATCGAATACGATCTCTGTGAGTGGCATTTCAAATATCAGTTCAACCCTTGTTGGGGTCAGATAGCTTTGATTCATCAGGATACCTCTCTTACCGAGACACAGGGTCATGATGTTACCGATATAATCCGGTTTGGTAATGATCTGTGCTCTGATGAACGGTTCTTCGATGCGCTCCAATGTACTTGGATCCGGCATTTCAGAAGGGTTGTTCACGATGATGGTTTCCTTTCTGGTGGTATGGGCGATGAAGCTTACGTTCGGAACGGTGGTGATCACTGTCTGATTGAACTCTCTTTCCAGACGTTCCTGAATGATCTCCATGTGCAGCATACCGAGGAATCCGCATCGGAAACCGAAGCCCAGTGCCTGAGATGTTTCGAGTTCGAAAGTCAGGGAAGCATCGTTCAACTGCAGTTTCTCCATACAGTCACGCAGCTCTTCGAAGTCTTCTGTATTTACAGGGAAGATACCTGCGAATACCATTGGTTTCACCTCTTCGAAACCGTTGATCGGCTCCAGACTAGGATTCACGCTGGTAGTGATGGTATCACCCACTTTTACTTCTTTCGCATTTTTGATACCGGTGATGATATAACCTACGTCACCAGTTTTGACAGCCTGTGTTGGTTGCAGACCGAGTTTCAGAATACCTACTTCATCAGCAAAATATTCTTCATCTGTATTGAAGAATTTAACCTTATCCCCTTTCTTGAGGGTACCGTTAAATATTCTGTAATAAGCAATGATACCACGGAAGGAGTTGAATACGCTATCAAAGATAAGCGCCTGTAACGGAGCTTCCGGATCTCCTTTCGGAGCTGGAACACGTTTTACAATAGCATCCAGAATTTCTTCGATACCAATCCCTGTCTTACCGGAAGCCAGCAGGATCTCATCCTCCTTACAACCGATCAATTCTATGATCTGGTCTTTTACCTCCGGGATCATAGCACCATCCATATCGATCTTGTTGATCACGGGGATGATCTCCAGGTCATTTTCCAGAGCCAGATAAAGGTTGGAAATAGTTTGTGCCTGGATACCCTGAGCAGCATCAACCAACAGCAGTGCACCTTCGCAGGCAGCCAGCGCACGGGATACTTCGTAAGAGAAGTCCACGTGACCGGGAGTATCGATCAGGTTAAATACATATGACGTTCCATCCTGAACATAGTTCATCTGGATCGCATGACTCTTGATAGTGATACCTTTCTCTCTTTCCAGATCCATGTCATCCAATACCTGAGCCTGCATTTCTCTGTCTGAGATCGTCTTGGTATGCTCTAACAGCCTGTCAGCCAATGTACTTTTACCGTGGTCGATGTGTGCAATGATGCAAAAATTCCTGATATTCTTCATATATGCTTTTAAAACCAGGCGTTTAACGCCCCGCGTCAAGCCGCAAAGTTATTTAAATTTTGCTATTCCCGGATAGTGCCGGTCGTCAGATTTGGTACTATTTTATCTACATTTAAGAAAAATCTTTTTATGGATCTCCAACAACAGTTTGAAACGGCCGCTACAGCCAGTAAAACCCTGACCCAAAAACCTGATAATGAAACACTTCTGCGACTTTACTCACTGTACAAACAAGGAACTGAAGGTGATATCAACAGCGAAGCTCCCACTAACCCATTTGATTTTGTTGCAAAAGCAAAATATGAAGCATGGCAGAAACTGAAGGGAAAGACGAAAGAGGCCGCGCAGGAAGAATATGTGGCATTAGTTAACAGACTGACCAATTCCTGATGCCGAATTCCCTAATTCCTGATTACCTTTGGGGAGTATGTTACACACATTTAATATCAGCGAAAAGACCAGGCATTTTCTGGACCTCGAAGAACAATACGGGGCTCACAACTATCATCCATTGCCCGTAGTGCTGGATCGCGGAGAAGGTGTTTTTCTCTGGGACGTCGATGGTAAACGTTACTTCGACTTCCTTTCAGGCTATTCTGCTGTGAATCAGGGACATTGTCACCCGGTGATCATCCGTGCCTTAAACGAACAGGCACAACGATTAACTCTGACTTCCCGTGCTTTTCACAACGACCTGCTTGGTGAATACGCCGCTTTTATCACCCGTTACTTCGGCTATGACAAAGTATTGCCGATGAACACCGGTGTGGAAGCAGTGGAAACAGCCCTCAAACTGGCCCGCCGCTGGGGATATGTCGTGAAAGGTATTCCCGAAAATCAGGCAAAGATCATCGTATGCGCCAATAATTTCCATGGCCGTACCCTGAATGTCATTTCCTTTAGTACAGATCCTTCTTCCCGTACGAACTTCGGTCCGTTTATGCCGGGATATGAAGTGATACCATATAATAATCTGCCGGCATTGGAAAAAGCCCTGCAGGACAGTAATGTTGCCGGGTTCCTCGTAGAGCCGATACAGGGAGAAGCAGGTGTCATGGTACCCGATGACGGATACCTTGCCAAAGCCCGTCAGTACTGTGAAGACGCCAATGTATTATTTATCGCTGACGAGATCCAGACTGGTCTGGCCCGTACCGGTAAAATGCTTTGCTGCGATCACGAAAACGTACGTCCGGACATCCTGATTCTTGGTAAAGCCCTCTCCGGAGGTACATTACCGGTAGCCGCTGTACTCGCAGATGATGAGATCATGCTCACCATCAAACCCGGTGAACATGGCAGTACCTATGGTGGTAATCCACTGGCCTGTAAAGTGGCCATCGCAGCACTGACAGTATTGAAAGAAGAGAAAATGACAGAAAATGCTGCTGCAATGGGCGAACTGCTGAGAAGTGAACTGGCGGCCCTCAATTCCTCTCATATCAGCACCATCCGTGGTAAGGGATTGCTGAACGCCATCGTTATCAAACACGCTCATCCGGAAGCAGCATGGGACCTTTGCCTCGCATTAAAAGAAAACGGTCTGCTGGCCAAACCCACTCATGGCGATAAGATCAGGTTCGCACCTCCACTGCTGATCACTGCAGCACAGGTGAAAGAAGCTGTTGCCATCATTGCTAAAAGTCTTGAAATATTATAGCCGCGCATGTCCAAAGAGCAGAAAGCCATCCGTAGCAGCGGTTGGAAAACAGATTTCCTGATCGGATTTCCTGAAGGATTGCTACTACTGTTATTTACTACCTTCCTCTCACAGGGACTACCAATAACAGTACAGCTATTCTATACCATCAATACCTGTATATGGGTGGCAGGCAGCCTCCTTGTGACGATTACCGCCTTTCAGGCCAGCCGGGGTGATACACAACACGACGAAAGCACCCTCTCTCCGGAAGAAAGAGAAAAACTGGAAAAGCTCAACATCAGTGAGCCGATCATACAGAATATCGCGGCTGAAATGCAAAAGGACGCCGAACAATGGGAACAAACCCTGCGTGAGGAACATGTTGAAGAACGTCATTTTAGTTTCTCTACGGCACTCCGCAGCGGCTTACTGACAGGTATCTTCTTCCTCATAGGAGGTATTCTTCCTTTCATCTCCTACCTCCGGAATGAGAACTTCGCAATGGCAGCTTCCGGCAGTGTAATGATCACTTTCCTTGCGATGACACTTTTCAGCTTTATCAAGTCACGGCTGACCAGCCAATCACCTATTCCGATCATTCTGCGCAATCTGGCTTATACAGGAGCTGTCTGGTTGGGGGCTTATGTGATGCTGACTATATTCAGGTAAATCAGGAATTGGTGAGAATTGTTTTTCAATAACAACTATTCACTGACGATACTTCAAATCTTATAAATAAGAAGGCCTTCACAAACAGTGAAGGCCTTCTTATTTATAAGACTTGAAATCAATTTACAAGCATTCACCACCACTCATCCTCGTCTATCTCCGCTGTATTTCAATTACTGATTGACATTTACTTCTTCCCATTACTAAGGATCACACTCACAAACGCTACTATCGCTGCGAGAATCGAAAGATACAATCCTATCTCTCTCTCCGGACAAACACCCATCTCACATCTGGAAAACAATATGAAGTTCCTGAACGTCCACGCCACCAGAAAAGCAGTGATGAAAAGATTGATACGTGCAAACCATTTACCGCGTAATGCAAACAATAAAGCTGCGATTACGGCAACGGCTATATTCAGTTTACCGGGTTCACCAAAACTTGAACCTGTAGTGTTGAGGCCTGTGAATGCCAGATGTTTACTTTCGATGGTCAGCCATGGCAGGAATGCGCTGACGATGACTATCAAGACTGAAACTAATCCTATTATATTTGCTCTGTTCATAATTCGTTGTTATCTCGCTCCCGGAGGACAATGCTCTTTCAGGTAATTGGTATATAATGTAGAAAGGTGCTGGAACGTGCCTGCTCCTTCGCTGATGCTGTGTGTACGGTTAGGATAAGACATAAACTGGAACTGCTTGCCATTACGGATCAGTTCATTCTGCAGCAACTCAGCATTCTGGAAATGTACGTTGTCATCGCCGGTACCGTGTACATACAGCAGATTACCTACTAATCCTTTGGTGTAAGTCACCGGCGAACCTTTTACATAGTCTTCACGGTTTTCCTGTGGCAATCCCATATAACGCTCCTGATAAATGTTATCATAAGTAAACAGACTTCCTACAGCTGCGATAGCAATACCTGTCTTATAGATCTGCGGATAACGGAACAACAGGTTCAGCGTCATACCACCGCCGCCACTCCAGCCCCATACTGCTACGCGGGAAGTATCCAGATAAGCGTGACGTTTAAAGAGCTCTGTTGCAGCCATCGCCTGATCCTGCATATTTACCTGACCCACCTTCCGGTAGATCGCTTTACGCCAGGTACGGCCTTTTGGTAAAGGCGTACCACGGTTATCCATAGAGATATAGATATAACCATCTGCGGCCATATCGCCATTGTAAATGAAATTGCGTCCTGCGCCAAATTCGTCTTTTGCGGTAGCAGCTGCCGGTTCGCCGTACACATAGAATACCACCGGGTATTTCCTGGTAGAATCGAAGTTATTCGGACGGGCCATCCAGCCATCCATTGTCACACCATCGGCAGTAGTCACCTGAAAGAACTCCTGACGAATGGCAAAACGGGATGTCTGCAGATCACGGATGATACGGCTGTTGGTCGCATCTTTATGCTCAGGCAGATATACCAGTTCTGAATGTGGCTGATAATAATGATTGGAGAAACTATGCAGGGCATAGTCCGCAGTCGGAGAGATCTCATATTCATGCGTACCTGATTCTGCCAGCGGAGATACTCTTTCCGGCTGACCTTTACCATCCAGAGACACTTTATACAGATACTGCTGGGTTGCATTTTCAGGTGACGCCAGTATATACGCCTGATTATGCGCCTCATCGATACGCAGCAGGTTGATGATATCGTATTGTCCCGGGGTGATCAGGGTTTCTTTACCATTCATATCGATGCTATAGAGATGTCTCCAGCCATCTTTCTCACTCACCCAGATGAAGGATTTACCGCCATTGGTCCAGTCCCATCCTGCCAGTTCATCGTTCCAGCGGGAACGGATGTCTATCCACGCAGAATCGCTTTCTTTATAAAGTTCTGTGGTTTTACCGGTAGTGGCATTCGCCGTATAGAGAATGCTCTGGTTCTGTTTTCTGTTCAGCTGTTGCAGTATCAGACCTGTACGGGCCGGGTTCCATTCCATACGGGTAATGTAATGTTGTTGTGCATCACCTGGTACCTGCAACCAGATGGTTTTGGCTGTAGTGATGTCTACCACACCTACGCGGCAGGAAGAAGGACTTTCACCCGCTTTCGGATATTCCACCGGAACGGTATAAGCATACAGGGAATCGGTATTGTCGATCATCAGGAAGTCTCTGATCTTACGGGCATCAATCTGCCAGTAAGCGATTGCACGGCTGTCGGGGCTCCAACGGAAACCATCACGACAGTCAAACTCCTCTTCATATGCCCAGTCGAAGGTACCGTTGATCAGACGGCGGGAACCATCTTTTGTCAACGCCTTGATTTTATTGGTAGCGAGTTCTTCCACGTATAGATTATGCTCACTTACGTAGGCTACTTTTTGTCCATCGGGAGAAAATTTCGCAAACATGAGGGATGAGGCGGGTAATCCTTTACCCAGTTGTACCAGTTTACCGCTGGCAATATCCAACACCCAGTAGTCACCACGGGTTTTGTACCGCCATACTTTCTGCGCTTTTGTATAGATCAGCCACTTTTTTTCATCCGGTGTATAGGAGAAATCTTCTATTTCGATCACTGACTGCCCTTTGGGTGTCAATAAGGCCGGGGCGATCTTCTGGGTTGACTGACCGTCTTTGGCACTATACGCGGCAATACCGCCATTGTCTTCCGTCTGGTAAAAAGTCTTACCGTCGCCGGACCATTTTACATGTTTCCATGGCTGTGCACTGGCGCTGCCTGCGACCATACAGACTAAAAAAGTGAGTACCCTGCTTCCAGGGCAGCTGAAATAACGTAAACGCATCTGGTAGATTTGAAACGGCAAGATAAATCATTGGAGGGAAAATGGCGCGTCCAGTTTGTGGAAAACCTATTGTGGAAAAGTTTTATACAAGTGAGATACAACAAGTTATTACTTAAATTAATATATTTATACCGTTAAATTGTGCATGAAAATTGCAGTATAAATTTCTGTGAATGTTCGCCGAATACGTATATTCTAATTTAATCAAACTTTATTTTTTTTAATATCCTCTGAAAAACAGCAACACCATGATCCAGGTAACGTATACCTATAAGAACCGTGAATTCCTTCAATTGGAAGACTCTTTTATGAATCAGCTGGTACAATTAGGCGTAAGGCAGATGCACGCATTACTGGAACCTCTCTCCGACTCTCTTGTGAATGAAACCGGGAAGATCCGTATCAATCTTGATCAGCATCCAAAAATTGAATTAGAAGGTTTCAGCAATCCGGTGAAAGACCAGATAGAAATGGTTTTACGCGGAGAATAATCAGCGGGCTTCCACATCTGCCAGTTCGTAAAACGTAGCATGACGCAGGGGTTGCATCGGACGATGTTTAAATTCGCTCCAGACTTTGGTAAATGCAGCGCCGTAGTAGAAGATAATAGCACTATAGAAGATAAACAGCATCAACAGCACAGCGGAGGCTGAAGCCCCATACAGGATTCCAATATTACCTCCATATAACAGACGGCGTAATACCAATTTCCCGATACTAAAAAGTACTCCCGTGAGCAGGGCTCCCGAGAGAGCGACTTTCCATGTCGGCCGGGCATCCGGCAGGTAGCGGAATAGTACCGCGAACCAGCAGGTAACAATCAGCAAGGAAACCAGCTGTGTAAATACCCCGCTGAATATAAAGGCAGCGCTGGGGAATAATTCATTGACATAGTTACCCAGAAAGGCATGCGCACTTTCAGCCATCAGACTGGCCAGAAACAATATACCGGCGGCACCGATAACGATCAGTGAACGTAAGCGTCCCAGCAGTGAGTCCAGAAAGCTTTCCCTGACAGCGATACGTATCATCCATACCTGATTGAGGGAGCTCCTGATTACTTTCAGCAAGGTAGTGGCGACAAACAACAGGAAGATAAATAACACAATAGCCACAGGCCAGGTCTGTGCAAGTCCGCGGAACCCCCGGAGGGTGATCACCACCTGTTGGGCGCTGTCTTTCCCTACCAGTTCTCCCAGCCGTCCAATAAGCTGTTTGCCAATAGACCTGCGGTCGAAAAGCAGACCAAATACCTGTAATAAGATCAGCATGATCGGGGGTAAAGCGAAACTGGCGAAAAAAGCGGTCGCTCCCGCCAGTCGTAACGGGTCGTTATTTTGTAATACCTGAAATGATACGCGTAAGGTGCGTATAATGCTTTTGAAATACTCTCTGGACATTAATTACGAAAACATGGTCCGCTCATTAAAGTATAAAAACCATGCCTTTTTAAAGTGAAAAGCACTCAGGCTAACGCCCGAGGATGAAAAAGTTTTGTGTAACCTTTACTCTGTCAGGGATACTGACGCCATCAAAATGAATACTATTGAATTGAAAACTGCTGTCTGTGAGATGGGTGATCTCGCAAAGCGTTGTATCCAGTCTGAAAAAGGCATGTGTCACCGCCTCGTAGGGCCGGGTCGTCGAATTATTATCCCAAAGCATCACGGCATCTCCTTTCCCCTGAGCATCGATCTGAAAATCAATATAATCCGTACCAGGACGATTGACGATATCGAACCGCGTAAAGGCAGTGTCTCCGTCCTCAATGGTATATTCTTTATTAATAACCTGATGGATATACCATTTCCCATCATAGGCAGGTTGGTTGACTGTTGTGTCGTCTTTTTTACAGGCCGCAAGCAGCAGCAATGCCGAAACCAGCAGTTTTTTCATAGAAGAATTGATTGTCAGGCGCTAAATTAATATAAAACGGCTGTTCAATTCAAAAAGTTACAATTCTGCTTCCTCTGGCTTGTCCTTTTTACCCCCTAATTTGATTTTTACCTTTCCATCTTCCCCATCCATCGCATGCAGATGCAGTACAATCCCTTTTTTCCTCCGGAGCTTTCTTTCCTCCTTATTAAGGTCTTCATCCTTCTTCGGATTACGCAATGGTACTGTGATATACATATCGGTTCCCTTTGTCATCGCATATACCCCCGAGATATCCATATACAGAGCGCTGGAATTGATCTGCATGGGTGGCACGATGATCTTATTCCCCTGCAGGGTCAGTGTATTTTTTACATTGTCAAACGTGATATTGTCCAGATTACGGCGGCGGAACACCAGATTACCGATATCTTCGAGGGGTTCGAAATGCACCAGTGCACCCTGTCGCAGGTCAAAGGACAAGGTTCCATACATCGACTGTGGTGACATCTTCCCGTTATCCAGAATATTTCCGCTGATAGCTGCCGTAGCCGAGAAGATGCCCCTGAGATTTTTTGAACTCAGCGACTGCATCCCGAAATTATTGAACGCATGGAACAGTTGGTCCACATGGACGTTCCGGATGCCCGTATTGATCTTAAAACGGTTATTAATCCCGTCCTGTGTCATCACTCCGCTCATATTGATACTGCCTCCGGCATGGGCCAGCGAGACCTGCCGCAGATTGATATTACTCTCTTTCATGGAAAGGTCGGCCTTTACCTGTTGCGCCAGAAAGTTGCCATAGGTCAGTTTATCTACCTGCACACTGATATTGATAATACAGGAGCTCAGCATCACATCCAGCTGACTGGCAATACGGCTGATCTTCCGTCTGTTGGCCGCTATGCTTGTACGTTTGCTCTGCCGGCGTTTGCCGAGGAAGGCTTTGAATTCATTCAGGTCGATCCCTGTACTGCTGACTTTCCAGTCCAGTTCCAGTTTTTCGGGCGCTGAAAAGTATAAGGTGGCAATGTTCCGGACACTTCCTTCCATCTGCAGACTACTTTTCTGCGTACGGATGGAGATATTTTCCATGGACAGGTCCCGGCCATTAAAGTTCATCAGGGCATTACAGGCATTGAATTGCAGGTTTCTGGGGGTATATTCCATCGCCCCGTCTTTTAGCTGAATCTGGCCTTTTAAATAAGGAATAATCGTATCCCCGGCGGTAATCCCCCCTTTATAGTAGAGACCCGCCTTTGCCGTTCCACCCGTAAATTTGAAGACGCCATCCTCTCCCTGCGCATTATTCAGGTCAGTCAGCGGGAAATCTGCCTTAAAATAACCGGCCAGTGTAGGGTGCCGGAGATTGGTAATATCGATGGTATCAGCGGCTACGGGAATACCGTAAGTACGGGCTTTTAACCCATAGATGCTGACAACAGAATTCTCATCCGTATGCTCACCGGGCTGCCATTCATTAGAAAAACGGCCTGTAAAGCTACACTCCTGCAATTCCATCCCTTTTGTCGTCACATGATTATTTTCTGTTTTCCAGCTTACATTGACCCCGGGTTGGTCGCCCGGTTGCATCACACCTTTGATCACACAATCCGCATCCAGTGGATTATCCAGATTAATACTATCGAGTTTGGCTGTGATCTTTGGCGTCAGCATAGACGAGGCGAGGCGGAAAGGTATCTGTTCGGCAATAATATGCACAGTAAAGGAACGTGGCTGGTCACCAAAGGAGAAAGAAGCCCCGGCAGTGATCTTCTGATCTGCCACATACAATACCTGTTGCGGGATTTCCAGCAACTTTTTATTCCTGTTGTAGGTGATTTCCAGATCCGTTTGTAATGATTTATCCTTCAGGAAGCTTCCTCTTTCGGTATTAAACGCCAGACTGGCCACCTGCAGGGCGGTGCGCATATTACACACCCAACCGGAATCATGGTTGCGGAAGTTACCCCGGAGGTCTCTGATAGCAAAACTGAATAATTTATGTTTCTGTTGATTGTCTATCACCAGATTGACATTATTCAGCTGAAAACGGGTAATATCCGCGGCCATTCCTTTTCCTTCCGCTTTTACTTTTGTATTCTTTTTGAGCATGCCGGCATTGCTGTAACCCGTGCTGTCAGTGAATAAATAGATATTACCTTCCTCCAGAGATATTTGTTTGATATCCAATTGTTTTTTAAGTAGCGAGAAAGTGTTTATTTTTACGAAGATACGTGCAACATCAACTAAGGGATGATGATGTATATTCCACAGGCTATCCTTAACACTCACCCCTTCCAGCGCGACCGATACATTCGGAAAACTGCGCACCAGAGAAGGTTCCATGTCTTTTATCAACAGTTCTCCTCCATGTAGTCTGTCATTCAGCCGATCGCTGATCTGACGCAGAATCTGGTCTTTGTTATGCCGGATATGCCATGCTAGTCCGAGCCATAGCAATATGAGGAGGCCTATCAGGCTGCCGGAAACAATCAGGGTTATACGAAGCCATTTCTGCATGTAGGGAATTTACGTGAAATCAAAAAAGAAGGTTTTTAGTTCTTAATTAACACAAAATGTGCCGTATTGGAATGGCTTTTGTGTCTTAATGAATCACTTATGGAAAGACATACGTATCAGACAGGCATTATTGGCAATTGTGCTTACCTCGCACATGTCAATCTAAACACGAACATAGACTGGCTTTGCTGGCCACGCATGGACAGCTCCTTTATCTTTGGCGGTATGCTGGATAAGCATAAAGGGGGAGAATTCTATATCCGCCCTTCCGGTGAATATACTTCTAAGCAGTACTATCTGGAAAACACCAATGTACTGTGTACGGAAGTCACCAGTGAGAGTGGAAAGTACCGTATTACGGACTTTGCTCCCCGTTTTTATCAGTATGAACGGTATTTCAAGCCCCTCATGCTGATTCGCAAGATAGAACCACTGGAGGGCAATCCACGCGTGCAGGTGAAATGTAAACCCGTATGTGATTACGGAAGTGGTTTTCTGAAGGCCCAGAGGGGTAGCAACCACATTGAATTTCTGGGATGTGAGGAGACTTTACGCCTTACCACCAACATTCCCATCAGTTATCTCTTCGAAGAAGAATTCTTTGTTTTAAATGATGAAAAATACCTGCTGCTGACCTATGGCCATCCTTTGGAGGCGCCATTGAATGCCACAGCAGAAAGGTTTCTCCGTGAAACCACCCTTTACTGGCGTACCTGGATCAAACACTCCAATATTGCCAATTTCTACCAGCCGGCCGTCATCCGTTCTGCCCTCACCCTGAAAATTCACCAATATGAAGATACCGGCGCCATCATTGCCGCCAGTACGACCAGTTTGCCGGAATATCCGGGCAGCGGACGTACCTGGGATTATCGCTATTGCTGGTTGCGGGATACTTATTATGTGATTACCGCACTGAACCATATCGGGCATTTTGAGGAAATGGAGAAGTATTTCAGCTATGTGGCGGATATATCCTTCTCGGGGGACTACCGTTATCAGCCCCTATATGGCATAACGGGCAAAAAGAACCTCGTAGAGCAGATATTGCCTCATCTGGATGGTTATGAAGGAAATCAGCCGGTACGCATCGGTAATCAGGCGTATGAGCATATACAGAATGATATCTACGGACAGGTACTGATCTCCATGCTCCCTTTATATACGGATCATCGTTTTGTCTTCTCGGAAAGAAAGGACTCTGCGTGGTGGCTGGAATATCTGCTGAATAAGATTGAACACACTATTGATGAAAAAGATGCGGGCATATGGGAGTTCCGCAACTTCGCCAATATTCACTGTTACAGTAACCTGTTCCAATGGGCGGGTTGTGCTGCTGCGGAAAAAATGGCGCGTACCATCGGTAATCAGCAACTGGTAGAAAAAGCGATTGCATTAAAAGATCGTGCGGCAGCGCATATTGAAAGCTGTTACGATCCTGTCAGGAAAGTATATACTAATGCCGCCGGCAGTCAGCATCTTGACGCAAGTACTTTACAGCTGATCATGATGAACTATCTGGACCCGGCTTCAGAAAAAGCACGCGATCATCTGGCGGCACTGGAAAAGGAACTGAAAACGCCACAGGGATTATTCTATCGTTATCTGCATTCAGATGATTTCGGAAAACCCAAAGCAACCTTCCTCGTATGTGCGTTCTGGTATGTAGAAGCATTGGCGTGTGTAGGTCGTATTGATGATGCGGTACGGGAGTTTCAGAATCTGCTGCAATATTCTAATCACCTGCAGTTATTCAGTGAAGATGTGGTGGAAGAAAGTGGCAGTCAGTGGGGTAACTTCCCGCAGGCTTACAGTCATGTGGGGCTGATGAATGCGGCGTACAGAATATCCATGAAACTGGATGTGCCGATCTTTCTTTAATAGTCAGGATATTTTTTGTTGAAGTAAGAGGATGTCTGTGATGAATAGGGGCATCCTCCTTTTATACTAGCTAAATAAACGGTAAAAGTAAAAAGGGCCCGCCTGCGGCGGAGCCCTTTTTTATGTTGCATTAGTAATCAGCGGAATGGTTTATCCTGCTACGAGGGTTCTCAAAAATGCTCTTACCTCATGATGGTTTCTCAGATAATATCTTGCTGCTGACACCTGGCTTCCCACCTTGATTGTCACAGCATCACCGGATAGGGCTTTGAATATATCTTCATCAGTATGATCATCCCCGATTGCAAGCGTAAATTCAAACTTTCTGTCCTGCAACCAGGCCAGCGTAGCTTTCCCTTTATTGATCTCCACATTTTTTATTTCGATCACTTTATCACCCGGCAATATCTGTAATCCGATATCATTGGTAAAATAGCGGAGAGTGTTCATCAGTTCATTCGCACGTAATTCACCCAGACCTGTTTCTACCTTACGGTAGTGCCATACGAGGGAATAACTTTTTCTTCGATGAACGAACCCGGAGTACGGTCCATATAGGTATCGAGAATAGGCATGATATCTTGTTTCCAGTTAGCATTTAGTCCGGGGATTTTCTGCCAGTCTTCACCATATTTCTTATGCCATGCACCATGTTCTGCGATCAGGTCTAATGGCAATTGTCCAAGCCATTCTTCGAGTGTTTCGTGTTTACGGCCGCTGATCATCACAACATGATTTGCTTTATCATGCGTGAGTGTTTTGAGCAGCTGATAGAGTTCCTGATCGGGAGATGCGAGGTCTATATTTGCCTGAAAGCCGACGAGTGTACCATCATAGTCGAGGAAGATGACACGTTCAGGTGCTTTCTTATAATGATTGCGTACCTGTGATTGCATGTCCATACTCATACGACGGGCCAGCATTGATTGCTGCAGTTGTTTTACTTCCTGCAGACGTGTCATGAACAGTTTTACCCAGTGAGAAATATTGAATTTCTGCACGACCTGCCGCATTGATTTCATACGACGTTCCTGTTCTTTCTGCGGCATATTAATCGCCTCGTGTAAAGCTCTTGCGATAGCACCGATATTATTGGGGTTTACGATCAGTGCGTCAATCAGTTCTTTAGATGCACCGGCCATCTCACTCAGAATCAGTACGCCGTCGTTATCTTTCCGGCTGGCTACGTATTCTTTGCTGACAAGGTTCATACCGTCACGCATGGGCGTTACGAGTCCGACATCAGCGAAGTTATACAAGGCAGACAACACTTCCACCGGAAATGAGCGATAGAAATAATTCACCGGATGCCAGTTCATAGTGCGGAACCGCGCGTTAATACCGCCGGCCAGCATATCGATAGCTTCTTTTAATTCTTTGTATTGCGGAACGGTATCCCTTGAAGGAACAACGATCATATACAGTACCACTTTCTCTGTGTATTCCGGATAGAGTTGCAGGAAGAGTTCAAATGCCTGTAAACGCTGAATAATCCCTTTGCTATAATCGAGGCGGTCGATTGACAAGACCATGTGTGTATCATGGAATGTTTCTTTCAGACTTTCGAGTTGTCGTAATACCTCGGGATCAAAAGAAAGTTGTTCAAACTTCTCGTTGTCGATACCCATCGGAAAGGTTTCAGCGATCACTGCGCGATCATTCACTGTTACGACGTTAGCCGATGCATTCACTGGCAGCAGGCGGGTAACAGCGTTCAGGAAATGATGGCTGTCATCGAAGGTATGGAAACCTAAGAGATCTGCACCCAGCATACCTTCCAGCAATTCCACACGCCATGGTATGAGGCGGAAAAGTTCGAATGAAGGGAAAGGAATATGCTGGAAATAGCCAATTGCCACATCAGGCACTTCCGCGCGGATCATGCCCGGTAATAATAGTAATTGATAATCGTGGATCCAGATAACATCCCCCGGTTCGGCGACTCTCAGGATAGCGTCTCTGAATTTACTATTTACCTGATAGTAAAAATCCCAATATACCTGTTCATAGCGGGCATAAACGGACATATAGTGGAAAACAGGCCACAGTATCTCGTTTGAAAATCCCTCATAATAGTTGTTGATCTCCTCCTGTGTCAGGTACACAGGCATCAGATTCATGTCACTTAATTGTTCAGTAATTTTTGGTTGTGCAGCCTCACTCACATCTATGCCCGGCCATCCTATCCAGATATTGTAGCCTTGCCTGTAAATGGAACCCAAGCCTGTAGCCAGACCACCTTCACTGGGATTCAACACGTAGTCTCCATCCTTTTCAGTGATCTTTACCGGTAGCCTGTTAGATACAATAATGGTTTTACTCATAATACAGTTTTAAATCAAAAAATCTATGCTGATATCAATGCCAGTCCCGATATACGGAAAGCACTTTACAAAAAACGCACCTGAAAATAGATACGGAAAGAAAGCAGTCTGATAAACAGGTAACGATGACTGCAGGTGTTCGACGACAAATAGACGACAATAGCTGCCAATATACGGAAATTTATGGTATTCGTTTTGAAACAAACTCGTACATTGAAGTATGAATGGAGAAAAATCAAGTTGTCCATTCACCGAAACAATAAAAACAAGCAGGCTGAAACGCACTATCAATAAAGGATCAGCATGATAGCAACAAAAGGCATCAGCAGTTCTGCAAAAAAATATGTATGGTATAAATAAAAAATCTGCAACGATCAATATCATTGGAGTTGTGTCAGGAAAATTGATCATGCACAGATAAAAATAAATATAACCATACACGCAGAAATGAATAAAGATCCTTATCCGCGTATAAAAAAACGCACAATAAAACAACAGCAACAGTACGGTGAACAATCACCCTGACACGTACAAACAGTAACTAATTTTACTCATCATAAAAACCAAATCAACGACGATAATGGAAAAAAGACAATTGGGAAAATCGGCATTACAGGTGGCACCTTTGGCTTTTGGCGGAAATGTTTTCGGCTGGACAGCAGATGAAGCTACTTCTTTCTCTCTTCTCGACGCATTTGTGGCAGCGGGCTTTAACCTGATTGATACGGCGGACTCCTATTCTCATTGGGCGCCCGGTAACAGCGGCGGTGAATCAGAAACGATTATTGGTAAATGGTTAAAGAAAAGTGGTAAACGTGATCAGGTGATCATCGCTACCAAAGTAGGTGGAGGGAAAGTAAAAGACCTCTCTCCTGCTTACATAGAGAAGACGGTAGAAGAATCATTACGCAGACTACAAACAGATTATATTGATCTGTATCAGTCGCATTATGATGATCTTAAAACACCGATAGATGAAACACTCGCCACTTATGACAAACTGGTAAAAGCGGGTAAAGTACGCGTGATTGGTGCTTCCAACTTCAGTCCGGAAAGACTGCTGCAATCACTTGAATCCAGTGAAACCAACGGATTCCCCCGATACGAATCCTTACAACCTGAATATAACCTTTACGACCGTCAGAAATTTGAGCGCGAATACCAACCGATCACACAAGGCTACCATCTTGGCGTCATCAGTTACTATTCTCTCGCCAGCGGCTTCCTGAGTGGTAAATACAGAAAAAAGGAAGACGCCTCCAAAAGCACCCGTGGCGATAAAGCAGTAGGCTATCTCGACGAACGCGGACAAAGCATCCTCGAAACCCTCGACGAAGTATCTGCCGACTACAAAACAACACCTACCAGTGTTGCCATCGCGTGGCTTGTACAACGTCCCGGCATCAC
The DNA here is from genome assembly GCF_007896845.1 of Chitinophaga pinensis. Lineage (GTDB taxonomy): Bacteria > Bacteroidota > Bacteroidia > Chitinophagales > Chitinophagaceae > Chitinophaga > Chitinophaga pinensis_C. Next base: position 111,996 of record NZ_VOHS01000014.1, on the reverse strand, counting down.
CGCTCCCATCGTGAGCGCCACCAGCACCCAACAATTAGAAGACCTTTTAAAGGCCACAAATTTAGGATTGGATGCAGGTGCCATAGAAAAGCTGAATATCGCAAGCGACTATGAATAACAAAGGCAGCGCAAACGCTATGACATCATCTGAAAGGAATTATATAGGATGGTAGGATATCACACAGATGATAGGTATATGATACCATATGATGAGCATAACGAAGGAAGCGCAAACGCTATGACATCGTCTGAAAAAATAATAAAGGCCAGCAGACTTCTCTTAACATTTAGCAAAAGAGAAATCTGCTGGCCTTAAAAAATTTATCCTATCCGTAAATAAACAAAGATACAAGCAATACAACCACTCAATTACGACTTCAGAACATTAATCAGCCATTCAGTCGCCAACCGCGTTCAATGCAGAGGGAGACCACTGGCCTTAGTTATTTGAAGTACGCTGAGCCCATGCAACCAGGGGTTTAATCCACCCCCAACTGCCCAAACCTCCCAACCAAAGCCCCATAGAAAGGAACTTCAAAGAACTACAGCCTGTGGTCCCCTCTGCTTTGAACGCAGTAAGACCCACACAATTCCCGCCGCAGCCCCAGAAGCAACTAATCAACAACAGCCGCCGCCACTACTCAATCTTAATAACCGTCTTGCCTTTCCCCTTCAGCCCCCTACTCTCCGATATCGCCCCCGGCACATCCTTCATCCCGATCACCTCCCCAACCGGCACCACCAACGCACCATTATCCACCGCATCCGTCAACGCATCCAACGACGCCGGCGTCCCCTGCGTCTCAAAATTCCCACCACTCAGCCCTCTCGCCTTCAACACCTCCGGCGTCGCCACAAAAGCCGTCGTCAACGCCACTCCTTTTACCACCACCAACTCCGTCAACGCCTTAAACACTTCCGCCGGACTAACCAGATCTATCAACCCATCCACTCCCGAAGGATAGCGATTACGAATTTCCTTCTCTATCGACAGTTTTTTATAATTAATCGTCTCTTTCGCCCCCAGCTTTTTCATCCGCACCTCATCCTCATCACTGCTAACAGTAGCAATCACATAGATCCCCTGCATCGCTGCCAGTTGCACGACGAAAGATCCCACGCCGCCAGTCGCTCCGACAAGCAATAATATCTGCTCATGTTTCAGCCCGGAACGCTCGATGATCTGCTGTGCCGTCATCCCTGCGGTAGGCATGGCAGCAGCTTCCACGAGAGAAATGGAATTCGGCGCATGAGAGATGGCTGCTTTCTCCGGCACAGCGACGTATTCCGCGTAAGACCCTTCTCCTACAGGAGAATGGATAAACTGACCATAGATCTGATCACCGGGTTTGAAAAGCGTCACACCCTCGCCCACTGCTTCGACGGTACCGGCACCATCAACTCCCAGCACAAGCGGGAATTTATGCGGCATTTTCCCATCGAGGATGCCATCTATTAATTTCCAGTCAAATGGATTCATACCAGCAGCGGCTACACGTACGAGGATCGTGCCCGGCTTTACCTCAGGGCGTGGCAGTTCCATTACTTCAGGAACACCCTTAAATTGCTGAACGGCTACAGCCTTCATAAGCTAAAATTCAGTTGTGTGGTTAATCAATATGATGGTTCTTTGGTACGGCTATACGTTGCGCACTGTAAATACCCGCATGCCCGCTGAAATAATACGCGGTGAAGCACGCTACAGCAAAATATAGCACATGAGTTGTGCCAAAAAGTTCGACCCCCATCAACGTACACGCAATGGGAGTATTGGTGGCGCCTGCAAATACGGCAATAAATCCGAGACCTGCAAACAAATCCACCGGTGCGCCCATTAAAACCGCGAGTGTATGACCTAAGGTAGCACCGATAAAGAAAAGTGGGGTGACTTCACCACCTTTGAAACCCATGCCGAGTGTGATAGCGGTCAGGAGTAATTTCCACAGCCATCCCCACGAAGAGATCTCTTTTGTGGTAAAGGCATTGACGATACTGACACCATCAGGGTCGGGGGTGGTAACTCCCAGCCCGATATAATCCCGCGTACCCAGCAGATAGCAGCTACCGATGACGATAAGTCCGCCGATAGCGGGAATCAGCCATGCAGTTTTTATCCATGCTTTTGAATAACTTTTGATATTACGCATGCAGGTGGCAAACAGAAAGCTGGCCAGACCGAACGCAACACCGCAGACAACTACTTTGATAAGTAGGATAAAATCGAAGTGAACGAAGTGGAAAGAGATATGATTACTTTCAAAAAGTATCTGATAATGTGTATGATGAATACCCCATGCGGAGCATACGATATCTGCAAATACGGCGGAGATCAGGCAGGGGATCAGGGCGTCATAGCGTATCAGACCGATGGCGAGTACTTCAAGGGCAAACACGGCTCCTGTGAGCGGCGTTCCGAATACAGCCCCGAAGCCGGCAGCAATCCCCGTCATCAGGATGATCTTTACATCTGCAGCGGACAAGCGGAACCAGCGGGCCAGCATATGCGCCATGCTGCCTCCTATCTGCACAGCAGTACCTTCTCTTCCGGCCGATCCACCAAATAAATGGGTGATAATAGTAGTAGCAATAACCAGTGGCGCCATACGGGCTGGTACACCACCGCCGGGTTCATGGATCTCGTCCATAATCAAATTATTACCTGCTTCTGATTTACCACCCAGCTTCTTGTATAAAAAGTGGATCAATATACCCGCTATGGGCAATAACCAAAGCAACCAGCCATGCTGCCAGCGCAACTGAGTGACCTGATCCAGTAACCATAAAAATAAAGCAACAAGAGAACCGACAACAACAGAGACAGGGACGATGATGATTGTCCAGCGTAGCAGCTGGTATGCAATTGTCAGTTGTTCTACAGAGTGTTTGATATATTTCATTAGCCTACAAATAAATACAAATTTATCATCTTCCCGATATGCGCAGGAAGATCCATGTTTATTTGTAGGCGCCATCAGACTTGCCGGAGATGTGATCAGGGCGAAGACGGTTCTGTGCAGGAAGACACCATTTCCTGTAAAGGGTGATACTGATATAACACAAATATACCAGTTATGCGTTAAAATTAGTGAAAATATAGTTAAAGAAGGGGGATTTTCAGATTCTCTACAGAATCTTTTGTGAAATTTGTAGTAATTTAAATAGTATTAACGGTAACATAAAGAATTCACCAGCATCAAACATGAGATTGTTCTTACTGCTTAGCCTGCAACTGTCGACGTACTGTGTCTATGCTACTGCTGACACAGCAATTGTAAATGTGAATGCGGATACGACTATCCATCACGCAAATGATGTGCCAACAACATCAGAAAAGGTGATGGAGCCAGTTCCGGTTTTTAACACAAACCTGAACTATAAACGCAGCATTCCCAATTATACGTCCAGACTTGCCGGCATCATCGTCCCAACCGCCATGATAACTTATGGCGCCGTGTCATTGACTAGCGGTGGCTTACGCTCACTGGATCGCAGCACCAAGAACGAGATCATGGAAGATCATCCGACCTTCCGCACCAGCATCGATGATTATCTGAAATATGTTCCTGCAGCAGCTGTATACGCATTGAATATGGCTGGTATCAAGGGTAAACATAATTTCGCAGATCGCACCATACTGTTGGGAATGTCGTCCGTTCTGGTGACTTCTTCTACTTTTTTCATCAAAAATGCTACAGGTCGCCTGCGCCCTGATGGTAGTACTTACAACTCTTTCCCTTCCGGCCACACTTCTGTTGCGTTCATGACAGCACAGTTCATGTGGGAGGAATACAAAGATGTTAGTCCATGGTATGGTGTGGCCGGTTATGCGGTCGCTACTACTACAGGCGTACTGCGCATCTATAACAACCGTCACTGGTTAAGTGATGTTGTTGCCGGTGCAGGCCTCGGTATCCTGAGTACAAAAGCGGCTTACTGGGCTTATCCAAGGATCCAACGCCTCTTTACGCCAAAGGACCGTGACCGCGAACCAAATACCCGCGCGATCCTTATGCCGAACTACAACACACAATGGAAATCCGTAGGACTTTCCGCTGTGCTGATGATGAAGTAATTAGTCTTTTATGTTCTTAAGCAGGACTCCCTAAAGGGTCCTGCTTTTTTATTGCCCCAAAGAGAATTGACTAAAATTTTCTGAAATGGCAACATATATTCCATTCTATAAATCGCCTTTTCCTTTATGCTCTCAGCCTGATATCTTCACCTGAGACCGACTTCCCATCCATCATCCTGAATATTATTTTTACATTAATAACCACTCCCCCACTGTCATCTGAACATACCAGCCAATAAGTTTGCACCGTTGAACAGTCAGCCAGTATTACCCTTAGCCGGCTATTCATCTTCAATTCTTCATTCTTAATTTCTAATTAAACATATGGATCGTCGTTCCTTACTGAAAAACCTCGGCCTCGGCGCATTGATCGGCGCCATCCCCGGTACCCGCACACTTGCCGCCAACACACCCGCTATCATCAAAGCGAAAAAACGGGTATTACGTTTCGCCCATCTGACGGATGTACACCTCGAACCGGAAATGCACGCTCCCGAAGGACTGGCAAAATGCCTCCGCCACATACAGGCGCAGAAAGATGCCCCTTCCTTCATCATGAATACAGGCGATTGTATCATGGATGCACTCAAACAACCGAAAGACCGTGTGGAAGTACAGTGGAATCTCTGGCATGGATTGATGAAAAGTGACAATAGTCTGCCGATAGAATATTGTATCGGTAACCATGATTGCTGGGGCGCCGGACAAACAAGCGATCTCCTCTATGGTAAGAAATACGCGCTGGAAATGATGCAGCTGGAAAAACCTTACCGCAGCTTCGATAAAGCAGGCTGGCACTTCATCGTACTGGACAGTATCCAGCCAAAGAAAGATGGCGTATGGTATACCTGCAAACTGGATGACGAACAGTTTGACTGGCTCAAAAAAGATCTCGAAGCAAATACAAAATTGCCCGTAGCAATCTTCTCGCACGTACCAATCGTATCAGCGGCTACTGTGGTAGTAGATAATAAGTTCAAAGAAGATGTAGGTTACGAACTTGGACTGGGCTCTATGCATACAGACTCCGCCAGACTGGTAGCCCTATTTGATGAGCATCCGAATGTAAAGCTCTGTATGAGCGGACATATCCACCTGTATGAGCAGATACAGTACAATGGCGTGACCTACATCAGCAATGGCGCTGTCAGTGGCAACTGGTGGAAAGGAAAACGGTATCGTACAGACAATGGATATGCAATGGTCAATCTATATGAAGACGGTACCTTCGACAATGAATACATTCCCTATGGATGGACAGTCTAAGCCTGTTTCCTTTTCTCGTCGGTTTTGTCCTTCTGATCGTATTCATTCTCATCATAGCCTTCCATCGTATTGTTCTTGTCATCGTTAAACTCCTTCTTAGGAGCCGCTTTGGCCGCGCTGGTATCACCCGCATTTTTGCGCTTTACCTCTTTGATGACGCGTCTTTGTGTTGTTGATTTCTTAATAGTCATACGGATCGTTTTATAAAGAGGATACAAAAATGCTGCCGGAGGAAAATAGAAAAACGGAACCCATAATGAAGAAGGTTGTATCATCTGATACAACCTTCGTTTTTTATTCAATCATCCTACCATACTCAGTCTATTTTAATCCCTTCTTTAATCTCGTCGTTGGCATGTAATATCACCTTTTCTCCGGGCAACAAACTACCAAATACCTCCGTGGAATCACTGTGACGATTGCCTTCCTGCACGTCTATCCAACGGGTCTGTCCCTCTCTGACCACAACTACATATTTTTTCTCTGTAGAGGTTACAACAGCGCTCGCCGGTACCACCATTGCCTGAACAGAACCTGTCACCGGAATAGAGATATCTGCATACATACCCGGCTTCAGCTGATGTTGGTTATTGACCACATCGACCTCTACCGCCTCTGAACGGTAACGGTCACTTAAAGATCCCGCCTGTCGGCTGATATTGCCGGTAAAAGACTTACCCGGCAACGCATTTACATGAAAACTCACCTGTCTGCTGGCAGATAATTGTGCACTATAAACCTCCGGTACCTGTACCACCAGACGCAGCCGGTCTTCCTGTTCCAACATGAGCATCGGACCGCCATCCACACGGGTACCCGGCCCCACCAGTGCTCCGGGATGAACATTTCTTTCGGTGATTACTCCGTCAAAAGGCGCTGTCACTGTCAGGTAACTACGCGTCGCTTCCAGTGCGCGGAAATTGGCCAGTTCGCTGTTCATAATAGCACTGTCCGCCTCCATACGGGCACTCGCTACTTCCACATCATGTGCGGAAATAGTACCCGGTGTCTCACTTACCGCAAGTGTACGCTGAAAGTTGTCTTTTGATGCCGCAAATACCGCCTTGGCCTGCAGATACTTCGACTGTGCCGCAAAATACTGTTCTATGATCTCCGGCGCCTCCAGCGTGATCAGCACCTGACCTTTACGCACAGCACTACCACGGTCTACATTGACCGTCTTTACAAATCCGTTCACCCTCGGATAGATGCTTACCTTCTGATAGGCCTCCAATACGGCGGGCAACTGTATGCTGGAAGATAAAGGCTCTTTTACGACGGAAACCAGTTCATATCTTTTTCCCTTACTGTCTTTTGCAGCATTGGTTTTCTTTTTAGGCTTTTCCTGATGACAGGCCGTAAATAGCACGCCTGACAATGTTATAATGAAGACATATTTATACATGAATATTAGCAGTTTTAGGTTCATCGATCTTGTTTTCGGGCATCAGTGAAGGATCCTCATAAGATGCTTTACGCTGCACAGCAGCATATACCAGCGGTAATATCAGCAGGGCGGCAACAGTAGAGGCTATCAGTCCGCCGATCACAGCACGGCCCAGTGGCGCCGTCTGATCGCCTGATTCACCCATACCGGTGGCCATGGGGATCATACCCGCAATCATCGCCAGACTGGTCATCAGAATGGGCCTTAAACGTAATCCGGCACTGGCAATGGCCGCTTTATACGCGTCTTTATATTCCAGCCGGAGCTTCTCCGCATTGGTCACAATAAGGATCGCATTAGCCACAGAAACCCCCGTTGACATGATCATCCCCATATAGGATTGCAGGTTAAGCGTAGCGCCTGTCGCCAATAACATCAACAGCGCACCGGCAATTACCGCGGGAACGGTCACCAGCACCACAAAACTCACTTTAAAGGACTGGTAGTTGGCCGCCAGCAACAGGAATATCACGATGATCGCCAGTAAGAGACCGTTTTGTAAACTACCGAGTGTTTCTGTCAGCAGACTGGAACTACCCTTGATCTCCACCTTCAGACCTCTCGGCGGATCCCCCATCTCACGGATGGCGTCGGCTACCACCTTCGTCGCGGCGCCCAGATCTTTGCCTTTGATATTGGCACTCACGGTCACAAAACGTCTTGTGCCTGCCCGGTCAAATTCTCCCGGCATTTCGCTGTTGGAGAAAGTCGCTACGTCACCCAATACCGGTCTTGCCTGTCCTTTTACCAGCGGTATCTCTTTCAGATCGTTGATCGTCTGCATGATATATTCCGGTATCTGTACCTGCACCTGATAAGTATAGGCTACTTTCTCATCCAGCCACTGGTTCTTCTCCGTAAAACGGCTGGAAGAAGTGGACGCAGTTACCGAACGGGCCACCTGATACATATTCAGTCCCATCTGCGCCACTTTAAAACGATCGATATTGATATTGATCACGGGATAATGCAGTGGCTGCGCAATCTGCACGTCTCTCAGGAAGTCTACGTCCCCGAGTTTATCCACCAGCTGACTGGCATAACCTTCTATCTGCCGCATGTCTTTTCCGGCAACTCTGACCTCAATAGGTGTTGCTGCCCCTTGCGCCATGATTTTTTCGGTCATATCAACCGGTTCGAAGCTCACCCTCATTTCGGGCATATGTGCCTTTATAACGTCCCGTAATTGATCTTTCAGCTCTTCTATGTCTACCTTGTAGTCCTCATTCAGATTTACCTGTAATACCGCTTCGTGCGTACCACTGTTAAAAATGTACAGGTTACTGGTACCATAACTGCTGGGAATTAATCCCACATAGCCTGAACTGATCGCCACATTACCATTCGTAGTACTATCGATCAGCTGCAATACCTGATGCACTTTCTCTTCCGTCCTTTCCAGACGGGTACCATCGGGTTGCTTTAAACGCAGCTGGAACTGACCGGTATTGACGTGAGGCATCAGGTCCTTCCCGATCGTCATAAAAGCAAGTCCTGCCGCACCAAAGGCGATGATGATATATACTCCGATCACCAGCCGGGAACGTTTTCCCAGCCATTCAACCAGTGATACAAAACGCCTTTTGAACCGTTCGAAACCACCATCATGGTGATGGTTATGCTGCGTAAATTTCCCTTCCTTCAACCACCAGTTCGCCAATACAGGTACCAGCGACTGTGCCGCGAAATAAGAAGCGATCATCGCAAAACCGATAGACAATGACAAAGGCAGGAACATGGCTTTGGGCACCCCTGACATGATCAGCGAAGGCGCAAATACAGCCAGAATACACAATAAGATCAGCAACAACGGAAAAGCGATTTCCTCACTCGCTTCATAGATCGCCTGTCGTTTCGGCTTCCCCATTTCCAGATGCTGGTGTATATTTTCAATCGTCACCGTAGCCTGATCGACCAATACCCCGATCGCGAGTGCCAGTCCGCTGAGGGTCATCAGATTGATGGTTTGTCCCGCCAGTTGCAAGCCCAATACTGCTGCCAGAATGGCGATAGGAATCGTGATCACTACTACCAGACAACTTCTCAGGTCCTTCAGGAACAACAGTACCATCAGACCGGTCAGCAGCGCACCTAATAAGCCTTCTGTCATCAAGCTTTTTACTGCATTGATCACAAATACAGACTGGTCAAATTCATAGGTTACCTGTACGTCTTCCGGCAATAAGCTCTGCATCTCAGGTAATCTTGCCTTCAGCTGTTTTACCACATCCCATGTAGACGCATCGGCCGTTTTTACCACCGGAATGTATACAGAACGTTTACCATTCACCAACGCATAATCCACGGTCACATCGGCAGCATCAGATACTCTCGCCACATCTTTGATAAACACAGTAGAATTACCATTCGTCGTAATAGGAATTTCACCGAAATCCTGCACTTCCTTTTCCAGCGAGTTGATCGTAGTGACATACATGGTGTTATTAATACGGATATTACCGGAGGGCGTCATCACGTTATTTTTGGCGATCGCTTCCACTACCTCATCGGCATTCATGTTGTAACTACGTAGCCTATTAGGATCCACATTCACGATAACAGAACGGGAGTTAGCTCCAAACGGCGGCGGGGCGGACAGTCCCGGCACAGATCCGAACATGGGTCTGACACGGGTATTGGCCAGATCGTAAATATCTTTCAGTGAACGGTTCGGGCAACTAAACACCAATTGTCCTACCGGTAACGAAGACGCATCAAAACGTACCACCTGTGGTGGCAGTGCCCCCGGAGGAAAGAATTTCATGGCCCTGTTTACCTGTAAGGCCACCTGCGCAGACGCTTCGGCCATATTGGTATTCTCGTAGAAAGAGAGCTTGATCATGGTCAGGCCCTGTATGTTCTTGCTGCTGATGTTTTTGATCCCGTTTACATACAGGAACTGGTCCTGCAGACGGGTCGCAAAGAAACCTTCCATCTGCTGCGGCGACATACCACCATAGGGTTCTATGACGTAGATCGTCGGCAGATTGAGCTTCGGGAAGATATCGATAGGAATATTAAAAACTGCCAGCAATGAAAAAAGGAACATGCCGAGGGTCAGTACGACTACGGACAAGGGCTTTTTCAGTGCACTGGTAACTAATGACATAATAATCGGTTTTTGATGTTATTGCACACGGGACTGTTCCAGTTGTTGTACCAGTTCCTGTATTGCATTCGCGGCAAAAGCCTGCGTAAAAAGCGCCTGCCAGGCAGCATTGCGTGTCTGTACGAGATCGGTTTCTGCTCTGTTTAACAGATACAGGGCATTCGTCACCTCAATAATATTGGTCAGTCCCCCTTTGTACAGCGCCATCTTCTGTAAAGCGGCAGCCCTCGCAGCATTTAGCTGAGCGGGCATCTCCTGTAGTTTGTCCAGCGCAGTATGGATATTCAGTTTCGCCTGACGCAGACTATTATCCAGCACCAGCTGTGTGGCTTCCAGTTGCTCCGCGGCAGCGCGGGTCTTTAAAGTCTGTTCCCGCATTTTATCTTTCGTATGACCGATATCTGCGAGATTGTAAGTCAATGCCACGCCTGTGAGATAGTTATAACGCTTGAAACCGAATCCGTTCAGCAGGTTCTTACCATAGATATCATTGAATTCACCACTGGAACCACGCATCCAACCCGAAGCCAGAATGGAGACCTTTGGTAAAGCTGCCTTACGGATCACTTCTCCATGTTTCTCCTGCTGTAACAGCAAACCGTTATAATACTGTAATACAGGATGGGAGGCCGCTACGGAAGAAGTATCTGCTGTACCGGCCAGCAATGACAGCAGCCCGGTATTGTACAGCGTATCCGGACGGATAGCGCTGGTGTCAAGCCCTGTGAGCATACTCATATGCATCCGCACACTGTTATAGCTGTTTTGTATGTCGATGTAGTTTAGTCTTGCTTTGGATAATTCAGCTGCTGCCACAGAGCTGTCCACGCCCGGCTTTAAGCCGTGCAGTACAATCGCTGTAACCGCTCTTTGCACAGAACGTGTACGTTCTATATTGTCCTCCTGAATTTTCATGAGTGCCCGGTATTGCAGCATACCGAGGTAGTCACGCACGACAGCCACCGTCAGGTCATTTGCTGTAATATCAGCATCCAGACCGGCTACTTTCTGTTGCTGTACAGCCTCCTCCTTCTGGGTGCGGTAAGCGCCGAAATTGTAGACTTCCCATTGCACCTGCGCCAACGCAATGTTGCCGCTCATCACATCACTGCGATTTGACTCCCGGATACCACCTGATGTAGAAGGGATGGTACCTAATGGAAAATAAGATCCATAAATGCCATTATCAGTGCCAACAGTCGCTTCTTCCACGAGTTTTACGGAAGGCCACCAGTTATGGCTGACGTCTGTTGTATGAGCAACGCCTGCCTGTGATAATGTCTGTTTCGCTTTCAAAGACGGATAATGTTGAAGGGTCAGCGCAATCGCCTTTTCCAAAGGCAGATGTTCCCCTTCCGTCTGTGCACGGACATGCGATGACAGGCCTGTCAGCAGACATAGCCATATCACCCACATCCCTGCAGCATGTTTCATACTCATAACTGACAGAATGTGTTAAACCGGCCACAGGCAATCGCCTGCAGCATTAATAAGAAAATGTTTGAAAAAATGGAGAGATCAGGCTATAGGAGGCCCACGCCAGTCACTGAGGTTGACAGCAACGCTGATATAAGATTCTTTATATCCTTTGTACTGTGGCTGGATATAGATCAGTATCGTTTTGATACGGATGCTGGAGACGAACAGACATAACTCGTGGAAATCATTCAGCGCCCTTGTACGGTGGTTATATTTATGCGGACTACTGGTGATGGAATAACTGTCGGTGACATGATCCTTATTAGCGTCTGCGTGAACCGTGTTGGCGCTGGTCGGCCGTAAAACAGTGTGAGAAGTGTAGGATGTAAAAGGGCTCTCTCCCTGCAATGCAGGCAGCAGGAAGATACAGGAAATAAAAAGTAAAAGCCTTTTGAGCTGTTTCAAGTTGAGACCCATTTATACACATGCAAGATATTTAAACAAATTTATAATACATAGCCTCCTGTCATGTTTTAAGGGAATTATAATCTTGTGTCCGATTCCACATTACGGGGTTCAGTATATTTGCGGTATGAACTGCCTTATTATAGACGACAACAAGCTGGCGCGTACCGCCATGAAACAACTGGTCAGCCATGTGGATCAACTTCAGGTAGCCGGTGAATGCGCCAGTGCCATAGAGGCATATAATATGCTGCAGAAAGAAAAGATAGACCTGCTCCTGCTGGATATTGAAATGCCGGGCATGAATGGTCTGGAACTGACGCGTAACATAGGGAAGAATGGTCCCGTGATTATCTTTACCACCGCAAAGAAAGACTATGCCGTAGAGGCATTTGAACTACACGTAGCGGATTATCTTATTAAACCCGTCACACCTGCCCGTTTTATACAGGCGATCGAAAGAGCGAAAGAATTACAGCAGGCGGGCACAAAGGAAGTACATGACACGGATAACGAATTTATCTTCATCCGGGACAGCGGTATCTTAAAACGTGTCAAGCTCGATGATATACTTTATCTGGAGGCAATGGGAGATTATGTGAAATTACATACCGCCCAGAAATTTCATGCTGTGCATTCTACTCTGAAAGCAATCGAAGAACGTCTGCCCACCCCACGGTTTATGAGAGTACACCGTTCTTATATCGTGGCGTTGGACAAGATCGATTCAATAGAAGATGGCGCTATTGTGATCGCCAAAAATTCAGTGCCGGTAGCAGATGCTTATCGCGCAGCACTGAATAGTAAACTGAATCTTTTATAGGAATTTTCTTAAAGGAGACTGACTAATAACAGATGCCTGAATATTGTCTATGTATATCAGGTATCCTCCCGCCGTGTTATCACAGTCCGTCTGAAAATAATCAGGCAGTCAATTAATTCTTAATTGAACCAAGTGTCTTTTCCAGATAGTCAGTCAGACGATTGATTGCTGTAGCCGCAATACTGATCTGTTCTTCCGCTTCTTTCCATCTGCGCTGTTCGATCGCTTCACGGATACCCGGCATTGTCTTCACACCATATCCGGTATAAAATCCCGGCGCATAGATCACGTGTTTATACCACGCTCTGTTGGGCAGGCCTTCCTCATGTAGTAATTGCTGTTCCGCCTGATACAGGGCTTTGTTCAGCGCCTCAAGTTTAGCTACCTGTACTTGTCCTTTTTTGGCATCCTGTATATGCTGTGCTGCTTTATCCAATGCAACCAGTGCATTCTGCAGCTTCGAAAAGTCGATATAAGGTACTTCTGACTTAGCGGCAGGTGCCTTCAGTGGCTTCGTAACATCTCCTGCCAGTTGATAGGCATTATTACTGATCACCTGATTTTCTACAGCCGTTGTTTCTCTCATCTGTTCAGTCAGGGAAAGCAGGTCGGTAGTATATCCATTGATTGTTTTGGAAAGGCTGCGGAAATCAAAAGGTAATACGTCGGCATCTGCCAGTCTTAAAGCGGCATGTCCTGCCAGACGGGACAAGGCTACGCCATATTCAAATCCCGGATCTTTAAAACGGGAATAATTCTCATAAGTGTCATAGATAGAATGGTATTCACCACCGGCTCCTTCTCCGCCGAAACCTACATTAAGGGATGGAATACCCAGATGTTGCAGGAAAGAAGAATAATCAGAGCCTGAACCCAGCGCACTGATGGTCATGTCTTTCTTTGCCAGTATATCTTTTTTAGCTTTAGTGGTAGCAGCAGATACCAGATCAGACGCCTGTTTTCTTTCGAAGATGCTGACTTTCGTCTGCGGATCAGTAATACTTTTTGCAATCTCACCCATAAAAGGTTCCAGTGCATGCGAACCTCCTACGCCAAGAAATCCACGGCTGTTGCCATCAGAGTTAATATATGCCACTGCCTTTTGTTGCAATTCGGCAGCATGTGCTTCCACCCATTCAGTCGAACCCAGCAGCCCCGGTTCCTCTCCATCCCAGGCAGCATACACCAGCGTTCTTTTCGGTTTGTAACCGTTTCTGGCCAGTTCGCCGATAGCTTTTGCCTCCTCCAGCAGAGAGGACAGACCACTGATCGGATCTGCGGCACCATATACCCACGCATCATGGTGATTACCTCTGATCACCCATTGGTCCGGAAACTGACTGCCTTTCATCATCGCAATCACATTATATGCCGGTACCATTTTCCAGTCAAATTCCAGTTTCAGGTGCACTTTCGCTTTACCCGGTCCGATATGATAGGTAAATGGCAAGGCACCTCTCCAGCCTTCAGGAGCTACCGGACCTTCCAATGCCTCAAGCAGAGGAGCAGCATCATGGTAGCTGATCGGCAATACCGGTATCTTCAAAAGATTGGTGGCAGCAGCTCTTTCCAGTCTTTGGGCATTTTCCGTCGCTCCTACGCCAGGTGTCAACGGATCGCCCGGATATATCACCATATCCATAATAGAGCCTCTTTGGACCCCATATTCGCTTTTATAAGGACCTACCGGGTAGACATCCCCCTGATAGTACCCATCATCTTTCGGATCTGAATAGATCAGGGTACCGATTGCACCATGTTCCTGCGCTACTTTTGGTTTGATGCCTCTCCACGAACGACCGTATTTGGCAATGACGATCTTCCCTTTTACATCGATACCCAGTCTTTCGAGGTATTCATAATCTTCCGGCAGACCATAATTCACAAACACCAATTCCCCTGTTACATCACCATCGGCACTCCAGGCATTGTAAGTAGGTAGTTCATCCGGCTGACCGGTACTCGCGTCCTCTTTCAGAGCAGGCTCCTTCAACACGGCTTTGTACCCTGCCGGATAGCTGGCTTCCAGTACCCTTGTTTTCGGTGTGGGAAACAGTACCTGATAAGTTTCGATATGAGCATCCCAGCCATAACTTTTGAATTGTTGCAGGATATTTTCGGCCACCCATTTATCCCGGGGCATGCCCAGATAATGTTGTCTGGCCGACAGCGTCTTGATATTATTACCAATAGCGGCAGCGCTTAGTCCTTTGTCGAAACGGGCTTCCAGATCCTGTTGCTGTTGTGCATGTTCACTGCTGAAACCACTCAGCTTTTGTTGTGCATAGGCGCTGTGTAGTGACAAAAACAGGGTAATACTGCAGGCAGTTGTCTTCAGATTCATTGTAAAAAGAGGATTTTTTTTGGTCGAGATAGGCGGTGGCGAACAAATATAACATATCCCGACGACAGTTCGTCCTTTTCCACCGATGACTCATGCCTGTTAACCCAAATGCGCCCGGACACAGTTCCGCGGCGTCTTATCTTTGAGTCAGCAAATCAAACAAAGGCAGTCGTGCTGAGAACAACAACAGAAAAGGACAACAAAAAAACACAAGCACAATAACAGTACGATTGCCGATGCAAAATGCTAAAAAGGACTACTAATTATAAACTAGTTAATCACAAACAAAACATTCAGTCATGAAAAAGTTAGGAATAATGATGGCAGCTGCCATGATCTTCGCTGGTACCGCAACCTTCGCTGCTACTCCGGTTCACGCCGCAAAAGCTAAAGCTACTACTACACATGCTACAGTAAAACCTGCAGCAACTAAAGCTACAACTGTTAACGCTAAACAGGAACCGTCCAAACCAGCAGCTGCGCCTCACGCAAAGAAAGCGCACAAGAAACATCACGCAAAGAAAGCTGCTAAATAAGCAGGCTGTCTATAAATAGGATTTTGGTTCAAAATTTTCGAATGACGGGTGACGAATGCAACACATTCGTGATTCGTCATTCGCATTGTGAGAAAATCATCATCCCCTGATCACTGTACAATGGCGCCAACCAGATACCTTCTCCCCGAAAGAGAAATACACTGTACAAATTCGTAATTTTAACAAAACACCGCAGAGCACTATGCAGCCAAAGCTGATTAAATATTACCTGCTGGGCCTGTTCGTAATAGGCCTCGTACTATTCATAGTGCTGCAATTCAACTCAGCTCAGAACATCCGTAAGCTCATTTCCGGCAACGAAAAGCTGCTGGATGAACTAAACGTCAAGAATGAACTGCAGAAACTGCAGACCAATATAGCCAAAACCGATAGCAAAGTACGTGGCACCGTTATTTCTCAGGACACCCTCAATATTACCGGTATTGAAGCTGAAGTAGCCGTTATCAAAGCAGATCTGGGTGAAATCAATAAACTGGTCCTGAATGACAGTACTGAAAAACTCCTCACTCAGCTCAACTACCTCGTAGACGAGAAAAATAACTTCAACATAGCCGTACTGGATAGCTTTTACCTGAAAGGGAAATGGTCCGCCGAAAGGATGATCAATGCCCAGAAAGGGAAACGCCTTGGCGAAGCAATCAATGTGATATTACACGCGCTGGACAGTACCCGGCAGACGGAAGTAAACAGGACGACACATCTTATAGACACCAGCGGACAAAAAGCATTAAACTGGGGCACGATCATGCTCTTTTTTGCCTGTTTATCCAGTCTGCTGTCTTTCCTCTATATCACCAGCCGTATTTATAAGCAGGAACAGCTCATAGAAGCGCTCGACCATTCGCAGCGACAGGAAAAGAAACTCACCGTCGTGAAAGACCAGTTCCTTGCTAATATGAGTCATGAGATCAGGACACCCATGAACGCCGTACTGGGTTTCACTCATCTGCTGCAACAACAACCCCTTAATGAGAAATCAAAGGAATATGTAGCTTCTATTCAGCATGCCGGCGAAAACCTGCTGGATATCATCAACGATATACTCGACATCTCTAAAATAGAATCAGGCATGATGCGCCTTGAACCGGTATCATTTAGTCTCAGGGGAATGATGCATTCCCTTCAGCTGATGTTCCAGCCCAAAGCACAGGAGAAATCACTGGATCTGAGTGTCCAGATAGACGCCGGCGTGCCCGACATCCTCTATGGAGACGTCATGCGGCTGACACAGGTGCTTGTCAACCTGATCAACAATGCTATCAAATTCACCCCACAGGGACGCGTGAATGTCAGGGTCTCACCTGTAAGCGGGAATGAGTCCGGTGTGCGCCTGCTGTTCACCGTCTCTGATACAGGCATTGGCATCTCACAAAATAAACTGTCTACCATATTTGACCGTTTCAATCAGGCAGAAGCGGATATTACCCGTAAATACGGCGGTACCGGATTAGGACTCACCATCGTAAAACAACTGGTAGAATTGCAACATGGCACTATCAAAGTGGAAAGCGAGCCCGGAAAAGGCAGCACCTTCCTCGTAGAACTCCCCTATACACAGGGTGAACTGCTGGCTGAAGGCACAGAACATTCCGGCTATTCACAAGAACACTTTACCCTGCCCCAACAACCGGATATACGTCTGCTGGTAGCGGAAGACAATCGCATGAACCAAAACCTGCTGCGCCACCTGCTGGGGAACAGACAATTGCATTATCAGCTGGTCAGTAACGGACAGGAAGCCCTGAATACCTTGTCAAAACAACATTTTGACCTGATCCTGATGGATATCCAGATGCCGGAAATGGACGGTTATACCGCTACCAGAAAGATACGGGAAGAATTACACTCCAATATTCCAATCGTGGCCATGACCGCACACGCGATGGCAGGAGAAAGAGAGAAATGCCTGCAAGCCGGTATGAATGAATACCTCTCAAAACCGATACGGGAAGAAGAACTCTATCGGATGATACAGGTCTTTACGGGTAAAAGCAGTACACCGGAACATTATGCACACCAACATAACGGATATCCTGCCAACGGAGAATCCTCCCTTGTACAAATGGAGTATCTGCAGCAGCTTTCCCGCGGAGATAAAGCTTTCGAACAGAATATGCTGACGCAATTCGTTACGCAGCTGCCAGAAGATCTTTCGATGCTCAAAAAGGCAATTGATGAGGAAGCAGCTACGGATATACGTCGCACCGCACATACGCTTAAAACAACTATTTCCTTTATCGGACTGGAAACACATCTCTACCCGATACTGGAATCACTTGAACGTGTGGAACTTAACTACGACAAAGCATTGGTAACTGATCAGTTTAACACCCTGAAACGCTTGTGTATACAGGCTTTGCAGGAAACTCTGCAATTACTTTTTTAACTCCGACTCCCGATTGAGGCTTTTCAACGACACTTAGCCCCTTTTCACCGAAACCGCCCGATACGCGCTCATTCCAGCTGTACCTTTACTTCAGTAATTGAAAACAATTCATCTCTCAAACACATTTTTAAAACTTACGATCATGAACATCAAAAAAGGTCTTATTGTAGCAGCGGTATTTATGAGTGTTAGCGCTATCACTTTCGCACAAACTCCAGCTGCGAAACCTGCTAAAAAAGAAAAAGCTAAAACTGAGAAACCAGCTGCTGATACAACAGCTAAAGCGCATAAAGCACATCACGCTGCTGCTAAAAAAGCTGCTTAATTCTTTCAATCAGGAATTAAGAATCAGGAATTGCTTAGCCTTGCGTTTAAATAGAAAGCCTCTCTACATAAGTACAGTGAACAATTCTTGATTTTTATTCCTGATTAATAATAAATCGGCTGCCCGGTCATATCGGGCAGCCGATTTATTATTGCGTTTTTCTGGACACACCCCTTCCCTGAAAGCCTCTCCACTAAGTGAGACTCACCAGTTCTTCATCCTAAATTTTAATGCTTAATTTAATACAGCGTCCTGTCTCCTTTGATCTGCCAATCCCTGAACACCGCAGCAGCGGCTTCAGAAGGAAACGCTATAAAAGGGATCTTCTTGTCAGAGTGTGGTACCTGTATCTCCCGGTAGATAAATGAGTCATCAAAATCAATGGCTGCGGCATCATCCTTTGTATTGGCAAAATACACGCGTTGGGGTCTGGCCCAGTAAATAGCCCCCAGGCACATCGGGCAGGGTTCACAGGATGTAAATATCTCACAATCGTGCAGCTGGAAAGTATTCAGATTGGCACAGGCATCCCTGATAGCCACGACTTCTGCATGTGCCGTGGGATCATTGAATGTCAATACCTGATTCCAGCCACGTCCTACGATCTCTTCTCCCCGTACAACAATAGCGCCGAAAGGACCTCCGTCCCCTTTTTCCATTCCCTCGCGGGAAAGGTCCACCGCCATCTGCATAAACCGTTTTTCTCTTTCTCCGATCATAAATGTTGCTTTGTACCAAAAATACACAAAATTGACGCGCCGCGTGTGCAGGGATAATACTGCTTGTATGATGGAGACCTGTAAGGCGGAAACTGCTGCAAAACAATCTATCAGGTAAAGCGGACATAAAGAAGAAACCTGATGAAGGCGCACCCTATATAAGAATGCTGTTTCATCAGGTTCATAACCGGGCAAGACCCGGTCAATTATTTTAAAGCGCTTTTTATTTAATGCGGTGACACAACTTTCAACCCAATGATGGAACCGATCAGGGTCGCTATAAATAGTACTCTCAGGAAGGTAGCCGGTTCCTTAAACACCAGAATACCTACTAATACAGTCCCTACGGCACCGATTCCTGTCCATACCGCATAGGCGGTACCCAACGGTAAGGTCTGGGTGGCCTTCATCAGCGTATACATGCTGAGTATCAGACAGACCGCAAAACACGTATACCAGAAATAAACAGCATTGCCTGCCGCTTCTTTTGCTTTCCCTAAGCTAAAAGTAAATCCTACTTCGAATAGTCCTCCGATTATCAGAATGATCCAGTTCATAGTCCTTTTTGTTTCAGGGCAAAATTAGACAGTGTAAGGACGCATGGACTTTACAAATGTTAAATAATTAGCCTTTTTCAGCCCTGATCCGGCTTAAACTGACCGCCGATATGCCAAGATAAGAGGCGATATGACCGAGGGGAACACGCTGCAGCAAAGCTGGGTTTTCCTCCATAAATTCCCTGTAACGTTCGCTGGCACTGCCAATCTGCAATTTGATCAGCCTGTTTTCAGTTTTGATGATCTCTTTTTCGGCAAACTTCCTGCCCCAATTAGCAATATTGATATCCTCCCGGTATAGCACCTGAAGTCTGCCGGCATCCATCTGGTAGAGTTCACAATCTTCCAGCAGTTCTATATGCTCGTACCCGGGCTTCTGTTCAACGTAACTACGCATTGATACCACGGCGTCTCCTTCCTGACCGAACCAGAATGTCACATTCCGGTCGCGTTTTTCAGAAAATGCCCGGGCAATGCCTTGTTTGATGAAATAAACCTGATCCTCAATCCTTCCTGCACGTAACAATAAGTGCCCCCGGGGGTAACTTTTTTGTTCAGCGATCCGCTCTAACAGGACGGATGATTCCACCGGAAGCGGATAGATATTATTCAGGATTTGTTGAAGCGTCATTAAATACAATTGGTTATAAAGATAGGAAAGATCATTATGATCGGATTTGCATAAAAAAACCCGGATAAAGAATTACCCGGGTATTCGTAACTGTATATCGTCGTATTTGAATAGAAAATTTTGTTACGCGCCTACTGTGTGATTGTTTCTGATTACTACTACTCCGTCAAACACGTCAATCAACACCGGCTTGGACTTGTCGATATCTCCTGCAAGTATCTTTTTACTCAGCAGGTTGATGATCTCTTTCTGTATCAACCTTTTCAGTGGTCTTGCCCCGAACTGCGGGTCATAACCCTGAATGGCCAGATAGTCGAGCGCGTAATCAGAGAATTCCAATATCATGCCATTTTGCGCTACAAGGTCCTTTAACTGTTGTAACTGAATGTTAATTATTCCCTTAATTTCTTCACGCAGCAGTGGCTGGAACATAATCACCTCATCCACACGGTTCAGGAACTCAGGTCGGATAGTCTGTTTCAGTAGGTTCATCACCTCTGCTTTGGTAGCATCCACTATATCCTCACGATTGCTCTCGTCAATCCTTTCGAAATTTTCCTGAATAATCTGGCTACCCATATTACTGGTCATGATGATAATGGTGTTTTTAAAGTTCACCACACGACCTTTATTATCTGTCAGACGACCATCGTCCAATACCTGTAACAGAATGTTAAAAGTATCCGGGTGCGCCTTTTCTATCTCATCCAGCAGCACGACAGAGTAAGGTTTGCGCCTTACGGCTTCTGTCAGCTGTCCGCCTTCATCATATCCTACATATCCCGGAGGCGCACCTACCAGACGGCTTACTGCGTGTTTCTCCTGATATTCACTCATATCGATACGCGTCATCATGGAATCATCATCGAAGAGATACTCCGCAAGGGCTTTGGCCAGTTCGGTTTTACCAACACCGGTAGTACCAAGGAAGATAAACGAACCTATCGGACGTTTAGGATCCTGTAATCCTGCCCTGCTTCTGCGGATCGCATCAGATACTGCGATAATCGCTTCTTCCTGACCCACCACACGTTTGTGCAGTTCATCTTCCAGATTGAGCAGTTTGTCTCTTTCACTTTGCAGCATTCTTGATACCGGAATACCTGTTGCTTTGGCAACGTTTTCTGCTATATCTTCTGCATCTACCTCTTCTTTCAGCAGACGTTTATGGTCTGTTGACATTTCATTTAACTCCGCAGTATATCTTGCGACCAGCTCTTCCTGCTCTTTCACCTTACCATAACGGATCTCAGCTACACGGCCATATTCCCCGTTACGTTCTGCCTGTTCTGCTTCCAGCTTCAGATTTTCAATATCGCCTTTGGCAGCCTGCAATTTGTCTACAATCTCTTTTTCTTCCTGCCATTTCGCTTTAAAAGTGCTGCGTTGTTCTCCCAGACGGGCAATTTCGCTATTCAGCTCACGCAGTTTGTCTTCGTCATTCTCACGTTTGATCGCTTCTCTTTCGATTTCCAGCTGTCTGATACGACGTTCCAGTTCATCCAGTTCTTCCGGCATGGAATTCATTTCCAGTCGGAGTTTAGCCGCACTTTCATCGATCAGGTCAATTGCCTTATCCGGCAGGAAACGATCAGTAATGTAACGGTGTGATAATTCTACCGCTGCAATGATCGCTTCGTCTTTTATCAGCACGTGGTGATGACTTTCGTAACGCTCTTTCAGACCACGAAGGATCGAGATCGCATCTTCTACGTTTGGCTCATCTACCATTACTTTCTGGAAACGGCGTTCCAGAGCTTTATCTTTCTCAAAATATTTCTGGTATTCTGTCAGTGTGGTGGCACCGATCGCACGCAGTTCCCCACGTGCCAGAGCTGGTTTCAGGATGTTGGCAGCGTCCATTGCGCCTTCCATGGCGCCAGCACCTACAAGGGTATGGATCTCGTCTATGAAGAGTACCAGTTCCCCGTTACTTTCTGTCACCTCTTTGATCACTGATTTCAGTCTTTCTTCGAATTCCCCTCTGTATTTGGCACCTGCCATCAGTGCACCCATGTCAAGCGCATAGATGATCTTTGAACGCAGGTTTTCCGGTACGTCTCCGTTGATAATACGGTGCGCCAGTCCTTCCACAATAGCCGTCTTACCTACCCCCGGTTCTCCGACCAGAATAGGGTTATTTTTTGAACGGCGGGAAAGGATATGTAAGGTCCTGCGGATCTCCTCATCACGACCAATGACAGGGTCCAGTTTACCGGCACGAGCCAGCTCATTCAGGTTCTTGGCATACTTCTGCAGGGAATTATATTGGGTATCAGCCGTTTGGGAATTGACTGTACTACCCTTGCGCAGGTCTTTGATAGCAGCCTTCAGGCCTTTATCTGTCAAACCTGCATCTTTCAGCAATTTGGCAGTGTCATCACTGCCACCCAGTATACCTAGTAACAGATGTTCTACACTGACAAATTCGTCTTTAAACTCCTTGATGCTTGCGCCAGCTCGCAGCATGGCATTATTAGCATCACGGCTCAATACCTGCCCGGCTTCGCCACCGGCAATACGGGGGTATTTCTTTATTTGATCTTCCAGTCTGGAAGACAGGAAGTTGACATTTATATTATTCTTCTTAAGTAAATAGTCGATAGCACTGTCCTGGTCTTCCAGCAGGGCCTTCAGCAAGTGCCCTGTCTCAATGGCCTGTTGTTGTCCATTGAAGGCCAGTTGCTGCGCTTGTTGCAGTATCTCCTGCGATTTAATAGTGAAGTTGTTCAGATTCATATACAGTTTTGTTTTCTCCTTTTTCGTCTTTCTAAACGACGTATAAAGAACAACAAAACCTGATCCAAGGTTAACAGTTGGGGCATTTTGTCAGAAATACCGGTACCGGACTGCTGTTTTTACAGCTTTTCCGGTACCGGACTGCAATTATTTCACTTTTTAACAAGAACAATCCTGCTCCTGTCTGCTTTATACATACTATTATAGAACTTAGCCAGCTCGCCATAGGAACTGGCGGGGTAAGTACCTCCTTTGTGGTCTATAGAACGGGTATAGGTGATCACATTGCCTGCAATCGTCACTTTTGAGGAATAGACGCCAAAAGGGCTTTGTAATGCCGTTGCGGGTGGAATTGCTTCGGGTGTATACCCCTCCGGAATTGTGATCGTAACCGTATCAATATCACGATAAGAATGGCTCAGATAGATATCTGCTATGCGCACGGAATCAACAGACAGTCTTCTGGAAGTCTTGTTCATCAGATTAGGCTCGATGAACATACGTTTACCCGTGATCGTAGCATAGTTACGGGCAGTGATTTCGATCTGCTCGTCAATATACGGTAACACTGATTTCGTTTCTTTCCAATCGTAGCTTTTGACCTCATAACTAGGGAAAAAGCCGACCTGTTTGAGTCCTTCCATCAGTTTTTCTTTTGTAAGACTGTTCAACGCACCATGCAGGCCATCCGTCTGCAAAGCACTGTATCGGCTATTAACCTTTACTGTCATTTCGCCGGATTCTTCCACTTTAGCCACAACGTTCCGGATCTGTACATTCTGTTCCATAGAATAAGCGGGTGTACGTACCAGTTGACCACCTTTTTCATCTATGATCAACACCGCCCTGTTACCCGTAAATTCTCCCATGTACCCCATTGCAACAGTGCTGTTAGTACATTCCAGCCACGTAGTATCTTTTTCACCGGGCGCACATACAATCATATGATTGAAACGTTGTGACGGAAAGTCCGCCAGCGTTACATCACTTCTGTCTTCACCCGCATACACCAGCACGCACGAAGCTTTGACACCAGCTTCCTTCAGCATTGCGCACATATAGTTCGACAGTGCTTTACAGTCGCCATACCCCTTGGATGCCACATAGGTGGCGTCGAACGTCTGCCAGCCACCAATACCTAATTGTACGCTGATATAACGGGTATGTTGTTGCAGGTATTCATAGAGCTTCGTAATCTTTTGTTCGCGGGTCAGGCCGTCGGTCAACTGATGTACGGTCTGTTTCATATTATCCGGCAATACATCTCTTCCCTGATTGAGCACATACGTAAATTTCCCAAACTCCTCCCATGTATTCATTGTTCCTTTGTATTGCGCCATCTCGAACGAAGCCGGCGCCAGTAACACGGCTGTGGCACGGGTATCCCAGTGTGGAGAGAGCGGTTCATCAGGAACTGCGGGAAGATTTTTCACCTCCCATGTATAAGAACGATCCGATCCGTCATTCCCCTGTACCGGTTCTCCTTTATAATTCAACGTTTTATAACGCAGTACATAATCCTTTGGCGTGATTACAGTCAGCTTACTCTGTTCCACGGCCTTGGATTCCTCACTCTGTGGCTGCCACTCCGGAAGATAAAATGAGTGATTGTATCTGATCTCCACTTCATACTCCACCGTGTGCGGATACAGGTTATGGAAGAAGAGGTGATGTTTAATACGATCGTCACTCATCAGATCAGCACCGGCGCCACTCAGGTCCTGTATATCGCTCTGTTTGAGCTTTTTGACCGGCAGTCCGAGGGCATCATAAAGCGTACCTTTGACAGAACGGATTTCCTTCAGCTTGTCATAGCTATCGACAAACCGCGCGAATTTTTCGCCTTCCGCATCCAGTATGGTAACCACATAGTGTTTGGTCACGCGCACATCTCCCGGGTCATTGATCTTCACCGTTATTTCTTCCTTGCGCGTTACTGCGTGTGCGTGCTTCTTCAGGGAATCGGGTATCAGCATCGCCGGATAGATCGGGTCGCCGGCAAAAGCCGGACCTATGGACAGTAATACGCATACACAGTAACAAACTGCATATGCGTACTTTTTGGTTAAAAACGAAAACATCGATTAACTTTTTCTTTTCAGTACAATTTGTTCTGATTGTTTCTTTACAATCATGTCATAAAATCTGCGTAGTTCGGTATATTCATCCGGCGCAAATACCGCTCTGCTCAACTTGATTCTGGAACGGAACTGGATAGCGGTTTCATTTGCCTGAATCAGATACTGGAAAAAACCGTCTGATTCATTCAGTTTCACCACAGAAGATTTTGGCAGTTCTTCCACTGTATAGCCTTCCGGTATCGTCAGATTCAGAGTATAGGTTTCGTCTATTACATATGACATTTCCACCGGATAGAAACGCGTTTCAGACAGGAAAGGATTCTTCAGGGTCGCTTCTTTAAACAGCGGATTGATATACAACATTCCTGCTTCATCCGGCTTTATTTCAAAGTCGTATTTCACCTTTATAGGCACTTCATTATCATTCAGATCTTCCACTTCCACACCACTGATAACTGTCTCTGCACCGAAGTCCTTTTCATGCCCTTTGAAATAGTTATCCTTGCCTTTATC
The DNA here is from genome assembly GCF_007896845.1 of Chitinophaga pinensis. Classification (GTDB taxonomy): domain Bacteria; phylum Bacteroidota; class Bacteroidia; order Chitinophagales; family Chitinophagaceae; genus Chitinophaga; species Chitinophaga pinensis_C. The sequence continues at coordinate 86,543 of NZ_VOHS01000014.1, read as the reverse complement.
TTTTATGCCGGCACGCATAGAGCAGGATTCAAAATAAGTAGGTACCTGCTGATAACTACCCTTCAGTGAACCGCCTTCGCCACCCATGACCATTACATAAGTGGTTTTCTGCTCCAGCAGATCATCCGGATTCAGATATACCGGCGCAGGCGTAGTACCTTCCAGTAAGAGACGGGCATGTCCATTATAGCAGGATGAGCTCAGGCGACCGAATCCAAGATACGGCAGGGAGGCATCGAGAAAATAGGAAAGCGTGTCTACTGTCAATGTGGCGACTGTATAGTTAAAGCGTGCTGCCAGCGGATACATTTCGTTGGTCACACCATGATCGCGGGTGCTGAGAATCAGTGGATCCGCTTTCAATTTGGCACGACGCAGCATAGCGATCAGCAACAGGTTAATATCTGTTTCATTGCCATTATGGGAAGTAAACACCGTTTTCAATGGCTTACTCAGATACAGACCATCATGATCTGTACAGGTAAAGTTCATGCGTACGTAATTGTAAATACGGCGCGCTTTGGCGGTATCTTCCTTCAAACCTGCCACAAGACCATCAACCACATCGCCGAGGTATGCATTATTCTTACTCAGGTCAACCCCGAAATCTTCATGTTTATACAATTCCTCTGAGAACTTTTCCCAGCTGGATATCATCGGCTTTACAGGAGAGTTGGGAAACTTCAATGCCGCAATCTGAAACTCGATACGGGTAGTATGATTGGAGAGAGATGTTGTATAACTCTCTTCTCTTACTGCCGGCACATTTTCGGCCCACCATACGTTTTTAACCGTATTGGCCGACAGACTGTAATGCTCGGCTGCAGCAGTCGGACTGGACTCATAGGTAAGATTAAACGTTTTCCTGTCAATGTCTGCTTTGTGTTTCAGCAGACCGTTAACGTCCTGTTTCAGGAAAACGAAATCATAGAACTCAGGAATCTCCACCCTGTACTCACTCAGTAACACCGGATATTCATCCTGAAAATTCCAACCTCTTAGTTGGTACTGCCATGGCGAACTGACTGAATAGGAATACTCGACAATAGTACCTTCTTTGACATCAGGAATGGTAAACTTTTTAATGTTCACCGTTTTACTGGCTTTGTCGTTGAAGATACTCTTGCTGTCCATTTTGGTTTCGACAACCTTGCCGTCTACCAGATTATAGGCAACGGCCTTTACATTCTGTAATTTTTCCTCTGCTGAACCGACATGATAGAGGCCAACTCTGATAGTGGCTTCGTCGTAGGCATTCTTATCAATGATTCTGATACGCCTGTACTGTCTGAAAACCAGATTAAGATCGTCTCTGTCTACTTCGTATTCAGACGATCCGACATCTGCAATGACTACAGCATGGGCTGATGTATCCTTCTCGAACGATGTGGGTTTAAAATCTTCCGGTGTGATCTTTCCGAATTTAACTTTCGATTGTGAGAATGCTGTACAAGAGATAAGGCAACCTACTATAAGGTGCAGGGGGAATACAATAGATCTGCTACACATATAAGGATATAAGGATTATTTGAGGTTGAAGGTATGGAAAATTGATATTCCAACACTTGCTATAGCATACTTTTATTTTTCCGTAACTTGCAGCCGCTCATGGATCTCAGGGGAAAATATACGGACTTTATAAAAAAGCATGCTGCCGACCTCGGTTTCGATCATTGTGGCATTGCACAGGCAATGCAGCTGGATGATGATGCCCGCCGGCTGGAAAAATGGCTGCATAAGGGCATGCACGGCTCCATGCACTATATGGAAAACAACTTCGACAAAAGAGTGGATCCCCGGAAGCTTGTCGATAATGCGAAATCCGTCATCACCCTGCTCCTGAACTACTACCCGCAGGAGCAACAGCGTACTGACGCGCCCAAGATCTCCAAATACGCCTACGGTCATGACTATCATGAAGTTATAAAAGCAAAGCTGAACACCCTGCTGGCCAGAATGCAGGAGGAGTTTGGCGCCGTAAGCGGACGAGGTTTTGTAGATTCTGCCCCCGTACTCGAGAGAAGCTGGGCGCAACGCAGTGGCTTAGGCTGGCTGGGTAAAAACGGTAACCTGATCCATAAACAGGCAGGCTCCTTTTTCTTTATAGCCACACTCATTACCGATCTGGAACTATTATATGATGGTCCTGTAGGTGATTTCTGCGGATCCTGCACCCGCTGTCTGGATGCATGTCCTACCGGCGCACTTGTCGAACCGGGCGTGGTAGACGGCAGCCGTTGTATCTCCTATTTTACCATCGAATTGAAAGAATTGCTGATCCCGGACAACATGCAGGGACAGTTTGATAACTGGATGTTTGGCTGCGACGCCTGTCAGGACGTCTGTCCATGGAATCGTTTTTCCAAACCTAATAAAACAGCCGAATTCACTCCCATCCCGGAGATCCTTAACCTCTCCACCAAAGACTGGGAGGAACTGACCGAAGAAGAATTCCGGAGAATATTCCGCCGCTCTCCCATGAAGCGATCGAAATATGCGGGCATCCGCAGAAATTTGCGTTTCATTAACGGTTGAGCCATTTGCATTGCTATTCCTTTTTTGTACATTGTTGGACGCTATGCCAATTATACCATCATCTGTCTTGCTAAAGGGAGTATTTTAAAAAAGGGTTATTTATGGAAGTTAACGTACTGACTGCACCAGGTTTACATGGTTCAGGGCCATTACATTGGCAAACGATCTGGGAACACAATCCCGGCTACAAACGTATTGATCAGCAGAATTGGGACACGCCGGAAATGACAGAGTGGATACAGACAATCGAAGAAGCGGTTGCTGCCGCCGGTCCGGACGTTGTCATTGCCGCCCATAGTCTGGGCTGCATCGCACTCGCCCATTGGGCACAACACACAAAACTCAGTATCAAAGGAGCCTTACTTGTCGCTCCCGCGGATGCAGAAAGACCCGGATTCCCGGAAGAAGCACACGGCTTCGCTCCCATTCCTATGTCTGCATTACCCTTCAAAAGCATTGTGGTATCCAGCACCAATGATCAGTATGCCACACTGGAACGCTCCCGCTCTTTTGCCAACGCATGGGGAAGCCGTTTCGTCAATGCCGGCGAAAAAGGCCACATCAACGCCGACTCTAACCTCGGAGACTGGCCAATCGGACAAACACTTCTAACGGAACTGGTAAGAAACTGGCAAACGCTGTAAAAAATCAGGAATTAAGCATTTGTAGACAATTGGGGAGATAGTGCCTGCATGAACTATCAAGACAAATGAGTAAGCGAAAACTACAAATTTGTACAATTAAGGGAGATAGTGTGCCTATGAACTATCAAAGCAAATGAGTAAACAAAAACTACAAATTTGTACAATTAAGGGGATAGTGTGTCTATGAACTATCAAAGCAAGTGAGTAAGCAAAAACTACGCATTTAAAACTACAAGATCGATTACAGCTCATTAATTACGACCCAATCTTACTAAAACAGCTGTCTCTATTAGCGGAGGGGTTGAGATGGAGACAAAGGGCCTTAGCCCTTTGAGAGCCTGACCGCCCAACAAAATCCCCATCAACGATCCCACCGCCTGACCCGCCCCCCAACGCCCAATAGCACACCTCGAAAAAGGGCGTCAGCCCGCCGTCCCATCTCAACCCGCAGCAAGCCGACTTCCAGAGAAAAAAGCGGTTAAAGCAAACCCACAGCCAACCAACTTCCAGTGCAAGAAGCGGTTAAAACAAACCCGCAGCAAACCTGACTTCCAGAGCAAAAAGCAATCAAAACCGACTTAAAAATAAAAAGCCGGTCCGTACGAAACGGACCGGCGATTGATATTCCACGTCATCATTGGCTTATTCAGCCTATCGATCTATAATTACTTAAAACCTTTCATCAGATAAAACGCATCATTCCACCGCAACTCGTTCCGGAACTGATACAAGTCCGTCTGCTTGCCAATCTTCACATACTCAATCCCCGCCATGTCCGCAAAATCCTGCATATGCGCAGCGCCCAGATTCTGGCTATAACATGTATGATGCGCACCACCCGCCTGTATCCACGCCGCACAACCCGTACGCATATCCGGATACGGCTTCCACAACACCCTCGCCACTGGCAGCTTCGGCAATTCATGCAATGGCGCAACGGCCTCCACTTCATTCACCAACAATCTGAACCGATTCCCCATATCAATCACAGAAGCGTTAATCGCCGGTCCGCCGGCAACATTAAACACCAGTCTCACCGGATCCGCTTTACCACCAATACCCAAAGGATGGATCTCGCAGGACGCCTTATCAGCCGCAATAGAAGAACAGATTTCCAACATATGCGCACCTAATACCAATCTGTTATCCGGATCAAAATGATAAGTATAGTCTTCCATGAAAGAGTTACCTCCCGGCAGACCGCTTCCCATTACTTTCATCGCCCGCACCAATGCAGCCGTCTTCCAGTCGCCTTCTCCGCCAAAACCATAGCCATCTGCCATCAGACGTTGTACAGCGATCCCCGGCAGCTGTTCCATGCCATGCAGGTCTTCGAAGGTGTCTGTAAATCCTTTGAATTTACCTTCTTCCAGAAAAGCACGCAGTCCGAGTTCAATACGTGCTGCTTCTAGCAGGGAGGCATGCTGGGCGCCGTTCTTTTGTAAGCCGGCGGCCAGTGTATAGGTATCCTGATATTCCTGTACCAGTTTACCGATAGCTGCATCGCTGATGGCTTTGATATATTTTACGACATCGCCGATACCATAGCCATTAACGGAGTAGCCGAACTGCAGTTCTGCTTCCACTTTATCGCCTTCGGTAACAGCTACTTGTCTCATATTATCGCCTATACGGGCAAAGCGGGCGCCCTGCCAGTCAAACCAACCAGCTGCGGCGCGCAACCATACACCGATTTCTGCTACTACATCCGGGTCCTGCCAATGACCTGCCACCACTTTACGGTCCATACGCATCCTTGACATCATGAAACCAAACTCGCGGTCACCATGCGCAGATTGATTCAGATTCATGAAGTCCATATCAATCTCTCCCCACGGAATGTCACGGTTAAACTGGGTATGCAGATGCAACAGTGGACGTTGTAATATTTTCAGTCCGCCAATCCACATTTTAGCAGGAGAAAAGGTATGCATCCATGCAATCACCCCGATACAATCAGGTGCGGTATTCGCTTCCTGACAAATGCGATAGATCTCATCAGGTGTCTTTACGACTGGTTTAAAGACGATGCGTACTGGTATATTGGCGTCATTGCTCAGTGACTGCGCAATCTTTTCAGCATGCGCTGCTACCTGCTTTAATGTTTCTTCTCCGTAAAGATGCTGACTGCCTGTGATGAACCAGGCTTCAAATTGCTTCAACTGTATCATGCTGTTGGAATTTATAGGTGATGACCTGCGCTATTGTCCGTAATAGGCATCGGGCCCGTGTTTGCGTTCAAAATGTTTTTTAATCAGTGCCTCTTTCAACTTCGGACATTCCGGACGGATGCTTTCCGTCAGAAAAGCCATACGTGCTACTTCTTCGAGCACTGCTGCATTGTAGACAGCTTTATCAGCTGTTTTGCCCCACGTGAAAGGTGCATGATTACCCACCAGCAGCATCTCTACATCCTTATGGGAAAGACCTCTTTCCTGTAGGCATTGCATGATCTGAAAACCGGTCTGGTATTCATAATTACCTTTAATCATTTCATCACTCATAGGCGCTGCACAAGGCACGTCTGCCGTGAGATGATCTGCATGTGTGGTACCGTATACGGGAATGTCACGCTGTGCCTGTGCCCAGGCAGTTGCGTAAGTGGAATGTGTATGTACGATGCCGCCGATATCTTCCCAGTGTTTGTATAATACTGCGTGGGTTTTGGTATCTGAGGACGGACGACCGTTCCCTTCAACGGTGTTACCGTCAAAGTCAACGATCACCATCTGATCCGGTGACAACTGCACATAAGGCACGCCACTGGGTTTTATGGCAAATACGCCGGCGGCACGGTCTGCTACACTTACATTTCCGAAAGTAAAGAGTACCAGTCCAAGTGCAGGCAATTGCATATTGGCTTCGTAAGCCTGCTCTTTTATGCTTTGATATTGCTTGCTCATACGTATAATTTTTCGGTGATAGCGCCCAGTTCCTGAAATTTGCGATAACGGGCAGCGTAATAAGCAACATTCTCTGCGCGCGGCTGCCAGGTGGTTTCAAATCCTGACGTCATTGCCTGCTGTGCCTGATCAATGTCTGCATATACACCCGCTGCTACAGCGGCAAACATAGCAGCACCCAGTGCACATGCATTCTCGCTGTTCACAATGCGGATCGGACGGTTCATCACGTCTGCGAGTACCTGCATGGCATACCCTGATTTCTTGGCCACGCCACCCAGTGCAATTACTTCATTGATCGCAATACCTTCTTTCTGGAAACGCTCTGCGATACTTTGTGCGCCGAAAGCAGTTGCTTCTACCAGTGCTTTGAACACCTGTACAGCGTCTATACCAAGGTGTAAACCTGTAATGGTGCTTTTCAGCGTATGATTAGCGTCCGGGGTACGACGACCATTAAACCAGTCGAGTGCCAGCGGATCGTTGTCCTTCAGCGGCAATTGCTGCGCCTGTGCGGAGAGATAGCCCAGTAACTTCCCTTCTGCTTCGGCCAGTTTATCTTTCTCATCAGGTAAGAGCGCGTACATCGGTCCCATAATCAGTTTGCGCAGCCACGCAAATACGTCACCGTAGGCAGATTGTCCCGCTTCCAGTCCGAGCATACCCGGTATTACCGAACCATCTACCTGTCCGCAGATACCTTTCACAAACAGATGCCCTGCCTCCTCCATAGGAGCCACGAGAATATCGCAGGTGCTGGTACCGATTACTTTACAGAGGGAGTAGGACTGAATACCGCCGCCTACAGCGCCCATATGGGCGTCAAATGCGCCGGTACCGATGACTACATCTTCCGGCAGACCAAGTTTTGCAGCCCATGCGGCACTGATAGTACCGGCAGGAACGGTCGCTTCAACGGTATCGGTATATGTCTGATCGTATTTTGTGAGTGCCGGACTCAATTTTTCGAGGAATGTACGGGGAGGTAATCCACCCCATGAGGCGTGCCACATGGCTTTATGACCGGCTGCACAACGACTGCGTAACAAGGTGCTGAGGCTTTTATTTCCTGTGAGTACAGCCGGGATCCAGTCGCAATGCTCTACCCATGAAGCAGCCTTTTCACGCACGGCATCATCTGCTGTAATAACATGCAATATCTTGGCCCAATACCATTCACTGCTGTAGATACCGCCACTGTACTGCGTATAGTCCATTCCATTGCTATGTGCGATTTCGTTGATCAGGGCGGCCTCTTTATTAGCTGTATGATCTTTCCAGAGTACGAACATGGCATTGGGATTCTCTTCAAATCCGGGTACTAAAGCCAGCGGCGTACCGGTTTCATCTACCGGACCCGGCGTAGAACCGGTAGTATCCACAGCGATCCCTTTTACAAGGGCAGCCGTGCCCGGAGGACATTGCTGTAATGCCTCACGGATACTATGTTCAAGCCCTTCAAGATAATCCAGCGGATGCTGCCTGTATTGCTGGGTTGCCGGATCACAGTACAATCCTTTCTGCCAGCGGGGGTAATAGTGCACGGCACTGCCGGCTTCCTGTCCGGTCTGTGTATTTACAACGAGAGAGCGCACCGAATCGGTACCAAAATCGACACCTATTACAAAAGAATTTTCCATAACGTACAATTCTGACCTGCCTCCCGCCAATAGCAGGAAACAGCAGCTTAATTTAAAGATGAAATAATCGTTCGTATCTACTTTATTGTCAAAACGACAATTATAAAAAAGGCAAAAAAACGCTGATATGATTATCACTGTGCAAACAGTGACCATCATATCAGTGATGGCCTATTTCAAATTTCCCGGATCGGAAACAAAATTGAGGAAGGCGTGGAATTTGGCGCTGTACTTTCTTTTATCCAGCTTATAATAGAATGCTCCCCTTTTGGAAGTAGCCCTCTCTTTTTCTTTTTGCTTAACAAGCAAGCCGGTAGATAATACCTTCCTGCTGAAATTACGCTTGTCAAAGCCGGCATCATATACTGCTTCAAACAGTATCTGTAACTGCGGAATCGTGAATCTGGTAGGTAGCAGCTCGAACAACAACGGGTGGATGGCCGCTTTGTAACGTAATCTGGCCTGAGCCTCTTCAACCATATCGGCGTGATCAAAGATCAGTTTAGGGGCGTCCTTGAGCGGAAACCACTCTGCCTTATACTCATCGGTGATCTGCTGTTTGTATTGATTGATGTCGATCAGGGCGAAATAAGCTACTGAAAGCGTCCTTTCCATCGGGTCCCTGCCGGGATGACCGAAAGAGCCAAGCTGCTCCATGTATACGCCGTCCAGCCCTGTCAGCTTGGTCAGCGTACGGGCCGCTGCCTGCTCGAGATCTTCATCAGGCTGAACGAAACCTCCCATCAGGCTCCACTTCCCTTTTTCCGGCTCAAAGCCGCGTTTGATCAGCAAAAGCTTGAGATCCTGTCCGTCAAAACCGAAAATAATACAGTCTACAGCTACCAGCATCCGGGTTTGCCGGGAATAACGTGTCATACTTTGCAGGAATTTAATTCCGCTAATATAAAACAGAGTGTTGATATTGCCAGCATTTAAAACTGCAGACGGCTTATTTCTCCACAATATAAAAATATAAATGTCATTTTTACAATTAATTTTTACTAAAGAGTAGAATAGCCTGCAATACAGCAGGATCAGGTGAGATGTAAACAGCCGTTTATGCGCACTGAACACGCCTTTGAACAGCTGCTGGTCCTCCATGATATTTCCGGCAAACATCGGAGATATATCTGCTGACGATCGTCGTATTGAACCGCAAACGCCGTTAGCAGGATCAGTAAAACGGCGTCCTCACATTTACTATCTTTTCTGATAGAGAGCAGCCATCAATGAAAATGGCCCTGATAATCATCAGGACCATTTGAATATTTTAAGCCCGCCACAAGCGGATACTGATAGACAATTACTATTACCTGAACAGACCACCGGTGCTAAGTGTCGTATAATCAGGTACAAAAGTGAGTATATTGTCAAAGCCTATGAACTCTTCCGCAGTATGCATCGTCGTCAGCACAACTGCCTTCATACCAGCATTCGCAGCTGCTTCCACTCCTTTTGGCGCGTCTTCAAATACGATACAGTTCGCAGGATCCACACCCAGTTCCTCCGCCGCCTTCAGGAAAACCTCCGGATTCGGTTTGCTGGTCGCCACATCATTCGCCGTAATGATACTTTTGAAATAATGACGGATCTGCAGATTATCCAGCGCAAAGTCTACGTTAAATGGAATAGCCGCCGTACCTATCCCCATCAGGATACCCGCTTTCTCAGCCGCATCCAGAAACACATCCAGTCCCGGAATCAGGCGCAGATGCGGCAGATATGCTTTTTGATACTTCCGCTCCTTTTCCATAGATAATTCGTCCATTTCAGCCTCCGTAAAACGGTCCTTCCCGAAAATACGGATCAGTAACTCCTGATTCTTACCATACATCTCCTTCTTCACCGCCTCCCGGGTCATACCAGCCCCCAGGTCATCATTCAGAATATTAAACCAGCCCTCTAAATGATATGCCATATCATCGATCATAGTGCCGTTCATGTCGAAAATAAATGCCTTTTTCATATGCCTGTTTTACGATTTGCAGGCCCAAAGCTAGTAAATTAAGGGAAGAGTCGATAACGGCTTCTCCCTGCCACGCATTTTCCACATCTGCCACTGCAAAAAGTGGAAAACCTTTGAGGCTGTGAACTTTTTCCGCCGCCGGATTATGATTAAATTCATCATGCACAAAATCAACATCAATGGCAAAACAACAATCCTTTATCACCTTTACCGGTAAACTCGGCCAACAGATCGGCTATGAGCGCAACGGTAAATATTTCCTGCGCAGCGCACCCACAATAGTGCGGCAGACGATCGCCACCCGCAACGCCGCCAGACGCTTCGGCACAGCCAGCAGAAAAAGCCGGCTTATCCGGCATGCCTGCTACCACGAATTGAACGTACGCTGTGACAGCTCCCACATCAATCGCCTCAACAGCTTATTGATCGGAGCTACCAATGACCACACCGCAATAACCGGCTTCCGCTTTAATCAGCATACTGGTATCGGTCGTTTTCTCGCCATAGCACCAACTCTCTCCCGACAGGAAGAATTACATATTCCCGCACAGGAGATATCGCAATACGGTCGGTTTGATACACTGGAAATAAAAGCCATTGCCGTTCGGATTGATTTCGATACAAGGCGTGTGACCGGCTCAGATGCGGTTGTTACTACTATACATACAGGTAAGCCTTTCGGTGGACTGACAATCCCCTTGTTCGTTCCCGGAGAAGGAACCCTGATCCTGACCTTGCAGGTAAGAGGTATGCGTAAAGATGGTCCCTCTTGTGACCAGCGATACATCGCAGCAGATATCATTGCAGTAAGGCCACCCAAAACAATAAAACGTTTTAAAACACATACGCATCCACAGCGCTTGTCAAAACGTTTACAGACCGCGTCAGGCGCCACGCCTGCACACCGCTCTCAAGCGATTGTACAATTAGAATAATGACTGCACGATTGCCATGATGTATTTTGATGCGTATATATTTTCCCGGTGACTGTTTCGATAATAAAACCTTTCTTTTTGCTGCAGCATCCCGCTGTAGTCAGACTTTCATTGCCTTGCCCCTACGGCTCAACATGCAGCATCATACATAGCGCCTCCCACTCATCACCCTGTCAATACCGGATCAAGTCCACGTTTTCGCCCGGACTACAAGCGCCTTAGTAGCGCTTATTCATGTGTTTTCGGTACTACAAGTGCTGTCTGCAGATCCTTCCTCACTTCCTGCCACTCCAGCCAGATGTGATCCTGTGCGGACTCTTCTCCCGTCATCCTCCCCTCAATATCCATTCTGCGTAGTTGATAGAAAGCAATCGTCTCTAATACCCGCGCAGTGTTCAGATCTATTTCTCCATCGATCATTTCGGCACTACTTTCCAGTATACGACCAATATTGATCCTGTTTTCCCTGAGAGATAACTTGTCATTCGGGCCGGATAACTGAAGCTCTTCAAATAAGCCGCTCAGGATGCTCCCCTCATTATCGTCCTGTCCATCATCTTCCCAAAAGCAGATAATGCAGATCTCGAACTCTCCACGGTCAGTAAGTGACGGGAAACCACAGCCCGGACAGGTACACAGTTCAATCCCGTTTGCCTGAAGATAAGTATCGTAAATCGTCCTCCTTTCACTGAAAGCAGCTAATATTTCGTCGTCGGTCATAAGGGCTAAAATTATCTCTTTCCGGGGAAAGCAGCAATTATCCGTGCGTCTTTGACAAAATACCCTGACACGTTTCTCCTGCATCAATATGCGCTATATGGATATCACTGACCGGGTCAATCCGCCATATCTTACGATAAAAACCGGCAATCAGTAGTAGTCGGTAAAAGTGAAGTGGAGACAGACAATTCCTGCAACAGGGTAAGCATTGCCCGCAAAATGATCATCAGGAAAAGAGGTAAAAGAAGAAGGTCGAATGAATTCGACCTTCGCCGATCTAGTTCACGTTATTGAATCGGCCGCATGCGGCAAAAATTACCTGGGAAATTTGCATGCAGCTCGCAGAAACCTTTGTTGATAAAACAGCTGTATTTACAGCACCAGAAGCGCACAGGCAATCAACTCAGCTGTAAACACTATTCCGATACGCACAACCGGCATATCAGTATATGTAGAACAATAAAATCAGAAGAGAATATCTGGCGGATAAGTCTTCTATAACAGTGGAATAACCGGGGCACCCGATTCTTACAAATTCAATCGCTACTTAACGCAAGTTAATGATAAATGTCAATTTTACAATTATATTTTTCCTTGTCCGGGATCTGGCGGAAAACATGGTTAGCAGCCATCGGTATTACTTCCCTGGCTATTAAATGGACTTTTCGATATATTTGACGCCATATGCGGAACATTATTAGAAACTATAGCAGCCTGCTGACCCTACTCGGCGGTATCATTGCCGGCAGTATTCTCGGACTGATCTTCGGGCAACGGGTGGAAGTCATCAAACCAATAGGCGATATATTCCTGAACCTGCTCTTTACAGCGGTCATCCCGCTGGTTTTCTTTGCTATTTCTTCTGCGATTGCCAATATAGACCCCGGACAAAAACTAGGCAAAGTCATCTCTGTCATGACCTTCGTTTTCCTTGGTACTGTACTCGTATCAGCATTCCTGACGATCGTAGCTGTCTGGATCTTCCCACTGAAAGCAGTGGCTCCCGGCACCTTCGTACCTGATGAAAACGCGCATCCGGCTGGTTTCGGTGAACAGATCGTAAAACTGCTGACCACCGGAGAATTCTTCGAACTCCTGTCCCGGAAAAATATGCTGCCCTTTATCATTTTCTCCGCACTGACGGGCTTCGCAGCTCTTAAAGCAGGTGAATCTGGTAAAGCATTCCGTAACTTCCTGCACTCCGGCAATGAGGTTATGAAATCTCTGCTGGACATTATCATGGTACTCGGTCCTGTCGGTCTGGGAGCTTACTTCGCCTATCAGGTCGGTACGCTCGGTCCACAGCTCTTTGGCACCTATGCCAGTTCCATGGCTGTTTATTACGGGTTTGGTCTCTTCTATTTTATCGTACTGTTTAGTGTATACGCTTTTCTTGCAGGCGGCTTCGCAGGCGTGAAGATCTACTGGAAGAATAATCTCATCCCTACCTTTACGGCTCTGGGTTCCTGCAGCAGTATTGCCACCATCCCGGCCAATCTGACGGCAGCACAGCGTATGGGCATTCCTGCACACATCGGAAACGTAGTTGTGCCCTTAGGTGGCACCCTGCACAAGGATGGTTCCAGCATCTCGTCTATTATTAAAATCGGTGTGGTATTCGCCATGTTCGGTCGTCCGCTGACAGGTGTGGATACGGTCCTGCTGGCACTGGGGGTTACTGTGATCGTAAGTATTGTGGAAGGGGGTATTCCAAACGGTGGTTATATCGGGGAACTGCTCGTTATGTCTGTATACGGCTTTCCAATAGAAGCCCTGCCGGCTGTGATGGTCATCGGTACCCTTGTGGATCCCCTGGCCACCATTCTGAACGCCACCGGAGATACAGTAGCCGCCATGATGGTAACCAGGGTGATGAAGGGCCGGAACTGGCTTAAGGATCGAGCGGATCTTCAGGATCCTGCTGCCATGCCCGCAGGTCAGGCTTGATCACATTCTCTGTAGGGCTTTTCCTTTCCAATCCTTCATATGGCAGATAACCTAATTCATTCATAAAACGGATGGCCATCTTTTCGATCGCCAGTGACTGAAATGAATCAGACACGATCAACATCGGCTTTGCCGCCGGCATATTGAAAAGATAGGCCAGTCTTACGGCATTCCTGATGTTGGTCGTCGTATGTCTCGCATGTGGCTCAATGATGACCGCACTGTCAGGGATACCCAACTTGCTCACCATATACTTTTTCATCTCTATTGCTTCGCAAAATGGCGTCTTATAAGGATGTACATGTCCGCCGGAAACAATAATGAAAGGCGCAAGGTCTTTCTTATACATCTCCGCCGCCAATCCGCAACGATACATACCCATCGTATCCATGGTCTTACCCGGCTTACCCGGACCGCTACCCGGCACCATGATAGATGTATACTTATAAGCATTCCAGTTAATCCTTCTTGACTTGGCAAAAGGCGCCGCATTCGCCCCTTTATATAAAGGTTCATAACGGATAGCCTCATCTCTGCCATTGATTTCCAGCGCTTCCAGTGATCCCATCAGCGACTGTTTAAAGAAAGTACTGCCCGCACCAACAGCCATTACCTGCTGGGTAGCCGTTTTCACTTTCTGTACAAAAGCGGCATCTTCCGGACGGAAGGAAATTGAATCTATCTTCGGATAACGGGGAGCAACACCCTGCAGATAAACCCTGAAAATATGGTTCATACCTGCCGCCACATCTTCCCATGCCTTTCTGATAAAAGTAGTATCCGCATCGTTATTATAAAGCGGATAACGGGATTCTATCTTCAGTCTTTCCACTATCTGCGCCATATCATTATCACTTACTGTCAAACGCTTAAATTCATCGCTGACAGCGTTGATCTCTTCCGGTGTCCACGCAAATGCCTGTCCCATACACCGCCCGTCACCGCAGGAAGCATAAGCGGCAGCCAGCCGTTCGTGCCTGTCCTTTGCGACAGCATTGAATGCAGCGTCCTTTACCACCACATTGTGCGCGGCGCCGTTTCTTTCAAGCACGTATAACAGGTAGAATGATTTGCGCATCTGTAACTGTTGTGCGGAGGAATAAGCAGGTCCCACTGCCTTTGCAACGACTGCTGTTCTGGCCTTCGGTTTAGCTTTTACAGTCTTTTTCTTTTTGTGCTGACCATATCCCGTTAACGCTGTTGCAGACAATAACAGGCATAAGCCAATATTTAATGCTGATCTCATGTTGTTTCCCCAGGCGTGTTGGCAACGCCTTATTTTGATTATTGTATCTGTTTTCCGTTTTTCCAGATAGAACTGATATTTGTAGTGGCCCTGATATCAAGTTGTGGATCTGCATCAAGTACCATAAAGTCTGCTTTTTTACCGGGCTGCAAGGTGCCGGTTTCCGCGTCAATACCCAATAAGGCAGCGCCTCCGTGGGTGGCATAACTGATCACCTTTACCGCAGGAATACCTAATTCGGCCATCAGCTGCAGCTCACGGTGTTCAGAAAAACCCTGCGCTCTTACCGGTTGCGCACCGGAGTCTGTCCCCATCGCGATTTTTACGCCCGCGCTGTCCATTTTCTGGAAGTTCCTTTTAGCAATAGCAAACGCCTTTATTTTACGGGCTTTGTCGGTATCCCCCTCCTGCTTTTTGCGATAGTCATCGCTGTTCAGCATATCCCATACGCCCGGTTCCAGCGATCGCATAAAAAACGGATCTGTAAACCATCCGGGGCTGACAAGGCCATAGGACAGGCCAAAATCTTCTATACAAAGTGTAGGAATATAATAGACATTCTTCTGCTTCATCGCTTTGATGAGTGCATCATCTACTTCCTGATCACGGATACTGTGTGCCAGCACATCAACACCGGCATCTACCAGCTGATGAGCATCTTCCAGATAATAAACGTGAGCGGCTACTTTGATATTGTGAGTGTGTGCTTCCGCGATGATAGCACGGTAAATTTCAGGCAGGATCTTCGGACTACCATCCACCCAGATCTTTACGAAATCAGGCTTCAGCGTAGCCAGATGGCGCATTTCTTCCAGCGCCTGATCGGCATTAATGGGGCGCAGGATACTGGGTCCGAATGCAACCGGTGGTGTACCGCGTGGAGCGCCAAACCCAAAACCAGCAGTATAAAAGGAAGCCCCGCTCATCATGCCGGCACGGGATGCATCACGCATAAAAAAGCCGGTAGGCTGGTCTGTACCCAGACTCAATACAGTCCCTATACCATAACTCAGGTATTGGTTCAACTGGCGTGTCACATTATCGGGAGTGAAGTTTGCAGCGGCAATTTCAGTGCCTTTCAGCAAGCCCAGATGACTGTGGGCATCTACCATCAGCGGCATGATCGTTTTACCACTACCGTTGATCTCTTCTGCGCCTTTAGTGGGATAATTGGTGCCGGCAGGTAATACAGCGGCAATGGTATCGTCTTTTATCAGCAGACTGACATGGGAACGGGCGGCGCCCCCGCTCCCGTCAATCAAGGTAACATCTTTAATTATAACAGCAGTGTTGTCCTGTGCATTGATATGGAAACATACAGCGGAAAGGCAAACACTGAGAAACATCGGTTTTAACATAGTTAACAATTTGCAGTTTGATCATTCCAGAACTGCAAACTACGAAACTATAAACTTAAAACAGACCCGGTCGCCTGTTGAATTTTATGAAAGGCAAGATCAAGGTCTGAAAGGAGATCAGCGGGTTCTTCCAGTCCGACGGACAAACGGATCAGACTATCCGCTACCCCGGCGGCTCTCCGCGTCTCATCAGGGATGGATTTATGGGTCATACCTGCCGGATGACATAACAAACTCTTAATACCGCCGAGACTTTCTGCCAGCTTAAAATATTGGGTGCCTGTCACAAAAGCCAGTGCAGCGGCTTCCGTATCATCCTTCAGGGTAAACGAAACAATACCGCCAAACCCTTTGGACTGGCGCTTCGCAATCTCATGTCCGGGATGTGTTTTCAGTCCGGGATAAAATACTTTATCCACCAGTGGATGCTCCGCAAGGTATTCCGCAATGATCTGCGCATTACTGCAATGCTGCCTTACACGCAGGTGCAGGGTCTCTATGCCACGGATCAGCAGAAAACTGTCAAAAGGTGAAAGAATCGCGCCACAGGCATTCTGGTAAAACTTAATCTCTGCCCCCAGTTCAGGTGTCTTTGCCACCACTACACCGGCGATAAGATCACTGTGTCCGCCGAGATATTTTGTAGCACTGTGAATCACGATGTCTGCACCAAGGTTCAAAGGCTGTTGTAATACGGGTGAAGCGAAGGTATTGTCAACGCAGAAGAGGCATTTATTAGCAGCTGCAATCTTCGCGATAGCAGAGATATCTGATATCTTTAAAGTGGGATTGGTAGGGGTTTCCAGCCAGATCAGTTTTGTCTTTGGCGTGATGGCATTGAACACTGCCTGCGTATCCGAAGTATCTACATAAGTGACTTTGATACCGAACTTATGATACACTTTGTTGAATAACCGGAAGGCCCCTCCGTAAATGTCATCCACGGCTACAATTTCATCTCCGTACTGCAGCAGTTTCAGAATGGCGTCAATAGCTGCCAGCCCACTCGAAAACGCAATACCTGTAGCACCATCTTCCAGCTGAGCCACAATCTTTTCAAGGGTTTCACGGGTTGGGTTATTCGTACGTGCATAGTCATATCCTTTGTTGACGCCCGGCGCCTCCTGCACAAAGGTAGATGTCTGGTAAATAGGTACTGCGATAGCACCGGTCTGAGGATCTACGGGAATGGAATGGATCAGTTGTGTGATTGTGCTCATCTCTTGTGTTTTTGAGTTTGATGAAAATTGTTGACTAAACAGGTCCTCAGCAGGAACTTATCAGAGATGGCAGATAGAAAACAGGAAGGTCTTAAAACAAAAAAATTCACCTGGTAGCCAGGTGAGTTGAATATATTTTGATTAAAATATCGATCAAACCTACTGACTTATCTTTCCCGCTATGCGGGCTGGATGTAGCACCTTTCCGGTTTGGTGGTTCCGGATGGTTGCTAAGGCTTCACAGGGCCATTTCCCTCTGCCTTTCTTAATAAGAATCTTAAAGAACTGATGCAAAGATATAGCTGGAAATCTTATATCTCCAAATTTATTTTTTCAGGCTTTGATCTTTTTTACAATTTCGGCAATGCCATCTTCATAAGAAGTAGGTGTAAAATTGAAATGCCTTTCAAACTTCGTACTATCGAAAATGTAAGGATGCGTAGTCTGATACATCATCTCATGCAACTCTGCAATCGTTGTGTTAAAAAAGCCTGCCATCCTGATCATAAAGCTGCCCAGCTTCGTATATTTTGGCTTTGTATGTAATGCCTCTGCCACCATTTCAATATATTCTTTCCCGTTAGGTGCAGGATTCTTTGTGGGCAGATGCCATACCTGATTATACGTCGAAGGATCTGATGCCAGCATATACAATGCCTTACCAGCATCAGGCGTATACGTGTAACTATGTGTTACATGATCGTTACCCAGCCAGTTTGCCGTCTGCCCTTTCGCCAGTTTGTCTATCACCATCATGTTGAGAATACCGGTCGTATCTGCACCCGGACCGTAAAAGTCCGCCGCCCGCGCAATCGTTGCCGTCAATCTCCCCTCTTTTACCCGGTCCATGATCTTTCCGGCAATCAACGCCCGCACCTCTCCTTTTTTACTACGTGGGTTAAAAGGCGTGTCCTCTGTCATCTTTCCATCTACCAATCCATACATGTACACATTATCAAAGAAGATCAGCGGAATCCCCCCTTCACTGCAGGCATGGATCACATTCTGAATAATCTTTGGCCAGGCTTCCTGCCATATCTTATGATTATAGGTAAGCCCCACCACTAAAAACACCACAGAAGAACCACTGATGGCCCTCCGGGTCTGTAAGGGATCTGTAATATCAGCCGCCATCACATTCGCTGCTCCGTCCACCGCCTGTGCCTTCCGGCTCACCAGACGTACCTGCTTCCCGTTTTCCAATAATACAGATGTTAACTCCTTCGCAATAATTCCACCGGCTCCTAAAATTGTATAAATTCCTGATTCTGATACGTTTGATGCTGTGCTGGTCATAAAGGGCGACTTTGATTTATAAGATAGTGACGTAAAACTATTGAAAATATTTTATTTTCTAAACACCGTTTAGTAAGTTTGCATCGTAAAGATATTAACATGGGTATTAGTGATCGTAAGGAAAGGGAAAAGCAGGAAATGCGTAAACTGATCATCGGCACCGCGATGGACATGTTCATCAATGATGGATATGAAAAAACCTCCATCAGAAACATCGCCGAAAAGATAGAGTACAGTCCTGCCACCATTTACCTCTACTATAAAGACAAAGACGAACTATTATACGAAGTGCAGGGGGAAGCCTTCGCAGAATTATACAAAGCCTTCGAAAAAGAAGCTACGTCCACTGAGCCAATGGAAAAACTGGAACAATTGCTCCATTCTTATGTCAAATTTGGCTTTGAGCATCCGGACCTCTATGACCTGATGTTTATCCTCCGCTCCCCCATGAAAGCTGTCAGCGAAGATTGGCCAAACTGTGATGAGTCATTCGACTTTCTTATTAAAACCATAACTCCCTGCATGGATCAGCTACGCTTCTCAGATCCCGGAGTAGCAGCACTCTCCATCTGGGCATTGGGTCACGGACTGATTTCCCTTTTTATCAGACAACGTATCAAAGTAATGCACCTGTCTGACGAAGAACAAAGGGCCTTGATTACCAATACCGTTGACGAATATCTCCGACTCATTAGGAAATAAGGCGATAGCGTCAAAAAAATGACGCTATCCATTTTCATACAATATTCCCGCGTCTCAATCGTCGTACTATCTGACGCCGTCAAAATCATTCACATTTTCAACTGACACTCAAAGTGTCTTTTTTTATCAGTTATTACTAAACAGTGTTCATTATGTCAACTGCCATCATGAAAAGAAAAACGTTCATAATACTAATGGCTATTATGTGGACGTCCGCGCAGCAAGGGTCTGCGCAGAGCAAGGTGCTGGATGACTATATTCAGAGCGCTTTTGCACAGAATCAGGGGCTCAAACAGCAGCATTTCCAGCTGGATAAATCACTCTATGCACTACAGGAAGCGAAAAGCTTGTTCTACCCACAAGTAGGACTGATCGGTAACTATACCAAAGCAGGCGGAGGCCGTACCATCGATATTCCCATCGGAGACCTGCTCAATCCGGCGTATAGTACCCTGAACCAGCTCACCAACTCCTCCAAATTCCCGCAGCTGGAAAATCAGTCCGTACTCCTCAATCCTGACAATTTCTATGACGTACACCTTCGCACCACACTTCCTCTGGTCAATACCGAAATATGGTACGCTCAGAAGATCCGCCGGGAAAATATCAGCCTCCAGCAGGCAGGTGTAAACGTCTATAAACGCAGACTCGTAAGAGACATCAAAACAGCTTACTATCAATACTATCAGGCCGGGAAAGCGGTGGACATCTATAATACCGCACGCTTGCAGGTGCAGGAGAATATCAGGGTGAACACCAGCTTCCTGACCAATGGCGTGACCAACAGCACCGCCCTGACGCGTGCTAAAGCTGAACTGCAGAGAATCGAAGCCTCCATCACCGAAGCTGAAAATAAAAAGCAGAACGCCGGCGCCTATTTCAATTTCCTGCTCAACCGGGATCTCAAAGCAGGTATCATACTGGACAGCACCATTTTCTCGCCGGAAGAAATCTCCGCAGCACCCACTGCCACCTCCAATGTCAGAGAAGAACTGCTGCAACTCTCCCAGCAACAGAAAATAGCGGATCTCTCCTACCGCCAGTCGAAGTCTTACCTTGTGCCAAAACTGAGCACCTTCCTCGACCTCGGTTCGCAGGACTTCAACTTCAAAGTCAATAGCCAGTCCAGATACTATATGTGGGGGGTGAATCTGCAATGGGACCTCTTCGCTGCCGGACAACGCAAGTACAAAGCACAACAAGCCGCTATTGACGTCAGCAACATGCAGGCTGCTTATAATGAAGCCAACCTTTCTTTCCAGTTGGAACAACAGACAGCAGAAAACAATTACCACACCTCTGTGGCCAACTTCAACAGCGCACACGAACAACTGCAACTCTCCGAAAAATATTACAACGACCAATCCAAGGTCTATAAAGCAGGACAGTTGCTCTATATAGAATTACTCGATGCCCAGAATCAGCTGACCAACGCCCGCCTGCAACTCTCCGTTGCCTTCGCCGCCGTACAGACAGCCCTCGCAGACATCGAACGTGCACAGGCTTCCTATAAACTTTAAACCATCCTCCTTAAAAATATTCAACATGAAAAATATTATCACCTTCTCACTGCTGGCTTCTTTTTCCTGCCTCGTAATATCCTGCGGCGCACCCAGTGCTGCTGAAAATAAAAACGACCGTCAGTCCGCAGATATTCCGGTAAAACTGCTTCCGCTCAATGGCCAGCTGAACGCACATCCCGCCATCTCCGTATCCGGACAGTTTACCACCGATGATGAAGTATTGCTTTCTTTCAAAACCGGCGGTATCATCCAACGCATCCTCGTAAAGGAAGGCGATGCCGTAAAACAAGGTCAGGTACTCGCCGTACTGAATCCGGTGGAGATCAATGCACAGGTGCAACAGGCACAACTCGGTTTTGAAAAAGCACAACGGGACTACAAACGTGTCGATAATTTATACAAAGACAGCGTAGCCACCCTCGAACAGCTACAAAACGCCAAAACCGCGCTGGATATCGCAAACGAACAGGTTAAAACAGCTCAGTTCAATCGCACACACTCTCAGATCACAGCAACTGCCAGCGGTTATGTACTGCGTAAACTGGCCAGTGAAGGGCAACTCGTACAACCGGGTACCCCCGTGCTCGAAACGAATGGCGCACAATCAGGCAACTGGCTCCTCCGTGTAAACGTGAGCAACAAAGAATGGGCAGCGATCAGCATACAGGATAAAGCCGAGGTAGAAGTAGAAGCCGTTTCCGGCAAAACTTTTCAGGGTAGCGTATCCCGAAAATCAGAAGGGGTACAGCCACAGAGCGGTTCCTTTACTGCAGATATAAAGCTCACCGGAGAAAAACCCTCCGCTATCGCATTTGGCATGTTCGGTAAAGCAGTGATCACACCCGTAACCGTTACCGCAACTTCCGCCACCGGTCCATGGGCAATCCCTTATGACGCCTTACTGGAAGGCGACGGCAATAAAGGCTTTGTTTTCATTACAAACGATAACAAAACCGCACACAAAGTGCCTGTAACGATCTCGGGCATGGAAGCAGATAAAGTCATCATCAGCGATGGCCTGCAACAAGCAGCTGCACTCATTATTTCCGGCAGCGCCTACCTCACAGAAGGCTGCACCATCAACGTTAAATAATGCAGCTCCCGAACAAGCACTTCCTTAAACTTATCGAATCATGAAAATTTCTTCATACGCGGTAAAGAACTACCAGTTTACACTGGTCATCTTTATCATGATTATTGTTTTAGGTCTGACGACCATCCTTTCCATGCCCCGCTCCGAAGACCCGGAGGTGAAATCACCCATGTTCAGTGTTGTGGTGGTATACCCCGGTACCAGCCCTAAAGACATGGAAGACCTGATAGTAGATCCTCTGGAAAAAGAACTCTCCTCTCAGGAAAATATCAAACGCGTACGTACCAATATCGGTGACGGTCTGGCCGTCATCCGCGTAGAATACAAATACAGAAGCAACGTAGACGACAAATATCAGGAAGTACTCCGCGTAGTCAATGGTAAACGCGGCGAACTCCCTGATAATATCAATATTGATGTACAACGCGTACAACCCAGTGATGTAAACATCATGCAGATCGCGCTGGTATCGGAAACCGCTCCTAAAGACAAATTACAGTACTACGCAGAAAAACTGCAGGATGATCTGGAGAATATAAAAGCATTGAAGAATGTAGAGATCCACGGTATCCCCGGCAGACAGGTAAGAATAGAATTGAATCTGGAAAAGATCGCGCAGCTTGGATTGCCTGTTAACAAAGTCATCTCCAGTATACAGAATGAAATGGCTAACATTCCCGGTGGTAGCGTTGATGCAGGTAACCGTAGCTACAACATTAAAAGTAGCGGTAGTTACCAGCAACTGGAAGAGATCAAAAACACCGTTGTATTCAACAGCAAAGGCAAAAATATCTTCCTGAAAGACGTATCTAATATCTACTATGGCTTTGCTGATGAACAATACGAGACAAGACTGAATGGCCGCCGCTGTGCCTTTGTGGTAGCAGCACAAAAAGAAGGTGAGAATATCAGTCAGACGAAAACACTATATGCCCCTGTGCTGACCGCCTTCAAGAAAACACTGCCTTCCAATATAGACATGATCCAGCACTTTGATCAGG
Source organism: Chitinophaga pinensis (assembly GCF_007896845.1). Lineage (GTDB taxonomy): Bacteria > Bacteroidota > Bacteroidia > Chitinophagales > Chitinophagaceae > Chitinophaga > Chitinophaga pinensis_C. The sequence continues at coordinate 63,814 of NZ_VOHS01000014.1, read as the reverse complement.
CTGATAATGTTAACAGACGTCTCGGCGGACTTGGAAAAGACTTCATCATTGCGATCCTGCTGGTAGCCATCACCCTCCTGCCATTAGGCTTCCGCCCTGCCCTGATCGTGATGATCTCGATTCCTCTGTCCCTCGCCATCGGGGTGGTTTTATTGAATGTATTCGGTTTTAACCTCAATCAGCTCAGTATCGTCGGACTGGTAGTAGCGCTCGGTCTGCTGGTAGATGACAGCATCGTTGTGGTTGAAAATATTGAGCGCTGGATACTGGAAGGACATACCAAAATGGAAGCGACCCTCAAGGCCACCAAACAGATCGGTCAGGCGGTAGTCGGCTGTACCGCAGCCCTCATGATCGCGTTTATGCCGCTGGTATTCCTGCCGGAAGGTGCTGGTGATTTCATCCGTGGTTTACCCATGGCCGTTATCCTGAGCGTATTTGCCTCTATGCTTGTATCGCTCACCATCATCCCTTTCCTGTCCAGCAAATTGTTGTCAGAACATACCGGTCACCCGGATGGTAACATCTTCATGCGTACACTGAAGAAACTCATCCACGGCAGCTATTCCCGCTTACTGGATAAAGCGCTGAACAGACCTGTGATCACCATTATCGTGACAGTACTGATCTTTGGCGCTTCTATGTTCCTCTTCCAGATTGTGGGCTTCAGCCTCTTCCCGGCATCGGAGAAACCACAGTTCCTGATCAACATTACAACGCCGCCACAATCCAGTCTGGCCTACACCAAAAGTATCGCCAGACAGGTAGAACAGGAACTGAAGAATGAGAAATCTATTCAGTACTACGCTACCAATGTCGGCAAGGGTAATCCGCGTGTTTACTATAACGTCGTACAGGAGCACGAAAGGACCGATTACGCACAGATCTTCGTACAGCTGGACGAGCACACAGCGCCTGATAAAAAGCTGCAACTCATCGACAGGATGCGTAAACGCTGGACACCTTATCCCGGTGCAAAAGTAGAAGTGATCAACTTCGAACAGGGACCACCAGCGCCGGCGCCTGTGGAAGTACGTCTGTTCGGAGATAATCTGGATACCCTCCGCAGTCTGGCGGCTCAGGTAGAAATCATGCTGCAGAAAGTACCCGGCGCTATTTATGTAAACAATCCGGTGAAACTGTTGAAAACAGATATCCGTGTAGATATAGATAAAGAGAAGGCACAATTGCTGGGCATTCCGAGCGTAAATATTGACCGTACGGTACGTCTGGCAGTAGCAGGACTCAACCTTGGTCATTATGCCGATAAAAACGACAATGACTATGATGTACTGCTGACACGCAATAAGGATGGCCGGCCGACAATGGAGGTCTTCAACAACCTTTATGTAAACAATCAGGACGACAAGCCTTATCCATTATCGCAGGTAGCCAGTCTGAAAATGGAGGCATCTCCCCTGCATATCAATCATCAGGAAAAGAGACGTGTGGTATCTGTTACGGCCTCTTTACAGGAAGGTTTCCTGGCAGATCGTGTCATCAACAGCACCATTGCCAAAATGAATACCTTCCACCTGCCAGCGGGTTATAGCTATGAAATGGGCGGCGAGGTAGAAGCCCGTCAGGACTCATTCGGAGGCTTCCTCAGCATCATTATCGTCACTATTTTCCTCTTTGTGGCAGTACTGGTACTGGAATTTAAAACCTTCAAAAGCACTCTGATCGTATTGTCTGTTATTCCGCTGGGTGTAGTAGGTGCGGCCGTTGCTTTATGGGTAACAGGTAATTCATTGTCTTTCGTAGCTATTATCGGTATGATCGCCCTTGCGGGAATCGAGGTGAAGAATACAATCCTGCTGGTAGACTTTACCAACCAGCTGAGAGAGGAGGGTAAATCGCTGGAAGATGCGATCCGGGAAGCAGGTGAGATCCGCTTCCTCCCGATTGTGCTCACATCCCTGACTGCCATTGGCGGCCTGATGCCGATAGCAGTCTCCACCAATCCGCTGATTGCCCCATTAGCCATCGTATTGATCGGAGGACTGATCAGTTCTACCCTCCTGTCAAGGATTGTAACGCCGGTTGTATACAAACTGATTCCGCCCAGAACAGGCAACCAGTAAATCAAACAAAAAAGGCGCTCATAAAATGAGCGCCTTTTTTAATGCTTAATTATTTTTTGACCATCTCTACCCACGAAGTCGCCATCAATCCTGCCCCCGGAATAGCCGGATGCACGCCATCACCAGTCCAGTAAGCACCCGGTGCATGTTGCTGTGCTTTGTCATAGATGGCCTGATAAGGAATAAACACCGCATCAAACTGGGTAGCGATCTCTTTCGCTGCCACACGGTATTCATTGAACGTAGGGAACCATTTATCATCTACCGCTTTCACGCCATTGACAGCGAAAGGCTCACCGATAATCAGCTGTACCTCAGGCAGTGCCTGTTTCGTACGATCCAGCAGTTTGATAAGGTCTTCGCGGTAAGTTTTTACTGTACCCTTATAACTGCCGTTCAGCGTATGCCAGTAATCGTTTACACCGATCAGAATGCTGAGAACGTCCGGCTTCAGTTGCAGACAATCGGCATCCCATCTCTCTGCCAGCTGGTACACCTTATTCCCGCTGACCCCTTTGTTATAGATTTTCAGGTTTTTTTCAGGGTATGCTGTCAGCAGGGAAGCTGCCGCCAGATAAGCGTAGCCATTACCCAGTGCGCCCTGATCATTAGGATCCATTTTATCACGTTTACGTCCTGCATCAGTAATGGAGTCTCCCTGAAAGACGATAACTGCATCCTTCTTCAGGGTTAATTTTTTGGCACGGGCCGGGCTTTCACTTTCGCTGGTCTTTACAGCTGCTGAAACAATCTGAGGAAGGCTAAGTGCAGCCAGACTCCCAAGTGACACGTTCCGGATAAAGCTCCTCCGGTTGGAATGCTGTTGTTGTTCCATGGAATTATGATAGTTAAGTATGGATTTAGTGGCTGGTTATACCACGTAAATGGTGAAACCTGTAGGGATTAAAGCTAATAAATATTAATAATAAAAATAAATATGCCGCTCAGGAATGAGCGGCAATTTAGTTATCTATCCTATGAAAACCTGTGTTTAAAAAATTTTCGCATTCATCTGGTATACATTCTCATAATCAGCATACGCAGGTTGCGAAACCATTTGTGGCTTTATTATGGATATGGATATGGCAGAATTATAATAAAGTGAGATATCTCGATTAATCATATAAAATTTAGCGCACATTGATATTAAATCTTACTTCAAACATACCTCATGCTAAATGATTTATGCATTTCTTACGTAAAGATGTACAATTGTTGCTGTCGATTTCGTAAATTTCGGAACCTGATATAGAAAATGAGTAAGGACACACATGTTTCTAGGTGAAAACACTTATTTTCAGAAAGAGCAGCGGACCAGGCTATTAAGGCCCCAATATTTGACGCATATTTACGTGCAGCCCGCTGTTTCGGCTGTTAATGCCCACCATTCCTTGAAAAACCATATTTGAAATGTTACCCCTGTCTGGCCAGTATTACATTGCTACGGGCCCGACAGGAAGTGAATTGTTCACCGATCATTAAAACGACTTATTTGATCATAAAAACTTTATAGGGACCTATAACTATGTGGATAGATTTTTTTGCCCCTGCCAATTTTAGCAGCAGTTATGCGTTAAATGGAAAAACTATACGCGAATATTCGGCAAACTGTTATTATAAGGGACACGCGACTAACGGGGACGAACAAACTGCCTCAAATTAAGATAGCCAATGAAAGAGTCAAATTATAGAATACTGGTTATTGAAGAAGATGCTGCTTTAATAAGGAAGATTCAACAGTTATTAACCCTGCATCACTATGACGTACATACGTCCAGCACTGCTGAAGAAGGTATTTACATCTGCCGCCAGTACCAGCCCGACATTGTTGTATGCGGCGTAAAACTGCGTGGTAGCAGCGGATTTCATTTCCTGATGGAACTACGGAATGACACCTCCCTGCAACACATTCCTTTTATCTTTATCAGCGGTAAAGAAGGAAAAGAAGATATGCGCATGGGCATGAACCTAGGCGCAGATGACTTCCTGTCCAGACCATTCAAAAGCAAAGAGCTACTGATGAGCATCAGGTCAAGGCTTACACGCTTTACCATTTTCAATGTACAACAAAGGGATAAACACACCACCATTATTTCTGTGCCCGCTATACCACAGGAAGCCCATCACAAACTCAGCAAAACTGAATTCAGGGTCATGCAGATGATCGCTGAAGGCATGAGCACAAAAGAAATTGCACAGACACTTAACATCAGTATCAAAACTGTCGAGAATCACAGACATAACATTTCCAAAAAGCTAAACCTGACAGGTCATAATTCACTGATCAAATATGCCATAAAAAACCTCACACAGCAATACAAAATATTGTCTTAAGTTTGGCTCTGGGAAAGCGTTTCCCCTTATAAGCCAGGTATATATGATTTACGAAAATCTGTTGTTGATTTTATCGCTTTTGTTTGTCGTTTTCATGCTGATGATGCTCGGCCAGCGACTCAAAGTGTCTTATCCGATCTTTTTAGTGCTCGGAGGATTGGTGATCGGATTCCTCCCGGGGGTACCGCGCATTAAAATGGAGCCCGAACTAGTGTTTCTCGTGTTCCTGCCACCGCTTTTATTTGAAGCGGCATGGTATACATCATGGCATAACTTCTGGAAATGGAAACGCCCTATTTCACTGTTGGCATTCGGATTAGTACTGTTCACTTCGTGTATCGTTGCCTATGTTTCCAATGCAATGATACCGGGGTTCACACTCGGACTCGGATTCCTGCTGGGCGGAATCATTTCTCCGCCTGATGCAGTCGCCGCCACTGCCGTCCTGAAGAACATAAAATTACCTAAACGCGCACTTTATATACTCGAAGGAGAAAGTTTGGTAAATGATGCATCGAGCCTTATCGTGTTCCGTTTTGCCTTACTCTCCATCGTCTCAGGCACCTTCTCCATACATGAGGCAGCCACTGATTTCTTTCTGGTAACGATCATGGGTATCCTGACAGGACTGGCCATCGGGCATGTATTTTATGCGATCCTGCGCTGGTTTCCGACCACACCGAGTATATCAACGGCACTTACCTTCATGGCGCCATATTTTATGTATATCGGCGCTGAAGCGTTTCATTTCTCCGGCGTCATGGCGGTAGTCAGCGGCGGATTATTCCTGTCTTTCCGTTCACACGAAATATTCAATTATAACACCCGTATGCAGGCGGTCAGCGTCTGGAAAACGGTGGCGTTTGTGTTAAACGGCATTGTGTTTATTCTCATCGGACTGGAATTGCCTGAAATAGTGGAAGGCCTTGGCGACTATTCCCTCGGAGAGGCCATCCGTTATGGTGTGATCATTAGTGTGCTGGCCATCGTCATCCGTATACTCTGGATGTATCCGGCCACCTATATTCCCCGCCTGCTTTTCAAATCCATTCGCACCAATGAGAACCATCCGGGCTGGAGAGCTCCCTTAGTCATCGCACTGGCAGGTATGCGTGGAGTGGTATCACTGGCATCTGCCTTGTCAATTCCGCTGGCGCTGGACAACGGCACCAATTTCCCCCACCGTAACCTGATCCTGTTCATCACCTTTGTGGTGATCTTCATTACACTGGTCATTCAGGGGCTTTTCCTGCCACTGATCACCCGTTTGCTGAATGTGAAGGAGATTGACAATATTGTGCCGGAAGTAGAGCAGGAAACCGGCATCAGATTGCAGTTGATGAAAGTGGCGCATAAACAGTTACAGGACACTTACAGGAAAGACATTGAAGAAAACGAGCTGGTGGCCAATCTGCAGCAGCAGCTGCAAAGCGGCATTTCTCTGTCCGCCACCAAACTGGCATCACTGGAATGTGACGATACTGAATTACATGAAATAGAGCGTTTCCATGGGGTTAAGAAACACCTGATAGCCTTGCAGCGAAAAGAGTTGTTCAGACTAAAAAAAGAGCACCTCTATGATGATGAGGTGCTCCGTAAACAAGAGGCGTTATTAGATCTTGAAGAGGCAGAAATAAACGGCAGAAGTAGTCACTAAAGCCCTTATTTCAGGTGTAATACACCATGCTCGTCGTAAGTATGATGAATGTCACCGATCAGTTCAAGCGTTTCCAGAAAATAATCGATACGTTGTAATTTCTCTAATCCACCGGTGTATTTCTTACCGGCCAGTTCCTTATTGTCAAATACTACCTGAATGCCATACCAGCGTTCTATCACATTGGCAATTTCTGACAAGGGCGTATTGTGAAATACATACACGCCCTTCATCCATGCCAGCACTTCGCTGTCGTCAAAGTCAGTCACTTTATAACCGCCATCGCTGTTATAAACCGCTTCCTGACCTGCCTTGAGCTGTACTTCCCTGCCTTCAGCCCTGCTGATAACAGCACCGCTGACCAGTGAAGTACGGGTCAATCCGTCACTATAAGCATTGACGTTAAAACTGGTACCCAGCACCTGAATGTCTGTATTCTCTGTATGTACAATAAATGGTTTAGACTCATTTTTTGTTACCTGAAAATAGGCTTCCCCATCCAGATAAACCTCACGTTTGTCTCCGGCAAAGTTGAACGGAAAGCGTAAACGGGACGTCGCGTTCAGCCATACTTCCGTGCCGTCTGAGAGGACCAGTTTATAGTCCATTTTAGGCGGTACGGTCAGCGTATTATAACCGCTACCCATGGCAGTGCCACTGGTATACTGTAATTTCTTGGCGCCTGCACTCAGTTGTACATCGCCTGCCTTAATATCCTGTGCTGCCTGATTATATGGCAGGGCAATGGTTTCCCCTCCCGCCAGCTGTAATTGCAATCCTCCTTTGGGAGCTGCAGTTTTGCTGACAGGTGCCGCACCCGCGATCTCAGCAGCCGGCTGGCGATTATTCTTCCATATCAGACTGATACCTGTCATGGCAACGGTTACAACAGCCGCTGCAAACAGCCATTTTCTGATACTGCGTATATTCGTGTTCTTTACTGATAATTCTTCCCTGACAGCACTCCAGGCATTCGACACATCAATCTGTTGCCAGAACTTTTCCTCCCCGGGCAGTGAGAAACTATGCTTCAGGGCCCTCCACATCAACTCAACATCTTCGTGGCCGCTGATTAATGCTGATACATACTGATCGTCTGATTCATTGATCGTACCGTTGCGCTTTTGCAATAACAACTGGTATATGTGTTCATGATTTTCACTCATCTTTCTTGCTATTCAATGATTGGTAGATGGCTCCGCACGTGGAATACAAATTACAGGTATTGCAATCTATTGCATGAAGCTACGCACATCTGCTCATTTAAACTGTTAATTACCGGTTAATGCATTTGCTAACAAATTGTTATAGAATACACTTAAAAAATAAAAGTAAACGATTGAGTAAGAAAGAGATGAGACAGATAAACGCTGTTAATGCTCAGGGAAGAATGCTGATAAAAAAGACCAACTCAGTCAGGGTAGCGCTGGCATCATTCAACGGTTAATAACAACCTAAGCTATTGATTAATAAATAATTGTAACCTCTCAACTGCATTCCAATGCTTAATTTTATGCTTGATTCCTGATGTTACAACAAAAAAAGCCGGCTGTTCTCACAGCCGGCCTTTTGATCATATCAGAATATGACTAGTATTTTGAATCCGGACGGTTAGCTACCGCTTTACCGAAATCATAATTAGGCTTGTTGCCCATTGTGATCTTCAGCGTACCGCCTTTCAGGATATCCGCGTGACGGATATAGCTGTTTTTGTATGGCTTGCCATTCAGCGTAATCTGCTGGATATAGATATTTTCAGCGCTGTTGTTGATGGTCTCTACATTGAAAGTTTTACCACCCTGTACCTTCAGGCTGGCTTTTTCAAACAGCGGACTACCAAATACATAAATACCTTTCGCAGGATTTACCGGATAGAAACCGAGAGAAGAGAGTACGTACCAGGAAGACATTGCACCTACGTCCTCATTACCTGCCAGACCTTCCGGAGTGGTGGTATAGAAGTCTTTCATCACCTGTCTTACTTTCTCGGATGTTTTCCACTGGTTACCAGCATAAGCATACATGTAAGTAACGTGATGGCTTGGCTCATTACCATGTGCATACATGCCAATCAGACCGGAGATATCATTGGAAGCTTCTGCCCCCATATCACCACTTGCTACAAACAGGCTGTCCAGTTTTTGGGTGAAAGCATCGTCACCGCCCATCAGGCTGATCAGACCTTCTACATCTTGTGGCACCAGCCAGGTGTACTGCCAGCCATTACCTTCGGTGAAGTCACCTTTTTCATGGATGGAGTGGAACGGATCGTATGGCGTTTTGAAGCTACCATCATCCAGTCTCGGACGTACAAACTTGATAGTGCTGTCGAAGTAGTTTTTATAATAACCTGCACGTTTGGAGAAATACGCGAAATCATCTGTACGGCCCAGCTTTTTAGCTACAGCAGCAATACACCAGTCGTCAATCGCATATTCCATCGCTTTGGATACAGATTCGTATTCTTTATCAGCCGGAATATATCCTTTCGCTTTGATATCCTTCATACCCAGATCATCTCTGGTAGCAGAAGCTTTCATGGCTTCAAAAGCTTCATTGATATTAAATCCTTTATAGCCTTTCAGATAAGCATCCGCAATAACCGGTACGGCATGATAACCCACCATACAGTTGGTTTCGCTGCCCACCAGAGGCCAGATAGGCAGTTTACCCTGTTGCTTGTAGATAGTCAGCATAGAGTTTACAAAACTGCTCACTCTTTCTGGCTGTGTCAGGGTATACAGCGGCGCACAGGAACGATAGATATCCCACAGCGAGAAGACGGTATAGTTGTCAAAACCCGGATTAGGATAAGCTTTCTTATCTGTACCACGGTAAGAACGGTCATGGTCGTTGAACAATGCCGGACCAATCATCGTATGATACATAGCTGTATAGAAGATGCTTCTGCTGGCAGTGTCTTTTGTCTGCAGCTGGATTTTAGACAGCTCCTTGTTCCATTTGGAAGTCGCTGTTTTCACCGTACCTGCAAAGTCCCATGAAGGAATCTCACTATTGATGTTAGCCAGTGCATTCTCACTGCTTACAGGAGAAACACCTACTTTCAGCATCGCTTCTGCAGGCGCTTTGTCGAAATTGATAACACCCTTGATGGTTTTACCCTTTCCTTCAGTACCAGACAGTTGTTTGTCACCGTCAAATACGACAAAATCCTTTACAGGCACATTGCTTTTGATCGCAAACCACAGACGCTGGTCTTCCGCCCATCCTTTAGAGAAACGATACCCTACCAGCGTGTACTCGTCTTTCTTTTGGATAAAGGTTTCTACCGGCGCATCCCAACCGATACCTTCTTTCAGGTCGATGATGATGTGGCCTTCCTGTCCCTGTGGGAACGTATATTTATGAAAACCAACCCTTTCGGAAGCGGTCAGTTCCACTTTAATATTGTAGTCTTCCAGCTGCACCGCATAATAGCCGGGTTTCGCCGTCTCATGCGCATGTGTGTAGCGGGAACCATAACCAGTGGTCGGATTCTCCTGTGAACCATGGTTCGTCCTGATCTTACCGGTATATGGCATGATCAACACGTCACCGAGGTCACCGATACCCGTACCACTCAGGTGCATCTGTGGGAAACCGATCACCACACTGTCAGAATAATGATAACCTGAACACCAATCCCAACCCTTTACGATGTTGGTAGGCCCAACCTGTACCGCACCGAAAGGCACGCTCGCACCCAGAAATACGTGACCATGGCCACCGGTACCGATGTATGGATTGACGTATTCTGTAGGCTTAAACTCCTTTCCTGAAGTAAAAGTTGGTTTCTTGTCTTGTCCGTTTACCTGCATGCCGGCCAGTAAAAGTGAGGCAGCCAGCACAGGGTAATGCTTAAGTCCCAATTGCATATCTCTAAATTCCTTTAAGGGGAGCAATATACGCAGCGGAATGCAGAAAAGGAACACCAGTGAAAATACTATTGCTCCATGTTAACAATTTACCAACATATCCGGACGGGCAACTTTGTGCAGAAAAGAATTTTTGTCAGGACTCCTGTCTTTGCGTCATTTTTTTTAGAAATAGCACGTTAGGGTGAATATCCTCCTACCCGACCTCCCCCTCCTTCTTTTATTCCATTTTCTGGAATTGATAATCAGTCGGCTATTAGGGGTTACCTCCTATTTTTACTCACCTCATATAACACTAAAGTGAGGGGCATACCCCTATTTAAATAACACAATTTCTATAGATAACCATGCTACGTCTGTGTGATTCGTGTAAACAATACATTAAAATAAGAATAAATAGAAATTAAGTCATATCTTTACTTAATATAATATAAGATATAATATAATATTATATACTTATTGACTTATTACTGTTATAACTCGTATGAGATGAAAGCAATTTTACTCATTTTACTTGTCCCCATTTTTGTTTGTTCGAGCTTCATCGCAAGAGCACAATCGGGTCTGACAGGCTTCAATTATCAGGCACTCGCCCGAAGTTCCAACCAGGGTGACCCCTTAAAACTGCAAGCTATTCAGGTCAGATTCAGTATCCTTAGCGGAAGCCCTGACGGACCAGCAATCTATGTGGAAAAACATACCCCCGTGACCAATTCACAGGGGCTGTTCAATGTCATTATTGGCCAGGGTACTGTAGAAACCGGCTCCTTCTCGAACATCCCCTGGAGCGCGGCCAACCAGTATCTGAAAGTTGAACTGGACAAAAATGGTAACAACGACTTCGTTCCCATCGGAACAATGCCTTTTATGGCCGTTCCGTATGCATTGTATGCTGTCAACGGTGGCACCGGTGGTGGCGGCGGTGGTACCACTATCAGCGTTGTATGGCTGGGTACACTGGCCTCTGCTCCTATAGCGCCTGCTGCTGGTAATGCATATTATAACAGTACAGATAAGAAATCTTATATCTACGATACCAACCTCCAGCCACAGATCATGTCGCAGGATGGTACTAACGGTATTGACGGTCTTCCCGGCCCTGCACTCTCGTGGTTAGGTTCTTTCACAGCAGAACCAACTCCAAGTGGCGCTAATCAGGCATATTATAATATGACCGACAAAAAAGCCTACATCTATGACGGATCTGCATGGCAGGTTTTCGCTGAAAGCGGTGTAGATGGTGCTAATGGCGTAGGTACAGGCGTAAGCTGGTTAGGCTCCCTCGCAGCAGCTCCTGCAACACCGACTATCAATCAGGCTTATTACAATACAATAGACAAAAAATCTTACATCTACGATAGTACCAGCACATGGCAGCTCCTCGCACAGGATGGTGCAGATGGTGTTCCTGGTGTGATCGGAAAAGATGGTATCTCCATCTCCTGGCAGGGTACAATGGCAACAGCTCCCGCTACGCCTTCCCTGAACATGGCCTACTATAACAGCGCCGATAAGAAAGCATATATATGATAGCCTCGGTAACTGGCAGATACTCGCACAGGATGGTTCCATTGGTAAAGATGGCGCCTCTATCAGCTGGCAGGGTACAATGGCAGCTGCACCGGCTACACCTTCCCTGAACTGGGCTTATTACAACAGCACTGACAGGACTGCTTATATATATGATAGTACCGGCGCCTGGAAAGTACTCGCTGAAGGTGGTACCGGATGGAACCTCTCCAATCTGGAATTCAAACCGGATGGTTCTATCGGACTGGCCACTACCGCAGATACAGATACTTTAAAATCCGGCAACAGAGCATGGCTGATCAGAGGTAACTCTGATACCAATCCGGCGCTCGACTTTATCGGTACGACAGATGATAATCCTTTCATCATCAAGGCCGGTGGTACAGGTCCTCAGTTTGAAAAAATGCGCATCTTCCCTGATAAACCACAGATCATTGTAAACGGTACAGACGATGCAGGTACTTCTCTCGGTAAAGGTGTATTCACCGTTTTCTCCGGAGATCATTCTACCGGTATCGTAAATGACCAGCCTATCTATACAAACGCAATCATCGGTTACGCAAACAGCGGTACTGGTGCTGGTGTGGCTGGTTACAACGCAAGTAACGGTTACGGCGTAAAAGGTTTCACACAGGTAGGTTCTGGTGTATACGGTTCTGGTACTACCCGTTTCAACGAAGGTGTTAGAGGTTATAACTCTTCTACCAGCGGTGGTGTGGGTGTGATCGGTATGACGAACTCCCCTTATAAAGCAACCAACACCTTCCGTTCAGGTGGTGTGCTGGGTATGTCTACACACGCTTCTGGTGTGGGTGTAGTTGGTGCGGGTAACAACGTTGACTATCAGACTATTACCAACACGCCTGAAATAGGCGCGGGTGTAATGGGTATGGGTACACGTGTTGGTACAATCGGTTTCGGTACAACCGTTAACGTTGGTGTAGGTGTAATGGGTGTTGGTAACAATCAGGTAACTGTTCTGCCGTCACACGGTGGTGCAGGTGTGGTTGGTGTTGCGGGTGGTACAGGTACAAGCCAGTATCCCGGTGTAGGTGTGGTTGGTTTTGCAAAAGGTCTTGCTACAGACGTTGATCGCTGGGGTGGTGTATTCGAATTCGGTACCTCCGCTTCAGTTGTACATACTTATACTTACCTCGCAGGTGCTAACTCAAGTGGCATGTACGGTATGATCTCCAATGGTACAAAATCTACTGTCGTGAAAGACCAGACCGGCGAAAACCGCCTCCTGTTCTGTACAGAAGCGCCAGAAGTATTGTTCCAGGATTTCGGTACCGGCGAACTGCAAAACGGTGCTGCACATATCGACCTCGAAGATCTGCTCGCAAAAGTGATCCGTGTCGATGCAAAACACCCGATGAAAGTATTTATCCAGCTGGAAGGCGAATGTAACGGTGTATATGTTACCAATAAATCCGCTAAAGGCTTCGACGTAAAGGAGTTACAGAATGGTAAATCGAATGTGCCTTTCACATGGCAGATCGTCGCTTCCCGTGCAGATGAAGTACTGGCTGACGGTACCGTACTGCCTTACTCCGACAGACGTTTCCCTGTTGGTCCGGGTCCATTACCAATGAACGACATCACCCCATCTGCTGATTCAGCTGCTGCTGCCACTCCGGCAAAACCAGCTATGAAAGCCGCAGAATTGAAAAAAAGCGAAAAAGAAGTAGTAAATAAAGCATTCTCCAACCTTCAGTTTGCCAGTGCAAAAGCTGAAATCGCAGTTTCTTCCCTGCCTTCTCTCGATAAAATGGCTGCTTTACTGCAGGCACATCGTGAATGGCAGCTGCTGCTGAGCGGTCACACAGACAACGAAGGCACTGAAACATTTAACCAGACTTTATCAGAAAAAAGAAGTGAAGCAGTAAGACAATACCTCGTCAGCAAAGGTGTTGATGCTGAAAGAATTACCACCAAAGGCTATGGTCAGTCCCAACCACTTACTACCAACAGTAGCGAAGCTGGAAGAGGAAAGAACAGAAGAGTTGAGATGGAAATCTTCACTGCCGAAAAACCTTGATAATGAAAACAATCAGTAAAATAATTACAGCAAGTGCTGTGGGTGTGTCATTCCTGTTATCAGGAATGGCACACGCGCAGTCTGCGCTGATCCCCAAGATCGAACGTCAGATCACTGCCAGCGGAGGTAAAGCCGTACTTGTAGGATTGACGGACATGGACCAAAAATTATTCGAATACGAAATTGACTGTACAATCGGTGATATCGCCGTGAAACAGCTCAGCTATCCCGACTACGCCGTTGTGCAACAGGGATACCAGCAGGGCCCTTTGGTGCTTCCAAAGCTCAATGCCGATGAAATGCTGGTGTACCCTAACCCTACTGATAAAGAAATTACTATCAAATACAATCTTGATCCGGGTGTCAAAAGAGTGGACGTGCGCGTCATCAATCTCTACGGACGCATGGTGTTCTCAGAAGCCAATACAGCACTGGCTACCTACGGTACCATGTATGAGTACAAACTCGATGTACATGATTACCTGCCGGGCGTTTACCTCGTCACTATCATCTTCGATACAGGTATCAAGGTGACAAGAAAGTTCATAAAATTCGATCAGTAGTGAGTATATTGGAGAATGAAACAACGGATTCCACACTTGCTTTTGCTGGCGGCTGTTATGATCTTCTCCAATATGCCTGCTTCCGCACAACAACGCAAAAGCGCCATGTTAAATCACATCGCGCTTTATGTAGTTGATCTTCAGAAAAGTACTGCCTTCTACAGGGATATTGTCCAGATCGATACCATCCCTGAGCCCTTCCATGATGGACGTCACACATGGTTCAAAGTGGCTGAACACAGTCATCTGCACATTATTTCAGGCGCAAAGGAAATCGTACCCCACGATAAAAACTCCCACCTCTGCTTCAGTGTTTCCTCAGTTGAAGAATTTATGGCCCGCTTGCGTAAGCACCACATCCCTTTCGAAAGCTGGCAGGGTGAAGCGGATAAACCAACACTCCGGGTCGATGGTATCAAACAGATCTATTTCACCGACCCGGATGGTTATTGGGTAGAAATCAATGACGATCATCCCTGAGCTAATAATTTCTGCTCATTTTCTTCTAATAAAGCACGCGTTTTCGGCAGACAATAAGCATGATTGGCCTGTATAAACGACAGCATGTTTTCCCGCAGGAAACAGCGCAGGTCAAATGCTTTGCCCGAACTATTCGCACTCACCAGCATTCTGACCTCCACAGAACGGTCGGTAATGTTGGTGACCTGCATCACCTGCACCCGTTTATCCCACAACGGATGATCCTTGAGGATCCGCTCAAACTCGGCCCGCAATATGTCTATAGGCGCCGTATAATCCAGATACAGGAATGCCGTACCCAATATCGCCGAACCTGTACGGGTCCAGTTCTGGAAAGGCTTTTCTATAAAATAATTGATCGGTAATATCAGTTTACGCTGGTCCCAGATACCTAATACCACATAGGTCAGGGTGATCTCTTCCACTCTGCCCCATTCTCCTTCCACAACCAGTACATCATCAATACGGATCGGTTGTGTAAAGGCCAGCTGCATCCCCGCAAGGAAATTGGATAAGGAACGCTGTGCGGCAAAACCCACAATGATACCACCGACACCCACACCGGTCAGCAATCCTGCACCAATCTTCCGCAGACTGTCAAAACTCAGCAACACCGCACACAAAGTCAGCACCAGAATCATGCTGATAGCCAGTTTACGCACAAACTGCAACTGGGTACGCATTTTCCGCTCCCGCAGATTATCCTCCTTTTTTAAGTCATAGGTATGCATCACATAGTCCTCAAAAACCTTCACCAGCCCCGTCAGGATCAATCCAAAGGAAATGATCAGAGAAATCTCCACGGCACGACTCAATATATCCATCGGCCGCTTTGCCAGTTCCATAAACGGCAGTACCATGTCCAACACCAGCACCGGCAGGAAATAATTGATCGGTTTTCCCAATCTTTTTAAAACGGATCTGATCAGGGAATAGTCGGCCGGATTCTTAGTGGCAGTCAGTTTCAGAATCAATGCCAGCAGATACTTGACAATTAAACCTGTGATCAGCGCGGCACAGCCAAGCAAAATACTCCATACAATCGGCGGTAAATGAAGATCTTTCTGTAAATTTTCCAACATCTCGGTTAATTATTAGTTCCCGCATTTCCCGCAAAGAACATACCGTATGTGCTGTGATTACAATTACGTATCTTTAGCGTATATATTTGTGAATTAAAACCATATAAGCACTTTGTATTTTGATGAATTTGACCTGGACGACAGGGTCCTGGATGGAATAGATGCGATGGGATATACGACGGCGACGCCAGTCCAGGAAAAAGTTATCCCCCCGATTATTGCAGGTAAAGACATTCTGGCCTGTGCCCAGACTGGCACCGGTAAAACGGCCGCTTTCCTGCTGCCTATCCTGCACCGCTTAATCACTGAGCCCCATGATGCACGCAAAATCAACTCACTGATTATAGTACCGACCCGTGAACTGGCAGTCCAGATTGCCCAGACACTGGAGGGTATGTCTTATTTTACCTCCGTCAGCTCTATCGCCGTATATGGCGGCAGCAACGGCGCTCTGTTTGCGGCTGAGAAAAAAGCCCTGACTTCCGGCGTGGATATCGTTATCTGTACGCCCGGTCGTATGATCGCCCACCTGAACATGGGCTATGTCAAGCTGGACGCGGTAAAATACCTTGTGCTGGATGAAGCAGACCGTATGCTGGACATGGGTTTCAATGACGATATCATCAGGATCACCTCTACCCTGCCAAAGGAAAGACAAAACCTGCTGTTCTCGGCCACCATGCCCGATAAGATCCGCAAACTGGCCATGAAGATCCTCCATCAACCGGAAGAGATCAACATTGCCATCTCCAAACCGCCTGAAAAGATCGTACAGGAAGCGTTTATCGTGTTTGAAGAACAAAAGATCGGTTTGATCAAACAGCTGCTGGCACGCAAGGAATTCGGCTGCATCATTATCTTCTGTTCCCGTAAGCAGAACGTAAAACAGCTCACCTATGAGCTTAAAAAGGCCCGTTTCTCCGTAGAAGAGATCCACTCTGACCTTGAGCAGGAGAAGAGAGAACAGGTGCTCATGGATTTCAAAAACAAGAAGCTGAAAATGCTGGTGGCGACAGATATCCTGAGCCGCGGTATAGATATAGAAGATATAGACCTGGTGATCAATTATGACGTGCCAAACGACGCGGAAGATTATATCCACCGTATCGGCCGTACTGCCAGAGCAGCCACCGATGGTACCGCCTATACCATCATCAGCGAGAAAGAACAACGCAAATTCGCCCGTATCGAAGAAGTATTGGGTAAACCGGTGACCAAAGCCGAGGTACCAGCTGCATTAGGTCCGGTACCGGAATATTCACCTAAACCATTCCGCGCAGGCGGTGGCAAACGTCCACACGGTAAAAAACGTCCCGGTGGCAATGGTGGCGGTAACCGTAACCACAAACCGGGGGGAAATCAGGGCCAACGCCCGCAGGGTGGCCAGCCACAGCACCATAAAAGCAAGAACAACAGCGGCGGCAGACCAGCCACGCAGTCATAAAATAAAGGTCCTTACGACCTCTTCCGAACGTCCCGGCATCCCCCGGGGCGTTTTTTTATGCCCTTTTCCATCCATTTTTCCATTTTTTGGAATTTTTTCCTGAAAGTAGACGTTCCGGTGGGTATGCCAAAACCTAAAACCCGCCACCATGGCTGATTGGCAACGTTCCCGGAAACTGGCATTTAAATGGTTTCTATTATACCAAACGACAGCAAATGGCTAACAAGTTCGAAAGCAAGATATACTTAGTAGATGACGATCCGTTCTGCCTCGCCACTTACGATAAACACCTGAGAGCGCAAGGTTACGAACACGTACGCTGCTTCTTATCTGGTGCTGACTTCTTAGCCGCACTGGATGATCAACCGGATGTTGTTCTTTTAGATCACGATCTGGGTGATATGACCGGACTGGAAGTTTTGAAAGAGATCAAACGCTTTAACAACAACATATTTGTCATCTTCGCCAGCTCACGTCAGCAGCCGGAGATCGCTACCGAATCATTAAAGAATGGCGCGTTTGATTACATTATTAAAGATGATAGTGTACTGGAACACATCACCGGAACGCTGAGCAAACTGTTTATCGTTTCGGATTATCTGAAAAAGAAAAAGATCAACAACAGGTTCTTCCTCTTCTTCGGACTGGTCCTTGCCTCCTGTTCACTATTCAGTTATTTATATGAAGTATTGAGATCTTCATAACCTACACCGACGCCTGCGGGCACCACAACAATTAGCCTGCTTACACCGACAACTGTTAAAGAAGCGTTCTGTTTATCCCTATACCTAGATCACATATTTCAATGCATCCTTTATGAACAAGATTATCGCAGTACACCTTCATAACGACAGACACGGTAACACCATGGTGTTCCGTCAGTCACTGGAAACATTAACAGAGAAAGGTCTGGATGTACATCTTATCACGAATCGTACCGGTGATACGCCTGGGTTCCTGTCCGGTATTCCAGGTGTACAATACCACTACATAAATTATTTAGAACGGGGGAACAAATGGAAGGTTTTCTTCAGTTTCCTGCTGGCCCAGATGGTAATATTCAGGAAAGTTTGGGGGCTGCTTGAGCCGGAAGCAAAAGTGTACATCAATACACTGCTGCCTTTCGGTGCAGCATGGGCCGGCAGGCTGAAGAAGGCGCCAATTACTTACCACGTTCACGAAACGTCCATCGCTTTTCCAAAGCTGCGCCCGTTTCTGTTGAACATGGCCAGACGTACGGCCACACAGGTAGTCTTTGGCTCCCGTTACTTACAGTCGAAATTCAGTTTCCCGAATGCGGAAAAACATATCGTACACAGCTGTTTGCCGCAGTCTTTCGTACAGGAGGCCGTATTGCACGCCAATCATGGCTCCCGTAAGACCGTACTGATGATCGCACCGCTGGAAAAAGAAAGCGGTCTGCCGGAACTACTCGAACTGGCCAATCAGATGCCCGCTACAAAATTTGAACTCGTTATTGACGCAAGTCAGAAAGAGATAGACGCTTATTTCAGTAACTATTTTATCCCTGACAATCTGATGGTCTATGGCACACAGCTGAACCTGCACCCTTTCTACCAGCGGGCAGCTGTGGTCCTGAACCTTTCTAACACAGAGCATTATCAGGATACATTCGACTTCAACATCCTGCAGGCAATGAGTTACGGACGTCCGGTGATCGTACCACTTGCCGGAGGCGCTAATGAACTGGTCGCACACGGATGGAACGGTTACCGTATCAGTGGCAACTATATCGACAAAGTGCGCAAACACGTAGAACAACTGCTGAGCAACAAACCACTGTACGCTGATATGAGCTGCGCCGCACAACTGGTTGCCTTTCAGTTCAAACCGGAATTCTTTAAGCAACAGGTAGAAGACCTCTTTGCAGACGGCACTTACTTTACGCCGCGTAAAAAGGAACAACTCGCAGAAGTGCTGCTCTACCCTGCCGCTTTACAGGAATACATCAACAACGCAAGAAACTAGCTAACGATATTACTAAGGGGGAATATGACAACAATCCATGGTTTATTTTGAGGGTTTATTTGAGGTTTTTCAAGGTTTTTTTTGAGGTTTTTTTAAGAGGTTTTGTATTGAGTATGTGAACATTCATCCTGGCCCCGGTGCAAATTGAAAACGTGAAGCAGAGGGGCCAGGCAATGATCCGGAACAGATCTTTAATTATTGAAAATATTGTGTTGAGTATGTGGACTTTCATCCCGGCCCCGGTGCAGAGGCTGTCAGTGAGAACAGACGGGGTCAGGAGATGACAGTCATTATCCCTATGTCAATTTAGTGTGTGCTCATCCCGGCCCTCGTGAAAATGAAAAGTGCCGCAGAAAGGGCCCGGAGATGATACCAGAAAAGAAAAAGATATTATTTAAGGATGTGGTGTGACCCCTATGCCAGTTTAGAGTGGTCATCCCGGCCCTCGTGAAAGAGGAAGCGTGTAGAACGCAGGGCCCGGAGATGATGCCAGAAAAGTGATAAAGTGATTGAAAATATTGTGTTGAGTATGTGAACGTTCATCCCGGCCCCGGTGCAGTCGCTGTCAGTGAGAATAGATGGGGCCCGGAGATGATAACAGAAATCAGGAATAAGGACAACGTGATAAATATTTGGTTAACAAATGCCGCTTAAGAGTGTCTTCATCCCGGCCCTCGTGAAAATGAAAATGTACAGATAGCAGGGCCAGGCGATGAGACTTTGAGAAACAGATCTTTAATTATTGAAAAATATTGTGTTGAGCATGTGGGACATTCATCCCGGCCCCGGTGTCGTTGCCGTCAGTGAAGAACAGACGGGGCCCGGAGATGATACCCAAAATGAAATTTACGTGTTGAATATGTGGTTGACCAATGCCGCTTAAGAGTGTCTTCATCCCGGCCCTCGTGAAAATGAAAATGTATAGATAGCAGGGCCAGGCGATGAGACTGTAAGAAACAGATCTTTAACACATCAAAATATTAGTATTGAGTATGTAGACTTTCATCCCGGCCCCTGTGCAGTTGCTGTCAGTGGGAATAGAGGGGCCAGGCGATGATAGTAAAAGAAATTAATGTGGATGTACCATTAACGCCTTGAGAGTGCTTGATCATGGCCCCGATGCAGTTTGATTTTGTGAGGGCAAAGGGGCCTTTTAAAATTTTTGCTTGCCTATTTCATAATAACCCACCAGGTCTTCTGCGCCATACTTTTAAAAAAGTGTGGTAAAGGAGACCTGTTGATGATTGAAAATTTTCCTAAATTAACGGAAAATTCCATGAATGCTCGATTTCAAGATTTTTATAGTAGAGGATGATAAGTGGTACGGAGGATTATTGCATCATTACCTTAGTCAGAACCCCGACTACGAAGTAACCCTGATTGGCTCAGGCAAGGAATGCCTGGCACAACTACACCGTAAACCGGATCTCGTCACCATTGATTTCGGACTACCCGATATGAATGGAGAGGAATTGTACAAAAAGATCAAACAGGCGCAACCTAATCTGCCCGTGATCATTATCAGCGCACAAGAAAAGATTACTACCGCGGTAGACCTGCTCAAAATGGGGGCAGAAGACTATCTGGTAAAAGATGATAATACCCAGCAACTGCTGTGGAAAGCAATCATCCGCCTGCGCGAAAATACTTCCCTCAAAAACGAGATCTCCGAACTGAAAGCAGAACTTAAAACGAAATACGACTATTCACGTTCCATTATCGGGAATAGCCCTGCCCTGCAGACCGTCTTCAAAATGATCGACAAAGCAGCAGGCTCCCTGATCAATGTCTCCGTTTCCGGCGAAACCGGTACGGGTAAAGAACTGGTAGCCCGCGCAGTGCACTATAACTCCGCCAGAAGCGGTCACGCCTTCGTTCCCGTGAATATGGCAGCCATTCCAAGGGAACTCGTAGAAAGTGAACTGTTTGGTTACGAAAAAGGCGCCTTCACCGGTGCACAGAATAAAAAGATCGGCCGCTTCGAAGAAGCCAATGGTGGCACCCTCTTCCTCGACGAAATAGGGGAAATGGACCTCAATATTCAAAGCAAACTCTTACGCGTACTACAGGAAAAAGAACTGACGCGCCTTGGAGGTACCTCCAAAGTAAAACTGGACTTCAGACTGGTAGTCGCCACACATAAAAATCTCGCGGAAGAAGTGAAAAAAGGAAATTTCCGTGAAGACCTTTACTATCGCATCGTAGGTCTTCCCGTCACCCTTCCTCCGCTCCGCGAACGTAAGGAAGACATCCTGCTGCTCACACAGCACTTCCTGACCGCCTACTGCAAAGAAAATAAAGTGGCAGAGATCAAAGTCTCTCCCGCCGCCAGAGATAAGCTCGTCAGCTACGCCTATCCCGGTAACATACGTGAACTGAAATCAGTGGTGGAACTCGCCGCCGTGATGTCAGAAAATAACTGTATAGAACCGGAAGATATTACCTTCCTCTCAGGTAATAATCACGACGTAGACACCGTATTGAATACAGAACTGACATTACGCGAATACACAAGACTGATCATCCGTAACTATCTTAAAAGATATGATGACAACGTATTGCTGGTAGCGGAAAAACTGGATATCGGCAAATCCACTATTTATAAAATGTTACAGACAGGCGAAATAGAGGGCGCCTGAAGATGAAGATTCTATCAACTTATGATGCAACCGGAACATCAACTCTATTCTTATACATACCTGTACAAAATTACCAGTACAAGTCCCTCCTTCATTCATAAAATGATAGGATTGTTTGTCTCATCTCTGGATGAATACGTGTCAGAACTGGAATTGCTGCAACAAAGCAACAATCTCCACGAACTGAAAAAAGTGCTGCACAAAATGAAGCCCAGTATGATGAACCTTGAGATAAAAGGAGCTGGTGAGATCCTTGGCAAGGTCAGCGAATCCAGCGCATGGACCTGCGCCACCAGCGACAGTATCCGCCAGCTGACAAACACGCTGAAAGAGATCAAACCTCTGATGGAACAGGACCTGCATGAATTGAGCAAAGAAGTATCCTGAGACACACAGGTACCAACATAAAAAAAGGCATATACTTGTCCGCAGACAGGTATATGCCTTTAAAATTTTTCAACCCGCTTATAGCCCTATTTATTAGCGTCGCGTAAAGCCTTGATCTGGTCGTGAGAACTTCTCAATGTACTCTGTTGTTCTACGATCATTTCACGCAGGTAAGCTGGCAGCTCTTCGTCTTCCAATGCAGTTCTGTAAGCACGCTGTGCTGCATCTTCTCCTGCTTCACAATTGGATAATACAGTATGGCGGTCATGACCGGTGAAGACGGCTTTCACATCCATCCACGCACGATAGATCTTACCACTTGTAGTAGTTCCGCTCTCCATATCGCCACCCAGTGAGTTTACCTCTGTACCCAATGCAAGACGAATCTCGTGACTTTCGCTGATCATAGAAGAGAATAATGCTTTCAGATCAGCATCTTCTGCTTTCAGTTCCTTCAGTGCTTTTTCATAACCTTCGATACGGTCATTATTAATCTGGATCAGATCATTCAGTACCTCGATAGTTTCAATTGTAGCTTGCATAAAATAAGTTTTTGGTTAACAGATAAGGCTGTTGCGCCTTGTTGTTTCCAATACTAGTTACAAAACTATGCCACAACGATTTCTCTTATAGAAGAATGATATACAATGTAGAACCTGGTGTAAGCTTATCTCCACTATGTGTAAAATAGCGGACGGCCTCAGGCAGGAACTTTAACTGCTTGTCTGGCAAGCAGCTTCCACTGAGCACCTTCTTTACCCCATACCAATAAGATATACAGCTTTACATGTCCGGCTACACCACCATCATTAGTGTCTGCACTGAATGTATGACGCACGATCGCCGTATTACCGGTGATCGCTATTTTCTGCTCACTCAGATCAATGGTCACGAAATCAGATTTACCATTGACGATATTGCTGACAAAAGTAGTTTTGTCTTCTATCTTGCCACTGGAATGTCCGTAAGACAATTTTTCATCTGATACTTTTTCCAATATCGCCTTATCTGCATCCACCATGGCTTTCCGCAACAATTCTACCTGTGCTGCGACTACTTTTTCTTCTTTGGATTGTGCGGATGAGATGCCTGACACCAGACAGAATGCCAGCAGTGTTACGTAAATTTTCATACGGGAGTAGTTATGCAATAAAAATATAGAATTGAAATTTAAATTCTTAGTGTGACACTATCTTTTTACAGCAAATGCGACTCTGTAAAATTCATATCCTTTTTCTGTACGGTCCGGAAGATAATGATTCCGGTATTCAACAGCGCTGTAATCTTCCAGTAACTCCATACCGAAGCCATCCAGATAGCGCCTTACCAGAAAGGGTTCCAGACCAAAGGTCCAGTTCTCTTCTATCTGTCTCAGATCCTGTAATAATTTCTCTCCCCCGAAAAATGCAGCCGGATATCGCAGCACTTTTTCATCAACATAAGTGAAAATAACATAACTGCCGACAGCAAATGTTCCCATAAATGCAAAGGTGGATGCTACGGCTTCGTGTGACAGGTAATTACTCACTCCTTCCCATATAAAAACAGTCGGCAGTGAAAGATCAATGTGGTGTGTGGCTGCCAGTTGTTCCAGCCGTTGCTCATTAAAATCAATTTCCAGATAACGGACATGTTCCGGCAGGTGTCCGAGACTGCTCGTGATCCGCTCCCTTTTAGCCTTCGCAGTAGCAGGATGATCGATCTCAATCACCGGTAGGGCACGCAGAAAGCCCAGACGTAAGGCGCGGGTATCATAACCGGCGCCCAGAATGACGACCTGTTTAGCGCCGCCCCGGACTGCCTGTTGCAGTAATTCATCAATGTAGCGCGTGCGTGCCACACCAGATGACAAAGCGCCGG
Source organism: Chitinophaga pinensis (assembly GCF_007896845.1). Taxonomy (GTDB): domain Bacteria; phylum Bacteroidota; class Bacteroidia; order Chitinophagales; family Chitinophagaceae; genus Chitinophaga; species Chitinophaga pinensis_C. The sequence continues at coordinate 39,849 of NZ_VOHS01000014.1, read as the reverse complement.
GAATTCTTTTACGGATGATGCGATAGATCAGATTACGGATAAATGGTACTACAGATAATTGGGTGATAAATTTAAAGCGGGCAGTCAGAAAAGAAAAAGCATAAGGATCGGTAAACAGTCTTTTTCCGGACGGGCGGTTAGTCTCCAACGCCCGGAATAACGCCATATACTGGGCCGTACGACTGGCAGTGTCTGTCTTCATAACGAACGGGAAATGGGTTTATCTAAAGATAATAAAAAATAGCACAAAAAAACTGCGGCAGATACTGTCTCAAACAATATCTGCCGCAGCTGACAAAACGCATATCCTTTCGAAGGTGCTATTCGTTAACTTAAAGAGTATTCATTGTTTTTAATAAACACAGCAAATGCTTCCTGCGTCCACTGCTGATAATCATTTAAATTGATTCCCAGCTTCTCGTCACGGTGCACTTCCCTGATCTCACGACTATCCCAATAGCCCCTGGCCAAAGATTGTACATTAGCAGTTGCATCCTGCACATTTACACCGTAATCTTCAGGATAGCTCCTGTAATTACCCATTGCGAGTTCCTGGATTTCATGCTTAACGCCTTCTCTGTTATTCTTTGACATAGTTCTAATTTTTGGTTCGATAGATATAAAACAAGAACTGTTCCTATGTGCCAGAATCTATCAGCGTTAAGATAACTTTAACGTATTCTTTAGTTATCTTTTACTTTTCCTTTCAGTGATATAACCGGTGAAAGAAATAGGCTGTCTGTTATTGCTGATTACCTGTAATGAAGCAAATCCATTATCAGATATTGTGAACGATAACAGCCGCGCATCCTGCGTGTCCTGTGGTTTGATCGTAATATCCCATCCACCTTTTTTTCTGGTGGCTTCCTTGTAATCAAATCTGGTAGACGTAAATTGTATCCCGCCTTTCGTCGGATCCATCGGCGCCGTATAGGCGCGACCGAAGTATGGTAAATAGCTGATCACACTATCAGGGGTGATCTTCACATCATAATCAGACGTTATCTGTCTGTTTGGTGAAGGATTCGTCGGCTGCACCGTCTGTACTTTGAATACATAATTCCGTGCGCTCACCATTTTTTCTACCGCCAGCTGTTTGTCATTCTTCTTGTCCTGTGCCTGTAAATTACTGATAAACAATCCTCCGATCAGCACTAACACTGTTACCACTTTACTTTGAACACTTCTCATAAAAACTGATTTTTTATATAACGTGCGAAAGTCATTCCACATTTTGTCCACCTATATCCGTTATAACATGTATGTGTTATAAATATTCGCATTTAAACGTAGACCTTTGCATAACTTATCGATTATCAGCATATACTAATAAAAACCAGCATTTGCACAAATTTGCACGTAAACTAGCCAACATTTGGGAAGAACTGGTAGGAGACCCTGCGTCGTTCTCGCTGGAGAACCGTGCCTTCAACTCTATCAGTGTGGTGACCATGGCCCTGCTGACGGTATTATTGCCGTTCAACATGTGGCTCGGTCTGACGTTCGTATGGGTGATCGTGGCTACCCTGCTGGTACTACAGGTCTTTTTCTTTTACCTCTCCCGCTATAAAAAGGTCTATCATGTCAGCATGCTGGCCTACGCGATTGTCAGCTATATTACGCTGACAGCCACCTTTTATCTGAATTCCGGTAGCCATGGCCCTGCCCTGCTGCTGTTTTTCCTGACATTCAATCTGTTAATAGCTTTCAGTCCACGCAGCCGCCACTGGATGTGGGCCTGCCTGCACCTGCTGCTGCCCGTTATTCTCCTTACAAAAGAATACCTCAATCCTGCATGGATCACCGACAGCTATGGCAGTGCGGAATACAGATACGTGGATATTCTGTCCAGTTACCTGATCACACTAACCTGCATCTATCTCATTACCAATTATTTAAGAAATAATTACGAAAGAGAAAAGCGCAATGCTGAAGAACGCGCCGATAAAATTGATAGTCAGAATATTAAACTGGAGCAACTCAACCAGAAAAAGGACAAGTTATTCTCCATCATCGCGCATGACCTGCAAAGTCCGCTGAACTCTATCATTACCACCCTCCACCTGATCGCAGAATACGATCTGGAAGAAGAAGAAAAGAAGATGCTGGGGGATGAACTATTGACCCTGACAAAAAATACTTCCAGTCTGCTGACCAACCTCTTAACATGGTCTAAATTGCAGATGGACGGAAAAGGTGTCAGGTTATCTTCTGAAAATGTCCATAACGCAGTAGAAAGAGTACTGACGATTCAACGCCTGCTGGCTGACAAGAAGTCTGTCAACATCACTTCCCGCGTAGACCCGGATGTTTATATTACCGCGGATCATAACATGCTGGAACTGATCATCAGAAATCTGGTGAATAATGCGATTAAATTCACCCCTTCCGGCGGACAAATAGCCATTGACCTGCGTGTCAATGAAGAACGCTGTCACCTGATGATCTCCGATAATGGTATCGGTATAGATCCCAATCATCACGACGAAATATTCTCCCTGAAAACACAATCGACCTTCGGTACCAACAACGAAAAAGGGATTGGCCTCGGATTAGTACTTTGTAAAGAACTACTCGCCCTGCAGGATGGCGAACTATGGTTCGAAAGTACGCCCGGTGAAGGCACCACCTTTTTTGCCAGCTTCCCGCTTAGTCAGATGAAGGTCACCGGCAACACACTTTCAGCGTAAATAATTGTTTATCACAACCTTGCAAATAGACTTCATCGGTTCTTGTTACCGTTGATAAGCCTGTCCTTTGTCTGGCATTAGTCTGACTATACTTAACCTACCTTAATGCTGCGTTCAAAACGTAGCATTAAGGTAGGTTAAGTATAGTTTAAGCCTTATCTAATTATCCTCTAAGTAATTTCATATTTATTTATCCCACCATAAGTGATCAGCCAATGAACCTACCGGCGGAACATTTTCCGGATTACGGCTTGTTTCAGAGGTAGGATATCCCACCCGGCGGATGAAGGTATTTAACAGAGCGCCCTGTGGTAACTGGAAGTTCTTATACCTGTAATCGTAACGGCGGGCGTCCGTCCATGTTTCCGGTTGCAGGAAAGTGGCCACATATTTCTCCTTGAAAAGCAGATCTTTTGTAAATGCGGCCTGTCCTACAGCCACCACCGGATTACCCACGTAAGCCTGTTTCGCCGCAGGCGCCACCCCTAACTTGTCCATATGCGTTCCGATACCATCGAGGTATGCCTGATAAGATCTTGCCTTATTTGCCACAAAAGAAGCCTCAGATTCGATAAACTTCATCTCTGCATAGGTGAGCATCAAAAGCGGTGCTCCGCCCCGGGAATAGAACCCATTTACTGATAATGCGCATTGTGAGTTATCAGTCCCGGATCCCGTACGTCCGACACCATTCACCGTCCCTCTGTAATCGCCAAAACGGGTAAGGTCAGTGATCAATGGTAAACGGGGATCCGCCACACCATAGGTCGTACCATTCAGCGCATTGATGAAAGTGGCACTCAACCAGCCATCCAGCGTACCGCTGGCATTGTTTTTTGCCACACTGTTCCACGGACTCAGACTTTCAAAACGGGTGATCTGGGCATCATCCGCATTTGACTCATAAGCAAGGTCCAACGCTGCCAGTACAGCCGCAGGATCATAATCCGGCAGTTTACTCTTCCTGTTCAATAATCTGGCTTTCAGCGCATACGCCGTTTTAACCCACGCAGCCTTGTTCCCTCCATGTACAAGGTCATTCACCGGATCCAGTGCCACCAAAGGGTCAGGAAGATTAAAAGCTGCTATTCCCTGATCAATCAGCGACAGACAACTATCATAAATAACCTTTGCGCTGTCATATTCAGGCCGCAGATTCTCGCCTTCTGACCATGCTTCTTTATAAGGCGCATCTCCATACAGATCAATCACCATACTCATATTCAAGGCCTCCAGAATATCAGCCACGCCCAAATGTTCATAAGCCCTCTGCGCCAGTGCCAGTTGCTTCATCTGACGGATATCGGTTACATTCAGATAAATAGCCCGCCAGTTGGAACTCCTGTCTACATCATCATAGATATCCGAGCCACTGCCGGTATTCGGAGAAGCCAGCTGCTGCACATAATAGGAAGTGATATAACCGGTGGAGTATACATTAATCGCAGACTGATAAGTCGTCGCTACCAGCAGACCATTAATCGGCGGCCTCTGTGTCAGATTAGGATCGGTCTGATTAATATCCAGATAACCTTTTTTACAGGCAGGCAGCACACAGAAAAGACCTGCAGCCAGTGCCAGTGTATATATTTTAAGCAATGTACGTTTCATGAAAGACAGATTTAAAATTGAAGATTAAGGCTGAACAGGAAGCTGCGCGTAGCCGGATATGTAAACCCGGAAAATGAATCGGACGCATTACTTCCCGAAGGTGAAGAACTCGTCTCCGGATCAAAACCGCTATACTTCGTATGCAGCCAGAGATTATTACCGGTGAAGGACACCGTCGCTCCACTGATCGTCTTCGTAGGTATCAGCCATTGTGTAGGTAATGTGTAAGACAATGACAGGGAACGTAACCTTACCCATGAAGCGTCTTCGATGAAGTTTTCACTCGCACCACGATAATAGTTCCGGTAAAAACCAGCACCATAGTCTACACCATCCGGACCTTTCGCCTGTCCCAGATACACCGCTTTGGTATTAGCCGTACCGTCTGCCAGCACACCATTGAACACCATTGTCTGATCGCGGTTCTCCGTCTCTTTTGATTCTCCGAATGCCGCAAGGAAATTAGACAGCTGATTATACTTGTAATTACCATGACGCACATCCAGCAATACAGACAATGACAGCTGTTTATACCGGAACGTCTGCGTGGTACTACCAATCCACTTCGGCAGTGTACTACCCAGATAACGCTGATTAGAAGCATCATCCAGCACCGGAAAACCATTAGCGCCGATCAGCAAAGGCAGATCCGTACGCAGCGTCTTTTTATCATCCACTTCATTCCCATAATAGCGTTTGTAAGTTCTGCCATACAAAGCGCCATACGACTGACCGGGCACCAGTTTAGTGCTCACAGTAGAACTCAGATAACCGTATTGGGAAGACAATACGATCTCACTCAGTTGCAGCTCTTCGTTCAGCTTCTTCACTTTATTACTGTTGGTGGAGAAGTTCACCCGGAAATCCCAGCTGAAATCTTTTGTACGCACCGGCACGACAGACAGGGTCACCTCCAGTCCTTTATTGCTGATCTCACCGGCATTCACATATGCCTTATCAAAACCTGTCGTGGTAGAGACATCAACCGGTACCAGCAGGTCTTTACTTTGCTGCTGATAGACTACCGCTTCCAGACCTATCCTGCTTTCAAGGAATCGCAGTTCTGTACCGAGCTCTGTTGTTTGTGTAAACTCAGGACGCAGATTAGGATTCCCTAAAGTTCTGTTCTGATAGAAAGGTACACTGGATCCGATAGTAGTACCGGCCTTGAATCCATTGGTGATGGAATAAGGATCTCCATCTTTACCGATCTTCGCCCACGAAGCTTTGAACTTACCATACGTCCACCAGTTGGGCAATCTGAACTGATCACTGAAGATGTAACTCAGACTGACCGAAGGATAGAAATAACTACGGTTATTGACAGATAAAGTAGAAGTCAGGTCGTTTCTGCCGGTCAGTTCGAGAAACAGATAGTTATTCAGTCCGAGCGTCAGATCTGCGAAATAACCATAGTTCCTGTAATCAGAAATATAGGATTCCGCGGTTACACGCTTCGCGTTATTCAGCAGGAACAGATCTGGTACAACAAGGGTATCTCCCATTACACTGTTCCTTCTCACACGTTGATCACGCAGGTCATGACCAACCTTCAGATCAATAGAATACTTCTCTTTAAATGTATGTGTGACATTTGCCATGACGGTAGAAGTCAGGGTACGGCTGCGGAGATTATATTCATACATAAACCCATATTCGTTGTCATCCAGATTAGGAGCTTCTCCTACGAGTCCCAGCGGACCGGGTGCCTGATGTACCCTGCCATCCGTATAGAAATCATTACCGATACGATAGGAGAAATTCAGCCATGAAGTGGGTTTATAGGTAATGAAAGTACTGGCAATGGTGCGGTTCACATTATCTCTGAACTTGTTGGTTGACAGTGTATAGATCGGGTTGTTCGTACCACTGCTGTAAGTCTGTTGCGTACCATCCGGCTTCACATAATTTTTCATATCCCAACGCGGAGACCAGTAGATAATCTGCTCCCCATAACGGTCAGCATTGACCCTGTCACCACCGGAATTAATATAGTTCAGCGATACACCTGCACTGAACTTTTCGCTGATCTTAAACTGACCATTGATCCTTGCATTGTAACTGGTAAAGGTGCTGAAAGGAATCACGCCATCCTGATCCAGATAAGACATGGAACCAAGCAACTGTGCTTTCTCAGTACCACCGCTGACATTCACCGTATGACGAGTCTGGGTGCCTGTTTCAAATGCCTGTTTATAGTTATTATAAAGCTGATCAGGATGCGTATCATCCAGCTTCTTTGCTTCCTCTACCGTAGGCCCGAAGGTGGGCCAGAAACTGGCCGGGTCATATTCGCCGAGATATCCCTGCGAATATTTTGATTGTACATCCGGTGTTTTATTTACCTTATCAAAACCATACATACCGCTGTAAGTCACCTGTAACTTACCTGCCTTGCCTGATTTCGTGGTGATAACAATCGCACCGTTGGCTGCACGGATGCCATACAAAGCCGTTGCAGCACCACCTCTGAGTACAGATACGCTTTCAATATCGTCGGGGTTAATATCAGCAGCACGGTTGCTCATACCACGGGTTTCAGCACCACCTGTGGTGTAAGTATTATTGTCAATTTCCACCCCATCGACGATAAACAGGGGTTGGTTATTCCTGTCACCCGAAATGGAGTTAATACCTCTGATAATAATACGTGAGCCCTGACCCGGACCGCCACCTGAGCTGGAGATCTGCACACCTGCTACTTTACCCTGCAGGGCATTGACAACGTTGGGTTGGTGGTTGACGTTAAGGTCTTTGTTGTCTACCTGCTGGATGGTGTACCCAAGGGCACGTTTTTCCTTTTTAACGCCAAAGGCGGTGACCACCACTTCATTCAGGTCTTTCTGCGAAGATTGCATGGTCACATTGAGTAAATCACCTGTACCCACGGATAACTGTTGTGTAGTATAACCTACATAGGAGAAAATGAGTGTTGCATTATCACTGGTGAGGGTAATGGAGTAATCACCAGTGGCACCTGTAAATACGTGATTCTGGGAGCCTTTCTCTACGATGACCACACGCTCCAGTGGTTGTTGTGTGTCACCGGCAACAACCTGTCCACGGAGGGTTTTGCCTTTCTGGGCAAAGGTAGTAGAGCAGACAGCCAATAGCATGATCAGCGCCAGCCCTGTAGAAATTTTCATAAGCTGTTAAGTTTAGAGTAAGTGATGTGAAAAAGCATGAAACTTCCCGGCTATACTTCAGTACGCCATGATTTTGGTTTGATTGTTCAATAAAGTGATCCCCGGAGTGTTATACGACTTTCAAGTGTGTCATCGACATAAGCAATTTCCTGTTATCAGATTTCGAGTTTTCCCTGGTTAAACAAATACAAGTTACTTCCTGAATAGACAAAATATAAAAACAAACATTCTTTTGCAAGGTTTTCACTTCACAAATTAATTCCTGATAAAAATACCGGCTGATAAAAACACAATTACCCGAAATTCTTAACGCATAATTCTTAATTGCGCAGCACATTAATCCGGGCTGTAGAATATGATAATCTCTACCCTGCGGTTTCTCCTTCTTCCCTCGGCAGATTGATTATCGGCCACCGGCTGACTTTCACCCACACCAGTAATTAGCCGGATATCATTGCCAAGACCATGTTCCTGCATATAACCGGCAACCGCATTGGCCCTTTTCATGGAAAGTGAATTATTGTAGGCCGAAGTACCGGCATTGTCTGTATGGCCGTTTACCTGTAACTGTATGCTGCCATCACGGGGTATTCTTTTGATCAGGCTATCAAGTGAGCTATACAGATTCTTATTGAGTTCGCTGCTGTTGAATTTAAAGAGAATATCCGGAATGACAAGCGTGTCCGGCTGATGCACTGCAGGTCGGGGTCGTAGGGTATCTTTGGCCAGTGGCGGGCGACAAATGATCATTTCCACCCGGTTATTTTCTCCGGCAGTATGACCTGCGGTATCATACCGTGGATTTGTTTTACCTGCACCCTGTACATCGAAATCATCGAAACTATATCCCTCATTATACACGAGATAATTGGCCACAGCTTTGGCTTTATCCGCCGATATAATCCTGTTATATTCAGGAGAAGCAGTCTGCCATGCATACCCTATCAGCTGAATGCGGGCACGATTGCCCCGGTAACGATTCAGGGCCTCGTCTATCTGCTGTTTATAACGATCATTCAGGCTATTTTTATCCACCGTAAAAAGGTCGTCTTTCAGGATGATCGTATCACATCCGGAAGCCCCGTCCAGCCGGTGGATCAGCTCACCGGAAGCAATAAATTTTTCAGGGATCGTATGCCGGTGATGTTCCGTATATAGCAGGGCGATGGTACTATCCGCATCCGGACAAACGGGTGGTCCACCCTCCGGTGTCACACTGATACTATCGATCAGCAGTTGCGCATTGCTATAGCCGCCACCGGCGCCTTCCTTACGCTGGGGCGCCCTGAAGTTACCGATCAGCATATGCGTAGCGGTCTGTGTAGCTACATAGGTCTTCTCCAACATATACCACGGATGATTCAGGCGGAATAGTTTCTTTTGCACATCATTTTCACTGAGTTCCAGACTGGCGGGCGCTGTCAGACAACTCCCGCTCTGGGTGAATACAAATGCTGTATCAAAGCGGATACCCGCCCGAAGGGGGTAGTTATCCGTATTCATGTAGATACGGATCCGGTAGGTACGACCTTTTTCCAGCGGACAAAGCAGCCGGGTCTGTATATATATTCTTAAATCGGGATTTTCCTTGCCTTCCTGCAGGAGATTGACATAGTGCTGGCCCTGCAAGGCCGCGCCATTACATAGGTATTTCATCCTCGCAACCTCCGGCGCAACCGAAAGCCAGGCGGATGGAGCACAGGGGGCTGTATATTCCGTACAGATATTTACATCTTCGAAGGAAGCGTTTGGCACCAGGTTCTGGGCGATCAGCCCCAATGTACAGTAACAGCATAGTAGTATCATTACGATACTTTTTCTAACACAGGCCAGCATGCACGTGGAATTATATATCTTAGTCCATCGAAAACCTACAGTAAAAATACTACTTATGTTGATCTTAATTAAATTTCTCATCGGCTTTTGTGCCCTGGAGCACCTATACATTCTATGGCTGGAAATGTTCGCCTGGACCACAAAGGCGCCTAAAGTATTCAAACAACTGCCGGCCCATCTCTTTGAACCCACCAAAACACTCGCTGGTAATCAGGGATTATATAACGGCTTTCTCGCAGCAGGATTGATCTGGTCCCTCTTTATTCAGGACGAAGCATGGTCCATGCATGTGGCGACTTTCTTTCTGAGCTGCATTGCTGTAGCAGGTATTTATGGCGCACTGACAGCGGGTAAGCGTATATTTTTCGTACAGGCGATGCCAGCGTTGGTGACGTTGTTGTTGATTGTCATTTCCCTCTTTTAGCGCATTTACGCTCCAATTCTTAATTCCTGTTAAACCGCTCCAGCTTTGCCGGATTCCCCGTTACCAGTCTGTTAATCATCAACCCTGCTGCTGTATCCCCCGTAGCATTCAACAACGTCGCTACAGGATCCAGTAAGGTGCCGATAATCATAATAGCAGGTAACACGGTGGCGGGCAACTGATAAGCAGACACGATCAGTAGTTGTCCGACATAGCCACCATTCGGAATGCCTCCTTCAATAATACTTACCAATACTGCGATCAGCACCGCCAGCAGAATGGTGTCAATTCCTTCCATAGAACGGCCTGCAAGGGCCAATGCAACGGCTACCTTGATCACAGCAGCGATAGCAGATCCTTCCTTATGCAGGGAAGCTCCCAGCGGGATGACCATATCTGCTACCGGGGCAGGTAGTCCCATATCTTTTGCTGCTTTCAGATTGGCAGGGATAGTAGCAACACTGCTACAGGTACCCAATGCGGTAGCAGATGGCAGCAGATTGTTCCGCCAGTATCTTTGTACGGCTGACCATCCCCCGGATAATAACGCATAAGCCGTAAAGACGATCAGGTAGTAGAAAATAGAGATAATATGCCCGGTAGCAAGTGATTGTGCGTAGTCACCAAATAGCTGAGGGCCTGTCACGGCTACCTGACAGGCGAAATAAACGCCTAATCCCACGGGAGATAGTAACATGATCAATCCCAGTAACTGCTTCATTACTTCGTTGCCGGAATGTAGTAAACGCCGGAACGATTCTCCGCTGAGGGCGGCTTTTCTGGCGGCAATACCGGTCAGCAGGGAGAATATGATCAGCGCCAGCATGTTCTTTCTGGACAGCAATTCAAAGAACTCTCCTACAGATACCAGTTTTACCAGTTGTTCGCCTAAAGGCTCCGTCTTTTCAAGGGTTGTCGCAATGCTTTCAAGGTGCTGGGTAACGGGAAATAAATGGACACCGATAACGGCGATCATGGCCGCTAACAATACAGTGATAATAAAGACCGTGATCGTGGCAGATACCAGTCTCGCAGTTACACCGGTGCTATCGAGGGTGGCTACTGCGGAGGATATGGCAAAGAAAACCATCGGCACGACGGCTGTAAATAACAGGTTCAGGAAGATATCTCCTATGGGTTTTAACACCAGTACCTGATCCTGCAAAAGCCAACCTGCCAGTGTACCCGCAATAATGCCGGATAATAAGAAAATAATATCCCGGTAATGCCGGAAAAAGTGATGGCCGGTAGATGGGGTCATACACACGATTTGTGGTGAGGAAAATGGATATGAAGGGCTTATCGGGTCAGTAGTCCGGCATCCAGTACAAAGGAGGCGCCGGTCACATAGCGGGCTTTATCCGAAGCAAGGAACACCACCATATGCGCTACGTCTTCTGCTTCTACCCATGGTACATTGATCAGGTTTCCGGCAGAACGTTCGGCTATTTCCTGTGGAGTAGCACCTTCCAATGCTGCCAGTCCGTCGTTCATGGGCGTATTCACACCCGTAGGATGTATAGCTACAGAACGGATATTATGGGGCGCCAGCTCTATTGCCCATGATTTCGTCAATCCTGTAAGGCCCCATTTAGAGGCGGCATAGTGACTCAGCCGGTTCATCCCTCTTAATCCGGCGATAGAGGAATTATTGATAATAACACCACCGCCTTGTGCTATCATGACCGGAATGACGTGTCTGCCGGCGATCCATGCACCTTTCAGGTTGATATCAATCATGGCATCCCATTCTTCTTCCGGCATTTCATGTGTTACGCCATATGCACAGATCCCTGCATTGTTAAACAGGATATCTATCCGGCCCAAAGCTGCTGCCGTAGCTGTTACCGCCTCTTCTACCGCGGCATTATCCCGTACATCACCCGTAAATGTCAGGCATTGTACGCCCAGTTCTTCGCAGGCTGTTTTCAGGGAATCCAGTTCAGACGTTGAACCCAGCGTATATCCGGGATACGCCATCTGGCGGGCAATATCAAAAGCAGCAATATGCACGCCTTCTTTTGCCAGTGCAAGTGCGGCAGCGCGTCCTTGTCCGTGGGCGGCGCCCGTAATAAAAGCGGTCTTATTTTTCAGATCCTGTGTCATGATGGTATGATTATTTTTGGGTAAGGGGCAGATAATTAAACAGGTACTCGTCGATATCAGTTTCGATCACATTATTGAAGATATTGGTAGCAATCATTTGTCCGGCGAAAGCAATCAGTTCAACCAGCTCCTCCGTGTTATATACAGCACTGATAGCGGCAAATAACGCCTCATTCACCCTGCCCTGATGTTGGGCAATCGCGCTGCCAAAATCCATGAGCAACTGCTCTTTTTCGCTGAAAACGATATGAGCAGGATCTTCACCATGATCGATAATTATTTTACGAAAGAAAGTGGTACAAAGCGGACAGTTACTGCCAACAGACACGGTGTAGGCAAACAGATAAGCCGGACGGAGACCGAGGAAACGCTTAATGCGGTCATATAAGCGATACCACTCCATATATACTTCAAAAGCGGTCTGGGAATGCCCCAGCGTGGCTTTCATATTTGTAATACATGCGTTCCAGGTAGTAGTGTGCAGCGAGTAGGCTGCCTGCAGGGGAACAGGGGTTTCTTCGGGGGAAAGCGGGTTAATACGTGCCATAAGATTTGTAGGTTATTAACTGAAAATACGAAAATAACCTACAAATCCGGTAGAGAATTAAAAAATTAAGTACTTATAATTTCACCCATGCCACACAAGCCTTCTTCTCCTCTCCTTTGCGGGTGATCATCAGCGTTGCATAAGTGCCTTTCTTTTCATCAAAGTCTGAAGCACCCAGCATACAATAATATCCTTTGAATGTCTCAGGTGTGCCAAACAGGAAAAGTCTTTCCTGTCCTGTTGGTGTACATCTGTAGCAGACAGTATTTGCTTCTGTAAGATAACGCATGGGCTTCTTGTCAGTAAACGTACCACCCTGATCCAGATAAGCCAGATAATCGTTGAAGATGATATAAGTCGCTTTGGCTGTCGGGAGGTAGTCATATGACAGGTAAGGCGTTGTATTGAGCACCTGAATACGGTTACGGAAGATCCACTGTCCTTTCTTTCTGCGCTGGAAATAGAGCGGTTCATAAGTACCGTTTGCGACCTGCATTTTAACCAGTCCGTAACCTGATTGTTCACGGCCACGTGCGTCCAGTTCGGTCACCCCGATATCATTCAGGTTCGTATGCATCTTATTCCATGAATTGCTACCTGTAGAAGCGAAGATAGACATAGATTCCATCAGGATAGTACTACTGCCGTCCGCATGTGCGATCAATGCCTGTGGTTGTCCATTGTAAGGACTGGTATACTTCATTTTCTCCTGTGCAAATGCGGTGATCTTGTCACTGTGTAAGGCGGTATAGCTATTCAGTGCCAGTGTGCCCGCATCCAGATAGTTGATATAGGCAGCGGGCACCGGTGCTTTTGCCGTCTGGTTATTGGCAGTCGTGATCAGGGCCTGTAAGGTGTTGGTGCCTGATACGTATTGCAGACTTGCATGCAGGTCGGTGAAGTTGGTCGTATAAGGCAACAGGGTATGGTTGAAGTTATTCTCACCTTTACCCCATACAGACAGGGCCACCAATGCACTGGTATCTTTGCTGCTTTTGCGGCTGTTGTTCAGTGCAGCAGTAGCGAGATATATTTTATCACCACCACTTACGAGCATATCAAGGTAAGCGAGGTATGGATAATCATTTTCAGCAACGGTGAAATAGCGCTGTCTGATCAGTTGGTGATCAGGACCGTAATGAGAGATCTGTACTCTTTCGGCAGGAGATTCTTTCCGTTGTAATTCACCACCTGCGAAAGCCGCCACCGCATAATACCCGGTACCGGCATCCAGAGATACATGGAAGTCATGAGAAGCGAAGTTATCCTGTACAGCTACATCTCTGTGCAATACGGTCGGCAGTTCTCCCAGTTTATCTTCTTTCACCAGTTTACCCGTGCTGCCGTCCAGAATAAGACGGTACAGATTCGGTTTATACTTTACCAGCTGTTGCAGGAAGATCACCACCTGATCATTGATAGCAAAAATACCGTCAATTTCTGTGTCATTGAGGCCGGAAGCATCCCAGAGCTGTCCTTTTACGGCTTCTGTTGCCAGCGGGGCGCGCTTTGCATCATACAAGCTGGCTACGATGCCCTGTTTTTTGTCGAAATGCAGGTAACAGGTGTTACCACCCGGTAATAGCAGTATTTTATCAAAACCTTCTCCCGGTTCAGGAAATGTGGCGCTAAGCTGTACAGAAGGGACCTGTGAGGGGGTCTGTGCATAGGATTGACTGGCAAATAGCAGGAAAAACAGGCCCATGCCTGTCCGTAAGTATTTCATAGGTTAAAGTGTCGTTCTACCCGTAAAGATATAATAATTTTTAAATGTGTGCCGGCGTCCTGACCAAAATGAAACCCTTTATCCTTTTTTCCGCTTTGTCCTTGCAGGGCTTTTGCTATATTTATGGCTATTTTCCAAATTGAAACGCTAATGACAATCAACAAAATCCTGCTTTGTTCAGGCGTCCTGCTGGCTTCCCTCGGGAACGTCGCTGTAGGACAGACCGCTACTTCGAAGTACGATCAGCATGAAGTTTTCGGGCCCCTGTTTTACCCTGCCAACGGTAACGAGTATCGCAGTGCATCCGGCGCACCTGGCCATAAATACTGGCAGAACCGGGCTGACTATACGATCAATGTCGTATTAGACACTGCCAGCCATCGTATAGATGGTTCCGTTGCTATCACTTACAAAAACAGCAGCCCTGACAAATTATCCTTCGTATGGCTGCAGATGGACCAGAATATTTACAGGGAGGATTCCAGAGGAGCTGCCACCAGCGTTGTAACCGGTGGCCGTTTTGCCAACCGTAGTTTTACAGAAGGATACAAGATCAAGTCTGTAAGCGTTGCCATCGGCGGAAAGAAAACTGAGGTAAAATACACTGTTACCGACACGCGTATGCAGGTGATCCTGCCGGAAGGCCTGAAAGCGGAAGGTGGCATAGCGAAGATATATGTAGACTATTCTTACGAAGTACCACAGTACGGTACAGACCGTACCGGCCGTCTGAAAACAAAATATGGCTGGGTATATGAAATCGCACAGTGGTACCCGCGTATGGAAGTATATGACGACGTACTGGGCTGGAACTCGATCCCTTATCAGGGTGCAGCAGAGTTCTATCTGGAATACGGCGACTTCGATTATACTGTAACGGCTCCTGCCGGTATGGTGGTAGCTGGTTCCGGTGCACTTATCAACGAGGCACAGGTACTGACTGCAAAACAACAGGCACAGCTGGCCAAAGCGCGTAACAGCGACCAGACCGTGATGATCAAAGACAGCGCAGAAGTAGCTGCTGCAAAACCGGGTACAGGTATGCAGTCATGGCATTTCCAGTGCAAAAACGCACGTGACGTATCATGGGCGGCTTCTACCGCGTTTATCTGGGATGCTGCCCGCATCAATCTGCCAAGTGGTAAGAAATGTCTGGCGCAGTCCGTATACCCTGTAGAAAGTATCCAGTCTGCCAATGGCTGGCAGCGTTCTACTGAATACGTAAAAGGCTCTATCGAGTTCTATTCCAAACAATGGTTTGAATACACCTATCCAGTAGCAACTAACGTAGCTGGTATCGTAGGCGGTATGGAATATCCGGGTATTGTATTCTGTTCTTACAGAAGCACCGGCGGTGGATTATGGGGTGTAACCGATCACGAATTCGGTCACAACTGGTTCCCGATGATCGTTGGCTCCAACGAAAGAAAATATGCATGGATGGATGAAGGTTTCAACACTTTCATCAACGATGGTTCCAGCAAAGCATTCAATAACGGCGAATACTATCAGAAACAACAGGGCCAGTCTATGGGTCGTGCAATGAGCGGTGATCCGATCATGAGTACACCAGACGTGATCCAGAGCAGTTACCTCGGTATTGCCGCTTACTACAAACCTGCTATGGGTCTGGGTATCCTGCGTGATTATATCCTCGGTAAAGAGCGTTTTGAATATGCATTCCGCACTTATATCGATCGTTGGGCATTCAAACATCCTACACCATGGGATTTCTTCCGTACCATGGAAAACGTAGCGGGTGAAGACCTGAGCTGGTTCTGGAGAGGTTGGTACCTGAATTCATGGAAACTGGATCAGGCAGTGAAAGACGTGAAATATGTAAGTAACGATCCTTCCAAAGGTGCACTGATCACCGTAGAAAACCTGGAGCAGATGGCTTTACCGGTTATACTGGCGATCACTGACAGCAAAGGTAAAACTGACACCGTGAAACTGCCGGCAGAAGTATTCCAGCGTGGTGGTACATGGACATTCAAATATGATTCAGATAACAAACTGACCAAAGTAGTGATCGATCCGGATAAGGCATTCCCGGATATCGATCCTTCCAATAACGTATGGAGCGGTTCCAGCAAGAAAGCGCCAGCCGGCCTGACTGCCAACGAAGTACTGAAAAAATACTTACAGGCAATCGGCGGTACCGACAAAATACAGGCTATTAAGGACCAGACCATCTCCGCTACCGGATCCGTACAGGGTACTGATATCAAGATGACCAAGAAAATCAAATCGCCTGATAAATACCTGCTGGATGTATTCATCCCGATGATGAATGTACACGCCAGTAAACTGATCATCAACGGTGATAGCATCACCGCTATACAGATGGGTACTCCTGTTCCACTGGATGCTGCTGCCAAGGAACGCGTAAAAGCAAACATGGTGCTGATCCCTGAACTGGACTACCTGAAGGGAGGCGTTGATATTCAGCTGTCGCCGGAAATCATTACAGACGATAATGGCAAAGACAACTACCTCGTTACGGTGAAAGAAGATGAGACAACCCGTACAGAGCTGTATTATGATGTAGCTACCGGATTGCTTTCAAAGAAGATCAGTTACAATGGCGATCAGGTTACCGGCGCTATTGAAACCAGTGATTACAAAGAAATAGGTGGTGTGAAATTCCCATTCCTGCTGAAGAATACTATCAGCGGACAACAGGTTGATTTTAAAGTAGACGATATTAAAGTGAACAGTGGTCTGACAGATGCTGATTTTAAATAACGTATAGAGAAAAGATAATTTGTTGAAGGAGAAGCCCTCCTGTTGATATTTTCCAATATCGGCGGGAGGGCTTCTCCTTTGTCTTTTTTTGGGAGTAAATGTCTATATTGTGGCTGAATCAGCAGGCATAACTAATCAGGACAACTTTCTATATCTCGACCTATAACAACACTAACAAACCCCCGGAAGCAATTCCTTTAAACCCAACGCGAATGATAACAATGGGGATATTTAGAGCAATTACCCTGACCGGTGCAGACAATATTGAACTGAATGAAAGGAGCCGAATCATCAAAGTAAATATACTCGCCTGTGTCACAGGTGTTATGGCGTTTTTCTTTGGGACATTATTCTATATCATCTCAGGTAAACTCAGCCTCTTTCTCGGTACATTAGTAGAAGGAAGTGCATGCTTTTATGTCATATATCTCAACAAACAACGGAAATATGATATCTCTGCCTTCTATCTGCAAATGATACATAATGCGGCCACGCTTTACTTCGGCTGTATACTTGCAAGCGTTGTAGAACCCAGTCTACTGGCTATATTCCTCATTGGCACCTCATTACTCATCGTAAAAGATAAATTGTTCCGCACCACCTGTATCGTTGTGGCGCTCATTACGCTGGTATTACTGGAAGTGAACCGCTTTGCCGGCATCATTCCTCCCTATGAATTTAATGCTGTCACTACAGTAGTGATCCACTACTCTGCTATCATGGTGATCGTTTCGTTGAATATACTCATCATCATGTTCTACGTCAAACATAATGATGTATTACTGAAAGGTCAGCAGGAACATGCGGAAAACCTTGAACAACAGGTACACAACAGGACCAGCGAACTCGAAAAAGCCAATCATTATAAAAGTATTTTCCTGCGCGAAACCAATCACGAGATCCGCGTACCACTCAATGCCATTCACTCTATCAGTCAGCTGCTGCTGATGGATGCAGAACGGAATAATGATACCGCCTATATCAAACACGCAGAACACCTCTGTGCCGCCAGTCATCAGGCATTAGATGTCATCAATAATGTACTGGAACTCTCCCGTATAGAAGCCGGTAAACTGCATGAAGTACACAATGAAGCATTTGGCATCAGGGATCTGCTGGAAAATATTGTCGGTACCGGACAATACATCGCCAAAACAAAAGGCGTACGTATTGTACTCGACTACAACAAACGACAGCTTCCCTCCCATCTGGTGACCGACAAGATCAAACTGACACAGATCATCAATAATCTGCTGTTCAATGCAGTGAAATTTACTGCGAATAACAGCACCGTTACGCTATCAGCCAACGTAGAAAACGACCAGTGCCGTATTAGTGTAAGAGACCAGGGAGCCGGCATGAGCAGTGATAAAATGGCCCCCATCTTTGATCCTTTTATTACCGAATGGAATAGTTTTTCCGGCGGTACAGGATTGGGCCTGCACATTGCGCAACACCTTGCGACCTTATTAGGGGGTATTATATCCGTGGAAAGCGTAGTCGGAAAAGGGACCATATTCAGCTTTAGTTTTCCGCTACAGGCCTGTGCAATGCCCATACAGACGGAACTGCCGGAAACCCGTGCAGATGAGTCTATGTATGCGGGCGTGAAAATCCTGATCATTGAAGACGATGACATGAGCCGTATCTATCTGACGAAATACCTGAGTCGCCTTGGATGCGAGGTGAAGTCCTCCGGTACAGGTATAGACAGCCTGGAATTGCTACAACACTATATTCCTGACATTATTCTTGCCGACAGGCATCTGCCTGATATGGATGCAGAGGAGATCCTCACTTATGTAAGAAGCGCAGCCCTGTTACAGCGCGTACCGGTGATCGTCATTTCCGGTGATGTATTCGAAGAAGACAAAGTGGCCACTCTGGAAGCAGGCGCCACCGCATATCTGATCAAACCCATTGACTTCAAGCTGCTGAACATTACGCTCACCCAATGCCTGAACAGCCCTGCTCTGTTATAATCGTCGTTACCGTCCTTATTGTCCTTATTGTTCCATTGTTGCCTGTTTTCATCCCCCGATAACAGCATAAACACTTATTCTCCATATTCTCTGCCGGTTTACCTGCGGAGATGTCGCATCATCGCATTACATTTTTGTCTGAATTAGTTTTTTCTCCTCTCATTTTTAAAATCCATTTTTATGCGACAAATTACTGTCCCAACTCTCCATTGCCCTTTTGAGGCGAAGATCAGTCCATTTGTGAATGAGATTGACCAACACACATCCTCCTGGCTGCACGAATTTAATCTGCTGCAATCAGAGGAAGCCTATGAGCGGTTCAGCAGGTACAAGTTTGCCTGGATGACCGCCCGTACTTATCCGGATGCGGATCTGGCCTTCTTATGTACGGCCAATGACCTTAACACATGGCTATTTGTACTGGACGATCTGCTGGACCATGTAAAGCCGGAAACAGCCAGTTATCGCGAACAGGCATGGTTGCAGCAGGTAATTACAGATTTCGTCAGTGTGCTGCGTTATGACCGTTCTATTGACCGGGTGACCAACCCCGTGCTGGCGGCCCTGAGCGATTTCTGGGACAAAATGCGCCAGCTGAGTACAGCCTCGTGGCAATGCCAGTTTACCCTCAGTCTGAAGGCAACTTTCGAAGCCGCCGTATGGGAAGCTGAAAATGCAAAGCAACGCAGACAGCCTTCTGTTTTTCAGTACATGCAGATGCGGCCATTCTTTAGTGGCGCCAATCTGGGTACTGACATGCTGGAAGTAGCCGCCGGCACTTATCTGCCTGTATTTGTATTACAGAATGAACAGTTCCAGAAACTGGTGGATCTGGCCCGCAGAGCCGTTTGCTGGGCAAATGACCTCTTTTCTTTATCAAAGGAACTGGCTCACGGAGATGAACACAATCTGGTCATGGTAATCGGGCACGAACAGCAGATCACGCTCGAAGAAGCCATCGCGGAGACGGCTGCCATTCACAATCGCGAGATTGCGCAGTTTAACGAACTGAGATGCCAGCTGCCGTCTTTCGGTATGCACATCGATCTGGCCATCCAGCGGCATCTGGATGCTCTGGGTACCATGGTACGGGGTTTTATGGACTGGTCTATTTATGACACAGCACGGTATGAGTTTAATTATACCGCCAGCTGATGCCACTTATGCCTGACAGGAAAACATTCCTGTCAGGTTCACACCTATAAATAATAACGCCCCGGAATGATTAGCAGTCCTGATAATACCCGTTATAACAGGCATTTCTGCTGTGATCGGTTATGCCGTATAAAACGATCCGGAGACTGGCTAGTGACAATTTCTTAATACATGGAATGGCTGATTATCAATAAATTTGAAAAGCTGCCATTTTGTGTTTGGTAATGTTTAATATTATTTTATATATTTAAATGCAGTTGTAGTGCGGGAGTTACTCAAAACCCTTCCCGATTGAATCTCTTTATACCCTGTTTGCTTTGTGACCGAGCCGAATTATTGAAAACTCAAATCGAAATTTTAATCATACATATATAATCCTGCGATCATGAAAGTATCACCTATCAGCTTTCCGAGTGTTTTCGAAACTGCGTATGGTAACACGGAGAATTCCTCAAAAGACCTATTGAATGGCCTGAAGATCAAAAAAGACGAAAACTGGTATATTGTCGGAAACCTGGCGAGACGTGGAGGGATCAACCCCGGACGTGTCACGAATGCTGCTCCGCAGGAGGATGATTATGAAATCCTCTTCAAAGCTGCCATGGTCAATGTGCTGGATAAAGTACAACAGCCTTTGTCCGTTACCATGGGCTTCCCTTTTTCCACTTATAACATCTATAAAGGCGCGGCCGAGCAGTTCCTCAACAAACGTCACTTTCTGATAGAGTACGATACACATACTTTTAATAACAAGGGCACGATCAAAAAAGGGATGCTGGACATCGAGCGTTTTGAAGTGATCCCGGAGATCGTAGGAGGTATTATTGGTCTGAAAAAGACCGTCAATGATCCTAAAACAGAGAACTTTATCGCTGTCAGCTTTGGCTTTGGCACCATTGAAGGTGGTATGGCCACTGCGGATGGTCTTATACATCGTACCTGCTTCAGTTCCCATGGTATAAAATATGCCATCAACAACCTGGCCCGTGAACTGAATAAACAGTATTATCTGGACATGAAAAATGAGCATCAGCTGGATGATGCCTTCATGAAAGGATCTATCTTTACCAACAGGAAACGCCTTGACCTCAAGGATATCCGTAAGGCACTGCTGACCCAGTATTACAAGGAAGTAGTGTCTCCGCTGATGAGGAATTACTTTACCGATCAGGACTTTGAAAATTGCAGCAAGATCTATCTGATGGGTGGCGGTGCACATTACCGCGAACTGGCAGACGCTTTCGTGGAAGAATTCAAAGACTTCATTCCTGTAGAAGTAGCGCCTAACCCTGAAAACCTCGTCAGCATCGGTTATTTATACAACTCTTTAAGAATTTCAGACGATAAACATCAGCGTAGCGTAGGACTTGATCTGGGCAATGCCTCTTCGATCATTTCCATCTTTGAAGACGAAAGAGAAAAAGAAATCTTATCTGTTGGACCAAATATGTGATGTGCTTCCCTTGAAAGACTTAATTAAAAAGGCCTTTGGAAAGGACATGTTCCTGATCCCCGGTCAGGTGTCCGTACAGGGCGCTATTGAATCTACCATCCCCGGACGTATCGATGGTAATGTGAGAGGTGATGTGCGTACAGAAGGTACACTCGTGATCGGCAAAACCGCTACCATCCGTGGTAATATCTATGCGACTGATCTCGAGGCTTTCGGAAAAGTATATGGGGATGTTTTTGTAACTAATAAAGCTGTGATCAGCAACAAAGCATATATCAAAGGCGATGTAACAGCGCTGGTATTGGAGGTGGAACAGGATGCCGTGATAGAAGGCGCCATCCGTAAACATCCTACTGAAGCAGATGATGTAATACCGCCACCGATAGAAGAAGATGAGGTAAAACCGGCGCCGGAAGAGGATGAGGAGAAGGCAAGCAGCTGGTTTTAGTCAATTGGGAATTGAAATGTAGTGAAGAAATAACTGGTTTTATAACGAAGAGGGCGTCCGCCGTATGGCAGACGCCCTCTGTATTTTTAGCCTGTCCGGCTGCATCTTCCGGCTGATTATTCTATTCTTTCACCTGTCAACGTGAATACTTAATGTGACATAGCATAACAGCGAAAAACAGTTATCCATCCGGTAACACCAATTTGTTGCTTAATGCTTTATCGGCCTCGGCTTTGCCCGCTCATACTGCACCGGCCATACATGCGACTCATCTCTCAACGCATGTGCTGCGTGTATCGGGAAATAAGGGTCACGCAAAGACTCCCTTGCTATTAACACCAGATCAGCCTTCCCTTCTGCCACAATAGACTCCGCTTCTTCCGGGGTAGTGATCAATCCTACGGCGCCGGTCATAATCCCTGTTTCCTTACGGATATGCTCGGCGAACGGCGTCTGGTAGAGCGGCCCGAGTGTGATCTTTTGTGCAGGTGTCAGTCCGCCGGAAGACGTATCAATCAGATCCACGCCTCTGTCTTTCAGCAACAGGGACAATGTGGTAGACTCTTCCAGTGTCCAGCCCCCCTCTGCCCAGTCAGTTGCCGATAATCTGACAAACAGCGGATATCCTGCCGGCCAGACGGTACGTACTTCGGCTACGATCTCCAGCAGGAAACGTACCCTGTTGGTAAAATCACCGCCATATTCATCCGTACGCTGGTTACTGAGCGGCGATAGGAACTGATGGATCAGATAGCCATGAGCCCCGTGCAGTTCAACCACTTTAAACCCTGCCGCCAGCGCACGTGAGGCAGCCGTTTTAAAGGCTTGTATGACGTTGTTGATGTCCTCTTTGGTCAATGCTACCGGAAGGCCGTATTTGTCAGAAAAAGGGATTGCGCTGGGCGCATAGATCTCTTTCCATCCGCCATCTTCCGGAGCTACCAGCTGAATGCCTTTCCACGGCACTTCCGTACTCGATTTCCGGCCTGCATGTGCCAGTTGGATACCCGGTACGGATCCCTGTGCCGAAATAAAATCAGTGATCCTTTTCAGCCCCTCAATATGCGCGTCATCCCAGATGCCGAGGTCTTTGGGGGATATCCTGCCTTCCGCAGTAACGGCCACTGCCTCTGTAATGATCAGACCAGCGCCGCCTACCGCACGACTGCCCAGATGTACCAGATGCCAGTCATTACTAAAGCCGTTCTCCGCACTGTATTCACACATGGGTGAAATCGTGATCCTGTTCCTGAATGTGATGTCTCTTATCTGTAAGGGTGAGAATAATACTGCCATCGGTCTGCTGTTTAAATTACGTTTCGGGTCAAAAGATAAGCAAATCAGGGCAAATTGAAATCCTTCGATGTATCGTAAGTGATGGATAGCGAGGATTTTGGCATATAATGGCGTAATAAAAACAAAAACCCCCAGACAATGCCTGGGGGTTTTGCTAATTGTATAGAAAAAGCAAGCTTAGTCGATACGTCTAACGTTAACGGCGTTCATACCTTTACGACCTTCCTGCAGTTCAAACTCTACTCTGTCGTCAGCCTGGATCTCGTGAATCAGACCATTAACGTGAACAAAAGTTTCTTTATCAGACTCCTCATGGATGATAAAGCCAAATCCTTTTGTCTCGTTGAAGAACTTTACAGTTCCCTGGTATTTTGTTGTCATTTGTGAAAATTGTGAAAATTTGTAAAGACCAAAGATAGTCTTAAAAGACTCCCCTTCCAAATAAAACTCTTTAACTTTCAATATTTCCCGCAGTTTCCAGTGCCTTACGTATATGATATTTGTTACCGTCAACCAAAATTATAAAGTAGCTTTAGCGATGTCATCATATAATTGCCTAAAGCAACGACTTTGGGTATGAAGCGTATCCACAGGCTTTCCTGACTGTTCAGCCCTCGGTGCCTTCCTGCCATAGTATTCATCCATGAAATCCTCAGCACCTGACCATACCGTCTGCATCATTCCCTGATAACGATCTTTCATAATTGGTGTAGAGGTAGCTCTGAAATCGAGCATATCTTTCAATTGAACAGACGCAAACTCCGGTTTTCTCCATGGACAGGTGATGACTTTCAGTCCTTTCATGGCAAAATAAACAGGCGTTTTATCAGGACGATCATAGTGCCAGTCACAGATCACTACGTCTTTAGGGATCATGTCAATCGCACGATATGTGTTGTTCAGACTTCCTTCCCACATACCAATACCGGTTGTTTTACCATCAATCAGACGATCTCCCCAGATCCAGAGACTTCTGCCCTTTTCTGCAAGGTGATTGCGTAACAGTGTCACTTCTCCCGCAAACAGTTCCGCTTTGTCTCTGCCGCCACAACGGGGACATTTAGATTCTCCGATGTAAAACACCTCATCCAGTCCGGCGTGATACGCCTTACTCTCAAATACATCACACAGTTCATCCATCAGCTTAAATACAACGGCGTGTACATCCGGATGCAGCGGACAATAACTTTTACAATACAGACCATCAGCATTTGGCCATTCATACTTTTCAGGCATTTTCACCCATGGTGTTTCATCAAACTGCGGATATTTCACCAGCAGATTGTTTGTATGGCTCGCCCATGACTGATGGCCCAGCAGATTTAACTGCGGGATCAGGCTGATACCATTCTGGCGACATACCTGTACCAGTTTCTTGATATCTGCTTTGGATAATGCGGCTGAATCACGCAGTTCAGGGTAACTTTCATACTGATAATTGTACTCTATTCTCAGCACTAATGTGTTTACCTTACGCGGCGCCAGTTCTTCTTTGATGAATTTGATAAAAGCATCAAGGGCTGGTTTACGGGGTGCTCCGATACAGAATCCTCTTACAGGCAAAATGCTGTCAGGTACAGGTGCGTTACTGAGGGTCGTCTGCCGGGATGATGATGCCCTGAAGGCAGTCAGCGCTGCTCCCAACAGGCAAAGCAGGAGCACATTTCTCATAAATGTGGCTTTAAGCATGGAATAAATCGTTTAAGACGTGAACTAGATAAGAAAGGGCTACCCACATAGCGGATAGCCCCTGAAAAGTAATAAAAATATGCTGTAAATTATTTCATATTAAGATCAGCGGCGCCGGTGATCTCCGTAGATACTTCTCCCATAATGTCAGAACCCTTGCTATTCTGCCCTGTATAAACTTTAACGAAGTCAACCGCTTTAAGGGCAACGGCAGCTCCATTTTTATCAATGGCCCACGACAGATCAAACGAATTGTACATATTCTTCGCATATGAATCTGTCGCATCATCTGTGCTGTAGTTGTCCGCATAGCCCCAACCCATTGCCCAGTTGATATAAATACCATCCTGTTCTCCGAATGTAGGCGCCAGCAAAGTACCTTCGAACGTAAGGGAATCCTGATTAGCCGCAAAAGACGGATAGTAGGAATGGTTATGAAACTCGTTGATATCTACCGATCCTGTTTTGCCTTTATTGTCCTTCCATCCTACCCACGAAACACCTTTGGGATTATAATAGGTGATCTTATAGTTGCGGATCGTAGCTGCAGATAAATATCCGGATCCCGCCAGTTCGTACCAGTTGTCATCCGGTAGCCCATTCTCATTCTCATCCTGACTCACCATCACCACCCCCGGTTCCGACCATGCCTTTGGCTCCGGAATAGGATTGCCATAAATAGCCAGATCCGCACCGTTCTGATTGATGATAGAATGATCAAATCCAAACACGATATAACCACCATAAGCGCCCAGTGATATCAGTCCGCTTTTGGTACCCACAATACTGTTGGCCCCTTCCGGCGTTCCCGCCGACTCACCCATAAATTGTCCCGGTGCAGGGGAATATTCAAATATCTTATTGATAAAACGACTGCTGCTGCTGGTTACAGGTCTGATTTTCGGTCCCTGATCGTCTTCACCATCCTTTTTACAGGAAAAGCAGACAAGCGCAAATACAGCTGGAAATAATAGTTGCTTCAGTTGCATAATGTGGGTTAATTTATCTCGGTATGAACGCAAAATGTGCAGGAATATTACCCGCCGTTACACTCCATTTCTTTTTACCTGATTTACTAAAGCAATAAAGCGTTCCCGGAAGCAGATAGTTTTTGGCGTCTGTCACATAGATATCGCCGTTTTCCGGATCAATCGCTATTCCATAAGGCGTCTTGATTTCCTTATCTACCCCGTCCGTAATGAAGTTATCCGTTACTTTGGTTTCATCTTTTACATTGATGATCGCGTAACTCACCGTATTCTTGTTTGTAATATAGCTCCATTCGGCGCTGTAAACATACGCAGAATCGCCTGCTATAGCCAGATTGCTGGCTGCCAGATTAAACGAATCCTTCACAATGTCCTTCTGCGTGTCAATCACATAAAGTTTGGAATGAATGTTATAATAATCTCCCCGGGAAGTCACATATACGTCTCCGTATTTATCTGCTTTCACACGATGCAGATTGATGGCTACATCAATGCGTTTTATTTCTTTGAAAGTAGTCATATCCACTACGGAAACGGTCCGTTCATATCTCGGCGGACTATACCCTCCTGAATTGGCGATATACAGCTTGTCTCCTGCTATGGCCATTTCTTCCGGCTGACGACCGACACTGACCGTGCGTAGTATCTGCAAAGTCGCAGTATCCACTTCAGCAATATATCCTGCACCGGCACTCGCGTTACCGATCGTTGCAGCATAAGAACTCACATAAGCCTTTCCTTTATAAAAAGTGATATAACGGCAGTTCCGGATACTGATCTGGCCAATACGTTTTGCAGAATGCGTTTCCAGCACATCTACCTTATCAGACATATTGATCACCGCATACAGCTTACTGCCATAGATCCCGATATCATTCCCCACATCTCCCAACTCCTTGGTAGCACCGGGATTGATCTCGCTGTAAATATTGCTCTTATAGATACCCGTACTTCTGTCATAGTAGTCCAGTGTAGACAGGTTCATACCCATATTCCCCTCATTCAGCAGATAGAACCCGTTCCGCAGGGTGTCCGGTTCTCCTACCTGTGTTTCTTCTCCGGGAATGATCCCATTGCCTTTACGGCAGGCGCTCAGTCCTATGATAGCTGCCAATAAAAACAGCAACAAACTACGACGTGATATAAGCTTTGGTAAAATTCGCATTATCAGAAATTTATACTCGCGGTCAGACGGTAATAACGCCCCGGCATCGGGTAGTTGATCACAACGTCATAATACTGGTTAAAAACATTGTTAAGTTCTCCCGTCAGTTTGATCAGCTTATGCTTATACACAAAACTGGTAGTGACCGACAGATCACTGGTATACCAGGGCTCGAGATAATACAATGGTACATTAGTGTTCAGGAAATAACGTTCCCCTACGTATATAAAGCTATAATTAATATCCCATTTATGCCAGGAAGCGTGCGCAATAAAGGAACCACTGTGTATGGGTACATAGGCGATCTGGTCCTTATAATTGACTTCCTGCGGATCGGTAACGTCCAGCGCCTTCTGATAGGTATATTTCACGGAAAAGTCCGTCTGCACCTGTGTCAGTAATCCCGGTGATACCTGTACACCGGCGTCTACCCCATAGATATCAACGCCCCCGATATTCTGCATCATCCATTGGAAGTTACGACCGGGAGCCGCTACAATCTTATCTTTCACATGGCTGTAGTACACGTCTGTCTGCAAAGAGAAGAATTGCAGGAAGCCTTTGGAATTGCGGGTATACCCTACCCCGGCATTATATTGTCTGGTATGCTCCGGCTTCAGATCAGGATTACCGACTGTACTGTAATACATGTCATTGAAAGTAGGCATCCTGAATATGCTTTTATAAAAAGCACGGAGTTTCAGGTCTTCATGACGGAAAGGCTGCCATGACACCAATATTGTTGGTCTCAATGCGCTGTAGTCATGCCCTGAGTTATAAAGTTTCGTCTTTTCATTGATGAAGGTGGCCAGCAGATTCCCCTGTACGTCCACCTGTCCGAGATGCAGTTGCGTCGCTGCTGCGGCCAGTGTGGTATAGCGGGTAGGAATCGCGAAATGATCAAGGTTGACGGCTGTCATTTCATTCAGCTGAAAATCGGCTGATAAGGCCACATCCCAGAAAGAAGTCAGTTTGTACTGATTGGCAGCGGAAATATAATATTCATGCTGGCGATAGCGGTTCATCAGCGGACCATAGTCTGTTATGATCGACGTATCAAGATAACGTACGTAATCATACATATACTTAGCGTTCAGCAGCATGGTGTAACGCTTGCCAAATTTCTTGTTATAGGAGGTTTGTACAAACAGGTTTCTGTCCCATTGGTGTTGTCCGTTATAGAACTTATTGCTGACGATGGCGCCCGGCAATCCGCGGGTGGAATTATAATAATAGACTTTCGCATGCCAGCTGCTGCTATCTTTAAACTGACCATAAAGCCCCCCTTCTACACGGGAAGCGTCAATCCCTGCATTTTCCCTGATAGCGGTGGTGTCATAGGTACCATTGGTGTATCTGAATTTGTATTTACCGTTACCATGCAGCCATTCACTGCTGATAACAGCCGATAGTGTATTGCTGATCTTTTGTTCCAGTCGTACAGAAGGATTGACCAGACCAAAAGAACCGGTTTTAACAGCTACTTTTCCGTGGGTGCTTTCGCCCTCACCAAACGTGGGCTTCCGGGATTGCAGATAGATGGAAGACGCGGTAGCAAATCCTTTTGCCGGCTGAAGAATAGCGCCTTTCTGCGCATTATACAGATCGATCTGTTCGATATTATCCAGCGAAAAACGGCCCAGATCTACGGTACCATTCTGCGCATTGCCTAACTGTATACCGTCATAAAATACGCCCACATGGTTCGTTCCCATACTTCGTACATTGAGGGTCTTCAATCCTCCCAGTCCGCCGTAATCCTTCAGCTGTACACCCGAAAAGAAACGCACGGCATCTGCCACAGACAAACTGTTCATCTTCTCCAATGCAACGCCGCTCAAAGTCTGTACAGGAGAAACGGAGTTATTCTTACTGGAAAAAATGGTCACCCCCTGCAACATCCGGGCGGCAGCAGTATCTTTTGGTACTGCTGCTGCGGATGCCGGCTTCGCCTTATCCTGTGCGAACAGGGAAAGCGGCAGCAAGGATAGAAATATGAAAAGACGGTAAGTCAATTAAAAGCTGTTTAATTTAAAAGGCGCAAGCGCTAAAGAAGAATTAAGAATGACTCAAACTGATCAACAAACACATAAGAGTCCTTCTTTCAAAATACCCTCTGCCTGCCGTTTGAATATCCGCAACGATCTTCGCTGCATGCCAATGCTTAATTGATGATCATGCCCGGGAAGAAATACCCTTTATAGGTAGTCGAATTCAACAAAGCACCACTTGTAGCGCTATGCAGATAGAGCTGATTATTAATATCTGCGCCATACTGATTTGTGTTACTGTTCAACACCAGTATATTCCTTGTACGATCAAACCAGATACCTTTTCCGTAGAAATACTGTCCTGCAGGAAGTGTGATAAATGGTGTATTCAAAGAGCTGGCCTGACCCGGAATATATTTATAGACCTTATTGGTACCAGATATGAGATAGATCGCATTTTCTGCCGGAGACGACACCATCGAACTATTGGTATAAGTAAATTCATTGTAGTACACCTGGAAGTTGGTCGTAATACTATCTACAGACAATGCAGTCGCATTGATCTTCTTCAGCTGTGTTTTGGAAGCAGCCCACACATTGCCATCCATACTCTGTACAAAGCCCGATACTGCCGTACCGAGTTTCTTTGCTACACTGTAGTCATTCGCATTCAGTACAACGATACCATCCGTCACAGACAAGATAAAAATATGACTGCCTGCTTTGAACATATCTGTCACTTCTCCTGTCACACCTGCAATAGCAGTGCCGAGGCTGAGATTATTCAGATTTACAGGGAATACACCAGTGCTGGTGCTTAACAAACCTCTTGTTTCATCCACACCTACAAACGCACGACCGTCGCCACCCGGCAGGGCATCCACACGATTGAGCTCTTTAAGGGTATTCGCATCCAGTGCTACGAATGGAGCGCCGTATTTACCCACGAGGTATATCCTGTTATTATAAACAGTACCAAACTCCATGGTACTGGTATTAGGTCCTAATGTTTTACCCGGATTTTCTGCGCTGTAAACGCCCGCTGATACCGAATCCGTATCGTAATTGTAGTAGTTAAGATCCCCTGCATTTTTACCGTAATTACCTTCTGTTATCATCAGAAAACCAGTCCCATACTTTGTAGGGATCACTACATCATCATCTTTTTTACAGGAAGCGGCGGCCATTAACAGACCACCTAATAACCAGAGGCGTAAATTTTTATACATACTTCGAATTTTTGTTACAATAGATAAGTTTAGTCAGGACAATAATTCTCACCCAACGGCAGTCAGACCGTCTATTCGGGGCATATCTTACCAGCGGATTTTTTTAACTATCTGAAATAAGCCAACCGGCTATTACAACATCAGCGCTTTTCACCCGAAGACACGATATATCTGTTGCAGCTGGCAGGTCTTCTGGCTCTCCTGCTTTTTCCGGGCCTTCCCGTTGCGCCTTCGGCGAACAGTGGCATTGAAGAGTGATACCGGAAAAAACGAACGCGTATAACGATACAGGATTACAGCTACGGGGATAGCTCCGGAATTACACCGGATTCCCTATTAATTCGCCCTCTGGCGAAACCAAATGCGGCACAAACCTACTGTATGAGTAGTAAATATCCAAAAAGAAAAATAGGTAGTATCTTGCCGCAAATTCAAAACTGTTCTGTTGAAACAACTATTTCTGATAGTAGCGATCCTCCTCGGCAGCTACTCCAGCTATGCCCAAAGCCTGCTTAATAAAACCGTCTCAGTCAGCGCAGACCGCAAACCCCTGGCCGCTGTACTGGACGATATCAGTATGCAGGGGGATTTCCATTTTTCCTATGTAAAGGAGTTTATTCATGATGATAGCCTGATCACCATCAATGTCAGCAAGCGTGCTGTGAAACAGGTGCTCGACATACTGTTTCAGGGCAATTTCCAGTTCCGCGAGATCGGTAATCAGATCATTATACAACCGGGAACCTCTTCAAAAGAGAAATGGTATGTTGTCAGCGGACAAATCAAAGACGCCACCACCGGGCGTCCTATCGCGAATGCGAGTGTATATGAAAGCGTACAGCTGATATCTGCGCTGACCAATGATCAGGGATATTTCAGGTTACGTTTACGTGAAAAGGAAAGAACAGCGGCCCTGCTGACCGTCAGCAAGGAACTGTACCGGGACACGATGATGCTGGTACCCGGCGGACGTGATCAGGAACTGAATGCCGATATTAAACCCGCGGCCCCTATCCAGTTGTCTATTGTAGATGTCAATCAGCATACACATGTAGAACAGACCTTTTTCGGCCGTTTCTTCCTGTCTTCCAGACAGCGCATGCAAAGTTTAAACCTGAGTGATTTCTTTACCCGGCAACCCTATCAGTACTCATTAGTGCCCGCTTTAGGCACACATGGAAAGTTGGGTTCGCAGGTGGTGAATAAATTTTCTCTGAATCTGATAGGTGGTTATACCGCCGGTCTGAGTGGTGTAGAAATAGCAGGTGTCTTTAATATTGACCAGAAAGCGGTTAAATGGGTGCAGGCGGCAGGCGTCTTCAATATAGTAGGTGGTCACTTTACCGGCGTACAGATTGCCGGCATCCACAATCATATCATGGACTCCCTGAATGGAGTGCAGGCCGGTGGTGTCAGTAACATACTGAAATACAGTTTTCGCGGCGCACAGATCAGCGGTATCTATAATCAGGCCGGTGGAGACGGACAAGGCATGCAGATCGGGGGGATATTAAATAATGCCTTAGCCGACATTCATGGTGCCCAGATCAGTGGCGCCTTAAATAGTGCAGTGGGTGTCGTTAAAGGAGCGCAGATTGCAGGAGCTATTAACTTCGGGAAGGACAGTATTGATGGTGCGCAGATCGGTGGTGCTGTCAATATAGGCTGGCTGAAAATAGATGGTGCGCAGATTGCGGGGGCGATAAATATAAGCAGAAAAGAAGTGGACGGCGCACAAATAGCCGGTGCTGTCAATTATCGCAAGGGAGGCGGCGGTGCACAGATCGCCGGGGCTGTCAATGTAAGTCTGGATACTACAAATGGCGCACAGATCTCTGGTCTGGCCAACTATACCAAGGTCCTGAAAGGCGTGCAGATCGGTATCCTCAACTATGCAGATTCCTCAGATGGCTACAGCCTTGGCCTGATCAATATTGTCAGAAGAGGTTATCACCAGATCCTGATCTATAATAATGAAATGCTGGATCTCAATATTGCCTATAAATCCGGCAACCGGAAATTATACAGTCTCCTGCTGGCAGGGATGAAACTCGGTCCGAAGAAAGCATATAGCTTCGGCTACGGTATCGGACATCCGTTTCCGCTGTCAGACAGATCAGAGATCAGCACCGAACTTACCTCACAGTTCCTGTATGTGGGCAACTGGAACTCAAGCAATTCCATGGTCAGACTGCAGACAGCGTGGAATTACAAGCTCCTGAAAAACGTAACACTGTTTGCCGGCCCCTCCTTTACCATATACTACAGTGACAAGCTGGACGTGGTTGATCCGAAGTATGATGCAAGGGTCCCCGCACATTACAGTCCGTTTACATTAGGCGGCGGAGTGACTGCGTGGTTTGGCTGGCATATCGGCATCGGGTTTTTCTAGGATAATTTGGTAATTTTGCAGCTTCATTTTTAAAAACGGTTAAATTAAACACAGGTAATGTCAAAAGTTAAAGTAGGTTTTGTGCAAATGTCCTGCAGTGGCAATAAGGCTGAAAACCTTGCCAAGGCAACAGAGCGTATACGTGAAGCTGCCGCTAAGGGTGCGCAGATTGTATGTTTGCAGGAATTGTTTACTTCCCTTTATTTCTGTGACGTGGAGGATTATGATAATTTCTCCCTGGCAGAACCTATTCCCGGTCCATCCACCGACGCTTTACAGAAAGTAGCAGGAGAACTGGGCGTTGTGATCATCGCCTCTCTCTTTGAGAAGCGTGCACAGGGTCTTTATCACAATACTACCGCTGTGCTGGATGCCGACGGCAGTTACCTCGGTAAATACCGTAAGATGCATATTCCGGACGATCCGGCATATTACGAGAAATTCTACTTCACTCCCGGTGACCTTGGCTATAAAGTTTTCAAAACGAAATTCGCCACTTTCGGTGTACTGATCTGCTGGGATCAGTGGTATCCGGAAGCTGCAAGGATCACTGCCCTCATGGGAGCAGAAATCCTCTTCTATCCGACTGCTATTGGTTGGGCAACCAATCAGGATGAAGCAACCAATGTTGAGCAATACAACGCATGGCAGACCATCCAGCGCAGCCACGCTGTTGCCAATGGCATCCACGTGGTAAGCGTAAACCGCGTAGGTTTTGAGCAGGAAGGTGCTATGAAATTCTGGGGAGGTTCATTCATCGCCAATCCATTCGGTACCATCATCTATCAGGCATCCCACGAAAACGAAGAAGTGTTTGTACAGGAACTGGAACTGGGACAGACCGACAGATATCGCACTCACTGGCCGTTCATGCGTGACAGAAGAATTGATTCTTACGCTCCTATCACCAAAAGATTTATCGACGAAGCATAATGAACGGACAACCTACTTTGAAACAGCAGGGATACTTCTTCCCTGCCGAATTCCATCCGCATGTCGCCACATGGCTGAGCTGGCCGCATAAAGAAGCCAGCTGGCCCGGAAAGATCCATACGATCTATCCTTACTACAGCCAGTTCATCAAATACCTTGCGGAAAGTGAAATAGTCCGTATCAATGTGAATGATGAAGCCATGAAGGCTTTCGCAACCGGCCACCTGCAAAAAGCAGGTGTAAACCTCAATAAGGTAGAATTCTATTTCAATCCTACCAATGACGCATGGTGCCGTGACCACGGTCCGGCATTCCTGATCAATCCGGCCGCTGCACAGAAAAAAGTGATCGTAGATTGGAATTATAACGCATGGGGCGGTAAATATCCTCCTTTCGACAAAGACGATGTCGTACCAACCCGTATCGCAGAACATTTCAATCTGCCCGTATTTCACCCGGGTATCATCATGGAAGGTGGTTCGGTAGAATTCAACGGTAAAGGTACCGTGCTGACCTCCGGCTGCTGCCTCCTGAATGAAAACCGTAATCCGCACCTCAACAGGGAGCAGATCGAAGGTTATCTGCAGGATTTCTATGGTGTAGATCAGGTATTATGGGTAGACGAAGGCATCATCGGAGACGATACAGACGGTCATATTGATGATACCGTACGTTTCGTCAATGAAGATACCGTACTGACCGTCATCGAAACCAACAAACAGGACGAAAACTACGACCTGTTGCAGCAGAACCTGCAGCAACTGCAGCAAATGCGCCTGCTGAATGGCAAACAACTCAATGTGGTGGAACTGCCGATGCCGGATGCAGTTGTATATGAAGACCAGCGCCTGCCGGCTTCTTATGCAAACTTCTACATCAGCAATAAACACGTGATCGTGCCTGTCTTCAATTGTAAAAATGACGATAAGGCCCTGCGCATCATCAGCGAGTGTTTCAAAGACCGTGAGGTGGTAGGTATCGATTCTACTGAAATTATCTGGGGATTGGGTAGCTTCCACTGCCTTAGTCAACAGGAACCCGCAGTATAAGACGATTATAGTTTAATATTTATATAAACCAGCATCATTTCCAATGGTGCTGGTTTATTTATGGGTCCGTACCGGAAAGACAGCACACCCCTAAAACCGCCCTCAAAGGCTCTACCAGCAGGGATTCCACGCATCAAGTCCACCTATACTCCCGGTATGAAGCATGTATACGCCCTGTTAACGCCTGCTATTCACCAGCACAAACACCCTCAGCAGCACGCATCCTACCTGCAGATACAAGTATCCGGCAAACCGGTCTGATAATCTTCCAAACAGATCCCTATAGCATGCTGAAACCGGCATTAACGTGTAAAGCCCTCGCTGAAACAATCTCCCGCCTGTAAAGCTGATCCTGCATTCAATACGTCAACTGTAAGGTTTTTCTGTAGGAAGACACTCACTTGTAAAGCTAATACTGCATTCCACACGTCAACTGTAGAGTTTTTCTGTACTAAGACAATTTTACCTGATCAGGTAGATTATTCATAGATAAGCCGTAGATCCCCCGTAGATAACCCGTATATAAGCTACTCCTATAGATACGGGTTATCTACGGCTTATCTACGAGAGATCTACGGCTTGTCTAGGGATAGTGTTTCTGATTGGGTCCTGATAAAGACATAAAATGGGATCTTCTCATAGCAGCGCTTGCTAATCAATCGATTAAGTGTCATAAAACTGTTAAAAGTAGCCCAACAGACGAGCTTAAATTGCCCTCTTTCACATTTCTTTAGCATTTTCAGGGTTAAATTTGCATCAGTATTTCAAATGAGCAAACCGCCGGACTAACCATCAGCCCGGCATATTTTTAAGTAAAACCTAAGCCATTTCCATTGATGAAGAAACCTGTATTTAAAAACGTTTTCAGACTTACCCTTGCCGCCGGCCTTTTTTCAGGCATCCTTTTCGCAGTTGCAGCCCCCACCGCGGGCAATCGTACCAGAGTGGTAGCACTCACAGAGAATAAATTAGGCGCCAGAATGGCCCTGTTCTCTCAGCTGAAACTCGACTCCTTAGGATTATCTAAGGAAGCCTTCGCTTTTGCGCTGGCAGGTATGGAAAAACTGGCAAAGGAAGGTAAACTCAGCAATCCGGATCTATTGACCATTGCTGACTTCAGTTTGCCCTCCAGCAAGAAGAGACTGTTTGTGATTGATCTGGCGAAAGGAGAAGTGCTGTTCAACACATTGGTATCTCATGGAAGGAATTCCGGTACCGAGCTGGCGACAAACTTTTCCAATGCTCCGGAGAGCTTTAAAAGCAGTTTGGGATTCTATGTAACCGGTGCCACCTACAGAGGTGAACATGGCTACTCCCTACGTCTGGAAGGCGAAGAAAAAGGCATCAATGACAACGCTATGAGCCGCGGCATTGTGATGCACAGCGCAGCATATGTAAACGAGCAGATCGCGAAATTACAGGGATATATAGGCCGTAGCCTTGGATGCCCTGCGATCCCGGAGAAAATACACCGCCAGATCATTGAGGCTATTAAAAATGGTACATGCCTGTTTTTATATAGTCCGGATAAGGCCTACATGGCGAATTCAAAAATGCTGGCAACACCGGAAATTGATACTACGATTGTTTAAATAAGAACTTTTATTCCTTTAATGGCCAGTCCAGTGCTTATTTTGTTGCGGGCTGCAACGCTGAAGGTAAGTCGACTTTTATTCACACCCGCCTGAATGAGTTAGAAAGCTTTGAAATTCTGATAACAGATGTGTAACAAACGTAATTCTTCCATTTGTTATGTACATTGCAGCCCAAATGATATCCTTATATGAAGAAATATCCCTTTTATATTTTGATGTTTTTACTGTTTTATGGATGTGAAGGGGTTGACCGATATAGCAAAAAAGAATTCACTGATAGCCAAACAGTTTGTGACCATGTTTACATGGAATACTATAAAGTTTTGGTAGTGGGGCATGGGGTGGCGATTTGTTATCGGCATACGTCACCGATTCTGCGCACTTTAGAAAGTACTTAGGCACTTTTGACGATGCAGAAAGTGGGTATTCTTGTAATTGTCAAGGAGACTCAATTATTGTAAACAAAGTAATAAGGAACGAGCCTAAAATAAGAATACAAAAGGTTGATGCATTGAACCTTAACGATCTTAAGCGGAATGGCAAGTTTGAGTGACCACACAAAAGGGAACATACGAATGGTATAACGGAGAACGCTTGTATAAGCAAAATCCAGAGGAAAAGATTAATTTGTTTAAGAAGTATATATAGAAGTATTGAAAAATAATAATCTTCATACTTTCAAAATATGAAGTACATTCTTATGATTTTTTTTGGACTATTCGTATTGATGGGCATTAGTTGCTCTTATGAGAATAACGTCAAAACTATCGTTACGCAATTACCGAAGAAAGAAGGAGATTCGGCAGTTTATATTAAGAAAACAACATGGGGCTTTCAGATGATAAACGCACAGTTGTCATCTCTAATAGTCCGGCAAAAGAGTATTCTACTAAGCCCTCAAGTGAATATGTCTATGAAGGGCTTTTTACCATGTTCTATAAAACCGAACAAGATACTCTTTATATTTACACACCCGTAATTGTGGATGTCCCTAACATTTTAAATCAACTTATGTAGTTGTTCAAAAGCAACTTAGCAATCCCGAAATGATGGATTTGCTGGACAGCGGGAATTATAAGAAACTAAATTTAGTTGAGCTTTAGCTTCTGGTTTAAATTGCAATTGCTAATATCCTGATGCTTTTGACCTGATTCGAAAGTCTCGCAGCTGACACGATTGGAAAAAATGCTTCTAGTTCAATACTTGAGGCGTTTTTAGGTATTGAAGCCAGCTAAGGCTGCGAATAATGCCACCGCAGGTACATGTCGATCAGTGGTAAACGACACTCCCAATAAAACACGAAGGGCGCTCCAATAAGGAAGCGCCCTTCGTATTTATTTCATCCCAACTCCTCCTGGCCCCCTTTCAATACACACAATGCGCTCAATTACTTCAATTCTCACGCTAATACATTACCGCCTCTGCATGGAGATAACGCGTATACCGAAAAGGGCAAGGAGGATGTTAAGATGATATATTATCTGGCGTCAGTAACAGCTTACCCGCCATATAGGTATCATGATCATAAATATCCTCCCTGAACTGTAACTTCCCTGCCTCATCTACCCACGCGGTATAATACGTGATCAATACAGGCACCGGATCTTTCACTCTCACATACTTCTCCTTCCCGCTATTCATTGCACTGTCAATACGTTCCGCAGACCAGTTCTGATTATCTGCCAATAATAATTGGCCATCTTCACGGGTCTCCGAGACGGATACAACCATGGCTGAATGCACGCTGATCCCTGTCAAAAAGATATTTCTGATTCGTATCATGGAAGTATATATCAAAACTATTTGGGAAGAGGAATTTCACTTTCCCCAACGGATTATCCTTACCGGGTTTCTGACGTACAATAGGCAGTCCGTTGCGTTCACGGTAATCTCCATGTTCTTGCTGCTGATATAGTTTTTATTACGTGCTACTGCAGGTAATATCTCTTCTCTGACAATACTGTTTGGCAGATTCCAGTAAGGACTGAATACGATCTGATCCAGTTTACCGGAGAACATCGTAGTGTTCTTACCCTCTTACCCACCACTACCGGCATATCAAATTCCTTCTTGCTACCATTCCAGACATGCAAACCAAATTCAGGAATATTCACCAGAATAAGACGACCTTCCGGATTAGCAGGCGCCCAATGCATCCGTTCCAGATTGATCAGTATGCGCTCTACCAGTTTAATAGCAGGTACATTCATTTCACGTAATAAAGTATCAGTGATTACGCCTTTCGGTGTATGACCATGTGTTGCCTCAAAAGTAGTTACGGCAGTCTCCAGCGCATCATTAAAGACGGTAGAAGTATCCTTATCGCTATACTCACCGGTTGCCCGTAAACGCTTTTTCACCCATGCTATCACAGCAGTACTGTCTCCTTTCTTATATCTCTTTTTCTTTTCTACCGTGATCGTATCCCATGCACTTTTTTCTGCTATATCAACGTACTGTTGTAAAGATTTATGCAGGGCCGCATAACTTTGTCCCCTCATGGTACTTTCCTATCCGCCAACACAGTTGCTGCTTTTTTCAGCACTTCTGATTTTGTCAATGGCACAGCATGTTCCAGTCCCTCGATATTACCTTCGCTATTAGTCAGATAATAATCGATGAAACGTTGTGTTAGCTGTAATTCTGTTTTTACGATATTGGCGTCTTTGGGAGAAACGGATGAATCAACATCTCCGTTCATCAGAGCATTCAGACGATACTCTAATGATTTATTACCCTCACTGGTATCTATGCTATAATCGTACAGGCTGCGAAAACCATACGCCTGCTCATTAAGACCTGTATTATCAAACCATGCAAACTGGAAATTGCGTGCGTTATAAAAACTACGCAATCTTGTTGCCATTGTATCGTTCAATTTCTGTGCAGTAATAAACTTATTGATATCGCTTGAATCAAGAAAAAGATTATTGTAAGCATTCGCAGCTGTGATCTCTGTATTTCTGGGAGTAATAACGATCACATCCTTCTCTGTCCGCTTTGTACTTGTTTCACAACTATAAGAAAAGGCAGCTATAATAAAACCCGTTAAAATCAGTAAGTATTTCTTGTCCATGCTAACCCCGGTTGCAAAACACGTGCCTCTACCTGAATCCTAGGCAGACCGGACTGCAAACAGTATTTTCTGTGGAAAAATCTTCACACAAACGCAACAAATTATAGATTCAATGTCTTTCCCTCCTTGTTAAATTCCTTGCGGATGCCCGTCTGTATGTCTTTTAGAAGAATTGTCCTGCTTTTTCTCTTCAAAGCCGACAGACAACTATATTGCACGACATTGATAATCGCTCCGCCTGCCAGTTCATGTTTTCTGGCAATCTCTTCCAGACTCACATCCTGATCGAGCGCTGCTTCCTGTGGAAATGATTGTTGCCATAAACGCTGGCGTTGTGCCGGAGCTGGTACAGGGAAATAGATCATAGACTGAAACCTTCTTCCAAACGCTTCGTCAATATTCGCCTTCAGATTCGTTGCCAGAATGACCAGTCCGGGGAAGTCTTCTATACGCTGTAAGAGATAAGCCACTTCCTGATTCGCATATCGGTCATTAGATGAGTTTGGTCGCACTTCTCTTACCAAATAAGGCATCTGCTTCATCGAAGAACAATATCCAGTTCTTATTCGCCGC
>NZ_VOHS01000013.1 GCF_007896845.1 Chitinophaga pinensis | reverse complement strand
TTGTATGCGTACAGGCTGTAGTAGCTGATGAAAAGGGATATCTCTGGGTGGTAGATGCCGCTGGTATCGGACTGGGACCTGTTTTCAGCATAGCAACAAGTTGTGAAGATTAATCTCTCTACAAACAAGTAGAACGTATCTATCACTTTCCCGACAGCGTCACCGCAAGCGATAGTTATATCAATGATATCCGTATTGACAATACTAACGGTTGCATACATGACAAGTTCTTCAAACGGAGGGATTGTTATCCTGAATACAAATAGTGGGCAGTCACGTTTGTATTGCACCATTCTCCTTCTGTGATGTCCGATACCGCGTATCATTTCACCATGGATGGCCGGGAACTGACCAAAGCAGATGGCAGCATTCCTAAAATCAATTCTGACGGTATCGCATTGTCTCCGGATAAAGCATGGTTGTACTACAAACCACTTACTGATGACAGACTTTATCGCATCAATACCGCGTTGCTGCGTGATTTTTCCACACCTTCTCAAAAGATTGATAACGTGTGGAAGATCTTGGAAAATTCGTAACCTCTGATGGTATGGAATTCGACAAGAATGGTAATCTGTACCTTGGTGATCTTGAAAAAAGCAGTATTGTGAAAATCACGCCTGACTTAAAAATGCCATACAATCGCTGTAGATACAGTGAGGTTTTCATGGCCCGATAGCTATAGTATTTCAGCTGATGGATACCTGTATATTTCTGCTTCGCAGATAGCTCGTATGCCATGGTTTAATAATAACCAGAACCGCACTGTCTATCCTTACAAAATTTTCAGACTGAAATTGTAAGCAAATAGCATATGAACGGATAATAATCACATTGTTGTTTGTCGCAGTACAGTTACATCTGAAATAGCGCAGCTGGAAAAAGTAGCCACGGCTGATATGATA
This sequence comes from Chitinophaga pinensis, assembly GCF_007896845.1. Taxonomy (GTDB): domain Bacteria; phylum Bacteroidota; class Bacteroidia; order Chitinophagales; family Chitinophagaceae; genus Chitinophaga; species Chitinophaga pinensis_C. The sequence continues at coordinate 142,595 of NZ_VOHS01000013.1, read as the reverse complement.
TGGAATGGAGTCACTGTCACTGCTGATAAGCGGATATTTGTTGATTCCCCCGACTCGAAGGAGATAATGGCATCCGCATAGGAGAGATTCTTCCGGACGGAAAGATCGTTCCGTATCCGGATACTGACTGGAATAACTGGCAAACGGGTGCAGACGTCAATAAAAAATTCGTACGGACGAATTCCCTCCGCATAGGACCTGATGGATTACTTGGATTGTAGATACCGGTACGCCGGCAATGGGAGCGCCCCTTTACCTGACAGTGCGGCTAAGCTCGTAGCCATGATACCAGAACAATCGCATTGTACGTATCATTCCATTGGCGGGTGTTTCCACACAGGCAACATTTATTGATGATCTGCGTATGACCGGAATACAATCTATCTCACTGATGCCGGTGATCCGGCCTTGATGTAATGGATAAACAACCGGAAAGGGCAGGAGAGTCTTAACACACCATCGTTCTACAACAGACGAAAAGGCAATATGGGCAGAAGGTCATATCATGAAAGATAAAAGCGGAAAAGATGTACATATCCATGCCGATCAGCTCGAGATCTCTCCTGATGGGAAATGGCTCTATTTTCAGGCAGCAAGTGGTCCGCTATGGAAAGTCGAAACAAGATTGCTCAACAATGCAGATCTGTCAGAAAATGAGCTGCGAAGTCATGTAAGACTATTTTTCCAAACACCCTCTACAGGAGGGACCGCAATAGACGCCGCCGGTAATATCTATGTAAGTGATGTGAATAAACAACAGATTGTTCGTATCTCTCCGGAAGGAAAGCACAGGTTATTGTAAAAGATAACGCTTAAGCTGGTGTGATGCATTATGGATTGATGAAGATGGATATCTCTGGATGCCTGCCGGACAATTACATTTGCTGGCGCCATTTCTACAAGGTGTGGATAAAGTAAAATTGCCCGTTGTAATCTATAAAATGAAAATTAACGCAAAACCATTCAATAGCTGAAGATCTTAGAATATTCATATGGGGTTACAGGATGTTTCCTGTAACCTTTTTCATTTAGGAGATCCGATTATACCTGCTTACATAAGTATATTTCTCTGCCATAATAAACTAATTCTATTTTCCGTTTTTAAAGGGTATAATCAGCATGTTACAATTATATCTGGGAATCTATGTCGGAGAGACAAGTAACACATGAACGGAATCCCACACCTACATCGGAAAACCGCATTTCAAATCCACTGGACCTACGTTCTCTACAGGAACTCATCCATGAAAAGCGTTGTCTTACCCCGATAAGTCCGCATTGCGCTTCAGGGATCACGTAATAACATATCATAATTAAATAATTCTGCAAACCAATTTGCCAGACTGCTGGCCGATTACGGCATTCGTAAGGTATTATAGTCGGGCTTGCTGTAGATCGTTCTCCGGAAATGCTCTACTGTTGCTGGCTATTGTAAAGGCTGGTGCAACCTATCTGCCGTTGGATCCCGAATATCCACAGGCACGAATTGAGTTCATGCTGCAGGATGCAGGGGCTGCTTACCTGATTACATCAGAAAAATATAGTGACAGGTTTCAGACGATGGCTAAGAATATATTGATGGAAGATCTCCTGAGGCAGGCTCCTCAATATGATGTTACACCGCCGGATGTGATGATCACGATGCAGGATGTTGTCTATGTATTGTATACATCAGGCTCTACAGGACAGCCCAAAGGTGTACAGATTACACAGCTTGGTCTGGTGAATTCCTGATAGGCATGTTAAAAGAACCTGGTCTTGATCAACATGACAAGGTGCTTGCATTGACGACTATTTCCTTTGATATATCTGGTCTTGAATTATATCTCCCTTTATTAGTAGGGCGGGAAATCATCCTGACGGATGTGCAGACCTCCAGAGATACGCGTCATCTGATGGACATTGTCAGGCAACAAGGTGTAAACGGTCATGCAGGCTACACCTGCGACATGGAGAATGATGCTGGAATCTGCCTGGGAGGATCGCTTACCGTTAAAAGCGCTGATAGGTGAGAAGCCTTGTCTAAAAACTGGCAGAACGGCTGCTGGAAAAATGTGATGGTCTGTGGAATATGTACGGCCCTACGGAGACCACTGTATGGCTCACTGAAGAAGATCATATAGACGATGAAATTATTACAGTAGGCCGGCCCATCGGGAATATGTTTGCATACATATGGATAATCAGCTCCGGCAAGTACCGGACGGTACCGTGGGAGAAATCTTTATCGGTGGAGTGGGAGTCGGGGTAGGATATCTGAACAGGCCGGAACTGAATGAAGAACGCTTTATGTCTGATCCTTTTCTTCTTTGCCGGCGCCCGTATGTATAAAACAGGAGATCTCGGGAGGATCGTGAATGGAGGAGAAATCCAATGCCTCGGCAGAATGGATCATCAGGTAAAGATCAGAGGGTATCGCATTGAGTTGGGCGAAGTGGAACATGCACTCGGTAAACAGGCAGGCATCAAAGACGTGGTTGTATTGCCGAAAGATGAACGATTGATCGCCTATGTTGTACAAGAGAACGGTATTACAGCCAACTTCCCGGCATGGCAGCAGGCATTGAGAACTTCTTTGCCGGAATATATGGTGCCAAGCAATTTCGTATTGCTGCCCAGATTTCCATTATCTCCCAATGGAAAGGTAGACCGGAATGCACTGGAGGCGATGGGACAGGAGATAGAAAAAGCGAACCGTGTATACACAGCTCCCCGTACCGAACAAGAAAAGTTGATTGCAAAGATCTGGGAAGATTACCTGTACGTAGAGAAAGTGGGTATAAAAGACGATTTCTTCGAATTAGGGGTACTTCTATTGTAGCGATGCAGATCATGGCCCGCATAGAAAAAGAAATCGGGAAAAGGCTTCCGTTGGCGAGTCTGTTTACCGCCAATACGGTTGAAAAATTAGCTACTGAAATGGAACTGGATGATCAGTCCATTTCCTGGGATCTGCTGGTCCCCGTTAAACCCACCGGTACCAAGCCGCCGATATTTATCGTGAATGGTCTGGACATGAATGTGCTGCTGTTTAATAATATCGCCCGTAATATGGAGCCTGATCAGCCGGTATATGGTTTTCAGCCCCGTGGCCTCAACGGTGTTGATGAACCCTTTGAAACACTGGAAGATATGGCGGCGGAGTATATCGCTGCACTGCTCGAAAGAGATTTTCCTGATGGTTATGCTTTGGCGGGATATTCCTACGGTGGCGTAGTGGCTTATGAAATGAGCAGGCAATTACAGGCAATGGGGAAGAAAGTAAAATGCTGGCCATGTTTGATACCTACGCTTATAACAAAGGCCATTTTGAAACAGGCGTACCAAAATACATCCGTAAGATCAAACGTCAGTTCCCTAAATTCCTTTTTATTACGCAGTCTTTAATCCGGCATCCCAAAGAAACGCTGGACTATCAGCAAGCCTTTTTTGTCAGGAAATATAATGAGTTGGCCGTCTATATCGGACTGCAAAGACCTCCTGAATCAGACAGGGCAGAAGATAAGATTAACGAGAAGTATGAAGCGGCTTACCGCAAATACCATATGCAGACCTCTGATGCATGTGCCATAGATCTGTTCCGTGTGGATACCCGGCTTTACTATCTGGATGATCCGCTTTACCTCGGATGGAAGCCATATGCATTGAAAGGAATTAACGTGCATGATGTAAAAGGGGATCACAAAACATTTCTCATGCCGCCTAATGATAAAGATTTCGCTATCTTGCTGCAGCAATTGGTAGATGAGCGCATGAAAGCCTGAAACCAGTTTTAAAAACTGCTGACCTAAATGAAAAATCGTATCCTATCGTGCTCCTTAGCACTGCCTTTCCTGTTGTTAAGTTTACATAGCTCCGCACAGGACAACAATACCAGACAAAAGCGAATGAAATTGCCGCTACAGCCCGTGGGCATGTAGGTGTGGCCATGATGTCTCTGGAAAGTGGCGACACCATGACGATCAATGGACATGACCATTTCCCGATGCAGAGCGTATTTAAAGTACCATTGGCTATCGCTGTACTGGATCAGGTAGATAAGGGTAAGTTATCACTTGATCAGGTGATCCATATCACGAAGAAAGAATTACTGCCTTTTACCTGGAGTCCGATAAGGGAAAAGTATCCGGAAGGCACAGATATGAAGCTGAGAGAATTACTGACTTATACCGTATCGCAGAGTGATAATAACGGTTGCGATATTTTATTTAATCTGGTAGGCGGTACAGCATATGTTGAACAATATATCCATGGCCTGGGTATTGATAGCATCGCTATCAAAGCGAATGAAGAAAGAATGGCACAGGCATGGAAAGTACAATATACCAACTGGAGCTCACCTCTGGCGATGTTACAATTATTGAAAGGTATCCATACCGGAAAGTACCTGTCTAAAAGCAGTAATGAATTCCTGCTAAAGATCATGAAAGAAACAACGACAGGTCCTAAGAGAATGAGAGGCATGTTACCTGCTGATGCAGTAGTAGCACATAAAACCGGCTCTTCTGATACAAAGGACGGTTTGACCGCTGCTACCAACGATGCGGGTATTGTCACACTACCTGACGGCTCACACGTAGCTATCGTTGTTTTTGTCAGTGATACCAAGTGAATGAGGCTATCAGAGAAGGAGTGATCGCAAGGATAACCCGCCTTTTCTGGGATGCGGCTAACTAAGTTGTTGCTGCTTTAGCATCGCTACCCTCGATTCGTAATATTTACTCAGAAAATGATAAATCACCAGTTCATGTTTCCGCTGATTGGATGACAACATTCTGTTAAGAAACATGTGAATATAACTGGATAATAGCTCGTCCCATGTATGAACAGCCACATCTTTTATGGCTTGTCTTATGTGGGACGATCTTTTTTCCAGCAATTGAATAGCTTCTTCGATCTCATTGTCAATATCCTGTTGTGGATCCAGAAAGCTGCTTATCTGCCGCATATGCTTCCTGTAGCCGGCATTCAGTTGTGTTTGTAGTGACTGTCCTGCGCCAAATTCCCGGAAAAAGTGTTGCTGTAATCTTTTCAGATAGGTTGACTTGCGGGAAAGGGTATAACCAAAATCATCCATCAGCATATCAACTCCACGTATTGCCAGCAACCAGCGGAAATGTTCTCCCTCTTCTCCTTCCAGCAGATCTGCACAACCCAGCACCGCTTCACTATCATAACAGAAAATACGTTCACTTACAGCCATTGTGGTAGCGCCATATCTTTCCAGTTCCCGTACATAGGTATCAGTCTGTATCCTGTGGATAAGTCCCGGATCTATTGCGGCAGCTAAGCGCTCATGTAGTCCGGCAAGTACGATCGTCCAGAAATCTTTACGGTTTGCATGATGGAAGCGTATCCTGATATGATCTTCCGGATCGGTATAGCGGATGAAAAACCACTGCTCAATGACGCCGTCCCTCATCAGATGCTCCACCATTGGTTTAATAACCGTAGTCAGTATTTTCTCAGCAGTATTGATGCCGGCATATATCTTCACATATAGCCATTCACTGCCGGGAGGGAAATGTCGTTGTGGCTGATGGGGCGTCAATGCTGATGAAATGGTGACGGGTTGCAACGCATTGCTTTTAAACGGAAGAATAATCTCATTGGTAAATCTTCCCGCCTCCCCCTTTACCCAACATTGTGCGGGTGTCTGTAACACTTCCTGTAATGTCAGCTGCTCCCTTTTAAGCAGGCTAGTGACCAGCAGATGTACACAGGACGCATTTTCAAGGTCTATAAACAACTCATTGTCCCTGTCTGCTATACTTATGTACCTTGGAAGCTTTAAGGCATCTTTGATAGCCGAAAATGCCTTAAAATGCAGCTGTACGGATGCATTTTTCTGTAATGAAGGATAATCCTTACTGTGGATAAGCCAGGTGCATTTCTGCAATACGATGTGCTTATACCGTACCCTTGGCAGGAACGGCGCTTCTATTGGTAACTGCCATTGCCATCCGGTAGCATGTCGTAACTGCTGAAACTGTAGGTCACCCAGAAACTTGTATAGCGGCAGACTCCCTGTTGTAAAATTATGTGCTGTACTCAGTCTTGGAATGACTCTTTTATTGAATCGCTTCGAACGCAATATAACCTGCTCATTTTGTACGCTCACCAGCAGGTCTGTAACTGGTAGTTGTCTCTCTTCTGTCACACTGCCATTGCCCAGATAAACTATTTCATAGTCTCTCAGCTGCGGTCTTAACAGGATATTACCCGTTCTGGCCTCCGGCAGATGGATGATTTCTGCATAAATGACTCCGGGCTGCTGGCCGGCCTCTTCGTCCAGACAGTCCCTGACCAGTTGCTTTAAAGCGTTATCACCATGACAAAAGCGCCCCAGCAGATTCCCCGCAGAAGGACCTCCACAGGAGCTGAAATCAAAGAGATAATCGCCTTGATCCATAGCGGCTGCGTTCTCGCTGACAATACTCCCCATCAGGTAAAAACTGTCAGGTATGGGGGCGGTTGACGTGGTGGCCAGACTGTTGATATCATCATCAGTTAATAATACTTCCGGCTGCTGCATTTGAAGGCACTCCATATATCGCCTTAACTGAAACTGCCGCATAGTATTCCACGGGATCGTATCAGGTGTCCCCGTATTTCTGATCACGACTTCTTCCAATAAAGGGGCATAAGCCGCATAATGGCTGGTATAAGCACCATAACCAATGCCGGTCTCCGTATCCAGTGCAAGTGCCAGTGGTATTTCCTGCTCTTCATAGCGCTGACTGAAGGCTTTACAGAATTGTAGCAGATCGGGTTGCTTATTGACAACAGACAGCTTCCACAATACTTCCATCTGTGTCTGTATATCATTGATGACAGCCTCGCTGATCGTGTTGCTGGTAGTGGCCAGAAAGAGGTCAGTCTGTACCAGATCTTTGTTTTTTGTATCCGGTAATAACTGTTTTACAAGTGCATGCGTATGCAGATACTTTTCGATACCCGGTTGTGAAACGGTCAGTTGTTCCCTGATAGCACAGAGAATGTCGTATACAGGTTGTATACCTTTCAGTTTGCCCAGTTTATCTGTTAATACATGAAAGAATTCCTCACCGGTAATTGTGGGTTCCAACTCGCTGATCAAAAGTTGACTGTCAATTAGTTCGTCAATGAACGTACGCGCCTCTTCCTCCGTAATATCATCAGCTGTAATATGCTGATAAAGCATCTGTCTGGTAGCGCCCTTTTCCGCTATATCTAATATAGCTTCCAGATAAGGGGAATGATTTACCGCTGTCAGATCATACTGACGGAATTTATCTTTTACCGTGAATGCTGCATAACGGTAAGTATCTCCGGTCCTGTAAACAGAATTGTTCCGATAATAGCGTAATTGTTCCTGTACAGCTGGCATACCTGCAATCGTTTCTGCCAGTTCCGCCACATAGTTCATATCCAGCCGGCAATGCTGTTGATGTGCTGTCACAGACTGTATATATACGCTCGTGACAGATCCGGTATAACCAGTACTACAACCTGCAAATAAGCCATAAGGTGTACAGCGCGTGCTCATCCTTAACAGATAGCGGAAAAGTGATAATACCAGTTTCTCCTGATCCTTTTCACTGAAGATCTGCCCTTCCTGCCATTTCCTCAGTTCGCTGCTCAGTTCGGGGGAAGCAATGTAGATCGCCTCAGCCAGATAGGATGTAGCAAATACCTTTTTTATTTCATCAGCCAGCTCTTCATAAGGCAGCTGTAAAAAGCGGGTTAAAAATTCTATCGGCATCAGTGGAGCCCTGAGCAGATAGAAGCCTTTATTAGTTATCATAGTGATCCGGATAGAACCAATAAGTTAACTTTTATCCATATAGTGATAGCCCCCCTTAAAAGGTGATATTTCAACAACTCGAAAAAAACTACAGAAAATCCCCCTTTCCAGTGATAGAGCTGAGCGGCCTTTATCCTTATCTTTAAGAGTAATGAAACCCGAACCCTCATTGCCCAAAATAAACCTGACTGCTAAAGAACAGTATTCATTTCTTAATATTTAAACCACTTGTTAACTATGAAAAAAGCGTCAAGCAGAAAGCTGAACCTTGGCAAGATCAAGATCGCCAGATTAAGCACAACAAAGCAGGAAGTTGCCAATCAGCAAGCTAATGCGCCAACTTACACTGGTTGCAGCCTGTTTAAATGCCCTCCTCCTCCGGATGCCAGAAACTAAGTACAACAGTTTATTCAAAATCTAAAACCACATTCTTATGAAAAAGAAAGTTGAAAAGAAACTCGATCTCGGGAAGATTAAATTAGCTAATCTGAACCGTGAAAAACAGGATTCGATGAATGGTGCAGCTTTTGCTCCTACCACCACCGTACTCTCCTTTAAAGTGTGTACAGACGATATTAGCCAGGGCGCGCCAATTTGCAGCGTAGACTCCTGCCGTTTCTAATTTTATGATCATGGTGCGGTGGTGTAGTAATGCAGACCGCATCATGATTTGTTGTGATGACCGTATATGGATTATAAGAAAAGTGCCGGGAAGATCTTACAGGATATCAGCAGCTCGCTGGACAGTTTTACAGAAAAGGATGCCTCTCCCGGTTTATTAGGGGGATATACAGGCGCCGCTTTATTCTATGCTTACTACTATCAGCTGACAGAAAAGGAAGAACACCTGAACAAAATACATCAGCTGCTGGAACGTGCGGTGCATGATCTGGCGGCTACTGCATTGCCATTCTCCCATTGCAATGGTATTGCCGGAATCGTATGGGGTATACAACATCTCATAAAAGCAGGCTTTGCTGGGGAAGATGAACTGGAAGATATTTTTGAAGAAGTAGATGAAGTACTGGGAAGAGAAATGCTATCCGCTTTACAACAGGGGGGCTACGATTTTCTGCATCAGGGCCTTGGTATTGCGCTGTATTTTCTCGAAAGAAACCATTATACTGCTGCCGGCCAATGGTTGCCCGCATTGGTGGATACCTTGCAATCCACCGCTATTGAAACCTCCGCCGGTATTACCTGGAAAGATCAGCTGACCGGACTGGCCGATCGTCCTGCAGGGTTACATTCATTTAACCTCGGACTTGCGCACGGCGTACCAGCTATTATCTCTATTCTGGGAATGATCCACAGTAAAGGTATCGCCGTCTCACAGACAGAAAGTATGATCCGGAAAGGGATCAGCTGGATCGAAGCCTGCAGGAATCTTCCTGAAGAAGAAAGCACGTCTTTGTACCCGGTATTGGTGGATGAGCGACATAAGGCGCTTACTGGTAAGCAAAGCCGCTTAGGCTGGTGTTATGGCGATCCGGGCATTGCCACACTCATGCTGAATGCCGGCAGATGGCTACATGATGACTACTATGTAGAAAATGCTTTGCGCATATTTCATCATACGATCCGACATAGAAACCTCCAAAACAGTCATGTACATGACGCCTGTCTTTGTCATGGAAGCGCAGGGATTGCTCATATTTACAGACGTGCCTGGCTGCAGACAAAAGAGCCATTTTTACTCAATGGTGCAACAGATTGGTTACAACATACCTTACAGATGAATACACATAAGGAAGGCCCTGCGGGCTTCCGTTTTTATGGTAAAGATGACTACGAAAACAGCTATGGCATCCTCGAAGGCGTAGCTGGGATAGGACTTTCACTCATTGCAGCTATCGATCCGGATACAGATCCCGCATGGGACCGGTGTATCTTATTATGCTGATATTTTCCTTATATTACATATAAAGCCGGTTGCCTCTTGTAAAGTCGAATGTTACCCATTACTGTCCGCATTGGCATATTTTAAATGGATACAAATGATCCGCCTGTATTTCGTAAACAATCATCCTCTCATTCTCGAAGGTCTGCATGCATTTTTTGATGACGAAAATGACATATTGATCGCAGGACATGCCAGGAGTGGTTATGGTTGTCTTAAATTTCTGATGCACAATAGTGTTGACATCATCATTATTGATACCTGCCTGCCTGATATAGACAGCGCAGCATTGTGTGCCAACATCAGATTGGAATATCCGGCTGTAATGATATTAGTGCTCAGCTTCCTGAAAGAAGAGAGATATATTGACCGGCTGTTGCAGAGCGGCGCAAATGGATATGTACTCAATACCGCAGATAAAGAAGAACTGCTTTTTGCCGTTCATTCAGTTTATGCCGGAGCCATTTATCTCTCTCCGCCAATCAAACAGGCCATGAGCAGTGAACGGGTTGGGCTACAAAAAAATTTCCCTTCTCTGACGAGAAGGGAAAAAGAAGTGTTAAGTCTGATATCTGAAGGAAATACCAATGCTGAAATTGCAGAAAAGTTGTTTATCAGCGCAGATACTGTGAATAGTCACCGGAAAAAATTACTGGCCAAACTGGAAGTAAAGAATACCGCTATGCTGATCAAGTACGCTGTTGATAACAAACTGCTGGTCTGATCAGTTACTTACAAAAGTGATCTTTTCCACAACAACGCCCAGTTTCTTCATCGCTGAGGCATCGCTTTTCACCTTTTTATCACCGGTTACCTGATCATATAATTTAGGGTCGCTGGAGTTGTTGGCTTTGAACATGATATTCACACCTTTACCTGCGAAGGAACCTCCTTCCCAGTCTGCTATTTCTCCACCGTTATCCCATTCGAAACCATTGATTCTGAAGTCACGGCCGTTTACTTTAACTACTTTATCCAGCGGATCGCCTACTTTAATACCAAATGGCGGTTTCCATTTTGAATTCTCTTTAGTGAAAGTAACACCGGTTTTAGTCCCTTCGAATGACACTTCTATTTCATTGTCCGTATCCGGGAATATAAAATAGGCCGTACCAGCATCGTTTCCCTGAAAATCCTGTGCAGAACGTGCCACCACATTATCCTTTCCGTAAAGCGCATACAACTGTTCCGGTTCACGCACCTTGAAAACAGGTCTCACATCCCAGTTGAAATTATCTGATGAAGCACTCACTGGTGCAGCAGGTGTACTTCCGGGTTCTGCGGGTATATCATTACCACTGGCAGTAGCACTTGTCGTACTTGTAGTTGATTCGCCGGTAGTAGTAGTGGCATCCGGAGAACTGCTGTTAGCATCCGCAATAGCAGGTGTTGGCAGCTGCAATGGCGGTAGTTTAGCCGGAATAGCCCCTGTTGTATAGAGCGTCGCTTTTTCTTCAAGAAGTGCTTTGTTTTCCCCCTTAAACTTATTCACGGTATAAGTTGCCAACGGGAATACACTGTTGGTCTGCAGGTTCATCGCGCGAAGATTGGCAATGAACTGTTGCCTGTTCGTATTGCTGTACTGATACACAAATTTCAGAGAAGCATCCAGCGCAGCAGGATCTTTCACCAGTTCTGTCATTGTCTTATCAATATCCAGTCCGGCAGCGCCGCTTCTTGACATCTGTTCGGTCACAAAAACGATAAGAGAATCGTTCCTCACTTCATAACGTTTTGCAAACTTAGTGGCGTAGTCTTCTGCGATCTTGTCCTCCAGTTTTGTCTGCGCTTGTATGGTAAGGGGTAAAGTGAATGCTAATATGGCAATGATGCGTTTCATGCATGGTCGTTTTAGTAACAGGAAATTGGCCTGGTAACAACCAGACTATTACCATTACTAAATTATAGAATAATCCTGATTGTTAGTGCGGATATAGCTTTTTTACCTTGCGAACCGGCTGTAGGGTGAAGAAGACTGCCATCCCCCCGGCCAGTATCCCTGAGAGCACCGACAGTAATATTCCGTTAAAACTGTAGTTCTCCGGTAAACAGACATATACCCCGACCATAGCGGCTAACGTCAGAACCAGCGTAAATATTGCGTTAATAGTAGCGGTTTTTAGCATGAAACGCAGCTTTATCTGTTTAGATGGGATAAAGCTGACCAATTGCTCCTTTTCCAGTAATGTGGTGGTTTTGTTTAATATATCGATAGTAATAAAGAAGGGTAGCAATAATGCCATCGGTAACAGGAACCTCGCAATGGGATGCTCCCCCTGAAACAGATATACATTATTCAGATCGTCAAATCCATAATAGGGCACCAGCGCATTGATCACGAGGTTAGTGGTGAAATAAAAGATAGCCTGACGCTGCGAAAACTTCTCTAAAACACTATTGATGCGCGGGTTCATGCTGATGGTTTGTGGATAGTAAAACCTGCATTTGCTGCAGAATAGCTCTGGCTTTTTCAGCCGGGAGGAATGCCTCCTGCGAGATGAAAGAAAAGTCTGCCTGTCCGCCGAAAGTGCTGATCACAAGCGTGTTGGCGTTTCGCCATGGGAACGCTGCACTGGGACTGTAAATAGTTTCCAATACAAAGTTGTCATACTGCTCCGGAATATCCAGCCTGCCCATATTTGATAACGTGACATCGTGTGTGCCGTCTGTCTGTTTCAATAGCCTGACCATATACCTGCCTGCTGAATGAAAATAATCACTGGTGAACAGGAGTTTTCGTATATCCATTTTATCTATAGCATCTGTCAGGTCATTTTTCAGCTGACGTGCCCTGGCCCAGAAATCAGCTCCTTTTTCCGCACTGGTCGACAATTCCGCTATCGGTGCAAAAGCAAATAACTGATCCGTTTTGATCTCAGGAATAAACCTGCGGATATCTACCGGAGAGATCACTTTTTCATGAGATGCCGCTCCCATGACCTGCCGGTGAGCCTCCATAAAAGCTACCGCAAATGCAGCATGCATGCTTGTCTTTTCTGTCTTACAACAGTTGGCTAGTCGTGACGTTACATTGCTATCCATTTTCCAATGCAGGAGGTAATGATCACCGGGGACCGGGACCTTCCCGCGTGTTTTCAACCGGAGTACCAGCCAGGCAAGTCCGGACAGTAAACGCAGCCGGATCTTTAACCCGACATTGTTTATCAGTGTATTGGGTATAAATGTCAGGATATCTTCAAATGCCGGATAAGCAATCAGTCGCGTTTCCGGTTTATCCAGTACCTGCAGTAACTCCCGCATTAAAGTCAGGATAGAGCTCCCGTCACAAATGCAATGTGCACACACCAGCATCAGTTCTGATACATCTGTTGAACGGATCCATACCAGTCTGGCCAGCGGACCTTTTTCCACATCAAACGACTGTCTCCACTGTTCCGTAGATATGCGCTTCCAGTCCTCATCTGACTGACGTTCAGTAATCTGTACCGGAATAGGAGGGATCCGGGTGTCTGTTACGAAATAAGGCCTTACCTGCTCGTTTTCCCTGATCACAACACCCAGCAAAGGGTGTTTCTGCTGGATCTTTGTAAGGGCATAGGTCAATCCTTCAAGGGTGAGCTGACCACGTACCTTCGCAGTAAAAATGCAGTTCACGGTGGCCGTGCCATCCACATACATGATCCGCTCACCCAATATTAACTTTCTATTCATACGCTGGTTAAATAATTGATGACAAGGCTGCCTCCGGCGCCTGTACAGGTAATTCTTTTGTTAACAGCTCCATCGCCATTTCCCTGATAGCAACGGCATCCTGATAATCCAGTACCTGATAATTGGATACAAAAGAGAAATCAATCTGCCCTTTATAGGTGGAGGTAATAATGGTGGTTGGATTGGAAAAAGGGCCTATTACCGTCGGACTAAAAATCGTATCTATTGTAAAATGTTGATACCGTTCGGGAACGTCCAATTTCCCCATGTTAGAAAACATCAGGTCATATACCGGTTTGCCGTAAGTCAGGAACTTTCGCATATACTTAATGCCGCCATGTGCATATTCAAAAGGCAGCATAAAAGCATAAGGATTCATCTGTTTTATTTTGCGGGAAGCGACTGTCTGTAGCGCCTTCGCCCGTTGCCAGAAAGGAAGCTGTTGTGAGTTGTTGAGTGATAACTCCAGCGACAGGCCAAAAGAGAAAATCACATCTTTCCTGATCTCAGGAATAAACCGGCGTATGTCCACCGGACAAATAATTTTATTCATCGCTTTTTCTCCCTTCACCAGTTTAAATGCACGTAAGAAAGCCACACAAAGCGCTGTATTAACTGTCACCTCCTGTAGCGCACAATGCTGAAACAAGGCAGCTGATACCTGCCGGTCCAGTTTCCAGTGTAACAAATAATCCTTCTCCCGGCTGATCGGCTGCTTGCCCCGGGTATTAACCATGGCTGATACAGCAGCCAGTGCGCCCTTTATAAACAGCCCTTTCAGTTTCGCTTTAAAGATCTGCTGCTTCCCATTGAGTATATGCGCCGGTACTATATCCTGCAGGGTGGTAAAAGCAGGATGCGCGCCAATCTGTTTATCCGGGTCATCCAGTACGGCCAGTATCTCTTTTACCAACATTAACCCTCCGCCACCATCACACATGCTATGATGAAAGGTTAATATTAGTTCCGACTGCGGATCTCCCTTTAACCACGTCAGATTGATCAGGGGACCTGATTCAATATTAAAAACACTTGCCCATGCATCCCGCACCTCCTGCTGCCAGTCAACAGCAGAAGTACGCTCTTTGATGATCAGCGGTATCGGTTGATAGACCTCTGGTATTTCAAACCAGGGAGCACCGCTGGCGTCGTTGCGGACGGCTGCCCGTAACGAAGGATGCCTGGCCTGTACTTTGGCTAACGCAACAGACAGTCCGGCTGCTGTTATAACGCCATTAATGCTGATCACATACACACCGTTGAATGGGGCCGTCCCGTCTCCAAGCATGAGCCTTTCGGGAAGCAGTAATTTTCTTTTCATAACGCTGGATTTATTAAACAGATAGGGTACTTTTCTTCTCCTTTGCAAATGTTTCCAGTAATGCGACAGCCTTATCATTGCCGCCGGCTTTGATGAATGTTTCCCTGATGTATTGTGCTGATTTCCGGTACTTCGGATTATCCAGCACCTCCCACATCGCCGCTTTCAGATCAGGGACACGTAGTCTTTTATAGCGTAGTTTGATGCCACAACCTGCATTTTCAATAAGAGATGCAGTATGGAAATGATCATAGGCAATAGGTGTGATTAACATGGGGAGTCCATTCACAAAAGCATCATTCACCGTGTTAAAACCTCCATGGCAGATCACGGCCTGCATATGTGGCATTAATGCAGATTGTGGCACAAAGCCCTGTACAATGAAGTTGTCCGGCCATTCGGAAAAAATAGCGGGATCGGTAGCTGCCACAATAGTAATAGGTTCATCCGCAAATGCTTCTATCAGCTTCTGGAAAAACTCTTTCCTGATATCCACCAGCAAGGTACCCAGGGATACAAATACCTTGGGTGACATGGCCCTTGCCAGCTGATCCCAGTCAAAAGGCGTATTGTTTGGTCTGCCTTTTACCGGTCCTACAAAACGCATATGTGGCAGCGGCTCTTTACTGCCGGCAAATTCCTGCGACGTGAATACTATATTTAGTTCCCGTGAATGGATCACATATTCATCCGTATAGATCCCCAATTCTCTCTGTAATGATCTGATCAGGTTTTGCTGCCATTCAAATATCTTCGGCGACTGCATCGCATCTCCTGTTACATCAGGAGGAACCGGTGTCGTTGTTACACAGGGTATATCTTTGATATGAGCGCAAAGGGCACCGGCAAACGTGATACAGTCGCTGATGATCACATCCGGTCTGAACTCGCCTGCGATCCTTGATACCCCTGCCAGCATATATTTCGCAAAGGGGATATAGGTGTCTTCCAGCGCCAGTTTCAATGTCTCTGCACCTGATAGTTTAGGCCCCTCATCCTGCAATTTCAGTATTGCCTGTATCGCGGACTTATAAGGCGCCAGTTCTTTGTGTGGTACAATAAATTGTCCGCCGGCAGGGATATGTTCTGCTCCGAGCTCTTTCAGCCCTACCCATATCACTTCATGACCTCTGGCCAGCAGACTACCGCCTACACTCAGGGTCGGACTGATGTGCCCAAAGAACGGCGGTACTACAAACATAAATTTTGACATGTGTTGACATTGATTAATGATGGAAATGTTTAGGGATAGCCAATTCTTCCAGTAAGGCAATAGCAGTGGCGGCGCCACCTGCCTGCGCAAAGGATTGTTGTATGCGTTGTGCGGCTGTTTTGTAAGATGGATTGCTTAGTACATCCCACACTGCTTCTTTCAGATGTGTGGCCTTAAACCGCTTGTAATTCAGCCGTAAGCCGCTTGCTGCCTGTATCACTCTTCCTGCCACATGAGACTGATCATAGGCTATAGGGATAACCACCAATGGCAGGCCGTGAGATAAGGTTTCACATACGGTGTTATGACCGCCATGGCATACGACTGCATCCAGATAAGGCAGGAGTTCCAGCTGCGGAACTTTGTCCTGTACGATAAAATTGTCAGGCCACTCTTCAAAAAGACTGACAGCTGACACGACGATCACTGTGAGCGCTGCTCCTCCCAATGCGTCTATTACTTTGCCGAAAAACTCTTTTTTATAACTATGGTCGAATGTAGTACCGATAGAGACCAATATCCGCGGATGTTTATCCAGTTGCCGGAATCGCTCCCAGTCGAATGCATGAAGAGATTGTCTGTTTAGTATCACCGGACCAACAAACTTATAGTGATCAGGTAAAGCCATATCACCAAAAAATGTCTTCGAAGTGTATACCAGTGTCAGTGCCTCTGACGTAGCCACTGAAACGTCTCCCGGGATACCCAGTTCCTGTTGTAAACCCACAATCTGTCTGATCTCCCATTCATGTATACCCGGCAGATCTTCCATCATTTTGATTGCTGCAGGTGCGGTGACAGATGTCGCATAAGGGATTTTCAACTGATAGGCTGCAATCGCACCAGCAAACAACTGATGATCATGGATAATCACATCGGGCTGAAACTGGTGTAGTATATTGATGATGCCGTCATACATAAACCTGTTTAAGGGAATCAGTACTTCTTCATACAGGAACTTGATACTCTCAATACCGGAAACATTCTTTTTAGTGATCTGATCAAGGTATTGTTCATTGTCTTTTTTCGCTGCATCATCCTGATCATATCGCACGTGTAACAGTTCACCTCCTTCCGGTAATCTGCTGGCCAGCGTCGCATCAAGGCTGATCCAGCCAACCCTATGTCCGCGTCGCAGCAATGCAGCTCCCAGACTGAGCGTCGGATTAATATGTCCCATCAATGGGGGAACTATAAACGCAAAGCTTGCCATAGTCTGTTGTTGATCTGTTTGATTTTGACCTGCCATCCTTCGAAGAAATCTTTCAGTTTGCCGGCCGTTTCTGCTGGCTGTTGTATCGGCAGATTATGATCTCCCTCAATGAGGATCAGTTTTGAACGGGGTACCGTGTGATATAGCTTCCGGCCGGAAGGCAGGCAATTGGATGATTTCCCATAAATAAGCAGCGTCTCCTGTGGAATGCTGTCCAGTGCTTCAGCTGAAAAGAAGAAACGTTCATTGTGCATATCTTCCTTAATACTGGTCTGGTAGAACAGGTATTCATACATCCGGTGATTTTTATCCAGCTGCCGCTTACCTACACGCATCCGCGTCGTATCTGTGTAGTTGTTGATATAGTCCACCAGAAATTCTTTGCTGTAGATGTCAATAATGCTCAGCGTCTCGCTGTCACTGGGGTCGGGGGCTTCGATCACCGCCAGTTTTTTCACTCTTGATGGATAACGCATCGCCATTTTCATGGCTATAAGTCCACCGTAGCTGTAACCAGCCAGATAGACTGATTTCAGGCGCAATGCATCCATCAGGTCGCGGAGGTCATCTGTCATGGAAAGCAGGTCGTAACCATATTCACAGCGATCACTCATACCATGACTTTTCATGTCATATAACACAACATGAAAAGACTGCGCAAGTACAGGTGCGATATTGAAATAATACACAGAGAGATTACTGAACATACCATGGATCAATACAATAGTTTCTTTCGCACCTTTATTGTATTCCTGAATATGAACGCTCTTGTTTTTACTTTGATGACTGGCATGATTCAATGTATTTAATGATGTCATCCAGTTTAAGATTGATCAGCTGGTCAAGGTCCATACCGGAAAGCCAGCCGGTGAAGTCAATATGCTCACCAAAATGTGACTTTACTTTTTCAGAGAAAGAAACGATCTCGATGCTGTCCATCTCAAGATCTCTTGTAAAAGAACTTTCACGCGAAATATCCAGGTCTTCCACAAATTCTTCTCCGATCACTTCAGTAATGAAGGTCTTAAGCAGATTGAAGATCTGTTCGCTGCTTAAAGGCTGTTGAGTAGTTATAGCGTCCATCCTATGATATAGTTATTGTGTTTAATTGTTTGAACGGTGATATCACCAATCCTTAATTTCTCACCACTAATGCTGTCTATTTTGTATTTCTTCGGATTGCCCTGCAGCCCTTTACCAATGTATTTGCCATAGGCCTCTTTCGCTACCCAGCACCGGATGATCCATGCTGTATGATCAGCTGCTGGCAGTAAGGCCAGTTCCTCCGGGTGAAAGGCCAGTCCGATAAAACCATCCGTCTTTTCTGCTATAAGCTCTATATCAATACCGGCAGGCCTCCCTGATCGGGCAATACCAACTGCTTCCTTATCTTTATGGGCGATTGAGATGTGGATATCCTGAGTCATGGCCCCTTCGGGGAATGGTTGTCCCGACTCATCATTCCTGATCTCAAATTCTATGGGGTAATACGCTTCCTGTTTTTCTTGTTTTAACAGGGCTCTTATGGCGTCTTTTACTGCCACCCGGCTGATAATACGTTCCTTGCGTTTGTTGGGCAGCATAGCCCTTAAACTGGCCTTTTCTGCCTGATTGAAATAACGCTTCATGATGAAGTCCCACGATACAACCCTCTGATAGGCGTTACGGAACAGGAATATACCCGGTGCGATTTCTTCTGACAGACGGTTATGCAGCGGCGACATTGAAACCTTCCATAGCGGTTCATCTATTTCCAGTCTGGCATTCTGCCAGCCTCTGATGATGGCCCAGGTACGGTTATCTCTGCGGAGAATGAAATCTGCCGTGGCGGTATCGTCAGTCATGTCAGTCAACTGACAGGTACATTCAAATACTCCCTGCTGGTCTTCCATATCTTCATAAAAGATCACCTCCTGAATCTTCACAGGGAATGCGATCCTGTCTTTTTCAGTGTCAGTTGCAGCCAGAGTCCGAATAATTGCCCTGCATTATCCAGCAACGAACCTTTGCCCGTACTGCTTTCGATGATACCGGTGATTCCTTTATCTCCCACAGTGATGATCTTCCGGATACCCTGATAAGCAGGTCCGTGAAACATATGTTGCTCATAGATCTCCGTCGGAGTTCTGGTGATCTGAAGTGGTGTGCCGGTATGTAGATGAAGTGTTGGAGCGATTTCCGGTCTGTCAGTTACATGCACCAATGCATGCGCATATTTGTCAATGCTCATCGCAATAGTATGATTGCCCTGCCATTCTCCTTTAACAATCTCTCTGAAAGGTGCCGCTACATTCATCCATTGGAATACCTGTATCTGTGAGATGCTTTTCACCTTGCTGTCAGCAGCATGTTCAGCCGCGATATCGGCAAACAGTTCGAAGATCATTGTCATCGGAATAACAGGATCCATATCATCGGGGCAATGCCAGCCGGGTTTCTGCCGTAGCAGTGCATGGTCAATGAGATAAGGGGTATTTTCCAGTGAAATATTCAGCTGTCTGGACACCGGCGTCCGCCTGGGGGCAACAGTGGTTGTTGTATTGAACAAGGCAATGATCTCATCCTGTATCGCCGTAATCTCCTCGCAATTCTCCAGAAATGACTGCATCACCGGTGTTGCTGCTACAGGCATAGCCGCTCTTGCCTGCGTTGGCCGGAGATGGGCTAATGCTGTGATGTTTTTTACGATCGGTGAACCCAGTTGTAGTTTTACAGGTTTGCCTTTCGGAATTGTCTTTTCCCGTGTACTGTTGATGCCGAGAAAAGATAAGTCTACTGCTTTCCCTTCGGTAAAAAGGGCGGCCAGTACTCTTTGCAATTGTTCCAGTCCCGTGCGGGTTGGTATATTGGCAGATAATGCGCTATACGATTGCCCCTTTAATGTATCATCTACGAAGCCTGTCAGTCCTCCCGACCCCACCTGTACAAATACCCTGACACCCTGCTCATACAATTGCGTGATCAGTTGCCTGAAGCGTACCGGTTTGATCAGATGGTCTATACTAAGTTGCCTGATCGCTTCAGCATCATTGGGATAGGTACTCAGGGTAGTGGCCGACCATAAAGGAATGGTAGTTTCCTGAAAGGTGACCTGACTGATACCCTTGAGTAACATGTCCAGCTTCCCCGCCACAAAAGGAGAGTGGAAGCCGGACTGGAAAGGAAGTACCTGATGGAAAAGTTGTGCGGATCTGAGTACTGGTATCAGCTGATCTACTGCTTCATTGGTACCGCAGAGGATGACCTGCTGCGGACAATTATCCATAGAAAGATGAATATCTGCAATGCCTTCCAGCATAGGTGCTAAGCGTTCATAGCCACAGCCTACAACCAGAAAGCGGGTATTCTTTTGTTCAAATGCAGCCGGATTGAGTTCCTGTAATAACATCCTCACTGAACTTTCTGCTGCCAGTCCTGAAGATCGCCCCGCCAGCCATTCACCGAGACTATGTCCTGCATTCATGTCAGGGTATACGCCCAGTTGTTTAAGGGCTGTATCCAGTACATGACTCTTCTCCAACAGCTGCACCGCAGTATCCCATACGCCTTCTTTACTGATGGCAGATGTTGCAGTCAGCGGTAATTGGAAGTATTCCGCCACACTAGCTGTTTCTCCGCCTGCCAGTCCATCCAGTCCGGGAAAGAGAAATGCTACTTTACCGCCTTTGCTGATAAGCGGGGTATTGGTAAACCAGATATCCTGTTTATTCCGCCACGGAGAATTTCTCTCTACGATCTTGATGGCCTTGCGTATACGTTCCGGTGTAGGATCAAAAAGGGCAATACGGTAGTCTCCCTGACCGGGATCCCTTGCCTGTTGTTCCAGCGCCTGTATCAATGCCTCTTGGCTTTCTCTGGCCAGTAATAACAATGCCGGTGTAACCGGCGCGTTACCATTGAATAATTTACGGACAGGCACCAATTGTTCGCTGACGCCTTCTACGACTACATGGGCATTGATTCCTCCAAAGCCAAAAGCGTTAATGCCGGCGCGTTTTGGCAAACCTGTTTCCTGCCAGTCCAGTGGAGCAGTAACCGGTGTAAAACGCGTCTGTGCCATTATCTCAAGCGGTGTATCACAGTGCAGTGTAGGGGGGAGTTTACCATGATATAATGCCAGAGCAGTCTTAATCAGTCCCGCAATCCCGGCAGCAGGCATGGTATGCCCTATCATGGATTTAACAGAGCCAATACCTGCTTTGGGCAATTTCCCCGGCTGACCGAATACTTCCGCCAATGTTTCCAGTTCTGTCCTGTCACCCAGCGGAGTACCTGTGCCGTGCGCTTCTATATAGCCTACTTCTGCTGTTGATATGCCCGCAGCTTCCCAGGCCTGTCGGATAGCGGCTGCCTGTCCTTTTACAGAAGGACTCATCACACTGGTGCCGGCTCCGTCACTGGCTACACCGGTGCCTTTGATAACCGCATATATTCTGTCCTTGTCACGGATCGCGTCTTCCAGTCTTTTTAATACCACAAATCCGCATCCTTCTCCAATCAGCAGGCCGTCCGCTTGTTGATCGAAGGGACGGATCTGCTGACGCCGGGATAACGCGCCCAGCTGAGTAAAGATGCTCCAGAAAGGGGCATTTTGTGAGACGTGTACACCACCGGCAATAATCATGTCTGACCGGCCGGTACTTAATTCCTGTATGGCGTGATCTATGGCAAGCAATGAACTGGCACAGGCGGCGTCAATGGTGTAAGCCGCCCCGCCGAGATTCAAACGGTTGGCTACCAGAGAGGCTACCAGATTGGGGATCAGTCCCATGGCAGTATCCGGACCAAAACGTCCTTTCTGCTGCTGGAACTCCTTTTTGACTTTATCCAAAGCTTCCTGCCCCAGATCTGGCAACAGGTTTTGCAATACCTGTACGATCTGTTCTCCTGTGCGCACAATCTCAATCGCTCTGGTAGCACCCGGGCCTGTATAATTGCCTTTTCCGATGATAATGCCCGTCCTGTCCAGTGGCGCATGGCTGTCTGTTACGCCGGCATCCTGTAACGCCTGTCTGGCGAGTGTAAGGGTGAGGAGTTGTTCCGGTTCCGTCCCTTCTACCGCCAGTGGCAGAATACCAAACTGGATAGGATCAAACCAGGCATAATCATCGATAAAACCTCCTTTCCGGCAATAGAAACGATCTACATCGGTGGAACGGGTATCAAAATAACTGGCATCCAGCCGGTGGTCCGGTACAGGCTGGATAGCATCTCTTTTATGAATAATATTTTGCCAGAACGTATGTATGTCACCGGCGCCCGGGAAAATACCGGACATGCCTATAATAGCAGCGTCAATCTGTTTTTTCATTGTCACGACTTTAGTTGTGGTAATTGCCTATTCCGCCATGATCAGTACCTGACTCTCGTTGCCGTATTTCAGTTCGTTTACAAATGTTTCCATACCTGCCTGTAAGGGGATCAGGGCAATACCTCTGCGTTCGTATTCCTTTTCCAGTGTGGGCGATACCATACCGGTGCCTTTCCACGGTCCCCAGTTGATAGTAGTCACCTTTCCTTTGATCAGATTTTTCAGTTCCCACGCATATCTGTCCAGCACACTATTGGCCGCCGCATAATCGGTCTGTCCGCGGTTGCCATATACAGACGCCACGCTTGAAAAGAGTACGACAAATTGGGTATCTGCCTGTAGCTTTTCTACCAATATTCTCAGTGGTGTGACCTTGGTGGAAAACACTCTTTCAAAAGAGTCTGCTGTCTTCTGTCTGAAGAGTTTATCTTCCAGCAGTCCGGCTCCATGTACCACACCATCTATGCGGCCATGGGTCTCATACAGGGTGCTGATCAGCGTATGCAATGCTGCCTCATCTCTGAGATCCAGTGAATAATAGGATACAGTGGAACCATTCTCTTCCAGTGCCCGTATCGTTTGTAAGATCTGATTGAATTTGTGGATATCTGAAGCACGTTTTTCAATTGCAGCCGGCGTGGTGATCTCACCCTCCCTGATCAGCTGCTGTTTGATATCTTCTTTTGTTTTCAGTGCCGTATAATTCGGCAGGTCCTGTGTCCGGGGATCCTGAGAACGGCCTACCAGCACATAATGGCAGGGATAATCTTTGGAAAAGCGTACCATTAGTTCAGCTGTAATACCCTGAGCGCCGCCCAATACCAATACGACTGAATCTTCCTGTAAAGCAATGCGAGAGGTGTCGCCTGCCGGTAATTGCTTAGGCACCAGATCAAAATGTGCCGTACGCCATCATGATAAATAACTTCAGCAGGTATATCCGGATGGAGTAGTTCTCCAGTATAATAGCAGGGATCTTTTCGGGGAATAGTTGTCCTGTAAGACTGATACTTCTGCATTTTGCATGATCCCATTCCTTGTCCAGACTTTTCAGGAAACCGGGATATCCCTGCACCTCACGCAGCTGTTGTATATCACCGGTGTTCAGACCAGATATTGCATACACCCATTGTACATGCTCAGGATGCAGCTTTTTGATAGTAGCAAAAGTGGACAGTATATCCGGTCTGTCAGGAGCCGCGACCATATCGAGGATGATCAGGCCCTGATAGTATTCGAGTATATCTTTTTCGGTGATAATATCTACCTGAGCCCCTGCTTGTTCCAATAGTTTTTGATGGCCAGCGGCAGATGAGAACCATCATCTGTCACGGCAAACTTTTTACCACTGATGCTGACTGCATCTTTTCGTTGAATGCATAGGGGGTCAGTGAAAAAGTAATTCTCGACAGAGATGCTGGTGCCGGGTTGGTGATGGGGGGGATAGTCGCTTCAACAGCAACAGATGCTGTAGCAGGAGAAGAAGGTAGATTGCCTGCAATCCAGTTGACCAGTCCGTTTAAAGTTTTAATGCCTGCCAGCGCTTCTGTATTGCCTGCGGACTGGGACAGTCCGCCGATCTTCACTTTCAGCTCTCCCAGTATCTCCATACGCTTGATAGAGTCAATACTCAGATCAGCTTCCAGATCGAGATCCATACCCAACATATCAGTCGGGTAACCGGTCTTTTCACTGACGGTCAGCAGTATGGTGCTCCTGATGTCACTTTC
Source organism: Chitinophaga pinensis (assembly GCF_007896845.1). Lineage (GTDB taxonomy): Bacteria > Bacteroidota > Bacteroidia > Chitinophagales > Chitinophagaceae > Chitinophaga > Chitinophaga pinensis_C. The sequence goes on along the minus strand of NZ_VOHS01000013.1, from coordinate 118,449 downwards.
AGTCAGGGAAGCGCCGGCAGGTGGAATATTGGTTGGTTTTTCAATAGCATGTTGTAAAGAGATACCGCCGGTTTCAGCCTGTGCCTCACTGACATTGTCAGCGATCCATTCCAGCAATCCGTTCAGCGTTTTAATACCGGCGAGTTGCTCTACTGCACCTTCATCGCCTTTACCACTTTTATTAAAGCCACCCATCTGTGTTCTCAGTTCACCGATGATCTCCATACGCTTAAATGGAATCAATGCTCAGATCTGCTTCCATATCCATTTCCATACCCAGCATTTCATGTGGATAACCTGTCTTGGCACTTACCACTTCAATGAGGATCTTTTTTACATCCTGTTTACCTTTTACAGGTTGCGTGTTGACGGATACGGTGATCTGTGTCGGAGCAGTCTCTTTTCTGGCCGGCGTAACAGGTAAGGCAGACGGTGTAGCCGGTATTTCCAGCCGGTTAATATTCGCAGGATTTTGACCCAGATAGCCAAGAATCACATCCCTCTGTGCCTGTACAAGATATTTGACGCTGTTCAGGTACTCCTGTACCATCAGTTCTGCATTACCTCCCGGTGCGACTACTGTTTGTGCAGGAACTGCTGTACGCAGCTGGATCGGTTGTAATACCGGCATCGCTCCATGTGCGGGTAGTTTACCTGCAGCAGGAACCGCCAGCTGACCATTTACATGCCAGATCGTAGCGCTCTTTTGTATTGTTCAGGGCATTCAGGTTGATGGTGTGGACATTTCTGTCTTCGAATAGCTTGTCCAGTTGCACACTTCTGCCTGTGGCCATATATTTTGCGATGGTATGCAACAGGTGTGTGATCGCAGCTGGTTCGGCATCTTCTGTATGTAGTAATACATTGTCTTTACCCACGATGGCGCGGGTTAATCCTGTCAGCACTTTACCCGGACCTACTTCTACAAAGATCCTTGCACCGTCAGCATACATCTGTTGTACCTGATCAGAGAAAGTACGGGGCTCACAAGATGTTCCGCCATACGTGTTTTAATAGCAGCAGGTGTATCCGGATATAAGGCCGCCGTTGTATTGGACCATACAGGGATAGATGTCTTATTAAATGTAGTATCTCTGATAGCGGAAGTATATAATGCGGCTGATTTCGCGATCAGCGGACTATGAAAGGCACAGGCTACTTCCATTTGTTTGAAAGAGATCTTTTGTGCTTTCAGTTCGCTCATCAGAGTTTCCATGGCCGGAGTAGTACCCGCCAATACCCATTGTTGTGGCGAATTATGATTCACTGCATAAACGCCTGACCCTGTTGTTATGAATGGAGCCAGCGCTTCTTTGGTACTGTTTACAGCCACCATGATGCCCTTATCACCTTCCACCGCCCCGAGTATGGCTTGTGCTCTTTTCTCGCTTAATGGTATCAGCTGCGTGGCCGGGAATGCACCTGCGAAACAAAGCGCGGGCAATTCACCGTAACTATGTCCTGCCACCATATCCGGCTGAATACCCAGTTCCTGTAGAAACTCCGCTATAGCCAGATCGACGATACCGAGCAAAGGTTGTGTGATACGGGTGTCTTTTATCTTTTCTTTCTGTTGGTTGATCTTCTCTTCACTGAAAGCAGCTGGGGGGAACAATAATTTCTCATACTGCGGATATAGCTTTAACAGGTTTCGCATCTGCGGGAAAGCTACAAATAGTTCTCTCGCCATATTGACGCGTTGACTGCCCTGTCCGGGAAACAGGAAAGCCACTTTCCCTTCTGATTGAGTAGTTACATAGATCTCTTTTGATGTAGCGCCAGATAAGGCCAGATCTGTTTTCAGCAGCAGATCTTCCCGTGTGCCGGCCACGACTGTCAGGCGTACAGGTGCGTTACTGTAATGATAAAGACTGTAGGCGATATCTTTTAATGGGATCTGATCATTGCCGGAGAGTATGGTATGGACTGCCTGCATCAGTTGTTTTACATCCGCATCATGCTCTCCACGGAATACAAATAACTCAGCAGGCCAGTTAGCAAAAGTAGCGGCTTTAGGACTTGTGGTCTGATCATTTCCGATAACCGCGTGGAAGTTCGTGCCGCCAAACCCGAATGCGCTGACACCTGCAAGCCGTTCTTCTTCCAGCCATACACCGGCAGTAGTGTTGAACAGGAAGGGGCTGGTTGTCTCATTATAGAAAGCATTCGGATTCCGTATATGCAGGGTAGGAGGTTTGACGCCATGATACACCGAAAGTGCTGCTTTGATAAGACCAGCGATACCGGCGGCACATTTGGTATGACCGATCTGTGTCTTTACGGAACCGAGGTAGGTTTGTCCGGCGATCGCACCTGATTGTACCAGCATATCCGACAAAGCACTCAGTTCTGTTTTATCTCCTACGACGGTACCGGTACCATGTGCTTCCACCAGTCCGAGGGCTGCAGGAGATATCCCGCTTTGTTCATATGCCCTTTCCAGTGCCTTTATTTGCCCTGCTTTACGCGGAGCAGTCAATCCTAAGCTCTTGCCATCGCTGGAGCCGCCAACGCCCTTAATAACGGCATAAACATGGTCTCCGTCGCGCTTGGCATCAGTATATCTTTTTAAAACAAGCATGGCCACACCTTCACCAAGGGCAATACCATCGGCAGCAGCATCAAAGGTCATACATCTTCCTTTGCGGGATAATGCATGTGTGCTTGCAAACATGAGATAGTCATTGATCCCGTTGTGCAGGTCTGCGGCTCCGGCCAGTACCATGTCTGATTTACCTAATATCAGTTCCTGACAGGCCAGGTCAACAGCAGCAAGTGAGGAAGCACAGGCTGCATCTACGGTATAATTGCGTCCTCCCAGATTGAGCCGGTTCGTGATACGACCGGAGATAACATTGGCCAGTACACCGGGGAAAGAGTCTTCTGTAAGTTTAGGTAGTGCATTGTCCAGTTCTTCCGGCATTTCCCCGAGAAATTGCCTGTACAGGGAGCGGAAGCCGTAATTATTGGCCAGATCATTTCCTCCTTCTGCACCAATGATCACAGAGACATCTTCTGTATTGTAGTCGCTGTGACCATAGCCGGCATTTTCCAATGCCTGTTTAGCGACAAGTAAAGCCAGCAGCTGGGTTGGGTCGATAGCAGCCAATGATTGCGGGGGGATACCAAAAGCAACCGGATCAAAATCTATACGGGGAATGAAGCCGCCCCATTTTGAAGGCGACTTATCACCATCATTGGAATTGCCGTCATAGTACAGTTCTTTGTTCCAGCGTTCGTCCGGTACTTCTGTCACGCAATCTTTACCCGCCAGTATATTGGCCCAGAACTCCTCCACATTGCGTGCACCGGGATAGATACAGGCCATGCCGATAATCGCCACGTCCAGCGCTTTTGCTGATGCAGATAAGGGTTCCGGCAAAGGAGCCGCCTGTATATAATTGAAATTCTCTTCTGCCACATCTTTATGGAGATCGGTCATTGACACGATGGCCTGTCTCATGGCAGCCACCTGACCGATCATGTACATACCATCCTGCAGCTGTTGTGCGGTGTCGATCTGTATAAGTCCGTTTTCTTTCCGCCCGACTCCTTTTGCGGCAATACGTAATCTGCCAACATTGAGGTCTTCCAGTCTGGCCCAGATCTCTTTCTTATCCAGTTGTTCATCCTGCAGTTGTTTCTTCTGTTGCTGGAAGAATGTAGTAAATGGTGATTGCAGACAGCGCGTTTCATGACCCGGTGCTGTTTCCAGTAGTACGGTACTGTTGTGCAAAATGGCCTGATCCTGAAATTGTTGGAGGATAGCGCCTGTGGCAACTGCCTCTTTGGTGTAGATATAGGCGGTGCCCATCAATACACCGATTTTGGCGCCTTTGGTAGCCAGTGAAGCTGACATCACCGCTATGAAAGCGGCAGACAGTGCATCATGAATACCACCGGCAAAGAAGATACTGAAGGCATTGGCCTGTTCTTCCTGTAACAGGCGTTCGATCTGTTTTTCCCACAATACAAGGCTGGACAGTGGCCCTACGTGTCCACCGCATTCTCTGCCTTCGAAAACAAATCTTCTTGCACCTTCCTTGATAAACATATCCAGTAAGGAAGCAGAAGGCACATGCAGGAAGGAGGTAATACCCATATCTTCCATTTCCTTTGCCTGTGAGGGACGTCCGCCGGCAATCAATACCATGGGAGGTTTTACTTCTTTGATATAGGCGATCTGCTCATCCCGCAATTCCTGTGGTGCAAATCCAAGTATACCTACACCCCATGTCTTTTTATCCGCGAGTGTTTTTGTTTGTTGCAGGAGTGTTTTAGCTGTATCACCTTTTAACAGAGACAGCGCTACAAAGGGTAATGCCCCTGCATCGACCACTGCTGCAGCAAATGCAGGAACATCACTTACGCGTGTCATCGGACCTTGTGCAATAGGGTAGGTAATGTTAAGCTCTTTTGCCAGTGCATTATCCGGAGATAATATATTGCCGGCTTTAGCTTGTGCAATATGACCACGGATCGCTTCATGCAATCCTCTGATCATCCGGTTGAGTTTCCTGTAGCGTTTCACAAGGTCAACAGAAATGGCTACATCCTGTCCGATAGGCAGCAGGCCTTTGTCCAGGTCAATGATATCAAGATATGGTGAAATGTCTTTTTGGGTGGCATTCTCCGGCAGTGCAGGAGAATTGGGGCGTATCAGTACACGGAACTGATCGATTACACGGGCTTCATTGCCATTGAGTTTTTCACAGACGTTTTTGATGGCAGCAGGTGCTTTACACTCAGGAAAAAGCAACAGCTGACTATCCAGTACAACACCCGCTGCGCCTGTGGCAATGAGTGCTGCCGTAGTATGTATGCCTGCACCGCCCTGTACCCAGATCTTAGTATCCGGGAGGGCTTTGACGATCTGTTGAAAGAGGATAAAGCTGGATTCATCTGCAACTCTTCCTGCGCCCTCATTGCCTTTTATAATGATACCATCTGCCTGTTCCTGTACTGCCTGAAGCGCTTCTGACAGAGAGTGTACCTGATAGTAGACAGTAATGTTTTTCTGCACACTGTTTCTTATAACAAAAGGAGCGATGATCAGAGTGACTTGTGCCGGTAACGAAATGTCTGCCATCTCACTAACGGAGTAGCATACACCGAATGTATGATGTTGTTGTGATAGTACGTTCAATGCATTTTCAGCAGCTACTTTATTGCGTCCGAGATGTAATACAGGGAACGCTTCTGTCTGCGCAAGGGCAAGGGCTAATGGTGCATCAGGATGCTCCATCGGGGTAATACCGATAATTGTAGGTGTATCCATAGTAGATGTTTAATAGGTAACAGGCATGACTCATCCTGACCATGATTTTTAAATCATCGTGAGATGTTATACCGCGTGTATTAATTTCAAATTTCTAAGGTATATCTGGCTGCAATTCCTCGTCATGCCCTGTCAGACGTCATTTACAAGACACAACACTCCTGTTTCTCGATTAGGATATCAGCTTTTTCATAGCGCAGAATTATATAGGCTAAACGGCCCGATCTCTCACATGAGCATTAATTATATCACTGTTCACTGTTCGTCGTGTAATCAATTTTTAATTATATGTGATAATATTTTTTTGTTGAATGTGCATTGTGAATAGTGAAATGAATTTGTAGTATACCCTTACGGGTCGCGTCTTTTCGCCGGGTTATAGGATTCATAAAATACAAATATGGTTGTTATGGTTATCTGAGATGCATTCCTCAAATGGAAGCATATGTCTTAAAGGTCTGTTAAAAATAATGAAATAAATTCTATAAAAGAAGAGGTGATGTGAATTATAAGTCGGTTAACATGAACTTAATATATACGTGCTTTTATATATCGTCTTAAAAAGACAAGTGGAACATTGCGGCATCGCGCCACTATGTTCCACTTGTTCATTTAGTTAGAAGAAGGATTAATTGTCAGCAGACATTTTACCGACAATTTTATAACCCCGTGAATTATCGGCGTTGGTTACTTCCTGATAATACATACCGTCGGGAGAAACATACAGTTGCTGACCGTTGATTTCCACACCACGACTGCCATCAGGTAATGTTGCATATACTTCATCCGCAGGAGGTACTGAACTTTCATCCTGACCATCCTGATTGTTACCTGTATTGAGTTCTCCGTTCTTACCCACTACAACATATTTTATCTGTTTATCCTGTTGTACTTCCTGATAGAAGGTCCCGTTTTTTTCGTAGTAGGTATTGCCATCGATGACAACTGTTTTTGCTCCACTCGGCAGAGATGGTATCACAACACCCATAGGTGGATCTACCACTTCATATTGTTCTGTTTGCGTTTGTGCATTTGCATAGGGACGGTAGAAGAAACCATCGGAGTAGTAATAAGGTCCCCAACCGGTATTAAAGGTCAGGAAGCCGTAAGGTAATATGCCTACGCGAAAGCCGATAGGCGGACCGTAATAACGGTAAGGACGATAATAGTAACCCGGACGGTAATAATGACCACCGTAGTAACGGGAAGGGCCATGATAATAGCCGCCACCCCAGCTCCGGTATCCACCATAACCTATACCTACTCCGATCCTTGTGGATACGCGTGGTGCAGAAACAATCTGTCTGCTCACGCCCCGTCCGACAGATACATGTCCTCCACCTCCAAAACGTCCTCTCTGGGCTGATGCGCTGTTTACTGAGCTCACGGTGGCCAGGGCAATGAGCGCGCCCAGTAAAAATATCCTGTTTTTCATTATTGATGCATTTAGTGTGGTGCCACAGCCTGATCAGTTGGCCGCAAATCAGACTGTCTTACTACGCGTTCAAAAGAGAGCTTTGTCTGCTCGCTGTTATTGATATTTAGACCCCTGTCTAACTCCGGAGTTTAACGACTAATTTTATTTTAACAATTCCTATACCAAATAATTTTTATTTGATAATCAATTAGATGTGGAAGATGAGATAGGGCAAAGCAGGAGTTGTCATTGCTGCGCAGGGAGCTATATTAGCTTAAAAACAGGTGACAACCAACCACTCTTCCGGAGTGAACAGTTGAAAGCCGGGTGGACGTAAAAAACACGGCAGTAGTGCGGGGATAAATTGCGGGGAGATAGCTTTTTGCAGACTAGTATAGCTGGTTCCGGAGTATTCTTTTGATCATATGTATGGTGCTACGGCTGATCTGGCCTTTATACCTTTCGAGGATGGCATTTTCACTTAGTCCTGCGCCAAGGTCATTCACTATCCGTAGCCATTTACTCAGGAATTCAGAGTTCGGGGTACGGTATTTCAACAGGCGGCGTACGGTTTCGATCACTGTTTTGCTCACCTGACCTTCATTGAGTTCAAAAATCTCATCAGTACTCAGGCCGAGCTCAATATCCTGCGCAACCCGGGAATAATCCTGCAGGTATTTTTCATTGGCTTCCATGACCTGTAACAGGGGATTGTCGCTGTAACGGATCACGTTATATTTTCTGGCTTGTTTATGTAACTCTGTCAATGCGTAGTTACGGGCAATATTATCGCAGATCACAAGATCCTCTTTGGTCAGTTCAAACCATTCACCTTTCACTCTTTTATGCTGAAATACGATATGCAGGCATTCTTCCAGTTCAGTCATATTCGCAGCAGCATACTGTCTGATCACCCGGAACATTACAGGCAGATGGGTATGATAGGCCGCCAGTCTTTTTTGGAGATCCTGCGTCTTGCCTATTTTAAAAAGGTTCTTTCCCGTATTGATAATATAAACACACTTTCCGATCTGTACCTGTTCCATCGGTTGATAAGTTACGAGGGTGTCATAAAAGGTTACAGCTGCAAATTGCCGATTTTTTTGAGAATCGCCCAGTTTATATGAACCGGCAGGTATCTGTTTAAACAATTATTACCAGTTATCGGGGCTGGTAATAAAATAGCTGAGGCAGGATTGGCTGCAATACCATCCTATTGTAAAGTACATCCTGTATAAAATATGGCAACTGTGAAGTTGTCGCTGCATTACGGCAAACTATAAACTTTTTCAGCCTCTCCAAAGACACTAAGACATTCATTTCGTATTCGATTGGGTATTTACCACTTAAGGTAGATTTTCCATAGGCTAGCCGTACATACCCCGTAGATAAGCCGTAGATAACCCGTATCTATAAGAATGGCTTATATACGGCTTATCTACGGCTTATCTACGGGGCATCTGCCGGATATCTTCCTGACCAGAGCCTGATGCTATCGGTATCAGGTGGCTTCATTTTCGACACGCGACCGCAACCGGTTAGAAAGAAAATTATGGGTTGAACTGCTGTCAGGGGTACATCGGGATCAGATTGATAAGGATAATATCAAATCAATAAGTGGTTGATCTTTAATTTGTTAATTCCATTATTTGAATAACTTGCAGCTATGAAACCTGCAAAAATATATGATGTCAGGGCTGGTAATCCTGACTATCATAACCTGTTATCCCCGGACAAGACATTTATTTTCTGGAACGAGTCTGCACTTAGTGACGTCACTCCGGGAGAGATTGTCTTCTTCGTTAACCGCGGGGAAAAAGAGGCGCTATATACCGTTGCGACGCCTGTTACCTGTACTGCGGTGCGTAACAAGCTGACCATGCTAAAGGAGTTTGATTACGAAAATGGTACTTATGCCGGTACGGAAGGCGACGAATTCCGCCAATATGAGGTGCAACAGGTAGCCAATATCCCCAGCGGCTGGAAATGGCAAAAGCCGCTCCGGCAGGTTGCTATTGCAAATTTGTGGAGTGAGGAGGGGGACAATACCGGCAGACTGGAAAGGATCAGTGACCTGCAGGCGCTGTTTATTGACGGTCCTGCCTTCGATGCACTGGAGGGGTATAATATGCACGTAGAGGCCATAAAGATGCCTGTTAACCAAACAAGCGTACAAATGAAACTGATTAGTCCTGTTAAAAGAAAGGAGGGCTTAAAACAGCCTCAAAACCGTATTCCGGTTAAACCAACTGTTATTCCATTTGAACATCCTTACCGCAAATTGTTAATGGCTTTACGGACAAAACCTTTCGTCTTATTAGGTGGTATCAGTGGAAGCGGAAAGTCGTGGACAGTACGTAAGCTGGCTTATATGACCTGTTCAGATCCGGTGTTGCGCACCGGCAATAGTCCGGGTAATTTTGAAATGATCCGCGTCAGACCTGACTGGCATGAACCTGATGATCTGCTGGGTTACGCGATCACCCACAACGGAATATTACGATACCATAGTACAAATCTGTTACGTTTTCTTGTAAAGGCATGGCAATATCCGGACGTCCCCTTTTTTCTATGTCTTGATGAAATGAATCTTGCGCAGACTGAACACTATTTTTCTGACTTTCTGAGTGTATTGGAGACTGTCAGAGTACACGAGGGTAAAAGAATATATGATCCATTTATCAATGCACAGGAGTTAGCGCATTACAGTTATGAAGATCATACTTTCTGGCGGCAACTGGGTTTGTCTGAAGACAATGTTTTACAACAGCATTTTCTGGAAAATGGAATCAGCATGCCAGCTAATTTATTTGTGGTAGGGACTGTTAATATGGATGAAACTACCCGTACTATCAGCACCAGAGTACTTGATAGAACCATGACTATCGAGGTAAAAATGAAATCACTACAGGAAAAACTGGTTGAAGAAACTGAAAAATGGAAATATCCACCAACTTATGAAGTCGCAGAGTGGCTTATGGCCCCTCCACTGGACAGGTTCGTTGCTTTTCAAAACCATCCTCATATTGGTATGCTTATCTCAAAGCATCTTGAGAGACTATATTTCATACTAGAGGATACAAAATTTGCATTGGGTTATCGTATGTTGCATCAGACACTGGTATACTGTTTTCTCCATTACGAAGGGACTAAAGCTGATTTACCGGCAGATTGGCTATACACCTGTCTGGATGAAGTGATCGCTATGAAAATTCTGGTAAGAATAGCCGGAGACACAGATACCTGCCATTTGCTGCTCGAACGTCTGCTACCGGAAATGGCACATTTCCCTGTCTGTCAGCAAAAATACAACGTATGCAGTCGGTTCTTGAAAATGTTGGTTATACTTCTTACTGGTAGCAAATGCATATACTATCTGTTGAACATGAGCACTTTAGTCTGGTAATAGCGCTGGCTGATGGTAGAGATGGAGCGGAATTTGAAGAAGTGGTTCAGACTGCCGGACAAAGACACCTGGCAACGAATTTAGTGACGGCATATGTTTGTTCTGTCGGCAAATGTATCTTCCGCATATGGAATCGTAAAAACCATTCATTTGAGGAGACAAGTATTCTACAGGCAAATTATCCGGTTATTTTTGATAAGATCAGGTATAAGTTTACGCTAAGCTTCCATCGGGAGGTATTACATCCTTCTGTATATACAAAGCTTGAAAGTCTGGAGAACATCTTTCAAATGCAGAAAACGAAAGAGAATAGCTATGTATCTCCCGCCGTACTTGATTTCAGGGACGAGCCGGGCGATTTTGAACTAATTCTTCATTATCAGTTCAGGACTATTCCACAGCGTGTTTCTTTCAAGTTTCAGGTCTATCCTGTAAATCTGGACTTCAAGCGGGATTTGCCTGCTATGCAGCGGAGTGTAGAGGTGATTCATCCTCGTTATTTATTGATCACCTGAAAAAAACCTCTCATCCTTTTGAGCCATGTGGTACAGACGATAGTGCCATAGTATGGTGGATCATGTTCAGAAATCTTTTTAGAAGTGTTGTAAAGAATGTTAATATGATAATTGGCGCTCCTCACAGAAGTCGGAGTTTGAAATGAAAAGCGTAAAGAGAACAGCGGTCGGCAATCCCAAAGGGAAACTTTCTGATAAGCTGAAATGTTTGTGGGCAAACCAGAACACTTCTTTAATACGGTAGCGCAAAGCCTGATGGAGGATAATTACGAGAACCGTTTTGTAAAGTATATTATTAAAGATTTCTGTCAACTTACCGGGATGTCTACAAAAAATAACCCGGGATAGCAGTTTTAAGAGAATTGCACGAGAGTATCGTATACAGCTGGAATTTTCAGAAGAAGCCCTGAGTAGTTTGCTGAAGCGAAGTTTTTTGAAAGAAATTAAACCATTTGATGGCAAGCGGCTACGTTCGCAGATCTTCCAATCACATCCGGGATATGCAGGTCTAAAAAGGGACTGGGAAACCCTGAGAAAAGGATATCAGGTATTGGATGGTTTGTATGAAATGGAATTGAAAGATGTCGGGTACATGTATAAGGTCTGGACCTTCTTCGGATTAGCAGATCTTATCAGACAAATTACAGTGTATCTCCTGAGATCCATAAAATGGCTGCGATTAAAAAACAGGATTCGGAATCGTGCCGCACAAAGATGTACAATCGAAAATGACCTTTCATTGTCCGATGACCTGGTAGTAGAATTGTATCAGGAGCCTCATCATACAGGCGATTTTATGGATACAATTGCTGGTGGTCAGCGAGAAGAAATATGCCTGCATATTATTATGAAAGTTGGATGGAAAGGTCAACACACCGACTTATATCAAACATACATATTTGATCCCAAATACAGACTGATAGGTCTAAGCAATACGATGATATTGATGTTCCTCTGGAATCGGATATCCGGCAGCTGAATAACTACATACGTGTGTTTTATACAAACCAGAGGAGGACGGCGGACATGGTTACAAAAAAGGTATAACAGCTGCCTACATACTATTTCCCGGCAGGGAAGGAGGGACTGCCTACAAGCAATATTATGATGAGGTGATTTTGACAAAGACGAGGGCGGCTTCGCTTTTCTTCCTTATCACACAGCAAAAAAGCTGCTGAAGAAGCCCTGCGCAAGCTGATTAAAGAAGATAGTAAAAAGCATTTGCAACAGTTACTAAACCCAGAAGGTCCTGCTATCAATTAATGGACGCATATGTAATTGTTATGCCTGTAAAAGTGAACGATCATACATTGATTGAAACATCCGTGTCTCAGGTGCCACTTTATATCCGCTCAGTCATCTTGATCCGGCAATAGGAGCAGGCATAGTGACTCGCATAGCGCCCTATTTTGAGGGACAAGGCATCATCTGTTACTATGACATCAGCGCGATTCAGATAAAGGCATGGCGGGATATTATCCGCCTACGCATCCTCATTCAGGGACGAAGCAGAAAGTATGTTGTACTGACCCTGAAGAATAAAGTAATGCTGGACGATTACGTCCGCATAAAAGGCATTGGCTAACAATAAACGCTATACGCAGATAAAGTTCCTGTATAATCCTGTGGGTGATTGATCAAAACAGTCACCAGTGCAGCCGTGCTGAATACTACCCGTAAATCTTCCAAAAAGGATAAGCGGAATTGCTTAAATTAGGTGTATGAACTACAAATACTTGGCAATTCCAGTGAGATTGCATTTGGGTGTATGTCCCTGAATGGCAATGCGGCTGAAAATGAATACCTGATCGCACAGGCACTTGATAAAGGCATTAATTTCTTTGATACAGCCGATCTGTATCAGCAGGGAGAGATGAAAAGCAACTTGGTAAGGCGTTAAAGGATAGACGGAATGACGCGATCATTGCCACAAAAGTGGGTAATCAGTGGCGGGCTGATGGTAGTGGCTGGGACTGGAATCCCAATCCGGAGTATATAAAAAAGCGGTGGAAGATAGTCTCCGCAGACTGAATGTCGAGTATATCGACCTTTATCAGCTGCATGGCGGTACAATGGAAGATCCTATTGATGATATTGTAGACTGCTTTGAGCAATTACAACATGAAGGGAAGATCCGCTACTATGGGATCTCCTCGATCAGACCTAATGTGATCAGGGAATGGGTACAACGATCCAATCTGAGCAGCGTGATGATGCAATACAGTGCTGGACAGACGCCCGGAGGAAGACATGTTGCCATTATTGGATAAACATAATATCGGTGTACTGGCAAGAGGCAGTGTTGCAAAAGGACTGCTGGCGGGAAAACCTGCTGAGTCATATCTGAATTATACCGCCGAAGAAGTGCATAAAATGGCCAATGCTGTGGCGCAGTTTTCGGCGGATAAGCGTACGCCGGCACAGACTGCAATGTGTTATATTCTTGGCGAGCCGGCTGTCAGAGCCGCTGTAGTAGGAATAAGAACGCTGACGCAACTGGATGAGGCGGCAGGACTGCCGTTGACCACTCCACTCACGTCAGCGGAAAGAGTATTGTTAGGATACGAGCTGGTTGCCAACTATTATGACCAGCATCGTTAATAAAGATTAGTGAATGCGGTTGCCGATACGGTAGTCCACCATCCCATTAAATTTCGGGGAAGTAATGGAGTACTGGATAGCAGAACGTTGATTGGCAGTACTTTGCGTCAGCACTCTGGCATTGGCACTGGTTCTTGCAAAACTGCCCGTATTGATATAGATATAATTGAAGATCTTGTCCAGATTGTCGTATCTTGTCCAGATTGTCGTATAGTCATTGGCCGGCTCATCAGGGGCTATACCAGTATAGTATCCGCCTGCATGGTTGGCATTTTCTGTCGCAAAGTTGATAGCATACAGATCGGCAAGGTATTGTTTGGTATGTGTGCTATCATATTTTGAGATATTGAACGTAATGAATCCCACCGGTTTACCATAAGTAGTATCTCCCACCAGTTTCACATTCATATAAGGCAACAGATTGTTCAGCGTCAATTCGCTGGCAGAAGCCGTATGAGAAGAGGTGATAAAGAAGACATTTTTGAGTGATAATCCGCCGGTATTGCCCGGGAAGGACACACTGCTTTCCAGTCCGGTACCGTCCAGATCAGCAGTCAGCTTATCATTATACTTATAGTAATACATTGGTTTGCCTGCTGCAGAAGCCGGCGCAATAGCACTATCCAGATATTCTGCGGTAGCAACGGAGCCTCCGCCATTATAACGCAGGTCTACGATCAAATTGGTGATACCGGCGGATTTAAACTTTGCAAACAGCGCATCTAATGTGCTTTTGGTCAGTGTAGCTGCGCCTTTACTATTTATAGTGTTGGTAAAGGTGTAGAAAGATTTAAACTTTGCAAACAGCGCATCTAATGTGCTTTTGGTCAGTGTAGCTGCGCCTTTACTATTTATAGTGTTGGTAAAGTGTAGAAAGAGAAATAACCTGTTTTCTGATTATTCACCGTATATACTGTATCAAACAACACCGGGTTGATACTGTAAGAGCCTGACTGTAAGCTGTAGGTGGCAACGGTACCGGTCACGGCCTTCTTACCTGTAAGGTAACGGAGGTTGAATTGTAGATGGCATTGGTTACCTTCTGTACGTTGGTGTTTGCCGTCATAGGAGATATTGCGTCTCCATTGATGGCTACGATCTCATCATCTCCGCGGTTAAGGCCTTTCTTGCCGGCAGGAGAGTTTTTATCTGCATAAAGAATGTAGAGGTAACTCTTACCATTGGCATCGGACGCATAACTGACTTCCATGCCGTAAGTACCGGTAGCGCTGACCTTGTTAAAAGTTTCAGACAGACCGTCCTGCAGGAGCTGGACAATGAACGGTTTCTGTCAAGGAAGCTGTAACGGTCCAGTACCTGACCATTGCTGACACTAGAATTTCATGGTGGCTAACAGATCGTCAGCGTGGCATAGATGCTGGCAGATGGATCCATTGTGGTACCTTTTGTACCAGAAGTAAGTTGGCAGGTTGGTTGTTTTGTTACGTCCCCCGTCTACATAAGTTACCTGCATAATGCGGTACATCAGGTATTCAGGAATCTTCGTCACTGACAACAGAAGAAAGCAGTTGGTGTGGAATTGTCGACTTTGGCGTCGTTTTTACGGCAGGCCTAAGCATGGCACTGCCAAGCACTCCAAATATCGCCATCTTCATGGCTAGCGTAAAATGTTTATTCATGTGTTCAAAAGTTCTTTAAAAGAATCCGTGTCAAATGGGACAATAAAATGAATGCTGATATGGAAGGGATTTGCATCGAACGATACTAAAACGGCAGATTTGCGCTTCTGGTATATTAATTATTCACATGTCTTTTTTGTCTGCCGGACCGCTAAAATCCATCATTTGACTACCAAAGATGGGGCAGGTTTATTTCATGACAAAAACATATTATTTTTAATAAAGATGGTGCTAAAGCTACACGAAGCTAAAACATTTTAGCCTCGCTATAGGTCATGGTATCGCCATTATAAAATAACTAGTACTTTTCCCGTGAAACGCTATTTTTACAGACTTATAAAAGCTAAAATTCCATTCAGTCTCAACATGAAAAGAGTTATCTTATCCGCCCTTATGCTGGCATCCTGCTGGGTAAAGGCGCAGACAGTCAACAGCGTAACCGATCCGGTAGAGTGGGTCAATTCTAAAGGTTCCCTCTCTACGAAATAATCCTGCCATTGCTATCCATGGGGTATGAACTTCTGGATGCCGCAGACAGGCAGAATGGGAGACGGTTGGGCTTATACCTATGCTTCTGATAAACTGCGTGGCTTCAAACAGACTCACCAGCCAAGCCCATGGATCAATGACTACGGCCAATTTGCCATCATGCCGGTAACCGGAAAGGTAAAATTCAAGGAAGATGACAGGGCCAGCTGGTTCTCTCACAAAGCAGAGGTGTCCAAACCTTACTACTATAGCGTATATCTGGCAGATCACAATGTGACTACTGAGATCACGCCTACAGAAAGAGCAGCTGCTATCCGTCTGACCTACCCTAAGACTGACAGTGCCTTCCTCGTAATCGATGCACTGGATAAAGGCTCTTATATCAAAGTTTTACAATCTGAGCATAAGATCATAGGCTATACTACCAAAAACAGCGGTGGTGTACCTGCTAACTTCAAGAACTACTTCGTACTGACTTTCGACAAGCCGTTTACCTATGTAGCTACCTTTAAGAATGGTGAGCTGAAACAAGGCGAAGCGGAAGCTCAGGACAAACACGTAGGTGCTGTAATCGGTTTTGCTACTGCAAAAGGGGAGAAAGTGAACGTAAAAGTAGCTTCTTCCTTCATCAGCCCTGAACAGGCTGAACTGAACCTGCAGAAAGAGATCGGTAACAGCAGCTTTGACCAGATCAAAGAAAAGGCAAAAGCTGCATGGAATACTGAGCTGGGCCGTATCAAGGTAGAAGGCGGTACTTCTGAACAGACCCGTACTTTCTATTCCTGCCTGTACCGTACTATGCTGTTCCCGCGTAAATTCTATGAATACGATGCGAAAGGTGCTGTAGTACACTATAGCCCATACAATGGTCAGGTACTGCCAGGTTATATGTTCACCGACAACGGTTTCTGGGATACTTTCCGTGCTACTTTCCCATTCTTCAACATGATGTATCAGTCTATGAATGCACACATCATGGAAGGTATGGTAAATGCTTACAAAGAAAGCGGCTGGTTACCTGAGTGGGCAAGCCCCGGTCACCGTGACTGTATGATCGGTTCTAACTCTGCTTCCCTGATCGCAGACGCTTACTTAAAAGGTGTAAGAGGTTTCGATATCAACACTGCTTACGAAGCCCTGCTGAAAAATGCTGATAATGCTGGTCCGCTGACTTCCGTTGGTCGTGCTGGTGTGAAATATTACAACGAACTGGGTTATGTACCTTATGATGTGAATGTTAACGAGAATACTGCCCGTACACTGGAGTATTCCTACGACGACTTCACTATCTACAAACTGGCAAAGGCGCTGAACCGTCCTGCTGCTGAAGTAGACAGATTCGCAAAACAGGCGCGTTACTACCGTAATGTGTTTGATCCGGAAACTAAACTGATGCGTGGTAAAAACAAGGATGGTAAGTTCCAGACACCATTTAACCCATTCAAATGGGGTGATGCCTTCACTGAAGGTAACAGCTGGCACTACACCTGGTCTGTATTCCACGACGTACAGGGTCTGATCAACCTGATGGGTGGTAAAGAGACGTTTGTTTCCATGCTGGATTCAGTATTCAATATGCCTCCGGTATATGATGACAGTTACTATGGTGGTACTATCCATGAGATCCGCGAAATGCAGATCATGAATATGGGTCAGTATGCACATGGTAACCAGCCTATCCAGCACATGATTTACCTGTATAACTATGCAGGTCAGCCATGGAAAGCACAGTACTGGATCAGAGAGGTGATGAACCGTCTGTATTCAGCTACTCCTGATGGTTATTGTGGTGATGAAGATAACGGCCAGACTTCTGCATGGTATGTATTCTCTTCCCTCGGTTTCTATCCGGTATGTCCGGGTACCCAGCAGTATGTAGTAGGTGCGCCTTTATTTAAAAAGACCACCGTTACTCTGGAATCAGGTAAGAAAGTGGTGATTGCCGCTCCTAAGAACAGCGATGCTAACCGTTATATCAAAGCCGTTACTGTGAATGGTAAACCTTATACCAATAACTGGCTGGATCACAATGAACTGATGAAAGGTGCTGTGATCAATGTGGATATGGATGCTGTTCCTAACAAGACAAGAGGTATTTCTGACAAGTCTGTACCTTACTCCCTGACACAGGAACTGAAATAAATAAGATAGATGAAGGGGACGAATGTCCTCCGAACGATAAAACAAAGCCCGGCTCACATAAAACGAGCCGGGCTTTGTTATTAATTAACGGATAATCATTAAATTAAACTACCAAAGAAGTATTCGATGAAGCCATATTCCCGTTTACTGTTATGGGTAATAGCCGCAACCGTATATGGTTGTGCTCCGAAACCCTACGCGACGACCAATAAATTATACCGCCAGCAGGCAAAGCAGTATGCTGCAACCCTGAAGGCAGAACCGGGAGCTATACCTTCGACCGGTGCGCCGACGGCGGTGAACTGGATCGGGACGACCAATTTTAACCTGCGTAAGCCCAATTATGTGATCATTCATCATACGGCTCAGGGCTCCTGTGATACGACCTTTAATACATTTACATTGCCCCGTACACAGGTAAGTGCACATTACGTGATCTGTAAGGACGGGACAATTAATCATATGCTGAATGATTATCTGCGGGCATGGCATGCAGGTATTGCCAAATGGGGAAATGTGACGGATATGAACTCCTGTTCTATTGGTATCGAACTGGATAATAATGGATTGACACCTTTTCAGCCCCGGCAGATTAATAGTCTGTTGACATTGCTGGATTCCCTGAAGCACCGTTTTAATATTCCTGCAGCCAACTTTATTGGTCATGGAGACATTGCTCCGGGCAGGAAGGTAGACCCAAGTGTATGGTTTCCGTGGCAGCAGCTGGCGGAGAAGGGTTTCGGATTATGGTATGGCGATACCTCAAAGATTATTGTACCGGGAGATTTCAGCAGTAAACAGGCCTTACGCATCGTAGGATATGACACCCGGGATACTGTGGCCGCTATTAAAGCGTTTAAAAGACATTTTGTGCCGACTGATACAAGCAACAGTACCAGTCTCGATGAAGGGGAGAGGAAGATCTTATTCAGTCTGATGGAAAAAAGCGAATAAACCTTTTCAATCATATACATATGCGATCCTTATTACTCCGGTCCTGTTATCTTTTAGTAATAACATGTATGATGACCGTTTCCACGTTTGCACAGAAAGGAGATTGGTATACCCTGACCACAGGAGCAGTACCGGTCTGCCACATCAAGATCGACGATGATGATCTGGCCGTGGAAAATGCAGGCTCGCCATCCAGGGAAGTAAAGCTGGCAGGCGCCGGAGGGAAAGGAAAGGCAGACGCTATGGAGCATCTTGAGGTAAGAAAGGTCAATGCCAATGGCAGGTTTTATATGATCCTGCTTTCAGAAGATGACCTGTACTTCTGCACCACCTTCAAATACTTTAAAGACCGTGATTCATTGCTGATGTACTGTGCCGACGGAGTAGATGATGGTTATAAGTCCATGCAGGATGCACTGAACGCCATCAAGAAAGATACTGGATCACATTTCAGCATTACCCTATACAGAAGAGAGCAACTGGATGTACAAAAACGTAAAACCCCGATTTCCAAGGTCACAGAAGAAGACTTCAGTGCAGGACTGACCCGTTTTTCTCAACAGATGGACCAGTTCTGGCAATACCGCGGCTATGGCCGTTACGAGCCGTTTTATATGTGGATGGGACTTATTTATGGTAATGCCTTTGGCAATGCGTTCAATGATGGCTATAGTACATTGAGTCTCGACGCGAAGAATTTAAAGATACCTATCAGTAAATATGGAGGTAATCCTACGATAAAAAAGCAATTAGAAGACGCCGGCCTTGCAGGCGCAGGAAATCAGTAGATATTTATCTTGTTCATTATCAATACTATTTGCAAATAAATAAATATTATTTCAGTCTATTTAGTCTACTCGCTTTGTAGATTACTAAATGTATGTTAATTTTGACCCCATACTTAAAGTCATACATTAAAAATGTTTATAGCCTATATGCTACATAAGGGTGCTGCAACAGGGGTCTCTCCCAACGTCGTAAATTCAATGTCCGGGTGTTGTCCCGGGATATTCTACTCTTCTTGTTCGTGCATGTAATAATGCCAGCTTCAGGTACATAAAAAATCAAAGAAACCAACTGACAGTAACTACCGGTCTTCACCGGCGGAAGGGGAATTCCTTTGCCTTGACAGATCTGTAATCCTTCTTATAACAATCTGATAAATTCTGATACAATGATCAAACAATTACACAGAACAGCCGTGATACTGTTATTGGTGTTACTGGGTCTGCAAGGGGCTCAGGCGCAGGATAACAAGATATCCGGTGTGGTAACTGCCCGTTCCGATGCACAGCGCATTCCGGGTGTTATCATTACTGTAAAGGGGAAAAACCGTGGGACAAATACAGATGCAGATGGTAAATATTCCATCGTAGCCAATCCAAATGATACACTTCACTTTTCCTTTATAGGTTACGGAGCGGTTGACCAGGTAGTAGGTACCAATAAAGTACTGAACGTAGGGCTGGAAAGCACCGAAAGCAAACTGAACGAGGTAGTGGTAACTGCATTAGGTATTTCCAGAGAAAAACGCTCACTGGGTTATGCGGTGCAGGAACTGAAATCCAAAGATATTGCTGACGCAAAAGAAACCAATCTGGTAAATGCGCTGGCAGGTAAGATCGCCGGTGTGACTGTTACCAACAGTCAGGGTAATATGGGGTCGTCCCGTATCATTATCCGTGGTGAGACTTCCATCGCAGGTAACAACCAGCCGCTTTTCGTAGTGGATGGAGTACCTGTAGATAATAGTCAGCTGGGTATCGGAACCGGTCGTGACTTCGCAAATGCGATCTCTGACCTGAACCCGGATGATATCGAATCATTAAACGTACTGAAAGGACCGAACGCTGCGGCGCTGTATGGTTCACGTGCTGCGGCTGGTGTATTGGTGATCAAGACAAAAACCGGTAAAAATGCGAAGGGACTGGGTGTGACTTTAAACTCCAGTGCGACTTTTGAAAGTCTGCTGGTGCTGCCTAAGTTTCAGGACGTATACGGACAGGGTTCCGGCGGACAGTTCTCTTATGTAGATGGTAAAGGCGGTGGATTGAACGATGGTGTGGATGAAAGCTGGGGACCTAAAATGGATGGCCGTCTGATACCACAGTTCTTCTCTAACGGTCAGCCTGCGCCTTTTGTAGCGCATCCTGATAACGTAAAAGATTTCTACGAAACAGGATATACCCTGAATAACGGCGTATCTGTAGCAGGAAACAGTGAGAAGATCGATTATCGTTTCTCTTATAATAATACCAAACAGGAAGGTATTCTGCCTAACACTGGTATTACCCGTAACTCATTCGCTTTAAACAGTACTTACCGTATTGCGCCAAAGCTGACACTGAGCACTTTCGCCAACTATACAAGAGCAGGCGCTGATAACCTGCCGGGTGTGGATGGTCGTCGTGGTAACAGCGTAACCTTACAGTTCATCTGGTTTGGTCGTCAGGTAGATACCCGTTTATTGCGTAATTATAAAGCGGCTGATGGTACCGATTACAACTGGAACCACAGCTATTACAGTAACCCGTACTGGATTCAGAACGAGAACACTGTTGGTCAGGGACGTAACCGTTTCTTCGGAAATGCACGCCTCTCTTATGAGATCACCAACTGGCTCTCTGCCAACCTGCGCGTAGGTACTGACAGCTACAATGACAAGCGTAAATACAAAGTAGCGTTCTATACTAATGGTACTCCATTCGGCTCCTATACTGAAGACAACTATGTAGTACAGGAAACCAACATCGAGTTTACCCTGAATGCGAAAAAGAAAATAAACAGCGACTTCACAATCGACGGACTTGTAGGTGTGAACGAGCGTACCAATCAGTTTGAACAGAACTATCAGCAGGCACCTAAACTGGCCGTGAGAGATGTGTACACCCTGAACAACTCAAGGGACCCATTGATCTCTACCAGCTACTTCTCCAAACTGAGAGTATATAGTGCATTTGCATCTGCTCAGCTGAGCTTCAGAGACTGGGCTTTCTTAAACGTAACAGCACGTAACGACCGCTCTTCTACACTGCCTTCAGAAAACAACTCTTATTTCTATCCTTCCGTGAATGCAGCAGTTGTACTGAGTGATGCACTGGATATCAAGAGCAATGTATTAACGAGTCTGAAAGTAAGAGGTGGATGGGCACAGGTAGGTAAAGATGCAGATCCTTACCAGCTGGTGAATACCTATCCTTTCAGTCAGCCGTTCGGTGCTTATCCTCTGCTGACCGTGAATGATAAATACCTGAAAAAAGATCTGAAACCAGAGATCACCAGAGCCAGCGAGTTTGGTCTGGAAGCAAGTTTCCTGAATGACCGTATCCACACTGATGTGACCTATTATACTTCCAGCAGTTACAACCAGATCCTGCTGGCTGACGTAAGCGCCACTACCGGTTATCTGAAAAAACTGCTGAACGCAGGTAAAATCAATAACCATGGTGTGGAAGTAACCTTAGGTGGTACACCAATCACTACACCTTCCGGTTTCATCTGGAACATCAACTTCAACTATGCGAAGAATATCAGTAAAGTGATCGAGCTGGATCAGGAAGGATACCTGAACGATTATGTACTGGGTAGCTCCGGCAACATTCAGGTACTGGCCAGCAAGGGTAAACGTTATGGCGCATTGTATGGTAAGGCATATGCACGTGATGCAGAGGGTCGTATACTGGTTAATGCAAACGGTACACCGCAGATCGCAAATGATAAAAAAGTATTGGGTTATTATACACCAAAATGGACAGGTAGTGTAAACAACGACTTCGCCTTTAAAGGCTTCACATTAGGCTTCCTGATTGATACAAGACAGGGTGGTTCTATCTGGTCAGGTACCAACTACACAGGTATCTATACCGGTGTACTGGCAGCGAGTCTGCAGGGTCGTGATGCAGAACATGGAGGTCTTCCTTACTACTATGCAGGCAACAATACCAATGGTACTGCAGTAAAACTGGCTGATCACAATGCGGCAGCACCAAACGGAGAAACTGTTTACCATGACGGTATTGTTTTCGACGGTGTAACTGCAGATGGTAAAAAGAATGAGGCGATCCTGCCAGCACAGCGTTACTATAAATCAGTATATAGTTCTTCGCTGAACGAAAGCAGCGTGTACAGCGCATCTTTCATCAAACTGCGTGAAGTAAGACTGGGTTATGCACTGCCACAGGAGCTGATCAAGAAATGGGGACTGCAGGCAGTTAATCTGACTGTGACTGCACGTAACCTCTGGTACATCGACAAGAAAGTACCTAACATCGATCCGGAAACAGCGTTCAACACAGGTAACGGACAAGGTCTTGAAACACTTCAGATCCCAACTACCCGCAGTCTGGGTCTTAACCTGAGGGTATCCTTTTAATGAACCGATTAAAGCAGTAAATCATGAAACTAGTTAAATATATATTAGGGTTGGCTGGTGCCGCAGTGATCCTGAGCAGTTGCCAGAAAGAGCTGGAGGACATCAACAAGAACCCGAATGAATCAGAACAGGTACAGCCGGATTATCTGCTGTCCAACGGTATCAAAGCAAACGTGGATACTTACTGGGGTACTGATGCGGCGATGGAAACGAGTCTGCTGTATGTACAATACTGGGCGAAGATCCAGTATACTGATCCTGACAGGTATATTCCTGCTGCGACCAGTATCCAGACGGTATGGAACAACTTTTATGCACAGGGTGTAGCAGATTTCTCTAAACTGATAGAGTTGGGAGATACATTGCACAATCCTAACTATAAAGCGACAGGTATCATCATGCGTTCGTGGATATTCCAGGTGCTGACTGATTTCTATGGTGATATTCCTTATTCACAGGCAGGACAGATTGATAAATATCTGACGCCAAAATATGATGCACAGAAAGATGTTTATCTGGGACTGCTGGCAGAGTTAAAAACTGCCTCCGGTCTGATCACACCGGGAGCAAACGCCATTGCGGGAGATATCCTGTACAATGGTGATATGAACAAGTGGAAGAAGTTTGCAAATTCATTGAGGTTGCGTATTGCATTGCGTATTTCTGATAAAGAATTTGCTGCGGCAAAAGCTGTATTCGATGAGATAGGCGCTGATGATGCTAACCTTATCGTAAGCAATAGCGATAACGCACAACTGGTATATCAGGCTTCTCCAAACCAAAACCCGGTAGCAAGGAACAGGGAAACACGTAATGATTACAGGATCAGTAAGAGCATTGTTGATAAACTGAATCAGCTGAACGACCCACGTTTACCGATCTATGGCGCTGTACCGAGAGACACAAACAAGATTGTTGGTGTAACGAATGGTCTGGCGACAGATTCTGCTGCACGCCTTGGTTTCAACAAGACTTCTGATGTAGGCGCCGTATTTACCGCGACTGCTGCACCTGCAGTATTATTCAATGCATCAGAATTATTGTTTATTAAAGCAGAAGCGGCGCAGATCGGTTTATTATCTGGTAATGCAGCCACTTTATACGCACAGGCCGTAACAGCCTCTCTTAAACAATATGGTGTAAGTGATCTGAGTGTGACTACTTATCTGGCGCAACCAGCAGTACTGTATGATGCAGCCAATTACAGAAAGTCAATAGGAGAGCAGAAGTGGCTGGCGTTGTTTGGTGACGGACTGGAAGGTTTTGCAGAGTGGCGCAGACTGGATTATCCGAAGTTGCCGGCTGCTTATACCGGTACATTGGGTGGTAAGATTCCTACAAGAATGACTTATCCTTCTTCAGAACAGGCACTGAACGGAAGCAACTATAAAGATGCGGTTGGGAGACAGGGAGCAGATGCGTTGACTACCCGTTTATGGTTTGACAAAGAATAAAGAAAGCGGGAGAGTTTTCCCGCTTGCGTAAATAAATTTCCGTTTTTGCTTTACAGAATGCGACAGGAATGTGGATTTTTGTCAAATCAGATACACACTTGTTCAATTTGTAATAGTAAAAAGTGATGAATCAGGCCCCGGTTTTTGCCGGGGCTTTTATTTTGTGATAAGCTTAGAGTACGGGTGTTCTGCCACCATCCACACAGATATTCGTACCGGTGATGTAAGCCGCAGCCGGAGTGGCCAGGAATGCTACCGCAGCGGCAATTTCTTTAGGGTCGCCAAAACGTTTCATGGGGATCTCTCTCAGATATTCTTCCTCTATACTGGTAAGTGTCGTATTACGTTTGCTGGCGTTATATTCCAGCATGGACTGCAGACGTGCCGTATTGGTCATGCCCGGCAGTACATTGTTCACTGTAATGCCATAAGGCGCCAGCTCTCCGGCCATTGTTTTGGCCCAGGAAGCGACGCCTCCGCGGATAGTGTTGGATACGCCTAAATTCTTCAGCGGCGCCTTCACAGATGTTGATACGATATTGATAATGCGGCCATAGCCGGCAGCTGTCATGCCGGCTATGACTGCCTGTACAAGTATATGATTGATGATGAGATGTTGCTGAAAGGCATCCGTGAATTCGTGGATATCGGCTTCCATAACGGGGCCGGCTTTCGGGCCACCGGTATTGTTAACAAGTATATGCACCGTTTTCTTTTCGGTAATACTTTTTATAGCCTGTTCCACTTGTTGGGTGTCACGGAAGTCAGCTACCACATAACTATGCTCCTGCAAATGGTCCGTAGCCAGTCCTGCGACTGCGGTCTTAAGACTTTCTTTATTCCTTGCCAGGAGGATGCATTCTGCGCCTAATGTAGCCAGTTCCCCGGCTGTAGCCAATCCTATTCCCTGAGTGCTTCCACAGATAACGGCGGTTTTCCCCTTTAACGATAGTTCCATACTATTAGATAACTGATAATTACACAATGATCTGCAAAAGCCGTTGAGATTGTTTTCAGCTAAGATAGCATATCCTGTCCTATTCTAAACACGTACGTATATACGCTTTTTATCAAGTATCTTACCGACACTCCAACAGAACAACATATATACTAACGCAAAGAGCAGGGATCCCGGTTTACCCGGTGCTATCGGCTGGAAGATATTTGTATTGATCCATCTGTATACGCTTATACCACCTGCCTGAAAGAAGAAGAGGAAGATGACCACTACTTCGGAGAGTAAGTAAAGGAACAGTGGGTTTTTACCAAAAACAGTAAAGAAGCTTGTCCATCCTTCCTGTTTTTTAAAGTCAATTACATAGATGAGCAAAGAGAGTATGAGTAAATCGATACCTACGGTATAAAGTACATAAGAGCTGGTCCATAGTTTCTTATTGATAGGGAATGCCATGCTCCATACCAATGCTACGAGTATCAGCAAGGCGCCCATCTGTAGTAATTTACGCAGACCTTTACCCGTTTTGCCCTCCTGCTGGATGAACAAACCTGTATAGTAACCTGCGATCACATTAACGATAGCGGGCAGTGTACTTAATAATCCTTCAGGATCGAAAGCGATACCTTCTCCATGATACAGATGGCTGTCACCCATGATCAGTTTATCAAAATGCAGGGCTGCATTACCCGTCAGACTATAGCGGTCCGCCGGATCGCCAAATGTATACATGATAGCCCAGTATCCCAGTAAGAGGACTGCGCTCACCGCCCATACTGCTTTTTTAGGCAGGTAATGGATCAGGAGGGAGGCAAAACAATAACAGAGCGCAATACGCTGTAACACACCTAGTATACGTGTATCAGAGAGCGGGATAAATTCCAGTCCTGATTCGGTATGTCTTACGAAAGGCAACCAGTACATCAGGAAACCCAGCAGGAATATCAGGAGCGTACGACGGAAGATCTTTGATAGTACGGCCGTGTTTTCCAGCTGTTGAAATTTACGCATACTAAAGCTCATAGCGTTACCCACCGCGAAGAGAAAGGAGGGGAAGACCATGTCAGTCGGCGTACATCCATTCCACTGTGCGTGGTTGAGTATGTAATAGGAGGTGTCCCAGCCCGGCGTATTCACGATGATCATAAAGCATACGGTCAGTCCCCTGAATACGTCCAGTGGCAGGAAGCGCTGCGGTGTTGTGTTATTCATAGCAATCTGTTGGATATTCTATAAATATAATACAACCATTTTACTACGCATAGTCAGAAATTTTGGCGTATCCGGAATGATTTTTTTACTTTAGTGGAAAGCATCCCCTTCGTTGAATAACAAAGTCACTATAGCAGATATTGCCCGGGAACTGAATTTAACCGGTGCAACTGTTTCCAGAGCCTTGAATAACCGCAAAGGTACGAGTGAAGAGACACGTAAGCTGGTACAGGCAGCTGCGGAGAAAATGAACTACAGGCGGGACAGAATAGCCTGGTCACTCCGGTCAGGACGTACCAACATTATCGGCGTAATCATTCCCAGTGCGGAGATTAACTTCTTCGGATCTGTTGTCCACGGTATCGAAAGTCTGGCCAACCAGCATGGCTATAATGTGCTGATATACCAGTCTAATGAAAAGCCGGAGTATGAAAAGAAGGCAATAGAAACCTTCCTGAGTACCCGAGTGGATGGTATCCTGGCGTCTATTGCCAAAGAGACCATGGAGTTCAGTCATTATCTGGAGATTACGGACCGCGGTGTACCGCTGGTCTTTTTTGACCGCGCAAATGACAGCCTGAATATTCCATCTGTGGTGGTGGATGACTTTAAAGGGGCATACTATGCGACGGAGCATCTCTTAAAGCAGGGATATACCCGTATTGCACATATTGCGGGGCAGCAGCATCTGAAGATCTTCAAGGATCGTCTGGAAGGGTATAAGGCTGCGTTGAGTGCCAACAATATTGCTTTTGACGAGTCGCTGGTCTTCTTTGGAGATGTGTCCATAAATGCAGGTCGTGAGGCAATTGCTCACCTGCTGGCGTTGAATGTCCCTCCTGATGCAGTATTTGCCGTAGAGGATTTTACTGCCCTCGGTGCTGTCAAAGAACTGAAAGACAGACAGGTAGATATTCCTGCTGACTTTGGGGTGATTGGATTTGCCAACGAATCCTTTGATGAGCATATTACGCCAAGCCTTTCCAGCATAGACCAGCAAACGGTAGAGATGGGTAAAGAGGCATTCCGTCTGCTCATGGAACTCATAGAAGGGACAGGGGCAGTCAGCACACAGGCACGTACTAAAATTGTACTGGAACCAGTACCCCGTTTCAGGCAATCTTCACAGAAGTAACGTGTCGCTTAGCTGCATTCCTATTTATCAGGTTGCCGTTTATTTTATCATATAAAGGCTTATACCGGGCACTGCCTTAGTATGGGCAGGCCCTAAACCTTGCGGGAGGGCATTTGCAAAATTGAAAGTAAACGATTACATTTATTGTCTATTCCACATTCTTTTTTCGTACAGTATTGTTTATCAATGGTTTAATGTTTAGATGCCAATAGCGTGAGTGTGCCACACTGTATTTTTGAGAGAAGTATTGTAATCGTTTACGTAAATCTTTTAACTTTGAGAATTATTCCACAAAAATTGAATTCCATGGATATATCCACAGTCAGAATATAAATGTCAACAGCGTTTCTTCATACTTAACATACAAGCTCCACACAATTGAAAAAACACATGAAAATGAAAGTATTTCTGACTGTACTGCTCGCAGCAACAATGGCCAATGTTGCTTTTGCGCAGGGACAATCCAGAGAGATCTGGTCTAAAAAGAAAGCAGCTAAATGGTATAAGCAGCATGCCTGGCAACGGGGAAGCAATTTTATTCCAAGTTATGCCATCAACCAGCTGGAAATGTGGCAGGCAGAAACCTTCGATACTGCTGTCATTAACAGGGAACTGGGTTATGCTGCAGGTATCGGAATGAATTCTATGCGCGTATTCCTGCATCATGCCGCCTGGGAACAGGATCCGGCAGGATTTAAACAACGCATCAGTACTTATCTGGACATTTCAGACAGAAACGGCATCTCCACCACCTTCGTACTGTTTGATGACTGCTGGAATAATACTTATGCCACAGGTAAGCAACCGGCACCTAAAACCGGTATACATAATTCAGGCTGGTTACAGGATCCGGGCGTACGCCGGGAAACGTCACCAGCACTGACAGATACACTGGAACGTTATGTAAAAGATGTACTGACCACCTTCGGTAATGATCAACGCATCCTGTTATGGGATCTTTATAACGAGCCGGGTAATTCTAATTATGGCGATAAAAGCATGGACCTGCTGAAGCAGGTATTTGTCTGGGCAAGACAGGTCCCTGTTACACAACCGGTATCAGCAGGTGTATGGAACAAGAGCCTGACCGACCTGAACGTGTTTCAGCTGAATAATTCAGACGTGATCACTTATCACAATTACGCAGATGAAAAAGAACATCAGCAGACGATTGACAGTCTCCGGAAGTTTGGTCGTCCGCTGATATGTACAGAATATATGGCCCGTACAAGGGGCAGCCTTTTCCAGAATATTATGCCGTTACTGAAAAAGAAAAAGTAGCTGCGTATAACTGGGGACTGGTATCTGGTAAGACCAATACGATCTATGCATGGGATACGCCGATGAAAGATGGCGGCGAACCTGCAGTATGGTTTCACGACATTTTCCGTCAGGATGGTAAGCCATACAGCACGGAGGAAGTTACAGTCATTAAATCATTGACGGGAGCGCAGTAATCTCCTTTTAGTTATATCATCAAAAAAATAAACACAGTGGAGCAAGCAAAATTAAATGCCTTTTCTCAACAGCACTTCGACCAGGAACCTATTATGGTGAGGGCGGCAGGACGTATTAACCTGATCGGAGAGCACACCGACTATAATAACGGGTTTGTATTGCCCGCTGCTATAGATAAAGCTATTTATCTGGCTATTGTAAAACGCAATGACAATAAGATCGTGCTGCATGCGCTTGATGTGAATGATCGTTATGAAGGTACACTGGACAGTCTGGTTCGCTCCCCGAAACAGTGGCCTGATTATCTGTTAGGCGTTGTACAGCAGTTACAACAGGCAGGTCATATCATCGGTGGTTTCGAATGTGCTTTTTGCGGTAATGTTCCCCTGGGCGCCGGCCTTTCATCCTCCGCAGCAGTAGAATGTGCAACCATCTATGCATTAAATGAGCTTTTCGGACTGGGAATCGGCCGTAAGGATATGACCTTGCTGGCACAGGCTGCAGAGAACCACTTTGTAGGGGTTCGTTGTGGTATCATGGACCAGTTTGCAAGCATGTTCGGTAAAAAACAACAGCTCATCAAGCTGGATTGCGCTTCACTGGATTATGAATACATTCCTTTCAATTTTGACGATGTAAGCCTGGTATTACTGGATACACAGGTGAAACACTCTCTTGCTTCTTCTGAATACAATACCCGTCGTGAAGAATGTGAAGCAGGCGTGGCGCTGATCAAAAAGCACCATCCGCATGTGAACAGTCTGCGCGATGCGAATATGGATATGCTGGATGCCTATGTAAAAGGACATAATGGAACCGTATACGATCGTTGCCGCTATGTTGTGGAAGAGATCCAGCGTTTACAGGATGCCTGTGAAGATCTGCAGCGTAATGATCTGGAAGCATTTGGTAAAAAAGTATTTGCGACACACGAAGGACTGGATAAGCTGTACAATGTCAGCTGTCCAGAACTGAACTGGCTGGCTGAATTTGCTGCCGGTCAGCAGGGTGTACTCGGTGCCCGTATGATGGGTGGCGGCTTTGGTGGTTGTACCATCAACATCGTGAAGAAATCAGCTGTACCAGCATTACTGGAAAAAGCTGCTGCCGGTTACGAACAGGCTTTCAAAACACCACTGAAAGCGTATGTAACCAGCATTGAAGATGGCTGCCGCACTGTGAATAATCTTGTAAATAACTAAGTCAATAGCAGAGGACAGTCCGTTACCATGTCCCGGACTGTCCTCCATTAAATGTTCTGAGAGAATGTCTGAAAATACCTTTGATCTGACGGCTCATCCTCATACCCGTTTAAATATTCTCACCGGAGAATGGGTATTGGTATCGCCACACCGTTCTAAACGTCCATGGCAGGGTAAAGTAGAAGCTCCTGCTTTGGCGCAGCGTCCCGCCTATGTGGAAGATTGTTATCTGTGTCCGGGCAATACCCGCGCAGATGGTACGAAAAATACACAATACGATGGACCTATTGCTTTCACCAATGACTTTTCCGCACTGCTGGCTGATACGCCAAAAGGAGAGGTGGATGAAGACGAATTGCTGATCGCACGTTCACAGAAAGGCATTTGCCGCGTGATCTGTTTTAGTCCACGTCATGACCTGACATTACCTGAAATGGAACTGCCGGATATCCGTAAAGTCGTAGACCTCTGGCACACCGAGCTGGAATCACTGGCAGCAGTACCATTTATCAAATACATACAGATCTTCGAAAATAAAGGAGAGATCATGGGTTGTAGCAATCCACACCCGCATGGTCAGATCTGGGCTTCTGAAGATGTACCGATGGAACTTGAAAAAGAAACCCGTCAGCAACGTAATTACTTCCAGCAACACGGACGCAGCCTGCTGACTGCGTATCTGGAAAAAGAACTGAAACAGGGAGAACGTATCATCGCAGAAAACGAACATTTTGTTGCGCTGGTGCCTTTCTGGGCAGTATGGCCATACGAGGCGATGATTATCAGCCGTCGTCATGTACCTAGCCTGCTGCAGTTCACAGCTGCTGAACGTGATGGACTGGCTGCGATCCTGAAAGATCTGACTACCCGTTACGATAACCTGTTTGAAACATCATTCCCATATTCCGCAGGTATGCACCAGATGCCGTTCAATGATGGTGATAGTCATCCGGAATGGCATTGGCATATGCACTTCTATCCACCATTACTGCGCTCAGCGACAGTGAAGAAATTCATGGTAGGATATGAAATGCTGGCACATCCTCAGAGAGATATTACGCCTGAATTTGCGGCGGCACGTCTCAGAGAACAGCCGGTAGTGCACTATAAGAAACAAGCCGGTGTACCTGCTTAAACTGTTTATTTTTTTGAACCAATAATGTGTGCGGGGACTGCTTTTTAGCAGTCCTTTTCTTTTAAAAAGAAAGCGGGTATATCCATCCGGATATACCCGCTTTTGCTATAATGACAGCTATCGGATTATAAAGTCACTCTGACGCCACCATAGTAGTTTCTGTCAGGAGCAGGGTTGTAGTAACGCGCACCTACTGCATTCAGGTCGTTACCAAGGTTATAGCGCTGGTTAAGCAGATTATCTGCACCGGCATATACTGCCAGCCATTTATTCACACCCCAGTTAACTTTAGCCTGTACCAGATGATATTCCTTCGCAAAAGCGGTATTGGCATCATCGAGTGGTAAACGGTCCACGAAATTATACTGACCATAGAGGGACACTCTGGCAGGCAGTTCTATCAACAGGCTGCTTGTTACAACTGTCTTAGGTACGCCGGTGAGTGCATTACCGGAGAAATCCTTTCCGGCACTGCTGTAATTGCTGAAACGGAAATGGCTGTAAGTATAACCTTCCTGTAATTGTATACCACGGAGGAAGCCCTCACGACGCGGCATCTGTAACCATGCACTTCCCTGAAACTCTACGCCTGTCTGGTTGGTGCCACCTGCGTTATTGAAAAACTCTGTGCCGTTGTCATGCAGCTTGCGTACGATCGCGTCCTGCAATTTGTAATAGAACACGGCTGCATCTGCCATAAAACGATTATTACGGGAATTCAGGCGAAGCCCGGTTTCGTAGTTCCAGCCGGTTTCTGCCTGCAGGCCTGTGTTGATAATATTATCAGAAGCCCTGACTTCCGCAATAGAAGGAGGGGAGTAGCCCCTGCTCACTGTCGCACGTGCTGCCAGTGCTGGTGTAATCAGGTAAGACAGGGAGAAGCGGGGCATCAGTTCTGCCGTGAATTTCTTTTTCCCGTCTACACCTGCCGCAACATCATTAAAATGGTAGCGGTAATAGTTCACACTGACAGCTGCTTCCGCCACCCATTGTTTACCGGGACGCAGGGTCAGACCGGTGAAGTAGAAGTATTGTCTGGCGGTGATATCACTGGCTGCCTGCAGGGTATCTCTTACCCCGGCACGGTTACCGTAGTTGTCGATGTCGGAAGTGGTCTGTTGCCATTCCACACCGGTAGTCCAGTCAAGACGCATGCCGCTGTTGCCCAGTGGCTGATCCTGCAGGGCGATATAAGTACGTGCGCCGGCAGTATTTTCGTCCCTTGCCTCATAATTGGTGATGAAGGGATTCTCGAAATGTGTATTACTGCCGTACACGGAAATAACATGTTGCCAGTGTTCAGAGAGTTGAGAGGTGTGTACCAGTCCACCGAAAGCGGTTTTATTACGGATACCGGCTTTCTGGGTGATGGCGCCAGGTAATGCAGGTGTCGCAGGACGTGCTGCCTTTGGATTGGCGTTCATCTGGGCTTCTGTCAGACCACCGGGTGTACGGTAATCCAGATCGCTGTAAAACGCAATCAGCTTCAGTTGATTGTGTGCGTTGTACTGCCACTGCTGCGCGGTTTGTATATAATACCTCTGCATGGCGCTGTTATCGCGATAGCCGTCAGAACGGTGTACCGCCTGATAGATATTCAGTTTATAATTTCCCCATTGCTGTTGCCAGCCTACCTGTTCGCGGAACAGGCCATAACTGCCTCCCTGTACATCTGCACGTAAACGGCTGCTGTCAGGCAGGGTACCTGCAGGATGCAGGAGTATCACGCCGCCTGAGTTAGCGCCGAACTGGCTGCCGTCTGGTCCTTTTAATACTTCAATCCCTTGGAAACTGCCCGGATCGGAGAGGTTCAGGTAAGAGTTACCACCTGCATCTGTCAAAGGAATTTCATCCAGATAGATCTTTACATTGCGGATGCCAAAAGGAGAGCGCAGGAGGCTTCCTCTCAGAGAAAGGCGGTAACTGCCGGGAGAGCGTTCTTCCATACGTACGCCGGGTACTGTGTTCATGGCAGGCAGCAGGGTAACACCCTGTTGTAATTGTAACTGCCGGGAAGTCAGTACAGTACTGCTGGTAGGTACCTGGAGCAGGGTAAACTGTTTACCGGGATATGCCTGAATCACTACTTCGCGAAGGCGATGCGTAGTATCAGAATATGATTGTGCGTACGTGGCCAGCGGGAATATGCCAAGCGCCAGAAGCAGTTTTTTCATCGGGTAGTGTCTTCTATTATTTCAAAGCTAATAGTATTTTCCCTATTTGACCTGCCAAATGGTATTACCGGCATCATCAGCAACCAGCAGTGCGCCGTCTGCTGCAACTGCGATGCCTACCGGACGACCGTATACTTCGCTTTTATCCGCATCCGCAATGAATCCGGTGAGGAAGTCTTCCGGACTACCAGCCGGTTTCCCATTTTCAAAAGGAACAAAGACTACTTTATAACCGGAAAGTGTTGAACGGTTCCATGAGCCGTGTTGCCCTATAAAAGCCCCGTTTTTATATTTTTCAGGCAATGCCTTGCCTTTGTAGAAGGTAAGTCCGAGGGAGGCTGTATGAGCGCCTAATGAGAGATCTGGTACAATGGTCTTATCAACCAGTGCTGGTTGTTGCTGCTCTTCCATTCTCGGATCAGGATTTTTGCCCCAGTAAGCATATGGCCATCCGTAAAAGCCCCCTTCTTTTACACTGGTCAGGTAGTCAGGTACCAGGTCATCACCCAGACCATCTCTTTCATTGACAGCAGTCCATAATATTTTGGTACCGGGGGCCCAGTCCATGCCTACGGGATTACGCAGTCCGCTGGCGTATATTCTTTCTCCACTGCCATCAGGATTGATCTCCAGAATACCGGCACGTCTGTGTTCGTTTTCCATACCATGTTCTGCATTATTACTACCTGAACCAACGCTCACGTATATTTTATTACCGGCTGCATTGGAGATGAGGTTGCGTGTCCAGTGATTGTTATAACCACCTGCAGGCAGATCGAGGATCTTTTTCCCCTGGGCAGTAATAATAGTATCACCGGTTTTGTAGGGGAACTGCATGATACCATCTGTATTGGCGACATAGAATGTTTTATCCAGTAGCAACATACCAAAAGGCTGATTCAGTTCTTTCAGGAAGACGGTCCGCAGTTCAGGCTTTCCATCCCGATCGGCATCGCGTAGCAAAGTAATACGATCTGCACTGTTGCCGAAATTCCCCGAACCAGCTCTTCCGCTGACTACATCTTTTACCTTATTGCCTACATCTGATCTGGAACTGGATTCGGCTACAAGAATATCGCCATTCGGTAACACATAGATCCAGCGGGGATTTTTAAGATCTGTTGCAAGCGCTGATACCGTCAACCCTCCGGGAGCCACAGGTGTTTTTCCATCATGCCAGCCCATTACGTTGCTGTAATTATTAACAGACTTTGTTGCATAGGGGGCAGGTAAAGAATCGGCAGCAGCGGTCGTATCTGTGTTGGCGGTACTGTCAGCGGATGACCGACTGGAAGAAGGTTGGTTGTGACAGGCAGCAAATGCTAACATTACAATGGCTGCGGGTAGTAAACATGTTCTCATGTGATTATCAGTGGTTTTCTCTATGTAAAGCGTACACAATTATTCTGCCTGAAAAAAAATTATGCACTTGCATTTGGAAATATAATTTCATGCTGTATATTTGTCTACAGATTCAGTAGACTAATAGGAATTACCACCACCCGGAGAACATTGCTGAGTACTTCTCCTTGTTTTGTCTCACCAGCAGAACAATTTTATCAGCTCGTAAAAATCAAAAACCGATTTCATTATGCAGTTGCATAACCGATTATTGATACATACATATGCAGTGGGTAGGGTGGTAATGAATGATCATATTCAATACTGTAAGGCAACTGTTTACAACAGTTGTTGCTGATCACAGAAATATCTTTTGCTATAAGCTGTAAATAAAAATGCCCGGTCAGGCCAGCGGGGAAGGTGTGTTGCAGATTTATTGGTGGTAAATTCTATGTAATATACCTCCCGCGCCCCCTGGCATAATAGCAGAATAATATTATGACATCCTCTGAGAGCAGAATAAGCTACTTACCTGCATTTAACTACCGACCTACATTATTCAGTATACAACATTTTCAACCTGTATGGTAACATCATTATTGTTACCATTAAAAGATAGTGAATACTTCCTTTAGCAAATAGGTGATCCCGATCCGGATCTCAATCTGGAATGGTAAATTTTATTGATCCTATCTCTTTTATATTCATCACTCTTTTATCTCCGGCATCAATTATTTAAAAAGTTTTTTTGTGCATTCGTATGGAAAAACATTTACGTCGCATCTATATTGTAAATGTTTATCCCATGAATGCAAGAACAATTATTAACGCAGATTTTCTCGACATTCTTTTTGATGGTCGTAATAAAGATTACGGCGCCTATGAGTTACGCAGAAGCGAAGAAAAGCGTGTACGCAACGCCATTGTAGGCACTGCTTCCATTGCATTGGTTATTATTGGTGGCTATGTGCTCAGTAATAAACTGATGGCAGCGGGAATGCATACACGAAGTGAAATAGAAACAACATCAACAGTGTTGAAAACATTGGAGATGCCGGAAGAAGCGACTGTAACTCCTCCTCCTCCGCCTGTTACTACACCACCTCCGCCGGCCCGTTCATCCGTTGCTTTTGTTACACCTACTATTACGGATCAGGATATAGCGGAGAATGAAACAGAAGTGCCGAAAATGGATGATATCGGCAACAAAGCTATTGGTGTTGCTAATACTGTAGGTGATGATGTAAACGGTATTGAAAGCCCGTTTGAAAATGGCGTCCTCGGCGGAACTAATGTTGTAGAAGCACCTAAAGTAGAAGAGAAAACTACCATTTTTACATTCGTAGAAATTATGCCAAGCTTCCCCGGTGGTGAAGAAGCATTGTCTAAATTCCTCCAGAAAAACCTCAGATATCCCCGCCTTGCGCAGGAAACCGGTATCGAAGGAAAGGTCTTCGTTCAGTTTGTTGTCAATACAGATGGAAGGATCAGTGATGTACAGACTGTAGGTGCTACAAAAGGTGGCGGACTGGAAGAAGAAGCTGTAAGAGTCGTAAAGATGATGCCAAACTGGAAACCTGGCAAACAGAACCGCGAGCCGGTAATGGTAAGATTTAACCTGCCTATTGGTTTTCACCTCGCAGAGTAAAATCACTGATTTCTTTTTAGCAGATATTATTACTCATTTAACCTTATTATTCTCTCAACATGCCCCAAATCAACGGGGGACTTGCAACAAGCCGCAGCGTAGTGCTGCGGCTTACTTGTTTTAATAAGTTTGCATTCTACTTTGTAACTATTTTATATTATTTTTAGCTCCCGGTTGGCAAAGGCTCTTTTAATATTACGAAATTAAGTTATGGAAGCACCGGTTAATAATACCTTACAGTTGTTCAAGAACCTGGTTGGCACCAAGTTCCAGTTATACAATAGTCTTTTTACCGCATTACCTTTTCATAAGGTAGAGAGAACCGGCGTATTTCTGTCATTATTTCTTATCCACTGTGAAGAAGGGTACGCGAAAGAAAAAAGTCCCCAGGAAATTCTCAATTCTTATTTTCAGCAGTATACCTCCTGCAGCAATGAACAGCAAAAGCTGGATCTTATGTTCCGCTTTGTGCAGTATGCTGAGCGTCAGGTAGTATTGTTTGATGCGCTTGAAGATGCAGCATTCCGTCAGATTCATGATGTGCACGGAGCAGGTACCCTGAGTCACCTGTTGTCGGAAATCACCTCAGAACAGGCGGGAGAACAACTGGCGAAGAAGCTGCAGGATTACTCCGTACGACTGGTACTGACTGCGCACCCCACACAGTTCTATCCCGGTGGCGTACTGACCATTATCAATGACCTGTCAAGAGCATTGATTAATGACAGTACCGCTCAGGTAAATGCATATCTCCAGCAGTTAGGTAAAACACCTTTCTTCAAAAAGGAAAAGCCAACGCCTTATGACGAAGCTATCAGCCTGATCTGGTTTCTGGAAAATACGTTCTACCCTGCCGCCGGACGAATTATTTCAAAACTTAAGTCACAGTTCCCCGCTGCTGTCAATAGTAACAACCCTGTTATCAGGATGGGCTTCTGGCCGGGAGGAGACCGTGATGGTAACCCGTTTGTAACGGCTGATATTACCCTGCGTACCGCAGAGGCATTAAGGGGTGGTATTATTAAGTGTTACTATCTCGATGTGCGCCGTCTGAAACGTCGTCTGACTTTCAAAGGCATTGAGCAGGAGCTGAATATACTGGAAGAAAAGCTGTACAATAATCTCTTTATTCCGGGACACAAAACCAACATATCTCAAAAAGAAATACTGGATACCCTCGCAAGGGTCCGTATTATACTCATAGAAGAAAACAACGGCCTGTTCCTCACCATGCTGGATGACCTTGTAAGTCGTGTGGAACTGTTCGGTTTGTTCTTCGCCACACTGGATATCCGTCAGGATAGTTCTGTGCATGGTCCGTTACTGGATTGTATCGCAGAGAAAACTGACCTGCTGCCTAAGAATTATAAGGATCTCCCCGATAATGAGAAGATCACACACCTGCTGAATATCAAAGAAACCGCGAATCCGGATGTGCTGGAAGATCCACTGCACAAGGATACATTGGCTACGATTGCAGCGGTGAAAGATATCCAGCAGAACAACGGTGAATTCGGTTGTCACCGCTACATTATCAGCCATAGCATGAATGCTCTGAACGTCATGGAGGTATTTGGCCTGTTCCTCGCTTCCGGATGGCAGAAAGACAGTCTCAGCGTAGATATCGTTCCTCTGTTTGAAACCATCGATGACCTTCGTCAGGCAGGTAATGTAATGCGTGAGCTGTATAATAATGCCGCTTACAGAGAACATCTCAAGAAACGCTATAATAAGCAGACAATAATGCTTGGTTTCTCTGACGGTACCAAAGATGGTGGTTACCTGATGGCTAACTGGAGCATCTATAAGGCGAAACAGGAACTCACCCGTATCTCCAGAGAATATGAAATCGACGTTGTCTTCTTTGATGGCCGTGGGGGTCCTCCGGCAAGAGGTGGTGGTAAAACACACCAGTTCTATGCTTCTATGGGACGTGATATTGCCAATGAAGAAATTCAGCTCACCATACAGGGACAGACCATCAGCTCGAACTTCGGAACAGTTGATTCTGCCCAGTTCAATATTGAGCAACTGGTGCACGCCGGTATCGCCAATGAACTGTTCTCTTCCCGCGAAGTGACGCTTTCTGAACAGGAAGAGTCATTATTGCAGACATTAGCGGATGAAGGGTATGTAGCATTCAATAAACTGAAGCATCACCCCGACTTTCTGGATTATCTGGATTTTGCCAGTCCCTTAAGGTATTATGCAGAAACCAATATTGGTAGCCGTCCATCGAAAAGAAACGCAGCTGCCAAATTGAATCTCAATGATCTGAGAGCAGTGCCTTACGTAGGTGCATGGAGCCAGCTGAAACAAAATGTACCTGGCTATTATGGTGTGGGTGCCGCATTGGAAGCGATGGAAAAAGCAGGCAAATGGAACGAGCTCAGACAATTGTATAAAGAATCCCTTTTCTTCCGCACGCTGCTTGGTAACTGCCAGATGGCGATGAAGAAGAGTTATTTCCCGCTCACCGCTGCATATGGCAAACACCCCCGCTTTGGTGAAGTATGGAATATGATTCATGATGAGTACAAACGTACCCGCTCCCTGATCCTCAAACTGGTAGGCGAAACGGAACTGATGGCTGCTTATCCGATAGATGCATTATCCATCCAGATGCGTGAGCGTATCGTACTGCCACTGCTTACTATACAGCAGGCTGCACTGGCACGTATACGTGAACTGAATGAAGCCGGTAATGGCGATGGGCTGAAAGAAACTTACGAAAAACTGGTCGTACGTTGCTCCTTCGGTATTATCAACGCCGGTAGAAATTCTGCTTAATCCGTTTATTACACACTTGTCATAAGTAAACGCTCAATGCATTGCATTGAGCGTTTTACATTCTGCAATTTTTGCGTAAATTAACGCAGGGAAGATCACTGAACATTTTTATTAACCCATTCCCTTCAACATGTCAGGAAAGCTAAGGCACTATTAAACCAACATCATTATGCATCTAACGGCAAGGGAAACTGAAAAACTATTGTTATACCTGGCAGGAGAACTTGCTGAGAAGAGAAAGGCCAGGGGACTCAAACTGAATTATCCGGAAGCAATTGCACTGATCAGCAGCCGCCTGCAGGAAGCTGCAAGAGATGGTCAGACCGTGGCACAACTGATGCAGTACGGAGCTACTATCCTCACCCGGGAAGATGTCATGGAAGGCATTCCGGAAATGATTGACGAAATTCAGATAGAAGCTACTTTTCCGGATGGTTCAAAACTGGTAACAGTACACCATCCCATCAGATAAAATACCCTCATCAACCAATATCTAACTCTTTATTGCTTGCGTATGATACCAGGTGAATATTTTATAGCGCCCGGCGTTATTGACGCCAACAGTGGCCGCAAAGTTGCATCCGTCCGTGTCGTTAATACCGGCGACAGACCTGTGCAGATCGGTTCCCATTGCCATTTTTTCGAAGTGAACAGGATGCTCTCCTTTAATAGGGAAACTGCTTTCGGTATGCGCCTGAACATTGCGGCTGGTACAGCCGTGCGGTTTGAACCCGGAGAGGAAAAGACAGTAGAACTGGTCAGCCTTGGTGGTAACCGCCGTGCATTTGGCATGAATAACCTCGTGAATGGGACTACTATCGGCGACGAAGCGCGTGATAAAGCCATGCAACAGGTCATACAGCAACAATTTAAACATCAGCCGGAATGAGTCTTAAAATAAACCGCGACCGCTATGCGGCCATGTATGGTCCGACAACAGGTGATAAGGTACGCCTCGGTGATACGGACATCATCATTGAAATAGAGCATGATCATACCGTATACGGTGATGAGGCGAAATTTGGCGGCGGAAAGACCATCCGTGATGGAATGGCACAATCTTCTACCGCTACCCGCGAACAGGGCGTGTTGGATATGGTAATCACCAGTGTAATGATCATTGACCACTGGGGTATTGTGAAAGCAGATATCGGCATCAAAGACGGTCGTATCGTAAAGATCGGTAAGGCCGGTAATCCAGATACCATGGACGGAGTAGATCCTGATATGATCATCGGCGCCAGTACAGAAGTACATGGCGGCGCTGGTCTGATCGCTACGGCCGGTGGTATCGATACACATATCCATTTTATCAGTCCGCAGCAGATCACACATGCCCTGCACAGCGGTATTACAACGATGATTGGTGGTGGTACCGGACCGGCAGACGGCACCAATGCCACTACTGTAACACCGGGTAAATGGTTCATCCGGAAGATGCTACAATCTGCTGATGCCTTTCCTATGAATCTGGGATTTCTCGGAAAAGGGAATTGTGCTACAGATGCTCCCTTATGGGAACAGATAGAAGCCGGTGCTCTGGGGCTTAAAATACATGAAGACTGGGGCTCTTCTCCGGCGGTTATCAATGCCTCTCTGAAAGCAGCTGATAAATATGATGTACAGGTTGCGATCCATACAGACACCCTGAATGAATCCGGTTTTCTTGAAGATACAATCAAAGCCATTGATGGTCGGGTCATCCATACCTATCACACAGAGGGTGCCGGTGGCGGTCATGCTCCTGATATCATCAAAGCGGCTATGTACCCCAATATCCTGCCTTCTTCTACCAATCCTACCAGACCTTATACCGTTAATACGATCGACGAACATCTGGACATGCTGATGGTCTGTCATCATCTGGATAAAAGTGTACCGGAAGATGTGGCCTTTGCCGATTCCCGTATCCGTCCGGAGACTATAGCCGCGGAGGATATCCTGCATGATATGGGCGTATTCAGTATGATGAGCTCTGATTCTCAGGCAATGGGACGTGTGGGAGAGGTCATCATCCGTACCTGGCAGACGGCGGATAAGATGAAGAAACAAAGAGGGGCACTGAAAGAAGATGAGGGAAAGCAGCACGACAATTTCCGTGCAAAACGATACGTCGCGAAATACACGATCAATCCGGCTATTACCCATGGTATTGCCACACATGTCGGTTCACTGGAACCCGGCAAACTGGCGGATATCGTATTGTGGAAGCCCGCCTTATTCGGCGCCAAGCCGGAAATGATCATCAAAGGAGGCATGATTATCTGCAGTCGTATGGGAGATCCGAATGCCTCCATACCGACGCCGCAACCTGTGATGTACAGGGAGATGTTTGGGGCCTTCGGTGGTGCTTTGCATAAAACCTGTGTGACCTTTGTATCACAGGCTGCAGCAGGAAAGAATATCGCGCAGGAATATGGATTACAGAAGATCATATTGCCGGTAAAGAACTGCCGCAATATTGGCAAGAAGGATATGGTGCATAACGACAGTACACCCGAAATAACTGTCAATCCGGAAACCTACGAAGTAACAGCAGACGGGCAGGTACTGACCTGCGAACCCGCAATGGTGGTGCCGCTTGCGCAACGTTACTTCCTGTTTTAAACACTGATATGATCATTATAGAAAAAATAGAAGGCAATATCGTCACTTGTCCGACAGAACCCCGGATCACTGATCCTTTGCAGCTGGAATGGTTTGAGACAGGGAAACGCGTATTGCGCCGCTATACGCTGGGGGGACAGGAAGTGGCCCTGCGCTTTATGCGGGAAGCACCTATGCTGCAACAGGGAGATATTGTGTGGATGGACGATAAAAGAGCTATTGTGGTCAGTATTCTGCCGGCTCAGGCTATTGTACTGCGACCCGTAACAATGACCGATATGGCTGCCATCTGTTATGAGATCGGGAATAAACACCTGCCGCTTTTTCTGGATGGAAATGAGGTGCTGGTGCCTTATGAAGAACCTTTATTCCGCTGGCTGGAAGCAAAAGGATATACGCCGGCAAAGGAGCTCCGGACACTGACCAATATGCTCAGAAGTAACGTTATCCCACATGAACATGGGGGCTCGGGTTCTCTCTTCAGTAAGATTATGCAGCTGGCAGGAAAATAAACCATTATGCACAACTGGTTACCATACCTTTTACACTTAAGCGATCCTACTTTGCCGATAGGGGCGTATACGCATTCCGGCGGATTGGAAACCTATGTGCAACAGGGACTTGTCAAAGATGGCCCGGGCGCAGCTGCTTTTATCCGCAATATGCTTGAACACAATCTGCCTTACAATGATGCATTGTTTGCCGTACTGGCTTATCGTGCTGCATTGGAAGGGGATGTCGCGGGCATTGTTGCCCTTGATGAGGAATGTACTGCTTTAAAGGCGCCGCAGGAATTACGCATGGCCAGTCAGAAACTGGGTGTCCGGCTGCTGAAATTGTTATCGCCGATGGTGGTACATACGACCGGTGAAAGCTATATGGCGCAGATAAAAACAGGAAAAGCTCTTGGACACTATTGTCTGGTATTCGGTGTATATGCTGCATTGTCCCATATCCCACTGGAAGAAGCATTAACTGCTTTCTACTACAATGCGGCCACTGGTATGGTTACAAACAGTGTAAAGCTGATTCCTTTGGGGCAGCAGCAGGGGCAGCAGATCCTTTTTGAACTATTGCCACAGTTACCTCTGCTGGTAACGCGTACACTCACTATACCCCGCGATATGGCCGGACGTTGCAGCTTCGGATCTGATATCCGCAGTATGCAACATGAACGTTTGTACTCGAGATTATACATGTCCTGATGGCGATATGTACGTACAGGCGTATTGTATATTTTCATTTTTGTAAACAGAAAGACAATGGAAGCACGCAGATATATCAAAATAGGCGTAGCCGGCCCTGTGGGTGCAGGCAAAACTGCATTGATAGAAAGACTGTCCAGACAACTGCATCAGCAGTATAGTCTGGCGGTGATTACAAACGATATCTACACAAAAGAAGATGCTGAATTTCTGGTGACTAACAGTCTCCTGCCTGCTGAAAGGATTATAGGCGTGGAAACAGGTGGTTGTCCGCATACGGCGATCCGGGAAGATGCCAGTATGAACCTTGAGGCAGTGGAAGAAATAGCCACCCGCTTTCCGGATGTGGAGATCATCTTTATTGAAAGCGGAGGAGATAACCTTTCGGCCACTTTCAGCCCTGATCTGGCAGACGTGACCATCTTCGTTATCGACGTTGCAGAGGGTGATAAAATACCACGTAAAGGCGGACCGGGTATTACCCGTTCTGACCTGCTGGTGATCAATAAGATAGATCTGGCCCCATACGTAGGAGCGAGTCTGGAAGTGATGGAGCGGGATGCCCGTAAGATGCGTCAGGGACGTCCTTTTGTATTTACCAATCTGATGACATTAGATGGTCTGGATACTGTGATCGGCTGGATCAGAAAATATGCTTTACTGGAAGCCGTGGAGGAGCCGGCATTGCTGCAATGACCAGCGAACTGGATATCAGGGCTGCCACCAGAGGAACACATACTTATCTGCAACACTGTTATTTTACCCGGCCTTTTAAGGTGGCGGATATCAGCGGTAGCAGAACAGGCGATCTGCATCTGACCATGATGACAGCTTCGCCGGGTATACTGGATGGTGATTTTTACCAGATTGCGGTCAGTCTGGAAAAGGATAGCTCCGTGCATTTATATACACAGGCGTATCAGCGGATTTTCAACATGCAGAACGGTGCAAAACAACGACTGCTGGTGAAGATGGCAAAGGGTAGTAGTCTGTATTATCTGCCTCATCCATCGGTGCCTCATGAAGCGTCTGTATTTGACAGTGTAAGTCGTATAGAAATGGAGGAAGATTGTCGCTTGCTGTGGGGGGAGATCATTACCTGCGGAAGAAAGCTGAACGGAGAAATATTCCGTTGCCGTTATTACCGGAATACATTGGAGTTATGGCAACACAACCGTTTATTATTCAAAGATGTAACAGTGTTAGAGCCGGCGGTGATACCACCTGTAAGTATGGGACAATGGGAAACGTATTCACATCAGGCATCCCTGTTATGGTATGACAAACAACAGGATATGACGGCAATGGGAGACATTATACATGAATGTCTGTCCGCCGAAAAAAATATTACTGCCGGTGTATCCCGTACTGCTTCAGGCGCTTTGTTGTTGCGGGTACTGGGGCAGGGAGGAGAACAGTTATATGAGCTATTTAAAAAAATAGCCCTGTTGGCAGGTGCAGAAAGAAAACTTTAAAACCAGAGATGTATGCATACTGAACTGCAGGTATTGATACTGACAGCAATTACGATCAGCTGTCTGCATACGGTGACGGGGCCCGATCACT
Organism: Chitinophaga pinensis; assembly: GCF_007896845.1. Classification (GTDB taxonomy): domain Bacteria; phylum Bacteroidota; class Bacteroidia; order Chitinophagales; family Chitinophagaceae; genus Chitinophaga; species Chitinophaga pinensis_C. Next base: position 73,753 of record NZ_VOHS01000013.1, on the reverse strand, counting down.
ACCTGCCTTTTATTGCCCTGAGCAGGGTAAGAGGCTGGAGGGTAGGGAAGACGGTGGCCTGGACCTTATTGTGTGGTATTGCGCATGTGGGGAGCTCTGTGTTGCTTGGGCTGCTGGGTATTGGGCTGGGGTGGTCTTTGTCCGGCATCAGCGGACTGGAAGAGCTGCGGGGCGGACTGGCAGGATGGGCGCTGCTTACATTTGGATTATTGTACACTATCTGGGGGCTGAAACGGGCCTGGAGCAATAAAATACACAAACATTTTGACGTTTATGATAATGGAGACATCTACGTGTATGAACATAAACACGGGCAGATTGTTTATCCACAGGAGAGAATGAAAGTCACCCCCTGGGTAATGCTGATCATTTTTGGGTTAGGTCCCTGTGAACCATTGATCCCGTTGCTGACTTACCCGGCGGCGCAGCATTCCATATATGGTATGACCCTGTTGATAGTGAGTTTTACGTTGTTTACACTGCTGACAATGACGGGAATGGTGTTATTAGGTTATTATGGGTTTTCTGTGTTGAAAACCAGTCGTTTGGAGCGATATGTGCATGCCCTTGGAGGGTTAACCATCCTGATATGTGGCATAGGAATGGTGTACCTTGGATGGTAAGATTTAAGGAAAATTTAAGAGTAGCCCAAACATTGCATTTATCGCGGATTCTAATGTACAAATGGCGGCAATTGGCATAGGATGTTCATAGTTTTGTCAGGACCGGTAATAGTATTTGCAATTGGTAATTGATAATTCGTACTTTTACTTCATTCTTTTAGGCACTTACACGATAATTTATGGCACAAAGCGTATTCGATTTTGGCATGATTGGTCTTGGCGTAATGGGGCGTAACCTGTTACTGAACATGGCTGATCATGGTTTTTCCGTTATTGGTTTTGATAAAGATAGTACCAAGACCGGGGCTCTGGAATCGGCTGCTACAGCTGGCACTACTGTAAAGGGAGTGGCAGAACTGGCAACCATGGTACAGTTACTGGAGCGTCCGCGCAAGCTGATGATGTTGGTACCAGCCGGTCAGCCGGTGGATGATGTGATAGAATCACTGATCCCGCTGCTGGAAAAAGGTGATGTTGTGATCGACGGTGGTAACTCACATTATACAGATACATTACGCAGAGTAAAATACCTGCGCGAAAAAGGTATTCATTTCATGGGCATCGGCGTATCAGGTGGTGAGAAAGGCGCCCGTACGGGACCTAGCATCATGCCGGGTGGCGATAAAGAAGCTTATGAAAAAGTAAGACCAATGCTGGAAGCAATTTCTGCAAAGGTAAATGGTGAACCATGTGTTGCTTACCTCGGTAGGGAAGGTGCTGGTCACTATGTTAAAATGGTGCACAATGGTATCGAGTATTCCATCATGCAGCTGATCAGCGAAGCATATGCATTGCTGAAGCAGGCAGGACTGGATAACGACCAGTTGCACAATATATTCAAAACCTGGAATGAAGGTGATCTGCAATCTTTCCTGATTGAGATCACAGCAGATATCTTCCTGCAGAAAGATGACAAAACCAGCGCAAGACTGGTAGATGTAATCTCTGATAAAGCAGGTTCAAAAGGTACTGGTAAATGGACTTCTCAGGATGCAATGGACCTGCCGGTAGCTATTCCGGTGATCGATACAGCAGTTGCACTGCGTACTGTATCCGGTTACAAAGAAGAGCGCGTACAGGCGGCGGCTTTATATAAGTCACCAGATGCAAAACTGAATGTACCGGTAGAGACATGGATCCAGCAGGTACATGATGCATTACACTTCGGTATCATCATCAGCTATGCACAGGGGCTGGCGATGCTGCATCAGGCATCCAAAGAGCTGCAGATGGAAATTCCTTTACCGGAAGCAGTGAAAGTATGGAGAGGCGGTTGTATCATCCGTTCTACCCTTCTGGAAGTATACACACAAGCTTACAAAGCATCTCCGGAATTACCTAACATCTTACTGGACAAGAACATTGCAGCCCTCGTAGAAGGCGCGATCACCAATACACGTGCCGTAGTAGCACAGGCTGCACAGACAGGCGCTATCGCAGCCGGTACCATGTCAGCACTGGCTTACTTCGACGCATACCGCACAGAGCGTATGCCGACCAATCTGGTACAGGCACAACGCGACTACTTCGGTGCACATACCTATCAGCGTATAGATACAACTGGTAGTTTCCATACCGTTTGGGGAGAATAAAAAGTATTGAGTGTCCGTCCATATGAGACGGACACTCAGCTATAAAATATAGTTGTTATGCAGAATCATAAACGTCCGCCTGCTTCCATCATCTTCATCTTCGGCGGCAGCGGCGACCTGAATTACAGAAAACTTTCGCCGGCTTTATACAACCTGTTCCTCGATAATTACATGCCGGAAAAATTTGCAATTGCCGGTATTGGCCGTAGCCCGTATGACAATAGCGCTTACAGGGAACGTCTACTCGATGGTGTCAAGAAGTTCTCCCGTCGTAAAGGAGAGCAGAATGGCCACTGGGACGATTTCAGCCAGCATGTGACCTATTTGCAGATGGATGCGGAAGACAGATCCGCTTACAGCGCTATCACTGATTATGTAAAGGCAAAAGAAGAAGAGTGGGGTGAACATCCTAACGTGATCTTCTACCTGTCAGTTGCTCCGCAGCTGATGCCTGCTATCGCACAGAAACTGGGTTCCCTGAACCTGTGCAGCGATAAACACAGCACCCGTATCGTGGTAGAAAAACCATTCGGTCATGACCTGCAAAGTGCGCATGAACTGAATGAACTGCTGTTAAGCATGTTCTCTGAAGAACAGATCTATCGTATTGACCACTACCTTGGTAAAGAAACCGTACAGAACCTCATCGCGCTGCGTTTTGCCAATGCGCTGTTTGAGCCTTTATGGAACCGTAACTATATAGATCATATACAGATCACTGCTTCTGAAACCGTAGGTCTCGAAGGTCGTGGCGGTTACTACGAGAACTCCGGTGCACTGCGCGATATGGTGCAAAACCACATCCTGCAGGTAATGTGTATGATCGCTATGGAAGCGCCTGTATCATTCGATGCAAACGAGATCCGTAACAAGAAAGTAGACGTACTGAACGCAATCCGTAAGTTCACCAAGGATAAGATCCATGAGAACGCTGTACGTGGTCAGTATTCTGCGGGCTGGAGACAAGGAAAACAGATGCCCGGCTACCGTGAAGAGAAAGGTGTAGATCCTGAATCCGCAACAGAAACTTACGCAGCTGTTAAATTCTTTATCGACAACTGGCGCTGGCAGGGTGTACCGTTCTACGTACGTACCGGTAAGAACATGCACCAGAAAGCAACCAATATTACCCTGCAGTTCCGTCAGGCACCGCATTACGCGTTCCCGGCTGAATCAGCAGAAACATGGCGTCCAAACCGCCTGACCATCAGCATCCAGCCTGAGATGGATATCCGTATCCGCTTTCAGGCAAAACGCCCGGGTCAGAGCATGGAACTGGATCCTGTAGAAATGGTATTCAACTTCGATCGTCAGTATGGTGATGATCATGCGCCTGAAGCGTATGAAACATTGCTCCTCGACGTAATGGAAGGTGATGCTACCCTGTTCATGCGTGCTGACCAGGTAGAAGCTGCCTGGAAAGTGGTAATGCCGATCCTGGAAACATGGGAATCCCGCACACCGGTTGATTTCCCTAACTACGCTCCTGATTCCTGGGGCCCTGAAGATGCAGACGCCATGATCGCGAGAGATGGACATGCCTGGATCAATCTACCTAAATAAGAGAAATGGAATTACACATAGCAAAGAACACCCAGGAACTGAGTGAAAACCTGGCAGCCTGGATCAGCAATTACATTCAGGAAGTGTTACAGGACCAGCCCATCTTTACATGGGCACTCTCCGGGGGAAGTACGCCAAAGGCATTATACACGCTGCTCACAAAAGAGCCTTATAAATTGATCATTCCATGGGAGAAAATTCACTTCTTCTGGGGCGATGAAAGGGCTGTACCTTTTGAAGATGAGCGTAATAACGCCCGCATGGCTTACGAAACCCTGCTGGACGTAGTAGGCGTACCTTCAGAAAATATCCATGTTATGCGCACGGATATCGAACCAGAAGCCGCAGCAAAAGAATATGAGTCTATCCTGAAGAAATACTTCGAAGACAGCAATACCACTTTTGATCTCGTACTGTTAGGTATGGGTGATGACGGACATACCCTGTCCCTCTTCCCGGGCCTGCCAATCGTACACGAAAAGAAAGCATGGGTAAAAGCCTTCTTCCTGCAGGCACAGGATATGTATCGTATCACACTGACGGCTCCTGTTGTAAATGAAGCTGCCTGCGTAATATTCATGGCTACTGGTAACGGTAAAGCCCTGACGCTGAAAAGTGTAATAGAAGGCGACTTCGATGCTGAAAAATTCCCTTCCCAGCTGATCCGTCCGCAGGATGGAGAACTGCACTGGTTTGTGGATGAAGCAGCAGCAGGTGCACTGGAGATGTAAACAAAATCAACAGGATAGTCACTGACTGCCAACTGAAAATAACCAACAGAACAGGCTGTTTGCCATACGGTAAACAGCCTGTTTTTATTTCTACACAGCATCACCCCATTCCCACTTCCGCATTCCTTTGAAGATACTACCGGTTCAGGTGCAGATGCTATTAGGAATTGATACCCTGTCATTTTATATTTAAGTATCGTTTATCAATTACGGTCTCTTACTATCAACTACTGTTATGAAAAAGATCATTCTCTATGCAGCCGCATTCCTGTTGGGCTGTGCGCCTCTGGCCGCTCAGAAATATACCGCAGACTGGGCCTCGCTTAATAAGCGTGGTATACCTGCCTGGTTCAATCAGGCTAAATTCGGCATCTTCATCCACTGGGGTGTATATGCGGTACCTTCTTTTGCAGTGGTAGGTCCGGGTGGCTATTCGGAATGGTATTGGTATCAGCTGGATGGCGCCAATGATGAAACACATAAAAAAGTACGTGCCTTTCATGACCAGAACTATGGAAAGGATTTTGGCTATCAGCAGTTTGAATCACAGTTTAAGGCGGAACTGTTTGATCCTGCACAGTGGGCAGACGTATTCAAACGTTCCGGTGCTAAATATGTCGTATTGACTTCTAAACACCATGAAGGATATTGCCTGTGGGATAATAAACAGGCAGACTCCGTGTGGGGCAGACCATGGAACGCAGTGACTGGTACGCCTAAAAGGGATCTCCTCGGTGATCTGACCAGTGAAGTAAGAAAAGCCGGACTGAAAATGGGATACTATTACTCCTTATACGAATGGTTCAATCCTCTCTGGAAGAAAGATAAAGCCAGCTATGTGAAGAATGTAATGACACCTCAGTTCAAAGACCTCGTTACCCGTTATAAACCTTCTGTAATCTTCTCCGACGGAGAATGGGAACAATCAGATACCGCATGGCACAGCGCTGAATTACTGGCGTGGTTATTCAATGAATCACCGGTAAAAGACGAAGTAGCTGTAGACGATCGTTGGGGTAGTAATACAAGAGGCCATAACAACGGCGCTACCTATCTGACTTCTGAATATGGTAGCGGTATGCAACCGGGTGTGGTATGGGAAGAAAGTCAGGGTATCGGCAATTCCTATGGTTACAACAGAATGGAGACTGTAAATGACTACAAAAAGAGTAATGATCTGGTGGTTTTACTGGTAGATATCGTGTCCCGTGGTGGCAATCTCTTATTGGATATCGGTCCCACCGCTGACGGCAGAATACCTGTAATTATGCAGCAACGGCTGGTAGACATCGGCGCATGGCTGGAGACCAATGGCGAGGCAATTTACAATACAACGCCATGGAAAGAAACACGCCAGTGGAGTGCAGGCAACCGGCCGGTAGTAAAAGAAGCCAGCTTTATGTCAGACTATAACGTCGCCAGGATGATAAAGCCTTCCACAGAGTACGCGCATATCGAAATGTTTTTTACTAAAAAAGAGAACGCTTTGTATTGCATCGCAACAGGTTATACACCACAACTGCGTATTAAAGACTTCACACCGGCTAAACAGGCGAAAGCCACTATACTGGGTGCTAATAAAGCAATCAGCTGGAAGCAGCAGGGAAAAGATTGCATAGTAGATCTGTCAGGCTTACGTCCGGGAGATATCGGTAACAATCTGTTCGTGGTGAAGATCCGGTAATTAATCTCCCGCTTTAATAAAGCGTTTTACAAATATTTTCTGAGCGCCCTCGTATATCACACACAGGTATACGCCGGGCGCTATTCCTTTTAAGGAATAAGTCTGTCGTACGCTGGTCAGGGGTGCTGCAAAGAGGGTGCGACCATTCATATCAGTAATACGTATGCGGAAGTCTCCCAGTCTTTTGCTGATGAGGGTCAGGGCTTGTCCGGCAGGAACCGGGAATAAGTGGAAATCCTGATTGATAAGCAACTGTACGGATTGTATATCAGAATAGATCACCCGGCCATCTGTCAGCTCCAGTTTTACCCTGTAATAGAAAATACCGGAACGCCCCGGAATGTCTTTGAAAATATAGGTGTCTTCTGTCGCAATATCCTGTGAGGATAGCATGATAAAGTCGTTGCCTTGCAGCCTTTCCCACGAAACTTTCTTTATCCGCAGCAAAGAACTCAATACCACAGAAATATCGATGCTGTTATCTTCCATTACATCGGCTAATACCTGCCGGAAAAAACAGCTGACGCCCTGTTGATCGTAGTTGTAAGTGCTGCTTTGCAAACCGGTCCATCCGTCTTTATGCACCGGACGTATGGTGATATATGGCGTAGGTAACTGACTTTTAGGGATAGAAAGTGTGGTTTTATCGGTTAGTGTCAGACGGGAAAGTGTCTGGCCTGTCATTGTTTGTACATCATAGGCGGCTGCATTCTTTACACCCTGCCAATAAACCAGCAAACTATCCGGACAGTTAAAACCGATGTTGATCGCTATGGGTGAAGAGATGTTGAAAGGGCTGCTGATCCAGCTGGTGTCAGCAGTGGTGATACGCAAAAGTCCCTGACTGAAGACAGCAGGAATGTTCCAACGGGTATTACCGGCCGACAAAGGAATATTGGCCGCGATGGTGGTCCAGGTAGCACCGCTGTCTATACTGAAAGCGAGGGTGCCATTACCTGTGTGCAGGGTACGCCAGCGAACAGAAATGTTGTTGCCGGAACTGAGTTGTTCACCTGCCGCCGGATATTGCCACTCAAAGGAAGATACCGGTACAAACTGGTAGGCCAATGAAAAACGCTGTGAATTACCTGACCGGAGCTGATTGGCCCGTACGACCAATTGTCCTTTCCCTGCGGTTGGAAAATCGATGGTGATCTGTTCAATATTATTCAGTGTATCCCGTCCCTGATAGGCAGGCTTCTTTAGTGAATCTACATGTGGATAAGTGCTCAATACCCACGGGAGATGCTGTTTCCCCGTTTCTGACACAAAAGAAAAGTCCAGGTCATTCAGTAATGCCTTTACCGCCAGTTCTGACGCAGAAGGGTCATTCCAGACAAGTGTCGCTTTTAGCCGGGCTGTGTTGGCCGGAATAGTCAGGGGAAAGCTGGCATTGTTATTCGCAGCAACTACACCGTTGAATACACTTTTGTCTTTTACCGTCTGTACGGCCGCCAATGCATTAAGAATACCAAAGCCACTGCTATAATCCGGACCGGGCGTGCCGGTATCATCCGCACTATTAATCAATATGGCTTTCAACATTGCAGCAGATGGTCTTACACCATATGTCTGCTGATACGCTTCCTGTGTCAGTGTCGCAATACCGGTGGTAGTTGCAGCGGCATCAGAAGTACCGGCCTGTCCGAAAGCAACGATCTGTGGGGCAATACGTCCGTCGAAAGCAGGCCCTTTAGAACTGAGTACAGGTACAAAGTAATTGGTATCTACGCCACCGGCAATAAGCACATTTTTGGATTGTTTGAAAGTGCCACTCAGGTTGGCATAGCCTGTTATCCCTTTATAAAGCCCTTCCTGCGGGGCCGTGTTTCCGATATTACCGGAAGAAAAGACATGCAGCAGTGTGTCCAGTGTAAACACCTGTGCATCATATGCTACCGCTTCTGTAGCATATTGGTTTTCAATGGTGGTACCGTATGAGTGGTTTTGCAGACTGATACCTGCATTTTTGAAGTAATCATTGGGATCGGGTAAGAGACGCAGATAGTCAGAAGAACTCAGTCTCGCTTTGACAGCAACCCCTTTTCCTCTTAGTCCTGTATTGCCGGCTCCTGCGATAAGCGTAGCCATCATGGTCGCGTGTGGATTCAGGGTACTGGCTGCCAGCGGAGAAGGTACAGACTTGCCTGACAGGTCAATATCTGTCGTATCAAATAGTTCCTCTTTTATGCCCACTACCTGCTGTTCTCCCTGTAAGGCGGGGTATTTCTGCTGCAATGCGTTAATAAAGTCGATAGAGGGCAATGCATTGTTGATGACCACCTCTGTATGTGGTGTGCGTAACCTGTCTGCAAAACGCAGCTGTTCCTGTGCGGTAAACAATGCCCAATCTTTCTTTTGCACTACTGCCAGTGCAACAGGGTAATCCGTCGCAATACTGAAAGGACGGCAATAGCGCAATTGCCGGATATCCTGTGTATAAGACACCTGCACCCGTATACTGTCCTTTAGAGATGTATTACTCAATTCCTTTATCAGGGGATCACTACATTTCCAGTTGTAATTCGCTTTATTGATAGTGAGGACTTTTTTTGTTTCGCTGGTATCAAATCTGATATCCTGCAGTATATGGTGTTCTCTGCTTAATGAGCGGACCAGTCCATGTCTGGACAGTACTTCATTGCCGGGAAAATCTTTAAATCTGACCAGAAAATAAGGCGAAGCCTTACCTGTCGTATCTGCATACAGGATACTGATACTGTCAATGCGCAGACGTTCCTGTGCAAATAGTTGAAATACAATGCATAGGTGAAGTAAAAGGAAGAGGCTGAATTTCAGCAGGCGGGCATTCATGGATGGGCAACAATTTTAGTTTTGGTAGAGAGAATGAATGTAGTAAAAAAAATAGGAATCAGGAATTACAAATCAGAAATTCGGGTCAACAGGGAGGTCTCATAAAAGGCAAATGGGCACTTCAGATATTGAAGTACCCATTTGCCTTTTTATTTGTCTGGAAACAGATATAGCGAAGCGTCTACGACCATTTATCGATACTGATCGTTTCCATTTCATTGCTATTCAGTAATGTACCTACCTGTGTACTCGGATAGATCTCTTCAAAAGTCTTCACCTGATTCATAAACACACGACGGGAAATATGACCACGGGTGATGTGGTGTGGTGTTTCCAGTCCGGCGGCAGCAGCAAGTTCGATTGCGCTTTCTATCGTATCCTGATGATAGTTGGCCACACGATGTTTTTTATCATCCACTACCAGACCAGCCATCAGCCATTTGTCCTGTGTAGCTACGCCGGTCGGACACTTGTTTGTATTACATACCAATGCCTGTATACAACCCAGCGCCATCATCATCGCACGTGCACTGTTGCAGGCGTCAGCACCTAATGCCATTGCACGGAGCAGGTGATAACCGGTAAGTATTTTACCAGACGCGATTAGTTTTACTTTATGACGGATATTGTAGCCGGTCAGGGTATCATGTACAAAGGCCAGTGCATCCATCAGCGGCATACCTACTGAGTTGGAGAATTCAGGAGGAGCCGCGCCGGTGCCACCTTCACCACCATCAACAGTAATAAAGTCCGGATAAAAGCCGGTTTCCAGCATCGCTTTACAGATCGCATGGAACTCTCTTTTTTGTCCGATACAGAGTTTGAAACCCACAGGTTTACCATTACTCAGCTGACGCATACGGGAGATGAATTGTACCATCTGTCTCGGGGAGCCGAAGGCGGTATGGTAAGGAGGAGAAGCAACCGTTGTATGCGGTTTTACGTGACGGATCGCTGCAATCTCAGGTGTGTTCTTGGAGGCTGGCAATATACCACCGTGTCCGGGCTTTGCACCTTGTGATATTTTCAGCTCGATCATTTTGATATTAGGCAGGGCACATTTTTCAGAGAACAATTGCTCATCGAAGTCACCTTGCGCATTACGACAACCGAAATAACCGGTACCGATCTGCCAGATAATATCACCGCCCTGATTCAGGTGGTGCTCACTGATACCACCTTCACCGGTGTTATGTGCAAAACCGCCCAGTTTGGCGCCTCCGTTCAATGCCTCTACCGCATTGGAACTGAGTGAACCATAACTCATGGCAGACACGTTCAGGATACTGGCAGAATAAGGCTGTTTACAGTCACTGCCGCCAATCAGTACCCTTGGGTCTTTATTCATACTCTCAAATGCCCTTGGCGAGATGGAATGTGCCATCCACTCGTAACCCTCGGCATACACATTAAACTGAGTACCAAATGGTTGAGAGTTTAATTCCCTTTTTGCACGCTGATAGATAGTGGAACGGTCAACACGGTTGATCGGACTACCATCGATATCGCTCTCTACGAAATACTGATAGATTTTTGGACGGATGTCCTCCATAAAATAACGTAAACGACCCACAATCGGATAGTTACGCATAATAGCATGTCTTTTTTGGGTGATATCCACCAATCCGGTGATAATCAACGGCGCAACCGGCACCAATAACCACCATGCCCAGGGAAAAAAGTATCCCAAACCGGTTATAAAAGCCAGGCTGACTAATGTAAAAGCAATAAATCCTTTCATATATAAGCTCCCTTTAATTAGAGGCTAAGATAGGAAAAATCAGATCAGCTTACTGTCCTTTAACACAGTGGTTATCTTTATAATGATTTCATTCTTTGTGTTTTCGAAAGTGCGTATATCCTTATTGACTATCCAGCTGGAAACGGTGACTTTCAGATTGGCGCCGTCTATATTTGAGAACCAGATATCTGGTTCCCTGCTTTCAGACAGGTTATCTACGTCTTTTAATGCTGTGGCGATCAGTTGTTTTATCTGCGGCGTATTCTCATTTGCCGCCGGTACATTGAACGTGATTTCTGCCCGTCTTTCCGGTGTCAGGGAGTGGTTAATGATAGGTTTCTGAAAGATTTCCTTGTTGGGGATAATGACATGCAATCCGTCCATTGTGCGGATCAGCGTGGATCGCAGCTGTATTTCCTCCACATTACCCGTAAACCCATTGGTTTCTATCTGATGACCAACCTCAAAGGGGCGGCGGAAGGTGATAAATATACCGGAAATGAAATTGGCGGTAAGGTCCTGAAAGGCAAATCCTAAAGCCAGACCAATGATACCGGCACCGGCCAGCAGAGATGACACCGCTTTTTCCAGTTTCAATACATCGAGCGCCACAAACAAACCGATCAGCGTGACCAGTACGGATATCAGATTGGCAAATAATCCGCTGAGGGCTGGTGTATGCGATACCTTTAATACGAATTTATATACCAGTAATTTAATCAGTCTGGCGAGAAAAAAGAAAGCAATTACCACCAGTAAGGCAACAGCCATATTGGGTAGCATTTTAATCCCCGCGGCCGTCCATCTGTGCAGTTTATCAAATATCAGATCTCCCCAGTTCGTATAATCGGTATTCATAATGAAGCATTTTTAAATGAGTAGATAAGTATGTTATCGTAATAACTGTGCCATCCGGATAAAAAACGTAAACTGCGGAAAAACTTACACGATATCCGTTTGTTTTAAGAGGGTATCGCATTATCTTACAGGGATTAACTTCGTTCAGCTTATGCATTTTCGCCAATTATTACTAGCATGCGGACTATTCGCCGGCGCAGCAGCACCGGTGCATGCACAGGCGCCATTTGACGCCTCCAGGATTAAAGTTTCATGGGAAGTCGTGGAAAACAATCATCAGGGGAAAGCGCAGTTCTTATCTGCATTTACGTTGGTCAACAACAGTAAAGTTCCCTTCCCTGCGCAGGGCTGGCAATTGTATTTCAACTTCGTGCGGTCTGTTAAACCCGGTCCTGTTGCAGGAGGGGTGAGTGCCGCGCATGTGAATGGTGATTTGTACAAACTGACACCTGTTGCCGCCGCAAAAGGGATTGCTCCCGGCGATTCCCTGCGTATTGAAATGGTAGCAGATGCATGGGCCGTGAACTTTACGGACGCGCCGGATGGATTGTATCTCGTGTGGGATAAAGAACCTGCTAAAGGATATCGTATGAATCCTCTGGAAGTACGTCCTTCTACACAACCTAAACAATATCTCCGTTTCCCGGGCGATAAAACAGCCCTGACCACTGCTGCAGATGTATTTGAGCAGAATAAGAATATCAAAGATATACCAGTTGCACAACTGCCGGCGGTATTCCCCACTCCGCAGGAAGTGATACCCGGTTCAGGTACTTACACCTTGCAACCCGGGCTGCATATCAGTGCAGCGCCTGCTTTTGCAAAAGAAGCGGCGTATCTGGCAGGTGAACTGAATACACTTTTCGGCACAACACCAGCCATCGGAGAAGGAAATGGTATTGCCCTGCAACAGGATGCCAGCCTCGCAAAAGAAGCATACACGCTGACGATTACTACCGATGGTATTGTTATCAAAGCCGCCGATGCAGCAGGTGCTTTTTATGGTATTCAGACTTTGAAAAGCATCCTTCCTGCCAACTCATGGGCGGTTAAACAAAAGTCGATAACAATAGCTGCTATGCAGGTAAAAGATGCACCGCGTTATGGTTACCGTGCCTTTATGCTCGATGTGTCGCGCAACTTCCACAGCAAACAGGATGTACTGCGTCTGCTGGAAGTAATGTCTCTCTACAAACTGAATGTATTCCACTTCCATCTGACAGACGATGAAGGCTGGAGAATCGAAATACCTTCTTTGCCTGAATTAACACAGGTGGGTGGCCGTCGCGGACATGGTGTAGATGAAAAAGAATCACTGATGCCCTCTTATGGTTCCGGACCTGATGTAAATGATGCTGCAGGTAGCGGCTTCTTTACCAAACAGGACTTTCTGGAAATTCTCAGATACGCGACCGATCGTCACATCACTGTGATCCCCGAGATAGAAACACCCGGTCACGCACGAGCTGCTGTGAAAGCAATGGAAGCGCGTTATGCAAAATTTCAGGCGCAGGGCAAAACAGCAGAAGCCACACAATATCTGCTGTCTGATCTGCAGGATAAATCAGAATATCATTCTGTGCAGAACTGGAATGATAACGTGATCAACGTGGCATTACCATCTGTATATACCTTTCTGGATAAAGTAGTAGAAGAACTGCAGGCATATTACAAAGAAGCAGGTGCTCCGCTGGAATATGTACACATGGGCGGTGATGAAGTACCTGCCGGTGTATGGCAGAAATCACCTGTTGTACAGGAACTCATGCAGAAAGATAAATCCATTAAAAATACAGATGACCTGTGGTATTATTACTACGGAAAAGTGTACGATCTGTTGAAAGCCCGCGGACTGAAGCAATACGGATGGGAAGAAATGGGTATGCGCAAAACTGCTGTTGATGGCAAACCACACAATATTCCTAATCCACAATTCAGCAACAATGAATTCATGGTCGATGTATGGAATAATGTGATGGGTGGTGGCGCAGAAGATCTGGCCTACAGACTGGCAAATGCCAACTATAAAGTGGTATTATCCGGAGTGAGCAACATGTATTTTGACATGGCTTATATGAAGAGTTTTGAAGAACCGGGTTTCTACTGGGGTGGATTTGTAGATATCGACAAACCGTTCTACTTCATACCGGAAGACTATTACAAAAACGCTAAAGTAGATGCATTGGGCAATCGCCTGAATCCGGCTACATTCCTTGGAAAAGATAAACTGACTGCATACGGTGCAGATAATATCGTTGGTGTACAGGGCCTGCTGTGGAGTGAAACAGTGAAGAATTCCGACAGAATGGAATACATGATCCTGCCGAAATTATTCGGTCTGGCTGAACGAGCATGGGCGAAAAATCCTGAGTGGGCAACGGAGAAAGACAGTGCACGCAGTGAAGAACTGTATGGTAAAGCATGGGACACTTTCGTGAATGTAGTGGGCAAAAAAGAACTGGTAAGACTGGATCATTATAACGGTGGATATAACTATCGTATACCAACACCGGGCCTGAAACTGACCAATGGTAGTGTTGCTGCGAATATCCAGCTGCCCGGTTTTACCATCCGTTATACTACTGACGGTAAAGAGCCTAACGGCAAGAGTAAGGTATATACCGGACCAGTTGCCGATAAAGGTACCCTGAAGTTCAAAGCATTTGATACCCGTGGCAGAAGCAGCAGAACAGCTTCGACGGTAAATCCGTTGAGGGCACAGACACTGTCTACTGATGGGGTCAGGAAATAAATATGCAGCTCTTTAATAAAAAACGGGGCGCTTCAGCGATGAAGTGCCCCGTTTTTTATTAATCCGGCTTTAATGTCGCTTAAAAAACACTTAAATCCTTTACGTAATTGTCGGCTACTTATAGTAAATTTGCATAATAAATGGGCACGCTCCCGCCTGAACCTACTACAACACCACAATATTGCCACTTTAAAATCAGAAGTATATGTCAAAGATCATGATAGCTGTTGATCTTAGCAGCTATTCTGCAGGCGTTGTAGCTGCAGGTATAGAATTGGCCAGAAGTACAAAAGCTCCGGTAGTATTATTGACCATCCTTGATAAAGCAGGAGAAGTAGTGCCGCTCATTGAAGCCGCAGGCGCAAGTTCAGATGAGCTGAACACACACCTGAAACAGGTTGTATCCAGCCTGGAAGTATACAAAGACACTTATCCCGACGTAGACATCTCTGTCAGTGCCGTATTGGGCGCTCCAAATGAAGACATTCTGGAACAGGTTACAGAACAGGGAATCAGCACACTGGTAATGGGTACACACGGTCGTACAGGGCTTGATCACCTGCTGATTGGCAGTACAGCCGAGTTTGTAATCAGACACGCACAGGTACCCGTATTGGTCGTTCCATACAAGCGTTCAAAGCATTAAAATCTCATTAAAGTAGCCGTCCTGCCGGTTTCGCCTTTCAACTTACCCGTAGTTTTGTTGTTAATGTTTCTGTAGATAACATTTTTGCAATTAACTATAACCTGTAATGTATGGCGTTGAAAGATAGATTGAAATTAGGACCACTATTGAGAAAACTGCATTGGAAAGAATTACTCGCAGTATTGTTTATACTGCTGGCGATTTACTTCTTCCGGCAGCAAAGGCATGAATTATATTCGCTTGGACCTGCTATAGAACGGGCTGACCGTCTCTGGGTGATTATAGGCGTCCTGCTGACAGGAGGCTATATACTGCTGCAGGCATTGATGTACAGATATAGCTTCCAGTCAGTCGGCAGTCAGCTTGACCTGAACCGTGGAACAGAATTGTTCCTGAAAAGAAACCTGTTGAGCATATTCCTGCCTGCCGGTGGTGTGAGCTCTCTGGCTTATATGCCGCAGAGCCTCCGGCGTAGTCATATCAACAAGCAGCAGGTGCATCAGGCTTCCGGTATCTACGGTTTTACCGGTATCTTCTCTGTTTTTCTGGTGGGTATTCCTGTCGTTGGATATGCCATCCTGCACGATGAATCTATGGCAGAAGCAGTCGGCGGACTGATCGCCATCTGTGCTGTGCTGGGCGGTGTAGTGTGGATTGTACGTTCTATACAACAACGGGGAGCCGCTTATAATCTGCTGGCAAAATATCTGCCCAATGCCGTACGTCATGTAGATGAGATTTTCGCATTTAACCTTCATCGTACTTCATTTGTCAATACAATTCTGGTATCAGCCGGTATTGAGATCGTAGGGATCGCACACCTGTATATCAGTATGAAGGCAACAGGTGCAACGCCCTCTTTGGAAGCTGCCTGTGTGGGATATATTGTGGCCACTATCTTCCTGATCGTCTCTCCGTTTTTACGTGGTCTGGGAGCGATAGAATTGTCGCTTGCCTATCTGTTGACCAATTATGGCTTCTCTTCGCTGCAAGCGCTGGAAATAACCTTATTATACCGTCTTTTTGAATTCTGGCTGCCGTTAATGGCAGGCGTAGTCGCTTTTATCCTGAAAGGAAGGCATTTATTGCTGCGTTTATTGCCGCCGGTGCTGATCTTTCTGCTGGGGATGGTAAATATCTTCTCTGTACTGACCCCGCCTTTGCGTGGCCGTCTGAGATTACTGCGTGCTTATATTCCTGTTGAAAGTATTCATGCGTCCAACCTGCTGGTGGTGTTCCTCGGACTGATATTGCTGGTAACAGCCACCTTCCTGTTCAGAGGCCTGCGTAGCGCGTGGATTGTGGCGTTATCTGTATCGCTGTTGTCAGTGGTGGGACATCTCAGTAAAGCGCTGGACTATGAAGAAGCATCACTGGCTTTGGGTACTGTAATTACATTGATCATTACATCCAGTCAGTATCGCGTAAAAAGTAACCGGCAGCTGGTCAATATCGGCGTCATTACGGCTGTCTCCACTTTATTGGTCGTCTTATTTTTCGGGACCCTCGGGTTCTATTTTCTGAATGCCCGTCATTTTGGAATGGAGTTCACGTGGTTACGCTCCCTGAGAGCGTCTTTCCATGGTTTCTTGTTGCTGGAAGACGATGGACTGAAACCAATGACCCGTTTCGGGAGAGAGTTCCTGAGTGCAATAAGGGTATTGGGAGTAGGCGCCTGGGCTTTCCTCTTTTATACGATCATTCGTCCTTATCTGCCGGTAGGCAAACATAGTAACGCGGCGCTGGAGAAGGCGCATTACTATCTGAGTCAGTATGGTAGTTCTGCGATGGATCACTTCAAGGTGGGAGATGACAAATTGTTATATGTGTCTGAAGAATATCAGGGTTTCATCGCTTATCGGATTGCCAGCAGTTTTGCCATCGTGCTGGAAGAACCGGTATGTGCAGAAGAGGTGAAGTTGCCGCTCTTACAGGAATTTGAGAAGCAGTGCCGTACAATGGGGCTGAAACCGGCTTTTTATCGCGTGGATGAACAAAGTATGTACTACTTCGAACACCTGCGTAAAAAGCGCCTTTTAATTGGTCAGGAGGGGATTGTAGACGTAACCGCATTCACATTGAGCGGTAAGGATAAAAAGTCCCTGCGCAACGGTTTAAACAGTCTGGCTGCAAAAGGCTATGTTACGAAGATACATTCCGCACCATTGCCTCCGGCATTGGTACAGGAATTGAAGGAGATATCAGATGAATGGCTGGTGCAGTACGATGTGAAGGAGATGACTTTTTCTCAGGGATTGTTTGATATGGATGAGATCCGTGAGCAGGATGTGATCACGGTAACGGATGCAGATGGAAGGATTGCGGCGTTTCTGAACATCATACCTGATTATGCGCCCGGAGAGTGTACGTATGATCTTATACGCAAACGTACCGAAGCCCCGGGCGGTTGTATGGATGCGCTGATTATAGCATTGATACAGGATGCAAAGGAGAAGGGTTTACAATATCTGAATCTCGGACTGGTGCCAATGTCTGGTATACAACAGCCACAGAATACCGCCGAACAGGTAGTGAAATTTGCTTATGAAAAAATAAAGGCTTTCCGCCATTACCATGGATTACGTGAGTTTAAAGAGAAATATGCCACAGAGTGGTCCAATAAATATCTGGTATACGAACATGATTTTGATCTGATTCAGTTACCGGGTGCATTGAGTAAGGTGATGAGAGCATAAATCAATCATACAATGAGTGGAAGAAAATATCTGCTGTTGCTGCTGGCGATGTTTGTCAGCGCAACAGCATTGAAAGCACAGCAGAGAGATCTGAGTAAGCTGCCGGTAACAGTGAAGGTACCGGCAGCAGGAGCGGCCGGACATCCGGTGGTTTTTTATATTACTGGTGATGGAGGGATGAAGAAGTTTTCTGTGGATATGGTGAATACGCTGGCGGCGAAGGGATATCCCGTTATCGGACTGAATGCGCTGAAGTATTTCTGGAGTAAGAAAACGCCGGCACAGGCGGCAGGAGATGTAGCTGCGTTGATGCAGTATTACAGTACACAGTGGAACAATCACTCGTTTGTCCTTATTGGTTACTCAATGGGAGCAGATGTACTGCCTTTTATTTATAATAGTCTGCCGGCTACATTACAGTCGCAGGTACAGCATCTGGTATTTATGTCTCCTTCTTCCAGCACGGACATGGTGGTACATTTATCAGACATGCTGGGTAAGACCAGTACGCCGGGCAGTATGAATGTGCCGGCGGCGATGAATACAATTTCCGGCAAGCCTTTGTTACTGATCTTTGGTCAGGATGAAAAGGACTTTGACAGTAAATCACTGACGGTTAACAACTACAAACAGCTGGTATTACCCGGGGGGCATCATTACAATGATGATGCGGCAGGGGTGGTACAACAGATCCTTTCACACTTGCTTCAACGTTAAACTACCTTCTTCGCTTAACAACACGTTAACGCCTGTCCCTTTTATTGCTAAAACGTTCTACCATACTGTAATTCTAATTCTTTCATACACACGGGCTTATGCGTATGTGGCGGGATAATTTTATTCCGTTAACATCTTATTAACTAATTTTTGCGACCTGAATTGTAGTATTACAACGTAGTGATGCAGCAGAGAAATTAAGGATATACCACTATTTGTCAGCCATGGAAATAGCCCTCAGGTCTCTACCTGAGAGTTTTTCACATACGGATGAAGGTTACAGCTATTTTGGATAAATATATTATACCGAAAGACATTGCCCCGGTTGTGGAACTGTGCGGTCGGAAACCGTGGTGGACAAGACTTTTAATGGTTGGTTTTTGATGAATACTCCCCAGGTTTCAACCGGGGGAGTTTATTCTTGCTGTAGAAATAACAGCAGCAAAAACCAGATGGCCTGCAACAAAATAGCAGTAGTTTTTTTTAGCTTGCAGGATGGCTATCCTTTGTGGGAGATGAGTTATGATCACATACCCTCAAAATATATATTGTATATGAAAATTGCACTTATGACTGCCATGAAAGGCAGGCCCTGTTTGTCTGATCCAGGTCGAACGATGCCGAATAAATATGCCTTTAAGAGTATTACGTTAACATCTTAGGATCCGGTAATTGATACAAAAAGACACATACACTATGGCTACTCACAACATTAGCCCGGAGAAAGCCGACGCGGTGAATAAGGATCAACGAACTACTTGTTATTATTATTTCTTTTCATTGTAAACCCCACTATGCCAGCATGCCTAAACGTTATTTTGAAAGACTGCAGACCATTGATTATCTGATAAGGATCAAAGGCACCGGAAAACCCGCTCATCTAGCAAAAAGACTGCGTATTTCCGAGAGAACGCTATTTGAATTTCTTAAAATGATGAAGGAGCTCGGTGCTCCGATAGCTTATGATCGCTACAAGGAAAGTTATTATTATTCGGAAAAAGGAGGCTTTAATATCCGGTTTGTCAAAAACCTGACACTTGCCATGGTGGCAATCCATGGAATGTTTATGGATATTTCCTTCCTGCTGCCGTAGATCATTTTCCACCTGCGCTAAATTTTATTTTGCAGGGGATTTCCCTTGCCTGGACGGAATTGCTGCGGAGTCTGATACTCCGCAGTTAACTCCGTATTAACTATTGCATTAACAATGGATTAACTCCCGCTGTAAGAATCCTCTTTATCTTTCCTGCCTGTATCTAAAAAGATTTTTTTCATACTACTTTTCTCATAAGACGGTTTAGATTTCATAAGCTTCTGTACGCAGGTTTCTATTCAGTTACCTGCTGGTTTTAAAACTGTATTCTATTAAAAACACTTAATCCCTGTAATAGCAAATGAAGAAGCACCAGTCCGCATTCCATATTTATTCCAAAGGTCAGCGTATTCGTATCCCGGTTCGTGAATTGCAGTTCGTAGAAGTCCGCGCAGATGGTTGTGTACTCCACCTCACACATTCACATATTATTTCCGAAGAAACACCAGAACGAATCTGGTCCTGCCTGCCAGAGGATTCTTTTGTGGCAGTAAGGAGAAAATTTATGATCAATCTTCACTATATCTCCGGTATCTGTGATCAGTATATTCACATGAACACAGGATTGATTCCACAACGAGATAGACAAACGGGCAGAATCAGTGCGCATTGGCTGCAACCGGGCTGCGTCGCCTGAAGTATAAAAATGCGGTAGTGATGCTATGGGAAATATGATGTAATGAATTGATTTCAAGTTGTTTACGTGGCTTGTTCGGCCGATATGAACCTAGCTGATTAATCACCAGACTATTATGTTTTTGTGCTTCGTATTATAACGAAGGTATAACGTTATTACGCCGTATGTGCTATGTTCAGCAACGAAGCATATACAAGGTAATAAGGGCATTAATAGCTCACAATGGGAATAGCTGTTGAAGACGTGTTTACAAATTCTTCCCTGCAATGTATTCGCCTGAATCATGAATGATCCCGGCGGAATATTCATTACTGACGATACTATGTATACACCGAAAATACCTTACGTTGCTATAGGAAAAAATGAGAAAAATAAAGGCCCTTACCAACTCATGGGTAAGGGCCCTGAACATTCACATGTCAACCGTTGCGGATTTCAGAATGGCAAGAATAATCTATACCGCAACAAAATAAAATCTTTTGATAATCAGCACTAAATGGGGCTATTGATCTCAAAACTAGATATTATAATCCGAATCCATGGTTAACCGATTGTTAAGGTCGGGTTCAGTATCTGTTCAGATTTTAACAGACTTACATATTATTTCAGTCTGTTACATTATTCCTGCTCAGTTTCTCAGGATTTACCTGTAAATTGGTAGTATAATATTTCCGCGTTACACCTATGTCAAGCTCTGCCTGTACAGAATATCCTGCCTTCATTTTTGGATATTTCTAATATTGTATAATTTGTTTATTAGTATTTATTGAAAAATCATATACTTATCCGATTGACTACTGGCTGTATTTGTATCAAATTTGTTTCGGTATGTGAAACCATCAGATCTAGCCATTTTTTCCATTTTTGGCCATACTATCAGAAGAGTTACCAGGACTTACAGTTACCGGAGAAGGTTTCGCAACATATTCAAACCCAAAAAATACATTATGAAAAATGTGAGGCCTAATAACGTTGGGCAGACTGATGAAGAGGATGCTTTAGAGATAAACGGGCAAGGCGAAGCCAACCAACTAATTCAGCAGCTGGCAAAAGACATCAGCAACATCATATTCATGGATATGGATATGCCAGGATTGACACCAACCGAAGCAGCCAGCATATTGAAAGCAGCCTACCCGGAAATGAATATCGTTTTATATACTGTACACGGGAAAGAATTCTCTGTAGCCAACGTCCATCCACGTCAGTCTCCTTCTGAACCTCCGGCTTCCCTGACCAATGTATTTTCTCAGGTATATGAAGCTGCCATGCAAACCAACCTGCTCGCCGTGCAAAAGGTACTCGCATTTTTTAACCGTAAAAATGCCGGTAATCAGGATCACCGTTATGGATTGTCCCCACGTGAACTGGAAGTACTCGATTGTCTTGTAAATGGAGATACCTATAAAAAAATCGCCGAGCATTGCCATATCAGCGTAGGCACCGTACGCTCCCATATCATGAATATTTATCGCAAGCTGGATGTAAATTCCCGTTCCGGCGCTATCGTAAAAGCTATGCAGGAGCGGCTTGTTGGCAGTTGAGGCCGTTTTTTTCTCTCTCTTAACTTTTATTTCCCCATTTTGTTATATAACTGGAACATGCTATTTTACATCAGACCTATCGTCTGATTGAGCTGCTTTATCACCACTTTTCATTTTAGTTGCTGTATTAACCCGCAGTACCCCAGCATGCTGTACAGCGGTCCCTTGTCCGTTTACCCATACCATCTTTGTCGTATTAAAACAACAAACTAAACTCTTGAACAGTCAGCATTGAATTAATCACACCCAAGCAAAAATCATCGTTATGAGAATTAATGGTACAAAAACAGCAGGCGTATTGCTGTTGCTGTTCCTGTCAGCGGTATTGACCGCCTCAGCACAGCAATCGGCTGCAACAGGGGGAAACACTGTCCCCGGCAACATGCCAGAACAGGAAGGTCCTGTGAGAGGAACTGTGAAAGACAAAAACGGAGTAGGCCTGATTGGCGTGACAGTACGTGTAAAAGGGACCTCGGCCGGCACAACTTCCGGCGCAGATGGCACATTTACGATCAACCTTCCGCAGGGAAAAGATACCCTCGTATTTTCCTATCTCGGCTATATCAGTCAGGAAGTTAAGGCTGGTGCTGCCCCACTAAACATCATACTTCAAACCTCCGAAAGTCAGCTGGAACAGGTCGTCGTAGTTGGTTACGGTACGCAACGAAAGAGAGATCTGACCGGCTCCATCGCTTCTGTAAAAGGGGAAGATCTGCTCACACAACCCGTACAGACACCCACACAGGCTGCTCAGGGCCGTATCGCAGGGGTACAGGTGATCTCATCTGGTCAACCCAACTCCCAGCCACAGATCAGGGTACGTGGTACCGGCTCCGTACTGGCAGGGGCCAACCCCCTCTATGTAGTGGATGGAGTGCTGACGGATGATATCCGCAACATCGCTACTGCTGACATCCTCACCATGGACGTACTCAAAGACGCCTCCGCCGCTATCTATGGGGTACGTGCTGCAAATGGTGTCATTATCATCACCACCCGCAAGGGAAAGGCAGGTACGCCACAGGTAAGATATGACGCCAATGTCGGCTTCAGGGAAGCGGCCAGCCTCGTAGAAATGGCCAGCCGTGACCAGTACATCTCTTATCTGACCGATGCTGCTCCGGGTAAAGACCCCGTCAATAACCCCTATGTATACAACGGTACCACCAACTGGTATAATGAAGTGCTCCGGAAAGCTTTTCAGATGAACCATAATATCTCCGTATCTGGTGGTTCAGAAAAGGGCACCTACTATCTGAGTGCGGGTTATATTCAGGAAGATGGTATCATCCAGACCAACAATTTTAAGCGTTTTACCTTCAGGGCAAATAATGATGTCAATATCACGGATCAGCTGAAGTTCACTTCTATGATCTCTTATTCGCGTGCTATTTCCCGTGATGTAGAACTCGGTGATACCTACCGTAATATCTACAGAGCCGCGCCAGTCGTAAAGGGTTTTGAAAACGGCCGTTATGGTAATACCTCCGGATGGGCCAACGTAGGTAACCCGCTATTGGCTATCGATAAAAGGAACGATGGTCGTGGCGAAAGCCGTCTGCAGGGAAATGTAGCACTGGAATATTCCCCGGTGTCTTCCCTGAAACTGCGTTCCGGCTTTAATGCGGATCTCAAATTCGGCAATGACCGGATCTACGCTTACCGATACCTGAATGATGACGCCACCTTTCTGGTAGCCGGTGGTAACCAACAAAATCAAAATAGCCGTCTCACCCGCGAAGAATACCGCTCACAAGGCTGGATATGGGATAATACCATCACATTCGATAAAACATTTGATAAACACTCCCTGACATTACTGGCTGGTTCGGTTACAGAAGGATTCTATAGTACTTCCCTGAAAGGGGTACGTATCAATGTACCGGAATCAGAAGATCTTTGGTATCTGGATCTGGGAGATCCCAATGTCCAATCCACTATTGCCAACGTTGGCGATAAATACGCCCGTCAGTCGTTTGTAGGTCGCGTGAATTATGGATACGACGGCCGCTATCTGTTGAGTGCATCCATTCGCGCGGACGGTAGTTCCAAATTCAGCGACCGCTGGGGTTACTTCCCCACAGTAGGTCTGGGCTGGGTATTATCAGAAGAAAGTTTCCTAAAAGACAAAGGTGTCTTTGATTTCCTGAAACTGCGTGGTAGCTGGGGTAAACTTGGTAATGACAACATTCCTACCAACGCCTATATTGCTGTGACCAGCGTAGATGCTCCTTACGTCTTTGACGGCAATGTCAGTCTCGGTGGCGCACTGAAAGAAGTGAAAGATCCTTTCCTGAAATGGGAAGCTACTACCCAATACGATATCGGTTTTGAATTTGCCCTGCTGAAAAACAGACTGACGGGAGAAATCGACTATTATAGCAAAAAGACAACAGATGCATTGGTAGTCGTGAATACACCCGCCATTCTCGGTGATCAGGATAATTCATATATCACGAATGCGGCCTCTTTCAAAAATCAGGGCTGGGAAATTTCCCTGAACTGGAAAGATGATATCACCGATGACCTGAGTTATAATATTGGTGGTAATATCACTTTTAATAAAAATGAACTGACCGGACTTAACGGCGGACAAGCATTACAGGGTGGTAACGTTGGTCAGCAGAGTTTTGTGACCCGTACCGACAACGGACATCCTGTAGGTAGTTTTTATGTAAGAGATGCGATCGGCATCTTCCAGAATCAGGCAGAAATTGACAATTATAAAGGCCCTTCCGGCAATGCCATTCAACCCGGTGCTGCTCCCGGTGATCTTAAGTACCGTGATGTAGATGGTGATGGAGATATTGATGATAATGACAAGATCTATGCAGGTTCTTTCCAGCCTAAATGTTTCTTCGGCTTTAATCTGGGTCTGAATTACAAGGGACTTGACCTTAGCGCCAATTTCTACGGTAATGCCGGCAATAAGATCTACAATGGTAAGAAGGCATTCCGTTTTGATCCTGCGGATAATATAGAAGCTGATTACGCAAGTAAACGCTGGACAAGTACCAATGGTTCTACAACGGATCCACGTCTGATTACAGCGGGAACGCCTGCCTCTACTTATTTCGTGGAATCAGGTACTTATGTGCGTCTTAATAACCTGATGCTCGG
Organism: Chitinophaga pinensis; assembly: GCF_007896845.1. Taxonomy (GTDB): domain Bacteria; phylum Bacteroidota; class Bacteroidia; order Chitinophagales; family Chitinophagaceae; genus Chitinophaga; species Chitinophaga pinensis_C. The sequence continues at coordinate 48,942 of NZ_VOHS01000013.1, read as the reverse complement.
ATATACCTTCTCTTCCAAAACGATGAAGCTGATCGGCATCAACAGCTTCCGTATTTACGCTACTTCGCAGAACCTGTTTACGCTGAAGAAATTCAGTGGATTCAGTCCTGAATTACCCGGTGGTACGATTGATGACGCCAATGCGACCAACAACAAGAGCGGCATACTGGATGCCGGTATAGAACTGAATGCATATCCAACTACCCGCACATTTGCACTGGGTGTCAATGTCTCATTTTAAAACGGAACAGCCATGAATCTTATACTCAATTATAAAAAAATATGGTGCTGCCTGATCGTACTGATGTTTACAGGTATCACTTCCTGCGATAATTATCTGGATGTAAAACCGCAGGGGCAGATAGATCAGGAGGCTTCGGCACTGGACCCTGCTACTGCACTGAAACTGGTAATCGGTGTTTATAACACCATGTGGGAAGGCAATATGCACGGTTTCTCTTATGTAGGGATGACGAATATTGCTTCTGATGATGCTGATAAAGGCAGTAATAGCGGCGATGATATGCCCAACTCCGGAGCACTGGATAACCTGACAATGGACGGGTCAGTAAATACTCTGAACAGCATCTGGAGTACCTTCTATCTGGGCGTAGCCCGTGCTAATCAGGCTTTGTCTTCACTGGAAGGTAGTACTCTGGATGAAACACTGAAAAATCAGTTAATGGGAGAAGTACGTTTCCTGCGTGCTTATTTCTACTTTGATCTGGTGCGTTTCTTTGGTGGTGTACCTAAGATTGACAGGGTGATCACGCCACAGGAGTCAAATAGTGCTACCTTTCAGACAAAGGCCAGCGCAGATGAGATCTATGCTTTCATTATCAGTGATCTGGAATTTGCCCTGACGAATGTAGCTGCCAAAGGACAGGCGAATGCAGCCGTAGGCAGAGCCACGAAGGGAGCGGCTGCAGGGATGCTGGCCAAAGTGATGTTATATCGTCAGAACTGGCAAAGGGCTTTTAGTCTGAGTGATTCTATCGTTACGCAGAAACTGGGTACTTATGGTTTGCTGGACAACTACTTTGAAATCTGGAGGGAAACCGGTGCTAACAGTATAGAATCCATTTTCGAAGTACAGACAGGTGAGAATGCAGCGTGTGAGGCGGCGATCGCCAACTATGCAGAATGTCAGGCGCCCCGTGCTGGTGGTAAGTTTGGATGGGCCGATCTGGGTTGGGGCTTTGGTACGCCTTCTCAGAGTTTGCTGGATGAATATGAAGACGGAGACCGGAGAGAAGCAGCAACGATTATCACCATTCAGCCAAATGGCACCTTCCTGTGGGATGGTTTCCGGATTCCGGGCAGGGATAGTGTGGAAAACGCCCGTTATAATTACAAATCTTATCACAGCCAGACTGCTGAAACGAATTGTGGTAACAGAGGCAGACTTCCTAAAAATCTGCGTATACTCCGTTATGGTGAAATATTGTTGATCCATGCAGAAGCTGCACTGGCATTAAACAATGGCGCAGCGGCAGCTACAGATATTTCGGCTTTACATCCACGTGCAGGTTTAGGTCCGGTGACGACGGTGACCAGAGAATACATCTGGCATGAAAGGAGAGTGGAGCTGGCGATGGAGCATGATCGTTTCTTTGACCTGATACGTCAGGATGCGCTGGTACCGGGAAGGGCAGCAGCAGCGTTTACAGCCCATGGGAAGACCTTTAACGCACGCAATAAGGTATTTCCGATCCCACAACGTCAGATCGATCTGGGAGGAGGAAATCTGAAGCAGAATGATGGTTACAATTGATAGATATAACCGGACAATTATTCAAGAGAGCGTATCATACCGGTACGCTCTCTTTTTTATGTGGATGGCGATAGATTATTCCCAGAAGCCGGCAGGTTTGATTTGCTGTGCACCCAGTTGTTTCAGCAACTTACGCGTCTGTACAACGAGCCGTACCTGTCCTGCTACATAAAATGTGGTATCCTGCAGCGGCAATTCGTGTTTTGTCAGCCATTCAATAACACCGCTGGTATAGTTCAGAAGCGTCGTCACCGGCATCTGCAGCAATTGTTCCGGCAAGGGTTGATGATGGCAGATCAGTGTATGGAATTGCTGGTTATTGCCTTTTCTGAGATGGAGTGAAGTAAAGTGCCCAACAGCGCTTGCATCTCCGATGCACACAAGGTGTGCTGATGATGTGGGTTGATGGAAGCCACCCCCCGGTCCGACGTATAACGTAGTATCTCCCGCTTGTAATTGTCTGGCCCAGTTACCACCGGCACCATCATGTCCGGTATCGATCAGCAAAGTAGCCTGTTGTTTTGCTTCGTCCCATGTTGCAACCGTATAGTCCCGGCAGTTAGACTTATCTACTTCAAATTTCAGGTGCTGACAACTGCGCCATTTCAATGCATCCGGCAGTTGCAAAGTAATTGCGAGCAGGTTGTTGGCAATATATTCTGTCGCAATAACGCTGGCAGTTTTTCCCATCCGGGCCATAAAGAAGGCCTGGGCTTTTTCTTTCAGGTATGACATAATGCAAAAGTAGTCGTGCGTCAGGTGGCGCTGATTATACTATTCCGGGTCAGATAGATACTTTTCCCGGACTTTTTCTCTGAAGGCGGCTGGCGTATGGCCGGTGTGTTGTTTGAAGAAACGATTGAAGTAAGACACCTCATTGAACTGCAGGTGCCAGGCGATTTCCTTGATGCTTTCTTTCGCGTGTAGCAATAGCCTTTTAGCCTCCAGTACACGTCTTTCATTGAGGTGTGCGGAGACGGTCCGGCCTGTATGCTGTCTGATCACTTCATTCAGGTGATCTACGGATACGTGCAGGGCCGCTGCATATTGTGCCGGTTTGGTCCATTCCAGAAAGTGGCGGGCCAGCAGGCTACGATAGCGTTGCAGCAGGGGAGGACCAGATTGCGTATAGGCGCTGGCATGACGATACAATAAGGTGATCAGTAGGGACAGATAATGTTGCAGCATTGCCACGTATTGTGGTGTCCGCTCTGTGTATTCCCGCTGTAATTGTGTGATGATAAGACAGGCCTGTGCAAAATCGGCATCTGAGAGCCTTACAGGGCCGGAGGGAAGTGTTGGCAGACTAACATCCTGATGTAACAGGAAATCGGCCGAAAATGCGACTATATATCCCTTTCCTGTATAATCTCTTCTGGGTTCATGTACCTGACCCGGAACGATCAGTACCATTTCACCAGCTTTTACTGTCATTGGTTCGAAATCCAGCATATCAGTTGTGGATCCTTCTGTACAGATGCCCAGCATGTAATAAGAGTGCCGGTGTATGCCCATGAGATGTGCATGTCCTTTGGCTGCATGAGCGCTCAGTTCTCCCACTACAAAGGGAATACCTCCCGGAGAGAAGTCCTCCAGCTGATAGGAAACGATAAAAGGAGCGGATGCGGGCATATTAAGACGCTTTGCTTATAGGTAGACGAAGCAGCAGCGGATAAATTGTATCCCGGAGATAATAAAAAAAATATCTCCAACCCCTTGTTTATTAATTGTATTATGAATAAATTTAGATTCCTATGCAAAAACACATAACCTATGAAATGGATTGAAGAACTCAATGTTATTTACCAAAAGCTCGGCGCTGTTGGTTTTGAAGAAGTAAAAAAAGAGATTTTAAGAGCCCAGATGAGCGGGCACGGTGGAGAAACCTACTATCTTGTTCTACAGCAGCTCATTATGATCAAAAAAGATAAAGTACAGATTTACGAACTGATCAAAGGTGAAGTAGAAAGCATCATTCACTTCAGCAAGCATATGATCCACCTGAACTAATAGTTCAGTTCCTCCTTCAGTCTGGCTGCTTTCCAATGTACCGGTGAATTTTCCGGTATTTTCAGCACCCATTCGAGGCATTGTTGTTTATCGTTTTCACGGATATAACTTAATGCCATATAGAAGGCGGCATCATAGCGATAGCTGGAGCCACTGTTGTATACTTTCTTAAGATCGGCACGGGCATCTTCAAGTTTTCCCTCGTCTACAAGGCTGACTCCCCTGTAGTAACGGGCAGTTGTATGTAAGGAGTCCCTGACTATTACCTGATTAAGCAGAACGATCGCTTTATTGAAATGACCATGATTGAAGGCTGCTGCTGCCTGATGCATCAGTAATGCGGTATCCTGTTCCGTAGACATATGATTGGCATGTACCATTTCCGTTCCTGAAAACTGACGGTAGATATCCTTATGCCATGGGCTGAGGAATAATAGTCCTGCCAGACCTGCACCTATTATAGCAGTGATGATCACGTAGATGCTCACTTTGCTGTTAGGACCTTCTTTGGTATGAAACCAGCGTTCCCGCTGATCGGCGATCATTTCTTCCAATTCTTCCCGGGTGTTATCCGCACCCTGTTTGGTATGTGGAGCTGCTAATGCAGCCTCTATGTATTTTATATGCTGTTCATCCAGGCCGGGAGCGGGCACTTCGGGATGGAATGACATTCCCTTTGTAGGCGCCTTCTGCATGAGATCCTGTTTCCATTTCAGTTGACAGGCGTACATGAAAAAAGGCTCAAAACGATTTGTAAGGGTTAATTTATGAAGATGAGCATAATCGTAAAGGGCGATTAGTACATCTTCGAATACATTGGCTGCTTCTTTGATGTTGCCACCCCAACCTGTTACCATATGTTTTACCTTACGGGCAAAACGCTTATAGATCGCGTCAACAATTGCAGGGGAGCTGTCTAGCAAACCGTCGATGTATTCATCGTCGTTATTTATTATCCGGCTGGAAACCATAATTTGCTATGTCTGCTACTGATATTAAAAGTATTAAATCACTGGTCAATAGACAAAAATATTAATACAATGCCTGTGCCGAAATCCGCACTGGGACACACGAAGAGCGGAATTTATATCTGACTTTTTGTTGCATTGTCAAAAAATAAATGTATAAGCCATTTTCAAACATATAGAAGTAGCGGATTGAGGAATTGACTCTGTTCTCAGGTAAGTTATTCACATCCCTGATTCAAGTACTGCTAAAAATGACCATGCCTGTCCCCGGATTTTCCAGAATCAGGAACAGGCATGTATAAAATGGAAAAATAATCAGCATTCAGGGTGTAAACTGAACACCAGTTTACGCAGGATCTGTTTCAGTGCATCAGCATCCTGCTGACCGACAATCCCGGTATATTCCTGTTGTATCTCCTGAAAGCTTTCCGCCGCACAGATGATCAGTTGTTTGCCTGCATCTGTCAGAGATATTACAGCTGCACGGGCATCAGTGACGTGTTTGCTGGTGTGAATAAAGCCACCTGCTTCCAGGTTTTTAACCACTTTACTCATGGCCTGTTTGGTAATACGGGCCTTTCTCGCCAGTTCGTTATTGATGATCCCCTGCGGATCTATATTCACTATCAGCACAAGGTCACCCAGTTTGAAATGGCTATAACCTTTCTGCTGTAGCTTTTGCATAATTCTACAATCCATATCCTTTTTCAACAGACCTAACATTCTGATAAGACTCTGTTGACGTTGCGCCAGATGCTGCTCTAACTGCTCATCCAGTGAACTGTTCATATGATTGTTTTTTGGAGCTACTTAATAAATTGATCAGCCTTCTTTTATCCAGCTGCTTACTTTTTCGTTTCTTATCCCAACCTTATAAAGCTGCCAGTAGGCTGCAGGTGTGGACTTTCATTTCCCCGAAATCGAACGCGCGATACCCAGTTCTAAGCCCCGGAGTTCCGCCAGTCCGCGTAAGCGGCCAATGGCACTATAGCCGGGATTTGTTTTTTTGTGAAGATCATCCAGCATCTGGTGACCATGATCCGGGCGCATCGGAATAGTGGTATTTCTTTTATGCATCACATTCAGAATCGACCTCACTACTGCATACATATCAACATCGCCTTCCAGATGATTGGCTTCATGGAAGTTGCCAATACTGTCGCGTTGTGTACTTCTCAGGTGTATAAAGTGAATATGCTCACCCAGCCGCTCTACCATACCCGGAAGGTCATTATCAGCGCGTACGCCATAAGAACCCGTACAGAAACAAAGTCCGTTAGAGGCATAAGGTGCTGCTGCCAGCAGTTCTCTTGCATCCTGCTCCGTACTTACAATCCTTGGCAGTCCCAGAATAGGGAATGGAGGATCGTCAGGATGGATCGCCAGTTTAATACCTACTTCCTCTGCTACAGGTGCGATCTGCTGCAGGAAATAGAAAAGATGCAGTTTCAGTTGTGTGGCATCAATGCCTTTATACTTATCAAGGGCTGCCTGAAAAAGCTCCAGTGAAAAGCTTTCTTCAGAACCTGGCAACCCGGCAATAATATTCCTTTGCAGCAATGCTTTCTCTGCATCGGTCATACTGTCAAAACGCTCTTTCGCCATGGATATATCCGCAGGGTCATAATCGTTCTCTGCACCCGGGCGTTGTAACATAAACAGATCAAAAGCAAGGAATGCCGCTTTTTCAAAACGCAGTGCTTTGGATCCGTCTTCAACTGTATATGCGAGGTCTGTCCTTGTCCAGTCCAGTACAGGCATAAAGTTGTATGTCACTATGTAGATACCGCATTGCGCGAGGTTGCGCAGGGATTGCTGATAATGTTGTATATATTCTTTGAACCTTCCACTCTGGGTTTTGATGTCTTCGTGAACGGGTACACTTTCTACCACTGACCAGCTAAGGCCTGCGGCTTCGATCATCTCCTTTCGCTTTTGTATCTCCTCGACTGTCCAGATCTCTCCGTTCGGAACATGGTGTAAGGCCGTTACAATACCGGTCGCTCCAGCTTGTTTGATATCAGCCAGGCTAACCGGATCATTCGGTCCGAACCAACGCCATGTCTGTTCCATTCTTAGCATACGCATATAAAGGTTTAAGCCCAAAAATAGGACTTCCGGAAATTAATTAATGATTTAGTAATAAATGATTTCTCTCATGCTACAAGGTCAGTATTCTGCTGTTGATCCTTTTTCAAGCTAAAATAAGCGTGTATTCCAATGGTTTATAAGCGTGCTGTCCTTGTAGAATTTTTGCAAACCTAAGAAAATCTAATGGGAACAACCAACGCTTCAGGAAATGATTGCCAGCATAATGTCCATTACATTCGTTTGCGTAGGACCTGTTTTAATCAGTCCTCCTGCTTTTTCAAAGAAATGCCACGCATCATTCTGCTTCAGATAAGCGGCTGCATCCAGTCCTTTTTCTATCGCCTGCTGCATCATATCTTTATCCGAAAAAGCACCGGCTGCATCTGTCGGACCATCAGTGCCATCGGTACCTGCACTGAGTACAAGAATGTCCGGAATATCTTTTATCAAAATGCCCGCAGCCAGCGCCAGTTGCTGATTCCGGCCACCCAGACCATCTCCCTTCACCGTTACGGTACTCTCGCCTCCCATAAGTATACAAGCAGGTTTTTTACCCTCCCGGCTGCGTGCTTCATTAACCAGTTTCTCTGCCAGTTTTTCTGCCTCCCCGGTAACCGTGGAACTTAATATCCGGGTATCATACCCAAGGGACTCCGCATGCTGCTTTGCAGCTTCCAGCGCAATGTGATTACTACCAATTAAAAAGTTATGCACATGCGCCAGATCCGGATGTCCGGGTTTAGGTGTCTCAGGCAATTTTCCGGCACATCCCTGTTGTAAATGTGCATAAATAGCGGGGGGTAATTGCGATGTGAGCGCGTATTTATCAAGGATCGCCATAGCATCTCCAAACGTGGAAGGATCAGCTACGGTCGGACCAGAACCTATAACAGAAAGATCATCGCCTACTACATCACTTAATATCAGACTGCACCAGGCTTTGGTATTGGCGGGTAGGGGAAGTTGTCCGCCTTTTACAGCTGACAGATGCTTCCGCACAATATTCATTTCATAAATATCTGCACCGCTTTTCAGTAACAGGGAAAATACCTGTTGTACCTGTGCCAGATCTGCTCCCGCAGGATAATCTGCAAGCAGGGCAGAAGCGCCACCGGAAAGCAACAACAGCACAATATCATCAGGCCGGGTGTTACGTAATAAAGCAAGCATTGCTGTAGTCGCCTGTACGCCATTTTCATCAGGTACAGGATGTGCGGCTTCTTTTAACTGAATATGCTTTAACGGTAATGCGTGTTCGTATTTTGTGATCACCAGCCCTTTTATCTGCACGCCGCTCAGTACCTGCTCAATAGCCTGTGCCATGGAGGCGGACGCTTTTCCCGCACCCAATACCCATACTGTACTGTCAGGTGTGATCGTAAACGACTGATCACAGACAGTCAGTACACCATCCCTGTAGTGTACGTGCCGGTGCATAAGATGTGCCGGTTGTACTGCCGCTACTGCTGCCCGGAATATCGCTATGGCGTCTTCTCTCCGCATCATCTCTCAAGATAAAAAAATAAGGATGCCAATCAGCATCCTTACTCCATTCATTTATAAAAGACCCTTCTTAGCGGGCATTACGTTTTTGTTGTTTTTTGTCCATTCTGGCTTCCATATGTTCCTTCTTCTTCAGTTCCCAGTCATTCCACTTTTTATACTGATCGGCCGAGAGTACTGATTTGAAACGCTGATTCCGTTCTTCATTCAACGCTTTCATCTGCTGCATCTTATCTTTTTTGGACAGCGTCGTATTGCGTTTGAGCGCTTCCATGCGTTGTGTAATATCGGTATTGATGGTGTGAATGTCTTTGTCCTGTTGTTTGGACAGGTTCAGCCGCCGGTCAAGTTTATCACTCATTTTATCCGCACGCTGCTCCGGTGTAAAGCGTACCTTCTTCACGGTGGAAGTATCCCTGTTTTGTGCCATGCTGCTGCCGCTTATTGCAAGTAAGAAGCATAATAACAGCCCACTGATGCGGATCATATAACTTTTCATAAAAAACGGGTTATTCTCTTGGTTAAATATAGGTAATTAACGCAATATTACTACCAGTCATCAAAAATCTGTTGAAATATGCAGAAGCCACATCAATCATTTGTTACTTTTAGGTCGCAGCAGGTATTGCCCTCCCGGTAAGACCTTTCTGATTGTCAGGATACTATGAACCCAAAATCTAAATTGACAAACACAAGCCAATGAGTAATTTTTTTTCGCCGCGTAAGCGGTTGTCCCACCTGTGTCTGTTGCTGAGCGGTCTGCTGGCCGGTTCGTATGCTTCAGCGCAGGAAACTTTTCCTGTGAACGGTATCGCCGATCCCAGAGAAGGGTGTTATGCTTTTGTAAAAGCGACGATTGTAAAAAGCGCCGGTAATGTATTGAACAACGCCAGCCTCGTAATCCGTAATGGCCGCATCGTCAGCGTTGGCAATGGCCCTGTACCCAAAGATGCGGTAGTGATCGATTGCGGTGGTAAATATATCTATCCTTCTTTCGTAGATGCTTACAGTGATTATGGTACACAGCCGGCAAAGAAAGCCGGTGGTGGTTATAGAGGGGAGCCTCAGTTCCTTTCTGCTACCAAAGGTGCTTATGGCTGGAATCAGGCGGTTAAAAGTGAGATAAATGCAGCTACTTTATTCCAGATAGACGGTACTGCCGCAGAGTCATTGAGAAACATAGGTTTTGGTACAGTATTAACTCATCAGCAGGATGGCATCGCCCGTGGTACCGGTGTGCTGGTAACGCTGGCGGATGACCGTGAAAATAAAGTCCTGATCAAAGAAAAAGCCAGTGCGCAATTCTCCTTCGATAAAGGTAGTTCCTCACAGAATTATCCCAGCTCCTTAATGGGTAGTATTGCACTGCTGCGTCAGACATTCCTTGACGCGCAATGGTATCAGTCTCACCCCGCTAAAGAAGGTACAAACCTGACCCTGCAGGCGTGGAATGACAGCCGCACCCTGCCGCAGATCTTTGATGTACAGGATAAATGGGATGCCTTACGTGCAGATAAAATAGGCGACGAATTTGGTGTACAATATATCATCAAAGCCAGTGGTAATGAATACCAGCGTATGCCGGAAATGGTAGCTACCAAAGCCTCCTTCATTCTGCCGCTGAATTTCCCGCAGCCGATCGATGTGGAAGATCCGAATGATGCCCGCTTCGTGGCACTCAGCGATATGAAACACTGGGAACTGGCTCCTACTGAAGCCGCTGCTTTTGAAAAAGCCAATATCCCATTCTGTATTACGGCTGCCGGACTGAAAGACCTGAAGCAATTTCTGGGCGCTGTGCGAAAATCAATTGAGTATGGTCTCAGTGAACAAAAAGCTCTGGATGCACTTACCCTCTCTGCAGCACGCATCATTAAAGCAGATGATCTCGTAGGTTCTTTGGAGCCGGGTAAACTGGCTAATTTTCTGGTGACTTCCGGTGCGATCTTTAATGAAAATACGGTACTGTTCCAGAACTGGGTACAGGGTAAAAAATACATCATCAAAGATGAAGGCTGGAAAGATGTGCGGGGTACTTATACACTGACCCTGACACCCGGCAATACAAAATATACCCTCCTGCTGAAAGGTACTGCTGCTACGCCAACCCTGTCCCTTTTACAACAGGATACACTGGCAGGTTCCATCACCATCAATGATAAGCTGATCAAAATCGCTTTCCCGATAAAGAAAGGTGGTGCACAACTGCGTCTCAGCGGTGTAGCTGGTACAAACGAATGGAGTGGTACCGGTCTGGATACCGCCGGTAAATGGGTGAAATGGAACGCTACATTCAGCGCCGCGTATACCAAACAGGATACCGCAAAACCTAAAACTGCTCCGCAGCTGGGTAACATGTACTATCCTTTCAACGGATATGGCTGGGAAGCCCTGCCTAAACAACAGGATATCCTGATCAAAAATGCCACTGTCTGGACCAGTGAAAAAGAAGGTAAACTTGAAAACACAGACGTCCTGGTACGCAATGGTAAGATCGCACAGATCGGTAAGAACCTGCCTGCCGGCAATGCACGCGTTATAGACGGTACAGGCAAACACCTGACAGCCGGTATCATCGACGAGCACTCTCACATCGCTATTTCCAAAGGCGTCAATGAAGGGACGCAGTCCGTTACTTCAGAAGTGCGTATCGCGGATGTGGTGAACCCTGATGATGTGAATATCTACAGACAACTGAGTGGTGGCGTGACAGCTTCACATCTGTTACATGGTTCTGCCAATACGATCGGCGGACAAAGCCAGCTCATAAAATTGCGTTGGGGTGCGGATGCAGAAGAACTCAAATTCGCAGGATCAGATCCGTTTATCAAATTCGCATTGGGCGAAAACGTAAAACAATCCAACTGGGGTGAACGCCAGCGCGAACGTTTCCCGCAAACACGTATGGGGGTTGAACAGGTATTGACAGATGCATTCACACGTGCGCGTGATTACGAAAAAGAAGGCGCAGGCAAACGTCGCGACCTCGAGCTGGATGCATTGGTAGAGATCCTGAACAGCAAACGTTTCATTACCTGTCACTCCTATGTACAGAGCGAGATCAACATGCTGCTGCATGTGGCAGATACTTTCCATTTCAGAATAAACACCTTTACGCATATTCTGGAAGGATATAAGGTGGCGGATAAGATGAAACAACACGGTGCCGGCGCGGGTACTTTCGCTGACTGGTGGGCTTACAAAATGGAAGTACAGGACGCGATCCCTTACAATGCCACTATCATGCAACGTGTAGGTGTAAATGTCGCCATCAACTCCGATGATGCTGAAATGGCACGCAGACTGAATCAGGAAGCTGCCAAGAGCATCAAATATGGCGATATGACGGAAGAGGAAGCCCTGAAACTGGTGACCATCAACCCGGCCAGACTGTTGCACGTAGCAGAGCGTACCGGTAGTATCAAAACCGGTAAGGATGCCGATCTGGTACTATGGAACGACAATCCTCTGAGCATTTATGCAAAAGCTGAAAAGACCCTCGTAGATGGTATCGTATACTTCGACCGCGAGAAAGACCTCGAATTGCGTCAGCGTATCAGCGCAGAACGTAATCGTCTGGTGCTGAAAATGCTGGGTGAAAAGAAAAAAGGTACGCCTACCCAGAAAGCAGCTGCTACCAGAGAGGAAATGTATCACTGTGAAGATCTGCAGGCTGGTCACCAGCAACGTCTGACAGATGGAAATAACGAATTGTAACCACTGCACGCATCAATCAAACAACATGAAACGTAGTTTATTAACATATATCACCGCACTTTCCTGCTCCGCCGTAATGGCTCAGGAAACAATATATCCGGCGCCTCCGCAGGCAAAGCCGGTTTACCTGACCAATGCGACGATTCACATCGGTAACGGACAGGTAATCGAGAAAGGTTCCCTGTCTTTCGCCAATGGTAAGATCGTTGCCGTAGGGAATAATCTGACAGCACCCTCCGGAGACGTAAAGGTCATTGACCTGCAGGGTAAGCATGTGTATCCGGGTGTGATCGCACCTCTGACCACTGTAGGTTTGACGGAAGTAGAAGCGGTACGCTCTACCAACGACTTCAGTGAGGTAGGAGAGATCAATCCTTCTGTACGTTCACTGGTGGCTTATAACACTGATTCAAAAGTGATCAATACCCTGCGCTCTAATGGTATTCTGCTGGCACAGGTAACACCTGAAGGTGGAATGATACCCGGTTCTTCTTCCGTGGTACAACTGGATGCATGGAACTGGGAAGATGCTGCTTACAAGGCGGATGGCGCTATCCACTTCTATATGCCAAGCCTGTTGCCTCCACCCGCTACACCCGGCCGGTTCTCTATTACCAAAGACAGAGCAGAAGAATTTGCCGAAAAAACTGAAAAGGTACGGTCATTCCTGAGCGAGGCGAAAGCTTACCTGCAGGAAGATAAACACACGGCTGTCAACCTGAAGTTTGAAGCAGTGCGTAAACTGTTCGCCAAACAGCAAAAGCTGTTCATTCACTGTAATCTGGTAAAGGAAATGCTGGTAGCAGTGGACTTTGCAAAGGAATTTGATATTGAGGTAGTCATAGCCGGTGGTGCTGATTCATGGATGATCGCAGATGTGCTCAAACAGCATAATATCTCTGTGGTCCTTGCCCAGCCGCACAGTTTACCGGTGATGCAGGATGATGATGTGGACCAGCCATATAAAACAGCCGCACAGTTACAACAGGCAGGCGTACTGTTCTGCCTCAGTAATGAAGGCTTCTGGCAGCAACGTAACCTGCCTTTTGAAGCAGGTACTGCCAGCACATACGGACTTTCCAAAGAAGAAGCACTGGCAGCAGTGACACTGAATGCAGCCAAAATCCTCGGTATCGATAAGATCACCGGATCACTGGAAACCGGTAAGGACGCCAATATTACCATCAGTACAGGCGATTTGCTGGATATGCGTAGCAGTGTGGTAACGCAGGCGTTTATTCAGGGAAGAGAAGTTAGCCTTGATAATAAACACAAACAGTTATATGAGCGTTATAAATATAAGTACGGACTGAAATAGCTGAAACTTATAACAGGCAAGGGGCCCGGTGTTGTACTAACAATACCGGGCCTTTTTCTTTTTTATATGGCATGAATTTTTATTGTTTCATACAAACACATTAATTCGATGGCAGCAATCCTCAAAAGAGAAGAGGCGATCAGAAAGGTTTCTGATCTGATTAACGATGTGCGGGTATGTATGTTTACTACCGTTGACGAGCACGGCCACGTTATATCCAGACCCATGGCTACTGTAGATGTAGACAAAGAAGGGAATGTCTGGTTTTTTTCCAATGAATATGCCGGTCAGGTGATGCAGATTTCAGAAAATAATGAGCTGAACCTCATTTATTCCCACCCGGGACATAACACCTATCTGAACATCTTTGGTATCGGATCGATCGTACTGGATCGTGAAAAAATGAAACAGTTGTGGACGCCGGCCGTTGAAGCGTGGTTCCCCGATGGGATTGACGATCCCCGGCTTTGTCTGTTGAGGGTAGATACCAAACAGGCGTGGTTCTGGGATAATTCATCCAGCAAAATGGTGATCTTCTTCAATATGCTGACCTCCATCATCCGGGGAAGACGCTTTGAGGAAGGAGAGAAGGGAGAACTGGATATTGAGTAAAATTATAATAGCAAATAAAAAGGGCTGACGTATCTGTGATACGCCAGCCCTCCTGTTTATAATGTAAGCTTATTTTACAATTACAAGGAAGTAGTTGTTTTTTCCTCTCTGTACAAGGATGTACTTGTCATTCAGCAGCAGGCTTTTATCAATCATCTTATCAATAGCTCCTACCTTCACCTTGTTGATGCTGATACCGTTGTTCTGGATCATTTTACGGGCTTCTCCTTTACTAGGAAGGATGTTGGTCTCCGCAAGGAAAGAGAGGATATCCTTTCCGGCTTCCAGTTCGGCAGCAGCTACTTCTACCTGTGGTACACCGTCCATGATCTCAAGCAACTGAGATTCAGTCAGGGATTGCAGTACCTCGGCGGTATCGTTACGGAACAGCAGATCTGATGCTTTCAGGGCAAACTCCAGTTCTGTCTGACCATGTACGAAGACGGTCAGTTCTTCTGCCAGTTTCTTCTGCAGCAGGCGTTTACCAGCATCCTGATCGTGTGCAGCGATCAGTTCATTGATCTCTTCCTGACCAAGGAAGGTGAATATTTTGATGTAGTTTTTAGCGTCTTCGTCTGTGGTTTTTACCCAGAACTGGTAGAACAGATAAGGAGACGTTTTCTGTGGATCCAGCCATACGTTACCTCTTTCTGATTTACCGAATTTAGTGCCGTCTGCTTTTTTCAGCAGAGGACAGGTAAAGGCAAATGCTTCCCCATTCGCTTTACGGCGAATCAGTTCAGTGCCCGTTACGATGTTACCCCACTGGTCAGAACCACCCATCTGCAGTTTACAGTTCTTCGCTGTATACAGATGATAGAAGTCATAGCCCTGAATCAGCTGGTAGGTGAATTCTGTAAAGGACATACCGCTATCGCCTTCCAGTCTTCTTTTTACGGAATCCTTGGACATCATGTAATTAACGGTAATGTGTTTACCGGTATCGCGGATGAAATCCAGAAAGGAGATCTCTTTAAACCAATCGAAGTTATTCACCATTTCAGCGGCATTCGGTTTGGCCGGATCGAAGTCGAGGAACTTCTCCAGCTGAGCTTTGATACCGTTCTGGTTATGCGCGAGGGTATCCAGATCCAGCATTTTGCGCTCTTCTGCTTTGAAGGAAGGGTCGCCCACCATACCGGTGGCGCCGCCAACCAGTGCAAAAGGCTTGTGACCCGCTCGCTGTAAATGTACCAGCAGCAGGATGGGTACCAGACTGCCTA
The DNA here is from genome assembly GCF_007896845.1 of Chitinophaga pinensis. Lineage (GTDB taxonomy): Bacteria > Bacteroidota > Bacteroidia > Chitinophagales > Chitinophagaceae > Chitinophaga > Chitinophaga pinensis_C. The sequence goes on along the minus strand of NZ_VOHS01000013.1, from coordinate 33,726 downwards.
TATGAAGAGAATCTGCTGTAGGGTCAAATCCTACATAAGCAGAAGTCATTTCTTTCAGTAATTGCTCCTCCGTGCCCGGCATTATATCCTGCACCATACCTCTCCAACGTAATTCCTCTATCAGGTTCATGATTAATTGGGATAATTTTTGCAAACGTAAGAAAAGAATTTTAAACGATATGGACGAAGCAGGGCATTGTGCCGGAAATTCGTACATTCAATTGCGGATAAAACCGCCATCTTTTGTAAAGAGTACCATATGAAAAAAAGCTTGTTTTTAATTGCCGCACTGCTGGCAGCGGTAAATGTATTATTCGCGCAGGATTGCAAAAACTACTATTATCTCCTGAATAACGCTGAAGTAGAGATGAGCATGTTCGACGCCAAAGGGACGACTGTCGCAAAGAATGTTTATAAAGTATTGTCTGTCAATAAGGAAGGGGGCTCAACTGTATCTGACTTCACAGTGACCACAAAAGACGCCAAAGGCGCCTCTTTGTCTTCTGGTAAGGGTAAGTTCAAATGTACCGGTGGAGAGATCATGATTGATATGAAAATGTCCCTGCCCAATATGCCACAGCTGAAAGACATGAAGATGGAATCAGACGGGAGCGCATTTTTGAATTATCCTGCCACCTTAAAGGAAGGTCAGACCCTGCCAAATGGCTCCTTTGAAATGAGCGGTAATGCTAATGGTATGGATATCAGTCTGCAATATCAGGTGACTGACCGTAAAGTAGCGGGTAAAGAGAAGATCACGACTGCCGGTGGCAGCTGGGAATGTTATAAGATCACTTATAAGATGAATCTTGGTCTGAAAATGATGTCTATGAACATGCCGGTTGAAATGAATGCAACAGAGTGGTTTGCGCCGGGTTTTGGTGTGGTGAAGACGGCCACGTTTAAAGATGGCAATCCGGTTGGGCATATGGAGATCACCAGTTTTAAGAAGTAAGAGATATTAATATGCAGGTCTCAACAGATCTGATTATCATAAAAGGAAAAGGCGTTCACTAATGGTGAACGCCTTTTCCTTTTATAGAAGAAGTTAATAATTAACGCTTCATCTGCTTTTACAGCTGTTTGATACACTCTTTCAGACTCTCTTTCCAATGAGGGATCTGAATACCAAATGTCTCTTTAATCTTGCTTTTGTTCATGACACTGTAGGCAGGTCTTTTGGCCGCCGTAGGATACTGATCAGAAGTGATCGGAGATACTGTACAGGAAGCATTGCTTAGTTCGCGGATTGCGACAGCAAAGTCATACCAGCTGGTCACGCCTTCATTGCTAAAGTGATATACGCCGCCATATTCACCGGGTACATCCCATACTTTGGTCAGTATGGTCAATACCACTTTAGCCAGGTCTACTGCATAAGTAGGAGTGCCTGTCTGGTCAAATACGATGTTCAGGCTATCTCTTTCCTGCATCAGTTCGCGCATACGTTTTACGAAGTTGGCGCCGAATTCGGAATACAGCCAGGAAGTACGTAATACAATAGTAGCAGGGTTGGTACCTACAGCCGCACCTTCGCCACGCAGTTTGGAACTGCCGTAAATGCTGACCGGACTGGCGTCGTCTGTTTCTACATAGGGTACGTTCTGCTGGCCGCTGAATACATAATCAGTAGAGATATGTACTAACTGGGTGTTGTATTCAGCACAGATAGTAGCGAGGTTCAGTACTGCTTCAAAGTTGAGTTTAAAAGCAAATTCTTCGTCACCTTCCGCTTTATCTACAGCTGTATACGCTGCACAGTTCACACAGGCGTGTATTTCCTGCTGAGCAAAATAATTGCGCACAGCTTCTTCGCTGGTGATATCCAGTTCATTGAAGTCTGTGTATAGGAAGTTAAACCCCGGATAATCCGCTGTTACTTTTTTAATTGCCTGTCCCAGCTGGCCATTGGCGCCGGTTATCAGAATATTTTTCATTACTTATCTGAATTGTAAATGAAGTTATGCGTGCAGTTTTCAAGCGTGGGCAGTATCACATCTTTTTCTGATACCAGCGCATCCGCCAGACTGATACCCCAGTCGATGTTCAGTGCCGGGTCATTGTAAATGATACCACCTTCACTGGCTTTATTGTAGAAGTTATCCACTTTGTACATCACTTCTGCAGTCTCGCTTAATACGGAATAACCGTGGGCAAAACCTTTGGGTACCAGCAGCTGCTTTTTATTTTCAGCACTCAGTTCGATAGTGAATACCTTACCATAAGTAGGAGAGCCCTTGCGGATATCTACTGCTACGTCGATAATGCGTCCTTCCAGTACTCTTACGAGTTTGGTCTGTGCATGTGGTTCCTGCTGGTAATGTAAACCTCTCAGTACGCCATAAGTAGACCTTGCCTGGTTGTCCTGTACGAATTTCAGCTGCAGACCATGTTGTAGAAAGGCCTGTTCGCTGTAGCTTTCAAAAAAATAGCCACGGTTATCGTTGAATACCCGTGGTTCATATACTAACAGATCAGGTATCCCTGTTTCAGTAAAAGGCATATAGTTGATTATCTCTTTTGATACTGGTCACTGTAATATTCCTGGTAGGCGCCGCTGGTGACATGATCCAGCCATTCTTCGTTGGACAGATACCAGTCAACGGTTTTTTCCAGTCCTTCCTCAAACTGGAGGGAAGGTTCCCAGCCCAGTTCTTTATTGAGTTTGGTAGCGTCGATTGCATAACGCAGATCGTGGCCTGCACGGTCTTTCACAAAAGTGATCAGGCTTGCAGAGGTACCCGGTGCGCGGCCCAGTTTTTTATCCATCACCATGCAGAGCAGGTTGATAAGATCGATATTTTTCCACTCATTGAAACCGCCGATGTTATAGGTTTCCCCTAAGCGGCCTTTGTGGAAAATGGTATCAATTGCTCTTGCGTGGTCTTCCACAAACAGCCAGTCGCGCACATTCTCTCCTTTACCATATACAGGTACCGGCTTGTTGTTTTTGATGTTGTGGATGGCCAGCGGAATTAACTTTTCCGGGAAATGATGTGATCCGTAGTTGTTGGAGCAGTTGGAAATGATGGCAGGCAGGTGATACGTGTGATAGTAGGCCATCACAAAGTGATCAGAGCTTGCTTTTGATGCAGAATAAGGAGAGCGGGGATCATAAGCGGTTTCTTCTGTGAAGAAACCTTCTTCTCCCAGACTGCCATATACTTCATCAGTAGATACGTGGTAGAACAGTTTACCTTCGTAATTGTCTTTCCAGTATTTGCGGGCTGCATTCAGCAGGGTAGCAGTACCTAATACGTTGGTTTTGATGAATGCCAGAGGGTCCATGATAGACCGGTCCACATGGCTTTCTGCTGCCAGATGGATCACACCATCAAAAGAGTAGGTTGTAAACAGTTCATCTATGAATGCTTCATCCGTAATATCACCCTTCACAAAGGTATAGTTGGACTTGTCCTTTATATCTTTGAGATTTTCAAGATTGCCTGCATAAGTCAGCGCATCCAGATTAACAATCTGGTAATGAGGGTACTTATTCACAAATAATCTCACGACATGGGAGCCTATAAAACCGGCGCCACCGGTGATGAGTATGGTGTTGTGCATAATGATTATTTAATTACAGACAATGTACGCATTGCAAATGAACCACTACCTTAAGAGCAGTGGTTCATTTACAACGAATTATTTATTTAATGCTTCTTTGAAGTATTCGTAAGTCACCTTCAAACCTTCTTTTCTGTCTACTTTCGGAGCCCATCCCAGCAGTTCCTGTGCCTTGGTGATATCTGGTTTTCTTTGCTTCGGATCATCTTTTGGAAGCGGCTGATATATAATCTTCTGCTTACTGTTGGTCAGTGCAAGAATCTCTTCTGCAAATTCCAGCAGTGTGATCTCTGAAGGATTACCAATATTTACCGGCAGGTGATAGTCGCTCAATAATAAGCGGTAAATACCATCTACGAGGTCAGATACATAACAGAAAGAACGGGTCTGTGAACCATCACCAAAAACAGTCAGATCCTGACCGGTCAGTGCCTGACTCATAAATGCAGGTAATGCTCGACCATCATTGAGTCGCATACGCGGACCATAGGTATTGAAGATCCTTACGATCCTTGTTTCAACGCCATGGAAGTTATGATAAGCCATGGTGATAGACTCCATGAAGCGTTTTGCTTCGTCATATACACCACGCGGACCAACCGGGTTTACGTTACCCCAGTACTCTTCCGGTTGCGGATGTACATTAGGGTCGCCATACACTTCAGAAGTGGATGCTACCAGAATACGTGCCTTTTTTTCTTTGGCAAGACCCAGCAGATTGTGGGTACCGAGTGAACCTACCTTTAATGTCTGGATAGGCATTTTCAGATAGTCAATCGGACTTGCCGGCGAAGCAAAGTGTAAAATGTAATCCAGATTACCCGGTACATGTACAAATTTGCTTACATCATGATGATAGTATTCAAATTCCGGTAAAGGAAAGAGATGCTCTATGTTTTTGATATTGCCGGTCAGGAGATTATCCATTGCCACCACCCGATATCCTTCGGCGATGAAACGATCACACAGGTGTGAACCCAGGAAGCCGGCTGCGCCGGTAATCAGAACTCTTTTCATATTAACTGGCATTGATAGGGGTGATGATAATTAATTGTTTGTAGCCGCGCGTCCTACACTCTCATAATGGTAGCCAAGTTCTTCCATCCTGAATACGTCAAACAGGTTTCTTCCGTCGAAGATCACCTTGTTTTTCAGCGTACTGCCGATTTTATCGAAATCAGGTGTTCTGAATACACTCCATTCTGTGGCAATGATCAGTGCATCTGCATTTATAAGACAGTCGTACTGGTTAGCTGCATAAGCTACTTTATTGCCGATCAGGCGTTCTACATTGTTGCTTGCTTCCGGATCAAATACAGAAACGGTTGCGCCGGCAGCGACGAGGGCGTCGATCATATATAATGCCGGTGCTTCACGGATATCGTCTGTATTTGGTTTGAATGCCAGTCCCCACAGGGCGAAGTGTTTGCCCTTCAGGTCATTATTAAACCATGCGCTGATTTTCGGCATGAGGAACAGTTTCTGTCGCTCATTTACGTCCATTACCGCATTGAGTATTTTGAAATCGTAGTCTGCATCTTCTGATGATTTCACCAGCGCCTGTACGTCTTTAGGGAAGCAGCTGCCACCATAACCGATACCGGGGAACAGGAAGCGTTTACCGATTCTGTCGTCGCTACCTACGCCTCTGCGCACCATGTCAACGTCAGCTCCCAGTTTCTCACACAGGATCGCTATTTCATTCATGAAAGAGATCTTGGTAGCGAGGAAGGAGTTGGCTGCGTATTTGGTCAGTTCAGCAGATTTTTCGTCCATGAACAGGATCGGGTTACCCTGACGTACAAATGGTGCAAACAGGTCGCCCATTACTTTACGCGCTCTTTCTGAGCGGGTTCCGATCACAACACGATCAGGCTTCATGAAGTCGTCTACCGCCACACCTTCACGCAGGAATTCCGGATTGGAAACCACGTCGAAAGGATGTGAACAGTTCTTTGCAACCGCTGCATGTACCAGTTCAGCAGTACCTACCGGTACGGTACTTTTGTCAACGATTACTTTATAATCAGTGATGATTTTACCCATATCATCTGCTACGCGCAGAATGTAGGACAGATCCGCAGATCCGTCTTCTCCCGGAGGAGTAGGCAAGGCGAGGAATATAACATCTCCATGAGCAACGCCTTCTGCGAGACTTGTTGTGAAGTGTAAACGTCCTTCCTTCAGGTTACGCTCGAACAGTTTTTCGAGTCCTGGTTCATAAATGGTGATCTGTCCGTTGGAAAGCTTATTTACCTTGTTGACGTCGATGTCAACGCAGGTAACGTCGTTGCCCGTTTCTGCAAAGCAAGTGCCGGTCACTAGTCCCACGTAACCTGTGCCTACTACTGTAATTTTCATTTGGAGTTTTGATTTAAGAATGATTTAACTGAATCGATGATGTATTGGAGCTGATCTGCATCCATTTCAGTATGTATTGGTAAGGAAATGACCTTAGAAGTCAGGTCATCGGTAACAGGAAGATTGAAGGCAGCGCCGCCGAAGTCCTCGAACATTTTCTGGCGGTGTGCTGGTACAGGGTAGTAAATCATTGCAGGAACCCCTTTTTCCTGGAGGTATTGTTGTAACGCGTAACGATCTGCGCCATTCAGCTGCAGGGTATATTGATGATACACATGATAACTGTTGTCCGCCCTGAATGGAGTGGTGATCTCCGGGATACCGGCAAATCCGGCATCGTACGCGTCAGCCACCGTACGGCGGGCCTTAATATATTCATCCAGCAATGGCAGCTTGATATTCAATACCACTGCCTGTAAGGTATCGAGACGGGAGTTTACTCCTACTACATCATGGTAGTAACGGGCGGATTGTCCGTGGTTGGCAACCATTCTGATTTTGGCAGCCAGCGCATCATCATTGGTGAAGAGCGCACCACCATCTCCATAACATCCCAGGTTCTTGGAAGGGAAGAAGGAAGTACAGCCTATCTGGCCGATTGCTCCCAGCATCTTTTTACTGCCATCAGCGAAGGTGTAATGACCACCAATCGCCTGTGCATTGTCTTCAATAACAGGAATATTATATTTTCCGGAGATTTTCATGATCGGTTCCATATCAGTCGCATGGCCGTACAGGTGTACAGGAACGATCGCCTTTGTTTTAGGCGTGATCGCTTTCTCTACCTGCTCAGGATCAAGACAGAAAGTCTTCGGATCTACATCTACAAACACAGGTTTCAGACGTAATAAGGCAATCACCTCTGCTGTCGCAATAAACGTAAAGGAAGGAGTGATCACTTCATCACCGGGAGCCAGATCTAATGCCATCATCGCAATTTGCAGTGCGTCGGTACCATTGGCACAAGGAATCACATGTTTAACACCGAGGTAACTCTGCAGTGCATTGGTGAATTGTTGTACAGGTGCGCCATTGATAAAAGCAGCATTTTCCAGCACTTCGGTCATCGCAGCATCAACCTGCGGCTTTATTTTCAAGTATTGGCGTTTTAAATCCACCATTTGAATAGGAACCATGAGTGGGATAGATATTTTGTTTAAAGTGAGCAAATTTACAAATTTTGACATAGGAAGGGCAGTATCTTTGCGCCTGATCCAAAAAACAGTAAAAGTACGTTCAGGCATGCCGGCAAGCACTATAATATATGATCTGGGAATAAGAGGTTACAGGGCAGCTGTAGGGTTGGCGGCCGCTACAGGTAACGCCAAGGCCCGCCGCTGGGTGGAAGGTCGCCGCGACTGGCGCCAATCCTTAGCGCAACACCTGCCTGTAGGCGGTCCCGTCGTTTGGGTACATGCCGCCTCTCTGGGAGAGTTTGAACAGGGACGCCCCGTACTGGAAGCTATCCGTCAGGAATATCCCAACTGTAAAATACTGCTGACCTTCTTTTCCCCCTCCGGGTATGAGGTCCGCAAAGACTATCCGGGCGCTGATCACGTATGCTATTTACCGTTGGATACCCGGCAGAATGCCCGGGATTTCATCAGACTGGTCAGACCATCACTGGCCATTTTTATTAAATATGAGTTCTGGTACCATATGCTGACTGCCCTGCACCGGGAAAAAGTGCCGGTACTGCTGGTATCGGGTATATTTAGACCGGGACAGCTGTTCTTTAAGCCATATGGGGGCATGTTCCGCCGTTTGCTGCAACAGCTGACCTATATTTTTGTGCAGAACAAGGAATCGGTAGAATTGCTGGAACAGGCAGGCATCTCCAATGTCGCCCTCGCCGGTGATACCCGCTTTGACAGAGTGTGGGCTTTGCAGGAAGAGAACAGAGAAGTAACAGGCATCCGAGAGTTTATAGGTAGTCAGCAGGCGATTATCGCCGGCAGTACGTGGGAAGAGGATGAAACCTTACTGGCTGACTGGTGGAAAAAGCAGCAACAGGAGGGACGTTGCCTGATCATCGCCCCGCATGAAATAGAATCCGCCCATATCAATAAACTGCTGGCGCTGTTTCCGGCGGCCATACGCTATACTGATTGGGTGAAACAACCCGGAAAAGAGGGAAAAGTATTATTGATAGATAACGTGGGCATGTTGTCGGCTTTATACCGCTATGCCACTGTCACTTATGTGGGTGGTGGCTTTGGAAAAGACGGTATCCATAATATATTGGAACCCGCTACTTATGGTAAACCGGTGGTATTCGGTCCCATATTCCATAAATTCCCGGAAGCCGCTGCATTAATCGCGGCCGGTGGTGGCATCAGTATTCATGATCTGGAAACCCTTCATGTACAGGTGGAGCAACTCCTGCAGGACAATAATTCCTGTTTACATACAGGGGCACAGGCAAAAAAATATGTTGCTGATAATAAAGGCGCTACCGGTAAGGTACTACGCTATATTCAGGAAAAACGTTTCTTGACAAGGTTGTAAAACTGCCTTACAGTACGGTTTTCGTCATCCCATCCCTGGCGGATTTTCAGTTCTCTCTCTATCCAGTATTCAGCTTCCTGTAAAGAGTGTAATTCATTGATCGTCCTTACAGAACGTTCATAAGTATCTACATCTCCACGGAATAACTCCTGAATAAACTGAAACTTGTCATTAATGCCGATGGCCTGACGAAGATCTTTTACAGGCATATCTCCCAGTCTGTCAGCCACCTCAGCATGACTCTGGCGCCAGCGATCATTCAATGAAGTTGCACTCTGTGCTACCAGCTGATTGAGCTCTTTTAGTTCTTTACGTACGCCATTGGTTTCAGGCTTCTTCTCAGTAACGTGTGCCTTTTCGCCGTTTCCATTGAAAACAGGCGCAGCTGCAGGAGTTACCGGAGGATTCACCTGTTGCTGAGATTCGGCGTTACCGTAAATCGTAATGAAAGCCGGTTTCTTTTCTTCCTGTACAGGCTCCGGCCTCGGTGCAGGCGTTGGCTCAACCGGTTTGGGCATAGACGTATGATGACGCGGTAAGGTCAACGTAGATGCGGCAGCTGGAGCAGCTACTGGCGCTGGTACGGGTTGTTTACGTTCTTCCTGTACAATTGGTTCGGGTGATGTCGCTACAGGTGTTTCTACTGTGATTGTCGCCGGACCAGTTCCTGTCGTAAGCGGAGCTGTAGGAAGGATCACGGCTATATGGCTATCCTGTTTTTTCTGTTGTGCGCGTTCCTGCTCTCTTTCCAGGGTTCTTGCATGCAGGATTTCAGCCTGAAGCAGTTGCACATAGTAAGAAATGGACTGTAAGCCAGCATTTGAATTCTTTAGTTCCTGTAACTTATCAATTAATGCACTTATTTTTTCCATAGCAGTAAAAAAAATAAATTGAAAGCAAAATGCGTTCCATGCCTTAATTGTTAACGCGATATGGGGGAATTTATTTTATTTGCATAAAGTTAGAGCTTTTTAATTACTTGTAAATCAAAATACTAAGATATGTTTATTGAACCTTCTCTTGCGGGAGGGCGAAGGGGTTGGATAGAAGTGATCTGCGGCTCAATGTTTTCCGGAAAAACGGAAGAATTGATCAGAAGATTGAAACGGGCCCGGATAGCCAATTTGAAAGTGGAAATCTTTAAACCGATGATAGATACACGATATGACGTACAACATATTGTGTCTCACGACGAAAGTCGTATCATCAGTACTCCGCTGGAAAATTCACAGCAGATCCTGCTGCTCGCACAGGAAGTGGATGTAGTGGGAATTGATGAAGCGCAGTTTTTTGATGGAGAATTGCCTGAAGTATGTGATCAGCTGGCACTGAGAGGTATCAGGGTGATTGTTGCCGGACTGGATATGGATTATCTGGGTAAACCATTCGGACAAATGCCTTTCCTGTTGGCCAAAGCTGACTATATTACCAAACTACACGCGATATGTGTGAAATGCGGCAACATTGCCAACTACTCTTACCGCAAAAGTAAAGACAGTCATACAGTCTTGCTGGGAGAAACAGATCTCTACGAACCAAGATGCCGGCACTGTTATTATGAAGGTGTTGAATAATACTGAAAAGCGTTCCTCTCAAAGGGACGCTTTTTTATTTATCGCCGCTTTTAGTGCTCACCGGCCATCTCCACTATATGCCGGTGCTGCATGTTCACTGTTTGATTGCTAATTCCTTTCTATATCTCGCCGGACTCACCCCATTATATTTCCTGAACTGCCGGCTCAGATGACTCTCGTCCGTAAACCCCAGTTCCCCCGCAATCTGACTCACCGTAAGCGCACTATAGGCCAGACGCTGTTGCACCAGTTTCATACGGTAATGCGTAATATAATGTTGCAGACTCTCTCCGGTGAACTTCCTGAAATATTCGCCCACATAGTTTTCTGAAAGATTGAATAAAGCAGCCAGTTGCTCAACCCTTAATTGTTCAGGATCAGCTATATGTTGCCGGATATGTAATAAGATCCTGTCTATCAGTGGCTCAGCGAGTTGTTCGCCGTTACTGCCGGCGGCACTGTCAGCCACATTACGGGCAAGTATATTCAGTAACAGTGTTACGAAATGTTGGAGATTTTCTTCCCGGTAAGGCTGACGCTGTTCGTATTCATTGACCATATTCTCCATCAGCATCTTTATCATCTGGCAATCTCCCGGTTGTTTTACCAGCAGCTCCTGAAAACGGTTATGGTGAAAGAAGATATGTTCCAGTTGTTTCAGCCACTGTGCAATGCGTTCTTTATCCTGTGTTGTCTTGCATTTGCCAAGGAATGCCTCCGAAAAACGGATAGAACAGAAACGTGTGGAAGACTTTATATCAAAGCCACGGCAATCCCTTGGCGTGAATAGAAAGATGCTTCCCTTCTGATAAGGAAAGGTGTTGCTGTTTGTAATACGATCGCCTGCTCCCTCCAGTATCTGTACGATCTCAAAGAAATGATAAACCAGCGGACGCTGTTCCCAACATTCCATATCTGATACATACAATTCAAATGGTTCGTACAATACTTTCTGTTCCATACCTGCCAATTTACAGGAAAAACCCCGCTTTGTCACTGTTCCTCCGTACCGGGCGCAGGTAATTTTGAGGCACAAAAGAATAGCATATGAATGCAGAAAAGAAATTGCTGACGCCATTGATCACACCTTCGCTGAGCCTTTCAAACAGAGTAGTAATGGCGCCGATGAGCAGAAGACGTTCTTCTAATGGAATACCCGGTGCAACGGCTAATATTTACTACAGACAAAGAGCCGGTGCTGGCCTGATCATCGCAGAAAATAGTGCGGTGGCCGCCAATGGTATCGGGTATCTGGATGCACCGGGTATTTACAATGAAGTACAGAAAACGGCATGGAAGAAAGTGGTAGATGAAGTGCATGCAGCAAATGGTAAGATCTTTATCCAGCTGGTACATACAGGCCGTATTGGTCATCCGCTTAATCATGAAAACAGTGCGCAACTCGTAGCGCCTTCTGTGGTGCGGGCAGCCGGAGAAATGCGCGTGCCGGGGAATTTACACTTATCTATTCCGGCACCACTGGAACTGAGCACTGCTGAGACGCAGGAAATGGTGCAGGCTTTTGTGACGGCTGCTTTAAATGCAATCGAAGTGGGTTTTGATGGCGTGGAAGTACACGGCGCACATGGCTTTTTAATAGAACAGTTCCTGCATCCGCATACCAATCACAGAACGGATCAATATGGTGGATCTATGACTAACCGTGCACGGTTCCTGCTGGAAGTAACGCAGGGAATTGCTGATGCAATAGGGAAGGAGCGCACGGGTATCCGTTTATCACCTTTTGCAGTACTCAATGATCTGCCTGCTTATAAGGATGAACTGGCTACACATCAATACATTACAGCTGCGCTGGAAGAAATGGGCATTCTTTATATACATCTGTCCAGTCAACCTCTGAACGGACAAGCCTCTATTACGGAAGACTACATCAGAGATGTACGAAGCCGTTTCAGCAGGTTGTTGATCGTAGCAGGTGCCCATACAGCCGCTTCTGCGGAGGCTTTGTTACAGGCAGGGCTGGTTGATCTGGTGGCATTTGGTCGTCCGTTTATCGCGAATCCTGATCTGGTAGAGCGTTTCCGGCAGAATAAGCCACTAAGTCCGGGAGATGTGGAGACTTTTTATCAGGGTGGAGATAAGGGTTATGTGGATTATCCGGTATTGTATGAAAAGGTAGGCCCTTGTAAGGTATAAAAGAAAAGACCGCCCTGTAGAGGCGGTCTTTTTCAGGTATGTTAAAATGATTTAAGCGCTTGCCTTTACCTTAAAGGTGAATTTCTTTTGCGTCAGATAGCTGAAGCCCACTACGAAGATGGTTGTCAGTACTTTAGCAATGGTTGGGTAGATGTGAAAATACTCTACAAACAACTTCATGAAACCGTAGTTCAGACAGATGCAGATACCCACCAGCATGAAATAACGCATCAGTTGTACACGTCCTCTCAGGTTGGATTCTGAGAATACGATAAACTTACTCAGGAGGAATCCTGTCGGGAAGGTCACAATCATTGCCATAAACAAAGCGGCGATGTGTGCACTGACAGTTAAAAAGCTGAAGTGGATCGGGTTTTCGTGTAGTATGAAATGATAACTGACATAATACAATAGGATATCCATAGCCGTATTACCACTGCCGCAGGCGAGGTAACGAAAGGTTTGCAGCGGCATCAGCTTTGCAAACGGCTGGTAAAAAAAATCTAGCACCAATAAAATGAACCTTTTCATAAAATAGTTGTACAGGGCAAAACTAGTCAGTTTTACCGTTACTGTATTGCGCTTTTGGATTATCTTAACAATTTCCTGTTTTTCCAAAGTTTTGGCTGCCGGTTCAAAGGTTGCTGCCTGATCCGGCGCTGCTCTTCCTGCCATACCTGTACAGCAAGAATGGCTGCTGCTTTGGCAGCTTCAGGATCTCTTTGGTTCAGTGACTGTGGTGTGAAGTATTTTCCGATAAAGTTTGTGTCAAAAGCGCCTTCAATAAATGCTGGCTGTTGTAGTGCCCAGCTGCCAAATGGCAATGTGGTGCGGATGCCCTTTACCTGATATTCAGCAATAGCGCGGAGTAATCGCTCACGGGCTTCTTCCCGGTTAGCGCCCCATGCTATCAGCTTGGCAATCATAGGATCATAGTAGATAGGAATGTCCATTCCCTGCTCATAACCATCGTCTACGCGTACACCGTATCCCTGTGGACGAACATACGTTGTCAGGGTACCGGTATCCGGAAGGAAATTATTGGCCGGGTCTTCTGCACAAACGCGCAGTTCGATGGCGTGTCCGTTTATTTTAAGGTCTTGTTGACTAAAAGATAGTTTTTCGCCTCTGGCGACCCTGATCTGTTCTTTTACGAGGTCGAGCCCGGTGATCATTTCTGTAACAGGGTGCTCTACCTGCAGACGGGTATTCATTTCCAGAAAATAGAACGCCAGTTTTTCATCAACGAGAAATTCGACCGTACCGGCGCCATAATACTGGCAGGCGCGGGCTACATCCAGCGCACATTTGCCCATGGCTTCCCGGATGTCGGGCGTCAGGCAGGAAGAAGGAGCTTCTTCAATGAGTTTCTGATGTCTGCGCTGTATAGAACATTCACGTTCAAACAGATAGACATAGTTTCCGTGCTGGTCGCCCAGTACCTGAATCTCTATATGGCGTGGGGAACCCACATACTTTTCAATGAATACGGCGTCATCTCCAAAGGCGCTCATGGCTTCGCTTTTGGCGAGTCTGATCTGTTCTTCCAGTTCTTCAGGGGCGTTTACCACGCGCATACCTTTACCACCACCACCGGCAGAAGCTTTGATCAGAATCGGGAAACCGGTTTTTTGAACCACTTCTCTGGCTTCTTCCAGACTACGCAAAGGGGTTTCAGTACCCGGTACCATGGGTACGCCAAAACGCTGGGCAGCTTGTTTAGCGGCCAGTTTGCTACCCATCATTTCAATGGCAGCAGCGCTGGGACCGATGAAAATGAGTCCGGCATCCTTAACGGCCTGTGCGAAGCGGGCATTCTCGCTGAGGAAACCATAACCGGGATGAATGGCGTCTGCACCCGTCTGCCGGGCGGCGCCAATGATCTTATCGATCAGCAGGTAGGACTGGCTGGAGGGTGCCGGACCTATACATACCGCCTCGTCCGCATACTGCACGAAGGGCATTGCACGGTCGGCTTCGGAATATACAGCAACTGTCGCGATCCCCATTTCCCGGGCAGATCGCATAATCCGTAGTGCAATTTCACCACGGTTGGCTACCAGTATTTTTTTCATGGAAGCGAATATAAGTGATTCTACTATCTTTGCCTCCTCATGAAATCCAGTGCCTTCAGACAAACACTTACCTTAGTAAAAAAGGACATTTTGCTCGAGTTACGACAGAAATATGCCTTTTACGGTATCCTCTTATATATTATATCCACTGTGTTTGTAATAAATCTGATGATTGACAAACCGGAGGAAAAGATCTGGAATGCACTGTTCTGGGTAGTACAGCTGTTTGTGGCGGTGAATGCCATTGCGAAAAGTTTTGTGCAGGAAAACAGGGGCCGGCTGTTATATTTCTATTCTCTGGTACATCCACGTAGTTTTATTGCCGCCAAACTAATCTACAACATCATACTTATGTCAGTGATGACATTGATTACCATGGGCTGTTGTATGATGTTTCTGGGTAATCCGGTGACCAGTTTCTGGTACTTTCTGGGAGTGATCCTGCTGGGCGGGATCAGTCTTTCGCTGCTTTTTACCATGCTGGCGGCTATTGCAGCACAGGCCAATCAGAATGCGGCTCTGATGGCTATTATGGGTTTCCCTATTATGCTTCCCTTGCTGATGTTGCTCTCTAATATCGCAAAGTCTTCTTTTATAACGGTTTATCAACCGGGTTTACCCAAGATGTTCCTGATGATGGGCAGTATGGACCTGCTGATTATCGCACTGTCCTTAGTATTATTTCCTTTTTTGTGGAAAGACTAGCAACAGTTGTATGGATGATGGGAAACAGGTTACTGAATTTTGTGATTAGTGATAAAACCTGTAGGTTTGCCCCCAATATAGTTGGTTTAAAATGGCAAAGCATTGGTGGAAAGCTCTAGCAGTAATTATCCTCGTATACGTTATCATCGCAGGATTTACTGTTGAGATACCGATTATCGGCACAAACGGGCAATCTTCCCGCGGCCTTTTCTTTCACGTTCCCATGTGGATATGCATGTATACCATGTTCACTATCTCCGTGATCAATTCCGTTCTCTATCTTTCTAAATACGATCTTCGTAGAGATGCATATGCAAGTTCTGCTGCGAGTGTAGGGGTGTTTTATGGCATCCTGGGCTTCGCCACGGGTACATTGTGGGCGACCTATACATGGGGTGGTTCCTTTACCCGCGATCCCAAGCAGATGCTGACGGCTGTTGCACTCATGATCTATATGGCTTATCTCGTATTACGTTTGTCCATTCCAGACATTGACAAACGTGCGAGGATCTCAGCCGTGTTTAACATTTTCGCATTTGCTTTGTTGATTCCCTTAACGTATATCATCCCGCGCATGGTCGATTCCCTGCATCCTGGAAGCGCCACCACGCCTGGATTTGCATCCAGTGACACCGACAACCACATGAAATGGGTACTCTATCCGGCGTTCATTGGTTGGACCCTGCTGAGTGTATGGATTTACACACTGCTTGTACGGTACAAAAAATTAGAGCTAAAAAATATTTTTAAATGATCAACAAAGCGTTTTCTTTCTGCTGTACCTGTCTGCTGTTACTCATTTCCCTGTTTGCAAACGCGCAGGAAAATCAAAATCAGAATACAGAGACAGGACCTGTCAACGAATTTTTTCGCAGCAATGGCAAGATCTATGTGATAGTAGGTGTGCTGCTGATCATCTTTATCGGGATTGTTATATTTTTAATAGCACTGGACAGAAAGATCAGCAAGCTGGAACAAAGAGAGAACAGTTTGCAGGGCAAATAAGTCCAACTACATATATATTACCAAAACAATTGTCTATGGCGCAAGAGCAACATTATGACTTCTTTCAGAGCGTTGAAAGAAGTTTTGACAAAGCCGCAAAATTCACGAAATGGGAAAAGGGCATTCTTGAACAGATCAAAGCCTGTAATGCCGTGTACCGTATGAAATTCCCGGTACGCGTAGGTGACACGATCGAAGTAATAGAAGCCTACCGCGTTCAGCACTCTCACCACAAACTGCCTTGTAAAGGTGGTATCCGTTTCAGCGATGCTGTAAATCAGGACGAAGTAATGGCCCTGGCAGCATTGATGACCTACAAATGCGCTATCGTTAACGTTCCTTTTGGCGGCGCCAAAGGAGGTATTAAGATCAATCCACGTAACTATTCCCCGTTCCAGTTAGAAAACATCACCCGCCGTTACACTGCGGAACTTGTTAAGAAAAACTTCATCGGCCCGGGCGTAGACGTTCCTGCTCCGGATTATGGTACCGGCGAAAGGGAAATGAGCTGGATCCTCGATACTTACATGAGCCTCCGTCCCGGAGAGATCGATGGTTACGGTTGCGTAACCGGTAAACCGGTTTCTCAGGGTGGTGTACGTGGCCGTAAAGAAGCTACCGGTCTTGGTGTATTCTACGGTCTGCAGGAGCTGTGTAATATCAAAGAAGATATGCAGCGCCTCGGTCTGGAACCGGGTATCATCGGCAAAAAAGTGATTGTACAAGGTATGGGTAACGTGGGTTACCATGCTGCTAAATATTTCCACGAAGCAGGCGCGGTGATCGTTGGTCTGATTGAGTGGGATGGTGCGCTGTACAGCGATAAAGGTATGGACCCTGATGCAGTACTGAAACACAGAAATGAAACAGGTTCTATCGTTAATTTCCCGGGTGCTACTACATTGAAAAACAATGCAGAAGGTCTGGAAATGGATTGTGATATCCTGATTCCTGCGGCACTGGAAAATGTCATTCATAAAGAAAACGCCCCTCGTATCAAGGCAAAGATCATCGGTGAAGCAGCGAACGGTCCCATTACACCGGAAGCTGACGAAATCCTGAACCAGAAAGGTGTGATCGTTGTACCGGATATGTTCCTGAACGCAGGTGGTGTAACCGTTTCTTACTTCGAATGGTTAAAAAACCTTAGCCACGTACGTTATGGCCGTCTGGGCAAACGCTTTGACGAAAATATGAACATTCACATCCTGAGCGTGATCGAAGACCTTACCGGTAAATCCGTATCCGACAGAGAAAGAAAGTTCATTGCACATGGTGCAGACGAGGTGGATCTGGTATATTCCGGTCTGGAAGAAACCATGCACGCCGCATTACATGAAGTACGTACCATCATGATGAACCACAAGGACATCCATGACATGCGTACTGCTGCTTATGTATGTGCTATTGATAAAGTAGGTGCTGCTTACGATCAGCTGGGTATCTTCCCTTGATATCTGCTTCACATAATTGTTTTAGAAAGGGGATACCAGCCGGTATCCCCTTATATATTATACTATATTCTCCCTGTTATTGACGGATCATGTCCACCTCATGTCCACCTTATCTCCGGGTGTGCAGTATGTCAACGTCCCCTTTTATAGCGGTGTCAGGCGGATTTATCTGCCCGGAAAAGGCGCTTTTTAAAGACGTGTGAAAATAGTATTATAAATGAGCAGGTAACTGCGAAATGAACTGCCATTCCTGTTCGGCCACCATATGCTGACAACAGAAGGTATTCACCCCATTGGTGATCACCAGAAAGGCTGCCGGCAACACCATATGATAACGTATAATCTGCTCTAATACAGCCTGTGTTAACTGTACCTCCATCTCCTTACATTCGATGATCATCCATGGTTGCATTGCCCTGTTATACACAACGATATCACATCGTTTTTTCAGCTCTCCGAGGTAAATTTCCTTTTCCACACCTATCAGGGAGGCCTGATAACCCAATGTTTTCACCAGATAATTAAGAAAGTTCTGCCGCACCCATTCCTCCGGGGTTAATATGACATATCGCTTCCGGAACCGGTCGAAAATGAGTGTTTTATCATTCTCCTTTACAATTTTGAAATCAGGGGTGGGAAATTCGATTGCGATCATGCCGCAAAGATATTTATAGTCTGGTACTAAGCCGATAGTATTATAGTAGTTATACTATACTTATACTATACTCATCTTACGCTAATGCTACCTTTTGAACGTAGCATTAGCGTAAGATGAGTATAGTATAAGTATGGGATGAGGGGCATAACAAAGATTTAACGTCCTTTTCCGCTTATACCAAAGGTATTACAGGGCCAGTGACATGGGACTTCAGAGTTTTTTCTGTATATTCGTTTGTCAAAAGGCTATGAAGACAAAAGAAGAAATTGTAGCTAACTGGCTCCCCCGCTACACCGGAGAAAAATTGGAGAATTTCGGTTCTCATATCCTGCTCACCAACTTCAGCAACTACCTTAATTATTTCGCAGAATGGCATAACACCACTATCGTAGGTGAAGGCCGTCCTATGCAATGTGCTACTGCAGATGACATTACGATCATCAATTTTGGTATGGGAAGTCCGGGTGCTGCAACTGTGATGGACTTACTCAGTGCAATTCATCCCAAGGCGGTACTTTTCCTTGGAAAATGCGGTGGTCTGAAAAAGAAGAATAACATCGGTGATCTCATATTGCCTATCGCTGCGATCCGTGGTGAGGGTACTTCCAACGACTATTTTCCTGCTGAAGTTCCGGCCCTGCCGTCATTTGCTTTGCAGAAAGTAATATCCACCACTATCCGTGAATATGGTTGCGATTACTGGACAGGTACCTGTTACAGTACGAACCGTCGTGTATGGGAGCATGATGTGGAATTCAAGCGCTATCTCGAAAGAATCAGAGCAATGGCGATCGATATGGAAACAGCCACTATTTTCTCTGTGGGCTTCTTTAACAAAATACCTACCGGTGCATTGCTGCTCGTATCAGATCAGCCAATGATCCCTGAAGGTGTGAAGACAGAAGACAGTGATCGCAGAGTGACAACAGAGTATGTGGAAAGACATATCCGTATCGGTATCGATTCACTGAAAAACCTGATCAATAGTCACCAGACAGTAAAACACCTGCTGTTTTAAAGCCGTCTGTTCCTCAATATGCAGCAGCCACTTTTATCCATCCGTGACCTGATGGTTTCATTCGGCAGCACGCATGCTGTCAATGGTATTTCGCTGGACATAATGCCCGGTGAGATCGTCGGTATTGTCGGAGAATCCGGTTCAGGAAAATCAGTAACAGCACTCTCTTTGATGCGGCTGTTGCAGCATCCCGGCCGGATAACCGGAGGCAGTCTGCAATATCATCTGTCAGGCAGTAAAATGCCCGTAACGGATATTGCCCGTTTATCTGAAAATGAATTGCGTTCGTGGCGTGGCAACGAGATTGCCATGATCTTTCAGGAACCAATGACATCCCTGAATCCGCTGCATACCTGTGGGCATCAGGTGATGGAAGCACTCTTACTCCATAAAAGAGGGATGAACAGGGAGGCAGCCAGACTGCAAACCCTGGCATTGTTCAAACAGGTACGTCTGCCAGATCCGGAACTGATAATGGACAGGTATCCGCATCAACTTTCCGGCGGACAGAAACAAAGGGTCATGATTGCCATGGCTATCAGTTGTCAGCCCCGTTTGCTCATTGCTGACGAACCCACCACTGCATTAGATGTTACTGTACAAAAGACGATTCTTGAGCTGCTGAAAGATCTGCAGAAGCAGACGGGCATGAGTGTGATCTTTATTACCCATGACCTCGGGGTGATTGCAGAGATAGCGGACAGGGTAGCGGTCATGTATAAGGGCCGGATTGTCGAGGAAGGAAGCGTAGCACAACTGTTCACCCATCCGCAGCATCCTTATACAAAGGGATTGCTGGCTTGTCGTCCGCCATTGGACAAACGGCTGTTTCGTTTGCCGGTTACCCGCGATTTCATGGAAATAGACCCGCAGGGGGAGATCGTGGAGAAAGCGCAGGAGGTGAAGGCATTTGTGCATAGTCTGGAGGTGCCGCAGGAGCTGATTGCCGGCAGGGAAGCGCTGTTGATGCAGCGGCCGCCTTTACTGGAAGTAAAAGATCTGCATACATGGTTTCCCGCCAGAAAGAACATTTTTGGCAAGGTCCTTTCCTGGACGAAGGCTGTTAATGGCGTTAGTTTCGATATCAGGGAAGGGGAAACAATGGGACTTGTAGGGGAATCCGGATGTGGAAAAACTACGCTGGGAAGGACTTTGTTAAGACTGGCGGAGCCAACATCCGGCAGTATCTTTTACAAGGGGAAGGATATTACTGCATTACCTGCGGGAGACCTGAGGGACCTGCGGAAGGATATTCAGATCATTTTTCAGGATCCTTATTCTTCGTTGAACCCGCGAATGACGATTGGCCGTGCAATTGAAGAGCCGATGAAAGTACATGGGTTATATGGTACGGAGCAGGGGAGAAGAGAGCGGGTGAGGGAGCTGCTGGCGAAGGTGAATCTGTTGCCGGAGCATTACAATCGTTATCCACATGAGTTTTCCGGCGGACAAAGGCAGCGTATTGTCATTGCACGGGCGTTGGCGCTGGATCCGTCGTTTATTATCTGTGATGAATCTGTTGCAGCACTGGATGTGAGTATTCAGGCACAGGTTTTGAATCTGTTGATGCAGCTGAGGGAGGAGTTTGGATTTACCAGTATATTTATTTCCCATGATCTGTCGGTGGTACGTTTTATCAGTGACCGGATGATGGTGATGAACCGGGGGCAGATTGAGGAAGCGGGACCGGCCGCTGAAGTGTATGAGCAGCCTAAAAGTGAGTATACCAGACAGCTAATTAATTCTATACCGAAAAATATTTATGTGTAACTTAGTGTTCGATAATGTATAGATAATCTCTTTTGATAGAGTCCATAATAATCAATACTTTTGCAGCCTTAAAATTCATTCATACCGTAATATGAAACTATCACAGTTTAGATTCGATCTTCCTTTAAATCTGATTGCGCAGCACCCTTCCAAGACTAGAGATGAAGCACGTTTGATGGTGGTAAACCGTGCCACCGGCAAAATTGAGCACAAGGTGTTCCGTGATATCATCAACTACTTCAATGATAAGGATGTAATGGTGGTGAACAACACCAAGGTATTCCCTGCCCGTTTATACGGCCGTAAGGAGAAGACTGGTGCAAAGATTGAAGTATTCCTGCTCCGTGAGCTGAACAAGCAGAACCGCTTGTGGGATGTAATCGTAGATCCTGCCCGTAAGATCAGGGTGGGTAACAAATTATACTTTGGCGATGATGAATCGCTGGTAGCAGAAGTGATTGATAACACTACTTCCCGTGGTCGTACGATCCGCTTCCTGTTTGAGGGTGATGACAATGAATTTAAGCAGGTACTGGACACCCTGGGTGAGACACCGCTGCCTAAATACATTAAGCGTAAGCCTGAAGAAGAGGATAAAGAGCGTTATCAGACAGTTTACGCGAAACATGAAGGCGCCGTTGCAGCTCCGACTGCTGGTCTGCACTTCAGCCGTGAACTGATCAAACGCCTCGAGATCAAGGGTGTTAAATTCGCAGAAGTTACCCTGCACACCGGTTTAGGCACATTCCGTCCTATCGAGGTAGAAGATCTGAGCAAACACAAGATGGATGCTGAGTACTTCAACATTGACGAGTATGCCGTGAAAGTGGTGAACAAGGCGAAAGAAGAGAACCGTAAGGTTTGTGCGATCGGTACTACTACCGTGAGAGCGGTGGAGTCTTCCGTGACTGCACAGAACCTGCTGAAAGCAGCAGAAGGATGGACAAATACCTTTATCCACCCTCCTTATGATTTTGCAATTCCAAACGCTCTGGTTACTAACTTCCACCTGCCTAAAACGAGCCTCCTGATCATGGTATGCGCTTTTGCAGGTTATGATCTGGTGATGGAAGCATATCAGCAGGCTATTAAGGAGAAATACCGTTTCTTCAGCTATGGTGATGCAATGCTGATCATCTGATAAGCAGAAAAAAAACTATTCGAAAAGGTCCTGTTCCGTATTATGCGGGACAGGACTATTTATGTAAGGCCATATGGAACAGCGTAAAAAGATAGCGATCATTGTAGCCGGCGGATCAGGCACACGTATGGGGAGTGCCGTGCCCAAGCAATTTCTGGAACTTTCAGGTAAGCCTGTATTATGGCATACGGTGAATGCATTTGCCAGTGCATTCCCTGATATACATATTGTGCTGGTATTACCGGAAGCGCATTTTGATTACGTAAAACCATGGCTGCATGATTTTAATACAGGCGCTGCCGTTACATTGGTGAAAGGAGGGGAGACCCGCTTTCATTCTGTAAAGAATGGCCTGCATGAAGTGAAGACCCCGGCTGTTGTGTTTGTACACGACGGTGTTCGTCCGCTGATCAGCACAGCGCTGATCCGTTCCTGTTATGAGGCGGCCCTTGAAAAGGGGAGTGCCATTCCGGTGATCGATATGAAAGATAGTATCAGGCAGTTGGAAGGAGAGGGGAACAAGGCGGTGGACCGTGAACAGTTTAAGATTATACAAACCCCGCAAACATTCTTATCAGAGTGGCTTTTGCCTGCCTTTTCATTACCCTATGATCCATTGTTTACGGATGAGGCAACCGTTGTAGAGCGGCAGGGGCACCGTGTACATCTGGTACCGGGAGAGGAAGCCAATATAAAAATAACGCGCCCGCTGGATCTGACCATTGCGAGCGCGCTATTGAAAGAAAGAAATTAAGCTGAATATTTTTACTGAGCGGTGTCTGGTGACAGGCTCTTTTGGATTTTTGCCAGTATCTGGTGAGCAACTTCCATTGCCTGCAGGCCATCAATGGCATTCACCGGTACCGGTTTATTGTGCAGGATGCTATCGCGGAACAGTTCGAGTTCCATGCGGATGGCATTGGTCTGCTTGATTTCCGGGTTATCGATAGCGATGGTTTTCTTACCTGAATTCGTATCGATATCCAGTGTGAATAAACCTTCGTCTTCCGGTGTTTTCAATTTGATGATCTCTGTCTTTTTATCCAGAAAGTCGATGCCGATGTAGGCGTCTTTCTGGAACAGCCTCATTTTACGCATCTTTTTCAGGGAGATACGGCTGGAGGTCAGGTTAGCCACGCAGCCGTTATGGAATTCGATACGTACGTTGGCAATATCAGGAGTATCGCTCATTACGGCTACGCCGCTGGCGGATATTCTGTTGATAGTAGATTGTACAATGCTCAGTACGATGTCGATATCGTGTATCATCAGGTCAAGGATCACGCTTACATCGGTACCACGCGGATTGAATTCTGCGAGGCGGTGTACTTCGATGAACATTGGTTTCAGCGTGTGACCTTTCAGTGCAAGGAATGCAGGATTGAAACGTTCCACGTGACCTACCTGGAATTTAATATTGGCTTCTTCCACCAGTTTCACCAGTGTTTTGGCCTCATCCATGGTATTGGTCATTGGCTTTTCCACGAAAATGTGTTTTCCGTTACGGATAGCCTGTTCACAGATTTTAAAGTGATGGGTGGTTGGTGCGATGATATCAATTGCGTCGGATGCCTGGATCAGTTCTTCTGCAGAATCGAATCGTGGAATCTTGTATTGAGCTACGCTTTCGGCGTTGGCATTGCTGGGATCGAAAAAACCAACTATTTCTACGTCTTTCATTGCGGCCCATTGGGAGAGATGTATCTTCCCCAGGTGCCCCACTCCGAAGATGCCTATCTTGAGCATGTTACTATTTGATAATAAAATAATTGCGAATGTAAGGAAAAAGGGGGTATTAAATCCAAATGTTATATAATGAACCCATCTTCTACCATACTGCAATAGCCGGCTTCGGAGACAATGATGTGGTCGAGTACGCTGATGTCAAGCAGGCGTCCTGCTGCTTTGAGTTTTTCGGTGATCTGAATATCAGCGGTACTGGGGCGGAGGTTGCCGGAGGGGTGATTGTGGCAAAGGATGATCTGGGTAGCGCCCAGTTCGAGTGCCTCCCGGAAAATGACTTTAGGATCGACGATGGTGCCGGTAATACCTCCGATGCTGATACAGCGGTGCTGCAATACCCGGGAGGCGTGATTGAGATAAAGCACATGAAAGGATTCAAGGAGGGCGTCTCCGAGCAAGGGTTTAAAATACAAGGCAGCATCCCGGCCTTGCCGGATCGTTCTTTTCTGGTGCATATAGCCTGCCTGACGGCGGCGGGCCAGTTCCATGGCGGCGATAATTTTGGTGGCTTTGGCGGTGCCGATACCCTGTATCTTTTTCAGCTGTTCCAGTGTGAGCTTGCCCATTTCTCCCAGATTATTGGAGGCAGAACGTAGTACTTCCTGCGCAAGCGTAAGGGCGGATTTTTGTTTATAGCCATCATTCAACAGTATGGCAAGTAACTCTGCATCGCTTAATGCATGTGTTCCTTTGTTGATCAGTTTTTCGCGAGGCTGGTCATCTTCTGGCCAGTTTTTGATGGCAACATGTGCACTTACCGGATTAACTGTTCCTTCCATTTTGCTAAAAATATTAGCAAATATATCCCTTCCCACTCAGTTTTTTTATCTTCTCTCAATTTATTTTAAATTAGTCTTCTTTTTATAAGATTCTAAGGGAATGCGCGTGTAAGGGACTGTGAATAAGTGTGTTATCTGATTCGCAAAAAAGCCGGGCATTTGCGGTATTGCGGATTGCCTAAAAAAATACAGAATACGTACTCCAAAAAGCATAGTTTTGCAACCTCTTTAATATTCCATGCAACCATCAGTAAAAATTTTCACAGGGAACAGTAACACGGCTCTTGCAGAAAAAATTGCAAAGCGTTACGGTAATGGTCTGGGTAAACTGACCATACAGAAATTCAGCGATGGCGAGTTCCAGCCGATCTACATGGAAAGTATCCGTGGTGATTATGTTTTCCTGATACAGAGCACCAACGCTCCATCTGACAATCTGATGGAACTGTTGATGATGATAGATGCCGCTAAAAGGGCATCTGCAGGTTACATCACTGCTGTAATTCCATATTTTGGTTTCGCGAGACAGGACAGGAAGGACAAGCCAAGGGTAGCCATAGCGTCTAAGCTGGTGGCTAATCTGTTGACTTCTGCAGGTGCTAATCGGGTGATAACCATGGATTTACACGCTCCGCAGATCCAGGGCTTCTTTGATATTCCGGTAGATCATCTTGATAGTTCCGCAATATTCATCCCGTATATCGAGAATTTGAAGCTGGAAAACCTTACCTTTGCGTCCCCTGACGTAGGTAGCACCAATAGGGTAAGGGAAGTTGCGTCCTATTTCAATGCTGAAATGGTGATTTGTGACAAACACCGTAAACGTGCAAATGAGATTGCCTCCATGGTGGTGATCGGTGATGTAAAGGACAGGGACATCGTATTGATCGATGATATCTGCGATACGGCAGGTACACTGACCAAAGCGGCCAACCTGCTGAAAGAGAAGGGGGCAAGAAGTGTAAGAGCTTTCTGTACGCATCCGGTGTTAAGTGGTAAAGCGTTCGACAATATCACTAATTCTGTACTGGAAGAACTGGTGATCTGTGATACCATTCCGCTGAAACAGCAGAGCCCGAAGATCAAAGTGATCAGTGTGGCCGACCTCTTCGCAGTAGCGATCCGGAACATGCACGAAAACAGGTCTATTACAAACCTGTTCGTTCATAGCCACCGCAGGGTCTAGTTAATGAGCATTATTTATAACAACATAAATGTTTAATCAATGAAAACGATAACAATCGAAGGACAACTCAGGAGCGAGTTTGGCAAAAAAGCCACCCGCCAGGCACGTTCTGAGGGCCAAGTGCCTTGTGTTATTTACGGGGGTGCAGAAACCGTAAGTTTTTCAGCTCCGGCAGTATCTTTCAAAAATCTGATCTACACGCCTGATTTTCAGTTGGCTGAAATCAAATTAGGTAGCAAAGTGTACAGATGTGTACTGAAAGACAAACAATTTGACACTGTAACAGACGAACTGTCTCACATCGACTTCCTGGAACTGGTAGAAGATAAACCAGTAGCAGTTACTCTGCCAATCAGAATTGTTGGTCAGTCAGAAGGTGTTAAAGCCGGTGGTAAGCTGGTAGTTAAAATCAAAGCGCTGAAAGTAAAGGCTCTGCCTAAATATCTGCGTGAGAACATCGAAGTTAGCATCGACAACCTGGAACTGAACGGTAATATCCGTGTAGAAGACGTTGTTGCTGAAAACATCGAAATCCTGAACTCTCCACGTATTCCTATCGCGTCAGTAGTAATGACCCGTCAGTTACGTCAGGAAGAAGCAGCTGAAGGTAAAAAGAAATAATTCTTTCAGAATATTTTGCAAAAAGTCCCGTTCCGGCTCGTCCGGGATGGGACTTTTTCTATTTTTGCCCTGCATTACATTTTGCTTCGTATAAATAGAGGCTTTGTATGCTACAGACGTATAGCAATTAAAATAGTAATCCGATGAAGTACCTGATAGTAGGATTAGGGAATATAGGGACCGAATACGAACAGACGCGCCATAATATTGGCTTTGATATAGCGGATGCTTTTGTTAAAAAGCATGGAGGCTCATTCAGGGAAGATCGCCTGGCAGATGTAGCCGAAATAAAATGGAAAGGCCGCATTTTTGTGGTGATAAAGCCCACTACATATATGAACCTTAGTGGGAAGGCGGTAAAGTATTGGATGGATAAGGAAAAAGTGCCACTGGAAAATATACTGGTATTAGTAGATGATCTGGCATTACCATTGGAAGTAATTCGTCTGCGTCCCGGAGGCAGCGATGCGGGACAGAATGGTCTGAAAAGTATTCAGGAACTGCTGGGTACCAATCAGTATCCGCGTTTACGCTTCGGTATAGGTAATAACTATCCACGTGGACGACAGGTGGAGTTTGTACTGGGTAAATGGACAAATGACGAATGGCCGGTGGTAATGGGCAAGCTGGGGAAATGTGTGGAATTGATCGAGAGTTATGCTTCCATCGGATTGCCTCGTACGATGAATGTCTACAACACCCTGAGCTACCCTTATGATAAATAAATGTCGAAAAACTGATATGATCCGTTCATTTAACCTTAAAACCAAGAAACACCTGTCATGAAAATTATTTGTGTTGGAAGAAATTATGCTGATCATGCAAAGGAACTGAAAAATGAGGTGC
This sequence comes from Chitinophaga pinensis, assembly GCF_007896845.1. Classification (GTDB taxonomy): domain Bacteria; phylum Bacteroidota; class Bacteroidia; order Chitinophagales; family Chitinophagaceae; genus Chitinophaga; species Chitinophaga pinensis_C. Next base: position 6,558 of record NZ_VOHS01000013.1, on the reverse strand, counting down.
CAACCGAACCAGTGATTTTCATGAAGCCTAAGAATGCATTGTTACAGAATAATCACCCGTTTTACTATCCGGAGTTCACAGACAATCTGCATTATGAATGCGAACTGGTACTCCGTATCAGTAAGAATGGTAAACATATACAGGAGAAATTCGCCGATAAATATTACGACCAGATAGGTATCGGTATTGATTTCACTGCCCGTGACCTGCAGGAGAAACAAAAACAGAAAGGATTACCATGGGAGATTGCCAAAGCATTTGACAATTCAGCCGTAGTGGGACAGTTTATGCCGATTACTCCTGAACTGGACAAAAAGGATATTAATTTCTGTCTGTATAAAAACAAGCAGATCGTACAACAGGGCAATACCAAGGACCTGCTGTTTTCATTTGATTTTCTGGTGTCTTACATTTCCCGGTATTTCACTTTGAACATCGGGGATCTGGTATTCACCGGTACGCCGGCAGGTGTTGGTCCGGTAGAAATAGGCGATTCACTGGAAGCGTTCATTGAGAATGATAGTATGCTGGAGTTTATGATCAAATAGGCTCTTTTACCGATATGCAGGCGCTTAACGTAAAACTGTCCACAGTTTGTGTTAAGCGCTTTTTTATGCCCTGTAATCAGCTATAAAGCACATAGATTCCCCTTCGCAGTGATGCGATGCAGCAAAACCAGGTACCCGGAAGAAACAGATGAGAAAAACGTTAAGCTGGCAGATCGTTTACGTTAATCAGCCGCTTCAGAGGCGGCATCTCATAGTCAGGAACGAGTGGTAAGGGTCAGTGATCAGGGTATATTTTGATAGATCGCGTCCAATATTCTGGTCAGTTCAGTATAATCATGTTCTGTTAATCCCGACCATCCCGTCTTACGCATATCCAATACCAGCGGACGAACATCCTTGTATTTATCGGAGCCTTTGGGTGTCAGCTGGAGGTATACCTTCCTGCGATCCTGCGGGGATCCTTCCCGGACTACCAGTTCTTTTTTTACCAATAATTCGATGATACGGGACACGGTCGTGATATCCTTAGAGGTCAGTCTGGCAAGCTCATTGTGTGTGATCTTCTTGTGCTTGTACAGGTTTTCGATCAGGAGCCACTGGTCTACGGTAATGTCTTTTTTATTGGCATCGAAGGTCTTCTGCCAGTAATTACGTATCCGTTTGAGGGTGGCATCCAGCTTAAAAAAAGACGGATTGCTTACAAAAGTATCAGTCATAATCATTAATTTGCAGTAGCAATAGTTGCATTAGCAACTAATTTTAGTTAAACATCCAAAACAATCCTTACGTGTTTAAAGATAGTACAAGTGTACCAACTTTTAAAGCTGCTGTTCCCGGTAAGGAGCGGTCTTCCGGCAAACAGGTGACACTATTGAAAGCATACCGCTTCATGCAGCAGGCGGCCCATATGGCGGCTACCTATGAGGCGAACCGCAATATCTGCAAATATGTACATTCCACGTCCCGCGGACACGAGGCTATTCAGATTGCTACGGGCATGCAATTGCAGCCATGGGATTATGCCAGTCCTTATTACCGTGATGACAGCATGTTACTGGCTATGGGCTTTACTCCCTATGATCTGATGTTGCAGCTGCTGGCAAAAAGGGACGATCCGGCATCTGCGGGCCGTTCTTATTACTCACATCCCAGCAGTCTGGATCCGGATAAGCCCATCATTCCACATCAGAGTAGTGCAACGGGTATGCAGGTCATTCCGGCAACGGGTATGGCACAGGGGATCCGCTATCTGGAAAAAAGCCATTCACCGCTTTTAAAGACTGGTCCGAAAGGAGAGTTGCCAGTTGTGCTTTGTTCACTGGGGGACGGTAGTGTTACCGAAGGAGAAGTCAGCGAGGCATGGCAAAGTGCCATACTGTGGGAGTTGCCGGTTATATACCTCGTACAGGACAATGAATGGGGTATTTCGGCCAGTTCGGAAGAAACCCGTGTCATGGATGCATATGAATATGCGGCCGGCTTTAAAGGCATGGAACGCATGCGTGTGGATGGTAGCAATTTCGAAGAATGTTACCATGCAATAGGTGCTGCCATCAGTTATGTAAGACAGGAACGTAAACCCATGCTGGTACACGCCTGCGTACCTTTACTGGGACACCATACTTCCGGTGTGCGTAAAGAATGGTATCGTACAGACGAAGACCTGGCTTTGCACACAGAAAAAGATCCTTTACCATTACTGCGCCAGCGATTGCTGGAGATAGGAGTGGAGGAGAAAGACATTTTGGCGATAGAGTCAGACACCCCCAAATATATCAGTCTTGAATTTGACAGGGCAACTGAGGCTTTTGAGCCAACCGCTGATACTGTAGCAGATCACGTTTTTGCCCCGGCAGCAGTTACCCTTGAAAAAGGAGACAGATTGCCCGCCAACGGCAGCAAAGTAATGATGGTGGATGCCGCACTGCACGCGGTAGAGGAAATTTTACAACAATATCCTGAAGCCATATTTTTCGGTCAGGATGTAGGTCGCCGGCTCGGTGGCGTATTCCGCGAAGCGGCCACACTGGCTGAGAAATTCGGTGATAACAGGGTATACAACACCGCCATTCAGGAAGCCTATATCGTTGGTTCGACCGCCGGCCTTTCCGCTGTAGGTGTCAAGCCTATAGTCGAGATCCAGTTTGCTGACTATCTGTACCCTGGTTTCAATCAGCTGGTAACAGAAATCTCCAAATCCTGTTACCTGAGCAATGGCAAGTTCCCCGTGCAGACACTCGTACGTGTACCTATCGGTGCCTACGGTGGTGGTGGACCTTACCATTCCGGTAGCGTGGAATCCACGTTACTGACCATCAAAGGTATCAAAGTCGTATATCCGTCAAATGCAGCTGATATGAAAGGATTGATGAAGGCAGCCTTCCTCGATCCTAATCCGGTGGTTATGCTGGAACATAAAGGTCTTTACTGGAGTAAAGTCCCCGGTACACAAGGCGCCATCACCGTCGAGCCGGATGCAGACTACGTCATTCCACTGGGTAAAGGAAGAGTCGTACAACAAGCACATCCCCGTGATGTTAAAAAAGGCGACACCATCTGTATCATTACCTATGGTATGGGCGTATACTGGGCACAGGCAGCTGCTACCCGCTTCCCCGGACAGGTAGAAATCATCGACCTGCGTTCACTCTTCCCATTAGATGAAGAATTGGTGTACAGCACGGTGAAAAAACATGGAAAATGCCTGATCCTGACAGAAGAACAACTTAACAATTCTTTTGCGCAGGCATTGGCCGGACGAGTGCAACGCGTTTGTTTTAAATCACTGGACGCACCGGTGTTTACGCTGGGAGCCCTTGATCTGCCTGCTATTCCGATCAATACCATCCTTGAAAATGCGACCTTACCGAATCCTGAAAAGGTAGCGGCTGCGGTGAAGGAATTATTGTCTTATTAAATATTATAAAGTTTTCTTTGGTTTTTTGAAATTGTCCATTATCTTTGCACTCCCGTTTTGAGATAAGACAACGGAAAAATGGCGAGGTAGCTCAGGCGGTTAGAGCGCAGGATTCATAACCCTGAGGTCAAGGGTTCAACTCCCTTTCTCGCTACAAGGACTAAAAAAAGGCTTTCTATATGAAAGCCTTTTTTGTTTATATTGGCTTATACTTTTGTTAACATGAGTAATATCTTCATTACTTCTATAAATATTGGCGAGGTCCTTAATGTAAAGCAGCTCCGGATCTCTCTCTCCACTGATGAGCGAAAACATCTAATTATAACAGGACGAAATGGAAGTGGTAAAACCTCGTTATTACTTGCATTGAAGGCATTTATTAAGACACACTTAGTAAATGCAAGTCTTGTTGTAGGTGTACCAGTAGTCAATATGGAAGAAAATTCAGATAGATTTCCTGTAAAAGGTCTTGAACTTAAATTGAACAGCAGGCAAGCTGAAATAATTAATGAGATCAGAGCTGGAAAATTTATCGTTGCATTTTTTGATTCTAAGAGAGAATCGTCTTTTAACAAACCCACTGGAATAAGCAAGGTTGAATTTAAACCAAGGTATTCACTTGACGATAAAATTGCCAGAGAGTTTATTCAATATATAGTCAATTTAAAAGCAGATCGATCTTTTGCGAAAGACGAAAATGAAGACGCTGTTGTAGCAGAAGTAGATAGTTGGTTTTCCAGATTTGAAAAAAGTCTGGCTGAGTTATTTGGTAATCCCGAAATCAAATTATCCTTCGATAGGAAGAACTATAACTTTAATTTGTTAGAGCCAGGAAAGAGCCCGTACAACTTAAATGAGCTGTCGGATGGTTATTCCGCTATTCTTAGTATTATAACTGAATTAATTTTAAGGATGGATAGCATAGATGCCAAAAGTTATGATGTCGAAGGCATTGTGTTGATTGACGAAGTAGAAACTCATCTTCATATTGAATTGCAGAAAAAGATATTACCTTTTTTGACTTCTTTCTTCCCAAAAATACAATTCATTGTAACTACACATTCTCCTTTTGTTTTAAGCTCTATAGAGAATGCTGTTATTTGTGATCTTGAAAAGAAAATTGTCACTGATGATTTGTCAGGTTATTCTTATGATACATTAATTGAAAGTTATTTTGAAGCAGACAAATATTCCACTGTTTTAAAGAACAAAATCCAGGAATATGAGCGATTGATGGCTAAGGAATCATTGCAGGATAGTGAGAAACTTAAATTGGAAGAATTAAAAAGGTATATTGAAGATGTCCCCAAATTCTTAGCCGATGAATTAGCAGTAAAGATTCAGCAAATTCAGTTAAAAAAGCTTAACAATAAGAAGAATCAATGATTTTCGCCGCTAAGTCCCAGCCTGCACCACCTTGTCTGGCACAGGAGAAAGTAAAAGCCTCTGGAACATATAGATGTGATGATGTTCTTCATGCTATTAAAAAGGATTTCTATAACAAATGTTATATCTGTGAACAACGTGAGCCTACGACCATCAATGTAGAGCACTTCATTCCTCACAAAGGCGATCGCGATTTGGAATTTGATTGGAATAATCTATTTTATGCCTGTGCACATTGTAATAATATTAAATTGGCACAGGTGCAGTTCGATAATGTCCTCAATGTGACTAATAGATTACATGAGGTAGATAGAAAAATAAAATATCAGATTAAACCATATCCGAAGGAAAAAGCAACGTTTGAGGCTATCGATGATACCGAGTCTGTGAGAAACACGATCGCTCTTTTAAACGCTGTCTACAATGGTACTACGACATTAAAGACAATAGAAGCGGGAAATCTTCGGAGTCTTTTGCTTAAGGAAATAAGAGCTTTTAATGATCTGTTGTTTAGGTTTTATGATGAAACTTATACGGAAGAAGAAAGAGAAGTTATAAAGAATGATATAATAAGGCATTTGCGTTCCTCGTCTGCTTTTACTGCATTTAAAAGATGGATAATCCTGGATCTTGAGAATATCAGGCCAGATTTTGAGCAATATTGTGAATAGTCATTGACTATATTGTTTTAATCTAATTGAGACGTTTAAGTTTGTATATAAAAAAAGAGGCAGTATTGATACTGCCTCTTTTTTATATACAAAATTTTTTCACAGTGAAGGGTTATTTCAATACGCTTTTAAGCTCTACAACATCGAAGTTATCATTGCTTTCTAAAAAATGTTTTAGTATTGGGACATGTCCTTGCCCAAAAATTAAGATAACATATTTGTCAGAGGGTTCAACCTGATTTATAATATTTGAATAAATAGCAAGATTTCTTAAATACCAATCTGATACAGCTTCTGCTCCTATATAATTTTTACCTCCTCCAATCTTTGCCATAAATTTCATATAAAGAGATAAATTTCTTTTTAATTGTTCGGGTTTGTTGATGTATTTTAAAACGTCGGTTATTGTGCCTTTTTCAGTTTATCATTGAAATCATTGAGCATGGCATTTGCCTGGGTCCCTAGGTCTTTTAGCAAATCAAGCTGATTATTTTCTTTTGCGGTCGCTGCCATTAAGCCATCATGGGTCATTCCATAAAATTTGTCTATACAGTTTACATGATTTAAGTTTAATTTTTTAGCTAGCCTAAACCCAATTTGTTCTCTTTCTGAAACTGTTATTTATAATGATCTGCTAAATATGAATTGTACAAACTGTCGTTGGAATGTTGATTTTCAAATGGCCGTTCAATCATTACTTTAGTAGCTTTTGTTTGAGATAGAACATTCGTTAAATCTTCTAATTCACCCTGTCGCTTTGCACTAAGAAAATCGTCTACTTTTAATTCGAATTCATCTGTATGTGGGGTTTCAAAATGGATAGTTCCGATCAATAAAATTTTTGTTTTCTGCGTTTGTCCAAATGCTGTAAGCCCAAAAGTTAAAGCACAAAGGAGTGTTAAAATTTTCATATATATTATGCTGGTTTGGTTGTTGCTTTTTGTGTCTGATGTATGAGAAGCTACTACTGATTAACTGTGTGGCAAGGTTATACAACTGTTTATTTTAAATTTATGAATATAGGTCGTCCTGAGAGATAAGCACGATTTTCTATATATGCTATTATCCCAACTTT